>NZ_JBNNHS010000007.1:159506-197712 GCF_050269105.1 Pseudomonas sp. NPDC077408
CGCCCTGCCTGAACCGGCGCTCGTGTAGGAGCGAGCTTGCTCGCGATCAGAAATGACTGCGTGGGTGCGGGATCGCCAGCAAGCTGGCTCCTACAACAGGGGTTGGCGGATATCAGCAACGGCTGACGGATGGACGGATAGATGCCGGCCAGACGCCCTCTACTGCAATAGCCCAATCCGGGCTAATCGACAGCAGGAGGACGCGATATGGAAACCACCCGTTATTCGGAAGAGATAGACACGCGAGCTTTGCAAGCCCACGGCGTGCCCGGTGACCCCGAAGAGCCTGGCGTGCCGGACCTGCCGAGCGAGCCCGGCGAGCCGACTATCCCGGATCAGCCGCCGCCAGACCCGGTAGCCTGACAGCCGTCATCACGCCGGACCAGCGGCCTGCGCGAGCAGGTCGACCACCTGCTCGTCGCTGGTTTGTTCGAAGTTGCCGTAATGACACCCGACCCCGATGAACGGCTCGGGCATTGCCAGGCAGACCAGCTCGTCCACTTCTGTTTTCAACATTTCGATCACATCCCGTGGGCCCACTGGCACGGCTAGGACCACGTGGCTCGGCTTCGATTGCTTGAGCCCCTTCAGCGCTGCCCGCACCGTGGCGCCGGTGGCGATGCCATCATCGATCACGATGACGCAGCGATCCGTGAGCACGGGGGCTGGTCGCTCGCCACAGTAGCGATGCCGACGACGTTCCAGCTCGGTCAGTTGACGCTGCATTTCTTCTTCGAACCAGCTCGGTGGTGGTGCGATCTGGTTAAGCAATTCCTGGTTGATCACCCACTTCGGCTCGGCGCCGTCGATCACCGCGCCCAGCGCCAGCTCTTCGTTACCCGGCGCGCCGATCTTGCGCACCAGCACCAGATCCAGTGGTGCCCTCAAGCGCTGCGCCACTTCGAAGGCGACCGGAACCCCGCCGCGCGGCAGGGCCAGCACCAGGGGCGAATCCGCCGCAAGGTGCTGCAGGGCTTCGGCCAGCTCCTGGCCGGCATGGGTGCGGTCGCGAAACAGTTGCGATTCGGGCATTAAGACGCGCATGACTCACTCTCCGAATGGGTAGGTATCCGGAACGCTCTCTTCGTCGATCTGCTGGGGGGCGATCGGTTTGACCGCGTGGGTCTGTTCGAGCCAGAGCAGGGCGTCGAACTGTTCAGACAGTATGGCTTGGAAATAATGGCTCTGGCGTTCGGTAGCCGGGCGGTAGATCACCCCAATGGCCCGCTCGAGGCGCGGCCTGGCCAATGCTTTGCGAAGCTGCGGATCGTCGCGCCACGTGGTTAGCGAAGCCGGTAGTTCAGTGCGCAAGAACAGCTGCTCCCAGCTGTCCGGGCGCGACGGCCGAACCTGTTTGACCTGCATGGGTTCGTCCCAGTTGTCAGCCGCTGCCACCTCGCCGCGGTCGGTGCCCATGCCGATCAGCACCGCATCGCGACCGAAGGCGGTACGGCACAGCTCACCGATATTGAATTCGCCGCCCCAGCCCATGGAGGTCGAAGCGGCGTTGCCGATGTGCGAGTTGTGCGCCCAGACCACCGCCTTGGCACCCTCGCCGCGATGCGCCAGTAGGGCCTGCAGGGTGTCGAACATGTGCCGATCACGCAGGTTCCACGATTCGGTTGAGCCCTGGTACATGGCTCGGTAGTACTGCTCGGCGGCGAGCACGACGCGGGCATTCTGCTCGGCATTGAAGAAGCTGCTGCCGTCCTTCTTCATGTATTCCAGCCGCTGGTCGAGCAAGGCGCGTAGCTGTTCGACCACGGCGCCCTCGCAGGACGGTTCGCCGCGCATCACGTTGCGACCGTAGATCGCCGGCTCGTCATGCCAAGGGCTGAGGCAGCCATATCGGCGCCGCGCGGTCGCGGCGGCGTCCGGGTCGACCCGGTCGAGATAGCCGAGCACCTCCTGGATCGAAGCGCCCAGGCTGTAGACGTCCAGCCCGCGAAACTCGACTCGACGCTCGGCAGGCTGGGCATCGTTGTGGCCGCGTAGCCAACGGGCGAAGTCGGCGACTTCCTGGTTGCGCCACATCCAGGTCGGAAAGCGCTTGAAGCCTTCCTCGACCCAGGCCGGAGGCTGCTGCTGGCGAACGTAGCGGTCGATCTTTGCCGCATCCGGCCAGTCGGCTTCGGCGGCGACGATGCTGAAGCCGTGTCGCTCGATCAATCGGCGAGTTATCGCCGCTCGGGCGCGATAGAACTCCGACGTGCCGTGGCTGGCTTCGCCGATCAACACTACCCGTGCGTCAGCAAACTGCTCGAAGGCGTCGGCAAATTCCGGATCATCAATGTCGGGCAATACGGTTGCGCTACGGCGCAGCAGCTCTACCAGCTGTTCCTCGGTCGATTCTTTAGGTCGTGGACGTGACTGGATCATGGCCTCGTCTCCTGGTCTGCTTTCTAGGATGACCGACGGCGGATTGCCCCGTTCAGACCGTCCGGCGGCTGATTCAACAAGCACAAGCGGCAGAACTGAATGCGACGGACTAGTCTCTAACCAAAGCGACGCCAATCTCGGCGAGCGAGTTTCCGCCGAAGGCGCTAAGACACGAGGGACACCTATGACGACCTGGATCATCGCTTACAGCAAAGACGGCAATACCTCCATTCTGCGGACCGAATCCGATCGCCAGCCGGATATAGACGAGGCAGTAGAGCTGGTCACCCGAAAGGCAGAGCAGGACTTCGCCGGTGAGGAAGAGGCTTACGAGATGGATCCGGACGTAGAGCAGACTCCCGCCACCCGCCTGGCCCAGCGCTTCGGCATCACCGTGACAGGCATTTCCCAGGCCTGATTCGCTCAGGCCACCTGCCACACGCCATCATCCCCAACCACGAAAAGGCGCCGGCCCAGGTCGGCGTCTACTTCCATCATTCCGGTGAAGCTGCCGAAGGCCGGCAGTAGGCTGACCCGCTCGCCTAGGCAGAAACAGGGTAGGCGCAACGACTGGCGGCCGCGTCCATGCAGGCGGAACGCCGGGTGCAGATGGCCTGCCATGACGTGATGGCTGGGATGCGGGTCGGGTTCGTGCTGCAGGGCGAACGGGCCGAGCAGCAGCGGTTCGGGCACCACGGTCATTTCCAGGCTGGCAGGCGGGTCGCCGGCGCGACGGTCGTGGTTGCCCCGTATCAGGGTCACCGCAAGCTCTGGGTGCTTGGCACGCCAGTCGAGCAATTGGCTGAGCGTGGCGGGCGTCTGTGATTCCGGCGCATGGAGGAAGTCACCGAGGAAAATCAGCTGCTCGCAGCGGTAGCGGTCGAGCAGGGCGTCGAGCCGTTGCAGGTTGGCCTGGGTGGTGCCGTGTGGCACCGGTTGGCCAAGACGACGATAGGCGGCGGCCTTGCCGAAATGGATATCGGCGATCAGCAGTGCTTTTCGATCAGGCCAGTAGATGGCTTTGTCGGGGAGCAACCAGAGCTCCGTCTGCTCGAGTTCGATGGAGAGGTGCGAAATCATGACGGCAGTTTATCGCGCCTGCGGCTCCTATGGCGGTTCGGTGCTGCTTTGATGCTGAGTGGGCGTCGCCTCGGAGGAGCTTTTGCTTTTCCTGTGGGAGGCCCGCCCTCGGGGCGAAGCTTTTGCTTTATTGGGCGTCCGCAAGCTGGCTTTCGCCGCGGGGCGCGCCTCCCACATGGACGGTTGGGTGCGGGCTGCTGATTTTGTGGGAGGCCCTCCCTCGGGGCGAAGCTTTGCTTTATTGGGCGTCCGCAAGCTGGCTTTCGCTGCGGGGCGCGCCTCCCACATGGACGGATGGGTGCGGGCTGCTGATTTTGTGGGAGGCCCGCCCTCGGGGCGAAGCTTTTACTGGGCGTCGCCAAGCTCGCTTTCGCCGCGGGGCGCGCCTCCCACATGGACGGTTGGGTGCGGGCTGCTGATTCTGTGGGAGGCCCTCCCTCGGGGCGAAGCTTTTGCTTTATTGGGCGTCCGCAAGCTGGCTTTCGCCGCGGGGCGCGCCTCCCACATGGACGGTTGGGTGCGGGCTGCTGATTTTGTGGGAGGCCCGCCCTCGGGGCGAAGCTTTTACTGGGCGTCCCCAAGCTCGCTTTCGCCGCGGGGCGCGCCTCCTACATGGGCGGTTGGGTGCGGGCTGCTGATTCTGTGGGAGGCCTGCCCCCGGGGCGAAGCTTTTTGTTTTCGGGGAGCAGGCGGTCGCCTTGGCGCTACGACGTGTTTCAAGGTACGCGTCGCGCCTTTTTAGGCCTTGGCGTTCCGTCCTTGGTTGCGCGCGGTTTGCGCTTGGGGCTGGTTTCCCGCTCCACGGCAATACTGGCGTCGCCCTCTGGCTGATAGCCACCGGGACCTGCTGCCTTGTCCAATTCCGCGACCATGCGACGGATGCGGTCGGCGAGTTTTTCTGAACTCATGCTTTCGCGGAAGCGTTCGACCATAAGCGGGAACGCGAGCGGCGTGGTGCGTTTGACCTGATGGATGTCCAGCTGGCGCTGCTGCAGCCGGCTCATGGTCTGTTCCAGTCGCTCGACTTCCAATTCCTGGCGCAGCACTTCTTCCTCTGCCTGGTTCAGTAGCAGATTGGCCGGGTCGTACTGGCGAAACACGTCGAAGAACAGACCGCTGGAGGCCTGCAGTTGGCGCGCGCTTTTCTGAGCGCCGGGGTAGCCTGAGAAGACCAGTCCGGCGATCCGCGCAATCTCGCGGAAACGACGGCGCGCCAGCTCACCAGCATTGAGGCTGGCAAGCACGTCATGCAGCAGATTGTCCTGACTGAACAGGTTGGGCGTCAGCCACTGCAACCAGTCCACCTCGGTTGCCGAGAGCAGTTCGAACCCGTAGTCGTTGACGGCGATGGAGAAGGTCAGCGGCTGGTGCTGGCCCATGCGCCAGGCCAGCAGGCTGGCGAGCCCCAGGTGCACGTGGCGACCCGCGAAGGGGTAGAGAAACAGGTGCCAGCCCTCGCGGGACTTCATCACCTCGGCCAGCAGCGTGGTTTCGGTGGGCAGCGCCGACCAGTCCATCTGCACGCGCAGCAACGGCTCGACCAGCCGCATCTCGGGCGTGGTGAACTGCCCGCGCGAGGCGGCGCCGAGCTGCTCGACCACCGCATCGGCCAGTTCGCTGGACAGCGGCATCCGCCCGCCATTCCAGCGTGGCACGGCGGCCTTCTTGCCCGTGGCGCGACTGACGTAGGCGGTCATGTTCTCGACCCGCACCAGTTCCAGCAGTCGGCCCCCGAAGAGAAAATTGTCGCCGGGCCGCAAGCGCGCGATGAACCCTTCCTCAATGGTGCCCAGTGAGCGGCCGCTGCCACCCTTGGCCCAGAATTTCACCGTCAGGCTGGCATCGCTGACGATGGTGCCGATGCCCATGCGATGACGCAGCGCCACGCGGCGGCTGGGGACCTTCCACAGCCCGGTCTCGTCCGGCTCGACGCGCTGGTAATCCGGGTATGCCGTCAACGAATGACCACCGTGCCGCACGAAGGCCAGTGCCCACTGCCAGTGGTCATCGGTGAGCTCGCGATATGACCAGGCCTGGCGAACTTCTGCGAACAGCTCATCAGGCCGAAAGCCTCCGCCCAGTGCCATGCTGACCAGGTGCTGCACGAGCACGTCCAGCGGGCGCTGCGGTGCGCTGCGGGCCTCGATCCGTCGCTCTGCGATCGCCACCTGGGCTGCGGCGGCTTCTATCACTTCCACGCTGTGGGTAGGCACCAGCGTGACTCTGGAGGTACGCCCCGGTGCATGACCCGAGCGCCCGGCGCGCTGCATAAGCCGCGCCACGCCTTTGGGCGAACCGATCTGCAACACCCGGTCGACCGGGAGAAAGTCGACACCCAGGTCAAGACTCGAGGTGCAAACGACAGCCTTTAGCGCGCCTTGCTTGAGGCCCAGTTCTACCCAGTCACGTACCTCGCGCGACAGCGAGCCATGATGCAGGGCGATCAGCCCGGCCCAGTCCGGCCGCGCACCGAGAATCGCCTGATACCAGATCTCCGACTGAGAGCGGGTATTGGTAAAGACCAGTGTCGTGGCGGCCGAATCAATCTGCTCGACCACCTGCGGCAGCATGCGCAGCCCGAGATGACCGGCCCAGGGGAAGCGTTCGATACTCGGTGGCAGCAGTGTGTCAACGCGCAGATCCTTGACAACCCGGCCTTGCACCAGCCTGCCGCTGCCCGCATGCAGCAGAACTTCCAGCGCGTGCGGTTGATTGCCAAGGGTTGCGGACAGCCCCCAGACGATCAGGTCTGGCATCCATTGGCGAAGTCGAGCCAACGCGAGCTGCAGCTGCACGCCGCGCTTGTTGCCCAGCAGCTCATGCCACTCGTCTACCACCAGCATGCGCAAGCCAGCGAAGGCCTGGCGCGCATCGGTCCGGGTCAGCAGCAGGGTCAGGCTCTCCGGTGTGGTCACCAGCGCGCTCGGCAACCTTCGCCCTTGGCGCGCGCGCTCGGAACTGCTGGTGTCACCGGTTCGCAGGCCGATGCTCCAGTTGATGCCGAGATCGTCCAATGGGGCTTGCAGGGCGCGGGCGGTGTCAGCAGCCAGCGCACGCATGGGGGTGATCCAGAGGACGGTGAGCGGAGCAGGTTTGTCCGATAGCTTGGCAGACGGCTGCGGGTCTTCTGCGGACCAATCGGCTCCGCGAGAAGCGAATCGATTGAGCGCGCCAAGCCAGACGGCGTAAGTCTTGCCCGAGCCCGTGGTGGCATGGAGCAGGCCCGATTCGCCCTTGTGTACTGCCTGCCAGACCTGCTGTTGGAACGGGAACGGCTGCCAGTTGCGGTTGGCAAACCAACGTTCGGCAAGCGACGCGGGCGTCGTGCTCATAACCCGAAGGCCACCCGATAAAAGCGAGG
Organism: Pseudomonas sp. NPDC077408; assembly: GCF_050269105.1. Lineage (NCBI taxonomy): Bacteria > Pseudomonadati > Pseudomonadota > Gammaproteobacteria > Pseudomonadales > Pseudomonadaceae > Pseudomonas > Pseudomonas sp. NPDC077408. The sequence continues at coordinate 166,327 of NZ_JBNNHS010000007.1, forward strand.
GTCGTGCTTCTGCTTTTCGTAGGAGCGAGCTTGCTCGCGAACCTCGGATTCCGCAGGGTTGCTGATCGCCAGCAAGCTGGCTCCTACAGGGGAGTCGTGCTTCCGCTCTTCGTAGGAGCGAGCTTGCTCGCGATCCTTGGGCTCCGTGCGGGTTGTGATCGCCAGCAAGCTGGCTCCTACGCGGGAGTCGTGGTTCTGCTTTTCGTACGAGCTAGCTTGCTCGCGAGCCTTGGGCTCCGCGGGGGTGGTGATCGCCAGCAAGCTGGCTCCTACACGGGAGTCGTGCTTCTGCTTTTCGTAGGAGCGAGCTCGCTCGCGATCCTTGGGCTCCGCGGGGGTGGTGATCGCCAGCAAGCTGGCTCCTACATGGGGGTCGTGGTTGTGCTTTTCGTAGGAGCGAGCTTGCTCGCTATCTTCGGGCTCCGCGGGGGTTGTGATCGCCAGCAAGCTGGCTCCTACATGGGGGGCGTGCTTCTGCTTTTCGTAGGAGCGAGCTTGCTCGCGATCCTTGGGCTCCGTGCGGGTTGTGATCGTCAGCAAGCTGGCTCCTACACAGGACTCGTGCTTCTGCTTTTCGTAGGAGCGAGCTCGCTCGCGATCCTTGGGCTCCGCGGGGGTGGTGATCGCCAGCAAGCTGGCTCCTACACAGGAGTCGTGCTTCCGCTCTTCGTAGGAGCGAGCTTGCTCGCGATCCTTGGGCTCCGCGGGGGTTGTGATCGCCAGCAAGCTGGCTCCTACATGGGGGGCGTGGTTCTGCTTTTCGTAGGAGCGAGCTTGCTTGCGAGCCTTGAGCTCAGTGCGGATGCTGATCGTCAGCAAGCTGGCTCCTACACAGGACTCGTGCTTCTGCATGACTTCTCTAGGCCGCATCATCCGAGCAATTCCTTCAGCGTCTCCAGCGTATCGGCCTCATCCACCGGCTTGTCGAGACGCCAGCGCAGCATGCGTGGGAAGCGCACGGCGATGCCGCTTTTGTGCCGGCTGCTGGCGGCGATGCCCTCGAAGCCGAGTTCGAACACCAGCGTCGGGGTCACGCTGCGCACGGGGCCGAACTTCTCCACGGTGGTCTTGCGCACGATGGCGTCGACCTTGCGCATTTCCTCGTCGGTCAACCCGGAATACGCCTTGGCAAAGGGCACCAGCTTGCGCTCGGGGTCGCCCGGCTCGCCGTCCCAGACGGCGAAGGTGTAGTCGGTATACAGACTGGCGCGTCGACCGTGGCCGCGTTGGGCGTAGATCAGTACGGCATCGATGGAATATGGATCGATCTTCCATTTCCACCAGACGCCGACGTCCTTGGTCCGGCCAACGCCATACTGCGCGGCGCGCGCCTTGATCATCATGCCCTCGACGCCGCGCTCACGGGACGCCTCGCGCTGGCGCGCCAGATCGGTCCAGTCACGGCCGGTCACCAGCGGCGACAGCATCAGCCGTGGATTGGGGCATTGCGCGACGACGGCTTCGAGCTGTTGCCGACGTTCGTGGTGCGCTCGCTGGCGCCAGTCGTCGCCCTGCCATTCCAAGAGGTCATAACTGAGCACCGCAACCGGGGCGTCCTGCAGTACTTTGGCGGTCAGGTTCTTGCGGCCGATCCGCTGTTGCAGCAGGGCGAAGGGCTGCACGCCGAAGCGCTCGGTTGCTTCGCTATCGTCGCGAGCGGGCTGCTGGAAAAAGTCGGTCGCAGGCTCGCCGGGCGCGTGCTTCCAGACCAGTACCTCGCCGTCGATCACCGTGCCATCCGGTAGGCAGCCGGCCAGTTCACAGAGTTCGGGAAAACGTTCGCTGACGAGCTCCTCGCCGCGCGACCAGACCCAGATCTGCCCGTCGCGCTTGACCAGCTGGGCGCGGATGCCGTCCCACTTCCACTCGATGAACCAGTTCTCCGGCGCGCCGAGCAGCGTGTCGAACTCCTCGACCGGCGCCTGCAACGGATGGGCGAGGAAAAACGGGTAGGGCTGGCCGCCGCGTTGTGCATGCTCGTGTTCGGACTCTTCGGCGACCAGTGCGCGGTAGCCTTCAGCGCTGGGACGATGAGACAGGTCGGTGTATCCCACCAGCCGTTGCGCGACGCGTTTGGGGTCGAGATCGCCCAGCGAAGCCAGCGCGCGGGTGACCAGTAGTTTCGACACGCCGACGCGAAAGGCGCCAGTGATCAGTTTGATGCAGACCATCAGGCTCAGTCGATCCAGCTGTGCCCAGAGTGCAGGCAGGCGTTCGGTCAGCTCTTCCGGCGGCAGGCCGCGCAGCGGCAGCAACTTGTCCTGCATCCACACGGCCAGCCCGTCGTCGGAGCTGTGCTCGGCTTCGGGCATCAGCAGTGAGATGGTTTCGGCCATATCGCCGACCGCCTGGTAACTTTCCTCGAACAGCCATTCCGGCAAGCCCGAGGCATGCATGGCGGTTTCGCGCAGGACACGGGTCGGGACCAGCTGGCGCGGGCGGCCGCCGGCCAGAAAGTAGACCGCCCAGGCCGCGTCGGCCGGATCGGCGTCGCGGAAGTAGTCCCGCATCGCCGCGAGCTTGGCGTTGCTCGAGGTGGTGGCGTCGAGGCGGCTGTAGAGGGTGGCAAAGGCTTTCATTTCGGCCCGCCTGTAACAGCTGCGGCAGGCTGTTCGCGAGCAATCCTGCTCCTACTGGGGCTAGGTCGCGTTTCTGCTTGGGTGCACTTCCGTAGGAGCCAGCTTGCTGGCGATCCATGGTGACGCAAGGGTCCCGGTTCGCGGGCAAGCTCGCTCCTACAGGAGAGGCGACGGAGCTCAGCGTTGTTGCTCTTTGGTAGGAGCCAGCTTGCTGGCGATCCATGGCGACGCAAGGGTTTCGGTGCGCGAGCAAGCTCGCTCCTACAGGAGAGGCGACGGAGCTCAGCGTTGTTGCTCTTTGGTAGGAGCCAGCTTGCTGGCGACCCGTGGCGACGCAAGGGTTCCGGATCGCCAGCAATCTCGCTCCTACAGGGGCGGCGTCGTATTTCAGCGGCGGTTTTCTTCCGTAGGAAGCGTAAGGCATGACTACGGGTCATTCGACCTCCTGGGACGAGGCGTCATCCTCATCACCGTACTCGGTCTCGAAGGCCTGGGCGTCGAGGCCGCGCATCTCCCGCAGGTAGCGCACCAGGACCGCAACTGAACCATGGGTCGCCATCACCCGCTCTGCGCCGGTCTGCTCGATGGCCCAGAGCAGGCCCGGCCAGTCGGCATGATCGGAAAGCACGAAGCCGCGGTCGACCCCGCGCCGGCGACGGGTGCCGCGCAGCATCATCCAGCCACTGGCAAAGGCGTCGGCGTAGTCACCGAAGCGGCGCATCCAGGTGCTTCCGCCGGCGGAGGGCGGGGCGAGGATGATGGCGTGCTTCAAACGCGGGTCACCTTTCTTCAGGTCGCCCGCATAGACGGTCGGGGGAAGATAAATGCCACCTTCGCGGTAGACCTTGTTCAGCGGCTCGACGGCGCCGTGGACGACGATGGTGCCGATGCTTTCGTCCAGGCCATGCAGGATGCGCTGCGCTTTGCCGAAGGCATAGCAGAACAGCACGCTGGCGCGCCCGGCCGCCGCGTTGGCGCGCCACCAGTCGTTGATCTCGCGGAATATCTCGGCCTGGGAGGGCCATTTGTAAATCGGCAGGCCAAAGGTCGATTCAGTGATGAAGGTGTGGCAGCGCACCGGCTCGAAGGGTGCGCAAGTGCCGTCCGGCTCCACCTTGTAGTCGCCAGAGGCGACCCAGACTTCGCCCTTGTATTCCAGTCGGACCTGGGCGGAACCGAGCACATGGCCGGCGGGATGGAAGCTGAGCTTTACGCCGTGGTGCTCGATGGACTCGCCATACGCCAGCGTCTGCAGTGGCATGTCAGCGGCGATGCGTGAGCGCAGGATGCCTTCGCTGTCGCGGGAGGCCAGGTAATGGCCCATGCCCCAGCGCGCATGGTCGCCGTGGGCGTGGGTGATGACGGCGCGCTCTACCGGCCGCCAAGGGTCGATGTAGAAATCACCAGGCGGGCAATACAGGCCTTCGGGGCGGGCAACGACAAGATCCATGAATACAGACACTTTGCGGGCTTGTAGCGTTGGAGCCCGGGTCGGCGTTGGGAGTTCGCCTGCAAGGTCGCGTCGGTGGGATGAAGCCCACCCTACAGGGCCGGGAGGTCGCCTCTGGTCAGGTGGGTGGAGTAAAAGCCATCCTGCTGGGCGGGGATCAGTCCACCAACTTCAGATGAGAGGTGTCCGGCACAGGCGCATCGCTGGCACGGCGCCGTTCGCCCATATCGCTGCCCACCGGTGCCAGGCTGAACTGTGACAAGTCGACAACCGGCGGCTGCACGGGCGCGCGGGCGTCCTGAAGATCGACGCCGACCGGTGCAATGCCGAAGTCCGGCGCCTCGACGTCGGCGAAGGCCGCCATGTATTCGTCGCGCGGAGCGACCTTCAACGGTTGTGGCGATGCTGCAGGGGCAGAAGGCTGTTGTGCCGGGGCTGCGTCCTCTGACGGCGGCGGGGCGAGCTCGATTTCCTCGACTTCGACCGGCATCGGTCGCACTTCGGCGATGGCACCTGCGCGGGCCATGGCCTGGCGATACTTCTCGACGCTGGCATGGTCGAGGTCCTGCTTGATCACGATCCGCCGACCGGAAAACAGCACGGCGATGCGCTGGGCGTCCGCCTGAAACAGGCGAGTCAGGTTGGCCTCGACCTGCTCCAGCTTTGCGCCCGGAGCGAGTTCGCCGGAAAACGATATTTCATAGCGGCTCATGATAGAGGCCCTTTTGACTGCCAAGGAAAGGATGCGCTGATCATAGAGCCTGGCACTGACGCTTGAAAGCCAGCGGGTTGGTCGTGCTGTCTGTGCTGCGACGTCGTTGGCATGCCGGCTCCGTCAGCGCCGATGGTGGTCTTCGACGGGCGACACAAAGGCTGTCCCGTATCAGCTGCCCAAAGCTTGGCTGGGTAATAATGCAACGCCGTCGGCACTTTCTCCCCGTCCAGCCCAAGGATCGCGAACTCATGGTGGTATTCGAAATCAAGTCGCTCAGCCCGGAAACCTACCGGCAACAGACGCGACGCAGCACGCTGGTTGTAGCCGTGACCTTTGCTGTGCTGGCGATGGGGCTGGCAACCCTGGCCGTTGCGCTGTTCGGCGAGGCGGGTGCAGATAACCTGAAGTGGAACGTGGCAGGGGTCGTGGCCGGTTTGCTGCTGACTGCCGCTTTGGTGCGCTTTGTCTATCTGCAGCAGTCCTGGATGGCTTGCGCTGCTTACGGCTGGAACCTCAAACGCAGCCTGATGAGCGTCACTAACGTCATGCACCATGTCACGGCGGGTGTGGCAGCGGGTGATCCCGAGGCGATAAAACTGCTGCGCTTCTACCATCTCGGGCTGACTCAGATGCATCAGCTGGATGGCAACAGCGCCTCGCTCAGCGAAGTGACAGAAGAAATCAATCAGCATCGCGACATGATGGAAGCGCGCGGGATGGATATCGATCAAAACCGTCTGGAAGACGCCTGGCTAGCCTCCGTGAAGCGTTTCCCCGCAGGAAAGGGTCGCTGAATAAGTGGCCCGATCCTGTCCATGCCAGCCGCGCTTGCCGATTGGGTTGAGGGATGGCGTACCCCTGGCGGCCTGATCAACTGATCGCTGCCCGTTCCTGGTGAGACGAACGGCGTGCCCCGCACGCCTGTAATTCCGAATGCCCATAGCGGCACGCCGCAATGGCTGCGCCGCCGTTGGATAGCGCTGGTTGTAATCCATCGGAAAACTCATACTCGGCAACGCTTAACCCGGCGGTGCCGGAATCAGATGGTTCGTCCCATTAGCCTCTCAGGCTCAGGAATCTCCCAATAATGAAACGGCTGTTTATGCTCGGCCTGATGGCCGGTCTTTCGCTGCAATCCATCGCCGCCGAACCTCGTTCCCCTTTGCTGGATGACAAGCCGGCCTTTATTGCCAGCCTTATCGAGCAGATGACGCTGGAAGAGAAAATCGGCCAGTTGCGGTTGATCAGCATCGGCGGCGACATGCCGCGCGAACGCATCCTCGACGAACTGAAAGCGGGCCATATTGGCGGCACCTTCAATACCGTCACCCGCCACGACAACCGGCCGATGCAACAGGCAGCCCTGCGCAGCCGGATGAAGATCCCGATCTTCTTTGCCTATGACGTGGTGCATGGTCATCGGACGATCTTTCCCATCGGCCTGGGCCTGGCCTCAAGCTGGGATCTCGACACAATCGCCAGCAGTGGCCGCGTGCAGGCCATCGAAGCCAGCGCTGACGGCTTGGACATGACCTTCGCGCCTATGGTCGACATATCCCGCGATCCACGCTGGGGCCGGACATCCGAAGGCTTCGGCGAAGACCCTTATCTGGTATCGGAAATTGCGCGCACCATGGTGCAGGCCTACCAGGGCCAGTCGCCAGCCGCACCGGACAGCGTGACCGCGAGCGTCAAGCATTTCGCCCTGTACGGTGCGGTCGAGGGCGGGCGTGACTACAACGTGGTGGATATGAGCCCGATGCGCATGCATCAGGACTACCTGCCGCCTTACCAAGCGGCTATCGACGCCGGAGCGGGGGGCGTGATGGTGGCGCTCAATTCCATCAACGGAGTGCCAGCCAGCGCCAATACCTGGCTACTGCAGGATCTGCTACGGCGCGACTGGGGCTTTGACGGCGTTGCTCTCAGCGATCACGGCGCGATCAGCGAACTGATGCGTCATGGCGTAGCCAAAGATGGCCGCGAGGCGGCAAAGCTGGCGATCAAGGCCGGCATCGATATGAGCATGGCCGACTCGCTGTATCGCGAGGAACTGCCGGGGCTGGTGGCATCGGGTGAGGTCGGCATCGGCGAAATCGACACGGCAGTGCGCGAGGTGCTTGGCGCCAAGTACGACATGGGCCTGTTCCACGACCCGTTCCGACGCATCGGCTTGGCCAAAGACGATCCGGCAGACGTCAACGCGGAAAGCCGTTTGCATCGCGAGGCCGCCAGGGCCGTCGCGCGCGAATCAATTGTGCTGCTGGAAAACAAGGACCAGACCTTGCCGCTGCAAAAGCGCGGGACCATCGCGCTGGTGGGGCCGCTGGCCGATTCGCCGGTCGACATGATGGGCAGCTGGTCCGCTGCGGGCGTCGCTAAACAGTCGGTGACCCTGCGCCAGGGCTTGCTCGACGCGTTGGGTGACAAAGCCGTTCTGCGTCACGCCCGCGGCGCCAATATTACCGACGATCCGCACATGGTCGAGTACCTGAACTTTCTCAACTGGGACAAACCCGAGGTGGTGCAAGACTCACGCTCACCGGAAACGATGGTTGCCGAAGCGGTCGCAATGGCCAAACAGGCCGACGTGATCGTGGCTGCCGTGGGCGAATCGCGCGGCATGTCACACGAAGCGTCGAGTCGCACCAGTCTGCAGATCCCGAAAAGCCAGCAAGCACTTCTTAAAGCGCTCAAGAAGACCGGCAAGCCGCTGGTGCTGGTGCTGATGAATGGCCGTCCGCTGGATCTCAACTGGGCGAAGGCCAATGCCGATGCAGTTGTAGAAACCTGGTTCAGTGGTACCGAAGGGGGACATGCCATCGCGGATGTGCTTTTCGGCGATCAGAATCCCGCCGGCAAGTTGCCGATCTCTTTCCCCCGTTCGGTGGGGCAGATTCCTACCTATTACAACCACCTGCGCGTCGGTCGGCCCTATGTCGAGGGCAAGCCTGGCAACTACACCTCGCAGTACTTTGAGGAGCCCAATGGGCCGCTTTATCCCTTCGGCTATGGCCTGAGCTACACCGATTTCGAATTGTCCGAGGTGCGCTTGTCCAGCCCGAGCATGCCGCGTGGCGGCGGCCTGGAAGCAAGCGTGACGCTGAAAAACACCGGGTCGCGTGACGGTGCGACGGTTGTACAGTTGTACGTTCGGGACGAGGTGGCATCGGTGATCCGCCCGGTGAAGGAGCTCAAAGGGTTTCGCAAGGTTTTCCTCAAGGCCGGCGAGACGCGGGAGGTCCGCTTCAAGCTCGAAGAACAGGACCTGAAATTCGTAAACGCGCAGCTTGAGCGTGTTGCCGAGCCCGGCGTGTTTGAGGTGCAAATCGGGTTAGATTCGGAGCAGGTCAAGCGGGGGCAATTCACCCTTCTGTGAGCCATCGAGCGCACCGCTGGTCGCCTGGCCTCAGCCCGCTACGGCCGGGCGTTTGGGCGACCGCATGCAATGTGAAAAAAGTCCTCTCCAGGTAGCTATCCGGCGCACATGCGGCGTGGGATGATTTGCCGCTTTGCTTGGCTTCGCAGTGAATCATTTGCCGCTGCGGAAGACCAACAACAGCAAACCGGGCCGCAACGCGGTCAGCGGTAATCGTGATTGCTCAGGAGGCGATGTGTCACGTACCTATCATTTCAAATCAGGGGCTCGCTCAGGTCGGGCACTGGGAATGACGTTGAGTCTGTGTTTGGGTCTGTTTGCCTGCAGTAGCTGGGCATTCAGCCTCGATGATGTCGCGGCCAAGGCGGAAAAACTGGCGTCCGAAGGCTATGCAGCGCCGCAGAGCAATCTGCCGCCGGTGTTCCGCAACATGGCGTTCGCTGACTATCAGCAGCTGCGCTTCCGCGGTGACAAGGCGCTCTGGCATGACGCGCCGACACCTTTCGAAGTGCAGTTCTACCATCAGGGCATGCACTTCGATGTGCCGGTGCGAATCAACGAGATCACCGCCAAAGGCGTCGAGAAGGTGCGCTATAGCCCGGAGATGTTCGAGTTCGGCAACGTTGAGATCGAACCTGCTGCGCTGGAAAACCTTGGGTTTGCCGGTTTCAAAGTGCTTTTTCCGCTGAACAAGCCGGATAAGGCCGATGAGCTGATGACGCTGCTCGGCGCCAGCTATTTCCGGGTGATCGGCAAGGATCAGGTATACGGCCTGTCTGCACGCGGTCTGGCTATCGATACAGCGCTGCCGAGCGGAGAGGAGTTTCCACGCTTCCGCGAATTCTGGATCGAGCGCCCCGAGGCTGACCGTCGCAACCTGGTGATCTATGCGCTGCTTGACTCTCCGCGCGCCACCGGTGCCTATCGGATGGTGGTCACGCCGGGCAAGGACAGCACGGTCGATGTCAAAGCGCGGGTCTATCTGCGTGAGCCCGTGGAGAAGCTGGGCATCGCTGCGCTCACCAGCATGTATCTGTTCGGCGCCAACCAGCCGAGCGAACTTCTCAACTACCGGCCGCAGCTTCACGACTCCGAGGGGCTGGCGATTCATACCGGCGCTGACGAGTGGATCTGGCGGCCGCTGAACAATCCCAAACGGCTGGCTATCAGCAGCTACGCGGTCGAAAACCCGCGCGGTTTCGGTCTGCTCCAGCGCACCCGCGACTTCAACCGCTACGAGGATCTGGACGACCGCTACGAGCTGCGGCCCAGCGGCTGGGTCGAGCCTAAGGGCGATTGGGGCAAGGGTCGCGTGGAACTGATCGAAATTCCTACGCCTGACGAAACAAACGACAACATCGTTGCCTTCTGGGTCCCGGAGCAGCGACCGGAGCCCGGCGAGCCGCTGGATTTCGAGTACCGGCTGCACTTCACCATGGATGAACCTGCGCTGCATGATCCGAAACTTGCCTGGGTCAGCCAGACACGCCTGTCGGCAGGCGATGTCAAACAGTCCAACCTGATTCGCCAGCCTGACGGCAGCACGGCGCTGATCGTGGATTTCATCGGCCCCAACCTGGCCGAACTGCCTGCAGACGCGCCGGTCAGTACGCGGGTCAGCATTGGTGATAATGCCGAGCTGGTGGAAAACAACCTGCGGCATAACCCGGTGACCGACGGCTGGCGTCTGACCTTGCGTTTGAAGGTTCGAGATCCCAAACAACCGGTTGAACTAAGGGCAGCGCTGGTGGATGGCGAGAAGACGCTTTCCGAAACCTGGAGCTACCAGATCCCGACCAATGAATAGTCCCGTGGACCCTTCGATTACAGGGCACTACATCAGCCAATTGCCCCTTGATGACCCGCAACGCCAAGCCCTGATCAAGAATATGGCTCAGGGCGATGGAGCGCTGGAGGATATTCATCGGGCATTGGGCCGGGCGGTGCCAACTGCCAGTGACGTCGAGCCGAGCGGAGGCGATTTGCTGGGCTCGGTCGCCGCTCGCCTGAAACTCGGCTGGGGCGAAACCCTGGAGCGTGCCAAGGCGCTCACCCGCGACCATCAGGGGCGCGTCTGCATTGAGTCGACACCGCCCATCGTGCGTACGCGCATGGTGCCGGAGCCTTGGCACACCAACGTGTTACGACTCAGCTGGTGGCGCTTGCTGCGCAAGAAGAACCGCACGGTGGAAATGCCTCCGGCTCAGTCCGCCGATCGTTCGGGTTGGCGCCGGGTGGCGGCGGTCCGGCGCGCTACATTGCTGGTGCTGATGCTGCTGCAGACAGTGGTTGCCACCTGGCACATGAAATCGGTGCTGCCGTATCAGGGCTGGGCACTGGTCGATCTGCAGGAGGTGTTCCAGCAGCCGCTGCAAGAATCGGCGCGCCAGATTCTTCCGTATGTTGTGCAAACCAGCATTCTGTTGCTGTTCGCCCTGTTGTTCTGCTGGGTGTCGGTGGGGTTCTGGACCGCGCTGATGGGCTTCTTTCAGCTGCTCAAAGGCAATGACCGCTACAACATTTCGGCGACTACCCTTGGCGACGAGCCAATCCCACGCGAGGCGCGCACGGCGTTGGTGATGCCGATTGCCAACGAGGATGTGCCGCGTGTGTTTGCCGGGCTGCGCGCGACCTTCGAGTCGCTCAAGGCGACGGGACAGCTAGAGCATTTCGACATCTTCGTGCTCAGCGACAGCAATGATCCCGATACCTGTGTCGCCGAGCAGAAGGCCTGGCTGGAGGTCTGTCGCGAGGTCGATGGCTTCGGCCATATCTTCTACCGACGTCGCCGCCGTCGGGTGAAGCGCAAGAGCGGCAACATCGATGATTTCTGCCGTCGCTGGGGCAGCAGCTACCGCTACATGGTGGTGCTCGATGCCGACAGCGTGATGAGCGGCGATTGCCTGACCAGTCTGGTGCGGCTGATGGAGGCCAACCCCGGCGCAGGTATTATCCAGACGGCGCCGAAGGCTTCGGGCATGGATACGCTGTATGCGCGCATGCAGCAGTTCGCCACACGGGTCTACGGTCCGCTGTTCACGGCCGGGCTCAATTTCTGGCAGCTGGGCGAGTCCCATTACTGGGGCCACAACGCGATCATCCGGGTCAAGCCGTTCATTGAGCATTGCGCCCTGGCGCCCTTGCCCGGCAAGGGCTCGTTCGCCGGAGATATCCTTTCCCATGACTTCGTCGAAGCGGCGCTGATGCGTCGCGCGGGGTGGGGCGTGTGGATTGCCTATGATTTGCCGGGAAGTTACGAGGAACTGCCACCGAACCTGCTCGACGAACTCAAGCGCGACCGTCGCTGGTGCCACGGCAACCTGATGAACTTCCGGCTGTTTCTGGTCAAGGGCATGCACACGGTGCACCGCTTCGTGTTCTTGACCGGGGTGATGTCCTACCTGTCGGCGCCGCTGTGGTTTGTCTTCCTGGCGTTGTCGACAGGGCTGCTGGCGATTCACACGCTGATGGTGCCGGAATATTTCCTGCAGCCGAACCAGCTGTATCCCTTGTGGCCGCAATGGCACCCGCAGGAAGCCATCGCGCTGTTCACGGCGACCTTGACCCTGCTGTTCCTGCCGAAGCTGCTCAGCGTATTGCTGATCTGTATCCAGGGTGCTCACGAGTACGGCGGGCGCACTCGTCTGTTGTTGTCGATGCTGCTGGAGAGCCTGTTCTCGATGCTGGCCGCGCCGGTGCGCATGTTGTTCCACACGGTATTTGTCAGCGCTGCGTTTCTCGGCTGGTCGGTTCAGTGGAATTCACCACAGCGCGCCGATAACGCAACACCGTGGAGCGAAGCCTTGCGTCGGCACGGCCCGCAAATGCTGCTGGGCGTGCTCTGGACGGCATTGGTGGGCTGGCTCGACCCTGCCTTCCTCTGGTGGCTGGCGCCAATCGTGGTTTCGCTGATCCTGTCGGCGCCTGTATCGGTGATCACCAGCCGTACCGGTCTCGGTCTTGCGGCGTTTCGCCGTAAGCTGTTCCTGATCCCGGAGGAGTTCAAGCCGCCGCAGGAGCTGGCATCGACCGACCGCTATACGCGGGAGAACCAGGCCAATGCCCTGACGAAAGGCTTTATCGCGGCCGCTGTCGATCCGATCTACAACGCGCTGGTGTGCGGAATGGCGCGGGCGCGGCATGCCAAGGTGGTGCCGGGTGCCGAGTTGCTGCGTGAGCAGCGGATGCAGCAGATCCTCGATGCAGGGCCGGATGGTGCTGCCGAAGCGGCCCGCTGGCGCTTGCTGAACGACCCGGACGGTATGGCGCAGCTGCACTTGCGGGTCTGGCAGGATCAGCGCTACCAGGCGTGGCGCGACGCCTACCGCCAGCCTGACTTCGGTAAAGAAGCCTCCGGCATCGAACCAGTTGCAGCGTCCTAGGGCTAAACCGAAGGGCCTCCGCGGCGTCTGATCGAGACGCGGCGGGGCAGCCGATCAATGAGCGTGATCGCTGCCGTCGGCGTGACGGTGGATTTCAGGCTTGGCCTCCATTGCCCGATGATGGTCTTCAGCCGAGCGCATTTCGCCATGGTGATCGGCTGTAGCACCGGGTGAACCGCTGGGCATGTGAGTCTCGCCGCCGCCGTGATGATGGCCATTGCTGGCTGCCACCAGTGTTCTATATTCCATGGCCGTTAGCGCTGGCAGCTGCTCGAGCAGGGCGACCAGTTCCCAGATGTAGCGATCGTCCATGCTCTGGCCCCAGGCGGGCATGCCGGTGGCTTGGATCCCGTGTTTGATCGTCCAGAAATCCTTGGCCGGGTCGCGCCTGCGGTTGGCGTCAGTCAGATTCGGCGGCGCAGGGTTGAGGTTCTCACTCAGTTCTGTCGGGCCGAACCCTGGCGCGAGATGGCAGGCGACGCACATCGCCTCGTAGTTACCGGCGCCCGAGCGAATCAGTTCAGCATCGCTCAGTTCTGGCACCTCTATAGCTTCGGCGCGAACCGCGACGGAGCGCTGGCGGGCTGTCTCCAATAGCGCCCGGATCGGCCCGCTATGCGGAACGTCGGCCGCGACATTGACGACTCCAAAGTACACCACGGCGGTAGCTGCCAGAATCAAGACCAACGCAGCCAGTAGCAATGTCGTCAGGGTTTTGAGCATCATCCATTACCTCAGAACCAGAATCGGATGCCCGCCACCAGACGGGCCTCGCTTGTGTCTTCACCTTCAGCCCGCTGCAGCTCCGCGCTGTTGCCGTAAGCCCGGCTCCAGCTGACGCCCACGTAAGGCGCGAATTGTCGACTGATTTCATAGCGCAGCCGGAGCCCAATGCTGGCATCGCTGAGCCCGGAGCCGATGCCACGGGATTCGTCCGCGCGACCATGTAGATTGATCTCTGCCGTGGGCTGAAGCACCCAGCGCTGAGTCAGCAGCATGTCGTATTCGGCTTCCAACCGGAGTGCTGACTGGCCGCCCTCGCCAATGAACGTCGTGGCTTCGGTTTCCAGCCCATACAGTGGCATTCCCTGCACGCCGAATGCAGCCCAGGTTTGCGGCGAGCCGGGTTTGAAGTCCTGGCGAACACCAGCGACGGTTTCCCACCAGGGTCCGATGGCATGGCTCCAGAGCAGCTGCAGTTCCGCTTCTTCGGTATGCCCATTGGTTCGCTCGCCTTCCGAGCGAAAGGCCAGCCGATCGACGTCCCCGCCAGCCCAGCCGCTCAGATCCCAGGCCAACGTGCTTCCGGCGTCGGCGTCCTGCCATTCCAGCTCGTCGGCGCCAAACATGAAATGGCTGCTGCCCTGATGCATGCCGTGATCGGGCAGGTCGGGAAAGGCCGCCTCGATGTCGTCGGGGCTAAGGGTTGGGACCGGGGAGCGTGTTGCCTCTCCCGGCGGGATCCCCGTTGGCGGGGGATGCGGCATTGCATGCCCTGAATGATTCATCGCGCGATGGTCCATCATGCCGTGGTCCGGCTGCATGTGGTTTTGACCATGCTGTTCAGCGGGCGCGGGCGCCGCCGATGGGTGACCGGCATGGCCCGAGTGGTTCATCGCTTCCTGCGCGTGGCTGGTGGCCGCAGCCAGGCAGAGCGCGCCGAGCAGCGCGACCTTAATGGTCATGCTGGGGGCTCTTTTCGTCGCTCCCTTGGGGTGGCTGCGGGCCCTTGCCGATGCTGCCGTGGTCCGTCTGCCCGGACCCCATGTGCTCTTTGTGCATCTGCATCATCTTGTCGTGATCCATGCCCTCATGGTCCATCCCCATCCCCTCATGGGGCATCATTCCACCTTGCTGCGTCTGCGGGTGGCCGGCCTTGGGAGAGGTTTGCTGCGGCGAGGCTCCTTCCGGATGATGGCCGTCGTGCTCGGTCTGCGCCTGCAGCGCAGTAAAGGGCAAGGCCGTGAGGAAGCCGAAAGCAATCAGCGAGTTGCGTTTGAAAGTGCTCATGAGGTTCTCCTTCATTCTTCGACCCGGACTTCGCGGAACATCCCGAGGTCCATGTGCATCAGCATGTGGCAGTGATAGGCCCAGCGCCCCAGTGCGTCAGCCGTGACGCGATAGCTACGTTTGGAACCGGGCGGCACGTCGATGGTGTGCTTGCGTACCTGGAAATGGCCGTTTTCGTCCTCCAGGTCGCTCCACAACCCGTGCAGGTGAATGGGGTGGTGCATCATGGTGTCGTTAACCAGCACGAACCGCACCCGCTCGCCGTACTTGAGACGGATCGGCTCGGATTTCGCGTACGGAATGCCGTCGAATGACCAGGCGAAGCGCTCCATATGGCCCGTCAGGTGCAGCTCGATGGTGCGTGTCGGCTCACGGCCGTCCGGGTCGGGAAAGGTGCTGCGCAGGTCAGCGTAGGTCAGTACTCGGCGGCCGTTGTCGCGCAGGCCGATACCCGGATCATCCAGCTTTGGCACCGGCATCATCGTTTGCATGTCGACCAGCGGATTGCCGCTCTCACTAGCAGGGTGCGTCTGCATCTGACCGCTGGCCACGGCGCTGCCACCATGGCTCATAGCCGAATGATCCATGCCGCCCATGCTCGAAGGCTGCATCTGGCTGTGGTCCATTTGGCCGTGTTGTGGCGCTTCGTGCTGCATGGACGGCTGGGCCGCATGCGCGCCGTGATCGCCATGGCCCATGTCTTCCATGCTCAGCTCGGGACGCGCGTCGGGCTCGGGCACCGGCGCGCTCAGACCTTGGCGAACGGCCAACGTGCCGCGAGCGTAGCCGCTGCGGTCCATCGACTGAGCGAAAAGCGTGTAGGCCGGTTGACTGCCGTCCGGCGAGACGATGACGTCGACCGTTTCGGCCACAGCCAGGCGCAGTTCGTCGACCTCGACCGGCTCGACATGCTGGCCGTCGACAGCCACCACGGTGAGCTTCAGGCCGGGAATGCGAAAGTCGAAATAGGTCATCGCCGAGCCGTTGATCAGGCGCAGGCGCACCGGTTCGCCTGGCTCGAAAACGCCAGTCCAGTTGTCGTCCGGTGCCTGACCGTTGAGCAAGTATGTATAGGTTTCGCCGCTGATGTCGGCGAGATCGGTGGGCGTCATCTTCATCTTCGCCCAGGCCCAGCGATTACTCATCGTCTCGCGCCAGCCCTGGTCCGCCACATCATTGATAAAGTCGCCCAAAGTCCGCCGGCCGCGGTTGTAGTAGTCGGACTGCTTTTTCAGCTTGTCGAGTACCCGCGCCGGGCCTTCATCGGTCCAGTCGGTGAGCATCACCACGTAGTCCCGCGCATATTCGAAGGGCTCGGGCTCGAGCGGATCGATAACCAGTGGTCCGTAGACACCAAGCTGTTCTTGGAAGGCCGAATGGCTGTGATACCAGTAGGTGCCGCTCTGTTTGACGCGGAACCGGTACTCGTACATGCCGTTCGGCGCGATGCCGGCAAAGCTGAAGCCCGGCACGCCATCCATGTTGGCGGGCAGCAGGATGCCGTGCCAGTGGATCGAGGTGTCCTGCGGCAGGCGGTTACGCACCCGCAGCGTCACGGTGTCGCCTTCGCGCCAGCGCAGCAGCGGGCCCGGGATGCTCCCGTTGATCGCCATCGCGGTGCGTTCACGGCCGCTGAAGTTCACGCCGAGCGAGTCGATGGTCAGGTCGAATTCGGTGCCTGCCAATATACCTTGGTCGTTCGACTGGCCGGGGCGTGCCACAGCCCATACGGGCTGACGCCAAACGCCCAGCCCGGCGACAAGGCCTCCGGCGGCCAGGCTTTTGACGAAGGTACGGCGCGAGGATGTACTGCGCATGAAGATCCTGTTTGGTCAGCTCTGAATGCGAATACGCCCGCCAACGCTGAGGCAGGCGGGCGAAGAGGTTGCGGCCAGATTCACTCTGCCGGGTAGTTTGCAAGGACCAGGTCAGTGCCCTTGGCGGTCAGGCCGATGACCTGATAGGCCTGGGCCGGCTGGCCATAATCCATGCCGGGCGAGCCAGCTGGCATGCCGGGCGCAGCGACACCAAGCAGGTCGTCGCGCTGCTGCAGCTCACGGATCTGTGCGACTGGCACGTGACCTTCAACGAACTTGCCGTCGATCACGCCGGTGTGGCACGAGCCTAGCCGCGGGGCGACGCCCAGGCGCTGCTTGACGGCTGACATGTTGCTTTCTACGTGGTCGCGGACTTCGTAGCCATTGTCCTGCAGGTACTTGACCCAGTCCTTACAGCAACCGCAGTTGGCGTCCCGGTGCACGTCGATCACGTCGGCGGCATGGGCGCTGCCGGCCATGAACAGAGCGGCGATGATCGCGAGTTTGGGTTTGATGAAACGCATGACAGCTCTCCTGAATGAGAAATCAACGACAACCGCAGCCGCTGCCGCAGCCTTTCTTGGGTGCGGCGGCCGGGGTAGTCTGGCTCGCGAGCTGAGCGGGATAGCCGGCCTCGTCCAGCGCGACAATCAGCGCAGCGTTGTCGGCATCCCCGTCGACGCGTACTCGTCCGCTTTGCAGATCGACCTCGACGGCATTGACTCCGCTAACGGTGTTCAATGCTTGAGTGACGTGTCGAACGCAGGCGCCGCACGTCATGCCCTGAACCTGAAGCTGGGTGAAATTCATGAAAAGCCCTCCGTTGGTGCCGGTCAGTCCGGCTAGGCTTGATCATCAACCTTGTCCTTATGGCAAGGTCAAGGTGCTACAACGAACGCTTTGTCTGGATACCAACATAGCCTGATGCGGCTTTCTGCAAGCTGAGCGGAACATTACTTTTCTGTCAGCTTGTGGTTCGTCAGCGGTGATACCGGCAGACTTGGGCGATGAAAAAGAGGACGAGCCGAATGAAGCTTCTGGTCGC
Source organism: Pseudomonas sp. NPDC077408 (assembly GCF_050269105.1). NCBI lineage: Bacteria > Pseudomonadati > Pseudomonadota > Gammaproteobacteria > Pseudomonadales > Pseudomonadaceae > Pseudomonas > Pseudomonas sp. NPDC077408. The sequence goes on from NZ_JBNNHS010000007.1 coordinate 183,704, forward strand.
TGAAGACGAACCGAAAACCGGGACCTATCTGCAACAGGGCCTCAGCGAGGCAGGATTCTCCGTCGACCGCGTTATCAGCGGCACCGACGCCTTGCAGCACGTGCTGAGTACGCCCTACGACCTGTTGATCCTGGACGTGATGATGCCGGGGCTGGACGGATGGGAAGTGCTGCGTATGGTCCGTGCGGCAGGGCAGGAGGTGCCGGTGTTGTTTCTCACCGCGCGCGATCGGGTAGAGGACCGGGTCAAGGGGCTGGAACTGGGCGCTGATGACTATCTGATCAAACCCTTCGCCTTTTCCGAACTGCTGGCGCGGGTACGCACGTTGCTGCGCAGGGGCAATGCGGCTGCCTTGCAGACCCAGCTGAGCATTGCCGATCTGGAGGTGGATTTGCTCAAACGCCGCGCTATCCGTGCCGGTCAGCGCATTGACCTGACCGCCAAGGAGTTCGCCTTGCTGGAGTTGCTGCTGCGTCGGCGCGGCGAAGTACTCCCCAAATCGCTGATCGCGTCGCAGGTCTGGGACATGAATTTCGACAGCGACACCAACGTCATCGAGGTGGCGATTCGCAGGCTTCGCGCCAAGATCGACGATGGTTTCGAGCCCAAGCTCATCCACACCGCGCGAGGCATGGGCTACATGCTCGACGAGCCGGACCCAAGCTGATGAAGCAGTTGTCGCTAACCGCCAGGCTGAGCCTGATGTTCATGTTGGCGGTCACCGGCGTACTTGGCGCGGCGGGCTTCTTCTTCTATCAGATGAGTCAGCACCATTTCGACGAACTGGACCGGCACACGCTGGAAGACAAGCTCCGGGCCGGCCGCGAGCTACTGAAAGGCGTCGATGACCTAGCCCAATTCGACACGCTGCGCCCGCAACTGCAGGCCTTGCTCGGCGGCCATAGTGATCTGGTGGTAAGGATTGTCGACGCCAACGACAGGTTGCTGTTCGCCGCGAGCGGTGCCACTAGTTCGGCGAAAACGCATGCGCACGGCTCCTCCGACGGCGGGGTGCGGCGTGAAACCCGGGTATGGCGCCGCAAAGCCGGTGTGGTCGAGGTGGCGGGGAAGCCCCTGAGCATCGAGCTGGCGCTCGATATCACCACACACAAGGTGTTCTTGCGCACCCTTGCGGGTTGGCTTTGGGGGGCGTTGGTGCTCTGTGCGCTGCTCAGTGGCGTACTCGGCTGGCTGTTGGCGCGCAGCGGCCTGAAGCCATTACGCGAGGTCACCCTGGTGGCGGCATCGGTGTCGGCGAAGTCGCTGACCGAACGCATTCCGACCGAGTCGACACCGGCCGAACTGCAGCAACTGGTGTTGGCCTTCAATGCGATGCTGGCGCGGTTGGAGGATGCCTTCGTGCGGCTGTCGAACTTCTCAGCCGACATCGCCCACGAGTTGCGCACGCCGCTGTCCAACCTGATGACGCACACCGAGGTGGTGCTGACCCGTGCACGCAGCCGCGAGGATTATCAGGAGAATCTCTACTCGAACCTGGAAGAATTGCGCCGCATGGCGCGGATGATCGACGACATGTTGTTCCTGGCGAAAGCTGATAACGGGCTGATCATCCCCGAGGAGCAATCGATCGAATTGCATGCGTTGTGCCAAAAACTGCTGGATTTCTACCAGCTGACCGCTGATGAACGCGGTATCCGCTTCCTGCTATCAGGTGATGCGCGGCTCCGTGGCGATCCCGCCATGCTGCACCGGGCACTGTCGAATCTATTGTCCAACGCACTGCGTTACACGCCCGATGGCGGCACGATCCGGCTGGATATCACGGCGACCGGCCAGAATGTGGCGTTGAGCATCGGTAATCCCGGTGCGAGCATCCCGGAACAGCACTTGCCGCGACTGTTCGACCGTTTCTATCGCGTCGACCCGGCGCGGCGTGAGGGCAACCCGAACAACGCAGGACTGGGCCTGGCCATCACCCGTTCGATCATCGAAGCGCACCATGGCGAGATCCATTGCAGCAGCCGCGACGGCTGGACGTCGTTCGACATCCTGTTCCACACCCGTGCCTGATCATGGACGGTAGCGTTCGCTGGCTTTGGAGCGGTTCGTTAACGGTGAACACGTCGCTGACCGATACCCAGCACTGGCCAATCCGGGCTGCACGTGTTTGCATCGGGCTACCGCTTTACCTGCAACTTGCTGGCTATCCTGCTCGGCAAACAGACGCGGCGGATGGAGGTGCCATGAACATCGAACGATGCGAAGAGCTGCTCGACTGGACCAGTCACGCCCATACCCGACTGTCTACCTGCATGACCGAGGGCGCAGAGGACCGCAGCGACTCGCTGGCCAAGATGCTGCTGGTCTATCTCGCGCAGCACGAGCAAGAGTTGACCCGTACGATTGCACGAATCAAGGAACACGCCGACCCGCGCGCCCTACAAGCCCGGCTGCCCGAGGCGCTAGAGGGTGACGTGCTTGCGCTGGACCTCGACGGTGAGGCCTATGCACAGATGGGTGTCGACGATATCTCACGAGAAGTGTTCGCCATTCACAACCGGATCATCGATCTGTATCGCTCGCTGGAAAAACGGCCTGGACTGGGCAAGGCGAGCGAGCTGCTCGGCGAGATGCTCCAGCTCGAGGAGCACGAGACCATGCGGCTGGCGCAACAGGTCAATCGCATGCACGAACTGTGATCGACACGCTCAGCTGAACGGGGTCAGACCACATAGCGCAGGATGGCCACGAAATGCAGCAGGCTGCCGCCGATGACAAACAGGTGCCAGATGCCGTGCCAGTGACGGAAGCGCTGATCGTAGGCAAAGAAGACGATGCCCACCGTATAGAGCACGCCGCCGGCAACCAGCCAGCTGAAGCCGGCAGTGCCGAGTGCGGCGAGCAGTGGTTTGACCGCCACCAGCACAATCCAGCCCATGACCGCGTAGATGACAATCGACAGCACCCGCGCTTCCGACCGCGGTTTGATCTCCTGCAGCATGCCGATGACCGCCAGTGACCAGACGATCCCGAACAGCCACCAGCCCCAGCTGCCGCGCAGGGTGACCAGGCAGAAGGGTGTGTAACTGCCGGCGATCAACAGATAGATCGACAAGTGATCGAGCTTTTGCATCACTGTTTTGGCACGGCCACGAACGCTGTGATAAAGCGTCGAAGTGCTGTACAGCAGCACCAGGGTGAAACCGTAGATGGCGACGCTGACGATCTTCGCCAGGTCTCCATCCATGGCTGCCAGGATCAGCAACCAGACCGTTCCGATGAGCGCTAGCACGCCACCGGTCAGGTGCGTCCAGGCGTTGAATTTCTCTCCGTGATACATCGTGTGCAGCCTTGAAACCGTTGATCAATTACCCATCAATGCGCCGAACACCTTTTTCGCCACACTGGTGGCGGCCTGTGCTGGATTCTGGCGAATGGCTGCCTCCTGCTCGGCAATGACGGTGAACAGCCCGTCGAGCGCCTGTTCGGCCACGTAGCCTTCGACAGTGCCGTACTTGGCGTCGATCGCGCCTAGCCCGGATGCCTTACTGGCCAGCGCGTTGTACTGCTGGGCGACGCCGACTTTGTCGGTCGCTTGCTTGATGATCGGCATGAACCTGGCACGAATCTCGTCACGGCTGGTCTTGTTCAGGTATTGCGTCGCCGAGTCGTTGCCACCGGCAAGAATGGCCTTGGCGTCGGCTACGGTCATATTCTTCACTGCCTCCAGCAGCAGCGCCTGAGCTTGTGGAACGGCTGCTTCGGCGGCCTTGTTCATGCCGGTTTCCAACTGTTCGACCTGGGCGCCCATGCCCATCATTTTCAGCATGCGCGAAGCCTTGCCGATGTTGCCCGGCAGCTCGATGCGCAGCTCCGGGTCATTGCCGAAACCGCCTGGTCGCCCGAGCTGCTGCACCGCGACTTTGGTGCCTTGACTGAGCGCGTCTTTGAGTGCCTTGTTAGCATCGCCCTGACTTAGGTCGGACAGCGAAAGCGCCCAAGCGCTGGCGGAGAGGATCAAACCGGTGAGCAAAGCAGTGGTGCGTAGCATGGGCAAATCCTCTGAGTGATGCAGCGAGCTTAATAGGCCAGGCGCGGCGTGCCAAACGGTGGCAGCAGCTTGTTTCGACCGTTTCGTTGACGCTCGTCCGCGACCTCGCTGCCGGCCGGCGGCATCCAGCGATGTCTGCCGCTCGGTCTAGCGCAGGTGCCGGGCGCTATAACGGTCGCGTTGGTGCAACTTTTAGCCGCTTCACGGCTACAAAAGACCATCATGAGGCGGATTCATCAATCTGCCAAAGCGAACATCCGCTACGCGCTGACCGACGACACGATTGCGGCTGAACCTTCGCCGCGGATCCGTTCGAATACCAACCCGTGTAGAGGAATGAAACCATGCTCAAAGCACTTAAGGCGCTGTTCGACCGCAGTGGGGAAGATCAGCCTACGGGACACAGCGTTGAAGTGGCCGCAGCGGCGCTGCTGATCGAAGTCGGCCGTGCGGATTACGAAAGCGATGCAGACGAACAAAAAGCCATTATCGAAGCCATCCGCCTCGGCTCGGGGTTGGAAGACGGCGAGCTCGAATCGCTGGTCGCCTTCGCGCAGGAATCCGCCGAGCGATCGACGTCACTGTATGAATTCACTACGCTGATCAACGCTCAATATTCGATGGACGAAAAATTTGTTTTGATCAAAACGCTATGGCGCGTCGCCGCCGCCGATGGCGATATCCACCGATACGAAGACCACCTGATCCGCCGTATCGCCGATCTGTTGTATGTGCCGCATTCAGACTTCATACGTGCCAAGCTGGAGGTGCTCGGCACCTGACTGCCGGCCATGCGGGTCAGAACTCGAAAGCGCCCGGGTCGCACTGCCGATCGTCACGCGGGTTGCCGCGCTGGTCGGTGTCCGGGCAAAGCACGCCGCCCATGTCGATGGGGTCGAAATAGGGGCTGTCTTCGAACGGCTCGCGCAGCGCGACGGTGCGGGTCGGACCTCCATTGTCCTGCAGTGATTCGAGTGCCAGGCGAACCCCTGCTTCGTCCGCGGTGGTGGGTGTGAAGCCGCAGCCACCCAGGAAGTCGAAGAGTCCTCCTCCGGAGCCACCGATGGCATTGAAACTGCCACTGGTCAGCGCGCCACTGCAGAACGGCATGTCGCCGAAGGTGCGGATTTCGACCAGGCTGTTGGCCAGGCGGAACTCGCCAGTACCCGAATGGCTGAACAGCTGCGAGTGATTGCTGAAGGTCGCGTTGCGGACCGAGACTTTGCCGTCGATGTTGCCGATTTCTGCGGCTCGGACACCACCGGTGGTACTGCGATTGTCGACAAAGGTGCTGTTCAAAATGTCGACGGTGCCCTGATAGTTCAGCAGCCCACCCCAAAAGCGAGCGTCATTGGCGGTTATCAGGCTGTTGCGCAGATACAGCTGCGCCGCCGAGCCCATATTGGAAATGCCACCGCCATGGCCGGACTGGTACCCGGTCGAATTCTGTTCGATGGTCGAGCGCGCCACCAGCGCCTGTCCCTCGTTGAACAATCCCGCGCCACGGTTGCACAGGCGTCGGCTGGGAAAGGCCGCGCAGGAGGTTTCCAGTTCATGGTCGATGGTGTTGCCACGTAACAGCATCCGGTCCATGCGCAGGTTGCCTCGATTCCATATCGCGCCGCCGCCGCTGCCCATGGGCCTGCCGTTTTCCAGCCGCAGATAGCTGAGCGTTACCGCCCTTGGCGCGGCAGCATAAATATCTAAAATCCGGTCGATGGCCCCGCCGTCGATGATGACTTGCAAATCATCGTTTTTCGCGGCTCGCCCGAGGCCCGATAGCGTCAGACCATCCGTGATGTCCAGATCACCAACCGCGTCGTTCGGCACGTCTGCGGTCTCTGTACCGGTCAACGAGAGCACGTAATGCCCTGACGGCACCTCTATCAAATCGTGGCCCTGGTGCGCGTTGCTCTCCATCACCGCCGCTCTCAGTGTGCAGCGATTGGAAATGGATCGGCAGTTGCCGTCGCCCGGCTCGGTATCCACCTCGTCGGCCGTACTGTCCACACGCAGGGTCAGGCCGATGGAGGCGGAGCAATCACTGGGCAGCGGGTCGCCAGTGACGTTCATGACGTAACCGGATGCTTCCGGAAAGCGTTTCTCATTGACGGTGCTCGAATCGCCGGAGCCGAGCCAGTTGCGGCGCTGATAACCGACACTGAAGTGATAGGGAATGTTGGTTTCGCAGGTGTCGGCGAAGTAGCCCACCGCGTATTGATCACTAGACAACGGCATCATGGCCCAGGGCGTGCCATGGATGACCACGTTGACCTGTGCGATGCGATTGCCACGCCCATCCACTTGCGCTCGCAACGGGTAGAGCGGCACCGGTGAGCGGGCAACCGAGGAGGGTGTTAGGTTGTTCAGGCTGGGCGTCGCGCAACCGCCCATCCCCAAGACGAGCGACAAGGCGATCACACGGCTGTGCGTCATACAGTCCCCTCTCGGCAGGTCGCCGACGTTTTCGGTGGGTGACCTGCTGAGTATGGGTGCCGCATCTGTCATCAATCGAACGTTTCGGCATTAAGCCTGGCCGTCCTTAGCGTGGTTGCCACTGAGGACTTGGCTGCGAGCGTCCGTGCTTGAGCTTCGAGCGCAATCAGTCCGAGGGGTGTTCCTCGTCGTGTCGCTCCAGCGCCACCTGGCGAATCGACAGGCGAATCTCAGCCGGGAGCACACGTTTGGCCACGCCTTCAGCCAGTTCGCCCAGCTTGGCGTGGTAGCCGAGCTTGCCCGCGCCGTCCTGCTGAAGCACGTCCTGGTCCAGCAGGCTCTTGATGAAGTGGCGGAACAGGCTCTTGTCGAAGAACTCCGGCGCGTTCAGGCCATGCAGGATCGACAGGCGCTGAGCCATGACCGTGCAGAGGTTTTCCAACTCTTCAGCGTCAAGGGTGTTCTGGCCGCTGTTGAGCAGCAGCGCAATGGCCATGTAGAAGCGTTGCAACGTCTGCATGATCGTCCGCGCCAGCAGGGTCAGCAGGACGAACTGACGCGAGCTGGGCGCCGGTCGCACGTAGGTTTCGCCGTCGCGCTTGAGCAGCCCCTGTTCGACGAAGGCTGCCAGCCATTGATCAATCACGGCGGGCAGCTCTTCTGGCTCCCAGCGGATGAACAACTCGGCGCGCAAATAGGGATAGAGCGCCTCGGTGAAACGCAGAATTTGTTCTCGGCTGATGCGTGAGCTGCTCTGGAAGAAGCTCGCCAGCAACGCTGGCAGGGCGAAGATGTGCATTACGTTGTTGCGGTAATAGGTCATCAGAACGGCGTTTTGCTCATTCAGATAGAGGATGTTGCCCAGCGCATCCTTCTGTTCGGCCAGCAGGCCGAGTTCTTTCACGTAGCTGATCAGCGCCTCGCCATCACCGTCCGGCAGTGTGGTGTGGGGCGAGTAGGGCACGGCCCTAAGCAGGTTCTGGTAGAGGTCGAGGATTCGCGCCAGTGAACGGCGATCCAAGGCCTGACGGCTGGTGGAGAGCATCGCCAGCGCCACCAGGTTGACCGGGTTGACCGCGGCGGCTTCGTTGAGCCGCTGGGCGATGCGTTCGGACAGTTTATTGGTGGCCTCGTTGAGCCAGTCGGGGCGGAAGTTCGGTGCCAAATCCTGCTTGCGCCAGTCCGGCTGCTGCTGGTCGAGAAATTCGTTGAGTTTCAGCGGTTCGCCGAAATTGACCCAGACCTGGCCGAAGCGCTGCTTCAGCGCGCCGATGACCTTGAAGATGTCGAAGATCGATTCCTTTTTCTTCGCCGCGCCGCGTAATTCGCCCAGATAGGTGCGGCCTTCGAGCACTCGCTCGTAACCGATGTAGACCGGCACGAAGAGGATCGGCAGACGCGACGAGCGCAGGTAGCTGCGCAGGGTGATGGCGAGCATGCCGGTCTTTGGCTGCAACATCCGCCCGGTCCGTGAGCGACCGCCTTCAACGAAGTATTCGACCGGAAAGCCCCGGCTGAACAAGGTGTGCAGATATTCGTTGAACACCGAGGTATAAAGCGGGTTGCCCTTGAACGAACGGCGCATGAAGAAGGCACCGCCGCGGCGAAGCAGGCTGCCGATGACCGGCATGTTGAGGTTGATGCCGGCGGCGATGTGCGGTGGTGTCAGGCCGTTGCGGAACAGCAGGTAGGAGAGCAGCAGATAGTCAATATGGCTGCGGTGGCAAGGCACGTAGATAACCTCGTAACCCTGGACGGCTTCCTGCAGCGGCTCCAGATGATTGACCCGGATGCCGTCGTAGATCTTGTTCCAGAACCAAGACAGCACCACCTCGAGAAAGCGCACGGCGGTGTAGGCGTAGTCCGAGGCGATTTCGTTGCCGTAGCGCAGCGCACGGGCTTCGGCCTTTTCCAGTGAAATGTTTTCGCGCTCGGCCTCGTCCTTGATTGCCTGGCGCACCTGTGGTGCGTGCACCAGCCCCTTGACCAGGTTGCGACGGTGCGACAAGTCGGGACCGATCACCGCCGTCTTCTGGTGGCGGAAATGCACGCGCAGCATGCGATGGGCCATGCGCAGGGTGCGCTCGTGGCCCTTGTTCTGCGCGACCAGTTCGTTGAGCTGGATGGGCGCGGAAAACTGCACACGGGTCTGGCGCCCGAGCATGACGATGCTGAGCATCTTGCGCATCCGTCCCGTCACGGCCCAGCTGTCGGCGAAAAGCAGCTTCCAGGCACTGGTCTCGCGAGCCGGCGAGCGACCCCAGAAGACGGTCACCGGGATGATTTGCGCGTTGTCTACTGCGTTCTGTTCCAGTGCACCGACCAAGCGCACCAGTGGCTCTGGCGTAACAGCACGCGTCCGCGTGCCGAACCAGCTGGCGGCCGGGTTGAGAAAAATGAAGGCTGCCGGTTCGATGTGATCGCCCACCGCCACATCGGCCACCGGTCGCGGCAGCCCAGCTTTACTGCACTCATGATCGAGCACCGCCAGATCGCTCAGCGAGGCGCGTTGCAACACGTAGAACACCGGTTTGCTGCGGTCCAGCTTGAGCGTGAAAGCGGACTGGTTGATCGTCTCCGAGCGCACCCAGAAATAGAGCAGGCGACGCACGATGGAGAAGACGAGACGGCGGAGCGGGGAACGAGTCATACGGCAGATTCGACTGTAGAAGGGTTAATGCCCTTGAGGCGCGCAAGTGTGCCGCATGCGGTGTTGGTGAGCAAAATCTCTGGTAAGCGAAGGGCGCCGGTCGGTGTGCTGATGCGCCGGGTAGAGGGATAGTGTTGTCATTCAAAATCGCTGTTATCGGCCGTCCCGGCTCACTTCATGTTTTTCCATGCGTAGACGGCCGAGAACACCACCAGGCTTACGGCCGCTCCGAAATACAGGGTTTCCAGTCGTGCGCCCACTTCGACCGCATGCTCAAGAAATAGGATGACGATGATCACTACCGAGACCTGGATCAGGGTCTTCTTCAGGTCATGGAAAGATCTGATATCCAGCGGCCCGAGAGAGGCGCTTTGTTCTGCGGGCAGTGGTTTGACGAAAAGTCGGTACAGGCTGATGGCAATCAGCTGAAAGGTGATCGCGATCAGCAGGAGGTCCAGCAGCTTTAACAGTTTTACTGCGAGACTCTTGCTGTCGTTCGCGCTGCTAGGAAACTGCTGAGTCAGCTCTAGCAGCAGGTGAATCATGGTATTCAGGCTGACCCCATACAGCAGCACGGCAGAGACCGCCGTCGTGGCAACGGCAACCAGTACCAGAAAGCGGCTGCTGCGAAAGATTCGTTCGATCATGTCGTGAGCTCCGCGTTGCTCGTAGCTTCGCTTGAGGCTAGTGCAAGTCGCGAAACTGCGATGAAGATATCGAACGCCCGCCCGGCCCGGTTGCAATAGCGCTGCGGCTCTCCTTATATTTCGGCGCGCATTGGGCCGGTCTCGCCTCACGTGGCCGCGGCCCCGTCAGCATGGATGGAAGTTGATGATCGAACTGAAAAATCTGACCAAGCGATTTGCTCGGCACACGGCAGTTGATGCGTTGTCATTCTGCGTCGAACCGGGGGAAGTGTTGGGTTTTCTTGGCCCGAACGGGGCCGGAAAGTCCACTACCATGAAGATGCTGAGCGGCTTTCTCACGCCGACGTCAGGCAGCGCAAGCATCTTTGGCTGCGATATCCGAACCCAAGCGCTGCAGGCGCAGCGTCAGATGGGCTACTTGCCCGAGCGCGCGCCCTGCTACGGTGATATGACGGTGCGCGGTTTTATCGATTTTATCGCCGAGGTGCGTGGTTACCGCGGCGCGGACAAACGCGTTCGGGTCGATACGGCCATTGGTCAGCTCGAGCTGGAATCCGTGCTTGGGCAGAACATCGATACCCTGTCCAAGGGCTTCAAGCGGCGAGTCGGATTGGCTCAGGCGATCCTGCACGATCCGCGCGTGCTGATCCTCGATGAGCCTACCGATGGCCTGGACCCAAACCAGAAGCACCAGGTCCGCGAGCTGATCAAAGGCCTGGCACGAGACAAGATCGTCATCATCTCGACGCATATCCTCGAAGAAGTCACGGCGGTGTGCACGCGTGCCATCGTGATCGCCCGCGGGCGGCTGGTGGCCGATGGCACGCCATTGGAATTGCAAAGCCGCTCCAGATATCACCAAGCAGTGACCCTGGTTGGCGACGGACCGCTGGATACCGTCGCGCTGGCGGCCTTGCCGGGCGTAGCCGGGATCGAGGTGAATCAGGCGGAGCACAGCGTCACGGTGCTGGCCGAGCCAGGCCAGGTGATCTTCCCGCAGATCAACGCACTGATCGTCCAGCAGGGCTGGGTCGTGCGGGAGCTGGATGTGGAGCGCGGCCGTATGGATGAGGTATTTCAGACGTTGACTCGTGGGGAGGCGCAATGAGCCAGTTGCCAGTGATCTTCAAACGCGAGCTGGGCAGTTATTTCGCGACGCCGCTCGCCTACGTCTTCACGTTGATCTTTCTCGTGCTGTCCGGTGTTTTCACCTTTTATTTAGGGGGCTTCTACGAGCGTGGTCAGGCGGACCTCATACCCTTCTTCAGTTTCCATACCTGGCTTTATCTGTTTCTGATTCCCGCTATTGCCATGCGGCTTTGGTCCGAGGAGCGTAAATCGGGGTCGATTGAGCTGTTGATGACCTTGCCTATAACGCGTTTCGAGGCAGTCACCGGCAAGTTTCTCGCGGCCTGGGTGTTCGCCGGAATCGCCTTGCTCTTGACGTTTCCGATGGTCATTACCGTTAACTACCTTGGCCAGCCAGACAACGGTGCGATCGCCACCGGCTACTTCGGTAGCTGGTTACTGGCCGGCGCTTTTCTGGCAATCGGCTCCTGCATGTCGGCATTGGCCAAGAATCAGGTGATCGCCTTCATCCTGGCGGTGAGTGTGTGTTTCCTGTTCATCGTCAGCGGCTTGCCGATGGTGCTCGACGCCTTCGCTTGGGCCCCGCAGTGGCTGGTGGATGCGGTGGCTTCGCTGAGTTTCCTGATCCGTTTCGATTCGCTCAGCAAAGGGGTCATCGATCTGCGAGACCTGCTGTATTTCGTCACCCTGATTATCGTCTGGCTGATGGCGACCGCCATCGTCGTCGATTTGAAGAAAGCGGCATAAGGGAGCCCGCATGAAACGACTGATGTATTCAGGTGCCGGGCTGCTGCTGATCGCACTGGCCTTCCTGGCACTCAACGTTCTTTCCAGCCTGATCCTTACCGATGCGCGGTTAGATCTGACCGAGCAAAAGCTCTACACCCTTTCGAAAGGCACCGAGACAATCCTCGAGGGCCTGGAGGAGCCGATTGAATTGCAGTTGTTCTACTCGGACGAGGCGACGGGGGGCCTGGTCGCGCTGCGTAACTATGCGCGACGTGTCGAGGAGCTGCTACATGCCTACCAGCGCGAGGCTAATGGCAAAGTCACGCTTCGGGTGATCGATCCTGAGCCGTTCTCCGAGGAGGAGGACCGGGCCGCGGAGCTCGGGCTGCAGGCTGTGCCGCTGAATCAGGGCGGTAACAAGGTCTACTTCGGCTTGGCTGGCGTCAATGCTGCTGGCCAGACGCAAAGCATTCCGTTCTTCCCGTTGGATCAGGAGGGGTTTCTCGAATACGAGATCAGCCGTCTGGTTCAAACACTTTCGGCGCCACAAATGCCGGTGGTCGGCGTGCTTTCCGGGCTGCCCTTGATGGGTGGTTTCGACATGCGTACCCAGCAGGCGACGTCCCCTTGGATGGTGCTAGAGAACATCCGCCAGCTGTTCCATATCGAAAGCCTCAAGCGCGACGTGGACGTGATTCCCCCCAGCGTATCGGTGCTCATGCTGATCCATCCTAAGGAGCTTCCGCAGCAGACCCTGTATGCCGTCGACCAGTTCGTCATGCGCGGCGGCAAGTTGCTGGTGTTCCTCGATCCGTACAGCGAGGCGGACCCTGGCATGGGCATTGGGCCGGGTGAGTTCGGTGAGGGCAAGGCGTCAGATCTGGAGCCGCTTTTCACCGCCTGGGGCGTGCGTATGGCGCCAAATCAGGTGGTGCTGGATGCGTCCTATGCCATGTCCGTCGGAGTGGGAGAGGAACGCCGTCCGGTCAGGCATCCGGCCTGGCTGAGTCTGCCCCAGCGCATGATGGATAGCGAAGACGTCGTTACCTCTTCGTTGGAGAGCCTGACCATGGCGACTGCAGGCTTTCTGGAACCGCTAGAAGACGCGACGACTCGTTTCACGCCGCTGATCCAGAGCTCCAGCTACGCCATGCCGATCGAGGCGGAGCGCTTTGCGAAACTGGAAAATCCCGAGGTGCTATTGCGGGACCTGCAACCCACTGGCGAGCGCTATACCCTTGCCGCGCGTATCCAGGGCCCGGCTAAGTCGGCTTATCCGAACGGTATAGAGGGCCGCAAGGATGGCCTGAAGGAAAGCACCAACATCAACGTGCTCGCCGTGGCGGATACCGACCTGCTTGCCGATCGCATGTGGGTGCAAATCGATGATTTCTTTGGCCAGCGTATGCCACAGCCCTGGGCAGACAACGGCACCTTCGTGATCAATGCGCTGGACAATTTGTCCGGCACCGATGCGTTGATCAGCGTGCGCTCACGAGGTCGATTTGCTCGCCCGTTTACAGTCGTCGAGGACTTACAGCGCCAGGCTGAGAATCGCTTTCGTGAGAAGGAAGAAGTGCTGCAGCAGCGTCTGGCTGCCACCGAGGCGCAACTCGCCGAGCTGCAGGAGCCGGACGCCGAAGGAGCTGTACAGCTGACGGCTGAGCAACAGGCCGCGCTGCAGGATTTCATGCAGCAGAAGCTGCTCATTCGCAAGGAGTTGCGTGAGGTGCGTTACCAGCTCAACGCGGACATCGAGGCGCTGGGGCGGGTGCTGAAATTCTTCAATATCGGTCTGGTGCCGCTGATACTCACGCTCGGGATGTTGCTGCTGTGGTTCTGGCGCAGGCGTCGATCAGTATGATCGTGGTGAGCTGGCTAGCCTGGCGGTTTGCTTGTGTCGCGTGCTGAGCGCCCCGACCCCAATCGGGCCTACGCTGATGCGCTGGCGAACGCCAGAAACGTACTTGTCATGGCCGCTGCGCTATATTTGGCGCTGGCGTTGATTCTAAGAAGATCACGCCTGTCCGTTGATCCCCGAGCGGGAATAATAAGAATCGAGTTGGAGAAGTAGGATGGCTGAGCGCGAAACCGGAACCGTTAAGTGGTTCAACGATGCCAAGGGTTATGGATTCATCCAGCGTGGCAGTGGTGCGGATGTGTTTGTGCATTACCAGGCGATTCGTGGCGAAGGCCACCGCTCTCTGGCCGAGGGGCAACAGGTCGAGTTTTCGGTCACTCAGGGGCAGAAGGGCCTGCAGGCGGAAGATGTGGCTGGGTTGTAACCGCCGGCTATTCGCTAAACAGCCGTTCGGCTGTTAGCGAAACTGTGACAGAGCCCCGGCCCAGGCCGTAATGCTGTTCACTTAAGCATTTGAGTCCAGGCCGTGGCTTCTAGAAAATCCGATACCAGTCCTCTGGTATCGGATTTTTTATGCCCATTCAG
>NZ_JBNNHS010000008.1:0-93692 GCF_050269105.1 Pseudomonas sp. NPDC077408
CCGTCCAAGGCCAGGGAGGCCAAGGACGGTGAAAATTTCCAAAACCCGGTATCCGGTGGATCGTAAGGCTGCTCCGCTTAAGTGAACAGCATTACGACTGGTTCGGGGCTTTTTGCTTTCCCAGCCCTGCCCCATGGAAGCTCCGACAAACGGCGGCTATTTTTAGCCAGACGTCCATACACTAGATATGCCCGATTAATCCCAATTTTCAGCCGTAAAACGCCATATCTGCCTTTCCAACGGCATCTGTTCGGAGCGCTCGGCCCCTCGCCGCCCAGCGCTTTTAATGGTCTACCCGCTTGCCCTATCAAAAAAACGACGCCAATATGCCGGCGTCCCGTTTTGCCAAGGTCATCACACCGGTAAAACCATTAATCCGAAAAACCCGAACTCAGGCGCTCATGACCTCATCTCTGACCCCACTGGCCACCGATGCCCTCGTCTGTCACCTGTTGAAAACCGGGCGAGACGGTTGCACGGCTCGCTTCGACCGCGCGCTCTTCCAGCTCGTGCTGACCCATGATGAACACGAAGAAACGCTCGATCTGGGGTTTTCCGGTAGCCGAGTGCTGGAGCGCCTGCTGCAGGTGCCAGGAGAAGTGGTGTCCCGCGAGGAGCTGATGACCTATGCCTGGGAGGGTCGGGTAGTTGGCCAGGGCAGCCTCAATCAGCAGATCTACACGCTGCGCCAGGCCCTGTTCGATGCGGGTAGCCAGATCATCCAGACGTTGCCGCGACGCGGCTACCTGTTCAATCCGCAGTATTTGAAAGTCGATCAGGCGCAGCCCTTAATCAACGCCGCGCCGTTGACGACCGTTGCTGAAAATAAAGGCGCGGTGGTGATGGTCCCGCCGGCGCCAAGCGCTTTGCCAAAGACCGAGCAGCCTAAAGCCGCACGCCGCTTCCGTTCGTGGCAAAGCATGGCGCTCGCCGGCTCGGGAATGATAGTGCTGCTGGGCCTGGCGACCCTCGGCTTTCGCCTGGCCAGCAGCTCTGCGCCGTCGTTTACTCAAACGGTCGATGTCGGGGCGCTTGAGGTGCTGTATGTGGAGAAGAGCCAACACCTGCTCGATGCGCTGATTAAGGAAACAGGGCTGCTGGTCGATACGATGAGCAACATGAGTGCCGAGCCGGCGCGGTTGATCGTCAACATGTCCCCAGGCTTCTACGAGATTCGTTGCCTGCAAGGTGACGGCCGGGTCAATTGGCTCAAGGTACACAAGAGCCGCGTCCAGACCATTCCCAGCGACCATTTACAAGAGTGCCTGCAATGAATAGCCAGAACGAAACCGGCGCAGTCGGCAAACGCATGCTGCGGGTGATGGCGCCTGCTGCGCTGCTGCTATGGGCGTTCGTGGCAATGGGAACCACTGGCACGGCTTCGTCCAGTCTCGACGGTCATTACAGTTCCAGCGGACATGTCTTGCTGAGCGACGGTACGACCGTCAAAGTCAGTCAGAGCCTGGTCTTCAACAAGGGCCGCTTCTACTCGATGACACGCAACGCGCCGGCCATCGTCGAGGCGTCCGGTCGCCTGGAAACAGATCTGCTCGGGCGGGCATCGCTGGTGGTGGAAGAAGGTCAGGTGCACGGCCTGGGGCCGAAAGACCAGATGGACGATGAGCTGGTATTCAACCTGTTCTACGGCTCCCACAAGGGTGCACGCATCGCCCTCGAACAGGTCGGCTCCTGTCTGTACGGCGTCGAAACCCGCCAGGTCTATTGCGCAGACGACCACCCTAACCGCGGCTGAAGTACACGCCAGCCAGCGGTTGCGATGCGCCTGATAGAGGCGCCTATCGGAATCGCGATATAGGCGCTGCAATCCATCCCATGCCTAGCAGTGAACACCAGCGCCTGAACCAGTAACGGCGCCCGCGTAATCCAGCCCCCGCGCCGCCCATTCGCCAGCAAGCTGGCTCCTACAAACGGCATGTCGCTGAACCAAACCGAAGCGTTCTTCCTGTTGCGGGGCCCATAGCCGCCCTGTAAGAGTGAGCTTGTTCGCGAACAAGGTGCAGCGAACTCCAAGGGGCCGGTCTCTGCAATACCCAATCGCCAGCAAACTGGCTCCTACGAACAGCCTATCTGCTAGATTCAAATCCGAAATGTTGTTCCGGATGCCGGGCCAGCCACCGGCCACCGGCCAAGTCTGTAGGAGCGAGCTTGTTCACGAACAAGGTGCAGCGAATTCCAAGGAGCCGGTCTCTGCAAATACCCAATCGCCAGCAAGCTGGCTCCTATGAACGGCCTATCTGCTAGATTCAAATCCGAAATGTTGTACCGGATGCCGGGCCAGCCATCGGCCCATTCTGTAGGAGCGAGCTTGCTCGCGATCCAAGCTTAAGTGGCTCGCTCCATAGGCGGTCATTCGCGCCAACCGCCCCCATGCTGATTAATCCGCGGAAGCTCCGCTATAGCTCGCACCGCTTTCGGAAAAGCGCACCTTGCCGTAGCTGTCGCCGAACAATTCCTTGTACAGCGCCTCGGCCGAAGCGGTGAGCAACAGGATTTCCACCCGGCGGTTGGCACCGCTCTGTGGGTCTTCGGGGTGCAGCGGCATGACGTCCGCCTGAGCCGTTACCTGCAGCACCGAGCCTTCGCCCAGGCCTGAGTCGACCAGTGCATTGCGGGCCCGTAAGGCGCGATCCCCGGAGAGGTTCCAGTTGTTGTAGCCATTCTTCTGCCGATACGGCGTGGCGTCAGTGTGACCGCTGATGATCAGTTTGTTGTCGACCTTGGCCAGCACCCCGGCGAGCACGCCCAGTAGCTTCTGGAAATGTGGATTGAGCGTCGCGCTGCCGCGCTGGAACATGAAGCGCTCCTGGTCGTCCTTGATCAGAATGCGCAGCCCCTGCGGGACCACGTCCACTTCCAGGTTGGCCAGTGCATCGACTTCGCTGGCAACCTCGCGCATCAGCTCGGCGAGTTTCTTCAGCTCTTCGGTCGAGCCGTAGTTATGGCTGCCGTCCTGATCGCCTTTCCCTTCCTTACGGTCGGTGTCGTCAGCCTGCGGTGGGCGCACCGGCACGCCGTCGAGTTCCAGCGGCGAGGTGCTGGTGCCATCGAAGATTCCGGCTCCGCCATCAACCAGCGGGTTGCTTTCCATCTCACCAAAGGAGGGGTTGGTCTGATTCATCTGCGGCTGGATGATCCAGAGCACCATGAACAGCGCCATCATCGCCAGGGTGAAGTCGGCAAAGGCGACCTTCCAGGCACCACCATGTTCGTCGCCATGGCCTTTCTTGCTGCGGCGCTTGATGATGATCTCGTGCTCGCCGCCGCCCTTGCTCTTGTCCCGGCTCCTCATGCGGCGTCCCTTTCTTCCTCATACTGGGTCACCCATTTTTCCAGCTGACGGAAAGCGGGTTTCACGTCCTGCTCGATCAACTTGCGCCCGGCGTCCACCGCCAGCAGCGTGGGCTTGCCGGCCACATGGGCGACCAGCGTGGTGCGCACGCATTCCAGCGCCGACAGCTCGGTCTTGATGCGCTGACTCATAGCGTTCGACAGTGGGTCCATCAGGCAGTAGCAGAAGAAGATGCCGAGGAAAGTACCCACCAGCGCTGCGGCCACATGGGCGCCGATTTCCGCGACGCTGCCGCCGATGCTGCCCATGGTGATGATGATGCCCATGATCGCCGCGAGGATGCCGAAGCCGGGCATGGCTTCGCCGATCTTGTGCAGCGAGCGCGCCGGCTGCAGCAGGGCGTGCTCCATGGCTTCGAGCTCTTGTTCAAGAAAGCCTTCCAGCTCGTGCGCGGTGATCTTGCCCATGGCCATCAGACGGAAATTGTCGGCGATGAAGGCCATCAGGTTCTTTTCTTGGAGGATAAGGGGATAGCGCACGAACAGGTCGCTCTGCTCCGGCTCTTCGATATGCGAGTCGAGAACCTTCAGGCCACCCACGTCGACCATCTCCAGCAATTCATAGAGCAGCATCAGCAACTGACGCTGAAACTCCTCGCCACGGCGCTGGTAGGCAAAGACGCCCTTGATCTGATGCAGCATCTCGATCAGGACTTCCTTGGGGTTACCGACCACCAGACTGCCGAGCGCGGCGCCGAGAATGATGACCACCTCGGCTGGCTGCCAGAGCATGCGCATATCGCCATTGGCCATGGCGTAGCCGCCCAGCACGCAACCGATGATGATGAAGGCACCTAATACTTTCTGCATGACTACTGACTTCTCTCGGTTAAAAAGCGACAGGCCTTGCCGATCGCCTGCTTGCTTAGCTGACAAACCCGGGCATCGCTGACTTCCAGCACCAGGGCGATTTCCTTCAGGCTCAGTTCGTGCTGGTAATACAGTGTCAGCACCAGGCGTTCGCGTTCGTCCAGTCGCGCCAGCGCTTGCGCCAGCACGCGCTCCTTGATCAGGCGCTCCTCGAACAGCTCGGTGGTATCCGGAAAATGTTCGTGGCCGCTCTGCAGCAGCTCGTCGAGGCTTTCGATGGCCTCGGATGAATCGGCGCAGAGAAACGCCTGGTATTCCTTTTCATCGAGGCCGGTGTGGGCCTTGATTTCCTCATCGCTGGGCTCATGGCCCAGCTGACGCGACAGGTCACGGATCGCATCACGCACCTTGTGCGCCTGCTGGCGGACCTGACGCGGGCGCCAGTCCTGGCGGCGCAGCTCATCGAGAATGGCACCACGGATTCTCAGGGACGCGAACTTGCCGAAGCCTTCATCGGGTTCGCCGTAGCGGCGCAGGCCTTCGAGCAGCCCCATCATGCCGATCTGTTCCATGTCCTCGCGGTCGAGCACCTGGTTGGCCTGCAGTGACAGCTGGCGAACGATGCGTTTAACCAGCGGCAGGTACTGCATCAGCCAGCGCTGTTCGACCGCCGGTGCGAACACCGAGGGGCCGGCCGGCGTGGCGCCATAGTAGTCGATGGGGCAAGTGGCACTCATGGCGCGGCCTTTACTGCACGATCAGCTTGTTGACCAGCACGTGCTTGAAGGGCACCGCTGCATTCTTGGCTGCAAAATCGGCGAACAGGGCTGTTTCCAGGCGCTCCTGCAACTCACCGATCTTCAGCCCACGCAATTCATCGAACGGAAGGGACGACAGGTAGCCCACCACCGAGTTACGCACGATGGGCTCGGCTTGCTCGAACTTAGGCGGCTCTTTTGACGCATCCGCCTGCAGCGCCAGATCCAGCACGAAGTAATGCTCACGGCCGTCGCCACGGACGCTGACGATCACTTTGTCCACCGGGAAGAACACGTACTCCGAAGGCTCGACCGGCTCAGCCTGCTCAACCTCACCTGAGCTGGCCCCTTCCAGGCCGGGCTTGAGCAGCCAGTAACTGGCACCCACGCCACCGGCAACGGTCAGGACGTTGAGCAACAGCATCAGCAGGACAATACGGGACGTCGACATAACTCACTCACAAATGGCTAATTAGGTTGAAACGGGTCAAACCGTTACCAGGACGTCCCGGGTGCGGCCGCTTTCGCGTTGCTGTTCCTGCTCCTGCGGCCGAGCCGCCAGCGGTGCCTCTTCCCCTGGGAGCACCGGCCGTTGACGCGGCTGACCTTGCTGACCACCGCTGTCGGCGCCGACCTGCACGTTGACCTGGACGAAGTGCTGGCCCACCAGTTCATGGCGCAGACGCTCGCTGGTCTGCTGCAGCAGGCGCGCCACGTCGGCGTTCGCGGCAGACAGGTGCACGTTGAGCCGGCCCGACTCGTGGCTGAGCAGGATTTCCATGCTGCCCAGTTCCGGCGGATCGAGGCGGATGGTGGCGCTCTGGATCTTCTGCTGGATTTGCAGATCCGCGTTTTCACGCAAGGCGTGGAGCATCTGCTCGCCCCACTTGGCCTCCGGTGCCTGCAACTTCAGCGCACGATCGGCAGACTGCAGCGGCGCGCTTTGTCCGCGCTCGACCGTCGCGGTCAGCGGGTCGCCCGCGTCCAGTGGCTCAGCGACGTCCAGAAGCGGGTCCAGCGACACGGCCGGCATGGCATCGGCCGGCGTGACTGCGGCGGCCAGAGATTGGCCGACGCTCATCTCGACGATGGGCTTGGGCATGGCCGTCGCCACCGGGTTCAGCTCGACGGCGCGGCCCTGAACAGCCACTTTCACGATGTTCAGCGAGTCGCCCGGCACGGCGTCGAGCGGGGCGTTGGCAAGCTGGGCCTGCCCCGGCAAGAGGCTCAGCAGGTCGTCGCTCGTCGGTGTGACGGTTTGCGACAGTGCCTGTGGCACAGGTGGGGCGGCAACTTGTGCCGCATCGCGCGCCTGAATTTCGGCCAGCTGCTGGTCGATCATGCCCAGCAACCATTGTTCAGGGGTCAGCTCCTGGGGCGCTTCATTGCCCTGGCTGGAATTGCCGCCTACCTGCATCACCTGGCCCTGCTCGGCTGCCAGCTCAGGCAGCGCACCTTGCAGCAGGGCGGCGGAGAACTCAGAGGACTGATCATCAGCTGCGGTCGACGCCCGCTGCATGCGCTCAGCGAAGCCTCGCAGGGCATCGGCTGCCATCGCCCGGCCGGCGGTGGCTTGCCCACCGTGGCTCGCGCGCGCAGCAACCGGCAATGCGGCTTCAGCACTTGCTGCGGCGGCACGCGTGGCGGAAATTGACTGGATGATCATCCCCTGTCTCCGACTTGGAACATGTCTATGCGCTGGTAGGCGGCACGCCCTTCGGCGTGTTCGAGGTGGTTCAACAACAACAGGCGCAGGCGCTCACATTCGTCGGCGCAGGCTTGCAAGCCTTCACCGTGGAGCTGCTTGAGGCGGCTCTTTGCAGCGTGGGTCGGCTCGTCCAGCTCAAGCCGCCCGGCCAGTGTTTCGAGACACTGCCGGATCGCCGCGTCAACCGCGGCGACCGCCGTCCAGTCGTTGCTCTGCAACGCCTGCTGCAATTCGCCGTGCAGCGCCATCAGGCGCTCGCTGTCACTTACGGGCGGCACTGACGCCCTCCCAGCCCTCGCGGAGAATGCTGAGCAGGTTGATCACCTCGTCCAGCCCTTCCAGCGACAGCGACACGCTGACGTCCGAAAGCCGGTAGATGCAGTACTCATACAGACGCGCCAGCCCCTGAACCACCTCGCCACCGCCCTCTTCGTCGAGTGCACCGTTAAGGCCGTTGAGTATGTTCATGCACTTTTCCAGCGACACGCCCTTCTGCTGGTAACGCTTGTGTTCGATGTGGCCGCGGGCACGGGCCAGCTCATCCAGCAGGCCGTCCATCAGCACCAGCACCAGTTCGTAAGGCGAAGCCGAGGCTGCACGCGCCTCGAGGTCTACCGAGCGGTAGCTGTCATAACTGTCGTTAGGGTGATAGCTGTTCATGAGAACAATCCGTTAGCTTGCGGTGTGGTTGGCATCGAGAACATTCCGCTGGTCTGCTCCATGCTCTGCATGGTCTGCATCATCGTGGTGAACTGCCGCAGGTAGCGGCTGTAATGGGTGTCGTACTGCTGCTGGAGGTTGTCGAACTGCTCGTCGATACGGCGCAGGTTCATGTCCAGCGTGTCCATGCGGTTCTTCAGCAGCCCGTTGGTGCTGCTGGTGTACGCGGCGACGGTCTTGTCCATGCTGTCGAGCAGCTTGTCGGTGCCAGTGAACAGCTCCTCGAAGCCCGCGGGATCATTAGCGACCGCGGCTTCGAAGCGCTTGGCGTCGATGGTCAGCTTGCCGTTACGGTCGGCACTGATGCCGAACTCGATCAGGCTCTTGCCACCGAAATCGGCACGCAGCAGGCCGTTCAGGCGGCTCTCGATGGAGCGCACGCTGGAATCGCCAGCCAGAGCGCCGCGTTTGGCACTGTCGCTGCCGCTGGCGGTGAGCGAGTCGAAACTCGTCATCAGCGCGTTAAAGGCGTCGATGAAGGTCTGCGCCTTGGCCTGGGTGCCGGCCTTGTCCTGACCCACCGTGACAGTCAACGCGGTGTCAGTCGCCGTATGGGTCTTGCTCACGGTCAGGCTGACGCCATCGATGACGTCGGTGAAGGTGTTGCTGGCGCTGGTCAGCTCAATGCCGCCGGTGCCATAACTACCACCCAGACGCACCATGGCGTCTTGAGCAGTGGATAGCTGGGTGGTGGTTGCGGCAGCGTTGCCCGTCATGCTGAGACTGAACGCATTGGCGGCGCCGGTTTGCTCGCTGCTGGCCACCAGGCTGACCGCGCCATCGCTGCGTACCAGCGTTGCTTGTACACCGAGCCCAGCATCGTTTATAGCCGTGGCAGCATCGCTCAGCGTGGCGTATTGGCTCAGGTCGAAGGCCTGGGCATTCAGCGTCAGGGTGCCGCTCAGGCTGCCATCGACCAGGCCCTGTACAGCGACCTGCTGCTTGGCGGCCAGGCGCTCGACGAAGAAGTCGTAGGTGCCGGCTTTTGCCGTGGTGCCCACGGTAGCGGTGGCGTACCCGTCCTGACTGAAGGTCGCACTGTTGGTCAGCATGCTCGACGTGCTGCTGTTGAGCTTGGTGATGGCGGACTTGAAAGTCGTCATCGACGTGCGCAGCGAGTTCAACGCGTCGCGCTGAGCTTTGTAGCGCGATTCGTTGCGGTTAAGCCGATCCAACGAACCCTGAACTTCGTAGGTGGCCAACTGCGTCGACATCTGTTGTACGTAATCGGAATTTATAGCCATCACCATCCCCTCTTGAAACAGGTAGAGCAAGTTGGATGCCAGTTCTCGAATACGCGTATTACGGGCGTTTCAGAGCCGGCCATGCAGAAAAAAGGCTTCCGCAACGCGACAAGACCAGGAAACGGGGAAGCACCGTTTCCGCCTCGGCCGATGGCGGAACATCTGTCTATAAAGGCGACGTGAAAGGCGAGGGAGTTAAAGCGGCAACCGAAAAGGATTAATCCTTATCAGCGCGAGCGACCTGACAAGCGTGGGTCGCTCCCGAAAGCGCCATGAAGTGGATTGAGCTGTGGAAGGCTTTGGCTCGAGACGAGCCTTTTGACCTGATGGCGCTCGCAGGCTTCGATCGCCAGCAAGCTGGCTCCTACCAAAAGCGTTGCGTGCAGATTGAGCGCATCACGACTGGCAGCCGCCGCCGCGATAGCGCGCTCTGTAGGAGCCAGCTTGCTGGCGATCTGCAAGGCTAGAAGCGACTTCGAGCGCCACTGGATGCAGGACGGATGTTGTTTTCCCATCCAACATTCGCGGTGGATATGCGGGTGGGTTACCCCAACATGAGGCCAGCGCGGCGCGCTTGCTAACGGAAGGCGCAGGAAGCCGAACGTTGCGCCTCAGTAAGCCTGAGGCGAGTAGAGCCGAGCGTCCTGCCCACCGGCGAGCAGTTGCTGAAGGATGTCGTGGTGCATGGCGAGCAGCTTGCCGTTGTGCTCGTTGAACTGCTGGCACTGCACGGCGAGGTCACCGACCTGCCGCCAGTGCTGCTGAAGGGATTCGCCGCGCTCGCCGGTGCAGCTGGACAACAGCCGGCGCATGCCCACGCCCGAGGTTTCCAGACGGAAAGCCGCCAGCACCTTGCTGCGACGCTGGGCACGCGCGGCAATGGCTTCGACGCGGACTGTGATTTGCATATTGATGCGGTCGATTTCCGGCACATCGCGTTCGAGCAGACGGCCGTAGAGTTCCTGCATCAGTTCGCGCAAGGCGAGGTAATCGCCGCAGTCCTGCTGGAGATCGTCATCGACGACGGCCAGCAGCTTTTCGCGCTGGCTCACGCATCATTTCCGCGGTGGTAGCTGAGCATGCTGCTGGCCAGTTCGCCCACATCGGTAGAGATCTCGCCGCGCTGCAGGGCTTGCTTGATGGCCGCTACACGATCCAGATCGACCTCGGGCATGGCGCGCAGGGCATCCTGCATTTGCTCCAGCGGCAGGCTTGCGGCTGGACGTGCGGCCGCCTGGGCTGCAGGACGGGCGCTGGCCGGACGCGCCGCGGCGGTCTCGATGGGCATTGCAATGGCGGGCTTGAACTGCCGGCTGATTTCCATGATTTCGTTCCAACTCGGTGGTTACTGCCTAACAAGCGACCGCTCGGGCGGAAACCTTAAATATTTTTTTGCTGGGGCTGACAGGCGGACCGTTTTCAGCCGGTCCTCCGGTGCGGTGTCCAAGCCCCCCCTCACCCCAGCCCTCTCCCCGCAAGCGGGGCGAGGGAGTCGGCCGTGCAAGTCATTGCCGGCATGCCCAGGGTGGCCTTTTCGTCGCCAGGCCATCCTTGAATCTTCTGGTTCTGCGCCATCAGGGAGGGCAAGTTCGCCCTGCGGGTCGTTGCCGGTGTGCCGGGTTGGCCTTTTCGTCGCCAGGCCATCCTTGAATCTTTTGGTTCTGCGCCATCAGGGAGAGGGATTTGGCCCTACGGGCCGTTGCCGACGTGCCCGGGTTGCCTTTGCGTAACCTTCGCCGGGGCCAAGCAAACTTGTAGCCCAGCCCACCACCTAGGCAATCTGGTTACGCCACCAGGTCTGCGCGGCCAGGCCATCCTGAATCTTCTGTTCCTGCGCCATCAACAGTTGCTGCCACTGCTGCATCTTGGCCTCGATCACATGCTCGACCACCTTCTCGCTGCGCATGGCCTGCAATAGCTCCTGCTGAATCCGTGTCAGCGCCTGCTCGGCCACCGCCAGTTCACGGCGCTGCAACTCGACCATCTTGTACAGCGTGGCCTTGTAGCGCTGCTGGTTGTCGCGCTGCAAGGGTGTGCTCATCGGCACGCTGAAGCCGCACAGACGGCTGAGGCCAGTGATGTTGTTGCGATAGCGCTGGCAGAGATTCTGCTGATACTGAACCTGCCCGAGCATCTGCTTGACCCGGTTGCCACGCAGGCTGGCCAGGCGCGTGAGCGTTTCGATCTGCTGCTTCATGGTTGTTTGATGATGCTCTGCAGGATGGTGAGACTGGTTTCCAGCTCCGCGGCTTCGCCCACTTCCTGGCGCAGGAAGCGCTCGATGGTGGGTGCCAGCTTCACGGCGCGGTCGGTTTTCAGGTCTGCGCCCGGGCTGTAACCGCCCAGCGGGATCAGTTCCTTGATCTTCTCGTAGGTGCTGTAGAACTCCTTGAGCTGGCGCGCCGCGCCGAGATGCGGCGGCTGACCGACCTGGCTCATGCAGCGGCTGACCGAGGCGCAGATGTCGATGGCCGGGTAATGGCCGGCGTCGGCCAACCGACGCGACAGAACGATGTGGCCGTCGAGAATCGCCCGCGCGCAATCGACGATCGGGTCCTGCTGGTCGTCGCCTTCGGCCAACACGGTGTACAGCGCACTGAGGCTGCCATTGTCGTTGGCACCATTGCCGGCGCTCTCCACCAGTTCCGGCAGCATGCCGAATACCGAAGGCGGATAGCCCTTGGTGGCCGGCGGTTCGCCCAGGGCCAGGGCGATTTCGCGCTGGGCCATCGCATAGCGGGTCAAGGAATCGACCAGCAACAGCACATCGTTGCCCTGGTCGCGGAAATACGCCGCGATGCTGTGGCACAGCTCGGTGGCCTTGAGGCGCATCAAGGGCGACTCGTTGGCTGGCGCGACGACGACCACGGCCTTCTTCAGGCCCTCCTCGCCCAGCGAATGCAGCAGAAACTCCTGCACCTCGCGACCCCGCTCGCCGATCAACCCGACTACTACCACGTCGGCCTTGGTCTGCCGGGTGATCATGCCCAGCAGCACGCTCTTGCCCACACCGGAACCGGCGAACAGGCCAACGCGCTGGCCCTTGCCGAGGGTAAGCATGGCATTGATCGCCCGCACGCCGACGTCCAGCGGTTCACTGACCGGCTTGCGCTTGAGCGGGTTGACCGATGGCAGCTCGGTGGGCAGTGGATCGCGTCCACTGAGCTTGCCCATCTCATCCAAGGGCTCGCCGAGGCCGTTGACCACACGCCCCAACCAGGATTCGTCGATATGTAGCTTGGCGTCATCCGGTGCCGGAAAAACACGCGAACCGGATGTCAGCCCAACCGGCTTCTTGAATGGCATCAGATAGGTGATATCGCGATTGAAGCCCACCACCTGCGCTTCGAGCATGCTGCCGTCGCCCTGTTCGACGAAGCAGCGCTGGCCGGTCATGCGCTGGCAGCCGAGGCTTTCCAAGAGCATGCCGGAGACGCGCACCAGCCGGCCGCTGACTTTCGCCAGCTGCACGGTATCCAGCGAGCGCAACGCCTCGTCGAGCCGGAAGCTCTCGCGCAGGGACATCTCAGGCTTCCGCCCGGATGTGTTCGCCCAGCGTGTCCATGCATGAATCCAGGCGCTGCTGGCAGCCGATATCGGCTTCGGCCTGCGCCGTGATCACGCGGCACTCGCCGAGCGCCAGTTTTTCATCTGGCACCAGACGCCAGGCTGTTGCGCGCTCCGGCGCCAGCTCCTTGATGCGGGTGCATTCCTCGGGGTTGAGCAGGATGCGTACGTCTTCCTGATCGCCCGGCATGGCGGCCAGGGCTTCCTCCGCCAGCGTCAGCAGCTGGGTCGGATGGAGGGTCAGCTCACAGCGAATCACCTGCTTGGAGACTTTCTGCACCAACTCCAGCAGTTGCTCGCGACGCGCCTGCTCGAACTCCTGACGGAAGCGCTCGAAGCGCTCGACCAGTTCATCCATGGGCCGGGCCGCTTCGTCGAATGCGC
This sequence comes from Pseudomonas sp. NPDC077408, assembly GCF_050269105.1. NCBI lineage: Bacteria > Pseudomonadati > Pseudomonadota > Gammaproteobacteria > Pseudomonadales > Pseudomonadaceae > Pseudomonas > Pseudomonas sp. NPDC077408. The sequence goes on from NZ_JBNNHS010000008.1 coordinate 12,561, forward strand.
GACGTCCCTGGGCACGACCTTCTTCGCGGCCGATGGCCTTGCCGTCCTCGACACCGCGCTCGAACCCTTCGCGGTGCCCGGCCTCACGACCCTGCTCCAGGCCCTGCTCGTAGCCCTTGTCGATGCCTTCCTGAAAGCCATCGGCAACCGCGCGCTGTAAAGCGGCCGGATCACCGGCCATGCTGTCGGCCAGTTCGGCGGCGGTGCGCACGCGAGGCGGAAAGCGGAACGGGCGCCAGGAGCGGCCTTCACCCTTGATGATCTTGATGCTCATCGGCGCTTACTCGACGGTCTGTTCGCGGAACAGCTGAACCTGCAGATCGCCTTCGTTGGACATGTCGCGGACCACCGCCATGATGTCCTTGCGCACCTGCTCCACCCGCGACAGCGGCACCGGGCCCTGGCGACGGTTGATCGATTCCATCTGCTGCGCCTGCCGCTTGGGCATCGCACCCTGGATGGCCTTGACCAGCGCGGGTTCGGCGCCCTTGAGCGCGACCACCCACTCTTCTAGCGGGATCACTTCCAGCAGGGTCTGCAATACGTCCTGGTTCTGCCGCGAGAGGATGAAGAAGTCATACATCTCATCCTCGATCTTGCCCACCAGCTCTTCGTTGTGGGCGCGCAACAACTCGAACATCTGGTCACGGTTGCCCTTGAAGCGGTTCATGATGTCCGCCGCCTGCTTGACGCCGCGCACCTGCGAACCCTGATTCGAGAGCACCTGCAAGCTGCGATCGATGAGCTGTTCCAGCTCGGCGATCACGTCGCTGTTGACCTCGTTGAGGTTGGCGATGCGGTAGAGCAGCTCGTCCTGACGCTCGGCCGGCATGCACTCGAGCACGTCGGTGGCCATGCCCGGCGGCAGGAACGCGAGGAACACCGCCTGCATCTGCGCGTGCTCCTTGGCGATCAGCGCAGCGAACTGCTTGGGATCGAGCCACTCCATCTTGGCCATCTTGGCGCGGATCTCCTCGCCATAGATGGAGTCGAGCAGCGAACGGGTGATGTCGCCGCCCAGCGCCTTGCCAAGCATGCCGGACAGGTAGGTGCGCGAGGCGCCCTTGATGCTGCTTTGCTCCTTGTAATCGTCGAAGAAGCGGCTGATCACATCGGAAACCATCGGCTGCTTGACGTTGGACAGACGCGCCATCGCCTGGCTGATGCTGATGATTTCCTCACGGGAAAAGTTGCGCAGGATGCCCGCGGAAATGTCGTCGCCCATGCTCAGCATGAGGATCGCCGCCTGATCCAGCGAACTCACCGAGCGCAACTGCACCGGGCGCGCCTTGATTTCCTTACTCGAGCCGGTCACCGACTCAGCTGGCTGGGTTGAGGTCTCTTTCATTGCGGCCTATCCAATGCTTGATGACTTCCGAAACGCGCTCCGGGTCGTTCTTGGCGAGCATCTGTAGATGCTCGATCTGTAGCTCCAGCCCCGAACCGGGCGCTGGCAGGCGAATTTCCGAGAGCGGATTGAGTTCGCCGAATACGTGGATGCCGTCGCCACTGGGCCGTGGGCTGGCCAATGCCGCGCGGGCCTCGGCCTCGATGGGCAGCGGCCCGGGCGCAGCCGCCAGGGTGCCTTCAAGTGCAACCGGATCAGCTTCGCCTGGCGCGTTGCGCTGGGTCAGGCTGCGAACAGCCGGACGTACCACGATCAACAGCAGCAGCAGTGCGATCAGGCCGGCCACGCCGAGCTTGGCCAGGGCATGCACTTGACTGTTTTCCCACCACGGCACTTCTTCAGTGACGGTTTCAACAGCGGCGAAGGGCAGCACGCTGAGGGTCAGCAGGTCGCCACGCGTTTCCTTGAAACCAACGGCGCTGCGTACCATGGCTTCGAGTTCCGCGCGGGCCTCGTCGCTCCAGCCACCTTCCGGCGCGGCGGCGGCGTTGAGCACCACCGCCACGCTCTGCTGGCGCAGGGCAAAACCGGCGTGCTTCACGTGGATCACGCTCTGGTCGTAGTCCAGTTGACGGGTGGATTCTTCGCGCAGGGAGGTCGCCCCCTTGGTCTCGCCTGGGGCCGGCTTGGGCTCCTCACCTTCCTTCGGCGGGGCCACAGGTCGGTTGGCCAGTGAGCCGGGCACGCCGAGCGCCAGTTGATCCAGCGCGCTTTCATTGCTCAGCACTTCGCGACGCAGACGTGGGGTTTCGCCGTAGGACTGGAGCGTCTCTTCCTTCTGGCTGAAATCGATATCGGCCGCCACGCTGATGCGGTAGTTACCGCTGCCCAGCACCGGCGCCAGCACTTCCTCGATATTGGCTACGGCCTTCTGCTGGTACTCCTCCACCGCACCCCAGCTCTGCGACGGGCCACCACCGACATTCAGACCGCGAGACAGCAGTGCACCGTATTGATCGACCACGCCGACGTCTTCGCCCTTGAGGTTGGGCACGCTGCCGGCCACCAGATTGACGATCGCGCCAACCTGATCCGCGCTCAGCTTGTAGCCGGGCTCCAGCTGCACCATCACCGAAGCCTTGGTCGGTGCGCGCTTGCTGACCACGAAGGAGCTGTTCTCCTCCTGCGCCAGGTGCACACGGGCATGCTGGATGCCCTTGAGCGACATCACGGTGCGCGCCAGCTCGCCTTCGAGGCTGCGCTTGAGCCGCACGTCCTGAACGAACTGGCTGGTGCCCAGCGGCTCTTCCTTGTCGAACAGCTCGTAGCCAGCCGGCAGCGCCACCTTCACACCCTTGGCGGCGAGCAGCATGCGCGCACGGGACAGCTGGTCCTCACGCACCAGAATCTGCCCGCTCTGCGGATGGATGCGGTATTGCACGGCCTCTGCATCGAGAACCTGCATCACCTCGGCGACCGGAAAGGCTTCACCGGCGCCATGCAGCGGCCGGAACGAGCCGTTGTCGCGCCACAGGTAGAAGGCCACGGCCACCGCCAGCGCAGCAGCGATCACCGCCATGCCGGCGAGCGTTACCCGCGGGTCGAGTTGGAAGCCACCTGCTGGCATCCTGCTTTTCAGTTTTTCAAACACGGCTTAGCTCTCACGCTCGATCACAGCGGCATTCTCATGACGTCATCGAACGCCGTGGTCAGTTTGTTGCGCACTTGCAGCAACGCGGAGAACGACACGCTAGCCTTCTGGCTGTCGATCATTGCGCCCACCAGGTCGTCACTCTTACCACTGTCGACCGCGGCCATGGCTGCACCGGCCTGGTGTTGCTGGGCGTCGACCGAACGCATTGCCGCCATGAACATCCCGCCCGCATCGGGCGCCGTCTGGTCAGCCGGCTTGATGGTCGCGCCTGAGGCGACACCCTGGAGCTGCTGCATCCGGCCCAGCAGTTCCTGCTGTACCTGAGTGATTGAACTCATCGCTGGCTCTCCCTTGACTTGTTTAAATCAGAAATTCAGCTCAATGCCCTGCTCGCGCATGGCATTGAGGCGGTAGCGCAAAGCGCGTGAAGTCATGCCGAGGCTGGCTGCGGCCTTGGTCTTGTGCCCGTCGAACTTGCGAATGGTGTCGATCACGTGCTGGTACTCGGCCCACTTGCCGCTGGCGCGCAGGGCGGCCTTGCCGGTCTCGGCGGTGGGTAGCGGCAGCCGCTCGGTGCGCACTTCGGCTTGTGCCGGTGCTGCCAGGCCGAGGTCTTGCGGCTGAATGAACAGGCCGTTGCGCAGTACCAGGGCGCGCTGCACGGTGTTCTCCAGCTCGCGAGCGTTGCCCGGCCAGTCGTGTTGCAAAAGGGCGCGGCAGGCATCGCTGGTGAACAATTCTTCACCGGCCTCCTGCGGCGCGTACTTGGCCACGAAACGGCGAGCCAGTGGCAGCACGTCTTCCTTGCGCTCACGCAGCGGGCTGATGTGCAACGGCAGCACGTCGAGACGGAACATCAGGTCGGCGCGGAAGCGCCCTTGCGCCACTTCCAGCTGCAGATCGCGGTTGGTGGCGGCGATGATGCGCACGTTGAGTTCGATTTCCTTGCGCCCGCCGAGGCGCTCCACACGCTGTTCCTGCAGCACGCGAAGCAGCTTGGCTTGCAGCCCCAGCGGCAGCTCGCCGATTTCGTCGAGTAGCAGGGTGCCGCCGTTGGCCAGTTCGAACTTGCCCGGCTGGGCCGTCACCGCACCGGTGAAGGCGCCCTTCTCGTGACCGAACAGAATCGATTCGAGCATCTGCTCGGGGATGGCCGCGCAATTGACTGCAATGAAGGGTGCATCGGCACTGGCCGAGAAACGATGGATGTAGCGTGCCATCAGTTCCTTGCCGGTTCCGGTTTCACCGGTGATCAGGATCGGCGCCCGGGTCAGCGACACACGCTGCGCCATGGCCAGCAAACGACGGCCAGCCTGGGAGCAGGAGACGAAACTTTCCTGGGCCGCGTCGGCGAATTCCTGACGACGCAATAATGCGCTTAACTGACTTTCGCTAAACGGCGACAACAAATAATCAACACAACCCAGCTCAAGTAAGGCCGCGGCCTTTTCCTGATCGGCATACTGCACGACGGGAATAACGCTGATGGCGCGTCCACGACGAATCAGTGAATCGACCTGCGTATAGAGAGTTGGCTGTTGCATGCCGCTGATCAGGATAAAAACCAGCGACGCGCCCTTCAATGCGGCGTTATCCAGATCATTCAGGCCGGCATAGGAAAAGACCGCACAACCTTCCTTGCGCAGACCCGCTTCAAGGAACTCGCAACCCGCCTCTGCGGGATTGCCGACAATAAGTATTTTCTTGCGCGCCGGCGCTGGAGCGAATAGCTCTTCGCGGGAGTAGTTCATTGCATGACTGACACTATTCAATGTGACCACCTTGGCGCTGTTACGCCTGTTGCTCGAGCACAACGCCGGATTCGCTGAAAAATTTATTTAAGTCTTTCGGAACTTTTGTCGCCCTGCCTGTCCAACTCGCCGAACGAGACAGGTAACTGCAGCCGACCACTCCGAAACAATTGCGCGCACGCTAACAAGCCCGCCCGGAACTGCCCAATCAGTTCCGCTAAATTAAAATCAAATGCTCATCAGTGATCTCAAAAAAGATCAATTGATACCTATTGATTTAATTCTTCCTCGCGCCCAAGCCTAGACTGGCGGCACGCTAGAGCCGTGCCCGTGACCTCAGGCATTGCAGACCCGCCCTGGCCAAACCTTCTTCTGCTTATACCCGCGCGACAGGCCTTCGCCAGCCGTGCAAGAACCAGGAACTACCGTTCACAACATGTCTGGCAATTCAAAAGTCCACCATGGCGTGCCCGCCCAAAGCCTGACTGTATTAAAACCGCAGAAGCTTGGCCGGCACCACCACAAGATTCCTCAGTTCATCAAGGAAACCACCAACAAGAACCCTCGCTTGATCGGCGACTATTTTCTGCGCAATTACCGGATCAGCCTCGAACTGAGCAAGGTCGATGTTCAGGAGCCGGCAGATAACGCACCGGAATGCATCTACCGTTCGCCTATGGGGAAAGTTGGTTTTTCAATTGACCGGGCCCTGCTCACCGAGGCACTCGAGTGCTATTACGGCGGAACAATCGTGCCCAGTCAGGAAGCACCGCCGATCAGCACTTCCGAACAACGGATGCGTGATCGACTGGGCTTGGATCTGACTTATATTTTTGCGCGCTCGATATTATCCGGCGACACATTCGGCGCACTTGAGCGCTATGAAAACGATTACGAAGAAACCACTTGGGAATATGTCGCTGAGTTCGAATACATCAGCCACCTGACCAATAGCCGCTCATCGATTTTCATTCATCTGGACACCGATCTGGTCGATGAACTGACCAGTCGCCTGGCCGGCCCGGTGCCCGCCCGGCTGACCGGTAACCCGGTCGATCACATCAAACACCTGCCGGTACGCCTGGATTGCGTGGTCGCCTCGGTGCAGATGCCGCTGTCGCAGGTGCTTGCCCTGCAGCTCAACGACATTCTCATGGTGCGCCCGCTGGACCGTTACGAAGTGCGCATCAACCAGCAGAAGCTCTATCGGGGGACTGTCTTCGAAGAAGACGGCGCCTTGTTCCTCACTTCACTTGAAAGCGTGAAATCCCAATGACCGGTCAACTGTCCGACAACGAATTCGAGAACCTCATCAACGAGGGCGACCTGAGCCTCGACGGCACCGACGAGCCAGCCGCCGCGCCCGCTCCCCAGCCCCAGGCGCCACGCCAGGACCTGAGCTTCTTCGGCAAGATCCCGGTGAACGTCACCCTGGAAGTGGCCTCGGCAGAGATTTCGCTGAAAGAATTGATGGAGTGCGACACCAGCAGCGTCATCGTGCTCGACAAAGTGGCCGGCGAGCCGCTGGACGTGAAGGTCAACGGCACCCTGTTCGCCAAGGCCGAAGTGGTGGTGATGAACGGCAGCTACGGCCTGCGTATCGTCGAACTGTCCGGCGTCGGTCTGGATGCGCTGACGCAATGAAGCTGCGCCGCGGGCTGTCGCTGCTGTGTCTGCTGCTGGCCAGCCTGTTCCCGCTGGTGGCGCAGGCTGCCGGTGGCGAAATCACTCTGTTCAACCTGAACGATACCGAGAACGGCCAGGAATTCAGCATCAAGCTGCAGATCCTGATCATCATGACGCTGCTGGGCTTCCTGCCGGCGATGCTGATGATGATGACCTGCTTTACCCGCTTCATCATCGTGCTGGCCATCCTGCGCCAGGCCATCGGCCTGCAACAGAGCCCGCCGAACCAGGTGCTGATCGGCATTGCACTGATCGTCACCCTGCTGGTGATGCGCCCGGTCTGGCAGGAGATTCATAGCGCCGCCTTCGAGCCCTTCCAGAACGACGAGATCAGCCTGGAACAGGCGCTGGACGTGTCCAAAACCAGCCTCTCGGCGTTCATGCTGGCGCAGACCAACAAGACCTCGCTGGAAACCATGGTCTCGCTGGCAGGCGAGGAAGTGCCGGAGAACCTCGATGATCTGGACTTCTTCCTGCTGTTGCCGGCGTTCGTGCTCAGCGAGCTGAAAACAGCCTTTCAGCTCGGCTTCATGATCTTCGTGCCGTTTCTGGTAATCGACCTGGTAGTCGCCAGCGTGCTGATGGCGATGGGCATGATGATGCTCTCGCCGATGATGATCTCGTTGCCATTCAAGCTGATGGTGTTTGTGTTGGTGGACGGGTGGGCGTTGTTGATGGGGACCCTGACCACCAGTATTCAGCCGTTTTAGGAGGCGCCGTGAACAGTCGTCGCTCTCCTTATGCCATAACCGCTGATCGGTCTGTCGCTTTTCGTAGGAGCGAGCTTGCTCGCGATCCGGCGGAGTTGCCGCAACCTGATAACGACGACGACGCCGCTCTGCTGGTGGGTCCAGCCTCAGGTTTCGCCCTGCTGGGCGACTCACTTTTTTCAGTTGCCAAAAAAGTAAGCAAAAACGCTTGCCCCTCCATCCGGGTCTCGCTTCGCTCGACTTCCCTCATTCCATCCGCGCTTCGGGGGCCGGCGTACAAGGGCCATCCATGGCCCTTTATCGCGGGGACGCCTAGTCCTCTCGCGGCATCCATGCCGCTCGCTCCCCTCCGCGCGGATTCCATTCGGCCTCCTGAAAGGGGCGTTCGGCGTCGTCTGGCAAGTCGTGCAATGGAAAAGCAAGAAGCCGTGTCGAGCCAAGGTGGATTGACTGATAGCAGTGGGGAATTCGTAGGGTGGAAAACTGCGGAGCATTTTCCGCCGAGATCGGCGCTTGAGTCGTCTGCACCCAACCTTTCCGAAAACCGGTGGGTAAGCTTCGCGTTACCCACCCCACGTTTAGCTCCTACAACCGCTTCGCTGCACGGCCCAACAGACACCACCGAATCGCCCCTTTCAGAAGGCCGAGCGCAGGTGGCGTGGAAGGGGTTGAGCGGCATGGATGCCGCGAGAGCCTCGATGGGCCAGGGATGGCCCTTCGCGGCGGGCCCCTGGAACGTCACCGGAGCGAGGGAAGTCGAGCGCAGCGAGACCCGGATGCAGGGGCAAGCGTTTTTGCTTACTTTTTTGGCAACTGAAAAAAGTGAGTCGCCCAGCAGGGCGAACCCCATGCCTCAGCCAGCCCGGCCAATGGGGACCATTCAGCGAATCCAAAGCCCACACGCTTTGCATGCCGCCGCGCTAACCGGCACAACCACCCTCACCTCCCAGGTGCTCCCATGCTGACCCCCGACACCGCCGTCAATATCGTCTCCAACGCCATCCACGTCATCGTGCTGGTGGTCTGCGTACTGGTGGTGCCGAGCCTGCTCGGCGGCTTGCTCGTGAGCATTTTTCAGGCCGCCACGCAGATCAACGAACAGATGCTCAGCTTCTTGCCGCGCCTGCTGATCACCCTCGGCATGCTGGTGTTCGCCGGGCACTGGATCCTCCGGACCTTCAGCGACCTGTTCATCGAAACCTTCACCCAAGCCGGGCGGCTGGTCGGTTAGCCGTGGGCAATGAACCCATCATGCAGGTCGGTCAGTACCTGCAGTCGCTGCTGGGTTACTGGTGGCCGTTCTGCCGGATCATGGCGGTGTTCAGCCTGGCGCCGATGTTCAGCCACAAATCACTGAGCATCCGCGCGCGGGTGCTGCTGGCCATTGCGCTGACGGTGGTGCTCACCGCGGCGCTACCGGCAACGGCGCCCATCGACCCGCTGTCGCTCAAAGGCATTCTCACTGCCCTCGAGCAGATCGCCATGGGCCTGCTGCTGGGCGTGGCGCTGATGCTGGTGTTCACCGTATTCACCCTCATCGGCGATATCGTCTCGACCCAGCTAGGGCTGTCCATGGCGGTGTTCAACGATCCTATGAACGGTGTGTCGTCGGCCTCGATCGTCTATCAGCTGTATTTCATCCTGCTGGCGCTGCTGTTCTTCGCCACTGACGGCCACCTGGTGATCGTGACCATCATCTATCAGAGCTTCATTTTCTGGCCGGTCGGCAGCGGCATCCATTTCGACGGCCTGCAGACCATCGCGATGTCGCTGAGCTGGGTCATTTCCGCCGCCCTGCTGATCGCGCTACCCATCGTCTTCTGCATGACGCTGGTGCAGTTCTGCTTTGGCCTGCTCAACCGCATCTCGCCAGCGATGAACCTATTCTCTCTGGGCTTTCCGATGGCGATCATCGCCGGGCTGATCCTGATTTTCCTGACCCTGCCAAACCTGTCGGAAGCCTACCTGCACCTGACCCGCGAGCTACTGGGCAACATCGGCGAGATTCTGCGGAGCGGCCGCGATGTCTGAGCAGAACAGCAGCCAGGAAAAAACCGAAGAGGCCTCCGAGCAGAAACTCAAGAAGAGTCGCGACGATGGCCAGGTGACCCGCTCCAAGGACGTGGCCACCACCGTCTCGCTGCTGGCCACGCTACTGGTACTCAAATTCAGCTTGGGCTTTTTTTTTGACGGCCTGCAGCAGGCGTTCAGTTACTCGTACATTGACTTTCACAAGAGCGAAATCACCGTCGATGATCTGCAGCTGATCCTCACCCATAACCTGCTGGTGTTCATCAGCGTGCTGCTGCCATTGCTGGTCACGCCGATCCTGGTGATCGCCTTCGCCCTGGTGCCGGGCGGCTGGGTGTTCGCCTCGAAGAACTTCTCCCCCCAGTTCAGCAAGCTCAACCCCATTACCGGCCTGGGCCGGATGGTGGGCGCGCAGAACTGGACCGAGCTGCTCAAGTCGCTGCTGAAGATCACCACCCTGCTGGGCATCGCCGTCGGCCAGCTGTATTACGCCGCGCCCAAACTGATCGCCTTGCAGCGCAGCGACATCACCAATGCCATCAGCAGTGCCTTTTCGCTGACCTTCGATCTGGCGATTTCGCTGCTGCTGGTATTCGTGCTGTTCTCGTTCATCGACATCCCGCTGCAGCGCTTCTTCTTTCTGAAAAAGATGCGCATGACCAAGCAGGAGCGCAAGGAAGAGCACAAGAACCAGGAAGGCCGGCCCGAGGTAAAGGCGCGGATCAAGCAGCTGCAGCGCCAACTGGCCCAACGGCAGATCAGCCGAGTGATCAAGGACGCCGACGTGGTGATCGTCAACCCGACGCATTACGCCGTGGCGCTCAAGTACGACCCCAAGAAGGCCGAAACACCTTTCGTCATCGCCCGTGGTGTCGATGAAACGGCGCTGTACATCCGCAAGCTGGCCCAGGCCAACAACCTGGAAGTGGTCGAGCTGCCCCCGCTGGCACGGGCGATCTACTTCAGTACCCAGGTCAACCAGCAGATCCCGGCGCCGCTCTACACCGCGGTGGCCCATGTGCTGACCTACATCCTCCAGCTTAAGGCCTGGAAGCAGGGTCGCCGGGCCAAGCCCAAGCTGACCAGTGACATTCATATTCCCGAAGAACTGTTCAACCGAGCCCGATCATGAGCCTGATTCAGAAACTGACACCGACCTTCAGCAGCGGACGGATTGGGATTCCGCTGATCATCCTGTCGATTCTGGCGATGATCATCCTGCCGCTGCCACCGCAGCTGCTGGACGTGCTGTTTACCTTCAACATCGCCATGTCGATTCTGGTGTTGCTGGTCAGCGTGTCGTCGAAGAGTCCGCTGGATTTCTCGCTGTTCCCGACGGTGATTCTGGTCACCACGCTGATGCGCCTGACCCTGAACGTCGCCTCGACGCGGGTGGTGCTGCTCGAAGGTCACAGCGGCACGGGCGCAGCGGGCAAGGTGATCGAGGCCTTCGGTGAGGTGGTGATCGGCGGTAACTTCATCGTCGGTCTGGTGGTGTTCGTGATCCTGATGCTGATCAACTTCATCGTGATCACCAAGGGCGGCGAGCGGATCTCCGAGGTCACCGCGCGCTTTACCCTGGACGCCCTGCCCGGCAAACAGATGGCCATCGACGCCGACCTCAACGCCGGCCTGCTGACCAACGAAGAAGCCAAGGCCCGGCGCCAGGAAGTGGCCAAGGAAGCCGACTTCTACGGTGCGATGGATGGTGCCTCGAAGTTCGTTCGCGGTGACGCCATCGCAGGCATCCTGATCCTGCTGATCAACCTCTTCGGTGGTTTTGCCATCGGCGTGTTCGTTCACGACCTGGCGGCGGGCGAAGCCTTCAAGCAGTACGCCCTGCTGACCATCGGTGACGGCCTGGTCGCGCAGATTCCGGCTCTGCTGCTGTCCACCGCAGCGGCGATCATCGTCACTCGCATCAACGAATCCAGCGACATCACCAGCCAGGTTCAGCGCCAGCTGCTGGCCAACCCGGCGTCGCTGTACACCGTAGCCGGCATTCTCTTCGTGCTCGGCCTGGTGCCGGGCATGCCGCATCTGGCGTTTATCGGTTTCGCGGCGCTGATCGGTTTCATCGGCTGGCGGGTGTCGCTGCACGAGCCGCCTGCCGCTGGGGCCGATCTCAAGGAGATCCAGGCCATCGGCCAGGCGATGGACAAGGAAAAGGCGCAATCGCTGGCCTGGGAAGACATTCCGCTGGTCGAGCGGCTGTCGATTTCGCTGGGTTACAAGCTGGTCGGGCTGGTCAACGAAGCCTCCGGCGCGCCCTTGCCGGCGCGGGTGCGTGGCGTGCGCCAGACCCTGTCGGAGCACCTGGGCTTCCTGCTGCCCGAAGTGCAGATTCGCGACAGCTTGCGGCTCAAGGCGTCGCAATATGACATCTACATCAATGGCGAAAAGATCGACGGCGCCGAGCTGCATGCCGATCGCCTGATGGCGATTCCGTCACCCGAGCTGTACGGCGAGATCGACGGCATCCTCGGCACCGACCCGGCCTACCGCATGCAGGTGGTGTGGATTCAGCCGTCGGACAAATCCCGCGCGCTGAACCTTGGCTATCAGGTCATCGATTGCGCCAGCGTGGTTGCCACGCACCTGAACAAGGTGGTGCGTGAGCACCTGCCGGATCTGTTCAAGCACGACGACGTCGAGCACCTGATGCAGCGCTTGACGCTGCAGGCGCCGAAGCTCGCTGAAAGCCTCAAGAACGCCCTGAGCTACACCCAGCAGATGCGCGTCTACCGCCAGCTGCTACTGGAAGAAGTCCCGCTGCGCGATATCGAAACCATCGCCAGCACCCTGCTTGAATGCAGCGAAACCACCAAGGACCCGGTGCTGCTGGCTGCCGACGTGCGCTACGCGCTGCGCCGCAGCATCGTTTCGATGATCGCCGGTGATCGCCGCGAACTGGCGGTTTTCGTGCTGGAAAATGCGCTGGAAAACACGTTGCTCAATGCGCTGGCGATCGCCCAGCAAGCCGGTCAGGTGAGCCTGGACAACATTCCGGTGGAGCCGAGCCTGCTCAACCAGCTGCAGAACAGCATGCCGGTGGTGAAGGAAAAGCTGCGCAAGGACGGCCACCCGCCGATCCTTACCGTGATGCCGCAACTGCGTCCCCTGTTGTCGCGTTACGCGCGGGTATTCAGCCCAGGCCTGCACGTGCTGTCGCAGAACGAAATTCCGGATCGGGTTGGCGTGAATATTCTCGGGACGCTGGGTTAACAGCCGTAGCCCTTGGCCCGTCGTGAGAAGGCCAAGGGCGCCCAGTTTCGTGCGGCCTGTCAGCGGCCCGCCCGAACGACCACGGATCGCCAGCAAGCTGGCTCCTACGGGTGCGGGGAGGCGATCCCGCTCACTGTCCGTGCGGGCTGCTTATGTAGGAGCAACCTTGGTCGCGATCAAGGATCCGTCGTGGCTACTCGCACGCAGACCAAGGATCGCCAGCAAGTTGGCTCCTACGGGTGCGGGGAGGCGGTCCCGCTCACTGTCCGAGCGAGCTGCCTTTGTAGGAGCGACCTTGGTCGCGATCAAGGATCCGTCGTGGCTACTCGCACGCAGACCAAGGATCGCCAGCAAGCTGGCTCCTACAGGTGTGGAACGGCGCAACCGTTCGCCCCGAGCGAGCCACCTTTGTAGGAGCGACCTTGGTCGCGATCAAGGGCCCTGCGTGGCTGCAGACTGCCAGCAGAGCGTATGCCTACAGCCCTCCGAGCAAACACGGGCCGTCTGGATTGCTCAGAGATTCTCGGCCAGGAACACCAAGCTCCGCCCATGGGCCAGCGCCGCAGCGTTCTGGTTGTACATGGGCCGTGCCCAGCAGTTGAAGCCGTGGTCGACGCCCGGATAGGTCTCGATCTGCGCTTGACCGACCTGGGCCATCTTTTCCTGCACGGCGGCTACCGCGTCGGAGTCAATGTGGTCGTCTTCTTCGGCGAAGTGGAACAGCGTCGGGCAGGTGATCCGCTCGGCCTGGTCAAGGCGTTTCTCGATGCTGCCGGGGTAGTAGCAGACCGCTGCATCGACGCCCGCATTGGCCGCGCTCAGAAACGACAGCACGCCGCCCATGCAATAGCCCACCGAGGCCACGCGACCATTGCACTCGTCGCGATCACGAAGCAGCTCGACGCTGCGCCGTAGATCGTCGATCGCCAGATCGAAATCCAGCGCCTGCATCAGCGAGAACGCCTGCTCCCAGTCCTCCTCGCCATAACCGAGCTGGACACCCGGTTCGCTGCGCCAGAACAGGTCCGGGGCCACTACAACGTAGCCATCGGACGCGTACTGGTCGGCGACCGACTGGATGTGTTCGTTGACACCGAAGATTTCCTGAATCAGCACGATGCCCGGGCCATGGCCGGCCGGCGGAAGCGCCAGGTAGCCCTTGAAGGTCTTGCCGTCTTGCGCGGGAATGTCGATCCACTGTGAAGTCATGCCTGTCTCCGTTGGGTTGCGAGTTGCCGGACAATTTCAGGCGCACCTAAGAGCACCGGTCGAACAGGTGCGACAGGTACAAAGGGGCTGAGTTCGCGCGGGCTCAGCCCTGTGTTCAGTCACGCTATGTCCGCCTGTCATCACGGCAGAGGCAACGAGGAACATTCCGCCGCGCGCCTTGGGTCAGAGGTTCTGACTCGACAGCCCGGCTCCATTAACATGCCGGGCTTGCTTCGACACCTAACCAACACGGAGACGACCGATGCCTCAGGCGCCCGCGCCAGACGCTCACGCCCTTAGCGGCGAGCCGAACAACCCGCGTCTTTATCGAAAGATCGCCTGGCGGCTGATTCCGTTTCTGTGCTTCTGCTACCTGGCCGCCTATCTGGACCGCATCAACGTCGGCTTCGCCAAGTTGCAGATGGCCGAGCAGCTGCAGCTCAGCGAAGCGGCCTTCGGCCTGGGTGCGGGCCTGTTCTTCGTCGGTTACATCCTCTTCGAAGTGCCCAGCAACCTGATCCTCAAGCGTGTCGGCGCACGGGTCTGGATTGCGCGGATCATGATCACCTGGGGCGTGCTGTCGGCCTGCACCATGCTGGTCACCACACCGGCGCAGTTCTACGTGGTGCGCCTGCTGCTGGGCGTCGCCGAGGCGGGCTTCCTGCCGGGCGTGCTCTATTACCTGACGTTGTGGTTCCCGACCTATCGCCGAGGGCGGATCATCGCGCTGTTCATGATCGGCCTGCCACTGTCGAGCGTGATCGGCGCGCCCTTGTCCGGCTGGATTCTCGGTGCATTCGATCAGGTACAGGGCCTGCGTGGCTGGCAATGGCTGTTCCTGCTCGAAGGCATTCCCAGCGTGCTGCTCGGGCTGATGGCGCTACGCGTACTGCCCGACGGCCCGAAACGCGCCGACTGGCTGGATATCAACGAGCAGGGCCAGGTGCTGCGCGACCTGACCCTCGATGAAGCGCAGAGCCCGGCCAGTGGCGAGACCTTTCGCCAGGGCTTCTGCAACCTCAAGGTGTGGATGCTCGGCGGCATCGATTTCGCGATCTTGCTGAGCGCCTATGCGCTCGGCTTCTGGATGCCGACCTTCATCCGCAACGCCGGCGTCAGTGATGTGTCGGAGATCGGCCTGCTGACCGCCGTGCCCAGCATCGCCGCGGTGCTCGGCATGCTTGTGCTGGGCGCCAGCTCCGACCGCTTCCGCGAGCGCCGCTGGCACATCATCCTGCCGTTCTGGATCGGCGCCGTCGCCATGGCAACCAGCACCGCGTTCACCGACAACGTGATCATGACGGTGCTGCTGTTCTCCATTGCCCAGGCGGCAATCATCGGTGCGGTTCCGGTATTTTTCAGCCTGCCGGCGACCTTTCTCACCGGCACCGCGGCAGCAACCGGCTTCGCCCTGGCCTGCTCCTTGGCGAACATCGCCGGGCTGGTCAGCAATACGCTGATTGGCGTCACGCTCGACCTCACCGGGGAAAGCGGTGCGGCGTTGTGGTTCTTCGCAGCGTGTCTGGTGCTCGGCTCGCTGCTGGTGATCGCGCTGCCGGCCAAGGTGGTGAATCGCTAATCGCGCCGCTTGGGCATCAGTTCGCCAATCAACCGGGTGTATTCCTCACTCGGGCGATCCAGGGAGAAGCCCATTTCGAAACTGTCGCGGCGGGAATCCTTGCGCACCCACTGGCAGAGCACCACGATCTGCACTTCACGGGTTCGATCACCCACGGTCGGCACGTGCAGGCACATCTCATAGCAGCCGTTCACGCCCAATGGCTGCTTGGCGACCAGGCGCAACCCGCCTTTCGACAGGTCAGCCACATAACCCATAGGGTCGCCGCTGAGACGATTGGTGACCTGGATACGGCTGAGATGGCGGAAGGTGAGTCGGCTGTGTTGGCGCATGGCGAGGCTCTGGCAGTCCTTTGTTCCGCTGCGAAACGGCCGGGATCGTCCTCCCAGGCATAACGGTGGCGGCGTGCTTAAAGGCTGCAAGCGACCGAAACACAACGAAAATTAAGGGATCAGCCAATTATTTTTTACAGCTAGCGGAGCGGGGCCACGGCTCCGCTCCGCAACCCTGGCTAGCGCTCGGGGCGATTCTGCTTGTTGCGCTTCAACGCCTCTTCATCGCTGACCTCATCGGCCATGCCCGGCGGGACGTTGTAGGCGCCGCCTGGGACGTCGTCACGATCACCGCCAGCGGCTTCGCCATTGGTGGTCCTGCCCGCCTGGTCGATGCGCTCATCGTTGCGATCGTTGATCGTTTCCAGGTTTTCCTTGCCGCGTTCGGATTGATTCATGGTGACCTCCGTCTGGTTGCTCATTCGGACACCGCTCGGCATCTCTATAGGTTAGGAAGACGCGCGATCGCAGAAGTTGCATGCAAATCTGCCGAGATGGCCGGCCATTCGGCAGGCGCGCTGAACTAATCCGGCATAGCGACGGCCAAAAAATCATCTGGGGGTTCCCCACTGCCACCGTGTGAATCTATGCAACTGACTCGAAGCCTGCCCGTCGACACCACGCCAGTGACCTGTGAGGTGGCAGCGCCTTCCAGGGCGCTTTACTTCGCCCTGCTCGACGCCCCGGATGACGCAGCCGTGCGCAATCGCGCCGCCGACTACCTCAATGCACAGCTGGACGAAGCCTCAGCGCTGCCCTGCGACCTGCCGCCAGACCCAGCCGGGCTTGGGGATTGGCTGGAGGCGCACACGGCAAAGATCGGCGGGCAATATCAGGCCTACCTTGACGAACGACGCGCCGGCGCGCCACGCCGCTACTTCACCAGCAAGGCTCATGCGCTGCACTTTCTGCGCGGTGTAGCGCCGACCAAACTGGTCGATGGCGCCTGGCTCTATGGCCTGCTGCAGCGCTGGGACGATGCGCGCTTCACTTCGCTGATTCAGACCTATCTCGAGGAGCTGGGCGAAGGTCAGCCGGAAAAGAACCACGTGGTGCTTTACCGCAAGCTGCTCGCCAGCCAGGGCTGTGACGACTGGCAGACGCTGGATGACGACAACTTCGTTCAGGGGGCCATCCAGCTGGCGCTGGCCGAGCACGCCGAGCAGTTCCTGCCTGAGGTGATCGGTTTCAACCTCGGCTATGAACAACTCCCGCTGCACCTCTTGATCAGCTCCTATGAGCTCACCGAGCTGGGCATCGACCCCTATTACTTCACCTTGCACGTGACGGTCGACAACGCCGACAACGGCCATGCGAAGAAGGCCATTCAAGGCTTGCTTGCGGCCTGGCCGCAGGTGGGCGACAGCGAAGAATTCTACCGACGAGTCATGAACGGCTATCGCCTGAATGATCTGGGTGCAAGCACGCTTTCGGTGATTGGCGGTTTCGACCCGGAGCAGGAAGTGATGCGCGTGCTGGAGAAGAAGGCCGGCGTCGGCCAGTTCGTGCATTCGGACTACTGCCGCTTCGATGGGCGTACCGTGAACCAATGGCTGGCCGAGCCGGAACAGATCCCGCAATTCATCGAGACCCTGCAGCGCCGCAGCTGGATCAAGCGCCACGAAGACCCGCAAAACAGCCGATTCTGGCAGCTGATTACCGGCGAACAGGGCCCGATGTTCGGCGTATTCAGCGCCCACGAGCAGCAACTGATTCACGACTGGATCGCTGGCGACTGGCTGGCTGAGCAGACGCCCACCCGTGGCAAGCCGCACCCGTCGCTTGCACAACGCCAGGTGCCGTTCAGCAGCCGTCGACGGACGTCTACCGAGCGGCCGGCAAAGCCGGCGCTGGTGCAGCAGGGCCAGCACGTCAGCGACTTCGATCAGGAAGCCTTGCTGCTTGAGCAGCAACTGACCCAGCTGCCCACACGTGAAGCACGCATGCGCCACTTGCTGCCGCTGTTGGCACCGACGCGCCATCACAGCGCGGCCGGGCTGCTGGCCACCCGCATCTTCACCGGATTGTTCAATTGAGGCGAACTCGCCAGGGAATCTGACATGACCACGGAAACTGCCCAGGACCGCGCGCTGCTGCACCTGGCCCAGGCGCTGCGCGAGCGCGGCTATCACTTCATCACCCCCACGCCGCTGACGCACGAGCGGGTCAACGCGCGGGTGGAAAACCAGCTGGCTAGAGATTTGGAAGGTGTGTTCGGCTGGAGCCGGCCGTTCCAGCATGAGCTGCTGCCGCCGGCAATTTTCAGTCTGATGGATCAAGCTGGCGTGCTCGCCCCCAGCGACTCACGCTGGCGTAGCCGGGTGCGGATGTCGAGCCTCGACGGCCAATTGTTCGTGCACTCGGCCTACCCCACCGACGCGCCAGACGCCGTGTTTTTCGGCCCAGATACCTACCGGTTCGCCAATGCAATCCTGGCCCACCTGAACAATCACAAAGGTCATATCGGGCGTGCCGTGGACATCGGATGCGGCTCCGGTGCAGGGGCCATCCTGACGGCACTGGCACGGCCACAGGCCGAGGTGCTGGCGGTGGACATCAACCCGGCCGCGCTGCGCATGACCCGCATCAACGCGGCCTTGGCCGAGGCCGACAACCTGAAGGCCCACCATAGCGATCTGCTCAATGACATAGACGGTCAGTTCGACCTGATCCTGGCCAACCCGCCCTATCTGGTCGATCCGGACGAGCGCGCCTATCGCCACGGTGGTGGACCCTTGGGGGCCGGGCTTTCCCTGGCGATTTTCGACAGCGCACTGGCGCGTCTCGCCCCGTGCGGCACCTTGCTGCTCTATACCGGCGTAGCGATGAAGGGCAATCAGGACCCGTTCCGCCGCGAAATCGAGCAGCGTCTTGAAGGTCACGGGCTGGAATGGCGATATCGAGAAGTCGATCCCGATGTCTTCGGTGAAGAGCTGCTCGACGGCGCCTATACCGAATGCGACCGGATTGCGGCGGTGGTGCTGGAAGTCACCCGATCGGCGGGCTGAACGTTACCGCGTGGAAAACGCTTCGCGGTTTTCCACCCTACGACCGGCCCTGACGTAGGGTGGATAACGCCACAGGCCTATCCACGGGTACCAGGACCTTTATATGGGCAGCAGCACCAGGCAGGCCGACAATGTGATCAGCGAGCCGAGTGTCGACAGCAACACCACACGCGACACTCGCGACGCCTCGCGTCCGTAGAACTCAGCGAGCATGTAAGGCCCGGTGCCGGTGGGTAGTGCGCTGAGCAAGAGCGCCGAATACGCCCATAGCGGCGGCAGCTCGAACACCTGAAAGGCCAGATACCAGGTGATCAGCGGCTGGACTACCAGCTTCAGCGTGACCAACGGCCAGACACCACTCACCGTGCCACCCGGCTGCGGTTGCGCCAGGAACAACCCCAGCGAGACCAATGCGCAAGGTGCCGCCGCCGCACCTAGCAACTTCAGCAGCGTCGCCACCGGCACCGGCAGATCCAAACCGCTCGCCGCCCATACCCCACCCAGCAGTGGCGCCACCACCAGCGGATTACGCAGCAGCGCAACACTGACTTTTCGCAACGTCTGGTTGAAGCCCTGACCGGCGTGCAAGCCGGTTTCCACGCAGGCCAGCGCAATGGCGAACAGCACACAGACGACGATGATCGACGCCACCATGGCTGGCTGCAGCGCTTCGTCGCCCAGCACCAACATGCACAGCGGAATGCCGATGTAGCCGGTATTGGCATAGGACGCGCCGAGCGCATCGAGACTGGCATCGGCCAGCGGCTGCTTTTGTAGTAGTCGATAGCCAAGCGTGAAGCCGAACACACCGAGGCAGCCCACCGAGAACGCCGTGATGAAGCCTGGCTGCCAAAGCTGCTCCCAGGTGGAATTGGCGACGACGCTGAACAGCAGCGCTGGCAACCCCAGCCAGACCACGAATCGGTTCAGCTCGGAGGCGCCCGTCGGCCCCATACGCCCGGTACGGCGACAGATGAAACCCAGCAGGATCAGAGCGAAGACCGGGAGGACGATGTTAACGACGGCGGACATGGACTCTCATTGTGTGGTGGCCACCATAGGATGGTGGTAGGGGCCGGCTGCGGACCTTAGCAAAAAATGGCTCATCGCATGCCTGGAGGCGGATTGTCACTCGACTTGCAAACGGGGTTGGCTGGGCGTTTCGCTTTCACGCCGATGGACCAGTGGGTTGGGAGCTTGGTGGTGGCCGGTTTTGCTTCGCTTATTAGCGCACGGCCTGGCAGACGACACCGTCCTCCCTTTCAGGAGGCCTGAAGGCAGGCGGCACGTAGGGGTTGAGCGGCATGAATGCCGCGAGAGCCATTACTGCTCGGAGGTGCCCAGCCATGAATGGCCCTTCGCGGCGGGCCCTGGAACGTCACCGCAGCCAGGGCCGGATGGCGGGCAAGCATTTTTGCTCACTTTTTTCGGGCCGGCCTTCCGGCGACTGCAAAAAGTGAGTCGCCCAGCAGGGCGAAGCCAAGCCCGCAAAAGCCAGCAATTGCCGTGAAAGCGAAACGCCCAACCCACACACCCAACCTCACCAAATCAGCTGCCGTCGAGCACGCTCATCTAATGCAACAGAGTCGACACGGGGTACCCATTTGGCTCGGCACGCCCCGCGGCAAACTCCGCTTCGACTCGGCCACGCATGGCATCCGCACCCTGCGGGAAGCCGCTGCGGTCGCTGTAATCCCATTCCGTCACCAACTGGCCTTCGCTCGCCAGCCCCTTTGCACAGGAGATGTCCAGCGCAGTGATGCCGGCCACAGCGCCCGCTGCGATGGCAGCGTTGGCCTGCTCGGTGCCCTTCTCGATGCTCAAGCCCAGGCCGACAAGGTCCAGCGCATCGCCGCCGATGCGGCCGTATATCCAGGGTTTGGGATCATCACTCAGCAATAGCCCGACGCCAGTGGCGATTTCCCGCGCGCCACAGGCGCGAATTAGTCCTTCGTTGCCGGGCACGCCGAGAAAGCGCGCCAGTTTGCCGGGCATCAGCACTTCGGCCAGGCCCAGCCCGATGCTGAACCAGCCGAGGCCACGGGCCAGCGTACGGGCGGAGTGGTTGGTATGGGTGACACGATGTGGAACGCTCATGAATCAGTCCCTCCTCGGGGCTGGGAGAAACAGCCGACCACGTCCCGCTAGCGAGACGCGAGGCCCGGCCCTCAGGGTTTGAGAACGACCTTGATACAGCCGTCATGCTTGTCGCGGAAGGTCTTGTACATCTCCGGACCCTGCTCGAGGCTGACGCTGTGGGTAATGACGAAGCTGGGGTCGATCTGCCCTTCCTGAATTCGCTTGAGCAGATCATCGGTCCAGCGGTTGACGTGGGTCTGGCCCATACGGAAGGTCAGCGCTTTGTTCATCGCCGCGCCAAACGGAATCTTGTCGACCAATCCGCCATAGACGCCTGGTATCGAGATAATGCCGCCCGGCCGGCAGACATAGATCATCTCGCGCAGCACGTGAGGACGGTCGGTTTCCATCATCAGCGCCTGCTTCGCGCGGTCGTACATGGAGTCGATGGAACGCGCGGCATGGGCCTCCATGCCCACCGAGTCGATGCACTTTTCCGGGCCCTTGCCGCGGGTCAGTTCCTTGAGGCGTTCGAGTACGCTTTCTTCGTCGAAGTTGATGGTGATGGCGCCACCGGCGCGGGCCATAGACAGCCGCTCAGGCACGTTGTCGATGCAGATGACCTGCTCGGCACCCATCATGATCGCGCTGCGGATGGCGAACTGGCCGACCGGACCTGCACCCCAGACGGCCACGGTATCGGTGGGCTGGATATCGCACTGAGCCGCGGCCTGCCAGCCGGTGGGCAGGATGTCGCCGAGGAACAGCACCTGTTCGTCGGTCATGCCATCCGGCACCACGACGGGGCCGACGTCGGCATAGGGCACACGGACGAATTCGGCCTGGCCGCCGGCATAGCCACCGGTGAGGTGTGTGTAGCCATAGAGGCCGGCGGTGGTGTGGCCGAATACCTTATCGGCCACGTCCTTGTTGCGGTTGGTGCGCTCGCAGACGGAGAAATTGCCGCGCCGGCACTGATCACACTCACCGCAGACGATGGTGAAGGGCACCACTACACGGTCGCCGACCTTGAGCTTCTTGTTCGCCGAGCCGACCTCCATCACTTCGCCCATGAACTCATGGCCCATGATGTCGCCGTGCTGCATGCCGGGCATGAAGCCGTCGTAGAGGTGCAGGTCGGAGCCGCAGATGGCACAGGACGACACTTTGATGATGGCGTCGCGGGGGTCTTCTATCGACGGATCAGGTACGTGGTTGTCGCAGCGAATGTCGTGCTTGCCGTGCCAGCGAAGGGCTCTCATTGGAAAAATCTCCTGCTTCGGTGTTCGAAAACGCCGCCGTGGTGGTTCTTCCTGATCTCTGCGCCGCGCTGCGGCAGCTGCTCCTGACCCGACTGGTGCCATGCGGCAGGGTGTACGGCGTGCGTGCTATCAGATTTTTAGTAAGCAGCGTGCCGGCAGAGTTGCCTGGTTCCGGCGCAATGAAGCGAAATCACCGACGAACAGTGATCGTTTGTGCCGAATTGAAACGTTATATCAACTATTCACAGCGCGTTCGTGTCATTTCTGTGGCGACCATCGCGGGCCGGGCACAGCGCTTTTCGTAGGAGCTGCGGCGGTCATCGCGGGCCTGCATAGCGCTTTTCGTAGGAGTGAGCTTGCTCGCGATCAGGGGCTGGCGCGGCTCCGGTGCAACAGCAGAATACGGATCGCCAGCAAGGACTGGGCGTCCCCCTGGCTCCTACAGAAGCCGCGGCCATCATCGCGGGCCTCGTTGCCGCTCAGCCTTTGCCCGGGCGGATGGAGGCGTATCCGTTACGATAGCTGGGGTATTGCGGCACCCAACCAAGCGCCCGCGCTCGGGCGTTGCTGCACCGTTTGCTGCCAGCACGGCGGGTCATGGTCTGCTCGGCCCATTGGGTCACGCCGAGTCGCTCGCGCAACCAGTCCACCACTTCGTGCAACGGCGCAGGGTCATCGTCGACACCCAAGTAGCAATCTTCCAGAGCGCCACCGTTCAGATCGGTCTGCAGCAGGCAGGCCAATAGGGCGGCCGCATCGTCACGATGGATGCGGTTGCTGTACTGCGGCGGATCGCGCTCGACCCGCAGACCCGAGCGCACCTGGTTCTGCATCCACGGCCGCACCGGGTCATACAACCCCGCCATGCGCACCCGCGTCGCTGGAAGTCCGCACTCAAGCGCCAACTGTTCGGCCTCGAGCATGACCTGCCCGGTGTAACCAGTAGGCTCGGTGGCCGAGGCTTCATCGATCCACTCGCCGCCGTTCTGCGCATAGACACCAGTGCTGGAAACAAAGAAAACGCGCTGCGGGCGTTGCCCCCGCTGCTCCAGCCAGCCAAGCGCATTGCGCAGGCCCTCAACGTAGGCCTGCCGATAACCGGGCTCGTCGTGCTGGCTGGCCGAGGCGGCATATACGAGGTAGTCCAGCTTGCCATTAGGCCAGCCACGCGGCACCTCGCTTGAGGCAAGGTCGCCACGTACCGGAAGGATCGGTACCGGCAGGCTCGCCGCCTGACGTCGCAGGCCGTACACCGTCCAACCTGCGCGGCTCAGCTGCAGGCCGAGGCGAATACCGACATCGCCGCAGCCGGCGATCATTACAGAGGGTCGAGTTGCCATGGCGGTTGCTCCATAACCGATGCGGACCACCGATTCGGCCCGCCTTTTTTGAGTGTACTGCTTGCAGCAGGATTTCCGCTGATCCCTTAATAAGGGAACGGCTGCTGGCCAGTTGGTTCGAACACGAGCAAAGGCTATGCTAGCCCGCACTCTGATGGAATAACGCTATGACACTGACCGAACTGCGCTACATCGTCACGCTCGCCCAGGAATCTCACTTCGGCCGCGCCGCCGAACGTTGCCACGTCAGCCAGCCTACCCTCTCGGTGGGTGTGAAAAAGCTCGAGGACGAACTCGGCGTGCTGATATTCGAGCGGACCAAGAGCGCGGTACGGCTGACGCCGGTCGGTGAGGGCATCGTCACCCAGGCACAGAAAGTGCTGGAGCAGGCGCAGAGCATCCGTGAGCTGGCCCAGGCTGGAAAGAATCAGTTGGCCGCCCCGCTCAAGGTCGGCGCCATCTACACGGTCGGTCCCTACATGTTCCCGCATCTGATCCCGCAGCTGCATCGCGTGGCGCCGGACATGCCGTTGTACATCGAAGAGAATTTCACCCACATCCTGCGCGACAAGCTGCGCACCGGCGAGCTGGACGCGATCATCATCGCGCTGCCGTTCCAAGAAGCTGACGTTCTGACCCTGCCGCTGTATGACGAGCCCTTCTATGTGCTGATGCCCGCCGGGCATCCCTGGACGAAGAAGGAAACCATCGACAGCGAGATGCTCAACGACAAGAGCCTGCTGCTGTTGGGCGAAGGCCACTGCTTCCGCGATCAGGTGCTCGAAGCTTGCCCTACCACGCGCAAGGGTGAGGCGCCGAGCCACACCACGGTGGAATCCTCGTCACTGGAAACCATCCGCCACATGGTCGCTTCCGGCCTTGGCGTATCCATCCTGCCGCTGTCGGCGGTG
The DNA here is from genome assembly GCF_050269105.1 of Pseudomonas sp. NPDC077408. Lineage (NCBI taxonomy): Bacteria > Pseudomonadati > Pseudomonadota > Gammaproteobacteria > Pseudomonadales > Pseudomonadaceae > Pseudomonas > Pseudomonas sp. NPDC077408. Next base: position 36,686 of record NZ_JBNNHS010000008.1, read on the forward strand.
GACAGTCACCATTACTCCCCCGGTGTGCTGGACATCCGCCCGCTGACGCCACCCGTGCCGTTCCGCACCGTGGCCATTGCCTGGCGCGCCAGCTTCCCACGGCCGAAGGCCATCGAAGTGCTGGCCGACTCCATCCGCCTGTGCTCGGTTGCAAAACCGCCCGCCGACAAAGCCTGAAGCCATGAGCGAGCTGGCTGCGGTCCCGGTGACCGCGATAAAAGGCGTCGGCGCGGCGCTGGCCGAAAAGCTCGCCAAGGTTGGCCTGGAAACCTTGCAGGACCTGCTGTTCCATCTGCCATTGCGTTACCAGGACCGTACCCGCATCGTGCCGATCGGTGCCCTGCGCCCCGGTCAGGATGCGGTCGTCGAAGGCACCGTTACCGGCGCCGACGTGGTGATGGGCCGACGCCGCAGCCTGCTGGTTCGCCTGCATGACGGCAGCGGCAGTCTGAGCCTGCGCTTCTACCATTTCAGCCAGGCCCAGAAAGAGGCGCTCAAGCGCGGCACCCAGGTGCGTTGTTATGGCGAAGCACGCCCGGGCGCGTCGGGGCTGGAGATCTATCATCCCGAATACCGCGCACTGAATGACAACGAGCCGGTGGCCGTCGAACAGACTCTGACGCCGATCTACCCAACCACCGAAGGCCTGACGCAGCAGCGGCTGCGCCAGCTGACCGCACAGGCGCTGGCGCGGCTCGGCCCGCACAGCCTGCCCGATTGGCTGCCCGACGAGCTGACCCGCGACTATCGGCTGGCCAAGCTGGACGAAGCGATCCGCTACCTGCACCGCCCGCCGCCGGATGCCGATCTGGAAGAGCTCGCTGAAGGCCGTCATTGGGCGCAGCATCGTCTGGCCTTCGAAGAACTGCTGACGCATCAGCTTTCCATGCAGCGCCTGCGCGAAAGCAGCCGCGCTCAGCACGCACCGCCGTTGCCGGCGGCGCGCGAGCTGCCGCAGCGTTACCTGCAGAATCTCGGCTTTCAGCCCACCGGCGCCCAGCACCGCGTGGGTGCCGAGATCGCCTATGACCTCGCTCAGGACGAACCCATGCTGCGCCTGGTGCAAGGCGACGTCGGCGCCGGCAAGACCGTGGTTGCCGCCCTTGCCGCCTTGCAAGCCTTGGAGGCGGGCTATCAGGTGGCCTTGATGGCGCCTACCGAGATCCTCGCCGAACAGCACTTCATCACCTTCTGCAAATGGCTGGAGCCGCTGGGCATCGAAGTCGCTTGGCTGGCCGGCAAACTCAAGGGCAAGGCACGAGCCACGGCACTCGAACGCATCGCCTCAGGCTGCCCAATGGTGGTCGGCACTCACGCGCTGTTTCAGGATGAGGTTCGGTTCAGCAGGCTCGCGCTGGTGATCATCGACGAGCAACACCGGTTCGGCGTGCAGCAGCGCCTGGCACTGCGCCGCAAGGGCGTCGAGGGTCGACTCTGCCCGCACCAGCTGATCATGACCGCCACGCCGATCCCGCGGACGTTGGCCATGAGCGCCTACGCCGATCTAGACACTTCGATCCTCGACGAGCTGCCGCCCGGTCGTACGCCGGTCAACACCGTACTGGTGGCCGACAGCCGCCGCCTGGAGGTTATCGAGCGGGTGCGCTCGGCCTGTAACGAAGGCCGCCAGGCCTACTGGGTCTGCACCCTGATCGAGGAGTCCGAAGAGCTGACCTGTCAGGCGGCGGAAACCACCTTCGAAGACCTCTCCGCCGCGCTTGGCGGACTGAATGTCGGGCTGATCCATGGCCGCATGAAGCCCGCCGAAAAAGCGGCGGTGATGGCCGAGTTCAAGGAAGGCCGCCTGCAACTGTTGGTTGCCACTACAGTGATCGAGGTGGGGGTCGACGTGCCCAACTCGAGCCTGATGATCATCGAGAACCCCGAGCGCCTCGGGCTCGCACAACTGCACCAGCTGCGCGGACGGGTCGGTCGCGGCAGTGCTGCCAGCCATTGCGTGCTGCTCTACCACCCGCCGCTGTCTCAGATCGGCCGTGAACGTTTGGCGATCATGCGCGAGACCTGCGACGGCTTCATCATTGCCGAAAAGGATCTGGAACTGCGCGGCCCCGGCGAAATGCTCGGCACTCGACAGACCGGTCTGCTGCAGTTCAAGGTCGCCGATTTGATGCGCGATGCCGATTTGCTGCCTGCCGTGCGCGATGCAGCGCATGCATTGTTGGAACGCTGGCCACAGCACGTAAGCCCCTTGCTAGAGCGCTGGCTGCGTCACGGCCAGCAGTACGGGCAGGTTTGACGCTCGTCGGCAAACCCAAACCGCACTAAAGCTAAGGCTATACTGCGCCGATCGGGAATAAAGACGGACTTTCCATGAATTCGGCTGCTGAAACCAAAAACAACATTACGCTCCCACCCATGATCGTTCAGCTGCTGGACAAGCTGGCGCTGCCTTACCGCGCCTGCGAGGACCTACCGGATCTTGATCCGGCCCGGCGCGTGCAGGCCATTCTGGTCGACGATGCCATCGGCGCGCTGCTGGTGCTCTATCCCAGCGACCATTTGCTCGACCTGCCACGTCTGGTTGAACTGACCGGGCGCCAGTTGGTGGCGGTAAAGCCCGAGCGGCTCACTCGAATGTTGTCCAAGCATGACCTGAAGGTTCTGCCCGGCCTGCCGCCGCTGACCAGCTCACCCTGCCTGTACGAGGACCGGCTGCTGCAACAGCCGGAGTTGTTCATCGAATCCGGTCAGCCCGGCTTGCTGCTGGCGCTGGCGAGCCAGGATTTCAAGCAACTGCTCAGCAAAGCCAGCGCCGGTCAGTTCGCCGTTCCGTTGAGTACCATCCAGCCGAACCTCGACCGTCCCGAAGAGGACCGCGCGGAAATCACCAAGGCGGTGCAAAGCTTCACCGCCCGGCGCATTCAGAAGCGGCTGGAGGAAACCATCGAGATTCCTCCGCTGGCACAGACGGCGCAGAAAATCATCAAGCTACGTGTCGACCCTGACGCCACAGTGGACGATATCACCGGCGTGGTCGAAACCGACCCGGCGCTGGCCGCCCAAGTGGTCAGCTGGGCCGCTTCGCCCTACTACGCCGCGCCCGGCAAGATCCGCTCGGTGGAAGATGCCATCGTGCGGGTGCTCGGTTTCGACCTGGTGATCAACCTGGCGCTCGGCCTGGCGCTGGGCAAGAGCCTGAGCCTGCCCAAGGATCAGCCGCAGCAGGCCACACCTTACTGGCAGCAGTCGATCTATACCGCGGCGGTGATCGAGGGGCTGAACCGCGCCATTCCGCGCACCCAGCGGCCCGAGGCAGGCATCAGCTATCTTGCCGGGTTATTGCACAACTTCGGCTACCTGGTGCTCGCGCATGTCTTTCCGCCGCATTTTTCGCTGATTTGTCGACACCTGGAGGTCAATCCGCATCTGAGTCACAGCGTGATCGAACAGCACCTGCTGGGCATTACCCGTGAGCAGATCGGGGCCTGGCTGATGCGCTACTGGGGGATGCCTGACGAGCTGTCGACGGCACTGCGCTTCCAGCATGACCCGCACTATCAGGGCGAGCATGCCGGGCATGCCAACCTCGTCTGCCTGGCGGTCCGCCTGCTGCGTAACCGTGGCATCGGCTCCGGCCCCTACAGCGAGATCCCACAGGATCTTTTCGATCGCCTTGGGCTGAGCCGTGAGAAGGCCAACGAGGTGTTGAACAAGGTGCTTGAGGCCGAAGCCGCGCTACGCGCCCTGGCGATGCAGATCCATCCTGCGCCGTGAGCCTTGACCAGCAGCGCCTACGCGGCGCTGCTGGCCACCGAGCCCTGCCCCCTTCCGTTGTGCAACGGTCTAGCCCTCTGCACGAAAACTTACGCGCGCATCAACCAGCCCCTCTCCGACCTGACTGATGCTGACCTCAGCGAGGCTCGCACCTGCGGCCTGAAGCTCGTCGAACCAGCGCAACAACGCCCCATAGGACGCACTGGGTAGAGTTACCTGCAGGCTACCGTCATTGCCGAAATCGAAGCTCTCGATGATCAGGCCGCTCTGCTGCGCACTTTGCGTTACCAGCCCTTGCAACTGATCCGGTGCCAGCGAAACCGGGTTGCTACGCGACATCTGTCGCGCCAACTCGGTGTTTTGCTCGAGATAGGCATGCAGCTCACGCTCCTGCTGGAAGTACGCTTGCGCGTCCCGCACGCGCTGCTGCGCAGGCGCCCAGAGCAGAACGTAGAACAGCACCACCAGCAAAAAGGCGCCAAGCAAGGTAAGCGACAGGCGCTCGCGGGGTTGCAGCCGTTGCCAGCGCAGCCACAGGGGCGACTCGGCCAGGCGCACGCGCATCTGTTGTCTCAAATTCATCCTCGGCCTCCGATCACCACACGCGCGCTGACGGCATCGCCGTCACGACTGGCCGACCCCAACTGGACGCTCTCCCCGGTTTGCCCAAGTCGCTGTCGCAGCTGCTCGAGCGCAGCGAAATCGCTGGCACGCACCTGCAGGGCAAGATCACCTCGGGCCTGGTTGAAATCAAGCTGCCCGATCGACACCGGAATACCCTCAGCCAATGCCAGCGCCACCTCATTCAACAAGCGCATGAACTCTGCCGAAGCACCGGCGTTCTGGCTGATATGGTCGTCGAACTGAGCACGCAGATTGACGATGCGTCGGTCCTCGGGAAACAGCTCGGTGTAGAGCGCCCGACTTCCCTCTGCATACTGCTCGGCCTGGTTTTCCAGCGTCCAGGCCTGGACCAGGTTGAACACCAGTTGCACTGCCAACACCAGCGCCAGCACGATCATGACCGGCTTCCATTGACCCAGCCCGCTACCCGCGGCGTGAATGGCGAAATCGCCCTGCGCCAGATTGAGCGCAGCAGCGCGCCCCGATGCCAGGAAACGATAGGGCTCGTCCAGCTGCTGGTAGTCGTCCAGCGGTGAGGGCGCTGCTTCCAGCGTGCCATGTCCGTGATGCGGCGCAGGGCACTGACCAGCCAGGTGCGGCCACTGGGCACTCTCGAACGCCAGCCGCGCTTCCGGCTTGCCTCCGAGCAGCGCACGACCGTCGATGAACAGTAGCTGTGTACCGTCGCGCGGCAACAAGTCGGCATCGACATGAATCGCAACGTGGGTCAGGCCAAGCGCCTGCAGATCCTCCAGCCAGTCGGCCAGCAGCTGCCGGCGAATGGCGATGACCCGACGCCGCCCGTCTTCCAGCGCATCGCCATGGGTCAGGTGCAGGTCATCGACGTTTTCGGCGAGCAGTTCCTCCACGGCATAGGCCAGTGCCTGATTGACCCAGCGCGCCTTGCGCGTCGGCAGGTTGACCGCGAACGAGCTGCAGACTTCAGCTGGCAGCACTAGAGTCACAGCCGCTGGCGCCCGTTCGATGACGTTTGCCAACGGCATCCAGCCGTCATCCCCTTCACCCGGCAGCCAGTAGACGCGCGTATCGCTGTCGATCCGGGAACCGCAATCAGCGGGCAGAAACAGGCAGTCCATCGGCTATCGATCTCCGTCATTGGTTGGTCGGGGCAGCCGTGGCGGCTGTCCCAGGTTGCGCTGCAGCACGCGAACATCACCGTCGTCCTCACGTCGCAGCTGACTCACCAGTGCCAGACGGCGGTCCGCCAGGCGCACCTCGCTGATGGCCTGGAAGAATTGACTGGTCACAGCGATGTTGGTGGTTTGAAGTTGGACACCGCTGAGCGCTGGTTGCGCCATGAAACTGGCCGTGTCACGGAACGGGGCAGATTGTCGTGCCTTCACCAGCGATTCGGCGGCGCTGGGGCTGAGGCTGTCGGCAAGGCTCGACAGCACCATGGCACTGGCCGTGTTGACGTTCAGCGGTGTATCCGCTGGCAGCACACTGACATAGGGCGCCAGACGCTGAAAGTCTTCATCGCGCATGCCGAGCAGCAGGCGCAGTTCAGAGAGATCCTCCAGCCGTCTGCCCGCGGTGCGATACGGCGGATCAAGCAGCAGGTAGGCGTTGTCCTCCGCGCCGAATTCGCCGCTGGGCTGCTGATCGCTGTCGATCCAGTCCACCAGCCGTTCGGCATAAGGCTCGGTGATCTGCAGGCGCAGCAGCAGCCGGCGAAACTGTGCGAGCGCTGCCGCGTTGGGCTGTTGTTCCTGCACCAGGCTGTTGAGATTGAAACGCCCGGCCAGGTCCTCGATTCGTACCTGGACCTGCCCCTGACCCTCGTCAAGATCGTACGCTGGTTGCGGCAGCGCCCAGGGCTCCAGCAGATGATCCACCGCCGGTTGCCCTGTGCCCTGGCCGGACAGTTGCTGATCACGGCGCAGCATGGTTTGCGCCAATGCCTCCCCACCCAGCGCGTAGTGCCAGGCCTGGCGCGCCTGCAGCTGGTTGCCGGTGCCACGGATGGACAGCTGCTGACGCGCAATCATCCCGGCGCAAATCACCGTAACGATAGCGACCACCAGCAGCACGGTGATGAGCGCGACGCCGCGCTGGGCCTTCATTGCATCTCTCCCACGCCGCCGGGCTCCGGTACGCCCTGGGAGTCGGGCTGGATGAATTGCGGAGCCGGCGTCGGGCCATCCGGCAACCGCAGCAGGCGGGTGATGGTGCCGTAACGCTGATGGTCAATGGAGACCTCCACGGCGAGCGGCAGCCGCCGCGCTTGCTCAGCCGGGTCACCGCGACCGAATTCGAACGGCGGCCATTCCTCGTGCCAGGTGTTCTCCGCATCCAGATAGCGCAGCCGCAGCGCCAACACATTGTCGAGCACAGGCTGCACCCGTGGTTCGCTGTCCACGTCGCGATCGAGCACCACCCAATAGACCCGCTCCAGCGTGTCGCCAACCAGCCGCCAGCGTACCCGCTGCAGGTTGGCCCGACGCATACCGGTGGGGTTTCGCCAGCCGCTGCGGGTCAGCTCCAGCGACACGCCGTCTGCGGCGCCGGCCATCTGGCCGATGAACGCGTTCTGCTCGTCGCCATAGCCGTCGCGCACCGGTCGTGGCATGGCCTGAATGAGGTCGCGTTCCAAACTCCACATCGCGCGACCGAGTTCGCGCAGCTGCACTTCCTGCGCCCGCACCACCTCATCGCTGCGCATCACCGCTTCGAGCATGCGGTAGGTGGCCAAGCCCAACAGCGCGAACAGCGCGATGGCAATCAGCAATTCGAGTAGCGTGAAGCCTGCGGTGGCACGAGGTGTGCGGATCGTCATGGGTCAACGCCAACGAAGCCGGTGAGGCTGGTCACCGCGCGCTCTTCGATAGAGCCGGCCCCGACACCCCGCCGCTGCTCGACGGCCGCGACCCAGACGCGAATACGCAGCAAACCGGGCGCGCCACTGGTTTCCACTTCGCTCAGGGTCTGCCATTGACGGCCAGCGAATTCCAGGCGGGTATCTTCGCGGCCAACGCTCGGTGCCGGTTGTTGCAGCTGCAGCTCGGTGAGGCGGTTGTCGGCGATCCAGCCGGCCAGAGTCAGCGCTTCCAGCCGCCCGGCATTGCTCACGCTGCGCGCGGCCGCGGTCAACACCACAGCAGCGACGATGGCGAAAATCGCCAGCGCCACCAGCACTTCAAGCAGGGTAAAGCCGCGCGAGCGCGCCGGACGATGGCTCATCGACGGGTCTCCACGGGTTCGGCACGAGGCATGCGAAAGCCATCGCTGGACACCATCCAGCGGCTCCCTCCAGGTCGCTGATCGGACAGGGTCAGGGTGAACGGAGACAGCTCACCGCTGGAAAGGATCAGCAGCTGCGGCTGCACGCGAGGGGCTCGCCGACGCTCTCGATCCTCGTCGTTGGACAGCCCGGCCGGGTCATCCTCGCGCTTGACCGGCGCCACCAATTGCAACGGCGTGCCGTCGAGTTCCAGCTCCAGGCGCATCCATTCGGGAGCCTGGTGCGCCTCGCGATCACCAACATCGCGCCAGCGCGCATCGGCTTCGTCGTACTGCATCACCCGGTAACCGTCCCGGTCGAACCGCAGGCCATATTCGCGGCTATCGAGTACGGCTTCGTCGGCCATCAGGCTGATCAGCGTCGCCACACGCTGGGCTTCATCACGGATTTCACGCGATGAGCTGGTGTTACCTGTCGATAGCACCGCCAGGCCCACCAGGCTGCCAAGGATGACGATCACCACCAGCAGCTCGATCAGCGTGAAGCCACCGTCCCGGCGCGCCTGGGGCATGGATCAGAGGTCCCAGTTACCGATGTCCGCGTTCAGCTCGGAGCCGCCCTGCTTACCATCGGCACCATAGGAGTACAGGTCGTACGCGCCTTCGGTGCCGGGCGACAGATACTGGTATTCGTTGCCCCATGGATCCTTCGGCACACGCTTGAGGTAGCCGTCGCGGTTCCAGTTCTTCGGCTGCGGATTGCCGCCCGGCTTCTCGACCAACGCATCCAGCCCCTGCTGCGTGCTGGGGTAGGAATAGTTATCCAGCTTGTACATGTCGAGGGCGGCGCCGATGGCCTTGATATCGCCCTTGGCCACGGTGACCTTGGCCTGATCCGGGCGGTTCATCACCTGCGGTACCACCAGCGCGGCGAGAATCCCCAGGATCACCACCACCACCATGATTTCGATAAGGGTGAAGCCACCCTGTTTGCGTTCGTTCAACATCATTCTCACTAGCCCACCAGTTGATTGAGAGAAAGGATCGGCAGCAGGATCGCCAGCACGATTACCAATACCACAGCCCCCATGAACACCAGCATGAAGGGCTCGAAAAGTCCCACCATCAGCGATATTTGCGCAGCCAGATCGTTCTCCTGGTTGCGCGCGGTGCGCGCCAGCATCTGATCCAGCTCACCGGATTTCTCACCGCTGGCAATCATGTGCAGCATCATCGGCGGAAACTCGCCGGTGGCGTCCAGCGCACGGGTCAGGCTGCCGCCCTCGCGCACGCGCTGCGCCGCCTCGATGACCTTGCCACGGATACGCAGGTTGGCGATCACCGCCGCCGCGATCCCCAGCGCATCTACCAGCGGCACGCCACTGCGCGTCAGAATCGCCAGCGTCGAGGCGAAACGCGCGGTGTTGGTCGCCCGCGCCAGCCGACCCACCAGCGGAATGCGCAGGATCAAGGCATGCCAGCGGCGCTTTATCTTTTCATCACGCAGCGCCTGCCGCATCGCCAGGGCTGCCGCCACAATCCCAATGAGCATCAGCCAACCCCAATTCTGCACAACTTCGCTTACCGCGATCAGCCCTGTGGTCAGGGCCGGCAGCGCCTGCCCGGTGTTGACGAATACCTTCACCACGTCCGGCACCACATAGCCCAGCAGCAACACCACGATGGCCAGCGAAGCCACCAGCAGGATCACCGGATACAGCAGCGCCAGTTGAATCTTCTGCCGCGACTGCTGGCGTTGATCGGTGTAATCGGCCAGCTGATCGAGCACCAACCCGAGGTGACCGGCATGCTCGCCGGCCGCAACGGTGGCGCGGTAAAGCTCGGGAAACGCCGACGGGTATTCACGCAGCGATCCCGCCAGGCTATGGCCTTCCATCACCCGTGCCCGAACAGCCAGCAGCATCGACTTGATCTTCTGTGACGACGACTGCGCCGCTGCCGCACGCAGCGCTTCCTCGATGGGCAACGCAGCCTGCACCAGGGTCGCCAGCTGCCGGGTCACCAGCGCCAGGTCGCGCGCCGACAGCCCACGGCCAAACGCGAAACCTCCGCCACTGATGTCCTCCTTGGCCTTGGCCTGCTTGACCTCCAACGGCGACCATTGCTTCTCGCGCAACAGCTGCCGCGCCTGGCGCGCGCTATCGGCCTCGATCAGGCCCTTCTGCTCGCGACCACGCGGATCGAGGGCGATGTATTCGAACGCTGCCATCAGTGTTCAGCCAACAGTAGCAGGCCAGGCGCAACGCCATTTACGGCGTCATCGCGATGATTGCAGCGGCCGTCGGCCGAGAGTGAGAATTCGAACACCGTCATGGCCTGGGTAGCGGTCCTTGTGCCGGTACAACTCATGCGCTTATTCCTCGCGGGTCACGCGCAACACTTCTTCGATAGTCGTCACGCCTTCACGCACCTTGCGCAGGCCGTCGTCACGAATGCTCGGGCCCAGGCGGCGGGCATGGCGAACCATGTCCTGCTCGGCCGCTCGGGTGTGGATCATGCTGCGCAGGGTGTCATCGAACATCACCAGCTCGTAGATCCCGGTCCGCCCGCGATAGCCTAGCTGCCGGCACACCTCACAGCCTTCGGCGTGGTACAGCGTCGGCGCCTCGCTCGGGTCGAGGCCGAACAGCGCGCACTCAGCTTCATCGGCCACATAGGCGCGTTTGCAGTCATTACACAGCACCCGGACGAGGCGTTGGGCCAGCACGCCGAGCAGCGACGACGAGATCAGGAAGGGCTCGACGCCCATGTCCACCAGGCGGGTCACGGCGCCGATGGCGCTGTTGGTGTGCAGTGTCGAGAGCACCAGGTGACCGGTCAGCGACGCCTGCACCGCCATGTCGGCGGTTTCCTGGTCGCGGATCTCGCCGACCATCACCACATCCGGGTCCTGACGCAGGATGGCGCGCAAGCCGCGGGCAAAGGTCATGTCGACCTTGGTATTGACCTGGGTCTGGCCGATGCCCTCGAGGTTGTATTCGATCGGATCCTCAACGGTGAGAATATTGCGCGTGCGGTCGTTGAGCGTGACCAGGCTGGCGTAAAGGGTAGTGGTCTTACCCGAGCCGGTGGGGCCGGTGACGAGGATGATCCCGTGCGGCTTTTGCACCGCCTGCTCCATAATCTTGCGATCCCGGTCGCTCATGCCCAGATGGCGCAGGGTCAGGCGACCGGCCTGCTTGTCCAGCAGACGCAGCACAACGCGTTCGCCGTTGGCCGAAGGCAGCGTCGACACACGGATATCGACCTCCCGCCCGCCGACCCGCAGGGAAATCCGACCGTCCTGCGGGATGCGCTTCTCTGCGATGTCCAGCCGCGCCATGACCTTGATTCGCGATACCAGCAAAGCCGCCAGCTCGCGCTTGGGCTGCACCACTTCACGCAGGATGCCATCGATGCGAAAACGGATGACCAGACGCTTCTCGAAGGTTTCGACGTGGATATCCGAGGCGTTTTCCTTGATCGCCTCGCCGAGGATCGCGTTGATCAGGCGGATAATCGGCGCGTCGTCTTCCTGCTCCAACAGGTCTTCGGTTTCCTGGATCTGATCGGCCAGGCTATGCAGATCCATGTCGTCGCCGAGGCCTTCAACCATCTGCATCGCAGCCGAAGAGTCATGCTGGTAGGCCGCGCTCAAGGCCTGCTCGAACTCGTCCTGCGCCAGCCACTGCATCGCCAACGGCCCGCCGGCGACGCGCTGTGCTTCCTGCAAGGCGGTCAGTGGCGCACCTTCGCGCACGCACAAACGCAGGCCTTCCGGGCGTTCCAACAGAAGCACGCCGTGGCGGCGAGCGAAGGCGAACGGCAGCCGCCTGGGCTGCGCTTCTTCCATCAGGATCATTTCATTCACGTCTAGATCGGCCATGTGAATTTCTCATGAGTAATGCGATCGAACGTCGTCGGCATTCCGAAGCCAGCGCAACCAAATGCATTGGACTACAGGGAATCCATGACATTACAGGCCCTGATCCGATTTTTTTTGCACATGCGCCGCGCCGACCGGCACCAAGGTCGCATACAGACAAGCCCGCCGACGAATACAACGTCTATGGTCCGTCATTCATGATTGCGCCGCGCATAACCGGGCACGGAACCTTAGACGAAGGTCGAACCCAATACCGACGCAGCCTGCAGCGATACAAAGCAACCTAATGGTCACGTCGTGAACGAATCGCCACTGTTGCGTTCCGATTAAAACAGTTGTTTGATTTCCGCAGCCCTTGCAGAATGCCGCGCCGCAGCAGGCTCAAACCAACTAGTGCAGGGCCCGTTAGCCGATCCACACCCAGTCACCATCCGCAGTGGCCGGGCGAAAAGTAACACCAGCGGTGCGATAACCGGTTTACCGGGCAGCACGCTGGTTACGATCAAGCAGGAGAACAAGAACAATGCACATTGGTGTTCCTCTCGAAACCAGGCCCGGTGAAACGCGCGTTGCCGCGACACCGGAAACCATCAAAAAGCTGATCGGGCAAGGGCATCGGGTGACGGTGCAGAGCGGAGCTGGCGTACAGGCCAGTGTTCCGGACAGTGCCTTCGAAGCGGCAGGCGCAACCATCGCCGATGCCGCTGCGGCGTTCGCAGCAGAGATCCTGCTGAAGGTGAACGCACCGAGCGAAACCGAACTGGCTCAGATGCAGCCAGGTACGGTCTTGGTCGGCATGCTCAACCCCTTCGACAACGAAAACATCGCACGCATGGCCGAACGCGGCATCACTGCCTTCGCCCTGGAAGCGGCGCCGCGCACCTCGCGCGCGCAGAGCCTCGACGTGCTCTCCTCCCAGGCCAACATCGCCGGCTACAAGGCCGTGATGGTCGCTGCCAACCAGTACCCGCGCTTCATGCCGATGCTGATGACCGCCGCCGGTACGGTGAAAGCCGCACGCGTGTTGATCCTCGGTGCCGGTGTTGCCGGCCTGCAGGCCATCGCCACGGCCAAGCGTCTGGGCGCGGTGATCGAAGCCTCGGACGTGCGTCCGGCGGTGAAGGAGCAGATCGAATCGCTCGGCGCAAAATTCGTCGATGTGCCGTGCGAGACCGACGAGGAGCGTGAATGTGCCGAGGGTGTCGGCGGCTATGCCCGGCCGATGCCGGCCAGCTGGATGGCCCGCCAGGCACAGGCCGTGCACGAGCGCGCCAAGCAGGCCGACATCATCATCACCACTGCGCTGATTCCGGGCCGCAAGGCGCCGACCCTGTTGCAGGAAGAAACCGTGCAGCAGATGAAGCCCGGTTCGGTGGTGATCGACCTCGCCGCCTCCCAGGGCGGTAACTGTCCATTGACCGAAGCCGATCAGGTGGTGGTCAAGCACGGCGTGACCCTGGTTGGCTACACCAACCTGGCGACCCTCGTGCCGGCGGACGCTTCGGCGCTATACGCCCGCAACCTGCTGGACTTCCTCAAGCTGGTGATCGATGGCGAAGCCAAGTTCCAGCTCAATCTTGAAGACGACATCGTCGCTGCGTGCCTGATGTGCCGTGACGGCCAGGTCGTACGCACCAACGGTTAAGGGAGCCTGAACATGGACATGATTTCTGATGGCATCTACAACCTGATCATCTTCGTGCTGGCGATCTACGTCGGCTACCACGTGGTCTGGAACGTCACCCCCGCGCTGCATACCCCGCTGATGGCGGTCACCAACGCCATCTCAGCGATCGTCATCGTCGGCGCCATGCTCGCCGCCGCCCTGACCGTCACCCCGATGGGCAAGCTGATGGGCACCCTGGCGGTGACCCTGGCCGCCGTTAACGTCTTCGGTGGCTTCCTGGTTACCCGGCGCATGCTGGAAATGTTCAAGAAGAAGGAGCGCGCTGGCGCCAAGGCGGAGTCCAAGCCATGAGCATGAACCTGATCACCCTGCTGTACCTCATCGCTTCGGTGAGCTTCATCCAGGCCCTTAAAGGCCTGTCGCACCCCACCACCTCGCGCCGCGGCAACCTGTTCGGCATGATCGGCATGGGCATCGCCGTGGTCACAACGGTGTTCCTGGTGTTCAAGCTCGGCTCACAGCTGGCCGAGAGCGCCAGCCCCTGGAGCGGCCTGGGCTTTATCGTCCTCGGCCTGCTGATCGGCGGCACCATCGGTACGCTGATGGCCAAGCGCGTCGAGATGACCAAGATGCCCGAGCTGGTCGCCTTCATGCACAGCATGATCGGCCTGGCCGCGGTGTTCATCGCCATCGCCGCAGTGCTGGAGCCGCAGTCGCTGGGTATCGTCCAGGCCATCGGCTATCCGATCCCTGCCGGTAACCGTCTGGAACTGTTCCTCGGTGCAGCCATCGGCGCCATCACCTTCTCCGGTTCGGTGATCGCGTTCGGCAAGCTGTCGGGCAAGTACAAGTTCCGCCTGTTCCAGGGCGCACCGGTGTCGTTCCCCAACCAGCACAAGATCAACCTCGCCGTCGGCGTGGCGATCCTGGTGCTGGGCCTGTTCTATACCTTCACCGGCAACTTCACTGCGTTCATGATTCTGGTGGCGCTGGCGTTCGTCATCGGCGTGCTGATCATCATCCCCATCGGCGGCGCCGACATGCCGGTGGTGGTCTCGATGCTCAACAGCTACTCGGGCTGGGCCGCGGCCGGTATCGGCTTCTCGCTGAACAACTCGATGCTGATCATCGCCGGTTCGCTGGTAGGTTCGAGCGGCGCAATCCTCTCGTACATCATGTGCAAGGCGATGAACCGCTCGTTCTTCAACGTCATCCTCGGCGGCTTCGGTGGCGACGTGGATGCCGGCCCGGCGACGGGAAGCAAAGAGCAACGCCCAGTCAAATCCGGCTCCAGCGATGATGCCGCTTTCCTCCTGTCGAACGCCGACACCGTGATCATCGTCCCGGGCTACGGCCTGGCGGTGGCCCGCGCGCAGCACGCGCTGATGGAGCTGGCCGAAAAGTTGACCCACATGGGCGTGACCGTGAAGTATGCGATCCACCCGGTCGCCGGTCGGATGCCAGGTCACATGAACGTATTGCTGGCGGAAGCTGAAGTGCCGTACGAGATGGTGTTCGAGATGGACGACATCAACTCCGAGTTCGGCCAGGCCGACGTGGTGCTGGTACTCGGTGCCAACGACGTGGTCAACCCGGCGGCGAAGAACGATCCGAAGTCGCCCATCGCCGGCATGCCGATCCTCGAGGCTTACAAAGCCAAGACGGTCATCGTCAACAAGCGCTCCATGGCCAGCGGTTATGCCGGCTTGGATAACGAACTGTTCTACATGGACAAGACCATGATGGTCTTCGGCGATGCCAAGAAGGTCGTCGAGGACATGGTTAAAGCCGTGGAGTAAGCGACACCGTGACACCGAAACCCCTCCCGGCCTGCCGCGAGGGGTTTTGTTTTTAAGACCATCAGCAGCCGAACACTTCGGCGCCTGGAGCACCGGTACAGTAGTGCTGCTCGCGCAACTGAACCGACACAATTCAAGCTCCCTGTGACTGTTACGTAACAGCCCGGCACGCGACTCTATCTGCCCATAACCCATCCCCGTTGATTGCGGGAAGGAGCGGCTCATGGAGCGCATACTGACTCGGAAGCAAACACTTGCAATCGGCCTGCCGCCGCTGCATCGGGTGCTGCAGCAGCTACGCCTGTGGCAACAACGCATGCGGACCCGGCGGCAGCTGGCGGTGCTCGACGAGCGCCAATTGGCGGACGTCGGGATCAGCCACAGCGAGCGCCTGGACGAGCTGAACAAGCCTTTCTGGCGCTGATACGGTGCTTTCCAGGCGATGTCGTCGAGCCGTAAGCTGAACGGCATGCCCCGCGCGACGGTCAAAGCGACTATCGGCGGGAAGCCGCGTCTAGTCTGGAGAACACCATGAACAAGTATCTGTTGTCAGTTGCCACCGCTGCCTGCCTGGTTGCAGGCACCGCATCGGCGGGAAGCATCACCGGCACCATCGACGCCATCGGCGCCTCGCTGGTCAACACCGTGGAAGGCACCTCCGATATCACTTCGAACCTGGGCGATGACAAGCTGGTGATCGATGCCAAGGACGATGCGGCCCGCTTCGTTGCCAGCAATGGCGAATCCCGTGGCGCTCAACTGGAAGCGGCACTGAAGCACATCCGCACCCAGGCACCGGCCCTGCACGCCACTGACCTTCAGCTGGCCGGCGCGATACTGGCGCTCTGATCCGCGGCGTGAGCGAGCATGACGCTGGCTCTGGGGCTGGCGTTTCGCTAGCCTTGCCGGCTGATTGTCCAGCCTCAGGATTCACATGCGTTCGCTTTACCTTGTACTCGCTGGCTGCTGCGTCGGCGGCAGCGCGCAGGCCTTCGACAGCCTCATCGGCAGCACCGTCGCGTCTTCCTACGTCGCCAGCCAGGTGACCAGCGCCCCCTTCGACAACAAGCTGATCCTCAACGCCCGCGACGACGCCGCCGGGTTCGTTGCCAGCCACGGCGAGCTTCGTGGCGCTCGCCTGGAAGGTGCCTTGCGCTGGCTGCGCGAGCGGCAACCGCAGCTGACGGCCAGCGACCTTGAACTGGCCGAGGCAATCCTCGTCCAATCACCCACTCCGTTCCCTCGAGAAGACTCATGAACCTCAAGCTGATCGCCGCGCCTTTTGCCCTGGCCCTTCTTGCCAGCGGTGCTCAGGCACAGACGCTGGTGGCTACCAGCAATATCGTCGTCAATGCCCTGGACCGCAGCATTAATTTCACCTCCGACGTGACCAGCCGCATCAGCGACATGAAGGTCGTCAGCGAAGCCCGCGATGAAGCCGCCGGCTTTGTCGCCAGCGGTGGTGAGATTCGTGGCGCGCGACTGGAAGCCGCGCTCGGCCGCTTGCGCAGTGCGTTCCCGGAAGCACAGCAAGCCAGTGACCTGGCGCTGGCCGAAGCCATCCTCGCTCAGTGAAACCGTCCTGGGCCCGCTGGCTGGGCGTTGCGCTCACTGCGGTCATGGCGTTCGGCAATGTGTGCCTGGCCGAACTGCGCCTGACCCTGGATGACGCCGACCTGCAACCGGCCGAACGGGCAGCCAGCCAGCAATTGCTGGACGAAGCGGTAGCCGCGCTGCCGCCGCGAATGATGGAACGCCTGGACCGGGACGTCCGCGTCCGCTGGCATGACGGGCTGACCCACGACGTTTATGGAAGTGCCGGCGGCGACCTGCTGCTGCTCAATCGGCGCCTGTTGCCAGCACTGACCGATGGCAGCGCGGCCAATCAACGAACGGAACGACCGCACGGCACGGTGCGGCGCGAGATGTTGGCGACACTGGTCCATGAGGTTGCCCATCTGTATGACCGCGCCCACCTCTGGTCAGCGGAAACCCATCGGCAACTGGGTTTCTGTAATCAACGCGCCGGCAGCCTCGGCCTGGTCGGGTTGCCGGACAGTTGCCGCGGCCAGACCGAGCGCCGCTTTACCCTCAGTGATGATCCATATCTGCTTGATCTTGCCGGCTGGCCGCAACGCGTCGGCGAGCGTGGCGAGCGCGAGCGCGAAAATGCGCAACAGGCGCGCAGCCCCGATGCCTATGAGCTGACCAGCCCACTGGAATTCGTTGCGGTGAACCTGGAGTACTTTCTTCTGGACCCCAGCTACGCCTGTCGTCGGCCGCTGCTGCATCGCTATTTCACTGAGCATTTCGGCTGGCACCCGGCCAGTGCGGAGGCATGCAAAGGCGCATTGCCGATCCTCAATGCCGGACACGACTTTGCGCGCACCCCGCTGATCGAGCTCGACCCCGCGCGCGTCTACGCCGTTGATTATCTGTTCGCCGAGGCCAACGACGCATGGGTCAGTCGCTGGGGCCACAGCATGCTGCGCCTGGTTATCTGTGCGCCCGGTCGGCCGCGCGGAGCAGACTGCCGCCTGGATCTGGACCATCACCTGGTGCTGTCTTTCCGCGCCTTCGTTGGCGACGTGCAGCTGTCGAGCTGGGACGGACTCACCGGCGTCTATCCGTCACGCCTGTTCGTCCTGCCGCTGGGCCAGGTGATCGACGAGTACACCAAGGTCGAACTGCGCAGCCTCGCCTCGATCCCGCTGAAACTGCAGCGTGACGAGATCGAGAACCTGGTGACCCGCAGCGCCGAAATGCACTGGAGCTACGACGGTAATTACTACTTCCTGTCCAACAATTGCGCGGTGGAAACGCTCAAGCTGCTACGCAGCGGCACCGCCCGCCCCGAACTCGTTGCGCTGGACAGCATCCTGCCCAGCGGCCTGCTGGAGCTCCTGATCAGCCGTGGCCTGGCCGATGCCAGCGTACTCGACGACCCACAAGAGGCGCTGCGCCTGGGGTATCGCTTCGATTCCTACCGTGATCGCTACCAGGCCATGTTCACCGTGCTTCGCGAGCGTCTGGGCTTGCCGCAGACCGATGTCGAAGCCTGGCTAGCGCTCAGCGCCGAACAACGCCGTCCTTGGATCGAAAAAGCCGACCTGCGCGCCAGCGCGGCCCTGCTGCTGGTCGAACAGGCGGCGCTGCGCCGGCATCTGCTGCTGGCTCAAGAAGAGTTGAAAAATCGCTATTTGAGCGGCCGCGAGCACGGCGACAGGAGCCTGGCCAAGGCGGACGAAACCCTACAGGGCATCCTTGCCAACAGCGGTTATCTGAGCCAGCCGGCGCAATTGCTCGACGGCAACGGATACGGGCTGCCGCAGGCCAGCGAATGGCAGCGTCTGGAGTCGGAAAGCAACCAACGCCAGGCGCGCTTGAATCAGCTTACCGATGCGCTGAATGCCGAGGTGCGCCTGTTGCTCGGCGAAGAGCGGCGGCTGGAGTTGGAAGGTGTCGAAGCCAATCTGGCGCAGATCAGTAAACACCTTCGCGGATTGCACAAGGCCGGCGGAGGTCTGCAGCTACCCTGACGCCCGTCCGCCGCGCCGTGCCCCCGTTAACGTCGATCTCGGAGGCCCCAGCTTGCTGGCGATACACATCCCGCGCAACGTGCCAGGCCATGCGCAACGCCCATGATCACGGGCAAGAATTGGGGCGCCTCCCTCGCTCCTACAAAGCGAAGCGGATCGGCAGCGCCACATGAAGGCGCAGCCGGAGGCACCTGCCAGCAACGTGCCGGTACTTTTTCCGAGGCAAAAAAAACCTCGAACTTCGTTGGGGGAGGGGGAAGTTCGAGGTCTAAATCCGGAACGCCATAGGCGTATCCAGAGATCTGCCAACACTTAACACAACAAGGAGCATCGAAGGGCTTTTACACCCTTCGTAGCCTATGACCAGGCTTTCGATCCGTCAGTTCAATACAGACCGAAAAATAATTTCATAACGGCGCGTAGGCGCTCTAAAACGCGGCGGTCCGAGGCTGCACGAACGCGACGCGCCCTTGTCCAGTCGCCCCTCACCGCGTTTTCACGCAGCTTTCCTAACCTGACGCATTCCGCCAACGCCCCTTTCTGGCTATCTGCGGTAAGAACTGGCGCCTGCTCGCCGCTGAGCGAGCCGACTATAGAACGTCGACTCGCAGGTGCCGTCAGTGCGCCTCGTCCCAGTTATTGCCAACGCCCGCCTCGACCAGCAGCGGCACGTCCAGCTGGGCTGCTCCGCTCATCAACGGAAGAATCTGCTCGCGAACCTGCTCGACCAGATCCTCACGGACCTCGACCACCAGTTCATCGTGCACCTGCAGGATGACGCGCGCATCCAGCCCGCTCTCCTGCAGCCAATTGTCCACCGCGATCATGGCGCGCTTGATGATGTCCGCCGCGGTGCCCTGCATCGGCGCGTTGATCGCGGTGCGTTCGGCGCCTTTGCGCATGGCGCCGTTCTTCGAATTGATCTCGGGTAGATACAACCGCCGGCCGAACAGCGTTTCCACGTAGCCCTGCTCCGCTGCCTGGGTACGGGTGCGTTCCATGTAGGCGAGCACGCCGGGGTAGCGGGCAAAGTAGCGGTCGATATAGGCCTGTGCTTCGCCACGCGAAACATCGATCTGCTTGGCCAGGCCAAAGGCGCTCATGCCATAGATCAGGCCGAAGTTGATCGCCTTGGCGCTGCGCCGCTGATCGTTACTGACCTGGTCCAGCTCGATGCCGAACACTTCAGCCGCCGTGGCACGGTGGACGTCCAGGTCGTTCTGAAAGGCGTGCAACAGACCGGCGTCCTGTGCCAGGTGCGCCATGATGCGCAACTCGATCTGCGAATAGTCAGCGGCCAGCAGCTTGTAACCCGGCGCCGCGACGAAGGCCTGGCGGATCCGGCGGCCTTCGGCGGTGCGGATCGGGATGTTCTGCAGGTTCGGGTCGCTGGACGATAGCCGCCCGGTCGCCGTCACGGCCTGGTGGTAGCTGGTATGGATGCGCCCGGTGCGCGGATTGATCTGCTGCGGCAGCTTGTCGGTGTAGGTGCCTTTGAGCTTGCTCAAGCTACGGTGCTGCATGATCACCTTGGGCAGCGGGTAGTCCCGCTCAGCCAGCTCGGCCAGCACGCTTTCTGCCGTAGATGGCTGACCGCCGGCGGTCTTCGACAATACCGGGCAGCCAAGCTTGTCATAGAGGATCGCGCAGAGCTGCTTGGGCGAGCCCAGGTTGAATTCCTCACCGGCGATTTCGAACGCCTCACGCTCCAGCTCGACCAGCTTGTTACCCAACTCGACGCTCTGCAGCCCGAGCAGATTGGCGTCGACCAGCGCGCCGTTGCGCTCGATGCGCGCCAGCACCGGCACCAACGGCATCTCGATCTCGTTGAGTACCTTGAGCAGAGAGGGCGTGGCCTCGAGCTTGCTCATCAAGGTCTGGTGCAGACGCAGGGTGACGTCGGCGTCTTCAGCGGCGTAGGGTCCGGCCTGCTCGACGGCGATCTGGTCGAAGGTCAGCTGCTTGGCGCCCTTGCCGGCGATGTCCTCGAAGCGGATGGTGCCGCGGCCCAGGTACTTGAGCGCCAGGCTGTCCATGTCATGGCGGGTCGCGGTGGCGTCGAGCACGTAGGATTCGAGCATGGTGTCGAAGGTCATGCCGCGCATCTCGATGCCGTAGTGCATCAATACGTTCATGTCGTATTTGCCGTGCTGGCAGATCTTGCGCTTGCTCGGGTCTTCCAGCAGCGGCTTGAGGGCGGCGAGCACGGCATCGCCATCGAGCTGCTGCGGCACGCCCATGTAGCTGTGCGCCAGCGGTACGTACGCCGCTTTGCCCGCCTCGATGGCAAATGACACGCCCACCAGCTGTGCCTTCTGCGCATCGAGGCTGGTGGTTTCGGTGTCGAAGGCGAAGCAATCGGCGGCCTTCAGTTGTTCAAGCCAGGCGTCGAACTCGGCTTGCTCGAAAATCGTGCTGTACTCGGCTTCGGCCTGGATCGAACAGCCCTCGGGCTGCACCTCGCAACCCTCGCCGGCGGCCTTGGCTTCACGCAGCAGATCGTCGAGCCAGTTCTTGAACTCCAACTCGCGATACAAGGCGATCAGCGCCTCGCGGTGCGGCTCACCGGGCATCAGGTCGCCGACCTGCACGTCCAGCGGCACGTCGATCTTGATGGTCGCCAGCTCGTAGGACATGAACGCGGCGTCACGATGTTCCTCGAGTTTGGCGGCCAGCGACTTGGCGCCGCGAATCGGCAGGTCGCAAACCTTTTCGAGGTTCTCGTAGAGCCCCTTGATGCCGCCTTCGATGCCGTTGAGCAGGCCGCAGGCGGTCTTCTCACCAACGCCAGGAACGCCGGGAATATTGTCGACTTTGTCGCCCATCAGGGCGAGGAAGTCGATGATCAGCTCCGGGCCAACGCCGAACTTGTTCTTCACGCCTTCGATGTCGTAGACGCTGCCGGTCATGGTGTTGACCAGGGTGACATGCGGACACACCAGCTGCGCCATGTCCTTGTCGCCGGTGGAGATGATCACGTCGCGTCCCAGCGCCGCACATTGGCGCGCCAGTGTTCCAATCACGTCGTCGGCTTCGACGCCGTCGACGCACAGCAGCGGCATGCCCAGGGCGCGAACGCTGGCATGCAGCGGCTCGACCTGACCGCGGAGGTCGTCGGGCATCGGTGGACGATGGGATTTGTATTCAGCGAACAGCGTGTCGCGGAAGGTCGGGCCTTTGGCATCGAAGACCACCGCGAAGGGGCTGTCCGGGTATTGCCGGCGCAGCGACAGCAGCATGTTCAGTACGCCCTTGACCGCCCCGGTGGGCTTGCCGGTCGAGGTGGTCAGCGGCGGTAGGGCGTGGAAGGCGCGGTAGAGGTAGGACGAACCGTCCACCAGAACGAGGGGCGCTTGGCTCATGAGCAGGATCAACCTTTTCGACGGGTCCGCGGCTAGAATGCACAGGACCACTTGACGACAAAGGGACAAGGTTATCATGCGCACATTCAAACCTTTGCTGCTGGCCGGGCTGCTGGCACTGGTGCCGCTGAGCGGTTTCGCCCAGGAATCGGTCGATGGCGAACCCGACGTTACAATTCGCCAGGAAGGTGATCGCACGGTTGAGGAATACCGGGTCAACGGCTTCCTCTATGCGGTGAAGATCACGCCCAAGGTCGGCAAGCCCTACTTCCTGGTGCGCGCCGATGGCGACAGTAACTTCATCCGCGCCGATCGCCCGGACATGCTCATCCCGGCCTGGAAAATCTTCAGCTGGTAACCTGGCAGCACACCTAACGGAAGGCAGCCCATGTCGGTTTTTACGCCCCTGCAACGCGAAGAGCTTGAGGTATTCCTGGCGCCCTATGGGCTTGGGCGGCTGCGGGATTTCGAGGGCATCGCGGCTGGCAGCGAAAACAGCAATTTCTTCATTAGCTTGGAGCAGGGTGAGTATGTATTGACCCTGATCGAGCGCGGCCCGAGCCAGGATCTGCCCTTCTTCGTCGAGCTGCTCGACGTGCTGCATCGCGCCGGGCTGCCGGTGCCTTATGCCTTGCGTACCGACCGCGGCGAAGCGCTACGTACGCTGGCGGAAAAGCCGGCCCTGCTGCAGCCACGCCTGGCCGGCAAACACATCAGTGCACCCAACCCCCATCAGTGCGCTGAGGTGGGTCGCCTACTGGCACGACTGCACCTGGCGACCCGCGACCACATCATCGAGCGGCGCAGCGACCGTGGCCTGGACTGGATGCAGGAAGAAGGCCCGAGCCTGGCGCTGTCGCTAGACAGCGCTCAAATGCCGCTGCTGCGTGACAGCCTTGCAGAGATTGCCGAACTGAAGCCGAAGCTTCTGGCGCTGCCGCGGGCCAACCTGCACGCTGACCTGTTCCGTGACAACCTGCTCTTCGAGGGCAGCCACCTGACCGGCGTGATCGACTTCTACAATGCCTGCTCCGGGCCAATGCTCTACGACGTAGCCATCGCCATTAACGACTGGTGCTCGCACCCCAACGGCGAGATCGATGAGACGCGCAGCCAGGCATTGCTGGCCGCCTATTCCAGCCTGCGCCGCTTCACCCCGGCCGAGGCCGAACTATGGCGCCCGATGCTACGCGTCGCCTGCGTGCGTTTCTGGCTGTCGCGCTTGATCGCGGCGCAGAAGTTCGCTGGCCAACCGGTGTTGATCAAGGATCCCGACGAATTCCGCCGTATGCTCAGCGCCCGTCAGCACTGCCACAGCGCCCTGCCGTTTGCCTTTTGAGGCCTTTTTCAAGCCGAAGGCCGCTCCGCGCCCCGTGCCGGAAAAACCCTTCACGCCGTGCGCAATCAAACAGCCATGTTCGCGGTCAAATTTCCTGCACCTAAGACCGTACGGGATGTACGCATGAACAGAGCAATACCCCAGGAGGGGTTTTCAGGAACGTTTTCGCCGGTTAAACGTCAAGTACAGCCCGTCCAGGCGCATCGTTGCACCCGGAAAGATACAGCCGGCACCGGCAAGCAGCTTGCGGCTATGGGTTTAGCCGCTGCGCCCAGCAGCAAACCTGTCCACTGGCGCGCTGCCCGCTCGGATGGCCCTATTCATACGCCGCTGCCCACGGCCGTGGCCCTCAACATCCTGATGCACCTGCCCGTCTCGGCCAGGCCGCATTGTTTTCAGGGAAAACACGCATGACCTCACGCTATGTAATCAATGCCTCGGTTACCCCTAAAGGGAGCCTGGAGACGCTGTCCCAACGGGAAGTCCAGCAACTGAGCGAAGCTGGTTGTGGCAGTACCTACACACTGTTCCGCCAGTGCGCCTTGGCCATTCTCAATACCGGCGCGCGCATCGATAACGCCAAGACCATCCTTGAGGCCTACGACGACTTCGAAGTACGTATCCACCAACAAGATCGCGGTGTGCGTCTGGAATTGCTCAACGCGCCGGCCGATGCCTTCGTCGACGGCGAGATGATCGCCAGCACCCGCGAAATGCTGTTCAGTGCGCTGCGTGACATCGTCTACACCGAAAGCGAACTGGGAAGCCCGCGCATCGACCTGAGCAGCTCCCAGGGCATCACCGATTACGTCTTCCATTTACTGCGCAACGCTCGCACGCTGCGTCCCGGCGTCGAGCCGAACATGGTGGTGTGCTGGGGCGGACACTCGATCAGCACCGAGGAATACAAGTACAGCAAGCGCGTCGGCCACGAGCTGGGCCTGCGCAACCTGAATATCTGCACCGGCTGCGGCCCTGGCGTGATGAAGGGCCCGATGAAGGGCGCGACCATCGCTCACGCCAAGCAGCGCATCGTCGGCGGCCGTTACCTGGGTCTGACCGAGCCGGGCATCATTGCCGCCGAGGCGCCGAACCCGATCGTCAACGAACTGGTGATCCTGCCGGATATCGAAAAGCGCCTGGAAGCTTTCGTCCGCGTCGGTCACGGCATCATCATCTTCCCCGGCGGCGTCGGCACGGCGGAGGAATTCCTCTACTTGCTGGGCATTCTGCTACACCCGGACAACCGCGACGTGCCCTTCCCGGTCATCCTCACCGGCCCGGAAAGTGCCGCGCCGTATTTGCAGCAGCTGCGTGACTTTGTCGGCGCTACGCTCGGCGAAAAAGCACAGGGCTTGTACCAGATCATCATCGACAACCCGGCCGAGGTAGCCCGGCAGATGTCCGAAGGCTTGAAAGCAGTCAAGCAGTTCCGCCGTGAGCGTAACGACGCCTTCCATTTCAACTGGCTGCTGAAAATCGAGGAAGGCTTCCAGCACCCGTTCGACCCGACTCACGAAAACATGGCCAGCCTGCAGCTGACCCGCGACGTACCGCCCCACCTGCTGGCGGCGAACCTGCGTCGGGCGTTCTCCGGGATCGTCGCGGGTAACGTCAAGGACAAGGGCATTCGCCGCATCGAGCAGTTCGGCCGCTACGAAATCAATGGCGACACGGCGATCATGAAGCCCCTGGATGAGTTACTGCAGGCTTTTGTGCTGCAACACCGGATGAAACTCCCCGGCGGCCGACCCTACGAGCCGTGCTATCGCGTGGTGACCTGAAAATCTCGAAAGGGCCGTGACGGCTAGGGTCGCCCAGCTCATCGAAGCAAACGCTACGCGGTAAACGACGGAAGCGCCTTCGGCGATTCCGTCCTACAAAGCCGCCCCAATCCCGGCCAACGTAGGGTGGGCTTCAGCCCACCGGGGCGGTTGGTCGGTTGCAGAGGGCGGGACGGGGCACGGAAGCATCTTGTGGGCTAAAGCCCACCCTACGGGTGCTTCCGGCCGGGCCACGGTGATGTACCGGCCAATGTAGGTTGGATTAGCCGAAGGCGTAATCCGACGGCTCGAAGGCGTAATCCAACCCGCTCAACCACACTTGGAATTGCCGCAGTTCAGGCACGTCGCGCAGCCATCCATCTGCACCACCGCCTGGGTGTTGCACTTGCTGCACAGCTGCGCACCGGCCGGGAAGCCCTCGCCCGGCTCCACGGTCACCGCCCCCTGGCTGGCCTCGTAAGCGGCGCGCTTTTCCGCCAGATACTTGAGCTGGGTTTCGTCCAACGCATGGCCTTCGAGCATGCCGATATGGATCAGGTGGCGCTCCAGTACGCCGCCGATCTCCGCCACGATGGACGGCATATAGACGCCGCCCTTTTTCAGGTAGCCACCGCGGGGATCGAACACCGCTTTCAGTTCCTCGACTAGGAAGGTGCAGTCACCCCCCTTGCGGAACACGGCAGACATGATCCGGGTGAGCGCGACGATCCACTGGAAGTGATCCATGTTCTTCGAGTTGATGAAGATCTCGAAGGGTCGGCGCTGCTCGTGGGGCGTGCCGGCGTTGAGCACCACATCATTCACCGTGACGTAAAGCGCGTGTTCGAACAGCGGTGACTTGATCTTGTAGGTCATGCCGACCAGCGTTTCTGGACGCTGGATACTCTCGTCCATCTCCACCACATTGACCCTGGTGGTAGTGTCAGGTGTGACAGCGGGGCGTTCCAGGGTCTCGTCGACAACCTTGAAGCCCTTGATGCGCTGGGTGATCTTTACGGTCATTGCGGGTTCTCCAGCCGCACGACAGACGCCGCGCGGTTATCAGTCGGGGCTCAGTACTTGCCGTAATAGCCTTCTTTCAAGGCGTCGAACAGGTTGGCGGCGGAGTTGACCTCACCGTCATACTCGACCTCTTCGTTGCCTTTTAGCTCGACCACGCTGCCGTCCTCGAGAATGAAGCGGTACAGGGTCTTTTCCAGGTCGGCCTCCTTGACCAGCACGCCCTGGAACGCCGCCGGATTGAAGCGGAAGGTGGTGCAACCCTTGAGGCCCTGCTGCCAGGCGTAGCGGTAGATGTCCTTGAACGCCTCGAAGGGGTAGTCGGTGGGCACGTTGGCGGTCTTTGAAATCGACGAGTCGACCCATTTCTGCGCCGCGGCCTGAATGTCGACGTGCTGCGTCGGGGTGACGTCGTCGGCGGTGATGAAGTACTCCGGCAGCTGCTCGCCGGGCTCGGTCGAGCCCGGCTTGGCGCGTGAGTTGATCAGCGTGCGATAGGCCAGCAACTCGTAGCTGAACACCTCGATCTTTTCCTTGGCCTTACGCCCGGCGCGGATCAGGTTGCGCGAGTAATGGTGGGCGAAGCTTGGCTCGATGCCGTTTGAAGCGTTGTTGGCCAGACTCAGGCTGATCGTGCCAGTGGGCGCAATGGAGCTGTGGTGGGTGAAACGTGCGCCCTGCTCGGCCAGCTGATCGATCAGCTCGGGCGCGTATTCGGCGATCTTCTGCATGTAGCGCGAATACTTCGCGTGCAATACGCGGCCCGGCACCTGATCGCCGATCTGGTAACCGTCCTTCTTCATCTCCGGACGCTTGCGCAGCAATTCGGCGGTGACCTCGAAGGTTTCGGTCAGTAGCGGCGCCGGGCCTTTTTCTTTCGACAGTTCGAGCGCCACTTCCCAGCCGACCAGCGCCATTTCGCGCGCGACTTCTTCGGTGAAGACGCAGGCTTTGGGGCTACCGTAACGCAGCTTGAGCAGCGTCAGGGCTGAACCAAGACCGAGGAAGCCCATGCCGTGGCGGCGTTTGCTCTCGATTTCGTGGCGCTGCTGCGCCAGCGGCAGGCCATTGATCTCCACCACGTTGTCGAGCATCCGGGTGAACAGGCGCACCACTTCGCGGTACTTGTCCCAGTCGAAACGCGCATCGGCACCAAAAGGGTCGATGACGAAGCGGGTCAGGTTGATCGAGCCCAGCAGGCAGGATCCGTAGGGCGGCAGCGGCTGCTCGCCACAAGGATTGGTCGCCCGAACTGCTTCGCACCACCAGTTGTTGTTCAACTGGTTGACCCGGTCGATGAGGATGAAGCCCGGCTCGGCGTAGTCGTAGGTGGAGACCATGATCATGTCCCACAGATGTCGCGCCTTGACCCGCCCGTAGATCTTGCAGGCCACGAGGCCGTCGTCGCGGACGATGTAGCCGTCATGGCTCGGCCATTCGCGCCACACCACCTGTTCGGCATCGGCCAGATCAAGCTCGGCTTTTTCCTTCATGTGCAGCGGAAAGATCAACGGCCAGTCCGCGTCGGCTTCCACCGACTGCATGAACTCGTCGGTGATGAGCAAGCTGAGGTTGAATTGCCGCAGTCGACCGTCTTCACGTTTGGCGCGGATGAATTCGCGAACGTCCGGATGGCCGACGTCGAAGGTGCCCATCTGGGCGCCGCGGCGCCCACCGGCGGAGCTGACGGTGAAGCACATCTTGTCGAAGATATCCATGAACGACAGCGGGCCGCTGGTGTGTGCGCCCGCGCCGGAAACGAAGGAGCCGCGCGGGCGCAGGGTGCTGAACTCGTAACCGATGCCGCAGCCGGCCTTGAGCGTCAGGCCGGCTTCATGCACCTTGCCGAGGATGTCGTCCATCGAGTCAGCGATGGTGCCGGACACGGTGCAGTTGATCGTCGAGGTGGCCGGTTTGTAGTCCTGCGCGCCGGCGTTGGAAATGATCCGCCCGGCGGGGATGGCGCCGTTGCGCAGCGCCCAGAGGAAGCGTTCGTACCAGTGCTCGCGGGCATCCTGTTCCTCCACATCAGCAAGCGCGCGGGCAACCCGCTGCCAGGTGGCGTCGACGCTGTCATCAACGGCGCTACCGTCCTTGCGGGTCAGGCGGTATTTTTGCGCCCAGATGTCTTCGGAGGCCGTCTGAAGAGCGATTTCTGGGGTGATTTTCGTCTCTGCCGTGATGGGCCCGTCCGTCTTCGCCATGCGCTGCGCATCCTCGTGTCGATGGAGTGGAAACCAAAGCACGAAGCATAGCCATGAGGGCCAGAAGCACTATGACGCGCATCAAGTCGGCCGACGGACGACCCGGACAAGCGCCCGGCGGAGCGTTGCCGCCGAGCGCTATGAACCGAGAGTCAGAGCGATTCCAGACATTCCGCCAGCGAGCGACCGAGGTTATCGATCAACTGCTCGTAGCCGCCCGCCGAGGCGTCGATGCCATGACCCAGCGCGTCCAGCTCGGTGACCTTCACTGGCAGTCCCCGGATCAGACTATCCGCCAGACGCGGACGAACCGGTGGCTCGTAGAACACGCAGCTCGGGCCGGCCTGTTCCAGACGCTCTCGCATGGCGGCAACATGCCGCGCGCCGGGCTGGGCTTCGCCACCGGCGCTGAATACGCCGGCGTGTTTGATCCCATAAGCGGCTTCGAAATAATCGAAGGCTTCATGGAAGACGAAGAACGGCTTGGTTCGGGTTTCGCTCAAGCGCTGGCTGAGCCGCTTATCGAGCGCATCCAGCCGCTGCTTGAATGCGGCCAGGTTGGCTCTGTAGCGCTCGGCGTTGGCCGGGTCGGCCTTGGCCATGTCCTGCGCCATGCCCTCGGCGATGGTCACCGCATTGGCGGGCAACAACCAGAGGTGCGCGTCCAGGCTGCCGGGGCGGTGGGCATGGTCGTGTTCGTCGTGGGCGGCGGCTTCATGAGCGTGGTCGTCATGTTCATCATGTACCTGCTCGGAGTGCTCGCCGTGCGCCTCGTGTGCATGCTCGTCGTGACGATCATGCTCGGCCTCGTGCTCGCCGGCTGCGTCGCCGAAGTGGCGCAGGGTCAGTCCGGGCAGCGACTGTATCGCCACGCTCGGCCGCTTGCGGCCCTCCAGCACCGGCGCGAGAAAACCTTCCATGTCCGGGCCGATCCAGTAGAACAGATCGGCGCTGCGAATCTGCCGTACGTCGGACGGGCGCATGGCGTAATGGTGGGGCGAGGCACCCGGCGGCAACAGAACGGCAGGCTTGCCGACACCGCCCTGAACGGCAGCGGCGATCAGCTGCAGCGGCTTGATGCTGGTCAGCACCTCGATCTCGGCATGGGCCTGGGCGCTGCTGAAAAGGCTCGCGGTCACTAGAAGCGGTATCGAAAAAAGACGAAACACGGGCAACACTCGATTGAACTGAATGGGTAACATAATAACGTCTCTCAACCACATCGTCTCGCTCATGCCCAAGTCTCCGCTGGCCTGCACGCCCCACGACCACAACCACTGCGTCAGCCATGCACTGGCCGAAGCCGACCTCCTCTGCGAACGTTCCGGTGTGCGCCTGACCGCCCTGCGCAAACGCGTACTGGAGCTGGTCTGGCAGAGCCACAAGCCGCTCGGCGCCTATGACATCCTCGCCGAGCTGACGGCCCAGGATGGCCGCCGCGCCGCGCCGCCCACCGTTTACCGCGCGCTGGATTTCCTGCTTGAGAACGGGCTGGTGCACCGCATCGCCTCACTCAACGCATTCATTGGCTGCAATCACCCTGAACACCCGCACCAGGGCCAGTTCCTTATCTGCCGCAACTGCCACACCGCCATTGAGCTTGAGCGACCTGCCATCAGCGAGGCCATCAACCAGGCCGCGCACAGCGTCGGTTTCCAAGTCGAGGGCGAGACGGTCGAGGTCGTTGGTCTATGCGCCCCATGCAGGAACGCGGCATGAACGAAGCGTTGATCCGCCTGGACGATATTCATGTCCGCTTCGCTAACCAGGCGGTGCTCGAAGGCGCTCAGCTGCAGGTCCATCGGGGCGAGATCGTGACCCTGATCGGCCCCAATGGCGCCGGCAAGACCACTCTGGTGCGCGCCGTGCTCGGCCTGCTCAAGCCGGACAGCGGTACCGTCTGGCGCAAACCCAAGCTGCGCGTCGGCTACATGCCGCAGAAGCTTAACGTCGACCCGACCCTGCCCCTGTCCGTACTGCGCTTTCTGCGTCTGGTTCCGGGAGTGGACAGAGCCGCGGTGCTGTCGGCGCTTAACGAGGTGGGCGCCGAGCACGTGATCGACAGTCCGCTGCAATCGGTTTCCGGCGGCGAGATGCAACGGGTGCTACTGGCCCGGGCGCTGCTCCGTGAACCGGAGCTGCTGGTGCTGGACGAGCCGGTTCAAGGTGTCGATGTGGCCGGCCAGGCCGAGCTCTACCGGCTGATCGGGCGATTGCGCGAGCGCTACGGCTGCGGCGTGCTGATGGTGTCCCACGACCTGCATCTGGTGATGAGCGCCACGGATCAGGTGGTCTGCCTGAATCGCCACGTCTGTTGCTCCGGCCACCCGGAACAGGTCAGCGCTGACCCAGCGTTCGTCGAACTGTTCGGCCAGGACGCGCGCAGCCTGGCGGTCTATCACCATCAGCACGACCACAGCCACGACCTGCACGGCAGCGTGGTCACTGGCAAACCTCACGTCCACGGCCCGGATTGCAAGCACTGATCGACATGCCAGATTTTCTTCTCAATGCCCTGCTCGCCGGCCTCGCCCTGGCACTGGTCGCCGGCCCGCTTGGCTCCTTCGTGGTCTGGCGCCGCATGGCCTATTTTGGTGACACCCTCTCGCATTCCGCGCTGCTAGGCGTGGCGCTGGGTTTGATGCTGGAGGTCAACCTGACCCTGGCGGTCATCGTTTGCTGCGTACTACTGGCGGTGCTGCTGGTGACCTTGCAGCAGCGCCAGCCGCTGGCCTCGGACACCCTGCTGGGCATTCTCGCCCATAGCACGCTGTCGCTCGGACTGGTGTCGCTGAGCTTCATGCAGGACGTGCGCATCGACCTGATGGGTTATCTATTCGGCGATCTGCTGGCCGTCAGCCCGACCGATCTGGCCTGGATCGTCGGTGGCAGCGCCCTGGTGCTGCTGGCGCTCATCCCGCTATGGCGACCCTTACTAGCGGTTACCGTGCACGAGGAACTGGCCAAGGTAGAAGGCTTGCCGGTGGCAGCCATCCGCCTGGCCCTGATGTTGTTGATCGCGATGGTGATTGCCGTAGCGATGAAGATCGTCGGTGTGCTGCTGATCACCTCACTGCTGATCATTCCGGCCGCTGCCGCCCAGCGCCATGCACGCACGCCGGAGCAGATGGCCTTGGGTGCCAGCCTGCTGGGACTGCTGGCGGTCTGCTGCGGGCTTGCATTGTCCTGGTATCAGGACACGCCGGCCGGCCCGTCTATTGTCGTCTCGGCGGCCGCGATATTTCTGCTCAGCTTTGCCTGGCCGCGTAGGGCCTAACGCGATGACTGTTGCGCCGGCCATGCTCAAATACCTGCAGGGTTACCCTGAATCATTGCAGCAGCAGGTTCGCCAGATGATCGACGAGAAGCGTCTGGGCGACTACCTAGAGCGCCGCTACCCGCAACGTCATCAGGTACAAAGCGACAAGGCGCTGTACGGCTATGTGCAGCAGCTGCGCCAGAGCCATCTGAAAAGCGCGCCGAACATTGACAAGGTGCTCTACGACAACCGCCTCGACCTCACCCATCGCGCGCTGGGCCTGCACACCGCCGTTTCACGTGTGCAAGGCGGCAAGCTGAAGGCGAAGAAGGAGATCCGCGTCGCTGCGCTGTTCAAGGAAGCGGCGCCGGAATTCCTGCAGATGATCGTCGTGCATGAGCTGGCGCACCTGCGCGAGAGCGATCACAACCGCGCCTTCTACAAGCTCTGCGAACACATGATGCCGGGTTACGCGCAGACCGAATTTGACTTGCGCTGCTACCTGCACTGGCGCGAGCTGAGCTGACACGCAGCCCTCCAGGCATAAAAAAGGCGGCTCGGAATAACCGAACCGCCTCTGGACATGCCGCTACGATCAGGCCGGAACCTGCTCCGCAGCCGCCTCGCGCGCCCAGATACGATGCTGCGCCAGGGCCTGGGCGAACGCCGTGAATACCCTAGCCACATCACCGTCATCACCGGTCACCAGACCGGCATCCTCCGGCAGGTTGAGCGCAGTGAGCAACTGCCGCGCCTCGCCCAGTACCGCGATGGGCTTGAGGTGCTTGTAGGCCTCGAGCAGGTAGTGCTTAGCCACGCCATTCTTGGCCATGGCCTGCACGCTCTGCGCGCCACCCGGGACGAAGACCGCGTCGAAGGCGATCGAGGGCATGCCATCCATCGCCGCATCAGGCGTGAGCATCGTGCCGTCTGCCGCCTTGACCGGAGCCGGTGACGGACCGATCAGTTTGGCGATTGCACCCTCGTCTGCCAGCTTCTGCTTGAAAGCCTCGATAGCCTTACCGTCCACACCGTTGGCGATAAGGATGGCCACTTTGCGCGACTTGATGTTGCCGGATAGGTGATTCATCAGGCTCAGCGCAGGTGAGCTGGCCGGGTTCGGCTGCTTGAGGCTGATGGTCGGCGCGGTCGGCGGCGTGACGCCGATGTTTTCAGCGACCCGGCGAGCCAGTTCCAGATCGATATTGGCCAGAATCTCGTTGACCTGACGCTCGCGGATGAAGACGCGCTCGACCTTGCCCAACTCGAAGCTATAGGCGCCGATGATGTGCTCCTTCTCCGGGGCGCTCATGCTGTTCCAGAACAAGGTCGCCTGGGAGAAGTGATCGCCGAACGAAGGGCTGCGCACCCGTACCTTGTGCCCTTCCATGCGCTCCGGATAGCTCTCGAACCCGCCACCGCTGGCTGCTGGCGGGGTTTCTTTCGGCCAGCCGCCGTCGATGGAGTTGGGCTCGTAGTTGGCGCGGCCCTTGTTGATCGTCTGCCGGTGAAACGCATCGCGCTGGTTGTTGTGCACCGGCGCAATCGAGCGGTTGATCGGGATCTCGTGGAAGTTCGGCCCGCCCAGACGCAGCAATTGGGTATCGGTGTAGGAAAACAGCCGGCCCTGCAGCAGCGGATCGTTGGTGAAATCGATGCCGGGCACGATGTGGCCGATGTGGAAGGCGGCCTGCTCGGTTTCGGCGAAGAAGTTGTCCGGGTTGCGGTTGAGGGTCATCTTGCCGAGCTTTTGCACGGGCACCAGCTCTTCCGGAATGATCTTGGTCGGGTCGAGCAGGTCGAAATCGAACTTGTGCTCGTCGGCCTCTTCCACCACCTGTACACCCAGTTCCCACTCGAAATAGTCGCCCATCTCGATGGATTCCCAAAGATCGCGGCGGTTGAAGTCCGGGTCCTTGCCGGCGAGCTTTAGCGTCTCGTCCCAGACCAGCGAGAAGGCGCCAGCTACAGGCTTCCAATGGAATTTGACGAAGCGGCTAGTACCCTCGGCATTGATCAGGCGGAAGGTGTGCACGCCGAACCCTTCCATGGCACGCAGGCTACGCGGGATGCCGCGGTCGGACATGGCCCAGATGACCATATGCGCCGACTCGGGGGTCAGTGAAACGAAGTCCCAGAAGCTGTCATGGGCCGACTGGCCCTGTGGGATCTCATTGTGCGGCTCGGGTTTGACCGCATGCACGAAGTCGGGAAACTTGATCGCATCCTGAATGAAGAACACCGGCATGTTGTTGCCGACCAGGTCGAAGATGCCTTCGTCGGTATAAAACTTGGTGGCGAAACCGCGCACGTCACGCACGGTATCGGCCGAGCCGCGCGAGCCCTGCACGGTGGAAAAGCGCACGAACACCGGGGTTTCCTTGCCCTTGCCGGCAAGGAACGAAGCCTTGGTCAGCGTGCTGTGGTCGTCATAGCTGACAAACACACCATGGGCCGCCGAGCCGCGGGCGTGCACGATGCGCTCGGGGATGCGCTCGTGGTCGAAGTGGGTCAGCTTCTCGCGCATGATGAAGTCTTCGAGCAGCGAGGGTCCCCGTTCGCCTGCCCTCAGCGTGTTCTGGTTATCAGCGATCTTGACGCCCTGGTTGGTGGTCAACGCTTCACCGGTGGCGTCGCTGCGTGCGCCCTCGAGCTGGTCGAGCTTGGCGTTGTGGTTCTTGCGGTCAACGGTGTCGGTACCGGCAACTTCGCTGTGTTTTGGATCTTTGTTGTCCGTCATCTTGGGCCTCGGTTGTGCGTATGTGCCTAACCGCGAAGGGACCTGACCGATCTGGGCCGGATGCATCAATTCACGGCATACCGGTTAGTGACCCTATAAAGCCTCTCAAGGTTGCGCCTTACGTCGATTAGCTCCCGCTATCGCACCGATGGCTTACCTCAATCGCGGCAGTTCGCTACGCCCAGGTGCTGCAAACGCGTAGAATGCACGCCTTTCGCCACCATCCAGGCACATACGACCGCACCCACAAGGTTCGCCCGTGATCGAATTTCAGCAAGTCCACAAAACCTATCGGGTTGCCGGCCGGGGCACTGCTCGAGAAGTGCCTGCGCTCAAGCCGACCGAACTCACCATCGGTGCAGGCGAAGTGTTCGGCCTGATTGGCCATTCCGGTGCAGGCAAGAGCACCTTGCTGCGCCTGATCAACCGTCTGGAAGAACCATCCGGTGGCCGCATCCTGGTTAACGGAGAAGACGTTACGGCGCTCGACGCCAACGGCCTGCGCCGCTTCCGTCAGCGGGTCGGGATGATCTTCCAGCACTTCAACCTGCTGATGTCCAAGACCGTGGCCGATAACGTCGCCATGCCGCTGCGCCTAGCCGGTAACCACTCACGCAGCGAGATCGACAGCCGGGTCGCCGCCCTGCTCGAACGCGTCGGGCTGAAAGATCAGGCGCGCAAGTACCCGGCGCAGTTGTCGGGCGGCCAGAAACAGCGCGTCGGTATCGCCCGCGCGCTGGCGACCGAGCCGGACATTCTGCTCTGCGACGAAGCCACCAGTGCTCTCGACCCGCAGACCACTGCCTCGGTGCTACAGCTGCTCGCCGAGATCAATGCCGAGCTGAGATTGACCATCGTGTTGATTACTCACGAGATGGATGTGATCCGCCGTGTCTGTGACCGCGTCGCGGTGATGGATGGCGGTGAGATTGTCGAACAGGGACCGGTCACCGAGGTATTCCTGCACCCGAAGCATCCGACCACGCAACGATTCGTCCTTGAAGACGAAGCGGTCGACGAAGGCGAGCAGCACGATGATTTTGCCCATGTCCCCGGCCGGATTCTGCGCCTGACCTTCCAGGGTGAAGCCACCTACAAGCCGCTGCTCGGCACCGTCGCCCGGGAGACCGGTGTGGATTTCAGCATCCTCTCGGGACGCATCGACCGCATCAAGGACACCCCCTACGGCCAGCTGACCCTGGCGCTGGTAGGGGGCGACATGGGTGCTGCCCTGGCCCAGCTGGATGCCGCCGATGTTCACGTGGAGGTACTGCGCTGATGGACGCCTTGTTTAGCTCTTTGTTGGGGAATGTCGACTGGTACGAAATCTGGCTGGCAACCTTGGACACCCTGCTGATGCTCGGCGGGTCGCTGCTGTTCACCATAATCCTCGGCCTGCCGCTGGGCGTGCTGCTATTCCTCACCGGCCCGCGCCAACTATTCGAGAACGGCCCGCTGTACGGCTTTCTGTCCTTCGTGGTGAACGTGCTGCGCTCATTGCCGTTCATCATCCTGCTGATCGTGATGATTCCGTTCACAGTGCTGGTCACTGGCACCTCGTTGGGCGTGGCGGGGGCGATTCCACCACTGGTGGTGGGTGCCGCGCCGTTCTTTGCGCGACTGGTGGAAACGGCTTTGCGCGAAGTCGACCGGGGCATCATCGAGGCCACCCAGGCGATGGGTGCCACCACCCGGCAAATCATCTTCAATGCGCTGCTGCCCGAGGCTCGCCCAGGCATTATTGCTGCCGTAACCGTCACCGCCATCACCTTGGTGTCCTACACCGCCATGGCTGGCGTGGTGGGTGCGGGCGGGCTCGGCGATCTGGCCATCCGCTTCGGTTATCAACGCTTCCAGACCGACGTCATGGTCGTCACCGTGGTGCTGCTGCTGGTCCTGGTCCAGGTACTGCAGAGCGTCGGTGACAAGTTGGTAACGCATTTTTCAAGAAAATAACTGCCTAACCGGCACCGATACAGGAACCCACAAGGAGCCCTCCATGAAAAAACTGCTTGCCGCCTTTGCCGCTATCGCGGCTTTCTCCGCCCAAGCCGCCGACGAACTGAACGTCGCTGCCACGGCTGTTCCACACGCGGAAATCCTCGAATTCGTCAAACCCCAGTTGGCCGAACAGGGCGTCGATCTGAAGGTGAAAGTCTTCACCGACTACGTGCAGCCGAACATCCAAGTGTCCGAGAAACGCCTGGACGCCAACTTCTTCCAGCACCAGCCGTACCTGGATGAGTTCAACAAGGGCAAGGGCACCGAACTGGTCAGCGTTGCTGGCGTGCACATCGAGCCCTTCGGCGCCTACTCGAGCAAACACAAGTCGCTGGACGAGCTGCCCAATGGCGCAACCGTGGTGATCCCCAACGACGCGACCAATGGCGGCCGCGCCCTGCTGCTGCTGCAGAAGGCCGATGTGATCACGCTGAAGGACGGCGCCGGCATCACCGCCACGCCGAAGGACATCGCCGAAAACCCGAAGAACATCAAGATTCGTGAGCTGGAAGCCGCCACCCTGCCACGGGTGCTGACCCAGGTCGACCTGGCGCTGATCAACACGAATTACGCCCTGGAAGCCAAGCTGAACCCCACCGAAGACGCCCTGTTCATCGAAGGCAACGACTCGCCGTACGTGAACATCCTGGTCGCCCGTCCGGACAACAAGGACAGCGCCGCCATGCAGAAGCTGATTGAAGCGCTGCACAGCGAAGAGGTGAAGCAGTTCATCAATGAGAAGTACAAGGGCGCCGTCGTACCGGCGTTCTAAGCGCGACGGCAGGAGGAGCGGCGCACAGCGCTGCCCCTTTGCACTTGAGACAGGCCCGCCACGTGCGGGCCTTCTTGTTTCTAGCAACGGCAAATCAGGGTGGTGTTTAACCGCTCCTGAGCCGAGGTTAACCGTTACTCCAGTGCAAGCACGGCCGGCAGCTGCTCAGCCAGCTTCTCGGTACGCAGCGGCCCGCGGACGAAACCGCGCAGACGGCCGTCGGGGCCGATCAGGGCGAGGTTGCCGCCGTGGTCGACGGTGTAGTCCTCTTTCGAGGTATCGGCAGGGATGAAGGGTACGCCGACGGCATTGGCGAGTTCCTGGATGTCGTCCAGCGAGCCGGTCAGGCCGATGAAGCCGGCACCAAAGTATTCCAGGTACTTCTTCAGCTGTTCCGGCGTGTCTCGCTCGGGATCGACGCTGACCAGAACCGGTTGCATCCGCTGTTTCGCGTCTTCCGGCAGTTTAGTGCGCAGCTGCCGCAGTTCCGCGAGCGTCGCGGGGCAGATGTCCGGGCAGAAGGTGTAGCCGAAAAACAGCAGGTTCCAACGTCCCTCCAGCTGCTCCATGGATACCGGCTCGCCGTCCTGGTTGGTCAGCGTCAGGTTGGGCACATCGCGGCCCTGAGGCAGCATGACGATGCCGGCGTCGAGCAGGTCGGCGGTATCGAGTTGCTGCTCGGTGTTGAGCACCTTGTAGACCGTCAGGCCGATGACCAGCGCAACCAGCGCCACTAGAACAATTACGGTTTTCTGGATGCGTGTCATGAAGGTCCTTGGCGGCCGGCTTAGAAGGTCAGCGGCAGATAATGATCAACCAGCAAGGCGATGAACAGCGCAAACAGGTACCAGATGCTGAATCTGAAGGTCTTGATGGCGGCATGGGGGCGGCTGTCGCGATAGAGCACCACGGCCCAGAACAGGAAGCGCGCGCCTAGCAGTACGGCCGCGACCAGGTACAGCGGGCCGCTCATGTGAATGGCAAAAGGCATGACACTCACGGCCAGGAGCATCGCGGTGTACAGGAGGATGTGCACTTTGGTGTAGTGCTCGCCATGGGTCACCGGCAGCATCGGCACGTTGACCTTGGCGTACTCGTCCTTGCGATGAATCGCCAGCGCCCAGAAGTGCGGCGGTGTCCAGGCAAAGATGATCAGGACCAGCAGCAGCGGTTCGGCCGTCACCTGACCAGTCACCGCGACCCAGCCAAGCAGCGGCGGCGCGGCGCCGGCCAAGCCGCCGATGACGATGTTCTGCGGCGTGGCGCGCTTGAGAAAACCGGTATAGATCACCGCGTAGCCGATCAGCGAGGCCAGGGTCAGCCAGGCGGCCAGTGCATTGGTAAAGGTCAATAGCAGGGCCATTCCGGCGACGCTGAGCACCAGGGCGAACAGCAACGCAGCGGCTGGCGCGACCCGCCCTTGTGCCAGCGGCCGTTTGTGGGTGCGCGCCATTTCCAGGTCGATGCGGCGGTCCACCACATGATTGATCGCCGCCGCGCCACCGGCACAGAGGGCGATGCCGAGGTTGCCGAACAACAGAACGGTCCAGGGCACACCGGAGCGCGTCGCGAGAAACATGCCCACTAATGAGGTGATGAGCATCAGGACCACTACCTTTGGTTTGGTCAGCTCCAGATAGTCGCGCCAGATGGCCTGGGCGCCGCGTTCGCTGATAAGAGTGGCCATGGGAGTTCTCCTTATGCGCGAGGCAGGTCGAGCCTGCTCGTCGTGTTCGAATTCAGGCGCGACTGAGGCGCCGCTGCGGTGGCAACTGTCGGGTGTAGACGCATGCGATGGTTGATCAGCACGGTCACCAGGAGCAGCAGCGCGCCGCCGCCGTTATGGGCAACCGCAACGGCCAGCGGGAGATTGAGCAGCACGTTGCTGATGCCCAGCCCGATTTGCAGGGCCAGGGCGGCGACAAGTAGCCCGGCCAGACGCGGCAGGCCGTGGCGCCAGAGCTGCCAGGCAAGCGCCAGCAGAATCAGCGTCACCGTGAGCGCACCGAGTCGGTGTGTCAGGTGGATGGCGGTACGCGCCTCGCCATAAAGCATGCCGCCGAGATAGTTCGGGCCAATATCGTGATGGGTCATGTTGAAGGCGTTGGCGAAATCCATCTCCGGCCACCACTGGCCGTGACAGGTAGGGAAATCCGTGCAAGCCACCGCCGCATAGTTACTGCTGACCCAGCCGCCGAGGGCCACTTGGATGATCACCGCGAGCATGCCGATCAACGCAAAGGTTCTGAGCCTGCCCGGCACACTCGGCATCGCCGGCTGCCGGCCGG
Source organism: Pseudomonas sp. NPDC077408 (assembly GCF_050269105.1). Taxonomy (NCBI): domain Bacteria; kingdom Pseudomonadati; phylum Pseudomonadota; class Gammaproteobacteria; order Pseudomonadales; family Pseudomonadaceae; genus Pseudomonas; species Pseudomonas sp. NPDC077408. The sequence goes on from NZ_JBNNHS010000008.1 coordinate 75,845, forward strand.
AAAGGCGCAGCGTCAGCAGGAACAGCAGGCTCAGGGTAGTGAAGCCGCCCAACAGATGCGCCGTGACCACCTGCGGCCAGAGTTGCAGGGTGACGGTCCACATGCCGAATGCGGCCTGAGCGATAACAACAGCGAGCAGCAGCAAGGGAAGTTTGAGCGGCTGTCCCGGCGCGGCGCGGCGGCGTAGCGCCTGCACTGCGAGCCCAAGGATGACCAGCCCCAGCGCACCGGCGAAATAACGGTGCACCATCTCGTTCCAGCCCTTATGTACCTCCAGCGGGGCATCCGGGAAGCGCATCGCGGCCAGGCTTTGCTTGTCTTCGCTCATGGGCACGCTGAGAAACCCGTAGCAACCGGGCCAGTCCGGGCAGCCCAAGCCGGCATGGGTCAGCCGTGTATAGGCGCCGAGCAGCACCACCACTACAGCCAATAGCGTGGCGACAAGGGCGAGGCGGTAGCCGGGTTTTGCCATCTGGTTCTCCTTGAGCGACCTCTTTGGGACTCCAGCGAGGCGGCCGAGTGCCTTGGATCAACCGATCTGGGAAATTTTCAGCAGGTACTTGAGGTCGTCGAGGATCGCCTTGCCATTGGCTTTGCTGTCATAGCGCAGCACCAGATTGCCGTGCGGGTCGACAATCCACAGCTGTGCGCCATCCGGTAGATCAGGATTTGTGCCGTATACGTTGGGATCCAGGGAGTAGCGTTGCAGCTGTGGATACTCGCGCTGCAAACGCTGGGCGTAATCGGCCGCTAGAGGCTGAGCACTGGCGATGGCGTGGCTGGCCCGACCGGCTTCGCGGGCCAGGCCGATGTTGATTTGCCGCGCCAGATAGACCAGCTGCTGGCAGTCTTCGGCGCAGCCATCCGGCGCCGTAACCAGCAGTTCCCAGCGCGGCTCGGCGGCGACCGGCGCGTTGATACCCAGGGCGTCGCGGCCTTGCCCAGTAGCGACCAGGGCGCCGTCATAGGTGCGGGTTTCAGGCACCCAGAAACCGAAGCGGTACATCGCGCTTGCCAGCAGCATGGGGCCAATCACAACGGCGAAGATCAGCAGCAGTTGCAAACGCCCCCGGCGCCGTTGCGCTGGTGCAGGCTTGTAGGTCGGATTCATCGCGGTCACTGCTTGCTCCCCCGTGCCTGATGCACGCCGAAGTAGATGAACAACGCCAGCAATGCCGCTGCCAGCGCAAACCATTGCACTGCATAGCCGACGTGCTGCTGCGGCTGCATGAAGGTCACCGGCCAATCGGCGCGATACGCTGCCGGGCCCGGTTCCAGCCGCAGCTGGTATTTGATGCCGTCACGGTCGAGCAACTGCCAGATGTCCTCGACCTCGACGTGGTTGATCAGCCGCGGCCAGCCTTCGGCCATGCGTCGGTTGAGAATGAACGGCTCGCCTGACGGCGCGTACACCCACGCGGACAGCTTCAGCGGACGATCCGGGGTGTCGAATTTCGGTGGGATGCGCCGGTCCGGCCAGGGCAGCCAGCCGCGGTTGACCAGCACCCAACGGCCGCTGGGCTGATCCTGAAACGGCTGCAACAGTTCGACGCCGACTCGGCCGTCGCGGGTGCGGCTATCCAGCAGGAAGCTGTGCTCCGCGTCGAAGCTGCCCTGCAAGTTAATGCGCGCGTAGGCGGGGTCCTGGAGAGTTTCGATCTGCTCCGGCCCCAATGGCGCTGCGGCTTCGCGTGCCTCCTGACGCGCCAGCATGTCGCGCTTCTGGTCGGCGCGTTCCAGCTGCCAGAAACCCAGCCAGACCAGAAATGGCAACAGGCACAGCACCACAAGTGTAGGTATGACGCCCGGCTTGAAGCCGCTCATACCCGGCCCCGCGGCGTATTGATCCGGCTGGCTATACTGCACCCCCACTTACCCCCAGTCACCTGTCACGGCGGACCCGCTCATGCTCAAGGCGGCGATTGTTCTGTTATTAGTAGCCACACTGGTCAGTCTGTTCAGTGGTCTGTTCTTTCTCGTCAAGGATGAGGGCCGCACATCACGTGTGCTCACGGCCCTCTTCGTTCGTGTCTCCCTCACCGCAATGACTGTCGCCCTGATCGCATGGGGCTTTTATAGCGGGCAGTTGCAGCCCGGTTTTGGCGCCTGATCGCGCTAGATCACGTAAACGAAGACGAACAGGCCAATCCACACCACATCCACGAAATGCCAGTACCAGGCTGCAGCCTCGAAACCGAAATGCTGCTCAGGTGTGAAATGGCCACGAAAGCTGCGCACCAGCATGACCGTCAGGATGATCGCGCCCATGGTCACGTGGGCGCCATGGAAGCCCGTGAGCATGAAGAAGGTTGCGCCGTAGATGCCCGAGCCCAGCGTCAGTCCAAGCTCGGTATAGGCGTGGATGTACTCCTCGATCTGCAGGACCAGGAAGGCCGCACCCAGCAGCACGGTCAGGCCCAGCCCAAGCTTGAGCTGCTTGCGGTTGCCCTTGCGCAGGGCGTGATGAGCCCATGTCAGGGTGAAGCTGGACGTCACCAGCAGGATGGTGTTGATCAGCGGCAGCCCCCAGGGGCTGATGGTGCCGGACGGCGCGGGGTAGAACCTCGGGTCCGGGTTGTTCAGCAGCGGCCAGCTGTACTCGAAGTTCGGCCAGAGCATGGCGCTGACGCCCTTGTCACCGTCACCGTCGAGCCAGGGGCCGACCCAGTAGCGGATGTAGAACAGCACGCCAAAGAAGGCGAGAAAGAACATCACCTCGGAAAAGATGAACCAGCTCATTCCCCAGCGGAACGAGCGATCCATCTGCGGGCTGTACAGGCCGGCGCGGCCTTCTCGCACTACCGCGCCGAACCAGCCGAACATCATGTAAGCGATCAACAGCGCGCCGACGAAAAAGATCACCGGCCCGCTGATCTCGTCGCGACCGGCCTTGAGGTCATTGAACCAGCTGCCCAGGCCAAACACCGTGGTCAGCAGCGCCACGGTCCCGACGATTGGCCATTTGCTCTGGGCGGGGACGTAATAATTCTCGTGCGTGGTGGTCTGTTGGCTCATTGCAGACTCTCCTTGGCCACCACCAAAGACGCCTGGGAAAGAACGGCGACGGGAGGTTGGCGAGACGTGATGTCGAACAGGGTGTAAGCGAGCGTCAGGTGACGCACATCCGCAGGCAGATCACGGTCGACGATGAAACGCACCGGCATTTCGATGCGCTCACCGGGTTGCAGCACTTGCTGGGTAAAGCAGAAGCATTCGGTCTTGTGAAAAAATGCCGCGGCCTTGGACGGCGACACGCTGGGCACCGCCTGGGCAGTCATCGGTTTGTCCGTCGGGTTGTAGGCGATGAAGCGCATTTCACGGCTGGAGCCGGGATGAACGCTCAGCTGGTCAGCCACCGGCTTGAATTCCCAGACCATCCCTGACGCATTGGTGGCCAGGAATTGAACCCGCACCTCGCGGTCTTCATCCACTGCCTGCACCCCTTGGTAGGCCCCCGCCGTCTTGCCGTTGATGCCGAACGCCTTGCACATGACGTCGTAGATCGGCACCAGGGCGAAGCCGAAGGCGAACATCGCTACGACCACCAGCAGCAGGCGTCGAACCAGACGGGGTATGGGCAAGGAATCGCTCATCGCACGCTCCTCGCACAGTGTTTTTCGACACGCGCCGGGTGTAGCTCACTTTGATTGCAACCACTCCGGTGGGCTGAAGCCCACCCTACCGGGTCGCTATGGCGTGCTGAAGCGGAGCGCTGACCGGCCCCTCCAGGTTCCTGGTAATGCCAGGCGCCATGTAGGGTGGGCTTCAGCCCACCAACGGCACTACCTACCACGCGTCCGATAGCCACGGCGCAGCCCGTCGAGGCCACCCGAAGCCCAGCCTCCGGCCTCCAGCCTTTAGCGGCTTGTGCCCTAATCATGCTTGGGGCCCGTCCGATGCTCGTGCAGCTCTTCTACCGAAGGCGGCACGCTGAAGGTGTGGTACGGCGCCGGTGACGGCACGCTCCACTCCAGCCCCTCGGCGCCATCCCAGGGCTTGGCTGCGGCAGCCGGGCCGCCGCGGATGCACTTGATGACGATGAACAGGAACAGCAGTTGGGTTGCGCCGAACATGAACGCGCCGATGCTCGAAACCATGTTGAAGTTGGCGAACATCATGTTGTAGTCCGGGATCCGCCGCGGCATGCCAGCTAGCCCAACGAAGTGCATCGGGAAGAACGCCAGGTTCATGCCGATGAAGCTCATCCAGAAATGCAGCTTGGCCAGGGTCTCGTCGTACATGTGCCCGGTCCACTTAGGCAACCAGTAGTAGGCCGAAGCGAAGATGCCGAAGATCGCACCGGGCACCAGCACGTAGTGGAAGTGCGCCACCACGAAGTAGGTGTCGTGATATTGGAAGTCCGCCGGGGCGATGGCCAGCATCAGCCCGGAGAAGCCGCCAATGGTGAACAGGATGACGAAGGCCACCGCAAACAGCATCGGCGCCTCGAAGGTCAGTGAGCCTCGCCACATGGTCGCCACCCAGTTAAACACCTTCACGCCAGTGGGCACCGCGATCAGCATGGTCGCGTACATGAAGAACAGCTCGCCGGTCAGCGGGATGCCAACGGTAAACATGTGGTGCGACCAGACGATGAACGAGAGGAAGGCGATCGCCGCTGTGGCATAGACCATCGAGGTGTAGCCGAACAACGGCTTGCGCGAAAACGCCGGGATGATCGAGCTGACCGCGCCGAATGCCGGCAGGATCATGATGTACACCTCGGGATGGCCGAAGAACCAGAACACGTGCTGGAACAGCACCGGATCACCACCGCCGGCGGCGCTGAAGAAGCTGGTTCCGAAGTGGATGTCCATCAGCATCATCGTTACCACGCCCGCCAGCACCGGCATTACCGCAATCAGCAAGAAGGCGGTAATAAGCCATGTCCAGACGAACAGCGGCATCTTCATCAGCGTCATGCCCGGTGCACGCAGGTTGAGGATGGTCGCGACAACGTTGATCGCCCCCATGATCGAACTGATGCCCATCAGGTGAATGGCAAAGATGAAAAAGGTCACCGACTCAGGCGCATAGGTGGTCGAAAGCGGCGCATAGAAGGTCCAGCCGAAGTTCGGCCCGCCGCCCTCCATGAACAGGGTCGAAACCAGCAACCCGAACGCGGCGGGCAACAGCCAGAAACTGAAGTTGTTCATCCGCGGCAGGGCCATGTCCGGCGCGCCGATCATCAGCGGGATCATCCAGTTGGCCAGGCCGACGAAGGCCGGCATCACCGCGCCGAAGACCATGATCAGGCCGTGCATGGTGGTCATCTGGTTAAAGAATTCCGGCTGCACGATCTGCAAGCCCGGCTGGAACAGTTCGGCGCGGATGACCATCGCCATCGAGCCGCCCAGCAGGAAGGCGCAGAAGCTGAACCACAGGTACATCGAGCCGATGTCCTTATGATTGGTGGTCAGCAGCCAGCGTGAGAGCCCCTTGGCCGGGCCGTGGTGATGGTCATGCCCGGCATGACCATGATCGTCGATCACTGCACTCATCGCCTGATCCTCTTACTGGGTGGCTTCTTCGGCCTGTTTGAAGACGAGCACGTCTTTCGGCGTGACCATGTCACCCGTATCGTTGCCCCACGCGTGACGCTCGTAGGTCACCACTGCGGCGATGTCGACTTCCGACAGCTGCGGGCCGAAGGCCGGCATCGAGGTACCCGGTGAGCCTTTCACAACGATGCTGATGTGGTTTTCCGCATCACCTGTGGCGATGGGCGAGCCCTTGAGTGCCGGGAACATCGGCGGCAGCCCTTCGCCTGAAGCCTGGTGACAGGCGGCACAGTTGGTCTGGTAGACCTTCTCGCCACGAGCGGTCAGCTCTTCGAGCGTCCACTCCTTGCTGGTGAGTTCGGCGAGCTTGGCAGCTTCGGCCTTCTTCTCGCCGAGCCAAGTGGCGTAGTCCTCCTGGGATTTAACCTCCACCACCACCGGCATGAAGCCGTGGTCCTTGCCGCACAGCTCGGTGCACTGGCCCCGGTAGATGCCAGGCTGGTCGACTCGGGTCCAGGACTCGTTGATGAAACCCGGAATGGCATCCTTCTTCACCGCCAGATCTGGCACCCACCAGGAATGGATGACGTCTGCCGCAGTAATCAGGAAGCGCACCTTGGCGCCGACTGGAATCACCAGCGGCTCGTCCACTTCCAGCAGGTAGTGCTCGCCCTTGGGCGCCAAGTTGTTGATCTGTTCACGCGGGGTGGTGAGGTTGCTGAAGAACTCGACGTCTTCCCCCAGGTACTTGTAGTGCCACTTCCACTGATAGCCGGTGATCTGGATATCCACGTCCGATTCGCTGGAGTCGTAGATGTGGATCAGCGTGCGGGTCGCCGGTACCGCCATGGCGACGAGGATCAGCAACGGAATGATGGTCCAGAGCACCTCGACCTTGGTGTTTTCGTGGAAGTGCGCCGATTGCAGCCGCTTGGAGCGGCGGTGGGCGAACATCGACCAGAACATCACCGCGAACACCAGCACGCCGATGATCACGCAGATCCAGAAGATGGTCATGTGCAGATCGAAAACGGAACGACTGACGTCTGTGGCACCGGAACGCATATTCAAGTCCCAGGCCCCGTGGGCCTGACCGAATAGCGAACACAATCCAATCCCCATCCAGGCTCGTGGATGTCGCGACATTGCGGGTTCCCCTTATGGTTCTTGTTATCCCGCCGACCGCCTGTCCGGCTGCAGAGCAGCGCAAAACGCTCGCTACGACAGCCTGACCACGCTCCGATCTGGCTCCCCCCAATTCCTGGTTGCCAGTCCTCGCTTTGCACGCGCAGTCGGATTCAATCGGTACGCTTACGATCGGAGTATAGACAGCGAACCCGGACTGGCAATTAATCAGGTGCCTGGGCTTGCCTCGGCCTGTGCGGCGTCGTGGTCGTTCTTCTTCACGCCTCGAATGTTCATCAGCGCCAGACACACCTGCAGCGTGATCAACGCCCAGGCCTCGGCATACCAGCCCCAGATGACCCAGAGCAGGTTGCTGAGCAGGAAGCACCAGAACCCCACCGTTCGCCGTTGCGGTTTGAGCGAGCCGATCAGCCACGCTGCCAACACCGTGACCACCATTGCCGGCCATTGCAGAAGATCGATCCAGTCCACCTTGCCTCCAGACGCGAATGCGCGCCGGACCATACCGGCGCCGCAGCGATATCTGGATTGGTGCGCTGAGCGCTTCGTATAGTTCCGGTGAACTGCCCTACGGCCCGGTCCTGACTAGAGCAGATTCATCTGCTGCCCGGGCGGAGCGAAGCGACTGCAATCGAGCCCGTAGTTCTGGTCACGACGGTTGTAGCCCAGCCGCTTACAGGCCAGCTGAAAGCGCTGCGCCAGCAATTGCGCGAACTGTCCTTCTCCACGCATGCGGCTGCCGAAACGGCTGTCGTAATCCTTGCCGCCGCGCGACTGCCGTACCAGGCTCATGACGTGAGCGGCACGTTGCGGGAAATGCTCCTGCAGCCATTCGTCGAAGAGCGTGGCGACTTCGTGAGGCAACCGCAGCAGCACGTAGCCAGCCGAGCGCGCTCCGGCCTCCCGCGCGGCTTCGAGCATGCGCTCCAGCTCCATGTCGTTGATCATCGGAATCATCGGCGCGCACATCACGCTGACCGGCACACCCGCCTCATGCAGGGTGCGCAACACCCGCAGCCGCGCCGAAGGCGACGCCGCGCGCGGCTCCATGATGCGCTTGAGTTCATCGTCCAGCGTGGTCAGGCTGACCGAGACGCTGACCAGCCGCTGCTCGGCCAGCGGCACCAGCAGATCCAGATCGCGCAGCACCAGCGAGCCCTTGGTGATGATGTGCACCGGATGCTTGAAGCGCAGCAGGATTTCCAGCGCACGGCGGGTCAGCTGCTGTTCGCGTTCGATGGGTTGATACGCATCGGTGTTGACGCCCAGCGCAATGGGCTGGGGCACGTAGCCCGGCTTGCTCAGCTCCTGCTCGAGGCGTTCGGCGAGGTTGGTCTTGGCGATCAGCCGCGTCTCGAAATCGATCCCCGGCGACATGTCCCAATAGGCATGGCTGGGCCTCGCAAAACAGTAGATGCAGCCGTGCTCACAGCCCCGATAGGGATTGACCGAGCGGTCGAAGCCGACGTCCGGCGACTGGTTGCGGGTCAGCACGCTCTTGGCCGTCTCGAACCGTACCTCGGTGGCGCGGGTCAGCGGCACGTCCTGTTCCCAGCCGTCGTCGTAGGCCTCGCTAGTGGTCGGGGCGAAACGGTTGTCCGGGTTGATCGCGGTGCCGCGGCCGCGCGGCGTGCTTTTCGGCGGGAACATGAAGGGCTCCGAAATACTGTATATGAATACAGTATCAGAATACGGCAAAGCCTCTCCAATGTCGCCGCACCGCCCGTCGCGTAGGGTGGATCGCGCCTTGTCGCTCCACCGCCCCGCGAGCGACCGGTGATGTCTCATGCAGGAGCGATCGTGGGTGTAAAAAGCGGCATCTACCCTAGGTCAGGTGGCAAACCCCAAGCCCACCGGCGGACATCACATGGCTGAAGCGCGGCGCACCTGCACCTGGCTGTACTCGGCTTCAGCTCCGTCGCTGAGCTCAATGCCACCACGTTTCGCCAGCTCACGGGCGCGCCAATAGAGGAACAGGTCAGTCGCGAAGAAGCCGTCGCAATGGCCCATCACCTCGGCCATGGCGCGGGCGAGCGGCATCCAGTCATTGCCGCAGGCCGACAGCAGCTCGCTATCGATCCGCGAGTGATCTTCACCGACGAAACGCCCGTCGACCCAGCGACGTATCGCTGCGCTCTCTTCGACGGCGGCCCGCCATTCACCAGCGAGGTCGGCGATGCGGGCGGGCTCGACGAGGCGCGGCTGATAAAGCGCTGCCAGGGCATCCGGTGCACGCATTGACACCGCCATACGCGTGCCGACTCGGCTGTCACCGGTGCCGCAAGCAACCTCATGCAGCGGTATCGCCGAGCCTTCCAGAGCCGCCGCCACCCGCGCAAACATCAGCTGTTCGGAGGCGCTGTCGCCATGCCAGACCGTAATCTGCCGCGGCTGATCGGGCAGTCGCGCCAGCCACTCCGCATCGTTGGCAATGCCGGAGAAATCCGGACGAGGCTCCAAGCCGACAGGCCAGACCCCCTCCCAGAACGCCATTCGCGTCGCGCATGGCGGGGATTCGATATCCGCGAGCGGCCCAACCGCCAAGTCGTCGCGCAGAATGCGGACCTCATTGCCCTCGGCCAGCAGTTGCCGGACGCTGTCGGCGGCGAGATCGCCACAGGTGATATGCCACATGGCGATTCTCCAATCTGTCAGTCGGGTTTTTTCTTCAGCTTCGGGTTGGGGAAGAACTGTACCGCCTGCACCTGCGGATCGGGCGCCTTCGGCTTGGCCTTGTTAACCCGCGTCCCCAGTTCCGAGGGCACCGACTGGCCCTGGGCGTTGAGGGTGTCGGCGTAGCCGCACTCCACGCACTCGCGGTGGGGAACGCCGTCGACGTCCCACATCTTGATGCTGTCGCTGGCACTGCACGCCGGGCACACAGCACCGGCGATGAAGCGCTTGGTGGTTACCTTCGGCTCGTCGCTCATGCCACTTCCTCGGTCAGGCCTAGATGACGCAGCAGCGCGTCGGTGGACGGCTCGCGGCCGCGGAAGTCAACGAACAGCACCATGGGCTCCTGCGAACCACCGCGCGCCAGAATGGCATCGCGGAAGGCACGACCGGTATCAGCGTTGAACACGCCCTCTTCCTCGAAGCGCGAAAAGGCGTCGGAGGACAGCACCTCGGCCCATTTGTAGCTGTAGTAACCGGCCGCATAACCACCGGAAAAGATGTGCGCGAAGCTGTTGGGGAAGCGGTTGCTGGCGGGCGGACGCATCACCGAAACCTCGTCGCGGATGCTTTCCAGCACCTCGAGCACGCTGCGGCCGTCGCCGTGTGTGGCGTGCAATTCGAAGTCGAACAGCGAGAATTCCAGCTGACGCACCATCACCAGGCCGGACTGGAAGTTCTTTGCCGCCAGCATCTGGTCCAGCTTGTCCTGCGGCAGGCGCTCGCCGGTCTGGTAATGACCGGAGATCAGCGCCAAACCCTCCGGCTCCCAGCACCAGTTCTCCATGAACTGGCTTGGCAGCTCAACCGCGTCCCAGGCCACACCGTTGATGCCCGAGGCGCCGGCATGTTCGACCTGGGTCAGCAGGTGATGCAGGCCATGGCCAAACTCGTGGAACAGCGTGGTCACTTCATCATGAGTCAGCAGCGCCGGGCGCTCGCCAACCGGCGGGGTGAAGTTGCAGACCAGATTGGCCACTGGAGTCTGCAAGGTGCCGAGGCAGGTACGACGCTTGTCGCGCGCGCCGTCCATCCATGCGCCGCCGCGCTTGTTGGGCCGCGCATAGAGGTCGAAGAAGAAGCGCCCGACGTGCTCGCCCTTCTCGCGGATTTCGAACAGGCGAACGTCCGGGTGCCAGCTGTCGAAGTCTTCCAACTCGTGAATCTCGATGCCGTACAGGCGCTTGACGATGGCGAACAGGCCGGACAGCACCTTGTCCACCGGGAAGTAGGCACGCAGCTCTTCCTGGCTCAGGCTGTAGCGCGCCTGACGCAGCTTTTCGCCGAAGTAATTGACGTCCCAGCTCTGCAGGTCGGTAACGCCCTGCTCGGCTGCAAAGGCGCGCAGCTCCTTGAGGTCACGCTCGGCGAAGGGTTTGCTGCGCTGGGCCAGATCTCGCAGGAAGCCGAGGACTTGATCGGTGCTCTCGGCCATCTTGGTGGCCAGCGACAGCTCCGCGTAGTTGCCGAAGCCCAGCAGCTTGGCCAGCTCCTGACGCAGGTCGAGGATCTGCTCCATTACCGGGCCGTTGTCGAACTGACCGGCATTCGGCCCCTGATCGGACGCGCGGGTGGAATAGGCGACATAGACCTCTTCACGCAGCGCACGGTTGTCGGCGTAAGTCATCACGGCGTAGTAGCTGGGGAATTCAAGGCTGATGAGCCAGCCATCCAGCTCCTTGGCTTTGGCGGCCTCAGCCATCTGCGTCTTGGACGAATCGGTGATGCCGGCCAGCAGGCTTTCATCGGTGACGTGCTTGGTCCAGGCCTGGGTGGCGTCGAGCAGCTGGTTGGAAAAGGTGCTGCCCAGCTCCGCGAGCTTCATGCGGATCGCGCCGAAGCGCTGCTGTTCGGCGGGCGGCAGGTCGATGCCAGACAGACGGAAATCGCGCAGCGCGTGTTCGAGGATGGTCTTCTGGGCGACATCGAAGCCGTCTGCCTCGGGGCTGAGCGACAGCGCCTGGTAGGCGGCGAATAACTCGGCGTTCTGGCCCAGTTCAGTGGCGTAGGCGGACAGCTTGGGCAGGCAGGCCTCATAGGCGCTGCGTAGTTCGGCATTGTTGCGCACCGCGTTCAGGTGGCTGACCGGCCCCCAGGCGCGGCTGAGGCGCTCGTTCATCTCGTCCAGGCCGACGACTAGAGTGCTCCAGTCGAGGCTCTCGGCCGGGCGGCTGAGCAGTTCCTGCAAGGCGACACGGTTGTCACCGAGGACGGCGTCCACCGCCGGCTCGACGTGCTCGGGGCGGATCTCGGAATAAGGCGGCAGGTCGAATTCCCGAAGCAGCGGGTTGGTATCGGTCACGGCATTTGCCCCTTTTTGAATAAGTGATCAGCTGAGCATGTTAAAGACAATTGCCCGACCGCGCAGCCAGCAAACGGATCGATAGCGTGGCGCTATGGATAACCAAAGCGTCGGTTTGCGATCAGACATGTGGCGCACCTCGCGGCATCATCGAACCCGCCCCGCCCAGGCGAATGGCTCTCTCATTGCGACGATATCCTGGAGCACGGGTTCCGCGTACCGCTGCTGTAGGAGCCAGCTTGCTGGCGATCAAAGGTGCGCCGTTCATGGCAGGCCGCTTAGCCGCCGCCATAAATCGCCAGCAAGGACTGGGCGTCCCCCTAGCTCCTACGGGCCAAAGTTGCTGCGCTGTGGGCTACCAGCAAAGCGGGCTCCTACGGGTGCCGTAGATGCGTGCCTGATGGCGGCTCTACTGAGCCGCACGTGATTCCACCGGCAGCTCGGGACGGCGGGCATAGCGCTGGGCGAGCACGGTGCAGACCATCAGCTGGATCTGATGAAAGATCATCAGCGGCAGGATGATCATGCCCACCGCGCTGGTGGCGAACAGCACCTGGGCCATCGGCACGCCAGTGGCCAGGCTCTTCTTCGAGCCGGCAAAGAGGATGGTGATGCGGTCTTCAAGATTGAAGCCGAACACCTTGGCCAGCACACTGGTCAGCCACAACACGATAGCCAGCAACAGGCAGCAGGCGACCACCAGGCCCATCAAATGGCCCAGCGGTACGATCTGCCACAAGCCATCGACCACCGCGCCACTGAACGCGGTGTAGACCACCAGCAGGATGGAGCTTTGATCGACCGTCTTCAGCCAAGTCTTGTTGCGCGTCACCCAGGCGCCGATCCAGCGCCGGGCGATCTGCCCCGCGATGAAGGGCACCAGCAGCTGCAGGACGATCTTGCCGATGGAGTCCAGCGTCGAGCCGCTCTCACCTTCGACGCCCATGAGTAACAGCACCAGTAGCGGCGTGAGAAAGATGCCGATCAGGCTGGATGCGGCAGCGCTGCAGATCGCCGCCGGGACGTTGCCGCGCGCCAGTGAAGTGAAGGCGATGGCCGACTGCACCGTAGCCGGCAGCGCACAGAGGTAGAGCATCCCCAGGTACAACTCGTCGCCCACCATCGGCGTCAACACCGGCTTGAGCGCCAGCCCCAGCAGCGGAAACATGACGAAGGTGCAGGCGAAGACCAGCAGGTGCAGGCGCCAGTGGCCGGCGCCAGCGAGGATCGCCTCACGGGACAATTTGGCGCCGTGCATGAAGAACAACAGCGCGATGGCGGCCGCCGTCAGCCACTCGAAGAACACCGCACCTTGGCCTTCGCAGGGGAACAGCGTGGCGATGGCGACCACCGCCAGCAAGGCGAGCGTGAAGTTATCGAAGAGGATGCGCAGCTTGGCCATGAACACTATTCCTTAGGGCTTGCGGGTGACTGGAATCGACCTTAACGTGGGCGCAACCTTCCGACTAACGCCAAGCAGGCACGAAATGTCGCCAATCGGACAAGAAGCCGCATTGATTACCCGCCTGGGCGAACTCAAAGCACTGCCGCGACCCGTCTATGGCCAGCTGGATTCCCCGCCCAACCTCAAGCTCGGCTACCGGCACAGCCATCCCTGGGTGCAGCTGTCCCATGCGGTCGAGGGCGTGCTCGAGGTGCGCACTGACAGCGGCCGCTTCATTGCGCCGCCGCTGCGCGCAGTATGGATTCCCGCCGGCATCACCCATCAGGTGTTCTGCGCGCCGGACACCTGCATTCGCAGCCTGTACATCGATCGCAGCGTGGTCAGCCATGCACCGGAGCATTGCCGGGTGGTGCAGGTGAGCCCCCTGTTGCGCGAGCTGATCCGACATTTCAGCACCCTGCCCGAAGCCTATGCCGAGGACGGCGCCGAAGGTCGTCTGGTACAGGTGCTGCTAGACCAGCTGGGATCAGCACCGGAAGTCGAGCTGGTCCTGCCGCTGCCGACCGAGCCGCGCCTGCATCGGCTGTGCAAGAGTCTGCAGGCGCAACCGGAGTCGCAGGAAGGGCTGGCTGACTGGAGCCGAATCCTGGGGGTCTCGGAACGCACCCTGAGCCGCTTGTTCCTCCGCGAAACCGGGTTGACCTTCCGCGCCTGGCGCCAGCGCTTGCGGCTGCTCAGCGCACTGCCGGCACTCGAGCGAGGCGAACGAGTCACCGACGTCGCGCTGGGCTGCGGCTATGAATCCCTGTCGGCCTTCATCGCGGCCTTTCGCGAACAGTTCGGCGCCTCGCCGGGCGAATTCTTCCGGCCCGGCAGCAGTTCCGCCGTTGGCCCTGTCCACTAGAAACCGCCCAATCTTCGAGCTAGAGGAGCAATTCATGAGCATCCGAACCTACCAGGGCCACACGCCCACCTTAGGCGAGCGTGTCTTCGTCGACCCCAGCGCGGTGCTTATCGGCGATATCGAAATCGGCGCGGACAGCTCGGTCTGGCCACTCACCGTGATCCGCGGCGATATGCACCGCATCCGCATCGGCCAACGTAGCAGCATCCAGGATGGCAGCGTCCTGCACATCACCCACGCCGGGCCCTACAACCCGGACGGTTTCCCATTGACCATCGGTGATGAAGTCACAGTCGGCCACAAGGTCACCCTGCATGGCTGCACCCTGGGCAGCCGGATTCTCGTGGGGATGGGGTCCATCGTGATGGATGGCGCGGTGGTCGAGGACGAGGTGATCATTGGCGCTGGCAGCCTGATCCCGCCGGGCAAGACGCTCGAAAGCGGCTACCTGTACGTCGGCAGCCCGGCGAAACAGGCCCGACCGCTGACGGACAAGGAGCGCAGCTTCTTCAGCTATACCGCGGGTAATTACGTGAAGCTGAAGGATCAGCATCTGGAGCAGGCGTACGCTGACTGACGTGTTCGCAGCGGATCGCCAGCAAGCTGGCTCCTACGAAAAGCAGCCATGCTCACGCGTCTGTTCAAGGCCCTGCGACTCTGGCGCGGTTGCTGATCCAATCCGGGATCGAATCCCAGATTTCGCAGAGGATTGGTGATCCGTAGGAGCCAGCTTGCTGGCGATCATGGCGAGGTTCAAGGAAACATCCCGCTAGACGCCTTGGTGCGGTGCCCGCTGATCCATTGCGCCGAGCCCACGCTTGCCGGGGGCCAAGATTGCCAGGGCTAGATTGCCGGGGCTCGGGTTTGCCGGCCGAGCGCCGAGTGCGGGACAATCGGCAGCCACCCCGCAGCCGGCTCGACTTCATGCATCACTCCACCATCCTCTTCGACCTCGACGGCACCCTCACCGACCCGCGCGAAGGCATCACCCGCTCGATCCAACATGCACTGGCCAAGCTCGGCATCGACGAGCCGGATCTGACCAAGCTCGAACCCTTCATCGGACCGCCGCTGCTGCAGGCCTTCATGGAGTTCTACGGATTCGACGAAGCGCGTGCCTGGGAAGCGGTCGGCCATTACCGCGAGCGGTTCAAGACGGTCGGCCTGTACGAAAACCTGCTGTTCGATGGCGTACTGGAGATGCTCGAACACCTGCGCGGTCAAGGTCGGACGCTCTATGTCGCAACGTCCAAACCATCGGTTTTCGCCCGCGAGATCGCCCGGCACTTCGCCTTCGATCATCACTTCAAGGTCATCTACGGCAGTGAGCTGGACGGCACCCGCACCAACAAGGTCGAGCTGATTGCTCACCTGATCGCCGAAGAAAGGCTCGATCCCGAGCACACGCTGATGATCGGCGACCGCAAGCACGACCTGATCGGCGCACACCGCAACGGCTTGCAGGCGGTCGGCGTGGGATACGGCTTTGGCAGCCACGCCGAGCTGATGGCCGAGTCGCCGGCCTACTACTACGCGACCCTGCCAGCGCTGCGGGCTGCGTTCAGCTGATACACGCTACTCGCGTTCAGGCGCAAAGGTCACCGGGGGCGAGCCGTCGGCGTTGATCTGCTCCACCCGTGCCGGGCGACCTTCGGCATCCAGGCGGACGCGCCCGATCCCCGAGCCGTTCCACAACCGCTCACCGGACCGGCTGCGGCTGGGCAGCCATGGCTGGACCCGCACGCGGCGGCGCTTGGTGAACCAGTTCAGGGGCGAGCGCGGTGAGTACAGCCAGCGATTGAGGCGATCGAACAGGTCTAACAGACGGCGTGGAAATTCGTTCTTCACCCCGCTGCTGGTGATCTGCCAGATCTTCGGGCCTTCCGCCTGGCCACGCACATGTACCTCGTAGGCGAAGGAGTAATGCACGTCACCGGAGAGGACAACGTAGTTGCCCGGCGTGCGGGTGTGACGAAAGATGTTGAGCATGACTTGGGCGGCGCCGCGGTGCGCCATCCAGTTTTCCGCATCGACCAACAATGACAGCCCGGCCCAGCTGAACACGCGCTGCACGGTTTCGATCAGCTTCACCCCGAACATAGGCGCCGGCGAGACGATGACTACCGAGCGATGGTCGAGGATGTGCTGTTGCAGATCGGTGAGCGCCTCCCAATCCATCAGGCCCGAAGGCCGACTCAGGTTGCGCTCGTTGCGCCAGCGGCGGGTGCGGGTGTCGAGCACCACCAGCGCCGGTTCGCTGGCGATGACATAGCCCCAATCACCGCGCTGCAACACCTCGTCCACCACCTGATCATGCAGCGCACAGTCGAGCTGGCCGTCCTCGCCGCTTGCCAGCAATGCCTCGACCGTCTGCAACGACGTGACACAGGCATCCGGCGTATTGCCCCAGGCCTGGCACAGCAAATAACCCAGCAGCGCGTTACCGATGATGCGCCGTGAGAAGGGATGGCCGTAGGCGGTCTCCTCCCAGCGCGCACTGAGGTTCCAGTCATCGGTGATGTCGTGGTCGTCGAAGATCATCAGCGACGGCAGATGTGCCAGCCCGCGCGCCACCTGCGGCAACCCCTGGCGGAACGCGTCGATGCACTCGGCTTCGCGGGCGTAGCGCTGGGCCATATCCTCGTCCAGCGGCGGCGCCTGTAGCTCGATCAGCGTCCAGGGCACCGGTGACCAGACCAGCAGGTACATGGCCAAGACTTCGCCCAACGTCACCAAATGGTTGTGCGCGCTCGAGGTGGTGAATACCGGCTTTTCGACGCCACCGAAGAAGCGCTCGCGCAGCGCCTCGTTGGATTTGAACGCCGGCAGCAGTTCGGCGCGCCGGTAATAGGTGGCCGGGTGCGCCATCAGCTCTTCGCTGTTGGCCACGGTCGCGCCCTCCAGGCATTCGCCGTAGAGCCCGAGCCGGCGGATCAGCGCGTGAATGGCGACCAGCATTGGGCCCGCCACATCATCGGCGTACACCTGATCGCCGGTCATCAGCAGCGCGGCCGGCCAGCGCTCGGGCGCGTGGCGTACATCCTTGATCAGCGAATCGACGGTCACCAGCCCATCCGACGACGCGTGATGAGGCTTGCGACAGGAGCCGTGCAGCAGATCGTCAAAGCGCGAGCGAACGACGAAAGCCGGCCGGTCGCAGCCTTCGTGGATCAGGTGCGGCGCCCAGTCGGCGATGCCCTGCTCGGTGCCCTGTCCGCTGATCAGCAGGTCGTATTCGATGAGTCGGTCGACCGGCAGCGGCGTCTCGAGGTGGACATCAATCAGATGCAGCCAGGCCGAGGTGCCGATGCGCAGACGACGGCAGGCATCCCGTTCCAACGCCAGCGAACGCGACGCGTCACCTTCGGGCTGCAACATCAGGCGCAATGACAGGGGCTCGCAGGCCACCAGCCAGAGCACCAGCCGCCCCGCGTCGAGCCGGCGCAGCATGGGTCCGGCAAGCACAAGGGGAAGGAATTCAGCGGTGTCGGATGGTGCGGAGCTGGGCATGCAACTGCTCAATGGCGGCGGTGGAGCATCAGAGTGTAACGAATAGCGCCGGTTCGCCCTGGATTGAGGTCGGGCTGCTCGGTGGTGAGCCTCAGCCTTGGTAGGGTGGATCGCGCTTCACCGATCCACCGAGCAGTGGCCAACGGTGGATGAAAGAGCATCCTCTGCCCTTCGGGCTTGCCCAGCGCCTGGGTTGCTTCCGTGCAAGTGGTGGGCTAAAGCCCACCCTACTTGCTGAGGCTTGGGTCGTAGGGTGGATCGCACTTCACCGATCCACCGAGCAGTGGCCAACGGTGGATGAAAGAGCATCATCTGCCCTTCGGGCTTGCCCAGCGCCTGGGTTGCTTCCGTGCAAGTGGTGGGCTAAAGCCCACCCTACTTGCTGAGGCTTGGGTCGTAGGGTGGAT
>NZ_JBNNHS010000008.1:93791-183727 GCF_050269105.1 Pseudomonas sp. NPDC077408
TCGCGCTTCACCGATCCACCGAGCAGTGGCCAACGGTGGATGAAAGAGCATCATCTGCCCTTCGGGCTTGCCCAGCGCCTGGGTTTGCTTCCGTGCAAGTGGTGGGCTGAAGCCCACCCTACTTGCAGAGGATTGGGGTCGTAGGGTGGATCGCGCTTCACCGATCCACCGAGCAGTGCCCAACGGTGGATGAAAGAGCATCATCTGCCCTTCGGGCTTGCTCAGCGCCTGGGTTGCTTCCATGCAAGTGGTGGGCTAAAGCCCACCCTACTTGCTGAGGCTTGGGGTCGTAGGGTGGATCGCGCTTCACCGATCCACCGAGCAGTGGCCAGGTGGATGAGCAGAGTTCCGCCTATCTGAGCGCCCTCAAGCGCGCCGTTGCGCCTGCTCGCCGATCAGCGTTTGCAGACGATGGAGAAAGGCCAGCCCCTCCTCCCAGCGATGATGACCAGACTCCACGTTGATATGCCCTACCCCACTGAGCACTGTCACCTCGCTGCCCCAGGCTTCACCCATGGCCCGCGCCCGGTCGGCGCTGGCGGCGGGATCGTTGTCGGACCCCACCAGCACGCTGGGAAATGGCAGCGGCACCAGGGGCAGCGGAGCGAAGTTGCGCAGTGGCTCAGGGCAACCCGGTCGCTCCACATCCGCAGGCGCGACCAGCAATACACCCTCAACGCACCGCAACGCCTCGGGCGACGCCTGCGCCACCCAGTGCGCGACGGTGGGACAGCCGAGGCTGTGCGCGATCAGCACCACTGGCGCTGATGCCGCGACGATTCCGCGATGCAGTTCGGTCACCCAGTCGGGACGTTGCGGCTGCATCCAGTCGGCCTGCTCAATGCGCCGACTGTTGGCCAGAGTGCGCTGCCAATGGCTCTGCCAATGGTCCTCAGGCGAGCCATGCCAGCCGGGGACGATCAGATAGTGGAACGCTCCGCGCCGCATAGGATGGCCTCTCGATGGTCGCTGAGCGGCGAGTCTATCGCCCGCGGAATCTGCGCCATAAAGAATAAGAATGCATTTGCTTATGCATTAAAAACGTTAGGAAGTCCCCGAGTGACGCTGCGCCCAAAAAAAGACGCGCCCTAAGGCGCGCCAAGGTTTGAAGCGCACGCGGTATTCACTGCACCTGGCTGAGCAGGTCCTTGCGCAAGAGCGACTTGATCTTCACTACATGGTCGTCTTCCTGCGCCTTGGCCTTATGGAAGCCCTTGGCGATGCGTGGGTGACCACCGGCCTCGGCCAGCTCGATCAGCAGCTCCCAGGCGGCGTTGTCTTCGAGCTCCAACGTCAGCAAGGCATTGATGCCCTGAGCAACGTTCGTCCGCGGGTCGGTCAGCACCTGCATCACGCCCATGGACTTGACCCCTACGACGTCGGCAGATGGCGTCTGCGCAGTCGGGTCGGCACCCAGGGTTTCGATCGCTTCAGCCACCATGTTCATGTGTTCGAACTCTTCGTCACGGATGTGCTGCAGCACCTGGACCAAGTCCGATTGGGCGGTTTCGAGTCCCTTGGCCTTGGCGATCATGGCGTCGTACATGCGCACGCCGCTGCGCTCGAAGGCCAGACGCTCGCCGAGCTTGTCCACCAGCAGCTCCGGGCTCTTGCCCAGCGCCATGTCGAAGGTGGATTTGAGCATGCCTTTGGCCGAACCCGGGACCGGCACCGAGCCGATGCGATCGGCTTCCTCGGCGCGGGTAGTGCGTTCGAGCATCATGCCCTTGGAATCGCCCGGAACGTCCGGATGAATCTCGTTGACGGCATCGAGCAGGCGCTTGGTGTCCTTCGGGGACATCTGCACGCCGGTGAAATTGGTGCCCAGTTTTGCTGAAGTTGCCATGTCTGTTCTCCTCAGGAAGCCTTGCGCATCTGCATGAGTTCGCCGCCCGGTGCCCACTGGTAACCGGCCGACACGATGTTCGAGGCGATGCCTTCGGAATTGAGCTGGGCGCGATAATCCAGGGAGTTCTGCGGCTCCTGGCTCTTGTCGACGTACTGGGTGCCGCTGGTGCGAAGGTTGACCTCGGCGGCAAGCACCTGGCGCACAAACTCACGCTGGCTCTTGAACTCGATCATCTTCGGCAATGGGCCGCCGAGAATCTCCGCCGGATCGCGACGCTCGATGTTCTTGAAGTGCTCGCAGGCGATGTTCAGGTGGCCCAGCTCGTAGTCGAGGAAGCGCTCCCACATGGCCTTGATGCGCGGGTTGGTTTCCTGCTCGGCACAGCTGGCATAGGCATAAACCTCCATCGCCTCGTGCACCAGCCACTTCTCCATAAAGGATTCCTGCGGGTCGGCCAACGAGCCGTACTGGGTGACGTGCTGCTCTTCGACCGACGCAATTTCGGCATACAGTTGACGTGCCACCGGATCGGCGAACAGCGGGCCGATATTCATGTAGTAGTCGTGGGTCTGGTACTCAGCCGCGGTGATCATGGCCGCATGAATCTTGGTGATGAGATCCGCCTGCTCCTTCGCATAGCTTTCGCGCAGGTCGTTGTCCGGATGACGGTGGTGCTCGGAGGTCTGCCGGCCTGGGACGATGTCGGTGTAGCCCTGCAGGATATTGTTCGCGTCCTTGCCTTCGAGGCGATCGAGCATGGCTGAGTAGCGATACAGGTGGTCGAAGTCTTCCAGCAAGCCGAAGCGGTAAGTCTGCGCCTGGTAGGGGTCCGGCTCGGTCTGGGCGACGGCCGCGGTCACTTCGATGGCGACCTGCTCATAGGCGACAGTGGTTTCCAGCGGCGAATGGTCGGCGGAGATCAGCCAGTTGACCATGGTCGCCTGGTGTTGCTCGACCCGGCGGATCTCGGCGAGCGGGCCGCGCAGCTGGCCAGTGATGCGGGCGATGCCGTGCTTGAGGCGCAACGCATCGGTTTCGATCCCGTTCATCAGGATGATGCGCACGCGGGTGAAAGCGTCATCGTCGAGCTTGCTGATGGGCTTGCCCGCCATTTCCTTCCAAGTGAACTTCTGCTTATCGAGCGGCGTGCCCTTGTTGTCGAGAATGCCGGTTAGGTTGTCCATGGAGCCTCCGTTTGAACGGCTTGTATTGGTTCGGCGTACGAATCCGTACGGCCTAATCACGGGTCAGCTGAGCTGACGGCTTAAAAAAGGGACGGAGGCAAGCGGAAAAGAATTCCGTAGAACGTGAAGCGAACATGCAAAGAGTCGACAAGCGGCAGCAGCCAACCCCTTCGAACAGGCTCAGGTGCAGCGAAGCGCAATCGGCCCCGAAACCTTGCCGCATCGGCGTTCAAGCGAAGCGGTGAGGTGTTTCAGCGAAGTGCCTCCAACTGACGCTTCCGCTCGTCGGCGGGCAGTCGACCCAAGGCAGCGACTTGCGCATGAAAACGCGGCCAATCACCGCCGACCTGCTCGAACAGCGCGGCGAAGGCAGACACCCACTGATCGTAGAGGCCGAACGGAACCAGGCTGGCATTGTTTAATGGCTGGGCCATCCAGCGATCGAAACGATCATCACCGTTCCACGCCCCGTCTCTCAGCCGCCGATAGGCCTGCCGCATGCGCATGAATTCGGCGGCCTTGGCAGCACGCATTTCCGGTTCGCTCAACCCGGACGCATAGAGCGCAGCCAAGCGCTCGCGAGTCGCCAGCGCCAACCGGCTGAGGTCGGCGTATTGATCGCGCAGCGCATCGCTGGACGGCGGCAGCCCACGACTGGCGCGCCACTGCCGCAGCCCTTCCCGCTCGACAAAGGAGGCATAGGATTCGTTGAACGACGTATCGTCAGTGACATACAACCGCTGATGCGCCAACTCGTGGAAAATTAGCCCGGCCAGCCGATCGTCGTCCCAGCGCAGCATCGAGCTGAGCAGCGGATCGTCGAACCAGCCCAGGGTCGAATAAGCCGGCACGCCGGCCACCAACGTGTCGTAGCCCTCGGCTTGCAGCAGTGCCGCAGCGCCGCGGGCGCGGCCCTGTTGGTAGTAGCCGCGATAACCCACACAACCGGCTATCGGAAAGCACTGGGTCTGCTGCGCCACGGAAAACTCTTCAGCAACGAACAGATTCCACATCACATAAGGCCGCTGGAGCTCGGCGTATACCCGATAACTCCGATTGTCCGGCAGTGCCAAGGCTCGGCTGGCGAAGCCTCTGGCCTGCAGGGCCAGGGTCAGTCGTTGGCGCAACTGCGGATCGCTTTGCGGGTCGTCGATGATCGCTGCGATGGGCTCACGCAGCCGCAGCAGCTCGAGCTGGCCGACCGCCAGTTGCCCGTAGTAACTGCTGCAACCGCTCAGACCAACCACCATTAGCAGGGGAACCCAACGCCGCTTGCGGTTGTCGACTGCGGCGATTTTCGACTTCGACATGAACACACGCTTACCGGCTAAATGCCCTGCGGGGCGATGCGCGGAGCCTACAACGAAGTCCACCCAAACACCGAACACGCCGGTGCCAAACAGCCAGGCCGACACCGATCGGAGACCCAGTTCCATGCGAATCCTGATGCTTGCTCTTGCGCTATCCAGTCTGGGCGGTTGCGCCATGTGGATGCCCAAACCGGACCCGAACCAGGCCTGGGTCGACCTCGCACCGCACGGGGAGACCGAACTGGTGGCCGTGGCGGTCGATGACAAGCCGCTCGACGACAGTCGCTATTTTCAGGTCGAGCCAGGCAGCCATCAGCTGGGCATGCGCTATCGCTTCGAAGTCGGCCCAGCCGACGTAGGTCGCGACAGCGAAGCGCTGGCACGCGACTGCCGCCTGACCCTGAGCTATGACAGCTTCAATGCCGGGGCCCGCTATCGACTCGTGGCTGGCGGCTACGGCTTCCGCCCCTGGGCCAAACTTTACGACCAGCATGACCGCGTGCTGGCCAAGGCCACTGAGCGTGGCTGCGGCGGGGTCGCTACCCGCTAGCGTTCTGTTGTGAACCGTTCTGTTGCGGTGCAGTCGTTGAAAAAGAGCACTATCTGGCTCAGGCTCATTGGCTGACCGCGACAGCAGACGCTGATCCTGCGGTTATCCGGAGGATTCACCATGCGTCTGTTATTGGCTCCATTGCTGGCGCTCGGCCTGACCGGCTGTGCCGGCCCCCTGCCCGCACCCGACCCGAACATGGCCTGGGTCGAGCTGACCGCCCAACCCAGTGACATTTTCATGTCCGACCAGCTGGACGGTGAGCGCACACCCGATGGGCGCTATTTCCAGGTCAGCCCCGGTGCGCATGAACTCGAAGCGCGCTACGAATTCGAAATCAGCAGTGGCGGCTTTGGCGATTTTGGCGACACCCAATACCTGCGCTGCACCATGGTGATCAACTACGACGATTTCCAGCCCGGCCGGCGCTACCTATTCCAGGCCCGCTCGCTGGGCTTCACCCCACAAGGCTGGCTGCGCGACGAAGACTACAAGGTCCTGGCGCGCGCCGAGGCCGAGCACTGCTACTGAGCAGCCGTCAGCAAAGAGGTAGACGATGTCCCGTATCGAACACACCCGTTTCTCCACCCTGGACCTGGCGCCAATCCGCGATGACGGCGACGTCGGCCTGGCCCTGCGCAACTCGTTGGCCCTGGCGCAGCATGTCGAGAAGCTTGGCTTCGAGCGCTTCTGGGTTGCCGAGCACCACAACATGGACGGCATCGCCAGCGCCGCCACCTCGGTGCTGATCGGTTATCTGGCATCCGGTACCTCGCGGATTCGCCTGGGCGCGGGCGGGGTGATGCTGCCCAACCACGCGCCGCTGGTGGTGGCCGAACAGTTCGGCACGCTGGAGGCGCTCTACCCGGGGCGGATCGAGCTGGGTCTGGGTCGCGCGCCGGGCGCCGATCAGTTCACCGCCCATGCCTTGCGCCGCGACCGCATGGGCAGCGCCGATGACTTCCCGGCGGACGTGGAAGAACTGCAGCTGCTGCTCGGTCCGCGCCAGCCCAACCAACGCGTCATCGCCATGCCTGGCATGGGCAGCAATGTCCCGATCTGGCTGCTCGGCTCGAGCCTGTTCAGCGCTCAGTTGGCTGCTGCCAAAGGCTTGCCCTATGCGTTCGCCTCGCATTTCGCGCCGCGTTATATGCACGACGCGATTCGCCTGTACCGCGAGAACTTCCGCCCTTCCGAGGTGCTGGACAAGCCGTACGTCATGCTCGGCGTGCCGCTGATGGCAGCCGACACCGACGAGCAAGCCGAGTACCTGGCGACCACCGCCTATCAGCGCATCCTCGCGCTGATCCGCGGCCAGAGCCTGGTGCTGGTGCCGCCGGTGACGAGCATGCAGGGCAAATGGCTGCCCCACGAGCAGGACGCCGTCGGCAGCTTCCTCGGCATGGCCCTGATTGGTGGGCCGGAAAAGATCCGCGCTCGCCTGGACGTCTTGCTCGAGCAGACTCAGGCCGACGAGCTGATTTTCACCTGCGACCTTTACGAAACCGCCGACCGCCACCGCGCCTTCGAAATCCTCGCCGGGCTGCGTTGATCAACAAAGCGCACCTAGGCGAAACCTTTCGGCGCCATCGCCACGACACATTCAGCGGGAGGCGCGCCTCGCGGCGAAGTGGTCGTGCGGGCGGCTCAAACGCAAGAGCTTCGCCCCGAGGCGGGCCTCCCACAGAGCCGGAAGCCAGCGCCCAGACCGCAAGCCAACAACCCAGAGCATCGGCACACCCCCGCCCCGCAAAGCACCTCCTGCACGAGGCCGGCAAGGCGAGCGCCGCGTCTGCATTGGACGCGCTGGCGTTCCGCTCGACGAACGCGGCTGAACCCCATCCAATCGCGCCGATCAAAACAGCAGCCCATGCGTACTTCGGCGCGTCACGCTTGTTTGCGGAAGACTGAATGAATTTTCTCGAATGGATGGCCGTGCTCGGCATCCTGCTGTTGATCCTCGCCTTGGCATCGGCCTACCTGCGCTGGCTGCCGGTCACCACGTCACTGATCTACCTCGGCTTCGGCCTGCTCATCGGCCAGCTCGGCGTCGGCTTGTGGGAGATGGAGTTCATTCACATCGCCAGCTGGATGGAGCACCTCACCGAGATCGCGGTGCTGGTGTCACTGTTTGTCAGCGGCCTCAAACTGCGCATGCCGCTGCATCACCGGGCATGGAGAAGCGCGTACATACTCGCAGGCCCGGTGATGCTCGCCTGCATCGCGGGCGTCGCCGCGCTCTGCCATTACCTGCTCGGGCTCAGCTGGGGGCTCTCGGTGTTGATCGGCGCCATCCTCGCCCCCACCGATCCCGTGCTCGCCAGCCTGGTACAGGTAAACAATTCCCGCGACAGCGATCACGTCCGCTACGGCCTGTCCGGCGAAGCCGGCTTCAACGATGGCACCGCCTTTCCATTCGTCGTGTTCGGTCTGCTGCTGATCGAGCAGGAAACCCTGGCTAGCGGCTGGGTGAGCGAGTGGGCGCTGCATCGGCTGGTTTGGGCCGTGCCGGCTGGCCTGGGGTTTGGTTATCTGCTCGGCAGGCTTATCGGCAAGCTGGCGATCTTTCTGCGCGCCCGCCACGCCGATACGTCCATGTCGCCGAACGATTCGCTGGCGCTTGCGCTGATCGCACTGGCCTACGTCGGCGCCGAGCTGATCGGCGCCTGGGGCTTCCTCGCGGTATTTGCGGCCGGCCTGGGGTTGCGCCACGCGGAGAAGGACGCAGCAGAGGAATCAGATACGCCCTCCGAGGAGCTGATCGCACACGCTGTGCCGCACTTGGCTGAAGGCGGCCTGAGCCCACGAGAGCTGCCGATGGAAAACGAGAAAATCGCCGAACCCAAGGTCGCGGCAGGTGTGATGGTGGGTGACATCCTCACCTTTGGCGGCCAGCTGGAGCGCAGCCTGGAAGTGCTGTTGGTGACGATTCTTGGCGTGTTGGTCTCGGTGCACTGGGACTGGCGTGCGGTGCCCCTGGCGCTGGCGCTATTCGTGGTGATCCGGCCGCTGAGCGTATGGCTGCTGGTGCCAAGCCGCTACCTGGACCGTACCCAACGCCTGACCGTCGGCTGGTTCGGCATCCGAGGCATCGGCAGCTTGTACTACCTGAGCTATGCGGTCACCCACGGCCTGTTGCCGGAAGAGGCCGAAGCGCTCATCTCACTGGTGATTTCAGTGGTGGTGTTGAGCATCGTCCTGCACGGCTTGAGCACTCAGCCATTGCTACGACGTTACGAACGCAGCCGCGGCGAGGCGCCGACGGACCACGCCTGACACGGCGAGGCGAGCCGGCCTCCCAGGCAGCTGGCTGGATAGCCGCTGCCGGGCCGCCTGGACGGCAGATCAGCTGTCCGCGAGACGGAAGCCGACCTTCATGGTGACCTGGAAATGGCCGACCTTGCCGTTTTCGACATGGCCGCGGATCTCGCCGACTTCGAACCACTCGACGTTCTGCAGTTTGCTGCTGGCCTCGGCGATACCGTTCTGAATCGCTTCATCGACGCTATTGCGCGAAGAGCCGACGATTTCAATCTTCTTGTACGTGTGATGATCCGACATGAATAAATCCCCTTCTGGTCTGAGGAGCCTCCGCTCGGTAATGACGCGTCCTGTTCATTGAGGCCCGCGAAGGGCCTCGGAAGTTCAGCGGAGCGGTCGATCCGCCGATGGCGGCCGGCGCATCTCAGCACCCACTACCTGGATAACTCGAAGGTTATCCGTGTTGATCGACGTACAGCCGTAGGGTGGGCTTCAGCCCACCGGAACGCTCGGCCCAAGTTGGTGGGCTGAAGCCCACCCTACGAAACTCTGCAACCCACCGGCAGTAGGCTTCGTGCGTCTGTAGGAGCGAGCTTGCTCGCGATCCGCTTCCACTCGTAGCCCGAGTGGCAACACGCAGCGCAGGTTAATCGATACGCCGATAGGGATACTGCTGCGCCTTGAACACCTGATTGAAATACCGCCCGAGGGAATCAGCCTCCAGCAGCGCCTGCACCACGTCGGCGGGCACCTGCTCGTAGCGATACAGCGAGCCGTTATGAAACTCAACCTCCAGCGCCTGCTCGTCCAGGTCGTAACCCAAGGCGCGCAGGCTGCTCGAATTCACCGCGACTCGCTTCATACCGCCGGATCGGGCTCGTGTTTGAAACCCTCGGCCTGCATCCGCCAAAGCGCCTCGAAAGCACCGCCGCGGCTGCGCAGCTCCATCGGTGCGCCGTCTTCGATGATCAGCCCGTTGCGCAGCACGATGATCCGATCGAAGCTCGCCAGCGTCGACAGCCGATGGGCGACGGCGACCACGGTGCGGTTGTGTACCAGGTTGTTCAGCGCCGCCTGGATCTCGCCTTCCGACTGGGTATCCAGCGCTGAGGTCGCCTCGTCGAGAATCAGGATCGGCGCATCCTTGAGGAACGCCCGAGCGATACCCAGACGCTGACGCTGGCCACCGGAGAGCATCACGCCGCGCTCGCCGACCAAAGTGTCGTAGCCCTGCGGAAGCTCGCGGATGAATGCATCGCAGAAGGCCTGGCGGGCCGCTTCCTCTACTTCGTTATCGGTCGCATCAGGGCGCCCGTAGCGGATGTTCTCGCGAATCGTCCGGTTGAACAGCGCGGTCTCCTGCGGCACCACCGCGATCTTCTCGCGCAGGCTGTTCTGGCTGACGGAGCGGACATCCTGACCGTCGATCAGGATGCGCCCGGCCTGCACGTCGTCCAGCCGTTGCAGCAATTGTATGAGGGTCGACTTGCCCGCCCCGGACGGCCCGACCACGCCGACCTTCTGCCCAGCCGGGATATGCAGATTGAGGTGCTCAAAGAGCATGCCACGCTTCGGATAGCCGAAGCTGATGTCCTCAAAGGTGATGTCCCCTTCAGCCAGCAACAGCAGGGTTTCGGAGTCTTCAAGGCCGTGCGGTTGGACGATGATACGCAGGGTGTCGTCGATGGCACCGATCTGCTGCGTGGTGTCCACCAGCGCCAAGGCCAGATCACGCGAGCCATGCAGGATACGGAAGGTCAGCGCGCTGACCAGCACCACGTCGCCGGCGGTCACCGAGCCGTCCACCCATAAAGTGATTGCCCAGACCAGCATGCCCCCGGCCATCAGCGACAGGCAGATGTCGTGGATAACGCGGGCCTTTTCCAGATACATCCAGCTGCGCCGCTGGGCCTTGGCCTCGTAGCCGATCTCGTTGGCCAGGCGCTCCGCTTCACGGTCACGTGCGGAAAACGCCTTGATGGTCCAGACATTGGACACCGCATCGACCAGCTCGCCGCCAACCCGCGCCGATTGCGCGGCGAAGCGTTGATGCTTGGCGCGGCCACGAATACCGAACCCGGTGATCAGTACCGCGACGATGGCCACGAACAGGATCAGCGCAACCGCCATGCGCCAGTCGACGGTCAACAGCACCACCACCGCCCCGATGAAGTCGACGATGGGCGGCACGATCTTCCAGACCAGACCGCCATAGATCGCCCCTGCTGCCTGGCCCAGCGCCGAGATCCGATTACCCAGCGAACCGGCGAAATGCTCGGTGAAGTAACGCATGGGGTGACCGGTCAGGTGTTTGAACAGGTCAACCCGAATATCCACCATGCTCGCCACGACTGTTCGGCAGCCGAGCCAGCCGCCGAGACGCCAGAACACGTTTTCAATGACGATCAGGCCGATGAACAGCCCCAGCGGAAACCACACATCGGCGGCGCCCCGGTTGGAGCTGCCCTGCGCCATGGCGTCGACCAGCAGCTTCATGCCGTACTGCACCGCCACCGCGCAGGTCGCCGCACCGACGATCAGCAGCAGCAAGCCGCCGAAATGCCAGGGCCGCGCGCAAACGTAGTGCCACAAGAAGGCGACCGGCCGATCCGGCAGGTGCGGCACCAGGGGCGGTTTGCGCAGTGCCGGGGCGTTCATGAAAAGGCTTCAGCGATGTTCGAAACCGGAGTCGAATGGCTGAAGCGCGCCTGCTGTAGCCGCAGCTCATCGGCCAGCCCTTGGTGAACACAACGGTTGCCGTTTTCGTCCGCAAAACCCAACAGCCCCACCGGGCAGTGACGGTCGTCGGTCCAGCCAGGGTAATCCACCACCGGGTACAGGCAGATACCTTCCACCGGCACGCCACGCTGCATCGCCAGGCCGGCTTGCTCGCTGACGTAGCGCAGCCAGTCGCCGCGTACATCGCCTTCGGCGCCGGTTTCGGCGATCACGATCGGCCGTTTGTAGCGCTGCGCGATCTCGCTGAGGATGCCTTTGAAAGGTCGATAGTCTGGGCTGTCCCGGCCGATGGTATTACCTGCGCCGTGATACCACTGGTTGTCGGGGTAATAGTTCACGCCGAGCAGATCAAGGTATTCCGGCGCACCGCCGAGGCCCGGCCAGAGTTCGCCGCAGAGCATGTCCCAGGCCTCGAACTGCGATTGGCGGTAGCGCTCGGCCTCGCGCTGCGGGCCGGGCCGATCATTCGGCGCGACGACGTGAATGGCCGGTTCGACCTGAATAAAACGCGCCCGCGGTTCAACCTCGCGGATCGCCTGCAACGCGGCGATGGTGGCGCGCACCAGCTGATGCTTGAGCTCAAAGCCACGGCCGCGTGCCATCGGGTTAAAGTAGGCCTCGTCGCCGCCAGCCCAGGCCCAGAACGAGATCTCGTTCAACGGCGCGTAGAACGGCACCGTATCGGTCTCGTCCTTGATCAACTGCGCAGCCGCGGCCGCATAGCGGGCAAAGCGCTCGACGAACTGCGGTCGCCAGATGTCGATGTCGTCCGGCCAGCCGTAGTGGCACAGATCCCAGATCACCTGGGTGCCCTGGCGCCGGGCCGCCTGCAGCATTGGCAGAAAGCTCGACCAGTCGTAGCGGCCTGGTGACGTCTCGATCAGGTGCCAGCGCAGGCCGTCACGCACGCTGTGCAAGCCATGTCGATGCAGCACTGCGTAATCATGGGCGGCCCAGCGGTCATGCCCGGTGGCGGCCAGCAGATCGAGGCGTCGGCCATCGCTGCGGCGGTGATTCGAGCATTCGAAGCCGCCCATAAAGAAGCTCTGAAACACGCTTGGCTGATGCATCCGTGAGCCTCTCTCAGGGGGCCTGTTCGGCCAGGGACTGACCGTGCGCCGCGCTCTCGCCCGCAGCAGGGCCACGCTCGGCCTCTTCGATGCGCTTGTACAGCGCCAGCGCCTGCCCGACTACCTGATCCATGTTGTAGTACTTGTAGGTCCCGAGGCGGCCGACGAAGGTCACACCGGGGGTCTCGTCCGCCAGCTTCTGGTAGCGCTTGTACAGTTCGGCATTCTCCGGCCGCGGAATCGGGTAATAGGGATCGCCCTCCGCCGACGGATATTCGTAGGTGATGCTGGTTTTCGGATGAACCTGCCCGGTCAGGTGCTTGTACTCGCTGATGCGCGTATAGGGCACGTCTTCACTCGGGTAGTTGACCGTACCGACCGCCTGGAACTGTTCCTGGTCGAGCTGCTTGTGTTCGAACTTCAGCGAACGATAGGGCAGCTTGCCGAAGCGGTAGTCGAAGTATTCGTCGATGGGCCCGCAGAAGATCAGGTGGTCGTGCTGCACCTCGTCGCGGATTTCCCGGTAATCGGTGCTGGTCATGACTTTGATGTTCGGGTGCGCGAGCATTTTCTCGAACATTTTGGTGTAGCCATGCTTGGGCATCTGCTGGAAGGTATCGGTGAAGTAGCGGTCGTCGGTATTGGTTCGCGTCGGGATGCGCGAGGTGACCGACTTGTCCAGCTGCGACGGGTCCAGGCCCCACTGCTTGCGCGTGTAGCCGCGAAAGAACTTCTGGTACAGCTCACGGCCGATGCCGTTGATCACCACGTCCTCGCTGGTCTGGATGTCTTCCACCGGTTCGGCGCGACTGGCGAGGAAGTCCGCCGCTTCCTGTTCGGTGGTCATGTTCAGACCGTAGAGCTTGTTCAGCGTGGTCATGTTGATCGGGATCGGCACTTCCTGACCATCCACCTGCGCCAGCACCCGATGCTCGTAGGGGCGCCATTCGGTGAACCGGGAGAGGTAATCGACGATGCGCTGGGCGTTGGTGTGGAAGATGTGCGGGCCGTAACGGTGGATCAATACGCCGGCTTCGTCGTAATGATCATAGGCATTGCCGCCGATATGCGGACGCCGGTCGACCACCAGCACGCGCTTGTTCAGCCCGGCAGCCAGCCGTTCGGCGAGCACGCTGCCGGCGAAACCGGCGCCGACGATCAGGTAGTCGAAGCCGCGGCGGCCATAGGACGAGCCGTCGCTGGCGCCGCCGCCTGCGTATTCGGGATTGCTGTCTCGCAGGCTCACTTCGCGCATTGCATCTTTTCCTTCATCAGCGCCCAGGTATGGTCCCAGGACATGTCGCCGAGAATTTCGTCAGCGGTCTTCAACAAACGGTCGCGGTCTTCAGCATCGGCCAGTGCCTTTTCCACAGACGCGATGAACGCATCGGGTGTGTCGGCGATGTAGACGATCTCGGTGTCGCCATAGGTGCGCACCACGTCCTTGATTGGCGTGGACACCACGGGCCGGCCGCCGGCCAGGTATTCAGGCGTCTTGGTCGGGCTGATGAAACGGGTCGATTCGTTCATCGCGAACGGCATGATGGCCACGTCCCAGCCGGCCAGGTATTTGGGCAACTCGTCGTACGTCTTACCGCCCAGGTAGTGGATGTTGTCGCGCTGCGGCAGCTCCGCCGGATCGATCTTGACCACCGGCCCAACCAGCACGAACTGCCAGTCAGGACGCTTTTCCGCCATGTCGGCCACCAGTTCGATATCGAAACGCTCGTCGATCACGCCGTAGAAGCCCAGCCGTGGATGAGGGATCTCGGATTGGTCGTCGGGGTCGGCCTGGGTCCGCCGCGCCTCGGCGAAATGCGCGACATCGACGCTGCTGGGAAAGGCAAATACGTTGTCGTGCAGTTCGCGCTTGGCTTCCCAGATGCTGTAGCCACCCGTGAAGACCAGATCAGCGCGCTCGAGCAACTCACGTTCGCGCTGCACCAGCTCCGGCGGTGCGCCACGGAATGCCGAGAGTTCGTCCATGCAGTCGTACACGGTGAGCTTGGGCTTTAGGTGGCCGGCATAGCCGAGCGCCATCGGCGTGTAGTACCAGAGTATCAGCTCATTGACGCCGAGCTTTTCCAGATAGCCGTCGAGCAAATCGCGCTGCACGCGCAGCGCTGCCTCGCCCTCGCAGCCCTGAGGCAGACGCGGAATCAGTACCTGAACGCCATTTTCCTCGGGCCGTACTTCCAGCCAGGGCTGGGCGTCTTCGGTCGGGATCGGCTCTTCGGCAAACAGCACGTTGAAGTCACGGGCGAAGCGCGACATCAGGTGCTGCGGGCGTTGGTAGACGAAGCTCCAGCGCAAATGGGAAAGACACAACAAGGTCGGCACCAGCTCATCGAAGATGACTTCAGGTGGCGTCGCTTGTTTATCGGGGGATTTGCCAATTTCGTATTGGTAGGGGCCGGCCCAGCTCATGGAAACCTCGTAAAGGGTGGCAATGCCCTCCAGAGTCCCTTCTGCCGCATCGCATAGGCCTGCGCAGCCCGCGCAAAGCAAAACCTGATGGCGCTCGGTGGCAGAAATGACCAATCCGCAAGCGCTGTCCGCCGGCTATGGACGACAGCTGATGAGCCAAGGTTCCCGATGCCCTACTGCAGAGGTCGGTCATCGGGTGACTGCCGTTTCGTTGGAACTTGCTCACACCTTCCCCCGTCCCTATCACAGGACGCCTGTTTCACCCGGCATCGGTGCTGTGTGCTTCCTGCAGTCAGTACCGCCCGATTCGCCGACCCAACCCTGGAGATGCTTGCAGCGGCCGCGCTCATACGGTCAGCCGTGCGCTCCCGTGTGCGTCAGATAATTCGGTTCATGAGGTAGAGACATGATTCTCGTCACGGGTGGTGCTGGTTATATCGGGTCCCATGCGGTGCTTGAGCTCCTGCTGGCTGGCCATGAGGTGCTGGTGTTGGACGACCTCAGCAACAGTTCGAAAGTGGCACTGGATCGCGTGGAGCATCTGGCTGGCCGCACGCTGCAGTTCATCAAGGGTGACGTGCGTAACCGCTCGCTGCTCAAGGCGCTGTTTGCCTCTTACCCCATCACGGCGGTGCTGCACTTCGCCGGTCTCAAGGCCGTCGGTGAAAGTGTGCGCGAACCGCTGCGCTATTACGAAACCAACGTCAGCGGCAGTATCGCGTTGTGTCAGGCCATGGCCGAAGCCGGCGTTTTCAAATTGGTGTTCAGCTCATCGGCGACTGTCTACGGCGACTCACCCAAGATGCCGATCACCGAGAACTGCCCCACCGGCATTCCAACCAACCCCTACGGCCAATCCAAGCTGATGGCGGAGAACGTGCTGAAAGGGCTGGCCGAATCCGACCCGCGCTGGTCGATTGCACTGCTGCGCTACTTCAATCCGATTGGCGCTCACGAGTCTGGCCTTATCGGCGAAGACCCCAACGGCATCCCCAATAACCTGCTGCCCTACATGCTGCAGGTAGCCGTGGGCCGTCGTAAGCAATTGAACGTATACGGAGCGGACTACCCGACGCCGGACGGCACGGGAGTGCGCGATTACATTCACGTGGTGGATCTGGCCAAGGGGCACCTCAAGGCACTGGAGCGCCTCGACCTGGTTCATGGTGTTTCCACGTGGAACCTCGGCACCGGCCGGGGCTACTCGGTACGCCAGATGATCACCGCGTTCGAAGAAGTGATCGGCAAACCACTGCCCCATGTGTTCAAGGCGCGCCGACCGGGTGACGCCGCACAGTGCTGGTCGGACCCGAGCAAGGCCAGTGACGATCTGGTCTGGAAAGCGGAGCGTGACCTGCTGGTAATGCTGACTGACGCCTGGCGCTGGCAAAGCCGCAATCCGCAAGGTTATGGAACGGAGAAGCCAGCGGCCACGGCTCCGGTGGCGGCGAACGGCAGTACTGCGATGGCCAGCTGAGCACCCGCCACGGGAGAACCCTTAGGTCTTATTGCAGCTCAGCTCACGACGGATCTTGGCGACGTTCAGACGGCGATTCAGCTGAACCGCTCCGGTCAGCTGCGGATCCCGCACGGCCAGCGTCAGCAGCGCGGAGCGAATCTGCGCCGCCGTCGCGCAGGGGTTCAGCGAGGCATACAACGCAGCGGCTCCCGCGACATGAGGGGCGGCCATCGAGGTCCCGCTCATGTAGGCATAGCCTGCGGCGCCCGTTCGGGTAGGAACCGTAGATGCGATGCTCACCCCAGGCGCAGCGATGTGCACGTTATTTACGCCGAAGTTGGAGAAGCTCGCACGCCGGCCTGATTTGTCGATTGCACCCACCGAAATTACGTTGGGTAATTTGTAGCTCGCCGGATAGCTAGGCGTCTTATCAATGTTGAGACCGCTGTTTCCGGCCGCAGCAATGAACAGGATATTGGCGTTACCCGCCGCCTTGATCGCATCGTAGAGCGCTTGGGAATAGCCGCCCCCGCCCCAGGAATTATTGGTAGCGACGAGGTTGATCTTTTTCGTCAGCTTCAGCTTGGTCAGGTAATTGATGGCCTTCACCGCGCCCACTGTCGTGCCGCCGTTTGCGCCGAGGAACTTCGCAGTGATGAGCTTTGCGGTTGGGCACACGCCAAACACGCCGACACTGTTGTTGGCCACGGCCGCGACGGTTCCGGCGACATGGGTACCGTGGTCATCTACCGGGCCGTCGTAGACGCTTGCGTTATTGGCTGCGAAGTCCCAACCATGGATGTCGTCGGCGAAACCGTTGCGGTCGTTGTCCCTGCGATCAGCACGGGTACCCTCGCCAGGATTGATCCAGATATTGGCACGCAGGTCACCGTGAGTGGTCATGACGCCCTCATCAATGATGCCGATGTGAATCTTGTTCGAGCAAAGCGCTCCGGCATTCCAGGCGCCCAGCGCACCGCTACCGTACGGCGATGTTGGAGAGGTGGTCGCGTCCTGCATACCCCAGAGCAGGCTCAGGCCGGGGTCCTTGGGGTTGGCCAGCTGGCGCCGATAGGTCCAATTGGGCTCCACGAATTCCACCGCCGGATCCGATGCGAGCCGCGCAATCAGTGCCGCATTTATTTTTTGGCCTTTGCCCAGCTTCGCGTGTACCAGATCGCCTTTAGCATCTTTGCGTGCGGCCTTGGCGAGCAGCTTCTGTGCGGCCTTGGCGCCCTGACGGCTCAGAGCGGCATTCTTTGCCGCCTCCGAGGCGCCGGCCTTGAACTGCACAAGCAACTCTCCTTGCACAAAGGGTCGACCGGCTTTGAGCGAAGCATCAACCGCAGGGTTGGGCTTGGCGGCTACCTGTTCTGCTCCGGCCGCGAGCAGGGCACACATCACGATACCGACACGCTTTTTATAGACCATCACTGTTCTCCCGAACGACTACAGACAGTCCCACGGACAGGCAACATGGCCGCTCGGTGGGTGTTTGAACTGTATCGGCAATGATGGTGTCGATTTAGTGGCGCCAGACGAGTGGCACAACCGCTCATCGGCAACGGCGGGGAGTTACTTCAGCTACTGCGGCTGGAAGCTTTCCAAAAAAAACCCGCTTCACATTAGCGAAACGGGCGAAACAGGAGATGACGCGCGGAGGAAGCGAACTAGCTGTTCTGCTGTTTCTGGCTGTCCTCGGAAATCGTGATGATCGACTTCGCGTTGAACTCACGGTTGCCAAAGAAGGCAGGGTCCATTTGACCCATGACGCTAATGCGGTCGCCCTTCTCGACCTGCTGGAAACCGTCCTTGTCCAAAGGGTTATAGGACATGGTGAGGGTATTGATGGTCAGCGAGCCATCACCCGTATCGAGGGTGATTTCTCGATCCTTGACCGATTGTACGGTGCCCTGAATCGTGGTTTCGGCAGAGGGCACAAAGGTTGCGGTCCGCCATGGCGTTTCTTCATCGTTGGCGCTGGCGAAGAAGAAGCTGTTCAGGCCCTCGACGTAAACACTGTTGGCTTCTATCGACGTCACTTCGAATATGTCGTCATCCACATCACCATAGACCGTGACTTTGTCCCCGGCCTTCAAGGCAGTGCCTTCGGAGTACCAGTCCCAGTCGTCCATCTCGACGACGATGCTGCCCTTGCCGTAGTTCAGCATGAAGGAATCGGGCTTCACCGATTCTACGGTGCCGTTCAGGCTGATCCAGGTCCCATCGTGCTTCTGGTAGGGGCTAGGCGCCTTACCCGATTCCGCTGCAAGAGGTGCAGTCGCGAATCCGGCGATAGCGGTTGCAATCAGCGTTTTCGTAATCGTGTTCATGGAAACCTCTCTTGCGATAGGTTCTTTGTAGAGCGACAGACCTAACTCCAACGCTCACGAGATACTGCTAGGCGAGCGGCCCGCATCATGAAAAAACCGCCAGTACATCAGTGGTCTTTTCATGGTGCAGAGCGGATACGTCAGATATCCAGCCAGCCACCATCGCCCGCGTCGTCATAGAAGGCGTTGTATTCAGTCTCGCTCCAATCGCCGCTATCGTCGGTGTCATAGGCGTCGTAGAGACCTTGTCCGTACTCGTTGTTGGAGAGCATGCCGTCCTTGTCGCTGTCCCAGCTGGTGAACAAGGCGTCGTTATCGAAACCGGTGTCCCATTCGCCCATGGTGACCACGCCGGAATTGTCTTTATCCCAAACGCTGAAATCGCCTACTTCTGCGAAAGCCGGAGCGCTGGCTGCCATGGCCGTTGCGAGTGCGATACCACCGAGCATCGTGTGAAGTTTGTTAGTCATCGTGCTTCTCCTCTGTGATTGATTGGAAGTCAGCACCAGAGGATGGCGCTCACATAAATACCGAGCGCCCGGGCCGTTTGTGAGTTCATGAAAATCGAGGAATCAGCCGTCGAGCCCCTCACCGATACAAATGAGGCGAAACGCGGATCGCGCTTCTGGTGCGGGTTGCGGAAAAGTTGCCGAGCGCACCCGCGAGGACGTTACGAAATCTTACGAGACGAACCGCTACGAGCGCCGCGCTAGCGTTCCGAGCAGGGGTCATCGGAGCCAAAAACCGCTCGATCTTTCACGTCGCACCTAGGGTGGGGCTCCGTCAAGCCAGCTGCTGGCGCAACCAGTCCGCCAATCGCTCAGCGCGTCGATCCATGCGCCGTGACGGCACCCACAGCGACAGCCGCGCCCGGGTTTCGACGAATCCCCAGGGCGCCAGCAAGCGGCCCTGACGCAGGTCGTCAGCCACCAGCTGCTGCGGTGCGATGGCAACACCCAGCCCGGCCAGCGCCGCTTCCAGCAAAAAATAGAGATGCTCGAAGCCCTGCCCCATGCGCAACAAGTTGGGATCAAGCCCATTGCCCTGGGCCCAGGCGGGCCACGCCTGCGGACGCGACGCGGTGTAGAGCAGCGCTTCGTTGAACAGCGCCGACGGCGGTGCCTGGCGCAACGCCGCACAGTTCGGATGATGCGGGCTCAGTACCGGGCCGATGCATTCGGTGGCCAGCTCGAATACCTGCATATCGGCTGGCCACGGCGGCTCGGCATAGAGCAAGGTGGCGTCCAGCCCCGGCCTGCGCGGGTCCAGTTCGCCCTCGCTGGCGGACAGTTGCAGATGCAGATCCGGCAGGTCGCGGTTGAGCCTGTCCAGCCGCGGAATGAACCAGCGCGCCAGCAGGCTGCCCGGACAGCCGAGCACGAACGGCGCATCGGCGGTCTGCTGGCGCAGCTCGGCGCAGCTGTCCCTTAACCGCTCGAACGCCTCGCCTGCTGCATCACGCAACCGCAGCCCCGCATCGGTGAGTTTTACGCCGCGACCTTCCTTGCTGAACAGCGCCACGCCAAGGTCGTCTTCGAGCAGCCGGATCTGCCGACTGACGGCTCCGTGCGTCACGCTGAGTTCCGCTGCCGCTTGGCTTACGCTCTGCAACCGGGCGGCCGCTTCGAAAGCGCGAAGTGCATTGAGGGGAGGAAGGGCTTGGCTCATTAGTGAGTTTTCCTGACAGGTCTAGGCGATCTTATCGCTTTTTATCCCGGCCAGAGTCGGTTAATTTTCCGCCCATCGCGCAATCCTTACTCGCGTCTGGATGGCCGCCACCCTTTTCCGCAGGAGATGACCATGACCTCATTCCGCAGCGGCCCTGATGCCAAGGGCCTGTTTGGCCACTTTGGCGGTCAGTACGTCGCCGAAACCCTGATGCCGCTCATCCATGAGCTGGCCGCCGAGTACGAAAAAGCCAAGACCGATCCCGAGTTCGCCAAGGAGCTCGCGTATTTTCAGCGCGACTACGTCGGCCGCCCTTCTCCGCTGTATTACGCCGAGCGCCTGACCGAGTTCTGCGGCGGCGCCAAGATCTACCTCAAGCGCGAAGAGCTGAATCACACCGGCGCGCACAAGATCAACAACTGCATCGGCCAGATCCTGCTGGCGCGGCGCATGGGCAAGCAGCGCATCATCGCCGAGACCGGCGCCGGCATGCACGGTGTGGCCACGGCCACCGTCGCCGCGCGCTTCGGCATGCAGTGCGTGATCTACATGGGCACCACGGACATCGAGCGCCAGCAGGCCAACGTCTTCCGCATGAAGCTGCTCGGCGCCACGGTGATCCCGGTCACCGCCGGCACCGGCACCCTGAAGGACGCCATGAACGAAGCCCTGCGCGACTGGGTGACCAACATCCACGACACCTTCTACCTGATCGGCACCGTCGCCGGCCCGCACCCCTACCCGGCCATGGTCCGCGACTTCCAGGCCGTAATTGGCAAGGAAACCCGTGACCAGATGATGGCGCAAGAAGGTCGCCTGCCCGATTCACTGGTGGCCTGCATCGGCGGCGGCTCCAATGCCATGGGCCTGTTCCACCCGTTCCTCGACGACAAAGACGTGAAGATCATTGGCGTTGAAGCAGCCGGCCATGGCATCGAATCCGGCAAGCATGCCGCCAGCCTGAACGGCGGCGTGCCGGGCGTGCTGCACGGTAACCGCACCTTCCTCTTGCAGGACGACGACGGCCAGATCATCGATGCCCACTCGATTTCTGCAGGCCTCGACTATCCCGGCATTGGCCCAGAGCACGCCTGGTTGCACGACATCGGCCGCGTCGAATACACCTCGGTGACCGACGACGAAGCCCTCGCCGCATTCCACAAGTGCTGCCGCCTGGAAGGCATCATCCCGGCCCTGGAAAGCGCCCACGCGCTGGCTGAAGTCTTCAAACGCGCGCCCGGCCTGCCGAAGGATCATCTGATGGTGATCAACCTCTCCGGCCGCGGCGACAAGGACATGCAGACCGTCATGCATCACTACGACGAACAGGAAGAACATATATGAGCCGTTTGCAGACGCGCTTCGAGCAGCTGAAACAGGAAAACCGTGCGGCCCTGGTGACCTTTGTCACCGGCGGCGACCCGGACTACGCCACCTCGCTGGCCATCCTCAAGGGTTTGCCGGACGCCGGCGCGGACGTCATCGAACTGGGCATGCCCTTCACCGACCCGATGGCCGACGGCCCGGCGATCCAGCTGGCAAACATCCGTGCGCTGGCGGCCAAACAGGATCTGGCCAAGACGCTGCAGATGGTTCGTGAGTTTCGCGAGGGCAACCAGACCACGCCGCTAGTGCTGATGGGCTACTTCAACCCCATCCACAAGATGGGCGTCGAGCGTTTCCTTGCCGAAGCAGTGGAAGCTGGCGTCGACGGCCTGATCGTCGTTGACCTGCCGCCGGAGCATAACGAAGACCTCTGCGACCCGGCTCAGGCCGCGGGCATCGACTTCATTCGCCTGACCACCCCGACCACCGACGACAAGCGCCTGCCCACGGTGCTCAACGGCAGCTCGGGCTTCGTCTATTACGTCTCGGTGGCTGGCGTCACCGGTGCTGGTTCGGCCACGCTGGAACACGTCGAAGAAGCCGTGGCCCGCCTCAAGCGCCACACCGATCTGCCGCTGTGCATCGGCTTCGGCATCCGCACGCCGGACCAGGCCGCTGCCATCGCCCGACTCGCCGATGGCGTGGTGGTGGGCTCGGCGCTGATCGACCA
Organism: Pseudomonas sp. NPDC077408; assembly: GCF_050269105.1. Taxonomy (NCBI): domain Bacteria; kingdom Pseudomonadati; phylum Pseudomonadota; class Gammaproteobacteria; order Pseudomonadales; family Pseudomonadaceae; genus Pseudomonas; species Pseudomonas sp. NPDC077408. The sequence goes on from NZ_JBNNHS010000008.1 coordinate 115,698, forward strand.
GATCGCCAATGCCGAAACGTCCGAGCAGGCCGTCGAAGGCGTACTCGGCCTGTGCCGTGAGTTGAGCGAAGGGGTGCGGGGCGCGCGCGGCTAAGCTCTCTCGCAAAACGAATCTAAAGCCGCTGCACCGTGATCTGGGCAGCGGCTTTTTCGTTTCAGCAGTAAGTCATTTCCCCTGTAGGAGCCAACTTGCTGGCGATCAATAACGCCCTGCAGCCCCGGGTCGCCAGCAAGCTGGCTCCTACAAAGCTGCTCGCCTATCCAATGCCAACGACCCCTATCGAATCTGCTTGATCGACCTTACGAGGTGCACCGCCTGGTCCCCGGTGTTCGCTGTGACCGTTCCCCCCTAGACTTCCCCAGGCGCTGCTCGGTGACCGAGCAGCGGTTCGCGCCATAACTGCGACAGGGCTGGTGCATACTGAGTGCGCGTTACACGACCCTTTGATTTCGCGTCGGCCACATCCGCATCAGCCATGGGCAATCAGCAGTAAGTCATTTCCCCTGTAGGAGCCAGCTTGCTGGCGATCAATAACGCCCTGCAACCCCGGGTCGCCAGCAAGCTGGCTCCTACAAAAGCCGCTCGGCTATCCGATGCCGACGCCCCCTATCAAATCTGCTTGATCGACCTTACGAGGTGCACCGCCTGCTCGCCGGTGTTCGCTGCTGACCGTTCCCCCTAGACTTCCCCAGGCCGCCGCCGGTGACCGAGCAGCGGTTCGCGCCATAACTGCGACAGGGCTGGTGCATACCGAGTGCGCGTTACACGACCCTTTGATTTCGCGTCGGTCACATCCGCATCAGCCATGGGCAATCAGCAATAAGCCATCTCCCCTGTAGGAGCCAGCTTGCTGGCGATCAATAACGCCCTGCAGCCCCGGATCGCCAGCAAGCTGGCTCCTACAAAAGCCGCTCGGCTATCCGATGCCGACGCCCCCTATCAAATCTGCTTGATCGACCTTACGAGGTGCACCGCCTGGTCGCCGGTGTTCGCTGCTGACCGTTCCCCCTAGACTTCCCCAGGCCGCCGCCGGTGACCGAGCAGCGGTTCGCGCCATAACTGCGACAGGGCTGGTGCATACTGAGTGCGCGTTACACGACCCTTTGATTTCGCGTCGGCCACATCCGCATCAGCCGTGGGCAAGACGCCACCGTTGTCCAGGTGAGCTTAGCGGCGTCCAACCTTGCGGAGCAGCCCGATGCGCCTTGCCAATTTCATCCTCGATAACCTCGAGCCCATTCTCCAGTCGTGGGAAGACTTCGCCAGAACCATTCTGGGAACTCGCTCCATGGACACCGAAGCCCTACGCGACCATGCCGAGCAGATGCTGCGAACGATTGCCGAGGACCTGAGCACCAGCCAGTCGAAAGCCCAGCAGTTCACCAAATCCATCGGCAAGTCACACAAAAGCGGCGGTGAAACGGCGGCGCAAACTCACGCGGTGTTGCGTCATGACGCCGGCTTCAGCATCGATGAAATGGTGTCCGAGTACCGCGCCCTGCGCTCCAGCGTACTGAGCAAGTGGTTGCAGGCAATCAAGTTAGGCACCGACTTCGAAGTCGAGGACATGACCCGCTTCAACGAGGCCATCGACCAAGCGCTCGCCGAGTCCGTGGCCAGCTACTCACAAACGGTCAACGGCACGCGGAACGTCTTTCTGGGTATCCTTGGACACGACTTGCGCACGCCTCTGGGCGCGATTCAGCTCGGTGCAGAAGTGCTGTTGCTCGACGGCAGCCTCGGGCCCAAACCGACCATGTTGGCGACGCGCATCTATACCAGCGTCAAACGTGCCAACAAGATCGTTAACGACCTGCTCGATTTCACCCGCTCGCAGAGCGGTGCAGGCATTCCGGTGCACCGTATGGAAACCAATCTGGCCGCAGTATGCGAAGGCATGGCCGAAGAAGTGCTGGCCTATCACCCGGACCGCAATATTCTCTGCGAGACCAGCGGAAACCTGACCGGGCTGTTCGACGCCTCGCGGATGGAGCAGGTGTTTTCCAATCTGATCGGCAACGCTGTGCAGCACGGCAGCGCTACGTCACAGATCAGGGTGTCCTTGCACGCCGAACAGGCGCATGCAGTGTTTTCCGTGCACAACCAGGGCGAGCCGATCGCGGGGGAGGCACTTGCTGACATCTTCAACCCCATGAGCCGCCACTCCCAGTACGCCGCCGGTGAGCATGGGCCTCAGTCCGGACTAGGCCTGGGGCTCTATATTGCCAGCGAGATCGTGGCCGCCCACCAGGGCAGCATTCATGTCGAATCCAATGCCGAGCAAGGCACGACCTTTATCGTCCGACTGCCGCTGACCGAACACGCCCTGCCGCCTCTCAGAGAGTCCCGACTCGCCACTGTCGCCCTGGTAAGACCGCTGTAGGCGCCAGCTTGCTGGCGATCACTAGGCCCTTTTAGCCACGGACTACCAGCCCTGCCCACCGAAACAAAGCGCACGCCTGCGCAACGTTGATGCCCACTATCAACCCGCTTGATTTCGACCCTGCCGTGCAAACGCGTAGGATGCTGTGCACATCCCCGGTTCAACCCACTCGAGGAGATTGCCCATGCCTGACACGCCTTACGTACCGCCAAAAGTCTGGACCCACGACGCGCCCTCGGGCGGCAAGTTTGCCAGCATCAACGCGCCTACCGCCGGAGCGCGGGAAGAGAAGGCGCTGCCGGTGGGCAAGCATCCGCTGCAGCTGTATTCGCTGGCCACACCCAACGGGGTAAAGGTCTCGATCATGCTCGAAGAGCTGCTGGCGCTCGGCCACAGCGGTGCCGAATACGACGCCTGGCTGATCAAGATCGGCGATGGCGACCAGTTCGGCAGCGGCTTTGTCGAGATCAATCCGAACTCAAAGATTCCTGCACTCGCCGACCACAGCGTCGAAGGCAAACCGCTGCGGGTGTTCGAGTCCGGCTCGATCCTGGTCTATCTCGCCGAGAAATTCGGCGCCTTCCTGCCGACCGAAACCCGCGCACGGACCGAAACCCTGAACTGGTTGTTCTGGCAGATGGGCTCGGCGCCCTTCCTCGGCGGCGGCTTCGGGCATTTCTATGCCTATGCGCCGGAGAAGTACGAGTACCCGATCAACCGCTACGCAATGGAGGTCAAGCGCCAACTCGACGTGCTCGACCGCCAGCTGGCCGACAACCGTTACATCGCTGGCGACGACTACACCATCGCCGACATGGCGATCTGGCCCTGGTACGGCGTGCTGGCCCGCGGTGAGCTGTACGAGGCCGGTGAATTCCTCTCGGTGCAGCACTACAAACACGTACAGCGCTGGGCCGCTGAAGTGGCCGAGCGGCCGGGGGTGATACGCGGACGCAAGGTCAATCGCACCTGGGGCGATGAGTCCGAACAGGCGCCGGAACGCCACGACGCGTCGGACCTGGACTAAGCCACGCGGCCGGTCAGGCAAACTGACCGGCCTTCGAACACACCAGCGAAGCCCCAACCCGCAGCCGCCTTCCGGCCGACGCAACACTGCAGCTGCCGCCCCTGCGTTCGCCGTTGTGGGCAGCGCTGACGGCCATCATCAAGCGCATTCATTCTCAAGCAATGCCCATCTCGCCTTGAGCCGCCATCGCCTGCGCCTGCGCCTGCGCCTGCGCCTGCGCCTGCGCCTGCGCCTGCGCAAGCCAGGTTGGCCGAGTTTCCGACCGCTGATCTGAACTATAGCGGTACGTCCCGACCCAATATCAATGAGCGTTGCTCTTGTTGCAGCCGATCAAGCAGCAGGCTGCCGTGGTTACCCGCACCCAACGTGTCATGCGGTACTGACAGCGCAGCGCTCGACTACCCAGTTGTTCAACACAACGCGAGGTGAACCATGAAACACACACTAGTAGCAGCGTTCGCGACGCTGACCGATGCCAACCGCACCCAGGGTGACCTGATGTCGCGGGGCATCGCCAGAGAACAGATCCATTCCGTAGGCGCCGACCGCGCGGAAATCCATGCCTACGACGAGCCCTATTCCGCCACTGGCGAGACCGTCGACCGCGAACATCACGAGTCCAAAGTCGCTCACTTCTTCAAGTCATTGTTCGGCCATGAGCCGCATGAAGAGCACCGTCGCCACGCCACGGCATATCCGGAGGCCGTGCGCCGAGGCTCGCTGGTGATCGCAGTCGACGTGTACGACGAAGACCAACTGCTCCGTGCACGTGACGCACTGGAGTACAACGGCGCGCTCAATATCGACGACAACGGCGCCGGTGCAAGTTCGACCCCTGGCTATGCCGGTGCAACCAGCCCCTATGCCGGCGCCACCGGCGGTGACAGTCACCTGGACAAGCATTTCGCGGGGTCCACCAGCCATGCAGCCGGGGCTGCGGACCATTCAACCGGTACCCGCGATACGGCTGCCCCGGTCACCGGCACAACGGGTACAGCGAGTACCGGCGACACTCACACCGGCTCCGGCGATACCGGGCGCTACGACGTGGGCACTGCGGCCAAACGGGCCGGTACGGACTACCCGGAAAACACCGGCACTGCCTCACCGACCGGTGGCGGCCTGGCTGGCGAGACCGTCGGCACCCGCGACGCAACGGAAAGCCTGGACGCCACTCACGCCGGCACCTGCACAGACCGGGTGTGCGTGATCAAGCGGTAGGAACCAAGAGCCGACTGCTGAACGATCACGGGCCGCGAATGCGGCCCGTGTGTTATCAAGGCCATCAGCGTGCGCTGGCGGCCTCAGGGCTCACGCAGTGCGCGCCGCAGCCCGGCGCTACCGATTGCCAGCGCCACACAATCTTCCGTCAGCCCCAGCGCGGCGTTGACATAAGGATTGGCCTGATAGGGTTTGCGCAAGGCGAGCCCGACCTTCGACGAGACAAGCGCGGCCGTTGCGCCAATCAACGCCGGAAGCCATATCGACTGTCGCCGTGCGCTGGCCAGCGCCGCAGCACTCACCCCTCCCGACAGGGCGCGAATCATCATCGACGGCAGGATAGTCCTGTCCGGTGCAAAGGGCATCTTGTCGCCCAGCAGTTCGCCGGTCGCCATGGGCAGCAGAAATTGCTGTGCGCGGTGCGAGGCCAGGGTGCGCGCCGGCTCGTCTGCCTCGTCGATATCGTCCTGCGCAGCCAGTGCCCGACTGGTCATGGTGGGCGCCAGCGTGCTGCGCATCCCGGTTACCAGGCCGAGCGCCAGAGCGCCCCATAAAACATTGCTCAGAGTAGTCATGCGTGTGTCTCCCGATTGCTCTTATGTGCGACCGGGATAGGGCATCAGCCGTTCATGTTCAGCTCCGAGCGGTCAGCTAGCCGCAGCGGCCACGCGGCTAGCCCTTTGCCGCCGCAAATTTTTCCACCCGCTTGGTTTCGCCCGCCACGATAAGAATGTCACCTGGGTGTACCAGGGTTTCAGGCTTGGCGTAGATGAAGTCTTCATGGGCCCGTTTCACCCCGACGATGGTGACGCCGTAGCGCTTGTGTACACCGGCGTCCGCCAGCGTCTTGTCATGGATGTTGCGTGGCGCGTGGGTGGAGGCGATGGCGAAACCGTCATCGAATTCGATGAACTCCAACATCTTGCCGGTGACTAGGTGCGCCACGCGCTCGCCCATGGAGGTTTCCGGATAGACGACGTGATGGGCACCGGTGCGTTCGAGGATCAGCCCGTGACGCTTGCTCAGCGCCTTGGCCCAGATGTCCGGCACGCCCAGCTCCTGCAGCGCGAGCACGGTCAATACGCTGGCCTCGAGATCGGTACCGATGCTCACCACCACATGACGAAACTGATCGACGCCCAGCTGACGCAACGCGCGGACGTCGGTCGAGTCGGCCTGCGCCACATGGGTCAGACGATCCACCCACTGCTGGACGTTCGCACTGTTGCTGTCGATGCCCAGCACTTCGTGGCCCATGGACGTAAGCGAGTCGGCGACGGCCGAACCGAATCGCCCCAGGCCGATGACGGCGACGCTGTCGTTCTCGAATGTCTTTCCGAACAGATTATCCAACAATGGGGCGCTCCTCCGGGTAGCGGTAGTGTTTGGTCACGCTGCGCAGCGCAAGGGCCGTGGCCAGGGTGATGGTGCCGACCCGGCCGATGAACATCAGCGCGATGATCACCAGCTGACCGGACGCTGGCAGGTCCGCCGTGATACCGGTCGACAGACCGACCGTGGCGAACGCGGAAATGACTTCGAACAGCACGACGCCCAGCTCCAGCCGCGTCACGCTGAGCAGGATCATGGTGCCGATAGCCACGGTGAGCGAACCGAGGAACAGCACGGTCAGCGCCTGGCGCTGCGTCGCATAGGAGATGCGCCGGCGGAACGCCACGGTGTCGGCGTTGCCGCGAATCTCGGCCCAAATGAAAAAGAACAGCAGGAAGAAGGTCGTCACCTTGATTCCGCCCGCGGTGCCCGCGCTGCCGCCGCCGACGAACATCAGGAAATAGTGCACGGCCAGCGTCTGCGCCTCGAACTGGCTGACGTCCAGGCTGTTGAATCCCGCCGTGCGCGCCACTGCCGATGTGAACAGCCCCGACAATAGCTTGTCACCCAGCGACATGCCGCCCAGCGTGCCTGGGTTGCTCCATTCATAGAACAGGATCGCCACCATGCCGCCGAACAGCAGCACCGCCGAGCCCCACAGCGTGATGCGCGTATGGATGGTCCAGGGCTTACCGCGCTGGTCGCGGCGGAACTCGTAGAGCACGGGAAAGCCCAGACCGCCGATGATCACCGCCAGCATGACCGGCACCAGTACCACCGGGTCCGTGGCGAAGCTCATCAGGCTGTCGGAATAGGTCGAAAAACCGGCGTTGTTGAACGCCGATACCGCATGGAAAAGCCCGTCCCAGAGTGCCTTGGACCAGGTCAGGTCATAGCTCAGGCGAAAATGCAGGGTGAGGATCGCCGTCACGACCAGTTCGACGCTCAAGGTAACCAGCAGGATCAGCCGCAACACGCCCGTGACGTCCCCGAGCCCGAGCGAGCGTGTCTCCTGCTGCGCGACCAGACGGCTGCTCAACTGCAGCCGTCGCTTGACCATCAGGCCGAGCAGCGTCGCGCCACTCATGATGCCCAGGCCGCCGATCTGGAACAGCAGCAGGATCACGCATTGCCCGAAAAACGACCAATACACGGCCGTGTCCTGCACGATGAGCCCCGTCACGCAGACTGCCGACACGGCGGTGAACAGTGCCGTCAGCAGCGGTGCCTGACCAGGCCCGGCCGTGGCCGCCGGAAGCGACAGCAGCGCCGTGCCCAGCAAAGTCGCGATGAGAAAGGCGAGCGGAATGAGACGAGCCGGTCGGCGGGCAGCGTTGTGTAGCAAAGGCGACACCTAAACGGTTGCGAGGCCGAACGTCCGGCCATTGAGCTGTGTGGGTTCTGGGCCTGCCGAACAACAGCCAGCCTCGGCGAACTGGCCGCCACGATAGCAAAAGCGTATCGATACGGCGCGGTCACGCATACGTGCGTAACCTCGCGACATCCAGAGCAGGCATGCTCGCCGGGCGCGGTCTATCTGAGCCTGCCGGCACTGAACAGACCGCACGTCGCCTCTCGCCAAAACGCCAAAAAGCAGTCATCAACCTGCCACGCGCGCTTTCTAGTTTCGGTCGGACTCCACCGCACCGAGGACACAACAATGCATACGCGCGCACTGGATTGGCTGTTAGCGGCAAGCCTGATCGGCCTTGCCGGCCCGGCGCTGGCTCAGGCTCAGGCACTGCCCGAACACGGCTCCATCGAACAGGATTATCGCGAGCAGCCGTTGGAAGGCCTGAGCGCCAGACAGCGCGCCAGTGAGCGTCGCAGCTGGCGCGCGCCCGACTGGCGGGTCGAGCCGGTGGTGTCGGTCAACCTGCTCAGCATCAACGACTTTCACGGCCAACTGTCGCCGCGCGCTGTCGCCGGCCGGCCTGCCGGTGGCGCGGCGGTGCTCGCTTCCTACCTGAAATCGGCCAGCGGCGAATACACGCTGATCGTGCATGACGGTGACCAGGTCGGCGCCTCGCCACCCAACTCCGCGCTGTTGCGCGACGAACCCTCGATCAGCTTCTTCAACCTGCTGGCCAACCCGCACTGCCGGCCATTCAACCGCCAGCTGGACATGCCGCGCAATGCGCAGCCCTTCGCCCAGCAACGCTGCAACCTGATCGGCACCCTCGGCAACCACGAGTTCGATAACGGCAAGACGGAGCTGCTGCGCCAGCTCACCGGCGGCAACCACGCCAAAGGGCCTTTCCTCGAAGACGAGTGGAAGGGCGCGCGCTACCCCACGGTGTCGAGCAACGTCATCGATCGGGCCACCGGCGAGCCTCTGCTGCCGCCCTACTCCATCTACTACGCCGGCGGCGTGCGCATCGGCGTGATCGGCGCCGTGCTCAAGGAGACGCCAACCATCGTCTCGCCTTCCGGCGTCGCCGGGCTGCGTTTCGTCGACGAAGCGGACGCCATCAACCAATCCGTGGCCGAGCTGCGACGACACGGTGTACGCGCCATTGTCGTCGCGCTGCATCAGGGTGGCCGGCAGACCAGCTATGACGGCCCGACCAACCCAGAAGCCGACACCGTCACTGGCCCGGTAGTCGACATCATCGAGCGTCTGGATGACGAAGTGGATGTGGTGATTTCCGGCCATGCCCACGGCTTTACCAATGCGTTGGTGCCTAATGCCAATGGCAAACCGATCCTGGTGACTCAAGCCTTCTCGGCCGGCACCGCCTATGCCGATATCCAGCTCCAGGTCAGCCGCCGCAGCCGCGACATCGTCGAGAAGTCCGCCGCGGTGATGACCACCTGGGCCGACCAGGGCGCCGGCCTGACGCCGGACCCGGAGGTCGCCGCGCTGGTGGCGCAGGCCGACGCTCGGGTCGAACCCCTGGTCGCGCGCGCGGTGGGCGTGGCCCAGGGCGACATCACCCGCACCGAAACACCAGCCGGTGAATCGGCACTGGGCAACCTGATCGCCGATGCACAGCGGGTGGCTACCGACGCGCAAATCAGCTTTATGAACCCGGGCGGCATTCGTGCGGATCTGGACAGCGGTGAAGTGACCTGGGGCGAGCTGTTCGCCATCCAGCCCTTCGCCAACGATCTGGTTTCCATGGACCTGACCGGCGCGCAGATCAAAACCCTGCTCGAACAACAGTGGCTCGGCCAGAGCTACGCGCGCCTGCTCAAGCCTTCCGGCATTCAGTACAGCTGGTCCGCCGGGCGCCCCGTGGGTAACCGCCTGATCGAGATGCGCGATGCTACCGGTGCGCTGATCAATCCGGCGGCGACTTACCGCGTAACGGTCAACTCCTTCCTCGCCGGCGGCGGCGACAACTTCACCGTGCTCACCGAAGGCAAGAATCGCATCGTCGGCCCGGTGGATCTGGATGCGCTGGTCGACTACATCGAGTCGCTCCCGCAGCCATTCAGCGGAAGCATTGAGGGACGGATTGAGCGGGTGGACTGATTGAACTCGCAGCAGACAAAGGGGACAGAGATTTCAATCTGTCCCCTTTTTGTTTCCCCGTTTTGCTCATGGCGGCACGGTTACCCCCAGCCAAGCGGTCTACGAGCACCATGCCAGGGCTGATGGGGGCGCTTTGGGACGTTTTACAGGGCCACCTGATCGCCCTTGCCACAGCCGCAACAGCGTGGGGATGCCAAGAAGCCTCTCGGTTATCGATTTACGTTGTGCGGCGTCCACCTTGTTGCGGAGCAGCCCCATGCGTCTTGCCGACTTCATCCTCGATAACCTCGAGCCCATTCTCCAGTCGTGGGAAGACTTCGCCAGAACCATCCCTGGGGCCTCTCCCAAAATGGACGTTGACGCCCTGCGCGACCATGCCGAGCAGATGCTCCGTACCATCGCCGAGGACCTTCGCACCCGTCAGTCGACGACCGAGCAGATCGACAAGTCCATAGGCAAGGCAAGCAAGGGCGACGGCGAAACGGCGGCGGAAGCCCACGCCGTCCTGCGCCACGATGCAGGCTTCAGCATTAACGAGATGGTTTCCGAGTACCGTGCCCTGCGCTCAAGTGTCCTTCGAAAGTGGTTGCAGGAAATCAAGAGTGGCACGGACTTCGAGGTCGAGGATATGACGCGCTTCAACGAGGCCATCGACCAGGCGCTCGCCGAATCCGTTACCAGCTACTCACGGACGGTGACCAGCACGCGCAACGTCTTTCTCGGCATTCTTGGACACGATCTACGCACCCCTTTAGGCGCCATCCAACTCGGTGCTGAAGTGCTGCTTCTGGACGACAACCTGACGGCCAAACCGACCATGCTCGCCTCGCGGATCTATACCAGTGCCAAGCGAGCCAACAAGATCGTCACCGACTTGCTTGATTTCACCCGCTCCCAGAGCGGCTCGGGCATCCCGTTGCATCGGGTTGACGCCAACCTGGCGGAGGTGTGCGAAGGCATGGTGGAGGAAGTGCGGGCCTACAACCCCGAACGCCAGATTACCTATGACACCAGTGGAAACCTGACTGGCCTGTTCGACGCCTCGCGCATGGAACAGGTGTTCTCCAACATGATCAGCAACGCGGTGCAGCATGGCAGCAAGACTGGAGCCATCAGGGTAGGTATGCATGCCGAGCAGGCGCATGCGGTGTTCACGGTGCATAACCAGGGAGAACCCATTGCCAAGGATGCAATCGCAGACATCTTCAATCCTATGAGCCGTCATTCTCAGTACGCTGCAGGAGAACACGGCCCGCACTCGGGGCTGGGCCTGGGGCTGTACATCGCCAGCGAGATCGTAGCGGCACACAAGGGAACTATTGTCGTCGAATCAACCGCCGAGCTAGGCACCACCTTTACGGTGAAACTGCCGCTGGCTGCGCACGCATCACGACGCGCAACTGACTAGCGCCTCGGCGCCAGCGACCATTCATATCGTAGTGCGCAATCCACGCGCGAAGAAAAGGCGACCCTGAAGTCGCCTTTTTCATGCTGGCCCCGTACTTACTGGCCGAGCAGGCCGGCGCCCAGTACCGAGCCGAAGGCAAAGCCGATGAATTCCTGAACGGTCATATCTTGGCCGTTCAAGGTCACCTTGTTGTCGGCGTAATGCAGTGAGCTGACCAGGCGATCGCCTTGCAGCTGGAACCAGCCCGCACCGAGTGCCATACCGCTGAACAACTCGGTCGTCAGGTCTGCCTGCTGCTGCAGCGCAGCCGGGTCGGCGCTGTACTGCGGCTCGCGCTGAGCGATCAGACTGGCAACGTCACGAACCAGGCCTTTATCGATACCGGCTTCGGCTTTGAGCGACGCCAGCATGCTGATGATCATCGCATCGGGGGTAAAGGCTTCCGCGCTCGGGCCCTGCAGGTCGGCCACCACGGACAGGCGGGCCGCACCGTTAGCGGTCTCGAAGCCGAACTCGTCGAGCGCCACGGTGGGCTTGTGCTCCAGCAATCGCAGGGCAAGCGCCTGCAGCTCCTGCTGCTGAACGTCGGTGATGTTGTCGAGTGCCTCCTGCGGGGTGGCCGCGCTGTCGAGGATCTGCTTGTAACTTTCCACCAGCGCCTTGAGGCTGCCTTCATCCAGGTTGCGCAGGCTGAGGGCGAGCGTCAGGTTGCGGATGGACTGACCGTTGGCCCCCACCTCGCCGACGCGGTAAGCGATCGACTGGTCGAAGCCGTCACTGCTTCGACTCGACGCTTCTTCAATGGAGGCGTTCTTGATGACCACGGCGGGATTGTCGTCGGTCTGGATTTCCATGCGTTCAAGCGTGATGGCCGAGGGGCCTTGGCCGAACCCCTTGACGTAGTCGTGCTTGTCGACGGTCATGCCGATACCGCTTAGCTTCACCCGCACCGGCTTGCCATCGTCACGGCGTTGCAGGTTCATGTCGATGTCCGGCAGCTGACCTTCCAGGCGCACGGTCGTGGTTTCGTCGGCCACTTCGAAGTTCACGGTGCCGGCCGCAACGCGAACCGTGCCGTCTTCGTTCTCAAGATTGAGGGGGGCCGAGCGCAGCGCGCCTTGTTGACTGCCGTCATAGCCGAAGGCGACACCGCCGACCAGCGGATTTTCACCGGCGGCGGCCTCGAACAGCGCTTCAGTCTGCGCTGACCGCTCGAGGCGGAAATGGCTCTGGGCGGCAACCGGCATCAGCTGTCCGCGGGTCAGGCGCGACATCGGAAAGGGGCCGTGCTCGATGCGGTCTTGCAGCAGCACAGTGAACTGCCGGGGCTCGCCGTCACTGTCCTGGGCCTCGATGTCGACCTGATAGCGGGCGTTACTGGACAGCAGGCCGCTTTCGAAACTGAGCATTTTGACGGCTACCTCAGCACCGGCCCCAACGCTCATCTCGCGGAGCTGGATATTGGCCTGCTCGACGGCATCGCGGGCAGTCGATTCAGCCTGGGTGCTGGTGTAAAGGGTAGCGGCACCGACGAGAGCCAGCGGTACGGCAACGGCAAGTACGAGTTTTTTCATGGAAACATCCTGTGCGGCGGCTGGGCAAACGTCCTGTCAGCCGGTGGTTGGCAAGCGGCGGCACTCTAGCAGCGCGCCTGTACAGGCTCCAGCACGCCATGCTGCGGGATCGACAGGGTGAGAACGTGGCGACAAAACTGCTTAAGCGCCGTAGGGTTGGCCCTCAGGGCGCGCCCAGCTACCAATCGGTGGGCTAAAGCCCACCCTACAAGTTCATCCACCCCGTTACGCAAGCCGATGCCGGAAACCCACGCCCGTAGGGTGGGCTTCAGCCCACCGTTGCCCGGTGACCATGCTGCGCTGTAGGGTTGGTCGTCAGGGCGCGCCCAGCTACCAATTGGTGGGCTAAAGCCCACCCTACAAGTTCATCCACCCCGTTACGCAAGCCGATGCCGTAGACCCACGGCCGTAGGGTGGGCTTCAGCCCACCATTGCCCGGCATGTATCTTTACTCAATCGACAGAGGCGCAACGGCGTCGACATACATCTCGTGAAGGCAAGGAGGCCTCCATGTCCAACTACCGTCGCAGTCTGGTACCTGGCGGCACATGGTTTTTCACCGTGACCCTGGCCGACCGCCAATCTCGCTTGCTGATTGAACAGATAGCACTGCTCCGACAGGCCTATGGCCTGACCCACCACGCCCGTCCTTTCCAAACCCTCGCCATCTGCATCCTGCCCGATCACCTACACGCTATCTGGACACTCCCGAACGACGACGCCGACTTTGCCGCCCGCTGGAGCCTGCTCAAGAGCACCTTCTCTCGACAACTTCCGGCCGTACCTCGCAACGCGAGCCAAATCCGTAAGCGAGAGAAAGGCATCTGGCAGCGACGCTACTGGGAACATCAAATTCGGAACGAAACGGATTTGCAGCGACACGTTGATTACATCCACTACAACCCGGTCAAGCATGGGCTGGTAGAACGGGTCGCGGACTGGCCCTATTCGAGTTTCAACCGGTACGTGGAGAAAGGTCTGTTAGCACAGGACTGGGCGGGTAACGCAGGGCTCAGCGGCTCGTTCGGTGAGTAGGTATCAGCCAAACCTAGGGCATGCTTGGAACGCCACATGTCCACTTACGGCAGCTACATAGCCATCAGATCGCTGCGGTGTCGAATAGCTAGTGCACCATGCCCCACCACTCATAAATCGCCCCGCACCGCTGCCCGTTCGAACCCGGCCAACAGGGATCATCGCGCAGCCCCGTTACTCAGAGGCGCTTCGCGCCCGTCTGGATATCGACCTCATTGCCCACGATGGCAATCGCCTGGTGATTGCTGAACGGGCGAAGGTCCAGGGTATCGCGGTACTCGATCAATACCTGCTCGACTGCTTCTTTGAATGGCGCGTTGCCGTAATGCGGCAGCGGGTAGAAATCGATCAATGCGAGCGACGCAAACGATTCGAGATCTGGCGCGGCGCTGGGGTCATCCAGCCTCTGCAGGTACTCGATGCTGGGCGCCAGCACGGCGGAACCGGCGGACTCGCCGATGTAGCACTTGCCTGCCCTGACCTGCTCGGCGATCAGCTTGTCCGCGCCGGTCCGCTTCAACTCTTGCAGCAGAAAGAAGGTGTTCCCGCCCGCAACATAGATGAATTCGTTACGTTCGAGCTTATTGACGATGTCTTCCTGGCTGGCGGTCGACACTTCGAGCTCATCGATTACCAGGCCCGCTTCAACCAGCGCATCCTTGGCCGCGATCAGGTAGGCATTCACTTCCTCAGCAAGGCTTGCCGTAGGAATCAACGTAACCCGCTTGCCCCTGCACTTACCTTGGGTGAAGGCGACGAACAAATCAGCGACGTCGGCGAATGAAGAGGTCAGGAAAATATTCATAGCAATCTCCGGTAAGCGGGTTGACCAAACGGACCTGTCCAATCCGGGCTTGGAATCATCTGCTCAAGCAGTTGAAAGATGACAGCCGCTTCACTCGCGTGTGCGGTTTACGCTTCACCGTTCCAGTAGCGCCTGGACCTGAGCAATCGCCTGCTCTTCCCGGCTGACCCAGTCTCCAGCGATTTCCACGAATGGCTGACGGTGGCGCTCGAGCCAGCTACGGCAGGCGTCATGGAAACCCCAACGTTGTGCAATCTCAGGTTGGCAGCGCTGGCCGTCGGCGTGCCACTCGGCGCCTTCGGGTGACAGCAACAGATGGTGGTCGTAACGACGCGCGAGCAGCTCGTCTTCCAGCCATGGCGGGCAACTGCCGAACAGCGTCTGGCTCCAGAGCATGTTGCTCAGCAGGTGCGTATCGAGGATCAGCAGGTCAGGCGCTCTGCCCCGCGCGGCGTCTTCCCACATGAGCTGGCCGCGGGCAATGGCTGGGATATCGTCCAGGCAGGTCTCACGCTGCTCGCTGTCGATGAAATGGCGTACGTACTCACCCACCACCACACCACTGAAGCGCTGCTGCAAGCGAGCGGCGAGCCAGCTCTTGCCGGTGGATTCGGCTCCCGTCAGTACCAGCACTTTCATTGCATGCTCATCCTCACGCCCCGCATCAATCGACCCCAACAAAGCCACCGGTCTGGTGCTGCCACAGGCGCGCATAAAGGCCGCCGCGCTCGATCAGCTCGGCGTGGGTACCGGTCTCGATCACCCGACCCTCGTCGATCACCACCAGGCGATCCATGCGTGCGATGGTCGACAGCCGATGCGCGATGGCGATTACCGTCTTGCCCTCCATCAGGGTGTCGAGGCTTTCCTGAATCGCCGCTTCGACTTCCGAATCCAGCGCTGAGGTGGCTTCGTCCAGCACCAGAATCGGCGCGTCCTTGAGCAGCACGCGGGCAATGGCGATGCGCTGGCGCTGGCCCCCGGAGAGTTTGACGCCCCGTTCACCAACCTTGGCCTCGAAGCCTACGCCGCCCAGGCTGTCGTCCAATGTGGCAATGAAGCCATCGGCACGTGCCTTGCGCGCTGCCTCCCAGAGCTGTTCATCGGTGGCATCGGGCCTGCCGTAGCGCAGGTTGTCGCGGATCGACCGGTGCAGCAGCGAGGTGTCCTGCGTGACCATGCCGATGTTGGCGCGCAGGCTTTCCTGGCTGACCTCGGCGACATTTTGCCCGTCGATCAGGATGCGCCCGCTTTCCAGGTCATAGAGGCGCAGCAGCAGGTTGACCAGCGTCGACTTGCCGGCGCCAGACGGCCCGACCAAGCCGATTTTCTCCCCGGGACGGATATCGATGCTCAGCCCGCTGATCACGCCACCCTTTTTGCCGTAGTGGAAATGCACGTCCTCGAAGCGCACGCCGCCCTGCTCTACCTTCAGCGGTTCGGCGTCTTCGCGGTCGACCACGTGACGCGGCTGGACGATGGTCTGCATGCCGTCCTGCACGGTGCCGACGTTCTCGAAAATGCCGTTGACCACCCACATGATCCACTCGGACATATTGTTGATGCGGATCACCAGCCCCAAGGCTAGGGCGATGGCGCCGGTGGTGATCAGCGCCTCGCTCCACAGCCACAGCGCCAGCGCGCCGGTACCGACGATCAAGAGGCCGTTCATGCAGGTGATCAGGAAATCCAGGCTGGTGATGATGCGCGACTGCAGGCGGAACTTGCCAAGCAGCTCCTGCATGGCCTCGCGGGCGTAACCTTCTTCTTCCTTGGAATGCGCGAACAGCTTTAGCGTGGCGACATTGCTGTAGCCGTCCACCACCCGGCCCATGACCTTAGAGCGCGCCGCTGAGGCAGCAGCCGAGCGGGCCCGGATGCGCGGCACGAAGTACCAGAGCGCGGCGCTGTAGCCAATGATCCACAGCACCAGCGGCACGATCAGGCGCAGATCAGCGGCGGCGAACAGGTACAGCGCACTGCCGGCGTAGACCACCACATGCCACAACGCGTCGATCACCTGCATGGCCGAATCGCGCAGCGACGGGCCGGTCTGCATCACGCGCTGGGCGATGCGCCCGGCGAAATCATTCTGGAAGAAATTCAGGCTTTGCTTGAGCACGTAGCGGTGGTTCTGCCAGCGCACCAGATTGGTCAGCCCAGGATTGATCGCCTGATGGGTCAGCAGATTGTGCAGGCCGAATACCAGCGGCCGGATGATCAGCGCCACCACCGCCATCCACAGCAGCGTGTTGCGGTGTTCGGTGAAGAAGGTCCGCGCGTCATCGGTCGTCTGGGCCATGTCGATCAACTGGCCAAGGAAGCTGAACAGCGCCACCTCGATCAACGCCGCGAAGAAGCCGATCACCAGCACCGCCGCCATCAACGGCCAGACCTGCTTCAGGTAGTGGGCATAGAACCGCAGCATGCCGGCGGGCGGCTCCACGTCCGGGCTGGGCTTGAAGACATCGATCGGGTTTTCGAAACGGCTGAACAACATGGGACACGGTCTGCTGTTGGCGAATGGGCGGGGTTGTTGCTGACAGGGGCGATGCCGATCTTTGAGAGCGGCAACCGGGGTCTACCTGGACGTGGGTCGAGGCGCTCTGAAACGCGGGTTTTGCTGATGCAGCGTAGCAGTATCCGAAGTGCCTGGCGGCACCCTGGTCGGAAATGAGCCTCGTGCCGAAAGTAGACAGGCCTGCCAATTTACGCGTGCAAGAAGAGCTTAAAGTGCGCCAGCCAGGCTGGGACTAGTTGGGCCTGTTCATCAGGTCTACGACACCGGGGCCGCTGGCTTTTATCCGTAGGGTGGGCTTCAGCCCACCACCCTCGGCCCAACACCGTTCCGGTGGGCTAAAAGCCCACCCTACATCGTTAACTGTCTGCGGGCGCCGCGTGTTCATGAACCGCCGCCCTCGCCTGCCGCCATTCGCGCAGGCCCATCACCGCCAGCAACGTGAACAACCCATACAGCCCTGCGGTGAGCCAGTATTCCTGAAAGACAAAGAAGGCCACATAGAGCGTGTCCACCACGATCCACAGCACCCAGCATTGCCAGCGCTTAAGCGCCATCCACAGCTGCGCCACTAGGCTAAAGGCCGTGAGCGTTGCATCTGGCCAGGGATATGCCGCTTCGGTAGCGGTCGCCATCAGCACACCCAGCCCGACACTCCCCAGCACCGCGACAACAAGCCCAACGCCTACCTCCAGGGCCGTCGCGCCCACCACCGGCCGACCGCCTTCACTGCCGCTGCCCCGCGTCCACTGCCACCACCCGTAAACCTGCATGGCCGCAAACACCCCGTTGAGCAGCACCTGCGAATACAACCGCACCTCGAAAAAGAACCAGGCATAGAGCGACACCATCACCAACCCGATGGGCCAGCACAGCGGGTTCTGCCGCACGGTAAGCCAGACGGCGAGCACGCCGAGGGCGGAGGCGATGAGTTCGAGGGTGGTCATGGGGTGGAGGTCAGAAGCGGCTACGGGGCGGGCATGATACGGCAAGCATGCGGAACGGTTCGAAGCGCACCGGGTGAGTGGGAATGGCTGGGCTATTCAGTTCAGGTTCACAAATCTTGGTCAGCCACGCACGTACTTGTAGGGTGGGCTTCAGCCCACCGTCAAACCCCACCCCTCCGGTGGGCTAAAGCCCACCCTACGTTTACTGCCTTCGCCGGCGGGTGACTGCCCCCCTTTTTCAGTAATCTGTTCTGCGTTGTCATGTGCGAGCCCTAGCTCTACCGAAAACCCCGAACTGGAATCATTGATGACCGAGGACACTGCAACCAACCCAGGCACCACGGGGCTCATCCTCTCGGGCGGTGGCGCGCGAGCGGCGTATCAGGTTGGCGTGCTGTCGGCGATTGCCGATCTGCTGCCCGACTCCTCAGGCAATCCGTTCCCGGTAATCGTCGGCACCTCGGCGGGCGCGATCAATGCCGTCAGCCTGGCGTGCGGCGCGCTGCATTTTCGCGAGGCGGTGCGGCGGCTGAGCACTATTTGGGGCAGTTTTCATACTGAACAGGTGTACCGCAGTGATTGGCCGGGCGTATTGCACCAGGCCAGCCGCTTCCTCGGCCACAGCGTGCTCGGTTTCGGCAAGCAGGTGCCCGTTGCTCTGCTCGACAGCTCGCCGTTGGCCAGGCTGCTCGAGCGCGAGCTGGATTTTTCCGGCATCGCCGCGGCGATACGCCATCGGCAATTGCGTGCGGTAGCAGTGACGGCGTTCGGCTACGAGTCGGCCCAGGCGGTGACCTTCTACCAGGGGCGTGCAGCCATCGACCCATGGTTCCGCCATCGTCGGGTGGGTGTACCGACCCGCCTGGCTATTCCCCATTTGCTGGCCAGCTCTGCCATTCCGCTGATCTTTGAGCCGGTCAAGATCAACCGCGAGTATTTTGGTGATGGCGCGGTACGCCAGACCGCACCGATCAGCCCCGCCTTGCACCTGGGCGCCACGCGGGTGCTGGTGGTCGGGGTGAGCGGCAATCCGGAGGGTAACCAGGCCGAGACGACTCCAACACCGAGGCCGGCTGGCGCCATCCCGAGCCTGGCGCAAATGTCCGGGCACATGCTTGCCAGCACCTTCATCGACAACGTCGAAAATGATATCGAGCTGCTGGAGCGCCTCAATCTGCTGGGGCGACTGGTGCCTATCGAACTGCGCAAACGCGCCTACGGCCTGACGCCCGTCGAAGTGCTGGTGATTTCCCCAAGCCAGCCGCTGGACAAGATCGCTGCCCGCCATCGGCGAGAGCTGCCTGCGGCCCTGAGACTGTTCCTGCGCGGCCCCGGCGGCACGCGAGAAGGCGGTGGTGGGCTGTTGAGTTACCTGTTGTTCGAACCCGGCTACTGCAGCGAGCTGATCGAACTGGGTTACCAGGATGCCATGGCCAAGAAGGCGGAGCTCAGCGCTTTTCTAGGGCTTGAGTGGCCAGAGCACGCGTAGCCTGCTGTTTTCGCTAAGCGCTTGTACAGCGCATGCAGCGGTGGGCGATGGATCCCGCGTGGACAAGCAAAGCGTTGTCCACCCTACGCCACTCCACCCGTCTGCTCCGCCGAAGCCCGGGCGCCGCGTAGGGTGGAAAACGGCGGAGCCTTTTCCACGCGCCGGGGCCAGGACGCATCATTGCAAGCGCATGGAGCCGTCGAGAGCGCTCGTACGATTGCGAGCATGAGTTCGATTGATCCCATGACCGTCGACCAACCTCTTGCGGATGATGCCAAGCCCTATCGGATGTAAAGTTACCTTGACTCCCCTGCTAGCCAGCCCTAATGTAAAGCGTACTTTCCATTCAGGGTTCATGCGCCATGGGCAAAAAGCGATTTCTAGTTCAGTTCTGGCTTGCAATGGCCGTCTACGCAGGCGCCGTGATAGCCAGCTCCCTCCTCCTTGCCCAAGTTCAGGATGGCGCCCTGCGCATCGCCTCGGCGCTGCTTCCGGTATTACCGATGATCGCCGTAGCCACGGTGGTCATCCGACACATTCGGCACCTCGACGAGCTGGCCCGGAAAATCCATCTGGAGGGCTTGGCAGTCGCATTCGTCGGCACGGCGTTGGTCACCTTCAGCTACGGCTTTCTGGAGACCGCGGGCTTTCCGCGTCTGTCGATGTTCATGGTCTGGAGCCTGATGGGGCCCCTCTGGGCAGTGGGCAGCTTCTTCGCCTGGAGGCGCTACCGGTGATCAACCATGTGCGCGAGCGGCGCACTGAGCGCGGCTGGTCTCAGGCGGACCTAGGCGCAAAGCTGGGCGTCTCGCGACAAACGATCAACGCCATCGAGACCGGCCGATACGACCCCAGCCTGCCGTTGGCCTTCAAGATTGCCCGGCTGTTCGAGTCGAGCATCGAGGCGCTGTTTGAGCCTCCGGAGGAATAAGGGGTAATCCAAGGGACGTATGCGGGTTGCCATAGATGCGCATGCCTGCACGCCCTATTCGCCGGTTATGCTTCAGCCTTGCATTCTCATATCGCCGACCGATGAACAGACTCAGCACTGAAGGCGACTGGCTTGAGCGCGCCGCGCCATCGACCAAGATGGAGCGCATCGAGGCCTATTTTCGCGGGCACGGCTATACGCCCCACCGGCACGACACCTACGCCATCGGCCGTACGCTGGCGGGCGTGCAGAGCTTTCACTATCGGCAATCGATGCGGCATAGCCTGCCCGGCGGCACCATCGTGCTGCACCCGGACGAGATCCATGATGGCGAGGCAGGCACCGATGCGGGCTTTCGCTACCGGATCCTCTATATCGAACCGTCCTTGATTCAGGACGTACTGGGCGGTGAGCCGTTGCCCTTCATAGCAGGCGGCTTGTCCCACGACCCTCGGCTGCTAGCTGCCACCACTCGCCTGCTTCACAGCCTGGACACGGCGCTCGACCCGCTCGAAGAGGACGACGCCATTTACGATCTGGCGCAGGCGCTCAGAGTTGCCGGCGGCAAGCCCCGCGGCCGTAAAGCCGTTGATTACGTGGCGGCCGAGCGGGCCCGTACTTTTATCCATGACGCGCTAGACCAGAGCATCACGCTGGATGATCTGGTGCAGGCCAGTGGGCGCGACCGCTGGAGCCTGTCACGCGACTTCCGTGCGTTGTATGGCACCAGCCCCTATCGCTACATCACCCAGCGGCGCCTCACCGAGGCGCGTTATAGGCTACTCGCAGGCCAGCCGCTAATCGATGCGGCGCTGGAGAGCGGTTTCTTCGATCAGAGCCACATGACCCGCCTGTTCACCCAAGCCTTCGGTATATCGCCGGCACGCTGGTTAAGGATGCTGACAAGCCGTTAGCCGCTGCGTGCCGGGCTTGCACGATCATGCAATACCGCGCGCTGGAGCGCCGTTAACGTACGGCTCAACCGTAACGAACAGTGAGCCACGTATGACCACGCACCCAACGCCCTCCCCTTATCTAGCCATCAACTTCGCCGACAAATTTGCGCTGTTCCATGACCAGTGGACGCAAAAGGTCGTCGCCGAAATGAACGACTACCAGTTCAAACTCGCTCGGCTGGAGGGCGAGTTCATCTGGCATACCCATTCCGATACCGACGAAACCTTCATCGTGCTGGAGGGCGAGCTGGTCATCTATTTTCGAGACGGCGAGGTGACCGTGCGCGCCGGCGAGATGTACGTGGTGAAGAAGGGAATCGAACACAAGCCCCATGCGCCAAAGGAGGTGAAGCTGCTGCTGATCGAGCCGAGGGGTGTTTTGAACACCGGCGAAGAAACGAATGAGCGGACGGCTTTGAATGATGTCTGGATTTGATTGAGGGAACCCGCAAGCGGAGGGGACCGAGCAATAGACCTGTCCCCTTTCTCCGCCGCTAGCCCTTTGGAATCGTTTCCGGACGCAGATGGGGCAGCATGTGCGCCACGTAATCGGCCTTGCCGAGATTGATCCCCTGGTTACGCAATATCGAATACGCGGTCATGACGTGGAAATAGAACTGACCCAACGTCCAGTCACGGGCGTATTGCTCCACGGTCAAGTCGAAAACCATCCCGTTTGGAAGTTCGTGGGCTATGGGCATATCTGCCTTCGCATCCAGCGCATCGGCTGCGAGGCTGTTTAGCAACGCCACCGTCTCATCAATCCGGACATAAGCCTCTGCGAGCGACCCGGGTTGTTTGACAGCCTGACGTCCCTCGTTCAGCAGCTCGTTGATAGTAGGCGGGAACGCCTCTCCTCTCAGACGGCACACGGCTTCTCGCGCCTGCACACAGGCAAAGCGAACCTGAGTCGACAGCGGATACATGTCGGGCGCCAAACGTGCCGATAACAGTGCTTGTGCCTCTGCTTCCGGTAGCTGGGCCTGCGCCTTCTTTAGCCAGCCGGAGAGGGTTTTGAGCATTTGGGTGTAGGTTGGGATGAGCAGTGTCGTTAGCTGCATGGGTTCACGCCTTGTGGGATTGAGCGGCTACGTCGAAGAAAGTGACAGGGTGTTATGAAGCTAAGTAACTGAAAGGTAAATAACCGTTCGCTTTTCCCTGCTGCGAGTTATCAGCCCAAGAGGCGGTGACCCGCGTCTTTCAAAACCTGCACGGCATTTTCGAGATTCATCGATTTGACCAGTATGTAGTCGGTATCGAACGTGCTCACCGCGAAAATGCCGATAGCGGCAGCCGCGAGCGGGACAAGGAAGGCGGCCAGGACACCCGTCTGATCAAAGGCGAACGGACCCTGCACCTTGATCACGCGCCAACCGCTGTCCACTCGGGCTAAACCGGTTGCGACACCCTCAGCGCAGACAATCGAAAGCTCATCATCCGTCCGGGTGATCGACATAAAGCCTGGTGACGCCAAAACCGCGTTCGGCAGGGCAGCATCCCGCTCTAACTGTGCAATCACAAAGCTTTGGGGGAGGACAGAAAAGGAGTGGTTCATGTCATGTCACCTTGTGATAAAGCGAGCGGGCCGCGAATGTAAGACATAGACGACCCGACAAATAACGGCAGGAGAAAAATCGGTCCTTTTACCCTGGCGTCACCATCAGGCAGTTGCGCGTGGACAAGCGAAGCGTTGTCCACCCTACGCCACCACCCTCGCCTGCTCCGCCGGGCCTCGGCATCACGTAGGGTGGAAAACGGCGGAGCCTTTTCCACGCGCCAGGTCCGGGCTACCGCTGGACGGGGCAGCGATGAGTCATTGGATTTTCGCGGTAATTTTTTCAGCGGTTAAAACAGATAACGAAGTTAGCGGACGGGAAAGGGCCGAATAAATAAATCTGTCCCCTTTTCTCATTTTGCTGGACCCAACCAACCATCGTCAATTTGACTTAGCTAACGTATAACTCCCTGCTTCGTATAGTTAACCGTAAGCCATCTAACCAAATCATCCTCAATGTTAAATATACGTTCGCACCCCTGACTGATCATTGGATTGCTACCGGTCGGTAAGCATTGCCTCACGTCACTCTTTAGCCCAATGCAACGCTTGCCAATAGCAAAGCCAAAGCCAAGTTCGAAGGCGACTCCCTCGTCTAAGTGAGCACCGTTTAGAACAGCTAGCACAATATCTGCGTCTCTAATAGCTTGGATGTCAGCGTCAAACACGAGACGTTCAGCCGTGTCTATAGATACGCCGCTGTCGACCATACTCCTTAAAAGAAGTCCGTCTTGCTGTGGAAGAAATACATCAAAAAAAACATCAAGTCGTGATTTTAGCTTTAAGTTATATTCAAGCTCCATATCATTAAATAAAGGCGCGGCAAGATAGATAGCTTTCTTAATTTTCATTGGCTATCTCGCAGAGCCTTGTATCTAGATCTGCAGGCGAGTAAGTTTTCGAAAAAATCACTTTCGCTAAATCACGAATTACTTCAACCTCCCGCCGCTGCGTTGCGTAAATAAACTCAGGATGGAGCGAGCTGTAAATATTGTTACTTCTATTCTGCAATTTTTCAATTTTGAGAGGCGGCCAGCTATCTTCCTTACGCTTTGTAATTAATCTGCACCAAATCTCATTAGGTTCGCCATTCATAACAAGGACGACTCCTGGCACCACCTTCATTGTTGACATGCCGGGGCGTATCCCATACTCAATCATTGAGCGCGCACGTTTACTTCTGTCACTTTCTTCAACGAAGGAAAGCGGATCAAGGGGGGACCGGTCAACCAAAATAACTCCAACGTCCTTTCTGTGCAGGTAATTGTTCTTTTTCCGGAATTGTTCATTAGTCCAGTTTTCGATAGCCGCGGCGCTCTCTTCGCCTAATAAATCGGGCGCAAATGCCATCTCTGTTGGACGCTCGTCGAACCATTCATCAAGCGTAGTCAAACTGCCAAATTGACTAAGAGCTGTCGATTTACCTATACCAACGGCACCAACCAAATAATATATATATTTGGTTTTAAGCCCGAGAAAATCTGACATTTCAAGAAAGTCAACTTCCGACATTGTTAAACAGCTTAAAAAGCTCTTAATATCGCTACTATCAAAGAAAAGAGTTATTAAATTATAGTTGTTAAAGTTAGCCTCAAATATAGCCGACTCGGTTCCATCATCTAGCTTAGCCTTTGAAAACTGTATAAAGTAATTATAGTTTCCTGGGCTAATGCTTGCAGCTTTGCGAAGCAAATGAAGCAGTGTCGAGTCAGTAAGCGAATGCCCAATCAAAACACTCGTTTTTTTAGTTAACACATGTAGTAAGGTAGAAAAATTACCAGCCATGCCCTCAAGTAGCTGATCTGCAAACGAACCGTCAGAAAAAACTATATTTTCGCTTTGGAACTTTTTGCTATCAAAGGGAAGAAAGCCATTAGGATGATAAATTACACTTCGATCTTTTGTAAATTGAGCTTGGTGGGACCAAACAGTTTGGTAGGGGCGTTCATGTTTCGTTGGATTTAAGTCATCTTGCGAAAGACCAAACTCAATGAAATCGTCAAAGTTATAATTGACCGTGATTTCTGACTTTTGAACAAACTTTATAATTTCTTTAAAATACGGATGCGTATCTACAAGACCTCTCCTATCGTTTTGTACATCAGCATACAGTTCGGCATGTATCATTTCCCTCCATTCGGACAGTAACTTTTTTTCGACCAGAAAAGAATTCGAGTACTCTGGAATTCTCTGGATTTCTTCCTTGCGGTAAGAGCAAAACATTTCAAAAAGAATCAGCGCCGCCTTCCCTGGTGGATCATTTATATGATTGGCTTGAGTCACCCTATTACCTACAACCGTTTTGATCCGCTCAATTAAAATTTCCCAATTAGGAAGGTTCAAATCAACACTGATGCCAGCGCCGAGCACCAGGCTAGCTCTATTCCTTTCAGCTTGTGAACGTAATTGACATATATACTTCCAGGCTGCCCTAACGCTATCGGGTATTTCATTGATCATCTAATAAACTCACAAGACATACAATCGTCACCTATTGACTGACCGGTGATAGCTCCAGGCTTGCCTGGTCATCCAAAAAACGCTTTAAAGGCGAAGCGGTCTTATACGGTACTTGGCTTGAAGGAACCACTCTTGACGCAGGCTCAACATGGGTCCGCTGGTCATCAAAAAAGATATGCGGCCTAAGAGCTTTCAATATTTTATCTTTCGGCAAGCCACCTAGGAAAAACGCTTGATCCACATACACATCCCATTTGCGCAGTGTTTTGATAACCCTTACGTGTGCAGGGCTGTTTCGAGCGGTCACGATCGATAATTTTATGGGCGATTTGTCCGATCCTATCCGCTGATGAATAGTCGAAAGCACTCTTATTAATTTAGCAAAGGGACCGTCCTTTAGCTCAACGTCTTCGTTGTCGACCTCATTTCGTTGAAACTCATCTATCCCACTAGTTTTGTAAATGAACTCCGATTCCTCGGAAAAGATCACCGCATCTGCGTCGAAGGCAAACCTAATTTTTTCTTCATCAGGCAAGTAGTCACTGGGCGGATTATAGATCTCTGCCGCTGCGCATTGATCCATATCAATCGCTGCTTGAACATCTTCTTTATGTTTAGTCAGCAGCAGATCCACATTAAAAGCTTCGAGAAAAGGAGAAAGAGGCTCACCGCCGGAAAAAGCGGATCGAGTAATATCCAAACTGTAATGCTTAATGCTGTTATGAATTCGCAGTCCTGTGTCAGGACTATTTTTCGACATGACTATAACTTCTACAAGCCGCTGACTGTCAGCATATTTATTTAGCTTGAGGAGCGCCTCTACCAAGTAATAAGCGGCGCCCTTTTCTAGAATAACTTTCTCGTTCTCTCTCTGAAATCTTCGATAATCGTCAATTGACCCGGACTGGAATATTTCATTTTCTTTTTCAAGGTCAAATAAAGCTCTAGACGATACCCCGATCACTAATGTTCCATCAAAAGAAACCGACATATTCTTAACCTTAGTAATGGACGAAATTCAGAAGCGACGACCATGCCTAACGAAGTCACAAGCTAAACGAACGTTAGCGCAATGGACCCTGTTGTGCAGGCCATTAGGCTTAGCCCACGGAGGGCACCGTAATCCTGTGCGCAAATCCTGCTGCGCTGCTCAAGTTACCCACAGCACCATATTCGGTAAAGCGTCCAAAAGGCTTAATCACTACTTTTTGTAGGGTTGGCTTATGAGGCGACCGGAAGGCGCTCGACTTTAGCGGTGCGAGTGCCGAACCGGTCTGAACGGGAGGGCTACCGCCCAACCTCCAACATAATCTTCCCGATGTGCTTGCTGCTTTCCATCAGCCGGTGCGCTTCGGCGGCTTCGGCAAGGGGGAAGGTGGCGTGGATGACGGGGCGGCATAGGCCCTGGTCGAGCAGTGGCCAGACCTTGTCCTGCAGCGCCTTGGCGATGTCGGCTTTTTCCGCACGGCTGCGGGGGCGCAGGGTGGAGCCGGTGAAGGTGAGGCGCTTGCGCATGATCGGCGCGGTGTCGAGTTCGACGCGGCTGCCTTTGAGGAAGGCGATCTGCACCAGGCGGCCTTCCACAGCGAGGGATTTGATGTTGCGGGGGATGTAGTCGCCGCCCACCATGTCGAGAATGACGTTGACGCCGCTGCCGTCGGTGGCCTGCTTGAGCACCTCGACGAAGTCTTCTTCGTGGTAGTTGATCACCCGGTCCGCACCGGCACGCCGGCAGGCATCCGCTTTTTCGCTGCTGCCAACCGTCGTGTACACAGTGGCGCCGAACTGCTTGGCGAGCTGGATGGCGGTCAGGCCGATGCCGCTGGAGCCGCCGTGCACGAGGAAGGCTTCGCCGGGTTGCAGGGCACCGCGCTCGAACACGTTGCTCCAGACGGTGAAGTAGGTTTCCGGCAGCGCCGCCGCTTCCAGCAATGACAGCCCGGCGGGCACTGGCAGGCAGTGTTCGGCCGGGGCCACGCAATATTCGGCGTAGCCGCCGCCGGGGGTCAGCGCGCAGACCTGATCGCCGACTTTCCAGCCGCTGACTTCAGCGCCGAGCGCGACGATCTCGCCGGAGATTTCCAGGCCGAGCAGCGGCGAGGCGTCCGGTGGCGGCGGGTAGCTGCCAGAGCGCTGAAACACATCGGGCCGGTTGATGCCGGCGTAGGCCACCCGGACCAGCACGTCGTGCGGGCCGGGTTCGGGCACCGGGCCTTCGGTCATTCGCAGGCATTCGGGGCCGCCGCCGGGGCGGTGATCGATATGACGCATGGTTTCGGCACTCATAGATTTTCCTTTCAAAGGCGGCTGATGGCCGCGTTGATTGAAGTGGCTCGCTGGTACACGGTAGTTCCCGCGAGTCGCAGAGCCAACCCTGATAGGTCAGGTTGATCTGCGGGCTTGCCAGAACCGCAACGCGGTGGCGTTTGGCAAGGGCAGGGCGCTGAGCGGCCCGGAGTCAGCGTTGGGCAGCGCCTCGGCAGAGCGGCCGTCAACAGGCCTACGAACCCAACATCTCTCCGACCTTTTGCGCGAACGCATCGATGGCGAACGGCTTGGCCATCACGGCCATGTCCGGCCCGAGGATGTCATTGGCGGCGAAGCTTTCGGCGTAGCCGGTGGCGAAGAGCACTTTCAGGCCGGGGCGTTGCTGGCGCACGATTTCGGCCAGTTGCCGGCCGTTCATGCCGGGCAGGCCGACGTCCGAGACCATCAGATCGATCCGCTGCGAGCTTTCGGTGATCAACAGCGCTTCGGAGGCTTCGCCGGCTTCCAGCGTCTCGTAGCCCAGGTCGTTGAGCACTTCGACCACCAACGAGCGGACCACGGGTTCGTCTTCGACCACTAGAATTGTCTCGCCAGTGCCTTGTAGGGTGCGCTCTTGCGCCACTTCCACAGCGCTGGCTTCGCCATGATGAACAGGCAGGTAAAGGTGCACGCGGGTGCCGCTTTCAGGCTTGGACTCGATGTGGATGTAGCCCTTGGCCTGTTTGATGTAGCCATAGATCATCGAAAGCCCAAGCCCGGTGCCCTTGCCGATGGGCTTGGTGGTGAAGAAGGGCTCAAAGGCGCGCTCGATGACGTCCGGGGTCATGCCGACGCCGGTGTCGCTGACGGTCAGCAGTACATACTCGCCCTCAGTCAGCCCGCGCCGAGCGGGATCTGGCTCGCTGCCCAGCTGAAAGTTGGCCGTGGAGATGGTGATTCGGCCACCGTGCGGCATGGCATCGCGCGCGTTGATCACCAGGTTGATCACGGCGTTTTCAAGCTGGTTCACGTCCATGCAGGCGGGCGGCAGCCCCGCACTGAGCTGGGTGATGACCGCAATGTTCTCGCCGGTGGTGCGATGGAGCAGATCTTCCAGCGAGGCGACCAGGTGGTTGACGTCGACCGGCTTGAGGTCGAGGGCCTGCTGGCGAGAGAAGGCCAGCAGCCGTTGCGTCAGTGCCGACGCACGCTGAGCAGAGGTCGCCGCCGCATTGATGTAGCGCTCCACGTCCGCGACTTCTCCACGGCGGAAACGTCGCTGCATGAGATCCAGGCTGCCGATGATGCCGGTCAGCAGGTTGTTGAAGTCGTGAGCGATACCGCCAGTGAGCTGGCCGACGGCTTCCATCTTCTGCGCCTGGCGCAGCGCCTGTTCGGTCCGGCTGCGCTCGCTGACTTCCGCGGCCACACGCGCTTCAAGGGTTTCGTTGAGTTGGCGCAGCCTGTTCTCGCTGACGCGCAGGGCTTCTTCGGCGCGCTTGCGCGCACTGATGTCAGTGCAGGCACCGGCCACGTACGAAAGACTGCCACTGGCGTCGCGGAAGACACGGGCTTTACACGCCAACCATTGCTCCTCGCCAGGCCGCGCCAGACGGAATTCAACCGTGAGATCCTGAGCCTGACCGTATCGCCCGAAGGCGAAACGAACACGTGATCGATCCGCTGGATGGACGAGCTCAATGAGACGTTCAAAGGTATCGAGCTTTCGCTCCATACCTAAACCGAATATCTGCTCCAGTGCATGGTCAACGTAGAGGCTGTCATCCTGGAGATACCAATTGAAGGTTCCGGTGCCGGACGCTAGCAGCGCGGCGCGGAATCGCTCATCAGAATGCCCCCGGGGCGGGGCATCCCGGCCCATCACTTGTTCGGTGACGTCCTGCGTTTGATGGATGATGCAGATGACTTCTCTCCGCTCGTTCAGCACCGGCACGTTGATGGGGCTCCAGTAGCGCACCTCGAATCCGCCACCCTCAGTGGCTGGTCGCGGGATGTCGTATTTGGTGATCGCCATACGGTCGGGCGCCCGCGTTTCCAGCACACGTTCCAGCGAGGCGCGTAATGCACCTGCACCAGATGCCGCCGTTTCGTCCGGGTTGTTGCCAAACACCTCGAAAATCGACCGACCAATGCAGGCTTCGCGAGTCGAGTTGGTTGCCTGCAGCCGAGCATCGCTGGCCGCCAACATGATGAACTCCGGATCAGCGGAGAGAATCAGGTTGAGGTTTGGCAAGGCTTCGAAGATTGCCTTCAGGTCTAGGGTTCGGTTCATCAGGACGGTAGGTCCGCTAATTGGTTCGACGAATAGAGGCTATGAGCGCCGGATACAACGCCTCGCTGCTGCACGTGGTTAGCCCAAAGCAGCGCCACGCCTAGCGAGGCGCTGTATCCATTAGTAACCGGGTATCGCCGGGCTTCGAAATGGTCAGAATCAGCGTTCGCCTTCCGGCTTGGGCATGGGTATCGCGACACTGCTTTCGATGCTGCCAGCGGTGGCATCACCTTCCTTGTAGAACGGTTCCATCTCGTCGCGGGCTTGTGCCCAGTGCTCGTCTTGCTGGCCTTCGGGACGGCCCTTGGCTTCCCAGATTTCGTGGGCACGTTCGCGGATACGTTGTTCGTCAGCCATGTGTTTGCCCTCTTTGTGCTGATAGAGACGCCTTAACACGGCGTCTCGTCTCGGTTCGGTGGTTTCTCACCGGGTATTCAGCAGAGGGGATTAGCAGGCGGATGGTTCCGGCAATAAACCGGGAAGCCGACGAAAGCCCCAGTAAAAGGGTAGGAGTTCAGCCGTGAAGCGCAGGCGGCTGTCCGATCAGCTCGCGCATCCGCTCGGCCAGGCTGTTAACCGAAAACGGTTTGCTGAGCACCGACATTCCAGGCTCCAGCAGGCCGTTGTGGAACAGTGCGTTCTCGGCATAACCGGTGATGAACAGCACGCGCAGATCGGGACGAGCGAGCTGACCGGCATTGGCGAGCTGCAGACCGTTCATGCCGCCGGGCAGGCCGACATCGGTCAGCAGCAGATCAAGGTGCACGCCGGATTGCAGCACTTCGAGTGCCGCAACCCCGTCGGCAACGACGATGGCGCGATAGCCGAGATCCGCCAGTAGATCGGTGATCAGCAGCCGCACCGTCGGTTCGTCATCGACGACCAGCACCGTTTCGCCTCGCTGGGCGGACAGCACGGGCGCCAAACCGAGCGGGCCGTTATCGCGTTCCACCGTGCCGATGTATCGCGGCAAGTAGAGGCTGACGGTGGTGCCGATACCAAGCTGAGAACGGATACGCACCTGACCACCGGACTGCTGCGTAAATCCATAGATCATCGACAGGCCGAGGCCCGTTCCTTCCCCCATCGGCTTAGTGGTGAAGAAGGGCTCGAAGGCTTTGGTCAGCACCTCGGACGACATGCCGGTGCCGCTGTCGCTGACGCGGATGGCCAGGTATTCGCCCTCGGGAATATCCTGCTGCCGGGCACTCTCGGCATCGAACACGCGGTTGCCGGTTTCGACCGTGATGCGACCGCCCTCAGGCATCGCGTCGCGGGCATTGAGGCACAGGTTGAGCAGGGCATTTTCCAGCTGTGACGGGTCGACCCGAGCCGTCCACAAATCAGCGGTGCAGTAACTCTCTACGACGATGTTCGGCCCCACGGTGCGCTGGACCATGTCGAGCATGCCGCTGACCAGCCGTCCGGCATTGATGGCTTTGGGGGCCAGTGTCTGACGACGGGAAAAGGCCAGCAAGCGATGGGTCAGCGCTGCGGCCCGCTTGGTCGCACCCTGCGCGACCAGCAGGTATTTCGAGACCTCGCCGGTGCGGTCCTGCCGAATGCGGGCCTCGATCATTTCCAGGCTGACCGAGATGCCGGCGAGCAGGTTGTTGAAGTCGTGCGCCAGCCCGCCGGTAAGCTGGCCGACTGCTTCCATCTTTTGTGCCTGGCGCAGCTGCTCGTGGGTCGACTCGAGTTGTGCCTGACGCGCTTTCTCTTCGGTGATGTCCCGGCCGGTGGCGTAGGTCTTGTCACCCGCCGGGGCGGCGACCCATGAAATCCAGTGTTCAGCCCCGTTCTTGTGTCGGTAGCGATTGACGATCCGCACCTGCTCGCCACCGGCTGTAGCCAGGTAGGCATCAACCGTACTCAGGTGGTCTTCGTCGGTGATGAATTCGTTGACGTGATGCCCGATCAGTTCTTCGGGCTGGTAGCCGAGCAGGGTTGTCCAGGCCGGGTTCACACGCTGGAATACCCCTTCGAAGTTGATCACCACCATCAAGTCGGGCGAGGTGTCCCACATCAGGTTGCGTTCTTCCGTGCGGATGGCAACCTCGTGAGCCAACTGCTCGTTCATGTCACGCAACTGCTGCTTGGCGACCAGGCGCTGCTGTTCGGCGACCACCTGACCGGTGATCTCGATACCCTGATTCAGCAGGCCAAGAATCCGGCCATCTTCACCGAAGATCGGTGTCGCGCTGATGTTCCAATAGGTGATCTCTGACTGGCCGTTGCGCACCATTGGCAGCTCGACCCGGTCCTGTGCGAAGCCTTCCCCCGTGCGCATCGCATGTTCAAACGGGGCCGCCACCAGGTCCCAGACGTCACCCCATACCTCTGCTACCGGCCGCCCTATCGCGGCAGGGTGGCGATCAGCCATTGAGGCGACGTAAGCATCGTTATAGAGCATTCGCAGCTCTGGCCCCCAGAGCACCGTTCCCAGCAGCGGGGAATTCAGACAGGCGCCGACCATGGAGCGCAAGCATTGTGGCCAACACTCGACCGGGCCGAACGGCGTGGTCGCCCAGTCATGGTTTCGCATCAACGCGCCCATTTCCCCTCCACCGGAGAGAAAAGCAGGCACCTCATTCATCGTATCGGGCATGTCCGGCCATCGTCCTTTGCAACCGCCACCTGAGGCGGCTTCGTACTGCTGGGTTTTCGGCGGTTATGAACCGCACAGAGCTGAAGTCACCAGTGGGGTGAAGGTTGGAAAGCGTTGCGTCGAAGGCGTTCCAGAGCGACAGATAAGCGAGAAGCCTACAAGGCATGCTGGTGTGTATCCGCTATGAGGATGCTCATGCCCCACCCATCTGCACCTCCCGTCGGCACCTCATCAAGGAACAAACGAGCCGGTCGATATGCCGGCAAGAGGCCCCGTTGTGCTGACCATTCGGGCATGACGTCCAGATATCCGTTGCAACCCATACCGGACGCCGCGCCGACGGCTCGGACCCATTCGAATTTCCAGGCAGTTGATCGTATGGCTGGTGCTCCAACCCCGATAAATGAAGCGCAGCGACAGCTGCAGGTGACGCAGCTGTGCCGGCTGGACACGGCGCCCGACGAGGTGTTCGAGCACATCGTGGCGATGGTGGCGGAGTATTTCCAGGCGCCGATTGCGTTGATCTCGATCGTCGACGAACAGCGCCAGTGGTTCACAGCCCGGATCGGGCTGCTGACGCAGGAGACGCCGCGGCACGACTCCTTCTGCGCCTATGCAATCCTCGCCAACGAGCCGCTCCAGGTGCTCGATGCCACCCAGGATGTGCGCTTCCAGAACAACCCGCTGGTCACGGGCGAGCCAGGCATTCGTTTTTATGCGGGCATGCCACTGATCACGCCGGAAGGGCTGGGCCTGGGCAGCCTGTGCATCATCGACACCCAGCCGCGACGGGCAATGACTCCGCAGGAACTGTCGATGCTTGGCCATTTCGCCAAACTGACGATGGCGCGCATCCTGACACTGCGCAACACCAACTTCATCGATGCATCCACGGGTATCGGGCCGATGCTGTTGAACGACATCATCAAGGTGCTCGGTCACAGCTTTGCCCAAGCGCTGATGCTGCGCATGAAACAGACCCTGCAAGCGCAGCTTCCAGATCGGTGCGGGCTGTATTGCATCAGCCCGAGTCGTTTTGCTTTTCTGATTCCCGACGGGCCGCAGGAGGAGCTGATCCAGCTCTATGACCGGATCATCGCGGCGTTCGACGCCCCGGTGCAGTGCAATTCGATTCCGATCAAGACCCAGGTCGGTCTCGGCGTGCTGCCGCTGCACAGTGGCGTGCTGGAGCAGGACTGGCTGCGCCTGGCGATCACCTCGGCGGACGACGCGCGTGATCGTGGCATCGGCTGGTCGCCTTACGAATCCCGACTCGATGCGGTGCAGCAGCGTGCCTTCACCTTGCTCAGCGGTCTCGCCGAGGCGTTGCACAGCGACGGACAGCTGCGGCTGGTCTATCAGCCGCGTATCAGCCTGATGGATGGGCACTGCACTTCAGTCGAGGCGCTGCTGCGCTGGGATCATCCGACGCTCGGCGCCATCGGCCCGGCTGAATTCATTCCGCTGGCCGAGAAGACCGCGCTGATCCGCGAGCTGAGCCTGTGGGTCGCCGAGAAGGCCGTCATGCAGGCGGCAACCTGGCAGCGCCAGGGGGGCAGGTTCAAGGTCGCCATCAACGTGTCGGCGTCGGATCTGGATAGTCCGGCCTTTGTCGACCGCATCATTGAGTTGCTGAACGATCAACGTGTCGACCCGGCGAGTCTGGAGGTGGAATTTACCGAAAGCGCCCTGATGCGTAACCCGGGCGAAGTCAGTCGCCAGCTGCTGCGCCTGCGCTCACTGGGCGTGGAGGTGGCCATCGATGACTTCGGCACCGGCTACAGCAACTGGACCTATCTGCGCGACCTGCCCGCGTCGACGGTCAAGCTCGATCAATCCTTCATCCGTAACCTGGGCGACGACGAGAAAGACTGTCGGCTGGTGCGAACCATCATCGATTTGGCCAAGCGCCTCGAACTGCGTGTCGTGGCCGAAGGGATCGAAACCCAGGCGGTCTTCGATCTGGTAGCCCAGTGGGGCTGTGAGGAGGGACAGGGTTATTACATTGCCCGACCCATGGCGCCCGAGCTGCTGCTGGGTTGGGCTGATGAAAACACCCAAGCGACTCAAGGCAGCGCCGGTTGAGTCACCGCGGCGAGAGGGCATCGGTCAGCCGAAAACGAGCTGTCGGATTGTCAGGCCCTGCGCGGCCGTTCAGCTGACGCAGCGGTCACCCTTTCGCTGCCTGATGTTCATCGCTGGCCCGCACGACGCTCTGTGCGGCTTCGACATCGTCCAGCAGGTATTTCACCTTGCCCTCATGGTCAGTGACGCGGAATACCACCTCGACCTCGGGCCCACGCATCTCCTCGGGGATATCGTTGCCCTGGAGCTTGGACACGGTAACAGGCATGGCAGTCTCCTTATGGCGATAAGGTTGTGACCGGAGCTGCCCTTGGCCGATCCCTCGATCTAGGTCATTCGGCCGAATGGCGCGACGCTGTGCTTCCGCCGGTTTCGCGCAAGGCCGCTTCGCGCTCGAGCTGCAGCTCCATGGCATAACCCGGCCGTTCGACGCTGCTGTAATCGCGGGTATAGCGCCGCGCAAATTCGCCTACGCCCCATTCCAGGTATTGCTCGACATGCTTGAGCTCGTGCGCCCAGAGGGCAACGTTGTCCAGGGCATCGGCCTCGTTGCGGAAGACGATGATGTCGATCAGCGTCACCGCGACAATGTCGGGGTTGCGCAGCAGCGTGTTGGCCGCCGTCAGCACATTGTCGTCGCCGACCCGGTAACGCGCCGTCTCCAGCACCTCGATATCGAAATAAGGCTCCAGCTGCGAGCGGATATGCAGCGGAATGGGCTGGCTTTCCAGCAGCGCCAGCTGATCGCGGGACTGGCGGATCCAGGTCTCGAGCCCGGCGGCGGCCAGCCATTGCACCCGCTCGGACAACGCCTCGTAGTTCTGTGGAGAAACAGGCACGCATACGCAGCTGCCGAGACAGATCGGCTGCTGACCGGTCGAGCATACGGTTTGCGCCCATGCGGGGATTGCGCCCAACACACTTAAAAACAACGAAACCTGGGCTAGAATGCAGCGAAGTGGCATGGCGGTACGCTCGACCATAGCGATGGCGGCTCGGGTTGGTCACCGGCGGCGCACAGTACAGGGGTGCGCAATGAAGCAGCAAGTGCTTGGTATTCGGCGCCGATGAATCTGCAGTGAAACGTTAATCGCACACGAATTACGGTGCCTAGCGATACCCGGCACGCCGCCGGAGCGGCGGTTTCAACGCCCCGATTGATTTCACGATCGCAACCCTCAGACCCACATCCGGAGCCATTCATGAACGAGCTTTCCCTCGCTGGAACGCCCATCGAGCATTTCCACGTTTGCGCGTTCTTCGACAGTCGCGAACAGGAGTACGACGTGCTGATCCCTTTCTTCAAGGAAGCACTGGATCAGGGCGAAAAGACCATCCACATCCTCAACCCGGCAAACATGGACGATCACCGTGAAAGGTTGATTCAAGGTGGCATCGACGCCCACGGCTGCGAAGCCTGCGGACAGCTTGAGCTGCAAACCTGGCAAGGCGCCTATCTGGACGACAATGGGGCGTTCAACAAGGACCGCATGCTGGTGACCCTGAACGCAACCTGCGAGGCGGCTGCCGAGGCCGGCTACTCTCGCGTTCGAATCATGGGCAACATGGATTGGGCCTTCGACGACCGACCGGGCGCGCAGGAAATCCTCGCCTACGAGGCGGAGGTCAACGATGTGCTCTCGAAGAATCGCCAGCCAGCCATCTGCGTTTACGACACGGCCAAATTGAGCGGCTCGATGATGATGGACCTGCTTCGCACCCATCCGCTGACGTTGATCAACGGTGTCGTTCAGGAGAATCCGTTCTACACGCCCGCCGCCGAAATGCTTCAGGAGCTGCGCAACCGCGAAGCCAAACGTTCGGCTACCCATGCTGACTGAACCTCCCTCGCCGTTCGCTGAGCCCATGCTTGAGCGAGCATCGGATCGCCCGAATGGCGGAGATGAGGGGCGGAACATCCGTGATCTGATGGGCCTCCTCGCGCTTCCTGCGCTATGGGCCGGGCGCGACGGCACGTCCATCCTGCAAATCACCATGGAGGCCGCCGAACGCATCGTGCCGATGCGTTTTGCCATGGCGAACGTACAGCTGTTGCCGGATTCGCCTCGATACCACGTGCTGCGCCTCGACGGTGAATACCTGTGCGAGCGTGAATGCCGTGACTGGGAAGCCATGCTGGCTGAGTGGGAGCAGACCCGCCTGCCCGATGGGCGCGCGCACCAACTGTCGACACCGCTCGGGCCCATGCGAGTGGTGCGCCTGAGCATGGGCTACGGCACCTTTGGCGGAGATATCTGGTTTGGATGTGACAGCGCTGATTTTCCCCAGGCGCCGCACCTTGCTTTCCTGAGCGCGGCAGCCTCATTGGCCACCACCGGCGTGCAGACGGCCCGTGTCGACTACGAACGCGAGCAGGCCAGCCGTGCCAAGGACGAGTTCCTGGCGATGCTGGGACACGAGCTGCGCAATCCGCTGGCACCCATCATTACGGTGATCGATCTGCTCCGGCTGCGTAACAAGGGCGAGGAGCTGCCCCGCGAGCATCTGATCATCGAACGCCAGGCCAAACATTTATCCAGCCTGCTCGATGATCTGTTGGATGCGACACGCGTCGTGCGCGGCAAAGTCGAGCTCAAGCCTGAGCCGCTGGA
This sequence comes from Pseudomonas sp. NPDC077408, assembly GCF_050269105.1. Classification (NCBI taxonomy): domain Bacteria; kingdom Pseudomonadati; phylum Pseudomonadota; class Gammaproteobacteria; order Pseudomonadales; family Pseudomonadaceae; genus Pseudomonas; species Pseudomonas sp. NPDC077408. Next base: position 152,663 of record NZ_JBNNHS010000008.1, read on the forward strand.
CTTGATCGGGTTACTGACCCGTGCCATCGAATCCGCCAGCACGCTTTTTCAGGAACGCGGCCACGCACTTCAAGTCGCGCTGCCGGAACGGCCGGTATGGGTGTTCGGCGACCCCACCCGGTTGATGCAGGTATTTGCCAACCTGCTTACCAACGCGGCGAAGTACACCGACCGTGGCGGCAGGATCGATATCCAGATGGCGGCCAGTGACCGGCAGGTCAAGGTCACCGTTCAGGACAATGGCTCGGGCATCAGCCCTGCGCTTTATCCGAAGCTGTTCAAGATCTTCGAGCAGGGCACCGCCACGATCGATCGATCGAAAGGCGGCCTCGGCATTGGCCTGGCCTTGGTGAAGACCTTCGTCGAACTGCACGAAGGCTCGGTGACGGCCCACAGCGACGGGATCGGCTGTGGCTCAACCTTCACGGTCACGCTCCCGCTGCTCAGCCAGCCGGATGAAGCGCCTGTTGCGCTCGAGCGCCCAGCTGTTACAGCCCACCCTTCAGCTCGCATATTGGTGGTCGACGACAACCTCGATGCGCTCGAAAGCGTGCGCGACTATCTGATCCATCGGGGCCACGAGGTCATCGCCACTAGCGAGCCCCTTCAGGCGGTGCGCATGGCCGCGCAGTTTCGACCGACTGTTGCCGTACTCGATATCGGCCTGCCTGAAATGGACGGTTACGCCCTGGCAAAAGCGCTGCGAAAGTCCTTTCCGGCAGACGCGCTACGCCTTGTAGCGCTCACCGGCTATGGCCAGGCGAAGGATTTCGAGCGGTCCCGAGCGGCGGGATTCGAGGCTCACTTGGTCAAGCCGGTTTCGCTGGAAGCATTGGAAGCGGCGATCGGGCGCAACTGCGTGACTGCACTGGGCGAAGAGCAACCTCCTGGCCGTACACCCGGCCCTTCGGCCTGAACCAACTGCATCTCGACCGACAGAGCGATCACGGCGCGCCTGGTAGCGGCGCGCCGTGATCCTGGTTTGCGCCGTCAGAGCACCGGTGACGCCGCACTCACGACGCGCAACGCCAAGCCCTCGTAGGGGTCGAGGTTGAAGGTCATCTCGCCGTTTTCGGTGAGGTCGCCTTCGATGCTTTCGTGAATGATGTCCACCACCGGCCCGGGCGCAACACCGGGGAGGGTGACCGTCTCGCTGATGGTCTCAGCGCTGAAGTTGAGCGCCGTGATCTGCACACCCTTGCCTGCAGGCAGTTCGTGGACCATGACCAGCAGACCCGGCGCCTGCACGTCAGGAATCAGGATCTGCTTGCTGGCGGCGATGTCGTAGGCGCGGCGCACGCTGAGGATACGCTTGAGCTGGCAGGCGAACGAGCCGGTGTTCTTAAGCTGCTCGACCAGGCTCCCGTACAGCGAGCGCGCCTTGGGCAGGCCTTCGCTGGAGGTTTCCACCTCGGGTGCAATATCGGCCAGATCGTAGCCGCCACGGTGCAGCCAGCGGGTATCGCCTTCGGTCATCAAGTGTTCAACCTGTTCGGCTTCCAGCGGCAGCGCACCGACCAGATCCCAGCCGGAGAGGGCGAACACACCGGGCTGCATGGCATTGAACATCACCAGCAAGATATGCAGGCGCTGGATCTGCTCGATGTCGGCCGCGCTGATGGTGTTGAGGTCACGGATGCCCAGCGCCGCCGTGATGACGCTGACGGTGGTGCAGGACACGCCGTTGGTGACGAACTTGAGGTTGTAGGGCGCATGCTCGCCGGTCAGACGTTCGTACATCTCCTCGCGGATGTGCTCGCGCAGGATGCCGCCCGAAAGCGTCTGCCCGTGGTAGTGGTAATGGTCGTAGGCGTGCAGCGTCCAGAAATGCACCAGCTCCAGGGTCAGCTCGTCGTGGTTCTGCATCGCATGGATCAGCGAAGCCGGGTCGATGCCGAAGGCGTGGACCTCACGCAGCATCAGCCGCAGAAATTCGGTATCCCCGGTAACCAGGGCGTGATGATAGGCCGGGCGGGTGATGAAGTCGTAAGACAGGTCGGCGCCGCCATGGGACATCGAGGCGATGTCGTCGATGGTCAGGTTCAGCTCCTGAAAGCTGAAGCCGCCGGCCTTACGAATGGCGCCCGCGATGAGCTGGTTGCCGGTCACCGATAGCGGATGGCTCTCGGACCAGGCTGTGCCTTCAGCGCGGCGCTCGACGCCGAGGAAGCCGTTGGCATCCAGGCGCAGCACCCGCGCACCGGAGACGTCGATCGCATGCAGCGCATCGCCGATGATCAGCTGCTGGGCGGCGAATGTCGGGTCCAGCCAGTTGAGCGACGGCTGGCCCTCCTTGAAATAGTGCAGGTAGACCCAGCGCCGGCGCTTGCCATCGACCCCGGTCACGATGCCGGTCACGCTCCAGTCGGTGTCCTTGATGCCCGGCTCGAAGAAGATCACCCGTTGTAGCTGGCCGACGATGTAATGCTTTTCCTTGAGCTGGTCGACCACCGGCGGCGGCAGGTTGATCGCATCGCGGCCCTTGGGCACGTCCGGCAGCAGGGGCCAGTCTTCCTCGCTGATCTCGACCATGTGATAGAGGCCCGGGTAGTCGCCGTAGGCCATCTCGGCGAGGCGGAAGTCCGCCCCCTTGCCGGTGTGCGCAGGCACGACGTCATCGATGACGATGGCGTTGTGCGCGGCAGCCATGCGGCTGAGCTGCTGCATCTCTGCTTCGGTGCCGAGATTGGGGTCGATATCGAAGCTGATGCGGTCGAAGTTGCCGTCAATGGTGGGGGTGTACTCGCGCCCACGCAGGCCACCGGAGCGTTTCATCGGGCCGTTGTGAATGCCCTGCACGCCGAGTTCGGACAAGGCGCTCCAGAGGCGATCGTCCCCCAGCGCCTGAAGCACTGAGCCGCCTTCGGGCGTGATGATCGCGGCAGGATAGGCGGTGAACCACACCGAGGAAATCGCACTGGCGTCGCGCGGGCGCGCCTGGGCGTAAGGTCGCTGCCAGAGCCGCGCCTGACCGGCGTAGAGTCGGGCCCGATCACGGGCGGCTTTAAGCATGGACTGGCTTTCCAGCCACTCGATATAGGTGTTGTCTGGTGTGCTCATAACGATGTCTGGTTCCCGGTGCGCTGAGGGGAAATGTAGACGTTTGAGTAGAGCGGGCCAGCATCGTTGCATCGAAGTCGCATGGATCACTTTTTCGTAGGAGCCAGCTTGCTGGCGATCCGGACCTCCGCGGTGTGCCGAAAAGATCGCCAGCAAGCTGGCTCCTACAGACGGCGCTATGCCGATACTGGGTGATAGATATTGTTGGTCCTTACGATCACCCCTTCAACGAAAGCAGCGTGGCTGCACCCAGCTCAACGTCAAGCCGCGGGCCAGGCTTTCGTAGGAGCCAGCTTGCTGGCGATCCGGACCTCCGCGGTGTGCCAAAAAGATCGCCAGCACGCTGGCTCCTACAGACGGCGCTATGCCGATACTGGGTGATAGATATCGTTGGTCCTTACGATCACCCCTTCAACGAAAGCAGCATGGCTGCACCCAGCTCAACGTCAAGCCGCAGGCCAGGCTTTCGTAGGAGCCAGCTTGCTGGCGATCCGGACCTCCGCGGTGTGCCGAAAAGATCGCCAGCAAGCTGGCTCCTACAGACGACGCTGTACCGATATGGCGATCCGGACCCCCGCGGCGTGCCGAAAAGATCGCCAGCAAGCTGGCTCCTACAGACGGCGCTATGCCGATACTGGGTGATAGATATCGTTGGCCATTTACGAGGCAGCGAGTCGATTGAGAAGGGAACCGCAACGGCCCGAACGCCTCGAAAAGACCAGGCGGCAGCCGCCGCGGAATCAATCATCGACGAAGCTATGGGGTTTCGAATGAGGCTTCGCACACCATTGTCCGCCTGGCGTTCGCTGTCCGGTTTTGGCCTGCTGTTGGGCACACTGTTTTTCTGCGCGGCGTTGACGCCCTCGCTGTTGCCGCGCTCGACCCTGAGCCAGGGCGTGCTGGCTGGCGCAGCACTGGCCGCTGGCTACGGCCTGGGCGTATTCGCCCGTTGGCTGTGGCGTTACATGGAGCTGGCGGAGCCGCCGGAACGTTTGCGCAGCCGGGTCAATATCATCATCGCCATCGTCAGTGCGACGCTGGCGGCTTATTTTCTCAGCCAAGTCACCGGCTGGCAGAACTCGATCCGCTCGTTGATGGGCATGCCGCCGGTCACCAGCGGGCACCTGCTGGAAGTGATACTGACCGCGCTGGCGACTTTTCTGATCCTGCTGATCCTGGCGCGCCTGTACCGCCTCGTTTCGCGCTTCGTTTCGCGCCGTGCCGATCGCTTCCTGCCGCGCCGGGTCGCGAATGTCATTGGCGTCGTGGTCGCCCTGACATTGTTCTGGTCGCTGGTCACCGATGTGCTGGTCACCCGGGCACTGAAGGTATTGGACGCGTCCTTCGCGCAATACGACGCGCTGATCGAGCCGGAAGCGGCGCAACCGGCCTCACCGCTCAAGAGCGGCAGTCGCGAATCGCTGCTGCGCTGGGACGAGCTGGGGCGTACCGGCCGCGAGTTCATTGCATCCGGCCCGTCGGCTCGGGACATAGCGGCCATCAGCGGTCGAGCGGCGCGTGAGCCGATCCGTGTCTACGTCGGCTTGCGTGCCGCCGAAACGCCTGAAGCGCGCGCGAGACTGGCCCTGCGCGAGCTGCTGCGCACCGGCGCCTTCGAGCGGTCGGTACTGGTGCTGGTCACGCCGACCGGCACCGGCTGGATCGACCCCGCCGCGATGAACAGCGTCGAGTACCTGCACCATGGCGATGTCGCCAGTGCGGCGCTGCAGTACTCCTACCTGAACAGCCCGCTGTCATTGCTGGTGGAAGCCGAGTACGGCGCTGACGTGGCGCGGGCACTGTTCGAGGAGGTTTATGACTACTGGCGAGAATTGCCGACCGAACGACGGCCAAGGCTCTACTTGCACGGCCTGAGCCTCGGCGCGTTGCATTCACAAGCGTCCTGGGAGTTGCATGAGCTGATCGGCGATCCCTTTCAGGGTGCGCTGTGGAGCGGCCCCCCTTTTGAGAGCCAGATGTGGCGGCGAATCACGGACGACCGCAATCCGGGAAGCCCCGAATGGCTACCGCAATTTCGCGATGGTCGTTTCGTTCGCTTCATGAATCAGCACGGCACGCCCGAGCCGATGGACGCTTCATGGGGGCCGATGCGGTTGCTCTATCTGCAATATGCCAGCGACCCGATCGTCTTTTTCGACTACCGCTACGCCTGGCGCCGACCGGACTGGCTGAGCGAGCCGCGCGGCCCGGACGTCACACCGGCGCTGCGCTGGTTTCCACTGGTGACCATGCTGCAGCTGGCGGTCGACATGGCAGTCACCACCCCGACACCACCGGGCCATGGGCATGTGTATGCGCCTGCCGATTATGTCGATGCCTGGCGGTTGGTGACTGCGCCCAACAATTGGAATGACGAGACCTTGTCCCGCCTGAAAGCCCATCTGACCCGCGAACTCGCCAGCGCCGCCGAACAGGACGGCAACGAAGCAGCCTACGGCAATCGTGGCGGCTAGATCGGTGGCCCTTCACCTGGTTCAACCACCACGCGACGAAACGTGGCGGCGAACGGTCAGCGCGTGCCGATCACCGTCGCCGCATCGCCCGGTTGGCCAGCCAGCTGACGTTGGGCCATCTTCTGCTGCTTATAGGCCAGAGCAGCCGGCGCGACCGGCGTCACCTTGCCGGTTTCCATCCACTTCTTCAGGCGGTTGGCATCGGCCATGTGGGTGTACTTGCCAAAGGCATCAAGCACTACGAAGGCCACGGGGCGCTTGTTCATCACGGTTCGCATCACTAGGCAATGGCCGGCCGCATTGGTAAAGCCGGTCTTAGTCAGCTGGATGCTCCAGTCAGGCTTGCGCACCAGGGCGTTGGTATTGCGGAAACCCAGGGTGTAGTTGGGCTTGTGGAAGGCCACGGTCTTTTCGCTGGTGGTGCTGAACTGCTCGATCAATGGATAGGCCTGGCTGGCCTTGAGCAGTTTGACCAGGTCATTGGCGCTGGAGACGTTCCGCTCGGACAGGCCGGTGGGCTCGACATAGTGCGTACGGGTCATTCCCAACGCCTTGGCTTTGGCGTTCATCGCCTGGATGAAGGCGCTGTAACCGCCCGGATAATGGTGCGCCAGGCTCGCCGCGGCGCGGTTCTCGGACGACATCAGGGTCAACAGCAGCATTTCGCGACGGCTGATTTCGCTGCCGATGCGTACACGCGAGTACACCCCCTGCATTTCGCGCGCGTCACGGATGGTGACGGACAGGCGCTGATCGAGCGGCAGCTTGGCGTCGAGCGCCACCATCGCGGTCATCAGCTTGGTCACCGATGCGATCGGCACCACCACGTCTGGATTGCTGGAATAGAGCACTTCATTGGTTTTCAGATCGATCACCAGCGCGCTGCCAGAGGCCAGCTCCTGTTGCACAGGGGCCTTCGCAGCAGCGGTGGAAACGGGGGTCAACATGGCGCTGCTGCAGGCGAGCAGCAAGCCGAGAATGGAATGACGAAGCTTCAAGATGGACACCGATGAATTGGCAGTGAAAAAAGGCGCGCCGAAGCAGACGGACGCGGCGCGCATTATACGGAAAAGGCGAGCACAAACATGGTCGCAAGCCCTTATATTTCGGCGCTTGCAGCGTATCAACCGGCCGCAGGGCTCTGGCCGTTTCGCTTGTTTCGCCTCACGGACCGTTCAGCGCAACGGCCACAATCCAAAGCGTAGAACAACATGCGTAGCGCTGCTGGGTTTGCCGGCCCGCGGCTCATAAGCTTGTCGGCAGCGCGACTTTTCGCCACAACCGAGCCGACCGGCGGAACCCGGTCGCTGTTGATAGGTCCGCTTTTAGCAGTCCTGGTGTTTTGGTTGACACGGCCGAAGGCACCTTCACCGCTTCGCAGAGTCCAAACCTTACATTCAAAGGGGAGAACGCTATGTCCCGCTTCAGCCGCACACCCACCACCCGCGACGAAATCGAGCGCGAAATCCAGAATTTGATGACCGCGCTTGACGATCTCAAGGATGACGCCTCGCGCGAGTCGCGTCATCGTTTCAACGCCCTGCGTTCGCGCGCCGAGACGCTGTGGAACGACAACAAGTGGGACGAGCACTGCCACGACCTGTCCCGCCGCGGCCGTGATGCCGGGCGCATGGCCAAGGACTGCGCTCGCGAGCATCCGCTGAGCACGGTCGCTCTGGCCGCTGGCGCAGTTGCGCTGATTGGCTATCTCGCCACGCGTCGCTGATGCGGCCGAGCCGTCATGCTCAACGCTGAAACGCCGCGGCTCAAATTCGCTCTGTATGGCGCGCATTCGAGCCTCGGCAACGCGCTGCTGTGCGAGCTGCTGACGCGGCAACACGAAGCCGTGGCCCTGGTCGATGATCTCAATTCGATGACCGTCCGCCCAGGACTGCGCGCCAAGACCGGTGATCTGTTCGATGCCGTCAGTGTCTCGCAGAGCGTGGCCGGGATGGATGCGGTGATCTGTCTGTACGACAGCCCCTCATTGGCCACAGCCTCTGGCGCAGCAGCCAATCATCAGCCGCATGACCTGTATCAGGCGGTCGATGCCTTGCTGTCCGGGTTGCCAAAGGTCGGTGTCGAACGGCTGATACTGGTCGCCGATCTGTCCGCCAAGGGCGACGATCCGACCGTCACCGCCGCGCTGCAACGCATTGCTGCGCATCCGTTGAAATGGACGCTGGTGGATGCCAACGCTGATGGCGACGACCTGTCGATCGAGGATTTCAGCGTGATTGACGATCTCGACCCCAGCGATCGACGTGTGCAGCTACGGCGTATCGCTGCGGGAATCGTCGACGAGCTGGAGACACCGCAGCACCTGCACGAGCAGATTCACTTCCGTATCTGAGCGACCCTCAAGCGCTGAGCTGGCTGCGCAGCTGCGTCAGAACCGGGCCCGAATCCGGCCGTACCCCGCGCCACAACTCGAAGGCCGCCGCCGCCTGTTCGACCAACATGCCGAGCCCATCGCGGGTTGCTGCGCCGCGTCCGGCCGCCCACTGGCAGAAGGGCGTCGGCTTCGCGCCGTACATCATGTCGTAGCAGAGGGTAACGCCAGGTTCGATGAGGTCATCGCTCAACGGTGGCAGCTCACCGCCGAGGCTCGCCGAGGTGCCGTTGATGATCACTTCGAACGGGCCTCGCAGCTGCTCGAAGGCGCTTGCACTGACCGGCCCCAGCTCGGCGAACTCGCCGGCCAGCTGTTCGGCCTTGGCCAAGGTGCGGTTGGATATGACCAATGCTACCGGGCGTTGCGCCAGCAGGGGCTCGAGCACCCCACGCACCGCACCACCAGCGCCCAGTAACAGAATCCGCTTGCCTTGCAGCGTGACGCCAGCGTTGTCCAGCAAGTCGCGGACCAGGCCAATGCCGTCGGTGTTATCGCCCAGCAGGCGACCATCTTCCAGCTTCTTCAGGGTGTTCACCGCGCCGGCACGCTGGGCGCGCTCGCTCAGCTGGTCGGCAAGGCGAAACGCCTGTTCCTTGAAGGGCACGGTGACATTCGCGCCCAACCCCTGTTTGAAGAATGTGCGGGCATAGCCGGGGAAGTCATCGAGCGGCGCCAGCAAGGGCTCGTAGCTGAGCGTCTGGCCGGTCTGCTCGGCAAACAGACGGTGGATCTGAGGCGATTTGCTGTGGCCGATGGGGTTGCCGAAGACGCCGTAGCGGTCCATTGATGCTCCTAAAAGCAGTAGCGATTCAGAGGTGGTATAGGCTATTCAAGGCTATTCGCCCAGCCAGTCACGATCCTGCAGGAAGTACTCGGTCAGCCGCGCCTCTGGCGAGCCGGGCTCGGGATGCTTGTCGTAACCCCAGCGCACCAGCGGCGGCAGCGACATCAGGATCGACTCGGTACGCCCGCCAGACTGGAGGCCGAACAGCGTGCCGCGGTCGTAGACCAGGTTGTATTCCACATAGCGTCCACGGCGCAGCTCCTGGAAAGCGCGCTCGCGCTCGCCGAAGGCTATCGACTTGCGACGCTGGATGATCGGCAAGTAGGCATCGATGTAGGCATCGCCCACCGCCCGCATGAAGGCGAAGCTGGTATCGAAATCCCATTCGTTCAGGTCGTCGAAGAACAGCCCACCGACCCCGCGCGGCTCGTTGCGGTGCTTAATGTGGAAATAGCGGTCGCACCACGCCTTGTAGCGCGGGTAGACATCGGCACCGAATGGCGCACAAGCGTCCCGGGCGACGCGGTGCCAATGCACGCAATCCTCTTCATTACCGTAGTAGGGCGTCAGATCGAAGCCGCCGCCAAACCACCAGACCGGCTCTTCACCGTCCTTTTCGGCGATAAAGAAGCGCACATTGGCATGCGAGGTCGGCACATAAGGGTTCTCCGGGTGGATCACCAGAGAAACGCCGAGCGCTTCGAAACCACGACCGGCCAGCTCCGGACGATGGGCACTGGCCGAAGGCGGCAGGCCGCTCCCGTGCACATGGGAGAAATTGACACCACCCTTTTCGATCAGCGCGCCGTTTTCAATGACACGGGTCCGACCACCGCCACCTGCGGGACGCGTCCAGGCATCCTCGACGAAGCGGGTACCTCCGTCTTCGGCTTCAAGGGTGGCGCAGATACGGTCCTGCAAGTCGAGCAGGTAGGCTTTGACGGCTTCGGTACGCTCGTTCACGAATTCACCTTGGCAAGTGGCTGCGCCGCCGCCTGGCAGGGACCAGCGCGGCGATGCTGATACAGAAGGTCGGCAAGCATATCACCCGCCAATTGACGGACGCGTCCGGGAAGCGTTGGATAGGCTCCTTTGTATTTATCAGGAGTCAATATGTCGCAGCGCATCCAGTTCAGTCAGCACGGTGGTCCCGAAGTCCTCGAACGGGTCGACGTTCCGGTCGCCGCGCCTGGAGCCGGTGAGGTCCGCGTGCGCAACCACGCTATCGGCCTGAACTTCATCGACACCTACTACCGCAGCGGCCTCTACGCGCCGCCGAGCCTGCCGTCGGGCCTGGGTACCGAAGGCGCAGGCGTGGTCGAGGCGCTGGGCGAGGGTGTCGATGATTTTGAGGTGGGCGATCGTGTGGCTTACGCGACCGGACCTCTGGGTTCCTATGGAGAGCACCACACCCTGCCGGCGCGGCACCTGGTCAAGCTGCCTGAAAGCGTGAGCTTCGAGCAAGCGGCATCGGTCATGCTCAAGGGTCTGACGACCCAGTACCTGCTGCGCCAGACCTATGAGCTCAAGGCCGGGGAAATCGTACTGTTCCATGCGGCGGCGGGTGGTGTCGGATCGATCGCCTGTCAGTGGGCCAAGGCCATCGGCGCCAAACTGATCGGCGTGGTCGGCTCGACCGAAAAGGCGGAACGCGCCAAGTCACTGGGCGCCTGGGCGACCATCGATCGCACGCAGGAAGACGTTGTCCAGCGGGTGCTGGAGCTGACCGAGGGCAGAAAGTGCCCGGTCGTCTACGACTCGGTGGGCAAGAGCAGCTGGGACGTCTCGCTCGATTGTGTCGCACCACGTGGCCTGTTGGTCAGTTTCGGCAATGCGTCCGGCGCGGTTACAGGCGTCAACCTCGGTGTGCTGGCACAGAAGGGCTCGCTGTATGTCACGCGCCCAACCCTGGCCGGCTACGCCACCTCCGCCGAGCGCCTGCGAGACATGGCTGCCGATCTGTTCGAAATGATCGCCAGCGGCAAGATCAAGGTCGAGATCGGCCAACGCTACCCATTGGCGGAAGCCGCTGAGGCGCAGCGCCAGCTGGCCGCGGGCAAGACGACCGGTTCGACCATCCTCTTGCCCTGAGCTGGCAAACCACCGCACCCTGGCGTCAGGGCGTCAGGGCGTCAGGATGCGCGGATGACTTCGCCGTTGCGTATATCACGGATAGTCGAGGGGTTCCGACGTCCACCCAGGCTGCCGCCAAGCACGCCGTCCAGATCCCCGGGGAAGTACTGCTCGACGCGCAGACGTGAGCGCGCCGAAGGTCGGCCGGCCGGGTTGGCCGAGGTGGACACCAATGGGCCGGTCAGGGTGCAAAGCCTCGCCACCAGGGGGTGATCGGTCACACGCAGTGCGACACTGTCGTGTTGGCCGGTGATCCAGTCTGGCAAGCGATCACGGTGCGGGACCAGCCAGGTATTCGGCCCCGGCCAGCTGCCAACCAAGCGGTCCAGCCAACGCTCAGGAAGGTCTTCCAGCAGAAAATCGAGCTGCTCGACGCGATCGGCGACCAGAATCAGTCCTTTCTCCACCGGCCGCTCCTTCAGAGCCAGCAACCGATGTACCGCGTCGCTATCCCAAGGATCGCAGCCCAAGCCCCAGACCGCCTCGGTCGGATAGGCGATCACCCCGCCACGCCTGACGACCCGCGCCGCCTGCTGCACACGCCAATTGCCGACCATTGCCACCTCCCCTGAGATTGATCGGCGAAGTGTACCCAAGCGCTGATGACAGCACAGCAGGCCTCAACCCGCGCAGGCGATCCAGCGGCCGTTCTCGCATGCGACCAGTCCTTCGACTTCCAGCTCGGTGAGCGCTGCGAGGATCTGCGCCAGGGGCTGGTTGACGGCACCGGCCAGCGCCTCGCTGCTCATGGGTGCGGCATGCAGCTGTGCGACAAGCGGGTGGGTTGGCTCGGATCGTTGCGTTTCGGGGGTGGCCGGCGATTGCTGCCAGCCGCGCAGGGCTTGCAAGACGTCCTCGACACATTCCACCAGTGCCGCACCCTGGCGAATCAGCTGGTGGCAGCCGCGGGCGCCGGGATGGTGGATCGAGCCTGGAATCGCATAAACCTCACGACCCTGCTCGGCAGCCAGACGGGCCGTGATCAACGATCCGCTCGAAGGGCTTGCCTCAACGACCAGCACGCCCAGTGACAAGCCGCTGATGATGCGATTACGGCGGGGAAAGTTGGCAGCCTGCGGCGGGCAGTCGAGTGGCAGCTCGGATACTACTGCACCACCCCCCTCGACGATTCGTGCAGCCAGCCCCAGATGGCGACGCGGATACAGCTGCTCGAGCCCGGTCCCCAGCACCGCTACTGTCTTGCCGCCGGCATCCAACGCGCCCTGATGAGCAGCACCATCGATGCCCAGCGCCAACCCGCTGGTGATCACGAAGCCACCGCGTGCCAGGTTGCGAGCAAAGGCGGTGGCGTTATCCAGCCCCGGTCGGGAGGCGCGTCGGCTGCCAACCATGGCCAGCTGCGGTCGCTCCAAAAGGCTTGGATCACCCTCTATGAACAGCAGCGGCGGGGCGTCTGGCAGTTCCTCCAGCAGCCCTGGATAAGCAGGGTCATCCCACATAAGCAGGTGATGCTCCGGCGCCTCCAGCCAGCTCAGGCTGGCTGCGGCGCGCTCACGTATCGTCGGGCTGCGCCTGGCTTCGGCGCAACTGGCAGGTAAGCCCAGCGAGCGCCATGCGGACGCAGGCGCACTGAGCGCCGAAGACGCATCGGGAAAAGCACTGAGCAATTTATGCAGGCGACGCGGGCCCAGCTCCGGCAAAAGGTGCAGGCGCAGGCGCGCTTCCAGTTCGGCAGGGGAAATCGAGGGCATGAGAGCAATCCTTGTCTCGTCGCACCGCATCCTTGCGGTGTCTTACAGCAGAAATGACAAGCCCCGCATGGCGGGGCTTGGGGGCATCAGGGGTTGCGAACCTTATCCATTACGGACAGCGAGCGAGTCGCCTGCAGGACCAGGCCATAGCTGAGCTTGTCGTAGGTCCGGAACACCATCAGCAGGCCCGAACGCTCGTCCGGAATCTTCACGTTTTCGCCGGTAACCCGGTCGCGAACGGTTTCGCCAGTTTTGTAGACCGCGAGCACGTTACCGACTTTCAGGCCGTCTCGTTCACCCTTGTTCAGCGTCACGACATCGAGCTGTCCAATCTGGGTAACGCCACGTGGCACGTCCAGGATCACGCCGTTGATGTCACCTTCCGGCTCGCTCGGCATGAAAGTTGAGTTCACCGCACGTTCTTCACTGGGGAACAGGCGGTCACCGATACGTGCTTCCTGGGTGACTCGCGTGAGCATCATGGTGGCGATTTCGCCCTCCATGTCGACGATCTCCGCGGTGCCGACGTCATCAGCATTGATACCGAGCACTTCACCGGTCTCTGGGTCTTTGTAGGTTTTGCCCTGACGGAAGATGCCGTAAATATTGATTCCATCCTTGAATTCGCCGCGACCATAGATGCGGTCGCCCGAGCCGCTGATCACGCGCTCGGCATTGCCTGCGACGATGTACGGCGCAGCCTGGAATTCTTCGGCGCTGTCGACGATGCGGTTGTTCAGCAGGAAGCTGTTGATCGCCTCGAGCGGAATAGTGGCAATGGCTTCGGCCATCGGTGTGGTGCGGACGGTTGGGGACAGTTTTATAGTCCCGCGCGATGCGCCACGGTTGAGCATCAGGCGCGGCTGACCATCGACGTAGACGAGGCTCAGGCTGTCGCCGGGATAGATCAGATGCGGGTTTTCCACCTGCGGGTTCGCATGCCAGAGTTCAGGCCATTTCCAGGGTTCGCTGAGAAAGCGGCCGGAAATGTCCCAGAGTGTGTCGCCTTTCACTACGGTGTATTGCTCAGGATGGCCATCCTTCAGCTCCACAGCGGCCTGCGCCATGCCGCCAACCGCCACCAACAGCAGGGCGAGTAGTGATTTCCTCATGTGGTGAATCCCTTTATGATGTGCCTTCACGTAAAGCGCCCTAGCGCCGCAGAAACCCTTGTGGAAAGCGGCGTTAAGCCGTTTACAAGCTGCTCGGCATCTTAGCAGCGGCTTTTGACTTTATTCCATAAGTGCATCACAAACGCATATGGCAATCCTGAACATCCTAGAATTTCCCGATCCACGCCTGCGCACCATCGCCAAACCGGTGGACGTGGTCGACGACGGCATTCGTCAGTTGATCGACGACATGTTCGATACCATGTACGACGCGCCCGGCATCGGATTGGCCGCCACGCAGGTCAACGTTCACAAGCGGGTCGTGGTGATGGACCTGTCCGAAGACAAGACCGAGCCTCGGGTCTTCATCAATCCCGAGTTCGAGTTCCTCACCGACGAGATGGAGCAGTACCAGGAAGGTTGCCTGTCGGTCCCCGGCTTCTACGAAAACGTAGATCGGCCGCAGAAGGTGAAGATCAAGGCGCTGGACCGAGACGGCCAGCCCTATGAGCTGATTGCCGAAGGCCTGCTCGCCGTCTGCATCCAGCACGAATGCGATCACCTCAACGGCAAGCTGTTCGTCGACTACCTGTCCAATCTCAAGCGCGACCGGATCAAGAAAAAGCTGGAAAAGCTTCACCGTCAGCAGGCTTGATCTCCTACCCCAAAGGCTTGCAGCAGCAAGCCTTTTTTATTGATGAGTCCTTCTATGCGCATCGTTTTCGCCGGCACGCCGGAATTCGCCGCTCAGCATCTACAAGCCCTCCTCGACGCCAAGCGTCAGGTGGTGGCGGTGTATACGCAGCCGGATCGCCCAGCAGGCCGTGGCCAAAAGCTGATGCCCAGCCCAGTCAAGCAGCTTGCGCTGCAGCATGGGATACCGGTGTATCAGCCACAGACCCTGCGCGACCCGGCTGCGCAGGCGGAGCTGGCCGGTTTACAAGCGGACCTGATGGTCGTGGTGGCCTACGGCTTGATCCTGCCGCAGGCCGTCTTGGACATGCCGCGCCTGGGCTGTATCAACAGCCATGCCTCTCTGCTGCCTCGCTGGCGTGGCGCAGCGCCCATCCAGCGTGCCATCGAAGCGGGCGACGCCGAGTCCGGCGTGACCGTCATGCAGATGGAAGCAGGCCTGGATACCGGACCGATGCTGCTAAAGGTCAGCACGCCGATCACAGGCGAGGACACGGGCGGCACCCTCCATGATCGCCTGGCCGATCTCGGCTCGCATGCCGTGGTCGAGGCTGTATCGGCGCTGGAGGCCGGCACGCTGAAAGGCGAGGCCCAGGACGACACGCTGGCCACTTATGCGCACAAACTGAACAAGGACGAAGCTCGCCTCGACTGGCAGCGCCCGGCAGTCGAGCTTGAACGCCTGGTGCGGGCGTTCAATCCTTGGCCGATTTGCCACAGCAGCCTGGACGGCGTTCCGGTAAAAATCCACGCCGCGCGCTCATCCAGCGGGCAGGGCGCGCCGGGCCAAATCATCGAGGCAAGCAAAGACGGCCTGGAAGTCGCTTGCGGCGAAGGGTCACTGACGCTTACTCGTCTTCAACTCCCAGGCGGCAAAGCGCTCGGCGTAAGCGACCTGTTCAATAGCCGCCGTGAACAGTTTGCGGTCGGCAAGGCGTTCGAATAATGTCGATGAACCCCCGTCTCGCGGCAGCTCGCGCGTTGGCCGTGGTGCTGTCCGGCAAGGCTTCGCTGAACAGTAGCCTGCCCGACGTACTGGCCAAGGTGGACGCTCGCGATCGTGGCCTGACTCAGGAATTGGCGTTTGGCACTGCCCGCTGGCAGCCACGCCTGTCAGGCCTTGCAGAGCGATTGCTACAGAAGCCGTTCAAGTCAGCGGACCGCAATGTCGAAGCCTTGCTCCTGGTCGGCCTTTACCAGTTGTTTTATACCCGCATTCCGCCCCATGCAGCCATCGGTGAAACCGTTGGTTGCGCCGATAAACTGAAGAAGCCTTGGGCGAAAGGCTTGCTCAACGCGGTGCTGCGCAACGCCCAGCGTGACGGTGAAGCGCTGCTCAAAGAGCTCGAACGCGATCCGGTGATTCGTTTCGCCCACCCGCGCTGGCTGCAAAAGTCGCTCAAGGCTCATTGGCCTGGGCAGTGGGAAGCGATCTGCATCGCAAACAACCTGCATCCTCCGATGATGCTGCGGGTCAACCATCGTCAGGTCGAGCGCGACACCTATCTCGCAGAACTGCAGGAAGCCGGCATCGAGGCCTTTCCCTGCAGCCACAGCAGAGACGGCATCCGACTCGCCGCCGCTTGCGACGTCACTCAACTGCCTGGCTTTGCCGAGGGCCGCATTAGTGTGCAGGACGAAGCGGCGCAACTGGCCGCCGGTCTGCTCGATCTGGCCCCCGGTCTACGCGTGTTGGACGCCTGCTGCGCCCCGGGCGGCAAGACCTGCCACATTCTCGAACGCGAGCCTGCCTTGGCTGAAGTCATCGCGCTGGACCTCGAGCCGAAACGATTGCAGCGTGTGCAGGAAAACCTCAACCGCTTGCAGCTCGACGCCAAACTGGTGGCTGCCGATGCCCGAGCCACCGACGTTTGGTGGGACGGCGAACCCTTCCAGCGGATCCTGCTCGACGCGCCGTGTTCGGCCACCGGCGTGATCCGTCGCCATCCGGACATCAAGCTGGCGCGCCAGGCCGATGACATCGCGCCGCTGGCCACGCTGCAGGGCGAGATGCTCGACGCGCTGTGGCCAACCCTGGCAGTGGGCGGGGTGCTGCTGTACGCCACCTGTTCGGTGCTGCCGACCGAAAACCGCGAGGTGATCGAAGCCTTCCTGACGCGCACGACCGGCGCCCGGGAATTGGACCTGCCCAAGGGTTTCGGCGTCGAACAGACGCATGGACGTCAGCTGTTGCCTCAGGACAATGGCCACGACGGCTTCTACTACGCCAAATTGATAAAAGTCGCGGCCCAACCCAATGGCCGACCATCCTAAGGTGGGCCAGACGCCAATGTCTCGGCCACCCCATGCTGTGGCGGTTACAAGCCGCCTTACAGGAGCGATCGCGTGAAGATCATCATTCTCGGCGCAGGGCAGGTGGGCGGTACGCTTGCCGAAAATCTCGCCAGCGAAGCCAACGACATCACAGTGGTCGACACCGACGCCGATCGCCTGCGTGATCTCGGCGATCGGCTGGACATCCGCACTGTGGTGGGCCGCGGTTCATTCCCGACGGTATTGCGCCAGGCGGGTGCGGATGACGCCGACATGCTGGTCGCCGTAACCAACAGCGACGAAACCAACATGGTTGCCTGCCAGGTCGCCTACACCCTGTTCCATACGCCGACCAAGATTGCCCGAGTCCGTGAGTCGGTGTACCTCACCCGCTCCGGCCTGTTCAGCAACGAGGCGATTCCGGTCGACGTGCTGATCAGCCCCGAGCAGGTGGTGACCAACTACATCAAGCGTCTGATAGAACATCCCGGCTCGCTGCAGGTGATCGACTTCGCGGGCGGCAAGGCGCAGCTGGTCGCGGTGCGGGCCTACTACGGCGGACCGCTGGTAGGCCAGGAGCTGCGCCAGATTCGCAACCACATGCCCAATGTCGACACGCGCGTGGCCGCGATCTTCCGCCGCAACCAGGCGATCCTGCCGCAAGGCGATACGGTCATCGAAGCTGATGACGAGGTGTTCTTCATCGCGGCACGCGGCCACATCCGCGCGGTGATGAGTGAGATGCGCCGGCTGGATGACAACTACAAACGCATCGTCATCGCGGGCGGCGGCCACATTGGGGAGCGCCTCGCCGAAGCCATCGAAAGCCGCTATCAAGTCAAGATCATCGAAATGAACCCGGCGCGCTGCCGCTACCTGTCCGACACGCTGGACAGCACCATCATCCTGCAGGGCAGCGCTTCTGATCGCGACCTGCTGGTGGAGGAGAACATCAACGACGCGGACGTGTTCCTGGCCCTGACCAACGACGACGAAGCGAACATCATGTCTTCGCTGCTGGCCAAGCGCCTCGGCGCGCGCAAGGTGATGTGCATCATCAACAACCCGGCCTATGTCGATCTGGTCCAGGGCGGTGAGATCGATATCGCCATCAGCCCGCAGATGGCCACCATCGGCACCTTGCTGACCCACGTGCGCCGCGGCGATATCGTCAGCGCCCACTCCTTGCGCCGCGGTGCTGCCGAGGCGATCGAGGTGATCGCCCACGGTGACTCTCGTTCCAGCAAGGTGGTTGGCCGGGCCATCGGCAAGATCGCATTGCCGCCCGGCACCACCATCGGCGCCGTGATCCGTGACGAAGAGGTGCTGATCGCCCATGACAATACGGTCATCGAATCAGGCGATCACGTGATCCTGTTTCTTGTCGACAAGAAACATATCCGCGACGTGGAGCGGCTGTTCCAGGCGGGGCTTACCTTCTTCTGACGACCCGTTTCTGATGAGCGGCCCGCTCGGCCTGGGCTCACAGGCCGAGCGGTGGCAGGCCACCGTTATGCCGTCACAGTCCGCTGATCGGGCAGCAGACGCACGATCGAGTTCAGCAGCATGCCGTAGAGCGGAACGAACAACGCCAGGCTGATGATCAGCTTGATGACGTAATCGACGCTGGCAATCTCCACCCAGTTCGCCGCCATGAACGGGTCGTCGCTGTGCCAGAAGGCAATGGAGAAGAACAGAAAGGTGTCCAGCAGGTTGCCGAAGATGGTCGAAGCGCTCGGGGCGATCCACCACTGGCGCAAGCGCCGCAGCCGGTCGAATACCTGGATGTCGAGGATCTGTCCGAACGCATAGGCCAGGAAGCTGGCAATCGCAATGCGGAACACGAACAGATTGAACTCGCCCAGTGCCGAAAGCCCAGCGAACGCACCCTGCTGAAACAGCACCGAAACCACGTAGGAGGCGACCAGCGCTGGAATCATCACCTGGGCGATGACCCGGCGCGCCGGTCCCTTACCGAGCAGGCGCACAGTCAGGTCAGTGGCGAGAAAGATGAAGGGGAAACTGAACGCGCCCCAGGTGGTGTGCCAGCCGAACAGGGTGATCGGCAGCTGCACCAGATAGTTGCTGGCGATGATGATGACGATGTGGAACGCGATCAGACCGGCCAAGGTGGCTCGGCGGACCGATGAAGGGAGCTGCAACATGGAATTTCCTTTTTGACGTGATGGGGTTAGGGAACCCATTGCCGTGCCGACATGGCCCGAGCGGCGCGCATTCTAGTGTCATTTCAGGCTGGAGGGTAGCGCGCCGGTCGGAACGCCGGACGCGTTGCATCACATGGGAACCCGTGGAGCCGAAGAATCCGATGCTCTTCAATTCGCTGCGATCTAACCCGACAGGCTAGCGAGCACCGCGAAACTCATGGATTTCCGGGTACTGCTCGAACACGTCTCGTATGCTTGCCAGCCCCGTGCGCAAGCGCTGGTCGCTGCATTCAGCGCCGATACACAAGCGCATTGCCCTGGGCCGCGGGCTGCCAGGGGGAAGAAAGGGATCAGGCAGCGTCAGCGCGATCCCACGCGCTCGCAACTCATGCTGCAGGGCGTCGAGATCCCAGTGTTCGGGCACATCTAGCCAGGCACTGAGCGAGGCAGGATGGCTGCCGCGCAGATAATCACCCAGCTCGGCGGTCACCGCAGCCTGTCGGCCAGCGACCAGCTCGCGCTGCAGGCTCACCAGCTCCCTGGCACGGCCGCGCTCGATCCAGCGCGTCGCGATCTCACCCAGCAACGGGGCTGCCATCCAGCTGTTGACCCTGAAGATGCTCTCGGTACGCAACGCCAACCGCCGAGGCATCGCCAGGTAGCCGAGGCGCAAGCCGGTCAGCACCGACTTGGTCAGGCTGGTGCAATAAAACGACAACTCCGGCAGGTAGTGACTGAGCGGTGGGCCCGCTCGGTCGCCGCCGAGCAAAGGGCCGTACACGTCGTCTTCGATCACGTAGACACCATAACGGCGCGCGATGTTAGCAATCTCGCGGCGACGCGTGTCGGGCATCAAGCTGCTGGTGGGGTTATTCAGGTTCGGCGTGCAGACCAGCGCGGTGACCCGCTCGTTGGCGCAGATATCCTCGAAATGCTCCGGGTCGAGACCGTCGCAATCCGCCTCGACACCCTGGAGTTTGAAGCCGAGCACCTGAGCGGTACCAATCACACCGTGATCTGTACAGCTTTCACAGAGCACCAGGTCGTCAGGTCCGGCGAGCGAGGCGAGGGCCAGGAAGATCGCCTGAGAAGCGCCATTGGTCAGCAGCAGGTCCTGCGGCTCAACACCCAGTCCCAACCCGGCAAGCCACTGCACGCCGGCCTCGCGGTGATGTTCGAATCCGGCGATTGGCCGGCAGGCATGGATCCACGGCTGCTCGTGCTCGGCGGCCAGTTCTGCGCAGGTCTGCCGCCAGTAGCGGTCATGGCGTTCGCTGCGAACGATGCGGGCCGTGGAAAAGTCGAGCAGTGATTGTTCGCCGCGGTCGAGCATGGAGGTGGCGACCCGCTCGCTGATGCGCCGGCTAACGAAGCTGCCGCGTCCGACCTCGCAGCGCACCCAGCCCTGGCGCTCCAGTTCCTTGTAGGCGTTAGTCACCGTTTGCACGCTGATGCCCAGCTGCTCGGCCAGCAAGCGTTGGGTTGGCAGCCGCTGACCGTCGATGAGCTCGCCCTGTTCAATGTCGGTTGCGATGGCCGTGACCAGCAGCTTGTATTTCGATCCGCCGCCATGGGCAGCCAGCAAGGCCTGTTTCCAGTTGTGCATGACATTCCACCTCTGTCGAGGCGACAGGATCAGCTGAAGCGCAATGTCATGCAATTGTCCTAGTGCAATCCTTTGGGGAAAACCGCTTTTGCTATGCTCGGACAGCGAAACGCGGCGCACCTCATATAGAAAAAGAAGTCCAACGTCGCGTCGAGGCAGGGAATGCCCTGTCCTGATGCTCTTGAAGCTGCCCTCCAAACTGCTGGTTCTGTTGCCGGCGAATGATAAAAAGCACAGGAGAATTCACGATGAATCGCGCACGTCCTTTCCATTTCGGCAAGCTTTTGCTGGCCTCAGCCGTACTGACCGGCTTTTCCCTCGGCGGCCTGGCCCAGGCCGATACCCTCGACGACATCAAGGCAAAGAGCAGCGTCCGGATCGGTTATGCCAACGAAACACCGTTCGCCTACACCGCCACTGATGGCAGCGTGACCGGCGAATCCCCGGAAATTGTCGAGAAGATCTTTCAGAAGATGGGTATCGAAACCATCAAACCTGTGCTGACCGAATGGGGCTCGCTGATCCCGGGTCTTCGTGCCAGCCGGTTCGACCTGATCGCCGCCGGTATGTACATCACCCCAGAGCGCTGCAAGCAGGTGCTGTTTACCGATCCGCACTATCAGCTGCAGGACACCCTGCTGGTCGAGGCTGGCAACCCCAAGCAACTGCAGAGCTACGAAGATATCGCCAAGGATGAGTCGATCAAGCTGGCCATCATGTCCGGCACGGTCAACCTCAACTACGCGCGCAAGGCGGGTATCAAGGATTCGCAGATCGTTCAGGTCCCAGACACCACCTCGCAACTGCAGGCTGTGCGCACCGGTCGCGCCGACGCGGCAGTGGGCACGCAGCTGACCATGAGAGGCCTGGCCGAGAAAGCCGGGGATCAGGTCGAGGCCACGGATGACTTCAAGGACGATCCGGCCAACACCGGTTACGGCGCGCTGGCGTTCCGTCCAGAAGACAAGGCGCTGCGTGACGCCGTCAACGCGGAGCTGAAGAAATGGCTTGGCAGCGATGATCATCTGAAAACCGTCGAGCCCTTTGGCTTCGACCGCTCGAACATCACCGACAAGACCGCTGAGGAACTCTGCAGCGCCTGATCCAATGGCGCATGAACAAGGAACCGGCGCGGGCTTTTGAGCCCTGCCGGGCTCCCACGTGAATAGCCTTCAGATAGCTCAACCCCTTCTCTCCGGCTCCGTCGCAACCCTGCGATGCGACCGCTTTCGACTGGCCTGTTGCCCGTCGCGTAACGCTACCCGGCGCCACGATCTTCGCCACCAAGCAGCCAAGCCTGACGGGCGACCTGCTCCTATCGCCGCGCCGCTAACCGGAAATCCACGATGAACGAACTACTCCCGCTCATGCTGCAAGGAGCCTGGGTGACCGTGCAAATCACCTTTTTTGGCTCCCTTCTGGCCATAGTCGCCGCGCTGATCGGCGCGCTGGGTCGACTGTCGCCGATCAAGCCGTTGCGCTGGCTGGCCATCGTCTACGTTGAAGTGTTCCGCGGCAGTTCGCTGCTGGTGCAGCTGTTCTGGCTCTACTTCGTGCTGCCGATGCCACCGTTCAACATCGCCATGAGCGCATTCAATGTTGCGGTGATCGGCCTCGGGCTGAACATCGGCGCCTACGGCGCGGAGGTGCTGCGCGGTGCCATACGGTCGGTGCACGAAGGGCAGTACGAAGCCTGCCAGGCACTGAACATGACCGCTGGGCAGCGTCTGCGCAGGGTCATCCTGCCGCAAGCGCTGTTGGCGGCGATCCCGCCAGGCACCAACCTGCTGATCGAGTTGCTGAAAAACACCTCGTTGGTGTCGCTGATTACGCTGTCCGATCTGGCGTTCCGTGCACGCCAGCTGGACCAGGCAACCCTGATGACCCTTGAAATTTTTGGCCTGGCGCTGGTGATGTATTTCGTTCTCGCCCAAATCATCAATTTCTCCATGCGCACCCTTGAGCGGCGCCTGGCGCGCGGTCGTATGCGGGGAGGCATGTCATGAATTTCTTCGATTGGGAGTTCGCTTGGGAAATCCTGCCCAGATTGCTCGATGCCTCACTGAAAACCATCGGCATTACCATCGCCGGGTTTTCCATCGCCATCGTGCTGGGCTTGTTCCTCGCGGTGGGACGCCGCAGCCGGCATCGCTGGCTGTCCTGGCCGATGACTGGCTTGATCGAGTTCATCCGCAGCACACCGCTGTTGATTCAGGTGTACTTCCTGTTTTTCGTCCTACCGAATTATGGTTTCAATCTGACCGCGTTGCAGGCGGGCATCATCGGCATCGCGCTGCATTACGCCTGCTACACCGCGGAGGTCTATCGCGCCGGGCTCGATGCAGTACCCCGCGCGCAATGGGAGGCGGTGACGGCGCTGAACATGAAGCCGCTCAACGCCTACCGCAAGGTGATCCTGCCACAGGCGCTGCGACCGATCCTGCCAGCACTGGGCAATTACATGATCTCGATGCTCAAGGACACGCCCGTGCTCTCGGCCATCACCGTGGTGGAAATCATGCAGCGGGCCAAGAACATCGGCTCGGAGCACTTTCGCTATCTGGAACCGATCACCATGGTCGGTCTGTTCTTTCTCATTCTCAGCCTCGGCCTCGCCTGGTTCGTACGCCGACTGGAAAACCGTATGGAGCTAGCCCGATGAACGCATCGACGCCTGCCGGCGAAACCCAGAACTCAACCAGCCCTGCCAACGAGCCGGAACTGATGGTGCAGTTTCGGGATGTGAGCAAACACTTCGGCGACCTGACGGTGCTCAACCATCTCGACCTGGATGTCCGAACGGGTGAGAAGGTCGCCATCATCGGCCCCAGCGGCTCCGGCAAATCAACCCTGCTGCGTGCACTGATGACCCTGGAAGACATCGACGAGGGCGTAATCATGGTCGATGACGAACCCTTGACTCACATGCCGAATGCAAGTGGCAATCTGGTCCGCGCCAACGCGCGGCATCTGCGCAGGGTCCGCGGCAAGGTGGGCATGGTATTCCAGAGCTTCAACCTGTTTCCGCACATGAGCACCCGGCAGAACGTGATGGAAGCACCAGTGCAGGTGCTCGGCCTGTCGAAGAAGGAAGCTCGCGAGCGCGCCGAGGAATTGCTGGCCATGGTGGGGCTGGAAGACAAACTTGAGCACTATCCCTCGCAACTGTCAGGTGGTCAGCAACAGCGCGTAGCCATTGCCCGAGCACTGGCGATGCGACCCAAGGTGATGCTGTTCGACGAGGTCACCTCTGCGCTGGATCCGGAGCTCTGCGGCGAAGTGCTCAATGTCATCCGTAGACTGGGCGATGCGCACAGCCTGACCATGCTGATGGTGACCCACCAGATGGGCTTCGCTCGGGAATTCGCTGACCGGGTATGCTTTTTCAATGAAGGCAGGATCCACGAACAGGGCACGCCGGACGAGCTGTTCGGCAACCCCCAGGAGACCCGCACACAAGAGTTTCTCAGTGCGGTAACCCAGGCGAGCTAGGCTAGTGGTCAGAGTACGTCACTGCTTCACCGGCTGTTTTAGGAAAGATTTCCCAGGGGAACGCAATGATCGAATCGCTGCAAAAGATGCTTGGCAAGGGCATGGACAATCCAATGCTGCGCTTCGGGCTTGGCAAGGGCTACCTGGATCTTGGGGACTCAGCTGAAGCAGCGGTTCATTTGCAACGCTGCGTCGAACAGGATCCGAAATACTCTGCCGCTTGGAAGCTGCTCGGCAAGGCGTTAAAGGACTGTGGGGATCTCGACGGCGCGAGGCGTGCCTGGGAACAAGGCCTGCTCGCGGCGCAGGCACACGGCGACAAGCAGGCCGAGAAGGAAATGGATGTGTTTCTCCGCAAGCTGAACAAACAGGCCGGCAGCTAGCGCCAGCCGGTCGCACACTCTGCCAAGCTTCTATTAATCGGGCTGGACGAAGCGCAAGCCAACACCCTCAGCATCGACACGCATCACTTCCATCTGCAGCACAGGGGCGGGTATGGGGAGATCCTGCACCTGCCCACTGACCGTCATGCCCGGCTGCAACTCGGTCAGCTGCGGATGTTTGACGTAGACACCGCCATCCGAGAGATCGCGGGTGTGCGCGAACACCTCGCCAAATGACTCGTGGGCAATGCGGATACGGCACTTCATGGGTGCGCGTGGATGCTGCCGCTGATTCGGGTTTCCCATGGAAGTCCCTTTGCTGGGTGAGCTGTCGTTAGTACCAGCGTTTTTCGCCGGTTGGCCGCTTTTTGAAGCGTTTCATGGTCCACATGTATTGGCTCGGCCAAGACCGCACGTAGCGCTCGATGACGCCGCTCATGGCTGCCACTGCGACCTCGATGTCCTCGTCGTACATGGCGGTAGGTGCCGCTTCGAGAATGACCTTGTAGCCCGAACCATCATCCAAGCGCAACGCGTGAAGGAACACACCTACCGCTTTGCCGCCCGTCAGCATGCCAGGCACGAACTTGCTCGTCAGCGCTTGTGTGCCAAGGAACGGCACGAAAACGCCGGCGCCCTCGCTGGGTTCCGGATCCGCTGGTATGCCCACGGCACCGCCCTTTCGGACTTCCTTGATGACGCTGATGATGCCCTCTCGGGTCGAGGGCGCGACCTTGTTGCCCAGCTGGACACGCTGGCGTTGCAGGAGATCATCGACCGCCTTGAGCTTCGGCGGGCGATAGAAAATGATCGGTTTGCATTGCGCGCAATAGAAGTGATTGAGGACTTCCCAGTTGCCCAGATGGCTGGTGATGCCTACGACTCCCTTACCTGAAGCCAAAGCTTGCTCCAGCACTTCCAGCCCCTCGACTTCCTTGACCAGCCGCAGCGTCTTGTCTGCTGGCCAGATCCAGGCGCAGGCACTCTCCGTAAAAGCCATGCCGATCTGCTGCAGGCTCTGTCCGAGCAAACGCTCGCGTTCGGCAGCGTCGAGTTCTGGAAAACACTTGGAAAGATTGATCCGGGCGACTTCGCGAGAACGGTTCGGCAGCTTCCACATCAGCCAGCCAATGAAGCGACCCGACCCCTGAACTGCGCGCCAGGGGAGTAGGGCGAACAGGCGCAGAAAGCCAACCACCAGCGCACCTTTGAGCTTGTCCAAGGATCTCTCCCGAAATCAAAGACGCTATTGTAACTGCTTAGCGCGATTGGCTACCCCTTAGGCATCACAGCCGTTTGGGTGCCTGGCCGGTACACGCGCCAGAGCGGGATAACGATCACAGTCAGTGGTGTGGTCCATGACCATGCCGCACGCCTGCATAAAAGCGTAACAGATGGTCGGGCCGACAAAGCCGAACCCGGCCTTCTTCAACCCACGGCTCATGGCCTCGGCTTCGGCGGTCACCGCCGGCATCTGGCTGATCGACTCGAAATGGTTGATCTTCGGCTCGCCCCCGACGAAGGACCATAACCAACCCACCGGGTCGTCCAACTCCAGCCAGAGCTGGGCGTTGCGCCGTGCGGCTTCGAGTTTTCGACGGTTGCGGATGATGCCGGCGTCGAGCATGCGTTCGTCGATCTCGGCATCGGTCATCTGTGCCAGACGCTTCGGATCGAAGCCGAACAACACCTGGCGATAACGCTCTCGCTTGCGCAACACCGTGATCCAGGACAGTCCCGCCTGTGCGCCTTCAAGAATAAGAAATTCAAAGAGGACCTGAGGATCACGGGTGGGAACACCCCACTCGCTGTCGTGGTAGTCAATGTATAACGGGTCGTCACTGCACCAGGCGCAACGCGGCATTGTTTTCAGATCCTTGAACGGGGCGAAAAGCAGATCGGAAGTGCGACCGGCGCTACGCCGTAGAGCACGCGTCGCCACGGGTTCGAGCCGTTATCGGGTATACTCCGAGGCTTTCTGTCGAAGCCAGCACAGGTGAACTTTTGACCCAGCCTACGCCTGCCATGCGCACCTTCCAAGACCTGATCCTTGCCCTGCAAAGCTACTGGGCAGAGCAGGGTTGCGTGGTTCTGCAACCCTACGATATGGAAATGGGCGCCGGCACCTTCCACACCGCCACATTCTTGCGTGCTGTCGGTCCTGAAACTTGGAACGCAGCCTATGTTCAGCCTTCGCGTCGCCCTGCCGATGGTCGTTATGGCGAGAACCCCAACCGTCTGCAGCACTACTACCAGTTTCAGGTCGTGCTCAAGCCCAACCCGGACAACATCCAGGACCTGTATCTGGAGTCGCTGCGTCGCATCGGCGTCGACACCTCGGTACACGACGTGCGCTTCGTCGAAGACAACTGGGAATCGCCGACGCTGGGCGCCTGGGGGCTCGGCTGGGAGGTTTGGCTCAACGGTATGGAGGTCACCCAGTTCACCTACTTCCAGCAGGTCGGCGGCATTGAGTGCTATCCCGTTACCGGCGAAATCACCTACGGTCTCGAGCGACTCGCGATGTATCTGCAGGGCGTCGACTCGGTCTACGACCTGATCTGGACGGACGGCCCGTTCGGCACCGTCACCTATGGCGATGTGTTCCATCAGAACGAGGTGGAGCAGTCCACCTATAACTTCGAACACGCCAATGTCGACAAGCTGTTCGAGCTCTTCGACTTCTATGAATCGGAAGCCAACCGGTTGATCGAACTGGAGCTGCCGCTGCCCACCTATGAAATGGTGCTGAAGGCCTCCCATACTTTCAACCTGCTGGATGCTCGCCGGGCCATCTCGGTGACTGCGCGGCAGCAGTACATCCTGCGCGTGCGGGCACTGGCTCGCTCGGTGGCGCAGAGCTATTTGCAGGCACGCGCCAAACTCGGCTTCCCCATGGCCACCCCGGACCTGCGTGACGAAGTACTGGCCAAGCTGGAGGCTGCAGAATGAGTGCACTGGATTTCCTGGTCGAGCTCGGCACCGAAGAGCTGCCGCCCAAGGCCTTAGGCAAGTTGTCCGACGCGTTTCGCACGGGCATCGAGAAAGGCTTGAAGGACGCTGGTCTCAAGCATGGCCGGGTACAGGCGTTTGCCGCACCCCGACGCCTCGCCGTGCTGATCGAGCAACTCGACACCGAGCAGCCTGATCGCAGCATCAACCTCGACGGGCCGCCGCTGCAGGCGGCGTTCGACGCCGAAGGCGAACCGACCCAGGCCGCCCTGGGCTTTGCGCGCAAGTGCGGCGTGGACCTTGCCGAAGTCGACCGCAGCGGCCCCAAACTCCGGTACAGCCGCTCGATACCTGGCCAGGCGACTGCTGAGCTGCTGCCCGCAATCGTCGAGACATCGCTTAACGAGCTGCCAATTCCCAAGCGCATGCGCTGGGGCGCTCGCAAGGAAGAATTCGTCCGGCCAACCCAGTGGCTGGTCATGCTATTCGGTGATCAGGTCGTTGACTGCACCATCCTGACTCAACGCGCCGGTCGCGAATCGCGCGGCCACCGGTTCCATAGCCCGAGCCCAGTACGCATTTCAAAGCCGACGAGCTATCTGGAAGACCTGCGCGGCGCTCATGTCATTGCCGATTTTGCCGAACGCCGCGAGCTGATCGCCAAGCGTGTCGAGCAGCTGGCCAGCGAGCAGAACGGCAGTGCTATCGTGCCGCCAGCGCTGTTGGACGAAGTGACCGCGCTGGTCGAATGGCCTGTACCGCTGGTGTGTTCGTTCGAGGAACGCTTCCTGGAAGTACCACAGGAAGCGTTGATCACGACCATGCAGGACAACCAGAAGTACTTCTGCCTGCTGGACGCCAACGGCAAGCTGCTGCCGCGCTTCATCACAGTTGCCAACATTGAATCCAAGGATCCGGCTCAGATCGTTGCGGGTAACGAGAAAGTGGTGCGTCCTCGCCTCACCGACGCCGAGTTTTTCTTCAAGCAGGACAAGAAACAGAAGCTCGACAGCTTCAATGAACGCTTGAAAAACGTGGTATTCCAGGCCCAGCTTGGGACTGTGTACGACAAGGCGGTGCGAGTCTCCAGGCTGGCCGCATTCATCGCCGAACGCACCGAAGGCAATGCCCAGTGGGCGGCGCGCGCGGGCCTGCTGAGCAAATGCGACCTGGCCACCGAGATGGTCGGCGAATTCCCGGAAATGCAGGGAATTGCGGGTTATTACTACGCCGTCAACGATGGTGAACCCACTGACGTCGCCCTGGCATTGAATGAGCAGTACATGCCCCGCGGGGCGGGTGCAGAGCTGCCGACTACCCACACAGGTGCCATCCTCGCGGCAGCCGACAAGCTGGATACGCTGGTAGGCATCTTTGGCATTGGCATGCTTCCCACCGGCAGCAAGGACCCTTACGCGCTTCGCCGCGCGGCCCTGGGCATCCTGCGCATCCTGATTGAAAAGCGTCTGGATCTGGATCTGGTTGCTGCCGTGCGCTTCTCTATTAACCAGTTCGGAAGTCAGGTCAAGACTGAAGGCTTGGCCGATCAGGTCCTCGATTTCATCTTTGATCGCTTGCGTGCGCGGTACGAAGACGAGGGTGTCGAGGTAGCGTCCTATCTATCGGTTCGTGCCGTACAGCCGGGCTCAGCGTTGGACTTCGATCAGCGCGTGCAAGCCGTACAGGCGTTCCGCAATCTGCCGGAAGCCGAAGCCTTGGCGGCTGCGAACAAGCGCGTCTCGAATCTGCTGAGCAAGTTCGAAGCAAAGCTACCGGAAACCGTCGAGCCCCGTTACTTCGACAATGCCACCGAGTTCTCTTTGTATTCTGCGCTGCAGCAGGCCGAACAAGCCGTGCAGCCCCTGGCTGCGGATCGTCAGTATCGCGAGGCGCTCGAGCGTCTGGCGCACCTGCGCGGTCCGGTGGATGCCTTTTTCGAGGCGGTATTGGTCAACGCCGAAGACGCTTCGGTTCGCGCCAACCGCTATGCCTTACTTGCCCGGTTGAGAGGATTGTTCCTTGGCGTTGCCGATATTTCCGCACTTGGCTAAGCCGGTGAAGCTGATCGTGCTGGATCGCGATGGCGTGATCAACGAGGACTCCGACGCCTATGTAAAGAGCGTGGAAGAATGGATTCCGATCCCGGGCTCGATCAGGGCGATCGCACGGCTATGCGAGGCTGGCTGGACGGTGGCAGTTGCCACCAACCAGTCCGGCCTTGCCCGCGGCCTGTTCGACGCCACCACACTCGGCGACATGCATTTCAAAATGCAGCAGCTGGTGATGGAGGAGGGCGGCCGCGTCGATCTGATCGTGCATTGCCCGCATGGCCCCGATGATGGCTGTGATTGCCGCAAGCCGCTGCCCGGGTTGTTCGAGCAGATCGCCGAGCACTTTCATCTTGAAAGCCTCACAGGTGTCCCTGTGGTGGGCGACAGCCAGCGCGATCTGCACGCAGGGATGCGCCTCGGCGGCATTCCTTACCTGGTTCGCACCGGAAAGGGCTCGAAGACTGCAAAAGGCCCGCTACCAACCGGCACCCAGGTGTTCGATGATTTGGCAGCTGTGGTCGATCATCTGTTGGGAGCCAAACGATGAACGTTTTGCTGCCGATACGCATCCTGTTGTTCTATTTGCTGCTGTCGTTCACGGCCTTCGCCTGGTGTTTGGTCAGTCTGGTTTTCGCACCCTTCATGTCGTTCCGCACGCGCTACCGGTTCGTGGTCCAGACCTGGTGTCGTAGCGCCGTGTGGTTAGCGCAGACCATCGTAGGCCTGCGCTATGAGGTGAGCGGCGCGGAGAACATTCCGGAAAAGCCCTGCGTGATTCTTTCCAAACACCAGAGCACCTGGGAAACGTTTTTTCTTTCCGCCTACTTCGAGCCGTTGAGCCAGGTACTCAAACGTGAATTGCTCAACGTCCCGTTTTTTGGTTGGGCGATTCGGCTGCTCAAGCCGATTGCGATTGACCGTGAGAACCCCAAAGAGGCATTGCGCCAAGTTGCGAAACAGGGACTGGAGCGGCTAGAGCAAGGCGCCTGGGTGCTGATTTTTCCAGAGGGGACGCGCGTTCCTGTCGGGCAGGTTGGCAAGTTCTCGCGCAGCGGTGCTGCCTTGGCAGTCAACGCCAAACTCCCGATCTTGCCGGTAGCACACAATGCCGGTACGTTCTGGCCGAAGTCAGGGTGGGGTAAACGGCCTGGGACCATCCAGGTTGTAATCGGCCCAGCCATGCACGCTGA
Source organism: Pseudomonas sp. NPDC077408 (assembly GCF_050269105.1). Taxonomy (NCBI): domain Bacteria; kingdom Pseudomonadati; phylum Pseudomonadota; class Gammaproteobacteria; order Pseudomonadales; family Pseudomonadaceae; genus Pseudomonas; species Pseudomonas sp. NPDC077408. The sequence continues at coordinate 183,139 of NZ_JBNNHS010000008.1, forward strand.
GAGCGAAGGTCCTCGTGCAGCAGCTGAGCTCAATCAGCGCGCCGAAGACTGGATCAATGGGACCGTGGCGGACCTCGAACGCAAAGTCTGATTCAAGAAAAGCAGCAAATAAAAAGGGGAGCAGACCATGGCCTGCTCCCCTTTCTTTTTACCTCGACGCTCAGTCTTCGACGGAGCTGCGGATCAGGTGATCGAAGGCACTCAGCGAGGCCTTGGCGCCCTCGCCAACAGCGATGACGATCTGCTTGTACGGCACGGTGGTGACGTCACCTGCAGCGAAGATACCCGGCAGTGATGTCTCCCCACGCGCATCGACGATGATCTCGCCGCGCGACGTCAGCTCTACCGTACCCTTCAACCAATCTGAGTTCGGCAGCAGGCCGATCTGCACGAAGATGCCTTCCAGCTCCAGCTCATGGAATTCGCTGGAGTTACGGTCCTTGTAGGTCAGCCCAGTGACCTTCTTGCCATCGCCGATGACTTCACTGGTCAGCGCACTGGTAACCACGGTGACGTTGGGCAGGCTGTGCAGCTTCTTCTGCAGCACGGCATCGGCGCGTAGCTGGCTGTCGAATTCGATCAGCGTGAC
>NZ_JBNNHS010000009.1:0-173697 GCF_050269105.1 Pseudomonas sp. NPDC077408
GGCTGCGGCGCCGTGCGGCGGACACCGGCCCGGTTCCGGGCGCGGGGGGGGGCCCCGCGCCCCCCCCCCCCCGCCCCCGAGGCCCCCCCCCCCCGCCCCGCCCGCGCCCCCCCCCCCCCGGCCCCCCCCTTTTCGGATCACCTGCCAGGCGGCCGGGCCGCCTGAACATAGGCCTAAGCCACTACCGAGGCTCGCTCATCAGTCCCTTGACGATGGACACGCAGCCAACCAGCAAGACCACGGTAAATGGCAGGCCGGTGGATACCGCCATGGCCTGCAAGGCGACCAGACCGCCGCCGAGCAACAGTGAAGCAGCCACTACACCCTGCAACACAGCCCAGAATGCCCGCTGCGGTACCGGCGCGTTAATCTTGCCACCCGCTGTGATGGTATCGATCACCAACGACCCCGAGTCCGAGGAGGTGATAAAGAACACCACCACCAGCACAATGCCGACAAAGGAGCTGATTTCCGCCAGCGGCAATTGCCCGAGCATGACGAACAGTTTCAGCTCAAGCGCTGCATCCTGGACGCCGGTAAAGCCCTCGTTAACAAACTGACCCAACGCGGTGCCACCGAACGCGGTCATCCACAGTACCGATACCAGCGATGGCACCAGCAGGACGGCGATCAGGAATTCACGTACCGAGCGGCCACGGCTGACCCGGGCGATGAACATACCAACGAACGGCGACCAGCTGATCCACCAAGCCCAGTAGAACGCAGTCCAGCCTTGGCTGAAGTTGGCGTCAGCACGGCCTATCGGATTGGATAGCGCCGGCAGGTTGACCAGATAGCTACCAAGGTTGCTGAAGAAGCCGGTGAAGATCGCCAAGGTCGGGCCGACGATGATGATGAACAGCAGCAGCAGCAGTGCCAGCACCATGTTGAATTCCGACAGGCGCTTGACCCCCTTGTCCAGTCCCGCCAGCACAGACATCAGCGCGAGGGCAGTGATACCCGCGACCAGCAGCACCTTGCTGGTATCTGTATTGGGCATACCGAACAGAGATTCGAGGCCGGCCGCCGCTTGCTGAGCCCCAATGCCCAATGATGTAGCAAGGCCAAACAGGGTGGCAAATACCGCAAGAATGTCGATTAAATGACCCGGCCAGCCCCAGACCCGCTCACCAAGCAGCGGGTAAAAGATCGAGCGGATGCTCAGCGGCAAACCTTTGTTGAACGAGAACAGCGCCAGAGCCAACGCGACGACGGCGTAGATCGCCCAAGGGTGCAGGCCCCAATGGAAGATGGTGGCAGCCATACTCAGGCTAGCCGCAGCCTGTGCATCGCCAGCAGCGGCGCCCAGCGGTGCCCAGTCGGTACGTACGCCGTTCTCTACAGTGGTGCCGCCCATAGCCGTGGAGAAATGCGACATGGGTTCGGAAACGCCGTAGAACATCAGACCGATGCCCATGCCGGCGGCGAACAACATGGAGAACCACCCGGTATAGGAATAGTCCGGCTTCGCATCCATGCCGCCCAGGCGAACTTTACCCAGCGGTGAGAGGATGAGCCCCACGCACAACAGCACGAAAATGTTCGCCGACCCGATGAAGAACCACGCCAGATTGCCAGTCAGCCAGTCGCGCATGGCGGTAAACACCGGCTCGACTTCGCTGCGCAGGGCAAGGGTAACGATCACAAAGAGAACGATCGTCACTGCGGAGATGCTGAAAACCTTGCTGTGAACATCGAAAAACTTGCGTTTGATATTGTCCTGACCGATGACGTAGTCGGTATCGATCAGGTTGGCCGCCCCGGTCGGTGCGGGAATGCTTTCCACGGACGTTGCCGGGGTCTTTCCAGGATTGGTCGCCACCTGCTGTTCTCCTTATTCTGGGTTGGCACATCGGAAACAAGCACAAAGACGGCACGCCCCTCCGCTGCACAGCAGCTCGAGTACGCGCTTCGCAAGAATGCTAACAGCCGAAGGGTGGCGTTAAGCGGCCAAGACCGGCATTGACGATTCCATAACCGTCATCCGTCGGAGGCAAGCCTTGCCGTTGCCTGGCGGTTGAGGTAACGCCAGGTCGAAGTCCAGCCGACTCGCAACTGCCGTGGTCCCAGGCTCACATCGGGGTGACAGGCGGCCCGGCGCAGAAAGGGCTGGAAGCAATACCGTTTCGTCAGGGAGACCGCCGCGCCAGCGGTAATAACAGTGCGGGATGGAACGAGGGCGGGTGAAAGGAACGACAGCGCGCTCGCCGCCCCCGGATGGCGGCGAGCCGAGGGATTGGGGATCAGCGCTTGCGATTGACCGTCAATGCGGCGCGGATCACGTCGGCACCGATCTCGTTTTCGTAGGACTGCCACACCGGCATCATCTTTTCACGCCAGGCCTGGCGCTGCTCGGGCGTAATAGCGATCAGCTTGCTGCTGCCACTGGCGAGGATGCGGTCGCGGTCGCGCTGGTTCAGCGCAGCAGCTTCCCGATTCACCGCCTGGGTCACCTCGAGAATGATGCCCTCGAGTTCAGAGCGCACCGCGAAGGGCATGCTCATCCAGAACTTCGAGCTGGTCACCAGCATGTAATTGAGCACCCCGTGATTGCTCTCGGTGATGAACGGCTGGACCTTGTGCATGTTCTGGCTGGCGATGTTCGACCAGGGGTTTTCCGCGCCCTGAACCACGCCCGCCTGCAGCGACTTGTAGACCTCGGCGAAGGGCAGCACTACCGGCTTTGCACCTACCGCATTGAACTGAGCCTCCAGTACCGCTGAGGGCTGTATGCGAAACGCCAGGCCAGCGGCATCCCCCGGCAGACGCAGCGCCTGCGTGGCCGAGAGCTGCTTCAATCCGTTGTTCCAGTAGGCCAGGCCATAGATGCCTGAGTCAGCCATGGAGCGCAGCAGATCACGGCTCGTCTCACGCGACTGGAAGCGCTGGACGGCAGCTTCGTCGTCGAACAGAAACGGCAGGTCGAACACCTGCAGCTTCTTCGTGTACTTGCCGAACTTCGACAGGGACGGCGCAAGGATCTGCACCTCGTTGTTCAGCAGGGCCTGCATCTCGTCGGCATCGCCGACCAATGTCGAGTTTGGGTAGACCTCGACCTTCACCTTGCCGGCCAGACGCTCATGCACCAGCTTCTGAAACAGCAACGCGCCCTTGCCCTTGGGCGTGTCGTCGGCTACGACGTGAGCGAACTTGATGACGAAAGGCTCTCCTTCGGCCGCCATGACCGAAGCACTCACCCCATACAGGACCGCGACCAACGCAGCAACACAAGACTTGAACATCTGACCCCCAACGGGAATAGCCCGAATCAGCGCCTTGTGAGCACCGCTCGAGTGGTTTATCGACAACGACGAGACCTGACTCACGCAGCAGCGCGGTCGGTCCATTCTTCGGTTTGAGTGGCCAGATCATCTCGACTGCGGCGGTCGGCGCCTGGCCTTTATTGGAATACGGTTGGCGTTGAACCGGACACTGAACGTCCGCACCAACCGAGGCGGAAAGTCTTGGCTATCGTTCGTGATGGCACAAGCACCAGAATGTCCGACTAGCTCTCAAAACAGGACATCTCGCTCATCGGAACGACCGAACTTTCGATCCGCTGCCCTTTTCTACAGGCAACATCCTCAGCCGATCCGATCAGCCATGAACCAGCTTTCGACCCCCTCATCGCCGAACCCCACCGCGATCGACTGCCTGATTGTCGGAGGTGGGCCGGGCGGACTGACTGCAGCGCTCTATCTCGCACGCTTCCGCCGCAGCTGCATGGTCGTGGACGCCGGCTTCAGTCGCGCCTCGTGGATTCCACGATCGCACAACTACCCGGGCTTCCCGCCGGGCATCAACGGTAACGACCTACTGGCCCGCCTGCGCGAACAGGCCAAGGGGTATGGCGCGCGGCTCGAGCATGGCCGGGTCGAGCACATCGAGCCCCACGCCGACGGATTCAGCGCGCGCTATGGCGACGCCACCTGCGTGACCCGGCGGATCATCCTCGCCACTGGGATTGAGGACACCCTGCCGGACATGCCCGATGTCGAGCAGGCCATCGGCAATGGCCAGGTGCGGTTGTGCGCGATCTGCGATGGATATGAGGTCGATGGTGACAATGTCGCGGTCTACGGCGAGGCAGAAAATGCCATCAGCCATGCGGTGTTCCTGCGCACCTTCACCGATCGCGTGACGGTGGTGGTGCACGGCGAGCCCAATGCCTGCGACCAGGCCATCGCATTGGCCGACCACTATGGCATCCGGGTAATCAGCGACCGTGTGGAATCCCTGCACCCTTGCGACACCGGCATCGAGCTGCTGACCTGCCGTGGCGAGAGGCATCACTTCGACATTATCTATCCCAGCCTCGGTGCGCGTTTTCGCTCCGACCTGGCACTGCAGCTGGGCGTCGACTGTGACGAGTGCGGTGGGATCTGGGTGGACGACCACCTGCAAACCACCATGCGCGGCCTTTATGCCATCGGCGATGTGACCATGGGCCTGAAGCAGATGAGTGTTGCCATCGGCCAGGCGGCGCAGGCGGCGACGGCCGTGCATAACAGCCTCGAAGCCAACCCCTGGGGCGGCTCGCCCCTGGATACGGCGCGATAGCGAAGCGGCCAGCGGTTTCGGGCGATAGCGCCCTGCTCGAGCGCAACGAGCGCCTGCCCTGGGTGACAGCTTTTGCTTGGCGACGGCGCGAGCCGGACTGTGCGCAGCTTTGCCGTTTTTGTCAGCTTTCGCCAATGCCGGAAGGTCTAGGCTCTCTACATGCCTGTTCGTTTCGGAGCCTTTCATGTCACTCAGCGTATTCGACCTGTTCAAAATCGGTATCGGCCCGTCCAGCTCGCATACGGTGGGGCCGATGCGCGCCGCGTTACGTTTTGCCGAGGAGCTCAGACGTGACGACCTGCTGGCTGTCACCGAACACCTGAAGGTCGAGTTGTACGGCTCGCTCGGCGCTACCGGCAAAGGCCATGGCAGCGACAAGGCCGTTTTACTCGGACTCGAAGGCGAGCGACCCGAGGACGTCGATACCGACGCCATCCCCCCGCGCATGGCGGCGATGCGTGAATCACACGAGCTGCGCCTGCTGGGCGAAAAACTCATTCGCTTCGAGACCAGCAATGACCTGCAATTCATCCGCAAGCCATTGGCATTCCACCCCAACGGCATGATCTTCCGAGCCTTCGATGCGGCCGGGCTGCAGTTGCGCAGTCGCGAGTACTACTCGGTCGGCGGCGGCTTCGTGGTCGACGAGCAAGCCGCTGGCAACGACCGCATCGTCGAGGACCAGACTGTCCTGCCCTATCCCTTTCACAGCGCCGACGAACTGCTCGCGTTGTGCGACGAGCATGGCTTATCCATCAGCCAGCTGATGCTGGCGAACGAGGCCGCCTGGCGCCCGGGAGCGGAAACCCGCGCCGGCCTGCTGAAGATCTGGCGGGTGATGCAGGCCTGTGTGAAGGCAGGCTGCAACACCGAAGGGGTCATGCCCGGCGGCCTGAAGGTCCAGCGCCGCGCTGCCGGGCTGTATCGGCAACTCAACGAACACCCCGACGCCACTCTGCGCGATGCGCTGACAGTACTCGACTGGGTCGACCTGTACGCGCTGGCGGTCAACGAGGAAAACGCGGCCGGCGGCCGGGTGGTGACCGCCCCTACCAACGGCGCTGCTGGAATTGTCCCGGCGCTGCTGCACTACTACATGCGCTTCATCCGCGGCGCCAATGAAGACGGCGTGGTGCATTTTCTCCTGACAGCCGCCGCCATTGGCATCCTCTATAAGGAGAACGCCTCGATTTCCGGCGCCGAGGTCGGCTGTCAGGGCGAAGTGGGCGTGGCTTGTTCGATGGCGGCTGGCGCCCTCTGCGAAGTGCTCGGCGGCACGCCACAACAGGTCGAAAACGCCGCTGAAATCGGCATGGAGCACAACCTCGGGCTCACCTGCGACCCGGTGGGCGGATTGGTTCAGGTGCCCTGCATCGAGCGCAACGCCATGGGCTCGGTCAAGGCGATCAACGCGGCACGCATGGCGCTGCGCGGTAACGGCAAGCACTTCATCTCGCTGGACAAGGTAATCCGCACCATGCGCCAGACCGGCGCCGATATGAAGAGTAAGTACAAGGAAACCGCCCGCGGCGGCCTCGCGGTGAACATCATCGAGTGTTGACGTCTTTCTCAGACGGTAATCGGCCCCACTAACCTTTATCATCCGCCACGCAGCACAGCCGGTTGCTAAAGGAATCCACCCGCTGTCTCGCTGTCTCCTTCTATCTGCCAGTCGTGAAAGGCATATGGATTCACAAACGCCGAGGAATCGATGAGCAACAGCCCTGAGCCGTCCACGCCCAAGAACAGTAACCTGGCCCGAAGCACGCTAAGATTTCCTGTGGTCGGGATCGGTGCGTCGGCAGGCGGCCTGAAGGCATTGCTCACTTTTTTCGAAAACATGCCGAACGATTGCGGCATGGCGTTCGCGGTTGTCATGCACCTCTCACCCAAGCATGAAAGCAATGCCGACAAGATTCTGCAGAACGCCACCAAGATGCCCGTTTTGCAGATAACCGAACCCACCGCCATCGAGCGCAACCGTGTCTATGTCATTCCGCCGGCAATGGACCTGTCGATGAACGACGGCTATCTGCGCCTGCTGAAACCCGAGCGTGAACGCGGCCCCCAGGTCGCCATTGATCTGTTCTTTCGCGCCCTCGCCGATGTGCATCACAACCACGCCGTCGGTGTCGTGCTATCAGGCACGGGCTCGGATGGCTCGGTCGGGCTGTCGCGTATCAAGGAGCAGGGGGGCGTCACGCTGGCCCAGACCCCGGAGGACGCCGAATACGACTCGATGCCGCGCAGCGCCATCGAAACCGGTTTGGTCGATATCGTTCTGCCGGTGGTGGATATGCCGCAAAAGCTCGTAGAACTGCGCCATAACCTGGAAGTGCTACTGGAGCGGCAAGAGCCGATCATCTCGGCAGGCGATAGCGAGCAAGCCGGAGAGGCACAGGGCGAGGTCGAGTTTGCTCACGCTCATACCCAATCCAAACCCAACGAGCTGGCGCTACGCGAGATTCTCGCTGCACTGCGCGCCCGCACCGGCCACGATTTTCGACACTACAAGCAAGCCACGGTCCTGCGTCGCATCGAGCGACGGATGCAAGTCAATGCTCTGCGCGACATGCCCAGCTACGCCAAGCACCTGCAAAGCCACCCCGAAGAAACACCCGCCTTGCTGGCAGACATGCTGATTGGCGTGACCAATTTCTTCCGTGACCGCGAGGCCTTCGAAGCCCTGGAGCGCGACATCATCCCTGCGCTGTTCGAGCAGAAAAGAGATCTGGAAGACAGATCCTTGCGCGTCTGGGCAGCGGCGTGCTCCACCGGGGAGGAAGCCTATTCACTGGCCATGCTGCTGGCCGACCAGGCTGAAATCAGCGGTGCCAAGGGTGAAATCCAGTCCCAGGTGTTTGCCACCGATATCGATGACCGGGCGCTGGAAACCGCTCGCGCTGGCATCTACCCAGAAGCCATCGTGACAGATGTGCCGCCGGCGCGGCTGCGGCAGTACTTCGCCAAGGAGCAGAACCACTACCGCATGCAGAAAGCGCTACGGGAGCGAATCCTGTTCGCTCGGCACAACATTCTGCGCGATCCGCCGTTTTCCAGGCTCGACCTGATTTCCTGCCGCAACCTGATGATCTACCTGGATCGGGACATCCAGATCGAAGTGCTGCGCATGTTTCATTTCGCCTTGAACCCCGGCGGCTACCTGTTCCTCGGCAGTTCGGAAACTGCCGATGCCTGCAGCCAGTTATTCACGCCGGTGGACAAGAAGAACCGTATCTACCGCGCCAAGGAGGTATCGTCCTCACTGCGACGCACCTCTGCCGGGCCCTATCAGGGCTTTACCTTGAGCGCCCCCAGCCGTCCTCCATTCAGCGAACCGTCCAGGCGTAGCCGGAAATTCTCCTTTGCTGATGTGCATCAGCGCGCGCTTGAGCAGTACGCGCCGCCCAGCGTCATCGTCAACCACGACGCCGAGATCGTGCACATGTCCGACCGGGCCGGTAATTTCCTGCGCTATGTTGGCGGCGAGCCTTCGCTGAACCTGACCACACTGGTGCACCCACAATTGCGGCTCGAGCTACGCACCGCCCTGTACCAGGCAGCCCACACCGGCAAGAGCGTTGAAGCTCGGCGGGTCCGGCTGGAGCGCGACAGCCGCAGCTACTACGTGAACATGGTGGTTCGTCCGTTTCGGGATAACGAAGCGGGTAGCGACTACATGCTGGTGCTCTTCGATGAAGTCGAAGCCTGTATGGACAGCAGCACCCTCGAGGACCCGGACACCAAGGACAGCGTGCTGACCCAGCTGGAAGCCGAGTTGCAGCAGACCAAGGAAAGGCTGCAGGCCACCATGGAGCACTCGGAGACCTCCACTGAGGAACTACGCGCCTCCAACGAAGAGCTGCAGGCCATCAACGAAGAATTGCGCTCGGCCACTGAGGAGCTGGAAACCAGCAAGGAAGAGCTGCAGTCGATCAATGAAGAGTTGTCCACGGTCAACTTCGAGCTCAAAACCAAGGTCGACGAGACCAGCAAGATCAACGATGACCTGCAGAACCTGATCTCCTCAACGGACATCGCCACGGTCTTTGTCGACCGCAAGATGAGCATCAAGTGGTTCACCCCTCGCGCCCGGGACATCTTCAACGTCATCGGCAATGATGCGGGCCGATCGCTACTCGACATTACCCATCGCCTCGACTATCCGCAGCTGCATGCCGATGCAGCCAAGGCATTCGAGGAGCTTCATCTGGTCGAGCGCGAGATCGGGTCCAGAGACGACAATCGCTGGTATCTGGCGAGGTTCCTCCCCTACCGCACCTTGGACGACCGCATTCAGGGCGCCGTATTGACCTTCATCGATATCACCGACCGACGCCGCGCAGAAGAAGAGCTACGCGCCGGTGAAGCTCATTTGAAGATCCTGGCACAGAGCACCAAGGGCTACGCCATCATCACGCTGGATTGCGATGGCTACATCACGACCTGGAACACCGGTGCCGAACACATCTTCGGCTACGCAGAGAAGGAAGCCATCGGCCAGCATGTCGAAATGATCTACAACGACGACGACCGCAAGGCCGGCGTGCCGGAAGCCGAACGCAAGCGTGCGCAGCAGCATGGCCAGGCCACCGACGAACGCTGGCATGTGCGCAAAGATGGTTCGGCGTGCTACTTCAGCGGCCTGGTCAATCCGCTGGTCGGCAGCGATGGCAAAGTCACGGGCTTTGCCAAGATCGCCCGCGACCTGACCGAGGACCGCCAACGCGATGCCGAGCAACAGAGCGAACTGGCGAGCATCCAGGCCGCCAACATGCAGAAGGATCAGTTCTTCGCCGTGCTTTCGCATGAGCTCAAGCATCCGCTGAACCTGATCCAGCTCAACACCGACCTGATAGCGCGATCCCAGGCCGCCAAGAATTCCGCGAACCTGCGCAAGGCCACCCAGTCGATCCAGAACGCCGTTCGCAGCCAGTCGAGGATCATCGACGACCTGATGGACGTCTCGCGGATTCGTACCGGCAAGTTGAAACTGCAATTCTCTACGTTGCAGTTTCAGGAAGTGCTGCGCGGTATCGAGGCGGTTTTTGATCCGCTGGCCCAAGCCGAAAATGTCACATTCGAGACGTTCAAGCCCGAGCAGCCGATTTACATTCGTGCGGACCCGACGCGCCTGGACCAGGTCATTTGGAATCTGTTGAACAACGCCTGGAAATTCACCAAGGGCGGCGAGCGTATCTGCCTTCAACTCGAGCGCGAAGGCGACCAGGCCCGGCTGGACGTCATCGATACGGGAGAAGGGATATCAGCCGACTTCCTGCCCAAGGTGTTCGACATGTTCGGCCAAGCTGAGATGCAGCATGCACAGCGCTCCAAACACGGATTGGGCATCGGGCTCGCCTTGGTCAAGCAGCTGATCGAGGCCCATAACGGTCGTATTGAAGCCTTCTCCGAAGGCCTTGGCCGGGGTGCGCGATTCAGCATCTGGCTGCCGATTCACCTGCAAACCGAAATCGAACTGGGTGACCTGGCCAACGGGGAAGCGGGTGGGCTATCCGGCATCAAGATCCTGCTGGTGGACGACTCGCCCGAGATTCTCGAAACCATGTGCGAATTGCTGGAAAGCGAAGGCGCCATCGTAACCACGGCTAACGGCGGCGCGCAGGGTATCGCGCTGGCTGAGCAGTCGGCTTTCGACGTAATCGTTTCCGATATTGGTATGCCGGGGATCGACGGCCACAAGATGATGGCCTCGATTCGCGCCAAAGGCGTTAACAGCAACACCCCAAGCATCGCCCTGACCGGCTACGGCACACTGCGCGACGTGGAAACAGCCAAGGCCGCCGGCTTTAACCTGCACTTGCGAAAGCCGATCGACCTGCAAGCATTGATCGACGCGGTGACGCAAGCCGTGCATTAGCCCAAACGCGCATCTGCTTGCTCAGCTTGCTGGCGATCGGTGCGTAAAACGCAACACCTCTGCGGCGCCCACCTCTGATCGCCAGCAAGCTGGCTCCTACAGGTGCGGGCTACCGCGGTCGCCGGGAGCCGTGGCGATGCACAAGTGATCACCCACGGCAGGATTAAAATCATCGCGCGAGCAAGATCTCGCTTTTCGTAGGAGCCAGCTTGCTGGCGACCCGTGCGTCAAACGCAACACCTCTGCGGCGCCCACCTCTGATCGCCAGCAAGCTGGCTCCTACAGGTGCGTGCTACCGCGGTCTGGCGATGCACAAGTGATCACCCACGGCAGGATTAAAATCATCGCGCGAGCAAGATCTCGCTTTCCGTAGGAGCCAGCTTGCTGGCGATCCGCTGCGTCAAATGCAACACCTCTGCGGCGCCCACCTCTGATCGCCAGCAAGCTGGCTCCTACAGGTGCATGCTGCGTTGTGGTCGGTGGCCGCCTTATTGATGCAAACAATCAGCCTTCCTTGCCGATCCCGTGCTCACGTAGCTTGTTGGCGATGGTGGTGTGCGAGACCCCTAGCCGCTTGCCCAAGAGCCGGCTGCTGGGATGGCGCTGATACAGCTCCTGCAACACCGCTTTTTCGAAGCGTCCGACGATATTGCCCAGATCGCCCTCCAGCGAAAAATCGCCCAGCGGTGCCGGCGTCCCGTAATCGGGCAGCCTGATGTGCTCAGGCTTGATCACTCCGCCCTCGCACAGCGAAACCGCCTGGAACAGCGTGTTCTCCAGCTGCCTGACGTTGCCCGGCCAGTGATAGCCGGCCAATCGCTCGAGGGCTGTCGGCGAGAGGCTCGGCAAGGCGCAGCCGATCTGCCGGCTGGCCTGGTCGAGAAAGTGCAGCGCCAGCGGCTCCAGCCCGTCCAGGCATTCACGCAGCGGCGGAATGTGCAGCGACAGCACGTTGAGGCGGTGATACAGATCCTGGCGAAATTCGCCCTTGGCGCAGAGTTCGGACAGATCCAGCTGCGTCGCGCAGATTACCCGCACATCCAGGTAGACCTCCTCGTCGCTGCCGACCCGACGAAAACAGCCATCCTGCAGAAATCGCACAAGTTTGGCTTGCAGCCGTGTACTCATCTCCCCCACGCCATCGAGAAACAGCGTGCCGCCGGAGGTCAGCTCGAGCAGGCCGAGCTTGCCTTCAGGCCGAGCGCCTTCGAAAGCGCCGGGGCCGTAGCCGAACAGCTCCGTCTCGGCCATGGATTCCGGTAGGCCCGCGCAGTTGAGCGCCATGAACGGGGATTGCCCGCGCGGGCTGGACAGGTGACAGGCGCGCGCGAGCAATTCCTTACCAGTACCGGTCTCGCCTTCGATCAGCAGCGGTGCATCCAGCGGGGCCATCCGTCGCGCCTCGCGGACCACGGCGGCCATCACTTTCGAGCTCTGGAAGATGCTGTCGAAGCCGCGCAGCTCCTGCTTGCGCACGTTGTAGATACGCTCGCCCACACGGTCGGCGCGATGCAGCGTCAGCACCGCGCCGGCCAGGGCTTCGCTGTCATCGTGCTCCGACTGCAAGGGCGCGATGTCTGCAAGAAAGATGTCGCCCTTGATGGTCACGCGCAGACCATTGATCCGCGCCTTATTGGCGCGCACCAACTCCGGCAGGTCGAAATCATCGGCGTAGCGCGACAGGCTCATGCCCGGCACCTCATCCACGCGAACCCCGAGCAACTGCGCCGCGGAACGGTTGGCCGCGACGATGGCGCCCGCCATATCGATGGACAGCACCGGAAATTCCAGCGCGCCGAGCAGCGCATTGAGCTCCAGCGAATGCCGCTCGCTGGGCATCAGCCCGACCTTGCGGACCTCGAACACGCCTTGCAGCGCCTCGATCTTCGGTCGCAGCGCCTGTAGCTGCAGGTTCATCAGGTTGGGGCAATGCAGGTAAACGGCGTTACCGTGCTCGCCACCCACTTCGCCACGCGCCACGTTGATGCCGTAGGCGACCAGCAGTTCGAGCATGTCACGGAGGATGCCAATGCGGTTCTGGCAGTGAATCTTGATACGCATGCAAGAGTGCCTTTGGCTTGTTGTTTTGAGCGGCGCCGGGTTTTCTGCGGATCGCCGTTGATTTTCGTCAAGATTATTTGACAGAAGGGAAGCCGAGCAAGCCGATTTTTGTGCAAGCGCGCCACTTCGTAATTATTTCGTTACACACATCAGAGGCAGACTGTCACAGGGCGGCCTCTTCCGGGTCGCCAGAGAAGGCTGAACGCGATCAGATGAGGCATCCATAAAAACAAGACTCAGGCGGCCGCCCCGCTCAGGAGGTCAGATGAAAGCCACTAAATACGTTGCCCGCGAACCGGATGCGCAAGGTCACATCCACTACCCGGACAGTGAACATGCGGTTTGGCAAACGCTGATCGAACGCCAGCTGAAACTGCTCGACGGCCGCGCTTGCCAGGAATACCTGGACGGCATCGAGCAGCTTGCCCTGCCCCACGACCGCATCCCCCAGCTGGGCGAAATCAACCGCGTGCTGGATGCGACCACCGGCTGGCAGGTGGCGCGGGTTCCAGCGCTGATTCCGTTCCAGACCTTTTTCGAGCTGCTGGCGAGCAAACGCTTTCCGGTAGCCACCTTTATCCGCACACCGGAAGAGCTGGACTACCTGCAGGAACCCGACATCTTCCACGAGATATTCGGTCACTGCCCGTTGCTGACCAACCCCTGGTTTGCCGAGTTCACCCACACCTACGGCCAGCTCGGTCTCAAGGCCAGCAAGGAAGAACGCGTCTACCTGGCGCGGCTGTACTGGATGACCATTGAGTTCGGCCTGGTGGATACCTCCGCAGGCCAACGCATCTATGGTGGCGGCATCCTCTCCTCGCCGAAGGAAACGCTTTACAGCCTTTCCGACGAGCCCGAGCGCCAGGCGTTTGATGTTGTCGAAGCGATGCGCACCCCTTATCGCATCGACATCCTGCAGCCGGTGTACTTCGTTCTGCCCGAGCTCAAACGACTGTTCGATGTGGCCCATGAAGACATCATGGCGCACGTACGCACCGCCATGCAGCTGGGCCTGCACCAGCCAAAGTTTCCGCCGAAAGCGGCGTAGGGTGGAAAACTGCGAAGCATTTTCCACGCGTTGGTTTCGTCCCCAACGACGTCTCCCGGCGGCGCGGGTTGTTTCGGCCGTTTGGTGGATGAGCCTCTGGCGTTATCCACCCTACGTTGCTCGGCAACGCGGCGGACCGAACCCGACGCATGGACAAGCCTGCGGCGCTGTCCACCCTACGCTGCTTAACTGATAAAACCCACCACGTAGGGTGGGCTTTAGCCCACCGATCCACTCAACCAACCGATCACACAAGGACCCAACCATGACCGCCCTCACCCAAGCCCACTGCGAAGCCTGCCGCGCCGACGCACCCAAGGTCTCCGATGACGAACTGGCCGAGCTGATCAAGCAGATTCCGGACTGGAACATCGAGACCCGTGACGGCCACATGGAGCTGGAGAAGGTTTTCCTGTTCAAGAACTTCCGCCACGCCCTGGCCTTCACCAACGCCGTTGGCGAGATCGCCGAAGCCGAGGGTCATCATCCGGGCCTGCTCACCGAATGGGGCAAGGTCACCGTGACCTGGTGGAGCCACTCGATCAAAGGGCTGCACCGCAACGACTTCATCATGGCCGCACGTACCGACGAGGTCGCGAAAACCGCCGAGGGCCGAAAGTGAAACACTTCGCTGATGTCGCGCGGGTTCCCGGCGATCCGATACTCGGCCTGCTGGACGCCTATCGCGCCGATCCCAATCCGGCCAAGCTCGACTTGGGCGTTGGCGTGTACAAGGACGCCCTGGGCCTGACGCCGATCCCCAAAGCCGTGAAGCTCGCCGAGCAGCGGCTGATCGACAGTGAGCAGACCAAAAGCTACATCGGCGGGCATGGTGATTCGCTGTTCGGCGAACAGCTGTTGCGTCTGGTGCTCGGCGAAGCTTCGCCAGCGCTGGTCGAAAACCGCGCCGGCTGCACCCAGACACCGGGCGGCACCGGCGCCCTGCGGCTGGTGGGCGAGTTCATCGCCAAGTGCCTACCGGGGCGCAGCCTCTGGCTCAGCGATCCAACCTGGCCGATCCACGAAACCCTGTTCGCCGCTGCCCGCTTGAAGGTCGAGCATTACCCCTATGTCGATGCGCAGAACCGCCTCGACGTGCCGAGTATGCTCGCCGCGCTGGAGCAGATTCCCAGCGGCGACGTGGTGCTGCTGCATGCTTGCTGCCACAACCCCACGGGCTACGACCTGAGTCAGAGCGACTGGCGCCAGGTGCTGGAGATCGTGCGTCGCCGCGAGCTGTTGCCATTGTTCGACTTCGCCTACCAGGGCTTCGGCGATGGACTGGACGAGGACGCCTGGGCGGTACGGCTGTTCGTCGAAGCGCTGCCGGAAGTGCTGATCACCAGTTCCTGCTCGAAGAACTTCGGCCTCTATCGCGAACGGACCGGCGCGCTGATTGCGGTCACGGTAGACGGCAGTTCCCTGATCGACGTAAGCAGCCAGTTTGCCTCGGTGGCGCGCAATCTCTGGTCAACCCCACCGTCCCACGGCGCTGCGGTGGTCGCGACGATTCTGGCCAACAGCGAACTACGCCAGCTCTGGCAGCAAGAGGTTGCAGCCAAGCGCGAGCGCATCGCCGGGCTTCGTCAGGGTCTGGTGGAGGCGCTGGCGCCGCACGGCCTCGCCGAGCGCTTCGCGCACATTGCGCAGCAACGCGGAATGTTCTCCTACACGGGCCTCACCGCCGACCAGGTGCTGCGCCTGCGGCGTGACGATTCGGTGTATTTGGTGGAAAGCGGACGGGCGAATATCGCCGGGCTGGATGCCGCACGGCTCGATCAATTGGCGGCCGCGATCGCCCGCGTCACGGCATAAGCCGCCGCGGCGAAGCACAGGAGGCCGGCTGTCATGCCGGCCTTTTTTATTCCTGCCGAAACGGATGGCCCCGCCACGACGACGAAGCTCACTATGGAAAGAGGAACTCGACTTAATTCTTAATGTCGTAGCATTTGGCCACCACTCTTAAGTTTCTGTCCTACTATGACGCCTGGTCATTCTTGTGGAATGGTCGTCTGGTGACGAACGGACTCCAGTCTCGGCCAGATTAGCCGCTATCTTTCAGCAACAGGTTTCGAGCGAGTTCGCCCATGATTCAAAGCAACACAGACGGTAACCCTGCCCCATCGGAATACAGCTGCCATTCGGCCAGCGACCACGGCGCCTGCCCCAGCTGCGCCAGCGGCGAGCGCCTCGGGTTTGGCTTCAGTTACGCCTATCAACCGATTGTGGACATTGCCAAGCGCGAGATTTTTGCGCACGAAGCGCTCGTGCGCGGCGTCAATGGCGAGCCGGCCCCCAGCGTGCTGGCGCAAGTCACCGAGGAGAACCGCTTTCGCTTCGATCAGGCCTGCCGGGTTAAAGCCATCAAGACCGCCGCCAAGCTGAACATGCAGAGCCGGCTGTCGATCAACTTCATGCCCAACGCCATCTACCGGCCGGAACTGTGCATCCGGACGACGCTGGAAGCTGCCCGGGCGCACGATTTCCCCATCGAGCGCATCATTTTCGAAACCGTCGAAGGCGAGCGGGTCAGCGATGCGAAGTGGCTGACCGAGGTTTTTCGAGAGTACCAGCGCATCGGCTTTCTCACGGCCATTGACGACTTCGGCGCCGGCTATGCAGGGCTCAACCTGCTTGCCGACTTCCAGCCCGACCTCATCAAGCTGGACATGGATCTGATCCGAAGCATCGACCAGAGCCGCTCGCGCCAGGCCATCGTCCGCGGCACGGTGGGCATTTGCAACGAGCTGGGTATCCAGGTGATCGCTGAGGGCGTGGAAACGCCGGATGAATGCAAGGCTTTGCGCGACCTGGGCATCAGCCTGATGCA
The DNA here is from genome assembly GCF_050269105.1 of Pseudomonas sp. NPDC077408. Classification (NCBI taxonomy): domain Bacteria; kingdom Pseudomonadati; phylum Pseudomonadota; class Gammaproteobacteria; order Pseudomonadales; family Pseudomonadaceae; genus Pseudomonas; species Pseudomonas sp. NPDC077408. Next base: position 16,384 of record NZ_JBNNHS010000009.1, read on the forward strand.
GGGCTATCTGTTCAGCAAACCACTGTTCGAGAGCTGCAGCCACGCCGATTCCCTGGCGTGGCCGGGCGGACTGTCGAGCTGAGCCCGGTTCAGCCGGCCTTCAACAGTTTAAGCAACTCGCGTGCGGCCTCTTCCGAGGACGCCGGGTTCTGGCCTGTGACAAGCAGGCCATCGACCAGCACATAGGACGACCAGTCCGGCCCCTTGCTGTAGTCGCCACCGATCTCCTTTAGCTTGTCTTCCAGCAGGAAGGGCACCAGCTCAGTGAGCTGTACCCCCTCCTCCTCGGTATTGGTAAAGCCGGTGACGCGCTTGCCTTTAACCAAGTATTCACCGTCCACGCCGCGCACCTGTACCAGCGCGGCAGGCGCATGGCAGACCGCCGCTACGGGCTTGCGTGCCTTGATGAAGGATTCGATAAGGGCGATGGACGTCGCATTGCCCGTCAGGTCCCACATCGGGCCATGACCGCCGGGATAGAAGACCGTATCGAAGTCCGCTGCCGATACCTCGTCCAGCTTGTGCGTGTTGGCAAGCAGCGCTTGGGACTCGGCATCGTTCTTGAAGCGCTGGGTCATCTCGGTCTGGGCGTCCGGCGCATCGCTTTTCGGATCCAGCGGCGGCTGACCACCCTTGGGTGAGGCGAGGACGATTTCAGCGCCAGCGTCCTTGAAGACGTAGTAAGGGGCGGCGAATTCTTCGAGCCAGAAGCCGGTGGGTTTGCCGGTGTCGCCGAGCTTGTCGTGGGATGTGAGCACAATGAGAACTTTCATGGGGTCTCCTTTGATTGGGGGCCCGAATGCAGGCCCTTGATTCATCTCGACCATGGGGGTGGGGAATGGGTCAATGCCGTTGTGTTGCGCACGGTGATGGGCAGCGCAGCACGCACTTTTGGGGCCGCCCCAAGTTCCGCCCCCGAGCCCACGGACTGTTTGAGCTTGGGTTAGCTGCGTATGACCCGGTTTCCAAGGTCAGCCGAGGCATTGGTTTCGCCCTGCTGGGCGAGTCCCTTTTGGCAATTGCCCCAAAAGGAACCAAAAGGTCTTGCACCTGCATCCGGGTCTCGCTGAGCTCGACTTCCCTCATTCCATCGCTACTCCGAGGGTCGCCGCGCAAGGGCCATCCATGGCCCTTCACGGCTCTCGCGGCATCCATGCCGCTCGCCCCTCTACGCAGCAATTCCATTCGGCCTCCTGAAAGGGGCGTTCGGCATCGTCTGATAGTCTGTTCATCAGCAAAAAGGCAAAGTCTATATTTGTTACGTTGAGAGTTGCCAAGCGACTAGATCTCGCCTCCCTTTAGCTTCGTAGGGTGGAAAACTGCGAAGCATTTTCCACAGCGCTCGGTACCACGATTGATAACGGACCTTGCCCACCAAAAGCTGTGGGTAAGCTTCGCGTTACCCACCCTACATATAGCCGCTAAAACCGCCTCGTTGCACGCCCCAACAGACACCACGAATCGCCCCTTTCAGGAGGCCGAGCGCAGGTGGCGTGGAAGGGGTTGAGCGGCATGGATGCCGCGAGAGCGGCGTTGGGTCGGGGCCGCCATCGGCATGGATGGCCCGTCGCCGCGCGCCCCTGGAGCGACACCGGAGCGAGGGAACCCCGGCGCAGCCGGGGCCGGATGCAGGGGCAAGCGTTTTTGCTTACTTTTTTGGTAATTGAAAAAAGTGAGTCGCCCAGCAGGGCGAAACCTGAGGTTAGGGGCCTACGACAGGGCGGCGCCGTACCAAGATGAGCGCGCCGCGACCACCCGATCAAGCCTAGGCGTCTCCCTTCGCTTCTACATAAGTGGCGGATACAGACGGGCACAAAAAAGGGCGCCGAAGCGCCCTTCTCACCCAACACCAGATCAGATCCTGAAGCTCCCCACCAGTTGCTTCAGCCGCGCAGCCTGCTGCTCAAGATCTCCACAGGCCCGAAGGGTGGATTGCAGGTTCTCGACCCCCTCCTGGTTCAGCGTGTTGATCTCCGTGATGTCCATGTTCAGCGACTCGATCACTGAGGTCTGTTCTTCGGTGGCGGTCGCGACCGACTGGTTCATCGCATCAATCTCGCCGATGGCGAGGGTCACGCTGCCCAGGCGCTCACCGGCCTGGTTGGCGATGCCGACGCTCGATTCGCTCTGACGCTGACTCTCGGTCATGGTGCTGACCGAATCACGCGCTCCAACCTGTAGCTTCTCGATCATGCCGTGGATTTCCTGCGCCGAGGTCTGGGTGCGATGCGCCAGGCTGCGCACCTCATCAGCCACCACCGCAAAGCCGCGCCCGGCTTCACCGGCACGCGCCGCCTCGATGGCTGCGTTGAGCGCCAGCAGGTTGGTCTGCTCGGAAATACCCTTGATCACGTCGAGAATCTGACCGATGCCAACCGTCTGGGTGTTCAACGCCTCGATCTGTTGGCAGGACGCGCTGATGTTGCTCGACAACCGCTTCATGGCCTCGATGTTCTGCTCGACCACCTTGCGACCGTCTTCGGCCTGATGGCTGGCACCGCTGGCCTGCTGCGAAGCGTCGGCCGCATTGCGGGCGATCTCCTGCGCGGCGGCGCCGAGTTCATTGATCGCCGCTGCGACGCTGTTGGTGCGGCTGGCTTGCTCGTCGGAATTGAGCATCGACGAATTGGAGGCGGCCAGTACACGTTGCGCCACTTCGTTGACCTGCTCGGTAGCCGAGGCCACGTCGCGAATCGAGCCGTGAATACGCTCGACGAACCGGTTGAAGGCCAGCGCCAGCGTGCCGAATTCGTCCTGCGATTGCACTGTCAGGCGGCGGGTCAGGTCGCCCTCGCCTTCGGCAATATTGCTCATCGCGCGGCCCATGTCGGTCAGTGGCCGCATCAACACGCGGATCAGCATGCCCAGCAGGACCATGATGAACACCACAGCGATGACAGTGGCAACGAGCGCCGAGGTACGGAAACTCGACAACGCCGCGTAAGCCTTTTCCTTCTCCACGGAAATGCCGACATACCAGGTCACCGAAGGCAGGCCGGGAACCGGGCTGAAACTGAGAATGCGCGCCTGGCCGTCCAGCTCCGCTTCGCTCAGCCCTTTAGTCAGGGACGGGGTGTTCTGCGGATACAGCTCAGCCAGTGTTTTCATCACTTTGCTTTTGTCCGGGTGGACCAGCACCTTGCCGTCGCCGCTGACCAGAAAGGCATAGCCCATGCCATCGAAGTTCAGCGCGTTGATGATGTCCACCAGCGCCTGCAAGCCCAGGTCACCGCCCACCACGCCAACAGTCCGACTACCCTCGCGTGCAGGGGTGGCAATCGTGATGATCAGCTCACCCGTAGCCGCGTCGACATAGGGTTCGGTAAGGGTCGTTCCGCCAGCAGCCACCGCGTCCTTGTACCAGGGGCGGGTGCGCGGATCGTACCCGGCGGGCATTTCGTCTTCCGGACGCATGGTGAAGCGGCCGTTCTGCTCGCCCAGATAGGTGAAGCCGAAGGTCGAGACGAGCGCCTTCTGTTCGAGCAGAGCCACCACGCCCTGATCGGAGCTGTCGTTGGCGATGGACTGCGCAGCGCTTTCCACCAGCAGGATCCGACCGGACAGCCAGTTTTGGATGTTATGGGCGGTCACATCGCCCATCTCATTCAGGTAGCTTTCGAGGTTGTCGCGAATCGCGTTGCGCTGCAGATAATCGTTGAACAGCGTGAACAGGGCGAAAGTCGCGATCACAACGAGTGACGCGGCGAGCAGTATCTTGTGGCTGAACTTGAGACGGCTGGGCATGGGCGCGGATCCGGACACTGATCTAGGTCAATACGAAGATCCGTTTTCTGTTTAAGCGTCCTTGCGCTGATCAAACTATCGGCACCGCCTAAAAGACCTTTAGACCACCGTCTGTCGCAAAGCCAGTACCAGCGCGGGTATTGGTCAACAGGCCATTCGCCGACTCGCCTGCAATCCACTTACAAAAACGGCACTTCCGTTGCCGGAAGTGCCGCTTAGTCGCCTAGATCGAATCTGTGCTGATGATCAGGCTTTGCGCCCAGTCAGCGCCGGCAGAACGCGAGGTCGCAACCCTTCGCCGAGGATAGTCAGCGCACCGATGGCTCCGGCAATCCAGTACCAGCGCACCAGTGGGTCGAAGCCTAGCCAGCCGAGGGCGTGCAGGAACACCATGGTGATCAGCACCGGGCAGACATAACGGACCATGAACAGCCACAGCGCATAGCCCAGCGGCGGCAGGTCCAGCTCGTCGCGCATGATTTCGCTGCGCAGCGCATAACCAGCGAAGATTACGGTGAAGATCCCGCCCAGCGGCATCATCCAACGCGAGGTGAGGTAGTCGAGCCAGTCGAAGAAGTTTTTACCCATGGGCGTCCAGCCAGCCATCAGGTTGAACGACAGCATCGCCAGCATGCTGATCACCAGCAGCACAGCGCCTGCGGCCATGGCAGCCTTGAGGCGACTGATGCCATGTTTCTCATTGAGGTAGGCCACCGTGGCTTCGATCATCGAAATGGCCGAAGTCATCGCAGCGAGCGAGACCATGGCAAAGAACAGGACGCCGAAGGCGGTGCCGAATGGCATCTGCTGGAAGGCCAGCGGAAGGCTCATGAAGATGAGTCCCGGCCCGGCGCTCGGGTCCATCCCGTTGGCGAAAATGATCGGAAAAATCGCCAGCCCCGCCAGCAACGCAACGCAGGTATCGGCGATGGCCACCACAAAGGTAGTGCGGGCAATGGACTGCCCATCGGGCAGGTAGGAGCCATAGGTCATGATGGCCCCGGCTGCCAGACTGAGCGTAAAGAACGCGTGACCCAGAGCCGTCAGCAGCGCCTCACCGGTGAGCTTGGAGGTATCGAAGCTGAACAGGAAAGCGAAGCCCTGATCGAAGCCGCCACTGGTGAACGCATAGCCGACCAGAATCAACAGCATCACCGCCAGGCCCGGCATCATCCAGCTCACTGCGCGCTCGATGCCTGCCTGAACGCCTTTGGCCACGATCCATAAGGTCAACAAAGTAACCAGCACGCTCCAGCCGCCCAGCTGCCAGGGGTTGGCGTTGTGCGCCTCGAACACCTGAGCCAGCCCGTCTACGGAACTGGCGGCAAGTGAGCCATCGAGCATCTTCAGGGTATAGGCAAAGGCCCAGCCGGCCACCACTACATAGAAGCAAAGGATTAGAAAGCCGGCCGACATGGACATGAGGCCGATGCCTTTCCAAAGCGGGCTGCTGCCGTTTTCCTGCGCCGTACGGCCGACCGCATCGATGGGGCTGCCGCGGCCACGGCGACCAATGGCGATCTCGGTCATCATCACAGGCACACCGATGGCGAAAATGCACGCCAGGTACATCAGTACGAAGGCGCCGCCGCCGTACTCACCGGTGATGTAGGGGAATTTCCAGATGTTGCCCAAGCCGACTGCAGAGCCGGTCGCGGCAAGAATGAAGCCCCAGCGGGAGAGCCAGAGGTTCTTGGGTTTTTCACGGGTCATGCGTCACCTGTTTGTTGTTATCTGTGACGGAATCGAACCCGCCGCGCTCATGACGCGACGGAGTGCAAGGCGGATAAACCTATTGAGCGTCGGGCTGCACCTCCGGAGCTGCGTTGGCAAAAGCTTCGAGGGATTCGCACAGCTCGGTCATCTGCAGAATGCGCGGGTATTGGCTTAGGTCACAGGCAAAACGGCGCGCATTGTATACCTGAGGAATCAGGCATGCCTCCAGATAACCCGGCCGCCTGCCAAGTGACAGCTTGCCGTCGAACGCGGCCAACCCCTCTTCGACGCTAGCGAGGCCCGTGTGAATCCAGTGCTGGATCCACCGCTGCTTCGCCTCGTCCGCAATGCCCAGCGGGCCGCTGAGGTACTGCAACACGCGCAGGTTGTTCAGCGGATGCAGGTCACAGGCGATATGAAGCGCCAGCGAGCGCACCCGAGCACGGTCGGCTGGGTCATCCGGCAGCAACGCCGGAAGCGGAAAGACCTCCTCCAGGTATTCAAGAATCGCCAGCGACTGGCTGATGCGCTCGTCGCCATCGACCAACAAGGGCACCAGCCCCTGCGGATTGAGCGCCTTGTAGTCGGCTGAGCGTTGCTGGCCGCCGTCCTTGACCAGATGCACCAGCAAGTTTTCGAAGGCGAGGCCTTTGAGGTTCAACGCGATGCGTACCCGGTAGGCGGCGCTGGATCGCCAGTAGCCGTAGAGTTTCAGCGTGGGCGACGAACCGGCCGTTGTGGTTGTTTCACTGCTCATAACGCTCCCAGTACGTGTTTCTCTGTGGCGGGCAATATCCTTTGACCGTCCCCGCAGCCCTGGCGATCAATGATCGCAAGACCGCAGGATCGGCTTGGCCGCCTCCATAACAAACCACTCCGACGGGGTGCACAAGCCCGCCGGTAGCGCGGCTCGCTGCTTCAACGCGCTGGGGCTGGAAGGTTTTCTTTACGGCCCGTCGCGGGCGCCGCAGTGCAAGGTTGCGTCGGTGAGCGCGTAACGAAAACCTGACGGCGCGGTGCGACAGCAGGTCGCACCGCCCCTCTTCACCACCCATATTGTGCGTAACGCGACGGCGACTGCGCTTCCCCTAGATCAGCCCGCTCAAGTTGAGGAACACCAGCACGATCGCCAGCGGCGTACCGAAGCGCAGCAGCAACCACCAGGCGCGGAACAACCCGCCGTGTCGAATACCGATGGCATCGCGCACCGTTTGCTCCTTCATCACCCAACCGGTGAACAGCACCGTCATCAGCCCGCCCAACGGCATCAGCCAGTTGGTAGTGAGGTAGTCGAGGCTGTCGAAAAAGGTTTTGCCGAACAGTTGGTAGTCGGCCCAGAGGTTGAAGGAGAAGACGCTGCCCAGGCTCAGCACCCAGAGCAGGCCGCCACTGATCAGCACGGCTTTGAGGCGGCTCAGGCCGAAGCGCTCGGTCATCCAGGCAATACTCGGTTCGCTCAGGGAGATCGCCGAGGTCAGCGCGGCGATTACCAGCATGACGAAGAACAGCCCGCCAACCACTTGGCCCAGCGGCATCTGGCCGAAGGCGATGGGCAGGGTAACGAAGATCAGCCCCGGCCCGGCGCCCGGCTCCAGACCGTTGCCGAACACCAGTGGAAAGATCGCCATACCGGCCAGCAGCGCGACGACGGTGTCAGCCAGCGCCACCAGTACCGAGGTCTTGGCGATCGAGGTGCCTTCTGGCAGGTAGGAGCCATAAACCATCATTGCGCCCGCACCGAGGCTGAGCGTGAAGAAGGCATGCCCCAGGGCAATCAGCACGCTGGTGGCGGTCAATGCCGAGAAGTCCGGCACGAAGAGAAATGCTAGCGCCTGCAGGAATTCGCCCGTGACTGCGGCATAACCGACCAGCCCTAGCAGCAGCACGAACAGACCCGGCATCAGGAACCGCAGCGAGCGCTCCAGCCCGCCGCGCACGCCGAAACCGACGATGAGCATGGTCGCCGCCAGCACCAGCGTGCCGCAGACGATCAACCGCATCGGGCTGGCCAGCAAGCCGTTGAATACCTCTCCGCTGGCATCACCACCTACGCCACTGAAAGTCCCGCTGAGCGTGGTCGGGATATAGGACAGCGCCCAACCAGCCACCACCAGGTAGAAGCTGAGAATGAGAAAGCCGGTCAAGCCGCCGAGCCAACCCGCAACGCGCCATTTGGTGTTGGCACCGGCCTCTCGGGCCAGGCGAGCCACCGCGCCATCGGGGTTCTGCCGACCGCGGCGGCCGATCATCACTTCGGCCATCAGCAAGGGAATGCCGATCAGCAGGATGCAGCCGAGATAGACCAGCACGAAGGCGCCGCCACCGTTCTCGCCAGTGATGTAGGGGAATTTCCAGATATTGCCGAGACCGACCGCGGAACCGGTAGCGGCCAGAAAGAACACCCAGCGCGAGGACCAGAGGCCACGCGCGGCGCTTTGCTGAGTACGAACGGAGGCGCCACCGAGAGTACCGGCGGCAATACTGCTTTTGTCAGTCATTGCGGATTCCTGCTTGTTGTTTTTGTCAGGGATTTGCACACGCTCGGCAGAACGGCTCGGGCTGCCGAAAACAAAACAGGCGGCACTGGGCCGCCCTCATGCTCGTTACGCCTGCAGGCGCTGCGGCTGCTGTGGCACTGCGTGCACGCCGCCAAGCCGCTCCTGCGCCAATCGATCGGCGACGATCGAAGTGGACTCACCACTGCTGGCAGCGCGCTCGAAGATTTCGCGAAGGGTTTCTGCGATGCCTCTGATGTGCGCATCGCTTTGCGCCGCGCTGCCACCGACGCGCTGGTAGTACACGTCGATGATTCCGCCGGCGTTGATCGCGTAGTCCGGGGCGTAGAGATGGTTGCGCCGCTGCAACTCGACGCCGATCTCGGGGTTCGCCAGCTGATTGTTCGCCGCACCGGCGATTATCGGCGCACGCAGGGTCTGCAGCGTTTCGGCGTTGAGGATGCCGCCCATGGCGCAAGGGGCGAACACATCGACGTCCAGCCCGTAGATGTCGTGCGGGCGCACCGCGTTGGCACCCAGCTCCTCCATGGCCTGACGCACGTTAGCATCGAAGATGTCGCAGACCCACAGCTCGGCACCGGCCTGTTTGAGGTGCCGCGCCAGTCCCATTCCCACATGGCCAACACCCTGAATCGCGACCTTGAGACCGGTCAGATCGTCACGACCCAGACGCTGACGCACCGCCTCGCGCAGGCCGACGAACACACCCAGCGCGGTGGACGGCGAGGGGTCGCCACTGGCGATGCTGCCGTCGAGCGTGGTCCGTGGCGTCGCACCGATGACGTGGCGGGTACGCTGGGCGAAGGCCTGCATTTCCGGCTCGCCGGTGCCGGAATCGGCCGCGGTGATGTAGCGACCACCAAGGCTGTCGACGAAATCGCCCATGGCATGCAGCAGCGCCTGGCTCTTGCCGGTATGCGGGTCGCCGATAATGACGGCCTTGCCGCCGCCGAGCTTGAGCCCGGCCAGGGAAGACTTCAGCGTCATGCCACGAGACAGGCGCAGCACGTCGCGCACAGCATCGTCGTCACTGGCGTAGGGGAACATCCTGCAGCCGCCCAGCGCCGGGCCGAGCGTGGTGTTGTGGATGGCGATGATCGCGCGCAGGCCCGATGACTTGTCGTGGCAAAACACGACCTGTTCGTGGTGATCGAAATCGGGATGGGTGAAAACGGACATTGCGGATTCCTCTTTGTTGTTCTGTCGAGAGCCCTGCTGTGCAGGCTCCTTCAATGTTCTGTGCGGCGTATTGGGAAACGGTGGGCTAAAGCCCACCCTACAAAGCTGCAGCTCGTCGTCGCGGCCTGGCCGTAGGGTGGGCTTCAGCCCACCAAAAGCCTGTACTCCGCTAGTTCTGTAGGGTGGGCTTTAGCCCACCGAACACCTCGGACCTACTCAACGAGCGCCCAGCGCCATGGCGGTCAGGCCGCCGGCTCGAACAGCCGCACGGTCTGCACCTCGTCGCCGCGGTTCAGTTGCTCCTTGAGCAACTTCTCCTGTTGCCGGGCTTTGGCGATGGAGCGCTCCTTCACCGGGCCGTAACCGCGGATCAGTTCCGGAAGTGCAGCAATGGCTACGGCCGTGCGGTAGTTGCTCGGCTTCAGTTGAGCCAGCAGCTGATCAAGGTTGCGCTCGTACTCGCTGATCAGTTCGCGTTCGACACGGCGGTCATGGCCGTAGCCGAACACGTCCAACGGCGTGCCGCGCAGGAACTTCAGCTTGGCCAGCACGTTGAAGGCGTTCAGTACCCAAGGCCCGAGTTCACGCTTGCGCGGCTCGCCAGTGGTGCTGTCGCGCTTGGCCAGCCAGGCCGGTGCCAGGTGAAACTGCAGCTTGTAGTCGCCTTCGAACTGCGCCTCGAGCTGCTGGCGGAACTCCGGCTCGCTGTACAGCCGCGCCACTTCGTACTCGTCTTTGTAGGCAAGAAGCTTGAAGTAGTAACGCGCCACGGCTTTCGAGAGCGCCAGGTCATCGGCGGTATCCACCGCGCGCACACGCTCGACCATCGAGCGATAGCGCTTGGCATAGGCCGCGCTCTGGTACTTGGTAAGGAAGTTCACGCGCCAGTCGACGATCTCTTCCAGGGTTTGGCAGATTGGCCCGGCCAGGCTTGGCTCCGCCATTTCCACCGGACGCGCCAGCTTCTCGACCGCCTCGCGCTCCAGTGCCGCACGACGGCCCCAGCGGAACGCCTGCTGGTTCAGCTCTGCGGCGACGCCGTTGATGCTGATGGCCTTCTCGATGGCTTCGGCAGACAGCGGCAACAACCCTTGCTGATAGGCAAAGCCCAGCAGGAACAGGTTGGTGGCGATGCTATCGCCCAGCAGCCGAGTGGCCAGATAGGTCGCGTCGATGAAATGGGTCTTTTCGGCGCCCACCGCATCCATCAGCGCTTCGCGCATGGCCTTGCCCGGCACCTGAGCATCGGGGTTGCGGGTGAATTCGGCAGTCGCCGACTCATGGCTATTGATCACCGCATGGCTGATCTGATCGTTGAGGCGGGTCAGCGAATCCTCGCCGGCAGCCACCACCAGATCGCAACCCAGCAGCAGGTCCGTTTCACCAGCGGCGATGCGCACGGCGTAGATGTCGTCCTGCTTGGCGGCGATACGGATGTGCGTCACCACCGGGCCGAACTTCTGCGCCAGCCCGGCCTGGTCGAGCACCGTGCAGCCCTTGCCTTCCAGATGCGCAGCCATGCCCAACAGCGCGCCAAGCGTCGTGACGCCGCTGCCGCCAACACCGGGGATCAGCACGTTCCAGGGCCGATCCAGCGTCGGATGCTGCGGTTCGGGCAGCTGGTCGCCCTCGATGCCGCCGGCCATGGCCTCCGGTTTGCGCAGCCCGCCGCCATGCACGGTGACAAAGCTCGGGCAGAAGCCTTCGACGCAGGAAAAGTCCTTGTTGCAGGCGTTCTGATCGATCTCGCGCTTGCGCCCCAGCTCGGTTTCCAACGGCATCACCGCCAGGCAGTTGGACTTCTCGCCGCAGTCGCCACAACCCTCGCACACCGCGGGATTGATGAAGGCGCGCTTGGCCGGATCTTCCAGCTTGCCGCGCTTGCGCCGGCGGCGCTTCTCCGTGGCACAGGTCTGATCGTAGATGATCACCGAGACGCCCTTGAACTCGCGCAACTCACGCTGCACGGCGTCCAGATCGCGGCGGTGATGGAAGCTGGTGATCTGCGCAAAGGTTTCGCGGGTCGGGTACTTGTCCGGCTCGTCGCTGACCAGCGCGATGCGTTTGACACCCTCGTCGGCGATCTGCCGGCTGAGCTGATCGACCCGCAGTTCACCGTCGATGGGCTGGCCACCAGTCATGGCCACCGCATCGTTGTAGAGGATCTTGAAGGTGATGTTCACCCCGGCGGCCACCGCGGCGCGCACGGCCAGGCTGCCGGAGTGAAAGTAGGTGCCGTCGCCAAGATTCTGGAACATGTGCGGCGTTTCGGTGAACGGCGCCTGGCCGATCCAGTTGACGCCCTCCCCGCCCATCTGGGTAAAGGTCTCGGTGCGTCGATCCATCCACTGCACCATGTAGTGACAGCCGATGCCGGCCGAGGCGCGGCTGCCTTCCGGTACTTTGGTGGAGCTGTTGTGCGGGCAGCCGGAGCAGTAATGCGGCGTGCGTACAGTGTCGTAGCTGCGTGCCGCCAGTGCCTTTTCTTTCGCCGACAGAAACGCCAGACGCGCCTGGATGCTGTCGCTGGTGTAGATCGGTGCGAGGCGCTTGGCGATCACCCGGGCGATCATCGCAGGCGTCAGTTCGGAGAGGTTCGGCAGCAGCGAATTACCCTGCTCGTCGAACTCGCCAACCACGCGCGGGCGCTTGCTCAGCGGCCAGTTGTAGAGCTGCCCGGTGAGCTGGTCTTCGAGAATGCTGCGCTTTTCCTCGACCACCAGAATCTCGTCGAGACCCTGGGCGAACTCGTGCACCGAGACCGGCTCCAGCGGCCAGCTCATGCCGACTTTGAGCACTCGCAGGCCGACCGAGGCGCACAGCGCTTCGTCCAGACCGAGGTCGTCCAGTGCCTGGCGCACGTCGAGGTAGCTCTTGCCGGTGGTGATGATGCCCAAGCGCGGGTTCGGCGAATCAAGCATCACCTGATTCAGGTTGTTGGCCCGGGCAAAGGCCCGCGCCGCGTAGATCTTGTACAGGTTTAGGCGTTTTTCCTGCGCCAGTGGCGGGTCCGGCCAGCGGATGTGCACGCCGTCTTCGGGCAGTTCGAAATCATCCGGGATACGCGTCTTCACCCGCAGCGGGTCGACCTCCACCACGGCGGATGAATCGACGTTCTCGGCGATGGTCTTGAGCGCTACCCAGCAGCCGGAATAGCGCGACAGCTCCCAGCCGATGATGCCGTAATCGAGAATTTCCTGAACGTTCGCCGGGTTCAGCACAGGGATCGAAGCGGCAATGAACGCGTGCTCACTCTGGTGCGGCAGTGTCGAAGATTTGCAGCCGTGGTCATCACCGGCCAGCAGCAACACACCGCCATGGGGCGAGACGCCGGCCGCGTTGCCGTGCTTGAAGACGTCGCCGGAACGGTCGACACCCGGCCCCTTGCCGTACCACATGGCGAACACGCCGTCGTATTTGGCACCGGGAAACAGGTTGGTCTGCTGACTGCCCCAGACCGCCGTCGCGGCCAGCTCCTCGTTGAGGCCCGGCTGGAAGTGGATGGCGTTCTGCTTGAGGAAATCGCGCGCTTCCCAGAGGCTCTTGTCCAGCATGCCCAGCGGCGAGCCGCGGTAGCCGGAGATAAAGCAACCGGTGTTCAGGTTCTGAGCCTGGTCGCGCTGATGCTGCAGCATGGGCAGACGGGTCAGCGCCTGGGTGCCGGTGAGGTACAGATGTCCGGTTGCGAGCCGGTACTTGTCATCCAGGCGGATCTCGGCCAATGACATGTGGCGCTCCTGTTTGTTTTTATCGGAGTCTGGACGGCTTCTTAAGCCATCCGCCTAACAAGGCTGTGGGAGCTGCACGGAAAGCTTTCCCACGCCAGCACACAGCAGGGGATCACCCCACCGTTGCGCGTTGGATAAAAGTCTGGCCGTGACGAAGAGAGATTTTCTTTCTACTTTTGCGGTGTAAGTGCGATCCCGTGCATGATCCATCCACCAACAACAACAAAAAGAGAACAACCATGCAGACCCCGCTGAGCAGCATCGATCGCAAGATTCTGCTGCTGCTGCAACACAACGCCGACTTGTCCGCCGCCGAGGTGGCGGAAAAGGTCGAGCTGTCGCAATCGCCGTGCTGGCGCCGCATTCATCGCATGCAGGAAGAAGGACTGATCGAACGCAAGGTCGCCCTGCTCAACCCGAAGAAGCTCGGGTTGAACATGACGGTGTTCGTCAACATCAAGCTCTCCGCCCATGGCCGCAGCAACCTCGACGAATTCGAGCGGGCGGTAGTGGGTTATCCCGAAGTGCTGGAGTGCCACACGATGGCCGGCGAGTCGGATTACCTGCTCAAGGTAGTGGCCAAGGACATCGACAGCTACGAACGCTTCCTGCGTGATCAACTGTTGCAGCGGCCCCATGTGCAGGAAGCGCATTCACACATCGCGATGAGCGAGGTGAAACGGACCACGGAGTTGCCGCTGGATTGAAGCCTGCGGGGGCGTAATGACCATAGTGGATAAGGGCAGAGCCGTTATCCGCCCTAACGTAGGGTGGAAAACGGCCACAGCCTTTTCTACCAGCAGAGTGATCCACTACTCGCTCGGTATTCCCCGCAACCGCTCGCCAATCTCGATCCCGTTACTTTCGAACCAGCCCTGATTCACCTCCAGCGCATAGCGCCCCGGCTCGCGGGAACAGCGAATTGCGGTGCTCAACGGCTCCAGGTCGATGATGTCAACGATGCGCCCTGACTCGTCCATGAAGGCTGCAGACAGGGGAAGTGGTGTGTTTTTCATCCATAGACAGTGCCGGCGAAAATCATCGAAGCGAAACAACATGCCGTGGTCTGCCGGCATCTCGGTGCGTTCCATCAAGCCGCGTTCGCGTTCATCCGGGGTGCGCGCGTACTCTGCCTTGAGCCGAGCATCGCCGACTCGCAGATCGAGCAACGGCTCACTCGCACTGGCCATCGATGTCACAACTAATAAAGCAATAAGGGGCAGCAGCAGCGCGGTACGCATCGACGAGCAGTCCTCGAATCAGGAAAAGCGAGAGCGAATGAACGGCGTAAGCATATCCGCAAGCATCGCTACTCTTCAGCGACGGGTGCATCGACCGATACCTGATCACTGTCGCCGTAGCGCTTCTGACAACGCTCACAGTAGAAAGCGCGGCGCTTGCTGCGGCCCAGCGACTTGGCTTTGACGAAGGGAATCTTGCAGCGCGGACAGGTGGTTTTGGTATGCGCGAGCCAGTGCGCTTTGAGCGTGCCCTCTCGCTTCCACTGCAGGAACTCAAAGCTGTAGGTGCGAACCTCACGCGTCAGCTCCCTGAGCTTCGGCGCAGAGAGATCGCCGATCAGCGAAAGCGGATGGATGCGGGTGCGAAACAGCACCTCGTTCTTGATGATGTTGCCGGAGCCGGAAAACAGCGTTTGATCCAGCAGTGCATCGCAGGCGAGCAGTCGTGGCCGTTTGCGCAGCTTCCTGAGCGTTGTGCGGTTGTCCCAGGCGTCGCTCATGACGTCCGCGCTCCAGTCGTACGCCTCGTCCAGCGAGCCTTCGATGAACTGCACCGAGCAGCCGTAGAAATTCAGCTCACCGTTCGGGAAACCCAGGCTCAGGCGCGGCGTCGACTCCTTGCGCTCATTGATCCGGTAGCTGCCAAACAGCAGCAGGTGGATACGCAAGGACACGTCGTCCAGCTCGATCAGGAAGTGCTTGCCCCAACTGCGGAATGAGCGAACCGTCTGGCCGACCAGGCTTGATTTGTCGAGCTTGCTATTACCCTCCGCGCGCTCGATGGTCTTGCCGGTGAATACGGCAACTTCTTCGCGAAGGATGACGATGGATGGGCCTTCAGGCATGGCGTTATCGCTTCGGTGCGGGGACAGGAATATCGACTGGGACCTGACAAGAAGGTGCCGCGACGCTGCACAGTTGTGCGAGGCGCGGCGTCCTTGCAGGCGCTGCAACACTGGCGCGGAAGCGGATCGCCAGCAAGCTGGCTCCTACACAAGCGGTGCGGTGGTCGTACGCACCAGCTGGGCACGCCGAGGCGGGTTTTACGGGTCGCCAATTCCGCGATCTGCAATGCTGATTATTCCCGTAGGAGCCAGCTTGCTGGCGATCCAGAAGCCAAGGCACCCCGCGAAGGCGGCGAAGAAACGCTGGAAACTACCAATCCAACTGCAGCCGACTCTCGAACCGCCGCCGCTCACCGGTCACCGGATCTTGAAACTCCAGACCACGCGCCAGCAGCTTGAGCGGGTTGGCGTAGTCGTCCTGATCGCGGCGGCTGCGTTCCAGCAGTTCGGGATAGAACGGGTCGTTGCAGATGCCGGCCCCCAGCGTGGCCATCTGCAGACGCAGTTGATGCTTGCGCCCGGTGACTGGATAAAGCGCATAGCGCCAGAGCTCGCCGCGCCGTTCGAGCACCTCGATGCGCGTCTCGCTGTTGGGTCCGCCGTCGCCCCGCTTCATCAGGAAAAAAGGCTCGCCGTCGATCATGTTCAAGCGTTCATCACGCGGAAAGTCCAGATCAGGCAGCGCCGGGCAGATCGCCTCGTAACGCTTGTCGATCTTACGTTCGCGAAACAACGCCTGATAGCGCCCGCGACTTTCGGGATTGGTCGAAAACAGCACGAGCCCGGCAGTCAGGCGATCGATGCGATGGATCGGCACCAGATTTGGATTTTCCACACGCTTGCTCAGGCGCGCCAGCAGGGTCTCGTTGACGTATTCCCCAGCCGGCATCACGGGCAGGAAGTGCGGCTTGTCCGCTACCAGCAAGTGCTCGTCGAGGTGCAGGACCTGCTCCTCGAAGGGAATTGGCTTCTCGTCCGGCACCTCGCGGAAGTAATAGACCTTCAACCCGACCTGATAAGGATGCGTCGCCTCCAGTGGCTGCCCGTCAGCGCCGAGTACCCGCCCTCGCACGAAGCGATCAGCCCAGGTGTCTCGGTCAATCGCCGGAAAATGCGCGCACAGGCAGTCGAGCACCGTCGCCCAGTTGCCTTGGGGGAGATGCAGCGTGCTGCGAGCGTTGGGGGCAGGCATGGACATGGCGACCGTCTGAACGAAGAGGCGCGAAATGATACTTCAACATCGCAGCCGAGCCGTGGCAGTTCCGTTGGCTGTCCTCGGCCGGAAGCGATTTCAGCCGCGACGAGGACGGCAGTCCCTTCCTACCTTTTCTGCCTACCGCCGCGGCGCCGAAGAAGAGGCTCGTCCGTCACCCAAGTGAACTTTCGGGAAACCCTCAGGGCACAGTCCGGTCCAGACGTGAACAGCCAGGCATGGGGTTGCGAAGGCCGCTTCGTTGCGCAGCGCACGATGGCAGCCTTGAGGTTCCAGCCCCTTGTGTCTGAACGCTCACGCCCAGACCACGCGAGGTTTCCATGGCAATGACAGTCGGTGACTACGTAATCGAACGCCTCTACCAATGGGGCGTGCGTCGCATTTATGGCTACCCCGGCGACGGCATCAACGGTGTGTTCGGCGCGCTGAATCGCTCCAACGAAAAGATCCGTTTCATTCAAGCCCGACATGAGGAAATGGCCGCGTTCATGGCTTCGGCCGACGCCAAGTTCAACGGCGGCCTGGGGGTTTGTATCGCCACGTCCGGCCCGGGTGCGGCGCATCTGATTACCGGCCTCTATGACGCCCGACTGGACCACATGCCGGTGCTGGCAATCACTGGTCAGAAATCGCGTACCTCACTGGGCAGCCACTATCAGCAGGAAATCGACCTGCCGGCGCTCTTCAAGGATGTATCCGGTGCGTTCGTCGAGCAGGCCAGCGCACCGCCGCAGGTTCGGCATTTGATCGACCGGGCGATCCGCACCGCAGTGGGCGAGCGCAAGGTCGCCACCATCATCCTGCCGAGCGACTTGCAGGACGCCGAGTACAGCGAGCCTCCCCGCGCCCACGGGGCCGTGCATTCCGGCATCGGCTATACGCGGCCGAAGATGGTCCCCTACGAAGCTGACCTGCAGCGTGCCGCCGAGGTACTCAACGACGGCAAGAAGGTCGCCATTCTGGTGGGCGCCGGTGCGTTGAATGCCACCGATGAGGTCATCGCCGTGGCCGAGAAACTCGGAGCTGGCGTTGCCAAGGCGCTGCTGGGCAAGGCTGCCGTGCCTGATGATCTGCCTTGGGTCACCGGCTCTATCGGTTTGTTGGGCACGGAGCCGAGCTACAAGCTGATGACCGAGTGCGACACCCTGCTGATGATCGGCTCGGGCTTCCCCTACTCCGAATTCCTGCCTGAAGAAGGTCAGGCCCGCGGCGTGCAGATCGACCTCAAGGCCGACATGCTCAGCATCCGTTATCCGATGGAAGTGAATCTTCAGGGCGACTCGGCTGAAACCCTACGCGCGCTGCTGCCCATGTTGCAGGAGAAGACCGAGCGCAAATGGCGCAAGCGCGTCGAAGAGTGGCGCATGGATTGGGAAAGCGTGCTGGAGAAGCGAGCCCTGGTGGAGGCCAACCCGATCAACCCGCAGCGTGTCGCCTTCGAGCTGTCACCACGCCTGCCGGATTACTCGATCATCACCAGCGACTCGGGCTCCTGCGCCAACTGGTATGCCCGCGATGTGAAGATGCGCCGCGGCATGATGGGCTCGCTCTCCGGCGGCCTGGCTTCGATGGGTGCAGCGGTGCCCTATGCCATTGCCGCCAAGTTCTGTCACCCGGATCGCCCGGTAGTGGCGATGGTCGGCGATGGCGCCATGCAGATGAACAACATGGCCGAGCTGATCACGGTCGCCAAGTACTGGAAGGAATGGCAGAACCCGCAGTGGATCTGCTGCGTGTTCAACAACGAGGACCTCAATCAGGTCACCTGGGAACAGCGCGTGATGGAGGGCGACCCGAAATTCGAGGCGTCGCAGGATATTCCCAACGTGCCTTACCACCGCTTCGCCGAATCCATTGGCCTGATCGGCATCTACGTCGACCGTGAGGATCAGGTCGCGGCAGCCTGGGACAAGGCTTTCGCGGCGGATCGGCCGGTGTTGATCGAATTCAAGACCGACCCGGACGTACCGCCACTGCCCCCGCACATCAAGCTGGAACAGGCCAAAGCTTACGCCTCGGTACTGCTGCATGGTGATCCGGATCAGGCCGGGATCATCAAGCAATCAGCCAAGCAGGTGCTCAGCAAATTCATGCCTGGGCATGACAAGGATGAAGACAAGGACAAGGGATGATCAAGCGTCCGGACGCCGCCATCCGCAGCATGCAGGTGGCGGCCTACCGCATCCCGACCGATGCGCCCGAGGCCGACGGCACCTTCCAGTGGGACGCCACCACGCTGGTGGTGGTGCAGCTCGAGGCCGGCGGTCAGGCCGGGCTGGGCTACACCTATGCCGACGCGTCGCTGGTGCGGCTGATCGAGGGGCATTTTCGTGATCTACTCGAAGATGCGGATGCGCTCGCCATTGGCCAGATCAACGAACGGCTCTGGGCAAGCGCGCGCAACCTGGGGCGCTCCGGCCTCGCAGCCTGCGCCATCTCGGCGGTGGACACGGCGCTATGGGATCTCAAGGCGCGGCTACTCGATCTGCCGCTGGCGCAACTGCTGGGCATGCGCCGCGAAGACGTCGCTGTCTATGGCAGCGGCGGCTTCACCAGCTACGACGATGGCCGTCTGCGCGAGCAACTGGGCCGCTGGGTGCAAGAGGACGGCTGCCGCTGGGTGAAGATGAAGATCGGTGTCGACGCGCTGCGCGATGCCGAACGGGTCCGCGCCGCACGCGAAGCCATCGGCGCTGCCGGGCTGTTCATCGATGCCAACGGCGCCCATACACCGCGCAGTGCCATCGCTTTCACCTACCGCATCGCTGAACAACAGGTCAGCTGGTTCGAGGAACCGGTCAGCTCCGACGACCTTGTGGGGCTGCGGCAGGTACGGGACGCCCTTGGTGCCAGCGGGCAGCCAATGGATGTCGCAGCAGGTGAATATGCCTACACCCCCGATGACTTTCGCCGCCTGGTCGAGCACGGATCGGTGGATGTGCTGCAGGCGGACCTCACCCGCTGCGGCGGCGTGAGCGGTTTCCTGCAAGCGGCCGGATTGTGCGAAGCCTTTCATCTCGACCTATCCGCGCACTGTGCCCCGGCGCTGCACCTGCACGCCTGCTGCGCCGCGCCGCGCTTTCGCCATCAGGAATGGTTTCATGATCACGTCCGGCTCGAATCGATGCTGTTCGACGGAGCGCCACAGGTTGAACACGGCAGGATAGCGCCGGACCTGGAACGGCCGGGACACGGTCTGACGCTGCGCGAGGCCGATGCTCGCCGCTACGCAATCTGACGGGGGTCTCATGGTTTCACGGACGCAACTCCGGCTACTGGCAGTTGGCACAACCACTGCGCTAGGACTCGCTGCACTGAGCTGGCAGAAGCACGAGAAACGCGGACGCGGTCTGCTGTTCAGCCCTAGCGAGGGCACCATGGTCGACGCTGCGCGTACGCTGAACCGTGGCGCGGGTTTACTCGCTACCTCGGTGGCGCTGGACAGCGCGCTGGAGCACTACCGGGGAGACTTTCAGAACCGCGCCATGTACACGCCGTTGGCGGCCTCGACGCTCTCGCTGCTCGCCAGTGGACAAGGCCAGCAGGACCCGGACGCCTTCGCCAGTAAGGTGCGAGACCCGATCTACGTATTGACTGGCCTGACCGGGTTGATCGGTGCTGGCTTTCATCTCTACAACGTGACCAAGCGTCCAGGCGGCATGAGCTGGAGCAACCTCTTTTATGCAGCGCCATTGGGCGCGCCCGCCGCGCTGGTGCTGTCCGGACTGCTCGGCTACTACAGCGAACAGCTACGCGATACCAGCGGTGACGCCGAACCACGCGTCATGGGCTTACCGGCCGGCAAATCCGTCGCGCTGATGGCCGCGGCCGGCCTGCTCGGCACCACGGCCGAGGCCGGGCTGCTGCACTTTCGCGGTTCGTTCCAGAACCCGGCCATGTACCTGCCGGTGACCGCCCCGCCGCTCGCCGCCGCGCTGCTAGCAGCCAGCGCCCTGACCAGCCCGCGGCGCAAGCGGCTGCGCTGGACGTCGCGCCTCGTCCTGCGCTTCACCGCGTTCATGGGCTTCGCTGGCGCGGGCTTCCACGCCTTGGGTATCGCCCGTAACAACGGCGGCTGGCGTAACTGGCGACAGAATCTACAGGCTGGCCCGCCGCTGCCGGCACCGCCGAGTTTCACCGGCCTGGCACTGGCCGGGCTGGCCGCGCATTCGCTACTGGATGAGGAAAAACAACTCGCCCAATACCGATGGTGGAAATGATGAGCAACCGTTACCCCGATTACGACGTGCTGCGCAAACGCCAGGGGCCGTCGTGGAACGAGCCGAGCCGTCAGGTCGTCGACCGCCGCCTGGCGGTGCCGCGCGAGAATGGCGTTTTCAGCACGACGCAACGACGCACGCTGGAGGCGTTATGTGATCGCATCGTTCCGCAGCCAAAGGATCGACCACCGATACCGGTCGCCGCGCTGGTGCAGTTCAAGGTCGCTGAGGGACGTGGCGATGGCTACCGTGACGCGCGCTTGCCGCCGTTACAGCAAGCCTGGCCGCTCGGCCTCGACGCCCTCGACAGCGAAGCGCAACTGAGCCATCAGCGCGGCTTCGCGGAGCTGGCCGCAGCCGAGCAGGACGCACTGATCGCCGCCATGCAGCGCGACGAACTCACAAGCGACGCCTGGCAGGGCGTACCGGCCGCCGCCTTCTTTAGCCATCGCGTGGTGCACGACATCAGCACCGCTTACTACAGCCACCCGACCGCCTGGAACGAGCTCGGCTTCGGTGGCCCGGCCAGCCCACGTGGTTACGTGCGCCTCGCCGAAGACAGCCGCGACAGCTGGGAAGCGGCCGAAGCTCATCCCGGCGAAGAAGCCAAAGCAAGGAAGTTGAACCGCCATGTCCGTTGATCCGTTACTCGACGCCCTTTACCACCCACGCGGCGGGGACGGTCGCGCACCGGATGTTTTTCATCGCCGAGGCTGGGTGCCGATGCGCGAATACCCGGAGCACGAGCCGGTCGACTTCGCCATTGTCGGCACCGGCGCGGGCGGCGGCACCCTCGCCTGCAAGCTGGCCGAGGCCGGCTTCTCTGTGGTCGCTTTCGATGCCGGTGCCTGGTGGCGACCGCTGGAGGAATTCGCCTCTGACGAGGCGCATCAGGAAAAACTGTTCTGGACCGACGAGCGCCTGTGCGACGGCGAAAACCCGCTGAAGCTTGGCACCAACAACAGCGGCAAAGCGGTCGGCGGCAGCACGGTGCACTTCGCCATGGTTTCGCTGCGCATGCGTCCGGAGTGGTTCAAGTCACGCTCGCTGCTCGGCTATGGGTTCGACTGGCCAATCGATTGGCAGGAGATGTGGCATTACTACGAAGAGGTCGAGCAGGCCCTGAAAATCGCCGGTCCGGTGCGCTACCCATGGGGCCCGAAGCGCCCCCGTTACCCTTATCGTCAGCATGAGGTGAATGCCTCCGGTCTGGCATTGGCCAAGGCCTGCGAAGCCATGGGTGTGGACTGGGCACCGACACCCCTGGCGACGCTCTCGGCGCCGCGCGACAACGCGCCGCCCTGCGTCTACCGCGGCTTCTGCGTCACCGGTTGTTCGACGAATGCCAAGCAGAGCGTGCTGAACACCTGGATTCCACGGGCATTGAAAGCCGGCGCAGAGATTCGCGACCTGGCCATGGTGGGTCGCATCGAAACGGACGCCGATGGCCTCGCCAACGGCGTGCATTACCACCGTAACGGCGAGTGGCGCTTCCAGCGCGCACGGCATGTAGTGGTCGCAGGCTACGCCATCGAGACGCCGCGGCTGCTGCTCAACTCGGCCAACTCACGCTACCCCGAGGGCTTGGCCAACAGCAGCGGTCTGGTCGGCAAGAACCTGATGGTGCACACCAATCAGGCAGTTTGGGGGCGTGTCGACGAAGAGATCCGCTGGTACAAGGGGCCGCCGTCGCTGGCGGTTACAGAACACTGGAACTACGAAGACCGCGGCAAGGATTTCCATGGCGGCTACGCGATCATGAGTCAGGGTCCATTGCCGGCTGCGTGGGCCGCGACCCAGACCGGCAACCACGGTCTCTGGGGCCAGGCGCTTGTGGATGAGATGGCGCACTACAACCATCAGGTCGGGCTTAAAATCGTCGGCGAGACACTCCCCCTGGAGCACAACCGAGTTTCCCTGGCCGAAGAAAAGGACCAGTACGGGCTACCGATCGCACGCGTCACCTGGTCGATGGGCGATAACGATCAACGGTTGGTGGACCATTCCCTCAACTTCATGCGCCGGGGGCTGGAAGGCATAGGGGCGCAGGACATATGGAGCGAAGCGGACGGTACGGCGCATCTGATGGGCACCGTGCGGATGGGCAGTGACCCGGCCAACAGCGTGGTCGATGCAGATTGCCGCAGCTGGGACATTCGCAACCTGTGGATCTGCGACGGCTCGGTGTTTCCGACGTCAGGCGGGGTGAACCCGTCGCTGACCATCCAGGCCATCGCATGCCGCACTGCCGATCGCATCCGCGACCTGACAGCGCGTGGCGAGCTGTAGAGTTCGACGATTAGTCGATCTCATCCAGCATGATTTTGCCGGTCTTGCCTTCCATCTGGAACTCGTACTTCTTACCGTCGGCTTTAAGGCCGGTGCCTTCCCAGCTCTTGTCGTCGACCTCAAGGCTATGCAGCTCGGTATAACCGGCGGCCTTGGCCTTTTCCATCGCCTGCTCGAAGGTAATCCAGTCCGCGCCGGGCTCATCCGCCAGCGCAACGCCGCTTGCTGATCCCAGTACGGCAATGGCAAGCGCGGCGGTCAGTTTCTTGTGATACATGGTCGATCCTCTCTGCTGAATGAGCGTTGGGCGTATGACAGCCCTGTTACATACGAGCAGCATCACTCATCGAGGGTTCATCGCAATTCGTCTGGAATGCGCCTTTCAGGGTTTCTCGATGGACACCAGAGCCGCTTCGTCGCCCTCACTCTGGAAGCTGATGCGAACCTGATCACCGGTTGAAAGCCCCTCCAGCTGCTCGCGCCGAGCCTGGAAGTCCATGGTCGCTGCTGGCCACTTCAGCGCGGGAATCGGGCCGTGGACGATGGTCACCACACCCCGCTCACGATCCAGGGCTTCGATGGTGCCAGTGGCGTGAATCACCGGCTCGGAAACCATCTCGGTGGCGGGCCCGCCATTGATCTCCGGCGAAGCCGTGGGCCCCTCAGGCTTGAGCAGATCCTGGGCCAGCGCAGGCGGGGCGAGCAATATCAGGCTGAGCGTGACGCAATGGAATATCTTCATGGCAGACCTCCCGCAACAGGTGGACGTACCCCGTATTGGACAATGCCGCGCCCAGGATTACTGCCAACCTGCGCCCCCGTCTCACGACGCCTCGTTCAGTTTCGCGTAAGCCGCGCCTCGTAACCTGTGAATCGTCGAAACCCACACAGGAAAACGAAACCATGAAAACACTGACTACGCTGATCACTGCCGCCACCCTCGCCCTCGGCGCCAACCTGGCCATGGCCCGCGATCTGGGACCGGATGAAGCTTTGAAGCTGCGCGATGCGGGCACCATCCAATCCTTCGAGAAACTCAACGAAGCTGCATTGGCCAAGCACCCCGGGGCTACCGTCGAGGAAACCGAGCTGGAAGAAGAATACGGTCGCCACATCTATCAGGTTGAATTGCGCGACGACAAAGGTGTGCAATGGGACCTGGAGCTCGACGCTAAGACCGGCGAAGTACTCAAGGACCATCAGGACGACTAATGCGACCCGCCCCTCTTTTCATCATTCCACTGACCTTGCTGCTCGCCGCCACTCCGGTGGCGAGCCGCGACCTGGATCAGGATGAAGCCCTGCGCCTGCGTCGCGAGGGGCTGATCCAGCCGTTGGAAAGCCTGCTGAACCAGGCGATGGAGCGCCACCCCGGCGCCCGGCTGCTGGAAGCCGAACTGGAAGAAGAGGATGGCATCTACGTTTACGAGATCGAACTGCTGACTGCAGACGGCGTCGCCCGCGAGCTGGAACTGGACGCGCGCGACGGTCGCCTGCTCAAGGACGAAGAAGACTGATGCGCCTGTTACTGGTCGAAGACAATGTGCCGCTGGCCGATGAACTGGTCGCCAGCCTTACGCGTCAGGGCTATGCCACCGACTGGTTGGCAGATGGTCGCGACGCCGACTATCAGGGCAGCAGCGAACCCTATGATCTGATCGTTCTGGATCTTGGCCTGCCTGGCAAGCCGGGGCTCGAGGTGTTGCGCGCGTGGCGTAGCCGAGGCCTGGCGACGCCGGTGCTGATCCTGACGGCCCGCGATTCCTGGGCCGAACGCATCGAAGGGCTGAAAGCCGGTGCCGACGACTACTTGACCAAACCCTTCCATCCCGAAGAGCTGCTGCTGCGTATCCAGGCGCTGCTGCGACGCGCCCACGGCGTAGCCAACCAGCCATTGCTACAGGCAGGAGGAATAGCCCTGGACGAAGCACGCCAGCGCTGCCACAAGGATGGTCAGGACATCGAACTGACCGCGGGCGAATTTCGGCTGCTGCGCTATTTCATGCTGCATCCCGGCCAGCTCATATCGAAAACCCAGCTGGCCGAACACCTTTACGACGGCGAAACCGAGCGTGACTCCAACGTCATCGAGGTGCACGTCAACCGTCTGCGCGGCAAGCTCGGCCGCGAGCTGATCGAAACCCGCCGCGGGCAGGGCTACCGCTTCGGCGGCGCGCCTTGAAGTCGATCCAGCGCAGTCTCAGTATCGGACTTATCTCGGTGCTGCTGCTGGTCGGACTGTTGCTGGTCCAGAGCAGTCTCTGGCTGTTCGAGTCGGGCCTGCGGCGCAACCTGGCCACCGACCTGCGGGAAGAGACCGAAGGCCTGCTGATGGCCGTTGTTCAGGGCCCGGAGGGGTTTGTGCTGGATTCGAGCCGGCTCAACCCTCGTTATCAACGCGCATTTTCCGGCCACTATTTCCGCATCGACCTGCCGGCGCGCAGCTGGCGCTCACGCTCACTATGGGACGCCGAACCGGCCTGGCCGGATAGCAATGGCATGGCCGACGATCTGCTGGATGGCCCACAGGACCAGCGGCTGTTGGCTTATCGGACCGCCTATCGCCGCGACGGGCAGACCATTGTCATCAACGTGGCGCGCGATTACACGCCCATCCTCAAAAGCTTTACTCAGGTTCGTCTCGGTGGTCTGGGACTGGTCGGCTTAGCGCTGCTGGTGTTGCTGCTGCTGCAGCGCTACGCAGTCAAACTCGCCATGCGCCCGCTGGAACGAGCGCGCCAGCAGATTGCGCAGCTTCAGCAGGGCCAGCGTCAGCAACTGGACGTTCAGGCACCGATCGAACTGCAGCCGCTCGTGGAGCAGATCAATCATCTGCTGGCGCACACCGACGACACCCTGAAACGCTCACGCCATGCGCTGGGCAATCTGGGCCACGCATTGAAGACGCCCCTGGCCGTGCTGGGTAGCCTGATTCGACGCGAGGAAATGGCAGCGCATCCGGAGCTGCAGGCCAGCCTTGCCGAACAGCTCGAGCAGATCCAACAGCGGGTCACGCGGGAACTGGGCCGCGCACGCCTGGCTGGCGAAGTGCTGCCCGGCAGCTATTTCGATTGCGCCGCAGAACTCGCCCCGCTGTTCGATACGTTGCGGATGATCCACCGTCGGGATCTCGATCTGCATTGGCACAGCCATGAAGGATGCCGCTTGCCTTGGGACCGTGAAGACATGCTGGAGCTGCTCGGCAACCTGCTAGACAACGCCTGCAAGTTTGCCCGGTCGCAGGTGCGGCTGACGATCGCCCCGATCACCGACGGCTATCTCATCTCAGTCGATGACGATGGGCCGGGCATTCCGCCGGAACGTCGCGAAGCAGTGCTGGAGCGCGGCATCCGCCTCGATGAACATGCCGAAGGGCATGGGCTGGGGCTTGGTATCGTGCGCGATATTCTGGTTGCCTGGCGGGGTGAGCTGTCACTGGAGCAGAGCGAGCTTGGAGGGCTCTGCGTACGCATCCGCCTTCCGATGCAACGCAAAGGGCAGATACAGCAGAGCGGGTCGTAGCGGATGACGCGGAGAGTTACGGGGCGCGTGCCAACTCGTTGCGCATGTCTTCCAGAAGGGTCTCAACCAGCAGGCCGTTCTGAACCTGTCGGCCCGACATCATCCGAGTGGCCTCGGTGCCGTTGAACGGATAACCGACACGGACGACCAGGTAACCGTCTTCTTGCGGTTCCACGCGGGTCTTGTAATCAGGCGGAAAGTTATCGGCAAGGTGACGGGACAGGGTTTTCATGGGGGCCTCGTGCGCTGGGTCTGAAACAAAGACCCTGCTTTACACTCGGAGATTCCAACCACTCATCGGATGGCTGTTCATCGGCAACGAAACTGTAACCACCCCTCACTTCCGTTCGTTAGCACCGTAAGCCAGCCACGCCAGAACGCCCATTCCGGCAAAGGCAGTCAACGAAAAAATAAGCGCATTCAATAACAGGCTCATGGGGCGCTCCTCTATCTGCTTGCTTGAAGTACGCCCTGAATATATGTAGCTTCGCACGACACGTCGAGTCACCCGATAGTCGCACGTAAACATTTCCAACAGATGGGGCGCGCATGAAACGCAAGCAATCGATCAGTCAGGTTCGCTGGGATCTGGCACTGCGGTACCGCCTGATCGAGACGATTGCATGGTGGGAAGGCCGCCTGACCACGGGTCACCTGATGCAGAGTTTTGGCATCAGCCGCCAGCAAGCGTCGAAGGACATCAACACCTACCTGAACGAACATGCGCCGGAAAATCTTACATATGACCGCCATCTGAAAGGCTATAAGCCGAGCCCGCAGTTCGAGCCGCTGTTCATCGATGGCAGCGCCAGCGCCTACCTGCACCTGCTGGATCAGAACCGCGACCGCGCCCCGCATATCGAAGGCCTGGCGCTGGCTTACGCCCACACCGAAGTGCTGCACATGCCTGACCGCAGCATCCGGCCCGAGGTGCTGCGACCGATTCTCAAGGCCTGCCGCGAAGGTCTGCGACTGGAAACCGAGTACGTCTCCCTCGCCCACCCGGACGTGGAGATCCGCGTGATGGCGCCGCATACCCTGGTGTTCACCGGCACCCGCTGGCATGTGCGCGCCTATTGCGAGAAGAACCGTGGCTTTCGCGACTTCGTCCTCAGTCGCTTCCGTGGCGAACCGGACCTGATGGATGAAAGCGAGAACAGGCTCGAGCAGGACGAAGCCTGGAACACACCGGTGGATGTGGTCATCGAGCCGGATGTGCGACTCAGTGCGGAGCAGAAATCCATCATCGAAACTGACTACGGCATGCAGGATGGCGAGCTGCGCATCGCCACCCGTGGCGCGTTGGTGCAGTACGTATTGCAGCGCTATCAGATTGATCCGAATACGGTGCTGGCCAATGCGGCGGCGCAGCAGATTCAGGTGAGGAATTTGCAGGGGTTGAAGGGGTGGTTGTATTGATGAGGCTGGCGACTTGTACCGCTTTTCGTAGGAGCGAGCTTGCTCGCGATCAGATGCTGGTGGCGCGCACACTTTCGTATAACGCCGCGCTTTCCTCGTCTGAAACTACAGGTTGCGCCTTGCACGGCGCCTGGCTGGCTTTCGTTTCGTTGGCGCATTCGATTGACCGGGCTGGCGGATGCATTGGTTTCGCCCTGCTGGGCGAGTCCCTTTTGGCAATGGCCGGATGGCCGGCCCCGCCCAAAGGAACCAAAAGGTCTTGCCCCTGCACCGGACTAGGCGTCCCCGGTTCGCTGCGCTCGTCTCCCCTCATTCCATCCGCGCTCCGGGGGCCGGCGTACAAGGGCCATCCATGCCGATGGCGGCCCCGACCCTTTACGCCTCTCACGGCATCCATGCCGCTCACTCCCCTCCACGCGGATTCCATTCGGTCTCCTGAAAGGGGCGTTCGGCGGCGTCTGCTGGTTAGTTCGTCAGCAAACAAGCAAAGCGTGCTTCTTTTGCTGTTTGCGAAGTTTCAGACAACTCGGACCCAATCCCCCTTCAGGAGGCCGAGCGTAGGCGCTGCGCAGGGGGACGCGAGGCATGGATGCCGAGGGAGGACCTGGCCCTCGTACGCCGGCCCCCGCAGCTTCGTAGGATGGAAAACTGCGAGGCATTTTCCACCACGATTGATCCCACAATTGATATCGGACCTTGCCCACCAAAAGCGGTGGGTAAGCTTCGCGTTACCCACCCTACATACAGCCCTTACAACCGTTTCGTTGCACGCCCCATCAGACACCACCGGATCGCCCCTTTCAGGAGGCCGAGCGCAGGTGGCGTGGAAGGGGTTGAGCGGCATGGATGCCGCGAGAGCGGCGTTGGGCCATGGATGGCCCGTCGCCGCGGGCTTCTGGAACGTCACCGGAGCGAGGGAACCCCGGCGCAGCCGGGGCCGGATGCAGGGGCAAGCGTTTTTGCTTACTTTTTCCGCGTCTGGAAAAAGTGAGTCGCCCAGCAGGGCGAAACCAATGCCTCAGCCAACATCGGCAATCGGGCGCCCCCAACGAAGCGAAAGCCAAATAGCTTCGCGAGAAAAGACTCGGGGCGCCACTCGCCCCAATAATCCTACCCTGAGTTCCATGCCCAGACGTTCGCATCCAGTCGCGCCCCGCTGCGACTCCAACGAAAAAAGCCCCCTCTTATGCGCCTGATCCACACTTCCGACTGGCACCTCGGCCAGACCCTCCACGGCCAGGACCGCGACTACGAACACGCGCAGTTCCTCGCCTGGCTGCTCGACCAGCTAACCGTCCACCAACCGGACGCCCTGCTCATCGCCGGCGATATCTTCGACACGGTCAACCCGCCATTAAAAGCCCAAGAACGCCTGTACGACTTCATCGTCCGCGCCCACGAAAAGCTGCCGCAGCTGGACATCGTGATGATCGCGGGCAACCACGACTCCGGAGGCCGCATCGAGCTGCCAGGGCCCTTAATGAGGCGCCTCAACGCGCATGCCATCGGTCGTATCAGCTGGCTGGCGGACCATAGCCTTGACCACGGTCGGCTGCTGGTGCCGCTGCACGATGCCAAGGGCGACGTGGCGGGCTGGTGCCTGGCCCTGCCCTTTCTGCGGCCGGCGGAAGTTACCGGCGGTGAGGCGGGCGAGGACTACATGGCCGGCATACGCCACGTGCACCAGCACCTGATCGCCGCGGCAGAAGCGCAGCGCCAGCCCGGCCAGGCGCTGATCGCCATGAGTCACGCCCACATGGCCGGCGGCGCGGTGTCGGAGGACTCGGAGCGCAATATCGTCATCGGCAATGCCGAGGCGTTGCCCGCCAGCCTGTTCCCCGAGCCCATCGCCTATGTTGCCCTCGGCCACCTGCACAAGCCGCAAAAGGTCGCAGGACAGGAGCGCATCCGTTACAGCGGCTCGCCCCTGCCACTGTCGTTTGGCGAGATCAATTACCCGCATCAGATCCTGCTGGTGAGCTTCGACGGCGACAGGCTTGCCAATGTCGAGGCGCTGTCCGTACCCCGTGCGGTGGAGATGATCCGCATCGGCCGCGCGCCACTGGCCGACGTCATCAGCCAGCTCGAATCGCTGCCGCCGGTAGGCCTGTTCGCCGAGAACCTGCCCTGGCTGGAAGTGCGCGTGCAGCTCGACGAGCCACTTCCGGACCTACGCCAGCGCATCGAAACGGCGATCACCGGAAAGGCCTGCCGTTTGGTGCGAATCGCCAGTGAATATGCAGGAAAACGCGGCGAGGCCGACTCGGAGGTGCTGCTGGGCCTCGACCAGATCACTCCTCAAGAACTCTTCGCCCGCGCCTGGGAAGAACAGTTCGGCAACCCGCCGGATGAGCAGGCACTGGACGACTTCGCCAGCCTCTTGCAAGGCGTTGAGTTCGAAGGTGAAGGAGACGCCCGATGAAGATCCTCGCCATTCGCCTGAAGAACCTCGCCTCGCTGGCAGGCGAGCAGGTCATCGACTTCACCGCCGAACCCCTGGCCAGCGCTGGCCTGTTCGCCATCACGGGGCCTACAGGTGCCGGCAAGAGCACGATTCTCGATGCGCTGTGTCTGGCGCTGTTCGGCAGTACGCCACGTCTCGATGGCGCCTCGCTGCTGAGCAAGGTGCCCGACGGTAGCGACGAGATCGGCAGCGGCGACGAGCGCAACCTGCTGCGCCGGGGCTGTGGCAGCGGCTACGCGGAAGTGGATTTTGTCGGCGTGGATGGCCATCGCTACCGCGCCCGTTGGGAGGTCAAGCGCGCCCGCGAAAAGGTCGACGGGCGCCTGCAGGCCAGCAACCAGAGCCTGATGGACCTGGACCGTGACCAGCTGCTGGCAAGCGGCAAGAAGCGCGAGTTCAGGGAACTGCTCGAAGCCAAGCTCGGCCTGACCCTGCCGCAGTTCACCCGCGCCGTGTTGCTGGCGCAGAGCGAGTTTTCCGCCTTTCTTAAAGCCGACGACAACGACCGCGGCACCCTGCTGGAAAAGCTCACCGATACCGGCCTCTACAGCCGCCTCGGCCAGGCAGCATTCGAAGCCGCCAAGCGCGCTCGCGAAACGCTCACCGCTCTGCAACAACAGGCAGGCGGCGTACAGCCGCTCGAACCCGAAGCACGCCAGGCACTGGAAGCCCAGCACCAGACGCAACTGGCCGAACTCAAGGCGCTGCAACAACAGCTCGAAACGCTGAAACAGCAAAGCCAATGGCTGCAGGAACTGGCCCGCTTACAAGGCGATCACGAAACCGCCCGGCAGCAGCTAACCGATGCTGAATCCGAGCATGAGAACCTGGCCGATGCCCGCCGCATCCTCGGGCTGTTCGAACTCCTGGCGCCGCAGCGGCATCGCTTCATCCGCGAGCAGGAGCTGGCACCGCTGCTGGCGAAGGTTGAGGAAAACCTGGCTCGCCATGGTCGCGAGCACAGCGCAGTCCAGCAGCGGCTCGACGAGCTGGAGCATCTCTGCAAGACGTCGACCGATGCGTTGAAAGCAGCGGAGCAGGCGCTCAAATCTGCCGAACCCCGACTGATTCAGGCGCGCCGCGAAGAAGAGCGCCTTAGCCATCTGACCAATGACCTGGGTGACGCGCGGCGGCAAACCGAACACGCCGAAGCCGCGAGCAAGGCCGGCGAACAGACCCTCGCTCAGCTGCGACAGCAACAGGAACAGGCCGCTACCCAACTGGCGGCCTTGACCGAAGGGCTCGCCCGCAGCACCGAATTGCAGCCGCTGTGCGCCGCCTGGAATGGCTACCGGCCGCGCTTTCAACAGGCCGTGCAAATCGCGGCGCGCCTGCAACAGGGCCGTCTGGAACTCCCCGCTCTGGAAACTGCTGCCAAGACCGCCGAGGCCGCACAGGTGCAGGCACGCCAGGCACTCGACGAACTGCAAACTGGGATTGGCGGTGTGACGGGCCTGGCTGAACAACTCGCGCAACTAAGCGCGCAGCTCGACGTTTGGCGCGACGCGCACCACGAAGGCGAAAGCCTGCTGGGGCTCTGGTCCCGCCAGCAGCAACTGGCAAATCAGCAACAGGCATTGCTCGACGAGCAAAGCCGTCAGCAGCACGAACTCAACGCCCTGACGCAGGCCGGCAAACTCGCTCGAAGCGAGCGGGACGACGCGGAAAAGGCGCTCAAGGTGGTGCAGGCCCTGCTGGAGCGCCAGCGCCTGGCCCGCAGTGCCAATGTCGAGGCCTTGCGCGCGGCGCTGGCCCCCGGCGAGCCGTGCAGCGTCTGCGGAAGCCTCGAGCATCCCTGGCATAACGGTAAGGCGCTGCTCGCCGCCCTCGATCAGGGCGACGAGCATGAAGTCGAGCAGGCCCAGCTGCAGCTCAAAAGTCACGACGAAAAACTCCAGGCGCTGCGCGACCAGCACATTGCCCTGACCACGGGCATCAAACAGAACGCGCAGCGACACGCAGAAATCGCCGATGAGCTGGCGAAGCTGGAGCCGCAACTGACCGCACTGCCCCTTTATACCGAGCTGCTGAAAGAGCCGGAAACCGGGCGCCACTTCTGGCTGGACACGAAACTCGCCACGCTCAAAACCGAGATCACCGCAGCCAACGTCCGCCAGCGCGAACTGCTGGCGCTGCAGCAGCGCAGCGAAACCCTGCAGCACGCTTGGCAAATTGCACGCGACGCCTGCGTTCAGGCGAGCCAGGCCCTCACCGGCCAGCGCGACGCCATATCCCGCGATGAGGGACGATTGGATGAGGAGCTGGCCGAATTCGCCAGCCTGCTACCGGCCGCCCTGCTCAGCCGTTGGCGCGAGGCACCGGCCGAAACCTTTATGCAGCTCGACAGCCAGATCGAAGCCCGGCGCCAGCAGATCGACCAACAGGCTGAGGTAGCTGAGGAGCAGCAACAGCGCCAGAGCGCACTGGAACGTGAGCAGCTGCAGCAACAGAATCGTCTCGATCAGCAAAAGGCCTGCGCGGCCCGCCTCAGTGAACTCGAAGCCCGCGAGCGGGCCTGTCGTCAGAGCCTGCGCGACAGTCTGGGCGAGCAAGCCAGCGCCGCGGCCTGGCAGCAGCAACTGGAGAACACGATCCAGATTGCTCGCCAGCAACAGGCCGACATTGACCGGCAACTCAACGAAGCGCGCGTCGAGCTGACCCGGCTTGCCAGCGAGCAGCAGAACTGCGCCGGTCGCCGCGACGAGCTCTTGGCCGAACGCAAAACCCTTGGAGAAGAACTTGCCGCCTGGCGCGCTGCACATCCCGATCTAGACGATGCGACCCTCACCCAGTTGCTGCAACTGGACGACTCATTGCTCGCTGAAGCCCGCGAACGGCTGCGCGCCAACACCGAACTGCTCGCCCGCAGCCGTGAACGGCTGGACGGCTGCACGCAGCGGCTGGCCGCGCATCAGGCCGGGCAGCCCGATGCGCCGGATGGCGAAACCCTGAAACGCCAGTACGCGGAGCAGGAAATCAGCTGCAATGCCGCCGAGCAACGCAGCGCCGAAACCCGCGCCGCGCTGCTCGACGATGATCGCCGACGCAATCAAAGCCAGGCTTTGCTTCAGCAGATCGCCGAGGCGACGGCTGAAAGCCAGCGCTGGGGCCGTATCGCCGCACTGATCGGCTCCAGCGACGGCGGCGCCTTCCGCAAGATCGCCCAGGCCTACAACCTCGACCTCCTGGTGCAGCACGCCAATGTGCAATTGCGGCAGTTGGCTCGTCGTTATCGGCTCAAGCGAGGCGGCAGCCCGCTGGGGCTACTGGTGATGGATACAGAGATGGGCGACGAGCTGCGCTCGGTGCATTCGCTGTCGGGTGGCGAGACCTTCCTCGTCTCGCTGGCCCTGGCGCTGGGGCTGGCCTCGATGACGTCGAGCAAGCTCAAGATCGAATCGCTGTTCATCGACGAAGGCTTCGGCAGCCTCGACCCGGAATCCCTGCAGATCGCCATGGACGCCTTGGATTCGCTACAGGCTCAGGGCCGCAAGGTGGCGGTGATCTCACACGTGGCGGAGATGCATGAGCGCATCCCGGTGCAGATTCAGGTGCAGCGACAGGGCAATGGTCAGAGCGGGTTGAGGATCGTCAGCGGAGCGGGCGTCTAGAACTCAGGCAAACTTGACGGACTTGAGCAGCAGCTTCGCTGTCATTCGAGGCTAGAAGCGAACCCGGCAGACGCCGCTTGTGGCTGCGCGCCGGGGTTCGCACAAGGAAGGGTGAAACGGGCTCACCGCTTGTGGCCGTGTGCCTGCTGCGACGACAGGTCATCACCAGCACCAGTAGGATACGAACCCTAGCTTTCAACAAACTGTCGATAACGGTGAACGTTACTGAATCGACCGCCATGTCACCCAGCCGCAGCACCGCCGAGCAGTTACAGGCCATGCACCAGCAGGGCTTCGTTCTGCTGCGCCAGGTGTTGCAGCCGCCGCAGGTTGAGGCTGTGCGAACGGCCATCGATCGCCTCGAACCCATCCACTGGGACTACCAGGGTCTGGTCGACGATCACTACAAATGCGTCTTTAACCGTGATCCGTTCTGGCTGCCCCTGCTTGATCTTCCTGGTGTAATCGAGTTGGCTGAAGCCTGTCTCGGCACGGATTGCCATGTCATCGGCCAGACTGCCTGGCGCAGCCATCCGGGCTTCGTTGGCGGTGAACTGCATGCCGATTACCTTGCTATGGAGCTGCCCGAGCGCTGCTTACACGATCCAGCTTTCGAGCTGCCGATGCAGGTCTGCACGGCGCATATTTATCTCGACCAGATCGATGCAGACCTCTGCCCTACCCTGGTGATACCCGGTAGTCACCGGTCCGGTCGCAAACCACGCACGGGTGAAATCCACTGGCAGGGTCGCGAGGCACAGCCAGTGCTCTGCGAAGCAGGTGACGTGCTGGTGTTTCGCAGCGACCTCTGGCACGCCGGCAGCCGCAACCGCACGCCTGACCGCAGCCGCTACCTGCTGCAGGTGCATTACGGCCGCCGCATGGTGGCGCAGAAGTTTTCGCCCTACCTGCAGTGGCGCTTCAACCCGGACGTGATAGCCGCTGCCACGCCGAGGCAGCGGCGTCTGCTCGGCGAGCATGAGCCGTCGGAATACGATTGAGCCGGCTGGGTAAGGCGCGGCCAGCCCAACAGGCAACCGACTGGCACATCCTCTGCATCGGCGTGTGCGTCCAGCCGCAATACGCGGCTCGCTCACTCCAGTCGAAGAGGAACCCCCGATGATTTCCTGCCGTAGCCAAGTTACCCAGATGATCGTTTCTGCCAAGGTCCGCAAGAACCTCAAATGGACCCAGGTCGCAGAAACCATAGGCATGTCCAAGGAATGGACCACCGCCGGCTGCCTGGGTCAGATGGCCTTCGACAAAGCCCAGGCAGAAACCCTCGGCAAGCTGTTCGAGCTGCCAGACGAAGCCGTCGCCTGGCTACAGATCGTGCCCTATAAAGGGTCACTGCCCACGTCCGTGCCCACCGATCCGCTCATTTATCGCTGGTATGAGCTGGTCAACGTCTACGGCAGCACCATCAAGGAACTGATCCACGAAGAATTCGGCGACGGCATCATGAGTGCCATCGATTTCTCCATGGACATCCAACGCCAGCCGGATCCCAAGGGCGACCGGGTCAACGTCGTCCTGTCGGGCAAATTCTTGCCGTACAAGAGCTATTGATCAGCGGGTACGGATTTCCCCACGCGCCAGGCTCTCGACCTTATTGCCCATCGGATCGCTTGCCTCGAGATCGGCCCCGCGCTCGCGTAGTGCTTGGAGCAAGGCATCCCGCTGGAACAGCGCGGCATACATGGCCGGGGTCTGGCCTGCATGGTTGCGCTGATCGGGGTCGCATTCGGTGGCCAGCAGGCGCTTGGCGATGCGCAGCTCACCTTTGAAGATCGCGCCCATCAGGGCGGTGTTGCCGCGCGCATCCTGGGCACAAGCATCGGCGCCGGCAGCGATAAGCCGCTCCACCGTGTCCGGATGACCGTTGTAGGCCGCCAGAATCAACGCGGTGTAGCCCTTGTCGTCAGCAGTGTTGAGGTCGTATCCGGCCTGGATGAACTCGTCGAGCACTTCGTTATCGCCGAAACGCGCTGCGTTGAAGAAGTAATCGCGTAGCTGGATCTGGACCTGCTCGGCGTCGCTCGACACCGCGTTCAGTTCCGGCGCGGCGATTGCCTGCCCACTGCCGAGCAGCAAGACAGCCATCAGATAAAAGCACTTCATGCTCTGCTCCTGAAATAGATGACCCGAGCCGGGCTCGGGTCAGTGCCGTCGTGCGTGGCGACAGCCGTGCTGCATCAATCCTTCAGGTTGGCGGCCAGCGCTTTGACTCGCTCGAGGTCGGACTGGGCGACCCTGGTCAGGCCTTCGCCGTATTCGGCATCGGCCTTGTAGAAGTACGACAGCAGGAGGTAGCGCGCTTCCTGATCAGCCTTAGCCAATTCGCCACCCAACGTGTTGATCAGATCCGTCTGCTCCTTCTTGCTGAATGAGCGATACAGCTCCCCGGTCTGCTTGAAGTTCTGCTCGCGGTAGATAGGCGCCTGTTGGGTGGTGCCGGTCAGCGCAGTCTTGCTGTAGACCGCCTGCGGCGTTTCCTCGCGATTTTCGCGGCGGCTCGGCTGATAGTTGACACTGGTGGAGGTATGCCCGCTATTCAGCTGCCCATCCTGGTTGCCGTTGTTGACGGGGACCTTGGGACGGTTGATCGGCAGGCTCATGCCGTTGGCGCCGACGCGGTACATCTGGGTATCGGCATAGGAGAACAAACGACCTTGCAGCAGACGATCCTCGGACGGCTCGATGCCAGGCACCAGATTGGCCGGGGCCATGGCGACCTGCTCAGTCTCTTGGAAGACGTTGTCCGGGTTCTTGTTCAGCACCATCTGACCGATCTTGCGCTCCGGAACGTCGGGCCAGATCTTGGTGGCGTCCAGCGGATCGAAGTCGAACTTGGCCAGATCCTCAGACTTGAGCACTTGAATGTAGAGATCCCACTTCGGATAGTCGCCCCGGTCGATGGCGGCGATCAGGTCCGCGGTCAGGTGGCTGTAGTCCTTGCCCTGCATCTCCTGGGTTTCCTTCGGATCCAGGTTCTTCAGACCCTGCAGGCTTTTCCAGTGAAACTTCACGTAGTGCACGTCGCCCTGATCATTGATCAGCTTGTAGGCGTGAACACCGTTGCCGTCCATCATCCGGTAGCTCGCCGGCGTGCCCTGGTTCGAATACAGCAGGGTCAGGGTGCGAGTGGATTCCGGATGGTGAGAGAGGAAATCGAAGCGACGCGTGTCGTCATCCAGATTGGTGCGCGGATCCGGCTTGAACGCGTGGACCATGTCCGGAAACTTGATCGCGTCGCGGATGAAAAAGGTCGGAAAGTTGTTACCGACGAGGTCCCAATTGCCGTCTGCCGTGTAGAACTTGGTGGCGAAGCCACGGGGGTCACGTAGGGTTTCCGGCGAATGAAGGCCATGCACAACGGCGGAAAAGCGCACGAATACCGGCGTCGTGCTGCCCTTTTCAAAGACTTTGGCCAGGGACAAATCTGAAATATCGTCGGTGGCGGTGAATTCGCCATGGGCGCCCGTACCGCGCGCATGCACCACTCGCTCAGGTACACGCTCACGGCCGAAGCGCTGCAGCTTCTGCAGCAGCTGCACATCCTGCAGCAGGGTCGAGCCGTTGGGGCCGGCAGTCTGCGAGTTCTGGTTGTTGCCGACGGGCGCACCATTGTCGCGGGTAAGAGGAGCCGCATGGGCAGAAAGCGAAAGTACGCTTGCGGCAAGCACACCGAGCATCAATCGCGAAGGCGAAAAGCCAAGCAGGTTTCGGTACATCGTCACGTCCTTTTCTAGTTTTAGGTTGCGTCGCGCAACGCTGAGCAAGACTAGAAGGACGGGCTCTTGGGCCCCAATTGAATAAGCGAAGCGGCGTGATAGCCAGATTCTGGTTGTTTCACGCCTCAAGATAGGCGACGCGCACCAGCACACAAGAGAGCGGGTGTATCAATGGAGGCGTTGCGGATGAGGTCAGGGCGTACTTGATCCGAGCAGCTGCGCGGCGGCCTGCTGCTCTTGCTGTTCACTCAGCTGCAGCTGCGTCAGATAGGCGGCCAGGGCCTCTATGTCGGCCTCGGGCAGCTGGCCAGCGATGCCAATCATCACAGAACCGGCTCGGCTCGGGTCATTGCTGCGGAAACGGCCGAGGGCCTTGCGGATGTATTCATCAGGCTGACCGGCCAATCGCGGCATGGTCTCCTTGCCCTGCGCATGGCTGCCGTGACAGGCGGTACAGGTGCGCTGAAACAACCTTCCACCACGCTGGACCAGCGCCGCATCCGACGCAGCGGCAGTAGGCTCGACCTTCTGCTGACTGAAGTAGACGGCGATGTTGACGCGGTCTTCGAGCGACAAGCTTTTCGCCAGTTTCGACATCACGAAATCGACGCGCTCGCCCTTGGCGAATTTTTCGAAGGAATGGAACAGATAGATCGGATTCTGCGAGGCCAGATTGGGAATATGCGGGCGCTTGCTGTTGCCGTTTTCGCCATGGCAGTAACCGCAGAAGAGCGCGCGTTCTTGGCCGGCCGCATACGCCTGCTGGCGCCGGGACGCATCGCCCATTACATGCTGAAAGCGCTCCATTGCCTCTTCGCTGGCATGGGCGAAAGGAACAAGGCAACTAAGCAGAATAAGGCTGAATAAACGCATGGCAAGTCCGGCGCTGAGGTGTGATGAGGCGTGTATGGCAGCCTCCGGACTATAGGGAGAAAAACAGTCGCGATACTGGCGCAGGTCAATAAAGCCGCACACCACCGCACTGGATTTCCGGGCACGAGCAGCTGTTCGCAACATCCGTACGTTTCATAATGCGCACCGCAACGGGCGGGCACGAGCGACCATGCTGAACCCCGTTCATCAAAGGGCGATGAGGCAACACCGGCCTGCGCGCTATTGCCACATTGACCACCCGAAAAAAAACGGCTGATGGCGCAGATTTCTGGGCCACAGCCGTCTCGTATTCGACTAAAGTAGCAGCCCTTTTTGCCAGCACGAGCCGCGCAACATGCTTGATGGACATGCCGAACTGACCATGACCGTATTGATGACCCCGGACAAGGCCAACTTTTCGGGCAACGTACATGGCGGCACGCTGTTGAAATATCTGGACGAAGTGGCCTACGCCTGCGCCAGCCGCTATGCCGGCCAATACGTGGTGACCCTGTCGGTCGATCAGGTGAATTTCCGCCAACCGGTGCATGTTGGCGAGCTGGTGACCTTTCTCGCCTCGGTCAACTACGTCGGCAACACCTCTATGGAAATCGGGATCAAAGTAATCACCGAAGACATCCGACAAAAAACGGTTCGTCATACCAATAGTTGTTTCTTCACGATGGTGGCGGTTGGTGAAGACGGCCGCCCCGCCACAGTGCCTCCCCTGGAGCCAAAAACACCCGACCAGAAGCGTCGTTTCGCCCAGGCCCAGCAGCGCAGACAGATTCGCCGGGAGCTGGAAGAGCGCTACCGCGCGCTCAAAGACGACTACTGAGCCCTGCTGGCTGCCAACCTCCGCCTTCATTCGTTCAGGCGGAGCGGGCAGCGATTCTCGTTTGGTTCGCAAGCTTCCACGTCCTGGCGCACCCACCCGCGAGCCGATAAAACCCTATACAATCCGCGGCTTTTCGCATCGCCAATGAGGATTCGCCGTGAGCGCTTTGCCAGCCTGCCCCCAATGCAACTCCGAATACACCTATGAAGACGGCCAGATGCTGGTCTGCCCGGAGTGCGCTCACGAGTGGTCGGCAAATGCTGCAGAGTCCTCTGGTGAAGACGAAAAGCTGATCAAGGATTCGGTGGGCAACACGTTGCAGGACGGCGACACCATCACCGTGATCAAGGACCTCAAGGTCAAGGGCTCTTCGCTGGTGGTGAAGGTGGGCACCAAGGTCAAGAACATCCGCCTGGTTGACGGCGACCACGACATCGACTGCAAGATCGACGGCATCGGTGCGATGAAGCTGAAGTCGGAGTTCGTCAGGAAGGTTTGAAGCGAAAAGCTTCGCGCCGGGGCGGCCCTCCCCCCTAAGCAAAAAACCACACCGCGCGCTCTGGTGGGAGGCGCGCCCCGCGGCGAATGCAGTCCGTAGGGTGGATCGCGCTTCATCGATCCACCGAGCGGAGCCACGGTGGATGTAAAAGGCGACATCCACCCTACGGTCCTTCGCGCCGCCGCGGCGCTCCTACAGCTACCCCGATCAGGGCGTCAGGTAGGAAGAACGTGTCAGTCCCAGCCGCAACGCATCGATGTACTGGGTGCGCTCCTTGGCGCTGAGCCGCGCACTGGAGACCTTGTCGCGGTAGTAGGTCATCAGCTCTTCGGGCGACAGGTGCACGTAGCGCAACATGTCTTCGATGGTGTCATGGGTCTCGATGCCGGCGTGGTAGAAGGTGCCATCCTCGCGCTGATAGACGTTGACCGAATCGGTATCGCCGAACAGGTTGTGCATGTCGCCGAGAATTTCCTGGTAGGCGCCCACCAGGAAGACGCCTAGGAAGTATTCCTCTCCTGCCTGGATCTCATGCACCGGCATGCTGTTCTCGATGCTCTGCTCATCCACGTAATGCTTGATCTTGCCGTCAGAATCGCAGGTCAGGTCCTGCAGCACCGCGCGGCGCACCGGTTCCTCGCTCAGACGCTGCAGCGGCACGATCGGCAGGATCTGGTCGATCGCCCAGGTGTCCGGCAAGCTCTGGAATACCGAGAAGTTGCAGATGTACTTGTCGGCCAACTTGTCGTTGAGCTCATCGAGCACCGCGCGGTGTGAACGCTGGCGCGCCTTGAGCTGGTTGTACAAGCGGCGACAGATGGCGAAGTAGCTCTGCTCGGCCAGCGCCTTTTGCGCCAGGCTCAGCTTGCCGGACGCGTATTGCGCTGCGGCCTCGCTCATGTAGTGAGTGGCGCGCCAGTAGGTCTCGGTAACCATTTCAGGATCGGTTGGGCCGAGCAGATCGGCCAGCGCCTGAACGATCTCGGGTAGTTCGTCGTAGTTCTCGATGGTTGGCGCTTCGTCGTTGTGGCGCTCGAAGTCCGTCACCTGCATCACCAGCACGGCGTGATGCGCCGTCATAGCCCGGCCGCTTTCAGAGAAAATGTGCGGGTGCGGCAGCTCCTGGCGATCGCAGAACTCCTTGAGCATCCCGACCACGGTGCCGGCGTATTCATCAATGTCGTAGTTGATCGAGCTGGCATTGCGCGAGTGCGTGCCATCGTAGTCGACACCGAGGCCGCCACCCACATCGATATGATCGACAGGCAACCCGAGCGCACGCAGCTCGGCGTAATAACGAATGGCTTCACGGAAACCGTCACGGTAGTCCGCCAGGTTGGCAATCTGCGAGCCCATGTGGAAGTGCAGCAGCCGCACGCCCTGCTCCACGCCTGCGGCGCGGAAGCGCTCGATCACGGTGAGCAGCTGTGCGGCTGAAAGGCCGAACTTGGACTTTTCGCCACCGGTATCGGCCCACTTGCTCGAAGCCAGCGACGAAAGCCGCACGCGCAAACCAACCTGCGGGATCACCTTCAGCTCCGCCGCTTCCTCGATGACCATGCCCACTTCCGACATCTTCTCGATGACGATGAAGACGTTGTGACCGAGCTTCTGCCCCATCAACGCCAGGCGGATGAATTCACGGTCCTTGTAGCCGTTGCAGACGATGGTGCCGCCCTTCGGCGCCAACGCCAGCACGGCCATCAGCTCCGGCTTGGAACCCGCTTCGAGGCCGATCGAAACATTCTGCGTGGCGATGATGTTCTCGATCACCGCCTCTTGCTGGTTGACCTTGATCGGGTACAGCGCGGTGTACTTGCTCTGGTATTCGAGGCGCTCGATATTGGCATCGAAGGCACCGGTTAGATGACGCACACGGTCCTGAAGAATGTCCGGGAAGCGCACCAGCAGCGGCAGGGTCAAGCCAGCGTCGCGTAGCTGCTCGATCAACCCGGTGAATTCAACCGCCGCGCCATTGGGACCTTGCGGGCGCACTTCGACATGACCGTCATCACTGATCGAAAAATAGCCGGCCCCCCAGTGGCGAATACCGTAGACGCTTCGGCTATCCGCTGCGGTCCACTGGCTGCCGTCATCTTTACGTGTGCGTCTTACAGGCATCTAGGCCTCCTGCGAAATGGGATGAGTCTGTCGAGCATGGTGCGACAACAGGGCTATCTGGGTTGGACAGCCGGCGCGCCGGGAAATAAGCACACGCGCCTGATTGAATTGATCAGACGTTCAACCGCCTGACTTCTTGGCTTTGAATCCGCGCTTGATCAGTTCATCGATGAGCAATTGAACATGGTCGCCCTGGATCTCGATCACGCCTTCCTTGAGCGAGCCGCCTGTACCGCAGCGACGTTTGAGTGCGCTCGCCAAGTCCTTCAGCTCAGCTTCGGCAAGTGGCACACCTGTAACAGTCGTGACCGTCTTGCCACCCCGTCCTTTGCTCTCCCGGCGAACACGAGCGATGCCGTCGCCTTCGGGTATCGTGGTCGTCTTGCAAATACAGGCATCTAGCGGTTGACTGCAATCTGGGCAGTGGCGCCCCGCGTCGGTGGAAAACACCAAACCGCCAAGGCCGGCAAGGGACGTGGTTTTCTTGGCCACACACAACCTCTTGAACACAGAAATCGGCGCGACAAGGCTCAGCGCCATAAAGCCGTCCAATTTAACAGCAAAACCGGCGCACTCGAAGGGCTGCGCAGCGCTTTGCTGCAAACACCGCCGAATAGCACGACAGCACCGTACTGTGATGAATGCTGCGTTCAGACTGCTGAAAGACCCGCCGCTCTGTCTCTTGAACATCGGTCACGCATACGTAAACGACGGGCGTTTGTGTGAGGTTCAATCCGCGGCGAATGCCGACGCGCCTCAGCCCAACAGTATCGGTGCCGGACATGACGATTCAACGAAACGACGCGCCCGACAATCAAACCCAACCAGCGCCGAGGTGGTCATCAATTCACCGTACGCACCAGATCCTTGGCAGTATCGGAATCAGAGTCGACCAGCAGGAGCGTACGGCTCGGGATCGATGCAAGGCGACCGATTCATAATCAGATCCGTCAATAGCTGGCATGAAGCAGGCGCCAATACCAGCCCGTTTCGGAAATGTCCGCAGTTAAGCCAAAGCCCCTCGTGGCCCGGCACCGGCCCTATGTAAGGAATGCCCTCAGGCGAAGCAGGACGCAGACCCGCCCAATGCTTGACCACTGTTGCATCAGCCAGCCCAGGAAGCAGCTCAATGGCCGTCTCTCGGAGGCTTTCCAGGGCATCTTCGGTTGGCGTCTTGTCGAAACCGACATCTTCCAGAGTGCTGCCCACGAGAATGTGACCATCACGTCGCGGAATCGCATAACGCCGCTTGGCCAGCACCATGCTCGGCAGGAAATCTTCGGCGCACTTGAACAAGATCATCTGGCCCTTCATCGGCTTGACCGGAAGCTCGAGCCCAAGCGTTGCAAGCAGCCGCCCACTCCAGGCGCCCGCCGCGACGACAACCTGCTCGGCACGCATCTCACCCTGCGCAGTTTGCACACCGACGACTCGCGCTCCGTCATTGATGAAACCGCTTACAGGGCAATGTTCGATGATCGTCACATTGGGCAGCCTCGCCAACGCTGCACGCAGCGCCTGTAGCAACCGCGGATTGCGGACATTGGCCACGCCTGGCATGTACACCGCGCTTGAGAAACCATCGCCAAGCGAAGGCACAGCGGTATGTACCTGCTCCATGTCTACGGGGTGCAGCGGTCGACCATGGCGGTGTGCCCAGGCCAGGGCTTGGTCTTCATCTTCCAGATCCAGCCAGTACAGCCCAGTCTCGTGAACCTCCGGGTCGACCCCGCTCTGCTGTAACAGCGTCTCACCGAGCTTCGGGTAGTAGTCCTGTGACCAGTGTGCTAGCGCCGTTATCGCCGGGCTGTAACGCCAAGGATAAAGAGGAGAAACGATACCTCCGCCTGCCCAGGAGGCTTCCTGGCCGGCCGCGGATTGATCAATTACCAGGACCTTACAACCAGCCTGTGCTAGCAAAAAAGCAGACTGGAGCCCTATCGCTCCAGCTCCGATGACCAAGACATTCATAAACCGTTACTCACCTATTTCAAATGGCGAGGTTATAAAACACTTCAGTTAAGGTCACCAGCACGCTTCCAGCGACATCGGGTTCTGAATACCTGTCTGATTGAGTGTCTGGTTGTTGGCGTGGTCAATCTGAAAATCGCCGCAGAGGTCTCCAGCCATGCTTCCAGCACGGGTAGCCCTCAAAACGTAGGTTGAGCGAGTCGGAGTTCCTTCCGCAGCTATGGTGTAATTTGCGCTTCCGCTTTGCGGGGATTGGGTAGGGAATACTGCAGCCAGCCCAGAATCATCTGCGTTCAGATACGTGCTGTTTAGCGAGTAGTGCCGCTCAAGCGCTTGCGCTGCTTCAAGGAGCGTGGCCTTGACCTCTGCGCGCTTTCCTTTACGCAAATATTCCTGATATGCCGGCAAGGCAATCGCAGCGAGGATACCCATGATGGCAATCACAATCATAAGTTCGATGAGGGTAAACCCGAATTGCCTAGTAGCGCGGT
Source organism: Pseudomonas sp. NPDC077408 (assembly GCF_050269105.1). Taxonomy (NCBI): domain Bacteria; kingdom Pseudomonadati; phylum Pseudomonadota; class Gammaproteobacteria; order Pseudomonadales; family Pseudomonadaceae; genus Pseudomonas; species Pseudomonas sp. NPDC077408. The sequence goes on from NZ_JBNNHS010000009.1 coordinate 60,618, forward strand.
GACGTGCTCCTGTCATTGCAACTGTCTCCAAGATTGTCGACCAGTGGCGGCCGTGCCTGCATCTTCCAACGTCACGCCAATGTTGCCGCTGGAGCCGGAGGTGTATTTGTACTCGACTTCGCCACCCGAAATAATCCCTGGGTTGCGGATCAGCTCCTCAAAGCCCTTGCCGCCAACGCTGCCTTGATTTTCGCCATCATCACCCCACTCGGCGAAATCGTCGTCATTTATCACGCCGTCGTTGTTCACATCGAACACCGAGCCTTCGAGGCGACCACCGGACATTGCGTCGACCTCCATCAGCCAACTGTTCCCTCCATAGGCGCACGCGTCGCCGGAGGGAACACTGGTGGCGAAGATGATTTTGCCACCGCGCAATGTTGCGGCAGACGTGACCCGCTCGCCGTCTCCCGTGGTCCCGGTGGGGTACACCAGATTCAAATACCAACCCTGCTTGCGGCTGCTATTAGTGCCGTATTCAAACGTGGAGTCAGACATGACACGCACCGCAAAATCAGCAGCTGAACCAGAGCGGGTGGTGGCCGACGAGGACTCGTAGACAATCGTTTGCTGCTGCAAATCGCTAAGTGCCACGAGCTGGGTCTTTCTGTTCATGTTGACCGAGGTGTGCACATCGTGGTCCCACACACCGTAGAACGACTGGACCGGCGGTTCGTCCCCGACGATCCGGTCGGTGTCGCCCAGGTAGCGGCCCGTGCCGAAATAGAGCATCACACCACCGCTGGGGTGATTGCCGGCGACGAGACGGGTGGTGATCGGCTGACTGGCCTGAGTTGTAAAGATCGGTTTGCCGGACAGCCCAGCCGCCCACGAGGCCTGAGTTGATCCGTTGAGGTCGAATCGCCAGACGTTCCCCTTCATGTCACCCGCGTAAACATAATCCGTAATTCCATCGGCATTCAGGTCGGCCGGAAACACCGCCGACAAGCCGTTGTCCCCGGCTACGCCGACGGGGATTCGTTTGAGCAGCTCACCGGAATTAAGGTCGACGATGAACAGAGCAGCCTGGCCACTCTGGCTGTTATAGCCATTGCCGAAGATGGCGACCCATTTGTCATTAGCGGCGAGACGAGCGATGGTCGGCTGGGTGATGCCCTGCCCAACCTCTACACTGTCCGCTTCCGGAGTATCGGCATTCGGAAACTCCCACAAGACCTTGTTCGGCCCGAAGCTATCAGGATCGGTTACATCCAGGGCGAACACCGAACGCCCGCCAGCTCCCAGGCTGCCCAACAGCACGGTGGCCCAGCCGGCAGCGCTTCCGGTGCCAAGGTAGGCATCCACCACCCGTGCCGAACCATCCACATAGTAGCGATGCTGGTAGGCGGGATTGGCTAACTGGCTGAGCCCGCTGGCAAGGGCGCCAGGTATATAAGCAAGAATTTCCTGCCCCGGGCTCGCGCTGCCGCAGCCTCCTGCGCAGAATCCATGCAACATGCCGTCGTTAGCGCCTGCATAGACCATCGCCTTGCGACTGATGCCAGATTTGAAGGTGCGATAGGGGTTACTGTCGGCCGTCGGCCGCTCCGGCTCACCGATTGGCAGGCGGCTGAAACCGTAGTCTTGATTGCCAACGAATACCGGGTCTGAGTTGACGATGTCACCCAGCAGGCCGGAAGGACGGTCACGGAAGCTGCCGCCGTTGCGCTCCTCTCCCGCGGTGTCGCCACGCAGATAGTTGATCAATGCCTCACTACCCACCGCGGTCTGATAAGTCTCGCTAAGCTCTCCCCACTCAAACTCGACAGCCTCTTCGGCGGCGTGGTCCCAGGTCGCGATCATCCGGTCGTTCTCAGCCGGAATCAGCTCAGAGGCTTCCCAGGCGGTCGAGCCAATAGACCCATTGGCGTTGACGTTAAGCGCACGCAGCTCACCAGACCAGAACTCGCTATTGAAGCGCGCCTGGAAAATTTGGGTTCCGGTATCCAATCGCGTTGAGTTGGTCGCAACCGCCGAAGCCGAAGATGTCTGGATGAGGATATTGTTGAAGGCGCTGGTCAGTTGATCACGCAGGCCTAGCGCGTTGGTAACCAGGTAATAGTTGTCTGGATCGGGATCGGACTCACCGGCGGCGGCACTCGTCCACTCCTCGCGCAGGTCCGGAATGCCGTTGCCGTTACGGTCCTTGAAACCACCCCACTTGGCCGCGTACCACAGCGGGCCCTTGAGGAGCGAGGCCGTGCTGGCGCCACTCGATGTATTGACTGTGAAAGTGCGAGTCGCCTGCAAGGGCAGCTCGCCCGCACCCCGCGGATCCGATGGCGTTGCACGGCTCGGAGGTGTATCCAGCGTATAGGCAGCGCTGACGTCGTCGGCAGCGGGAGTGTCCTCGTCCCGAACTTCGAGATAGACCCCATCTGCGGTGGTACCTGAAATGACGTAACCCATATGCTGCACCACGCTACCGGCCGCGTACTCGGAGGTCAGTTCCAGCCGTAACTGGCTGTCACCGATCACTTCGTACTCATAGCGCACGATCGCATCCATATCGTGGTCGTTGCCCTGTTCGACGTCCTCGAAGTTGATGCGGAAGGTACCGCTGCGTCCATCCTCGGCGATGTCCTCGACATAGAAATCAACAATGGTATTGGTCGGGTAATACGCACTGTATGGCGTCGATCCACTGCCAACGGACTTGCCGAAAGGTACCAGCGTGATGAAGTGGTCGCCTATAGGAATACGGAATTGCGGAAGGGGGGAGGCAAGTGCCACCACATAACTGCTCAACTTCTGGTCGCCTGTGGCAGCGCTGAGGTCGTTGCGCAAACCGTAATAAGCCAGGCCGGCCGAGTAGTAGCCGCCCATCTTGGTCGGTTCGGCCGGAGCGAGGCCTCGAATATTGCCGAACGAAGTCACGGTTTTTGCCGTTGGAGCGCCGTCGCTGACCGCAGCCGACTGGCCAATGAAATGCTGGCGGCTGAAACCCGAGCCAAACTCACCGTTCCAGATCGTTTGCCCCTCGTTCGCCACATTGAGTGACGACAGGCGTGAAGGAGACGCTGTCACGCCATCACCGAACGCCGTGCCGGGCAGGTCATCGGTGTCATAGGAGGGATTAATGTCGCTGATTATCGTCTGGACCGGCGCAGCGCAGCTATACGCGCCCTGGCCGACATAGGGGTTGTCCCAGGTCGCCAACGGCAGCCCGAGCCCGGTTTCGTAACCGTTGGAGCTGACATTGTTGGAAAAAGCCGACGTCGCCGAACTCGCCCCGGCAAAATAGCGCAGGGTTTCGTACATCATTTCGGCGACCGGATTGCCCCACATGTTGCATTCGTTGTTGTTGATAGCCCGGTTGGTGATCAGGCCACACCCGCCGCTGTTGCCGTTCGAACCATGCTGGGATCCGTTGTAGCCCATGAACCCCAAGCGATCGATGGTTTCAATGACGCCGATGACGTCGTCGTCAAACACACCCGTTTCAAGATCAAGCTCGTCGCTGATGTCACCGACCGTGCGCCGCAGCACGCCACCTCTAAGGTTGTTGCGATAACTCCCGGTAAGCAGGCCAAATTTCATCCGCGCCACCGAGGTTTCTTCAGTGGCCGTGCCGAACTCCTGCAAGAGGCCTACCGGCTTGTGGGTGACGTAGCTAATGCCGTCATCAACACGTGTGTAGCTTTGGCAGTTGTCTTCCAGCAGGTCGGTCGCGCAGACCTGAACCCGCACGACATAGTCGGGATCGTCACGCGTAGAGGCCGGTACGGTACGACCATATACCCAGAGCTTAAGGTCTTCAAACCAGGATGCAGGCACTACCTCCCACGTCGTTCCGTTCCTCCAAGCAAGTCTGTAGCTATCGCCCCCGCCTACTTCCTCATGGCGAAACTCGAGATCGTGCTTACCAGCCGTGAGCGTTATGCTTCCAGGGTGGTCACCCAAGGCACCGGAACCGTGCCCACCATACCAACCGGCAACTAGCTGGCCATCGATAAGCACCTCAACGGCGTCATCGCCATCAACTGCGAATTGATAGGTGCCAGCGGTCGGTATCGTGATGGTGCCCTTCAACACGGAGACGTAGTTATCAGCTTGTCCTGCGGTCGTCCCGCTGTCCGCAAGCGCTCCCGCTCCGTTTGCGGTCTTGTTAATACGGGTCCGGGCAACGCCGTCAATGAGTACATTACCCTCCATCCGTTTGATCAGATCCGCAAATTCAAGGCTGGAACTTGGATGGCTCGTATCCACCCCGGCGCCATACACACAGGTCGGCCCGCTACTACCATGTTCGCAACGGTCACCGGCCACCGGGGCTTCGATGGAAACCCACTCCCAGATGCGAAAACGCGAGTTGCGCAGGACGCGCAGAAGAGGCGCATTGCCGCTGGTTGCAGGTGAAGCCCCGATGGTCACGTTGGCGAAAAGATGACGCGTACCAGCCTGAGGGACGGCCAGCGGCGTGTAATTCGAGATGTCATACCCATCGACCGCGACGCTGGTGTACTCCTTGCCCCAACTATGCCCGTCTTGCGGAATCGCGCTGCGTTCGAGCACGGTCGCGCCCGCACCGGCGCTAGTACCAGTATCAACGACGCGCTTGCCGCCATAAAGCACCTTACGCAGCGCATCGATGCGGGACATGGTCACGTAATTGAGGAAATTACCACTCCAATTACCGCTGCAACTGCCATCGAAGCGGCTGTTGCTGGTGGCGCCAACCGGCTCGAAACGGGTATCGCCTTCGACGTATTGGTAACACTTGGCCGAGTCGAAATAGCCGTAGTAGTCAATGTCGTCCGGCTTAAACCGGGTATCGAGCAAACCATCACCGTCAAGGTCCGAAGCGTCGTTATAGGCCTCGTAATACAGCGTGTGGTCACGCCCCATCACCAGCATGTTCAGCGGCGGCACCGCTGCATTGATAAAAAGTGGTGTCTGAGCGATATCGATCGCGGCTTGTACCGAACCGCTAACGACTGTGAGCGCAGCTATGAACACGCCAACACGAACTTTACTTTTGCTGGTTACCGGCATTTTCTGCTCCCTGCCAAGCCGTTATCTACGGTAGGTTGATTGCAACACGACGCGAGCGTCGGGGCTGGCCCCGTAGCCACGGCTGGTCACTCGATAGGAAGAGATGGACTCCTCCGGTTCATCCGCGCCCAGGCCGAACATACCTGTCTGGGTGACTTCCTCGATGATGTACTGGGGCTGGCTGTCGACACCGGCAAGGGTGTCGGCCGGCAAAGCGAGCCAGTTGGTGCTGCCGCTCATGGCCCAATCCGGCACGGAGACACTACCGGCCGTAAACAAACCACTGGCATTGGTCTCGAAGGGCCCGACCACGGCACCCTGCAGGTAACGCTCGGCCGTCCGCAGCCCGGCCTCCGCCGCCTGGAAGGCGACTTCGCGGTCGCGGTTGTTACCCGCCATCCGCTCCTGAAGGATCGAATCTTGGATCGAACTGATGCCGATCATGGTTAGCAACAGAAGAAACACGAGGCTGACCAGCAGGGCCGAACCACGCTGAGATTTCGATACACGCATGATTGATCCGACCATGACTAGGGAACCCGGTTGCGCACGGTGACCACGGAGCTGAACACCTGCCTGAGGAATCCATCCGCGGCAACCGCGCTGCCGTTATAGGTGAGAATCTGGCTTGCCTCGCCAGACGGGGGAGCAACGTTCTCCTCGGTGCTGCGCATCAGCAGATTCATCCGGATGCTGACCACGCGCGACCAGTCGGCGATTTCATCGGCGGGCCTGTATTCGTTGGCAGCCCGATTGCCGGAGGTGTCGACACCGTATTCGAGCTGCATATCCTCGACCCCCTCGATGAGCTCCTGCACTTCGGTAGTCGCTCCGCTGCCTGCACGCATCGTCTCTACGTAAAGAGAAGGAATGGCGGTGCCATTTGGCGTCGTACGGCCTGTATTGCGAACGAAGAAGACGCTGTATTCGAATGCCAGCACCTCCGCCTCTTCGCCGTACGGCTTACTCAGCCGGTTGTCGATATTTAAGTTGTCTGCATGTGCGATGTTGATTGTCGAACCGCCGCCATTTGAAACAGTAGTGGCTCGAAAAAGATCGGCCGTCGTGCAGTCGGTGATAAACAGCGCATCGCCGGCATCGAAACCGGGCGCATTGTTGGTCACGTGAATTTGCGCGTTGTCGGCACTCATGTTGCCGGTCAGCGTCACGCCGGTACTGGCCGCACGCCGGATCTCAATCACATCGGTTCCAACCTTGGCGCCCCAGCCATTGACGGCGGCAACCGCATCGTGCCCTTCAATTACGGCCTCCTGGCTAATGTCGAAGTCGAACCCAGCCGGCACATCGGCCGGGTCGATAATGTCATTCACGGTGAGGCTGCCCAGATTGCCGCATCCCATATACCCAGCCATACGGATATCGTTCGCCATGTAGCCCACAGCGAATCGGCCGTTCTCCTGTACGCGGGCCATCGCCTCCTGCATCCGATACGTTGTGCGACTAGTGAGGAATACCTGCATTACGGCGGCGCTGATGATCAGGCCCAGCGCAAGGGCAATCAGCAGCTCTATCAGGCCAATGCCTCGCGAATGGTGAAAGGTAGGTCGACTCATAGCTGCGTCTCGAATACGAACTGCTGGGTTTCGCTTTCGCCTATGCGTCCTTCGCTCCACTGCACCGTAATCGAGATCACGTTGCCGCTGCGCTCGATGGACCCGGACCCGGCCGGAAGCTGGGTACCCAGCGCGGCTTTCCACTGCCGCAGATCAGTTGCAGTGATGTTCGCGCCCGCCGGAGCGGCGTCATCGAGGTCCGTGTCGTAGGAGCCACCCCGGGCGTCCGCTCGGTTGGCACGCAGGCGGTCCAACATGTCGTAGGCTAAAAATGTCGCCTGGGTGCGAACTGCCGCCGTCTGATTGAACTTCATCGAATTGAGCTGCAGCGCAGCCATGCCCAGAATACCGATGCCTAGCACCAGCATCGAGACAAGCACTTCGATCAGGCTGAAGCCAGCAGCTCGCCGATGCAATCCCTTACTAGTCATCATCGTCACAATCCTTGCGAGCGGTGGACACGCGCCCTATATGGTTGATCTGCATATCCCGTGCGAGCGGGCAAAAGTTGTCGCCCATGCTGAACGCAAACAGGAGGCCCTGTCCTGGCGGTACGCCCTGCTGCAATCCTTGCGCGGTAAAGCGAAACTGTTCGGAGGCGCTGCCCGGCGTGACGACACCGCCGACAGTTGTGTAGCTTTTGCCCTCAAGGGAAACGCCATTTCCACCCAGCGGGCCGAACGCGCGAATCAGCTCGGCTGCCGCATAAATGCCATTACTGTCGGCGTCGTGCCAGACACGCCAACCAGCTTCCCAGTTATCACCGTCAGTCAACGCGGTTACATAAACGTTGCCGCCGCGCTTGATGGCCTCGCTACGGGCAAGCGCCACCGTTCGGGTGATTTCAGAACTCTGGCTCTGGGCCCGGTAGGATCGCAGCAGATCAGTGAAACCCGGAACAGCAATGCCTAACGCAATTCCTAAAATTGCGATCGCGATCATCAATTCGAGCAGCGTAAATCCTCTCAAGAACTTCATTCCGATATCCTTCATCGACGGCTTAAGCCTAACCGCCGCCGATCAGCATGACACTCGCAAGGGGACGAGATGGCCTCTCGGGGCGATGGTTGGCAGCTTAGCGGGCCGGCGACATGAATAATTGAGAACAAAATCACACGGCAGGAAGCCATATGAAACAACAGGGATACACGCTTATTGAGTGCATGGTGGCGCTCGTCATTATTTCCGTTGTCCTCGGCCTGGCTGTGCCGAGCTTCGACCAGATGCTGCATAAACAGGCTCTTGATGCGGCCCGGATGAAATTAGTGAGCGCAATAAAGATGACCCGGCAGGAAGCGGTCTATCGCAACCGCGCAGTAACGCTGTTACAACGCAACGGTGACTGGTCCAATGGCTGGACCACGATGGTTGACCTTGATGGCAACGGTGCGCTTGACACCACGGACATTGTCATCCGCCAGCAGGCCGGGCCGGAGGGGGACATTACCCTTAGTGGAAATACGCCAGTTAGCAACTACATCCGCTATATGCCCGACGGCACCGCCCGACTATATAGCGGCGCCTTTCAAGCTGGAACCCTGACGCTTTGTCACGCGACTGGAAACTCGCAGGGCATAAAGCTGGTGCTAAGCAGCGGCGGCCGGCTGCGGCAGGAGCTGACGAACTGCCGCTAAGCAAAAGCGCCAGCTCGGTCACACTGCCTTTAACCGCAACTCTTTAGGCATCGAGAACGTTACGTTCTCCGGTCGCCCGTCAAGCTCATCCATATCTGTGGCGCCCCAGTCGCGGAGCCGCTCAATCACGCCACGCACCAGCACCTCAGGCGCTGAAGCTCCAGCGGTGATGCCGACGCGCTGGATGCCCTCGAACCACTCCCGCTTTAGGTCTTCCGCGCCGTCAACGAGATAAGCCGGTGTGCTCATGCGCTCAGCCAGTTCGCGCAGGCGGTTGGAGTTGGAGCTGTTGGGGCTGCCAACGACCAGCACCACGTCGCACTCACCAGCCAGCTGCTTGACCGCATCTTGGCGGTTCTGCGTGGCATAGCAGATATCGTCCTTGCGAGGGCCGCCGATACTGGGAAAACGCGTACGCAGCGCATCAATCACGCGGCTGGTGTCATCCATCGACAGGGTCGTTTGGGTGACGAACGCCAGGGCCTCCGGGTTGCGTACTTGCAACTCAGCAACGTCCTTCTCGTCTTCCACCAGATAGATCGAGCCGCCATTGGCGGTATCGTACTGGCCCATGGTGCCTTCTACTTCCGGGTGGCCTGCATGGCCGATAAGGATGCATTCGCGCCCTTCTCGGCTGTACTTGGTCACTTCCAAATGAACCTTGGTCACCAATGGACAGGTCGCGTCGAATACTTTGAGACCGCGCCTTTCCCCCTCTACCCGCACCGCCTGGGAGACGCCATGCGCACTGAAGATGACGATGAAGCCGTCCGGCACCTGGTCCAGCTCATCGACGAAGATGGCGCCACGCTCGCGCAGGTCTTCCACCACAAACTTGTTATGCACGACTTCATGCCGCACGTAGATCGGCGGACCGAATACCTCAAGCGCACGGTTGACGATTTCAATGGCGCGGTCGACACCGGCACAAAAGCCACGAGGATTGGCGAGTTTAATTTGCATGGTGGGTATCTCGATGCGCGCGGCACGCGGGATGGATGGACAGATTATGACCCGTAGGGTGGATGGCGCGTTTACATCCACCCTTGCGGTCTGCGATGGATCGGTGAAGCGTAATCCACCCTACGATCTGGCTCCTACAACAAGCAGCTCACATACGTGAGCCGGTCACTCAGACCGGCTTGACTTCGAATATCTCCACTTCAAAAGTCAGTGCCTTGCCTGCCAGCGGATGATTGAAGTCGACGATGACCTGACGATCATCGAAGTTTTTGACGACACCCGGCAGTTCCGTCTTGGCGGCGTCGTTGAAGATCACCAGCAAGCCCTCGGACAGCTCCATACCTTCGAATTGATTACGCGGCATGGTTTGCACGTTCTGCGGGTTGTGCTGGCCAAACCCCTGTTCCGGAGCGATCTGGAAGGTGCGTTTGTCGCCTGCCTTGAGTCCGAACAGCTGCTGCTCAAAACCCGGTAGCAGGTTTCCGTCGCCCACCTTAAAGGTGGCTGGCTGCTTGTCAAAAGTCGTGTCGACCTGCTCGCCGTTTTCCAGGCTGAGGGAGAAATGCAGTGTCACCTGCATATCCTGCCCGATGCGCTGCTCACTCATTTACGGTTTCTCCCGTTTTACTGCTACGGAACATATCCAGCGCTAGCATGACAGCGCCTATGGTGATGGCGCTGTCGGCGATGTTGAACGCAGGGAAGTACCAGCGGTTCTGCCAATGCACCAGGATGAAATCGACAACATGACCAAGCACAACGCGGTCATAGAGGTTACCAAGCGCGCCACCCAAAACCAGCGCCAGGGCAACGGCAAGCCAAGTCTCACCAGCCTTCAAACGCTTCATCCAGACCACCAGCACGACGCTGACACCCATGGCGATTACTGCGAACAACCAGCGTTGCCAACCCGAATGATCGGCGAGAAAGCTGAAGGCAGCGCCGGTATTGTAGGCCAGCGTCCAGGCGAAATAATCGGGGATGACATCGACCTTCTGATACAGGCTGAAGTTGGCCTCGAAGTAGTGCTTGGTTGCTTGATCCAGTGCAATCACCAGCACGCTTAGCCAGAGCCAGGCGAGCTTGCCAAGGCGGGCGGTCATGCTGCTGCCCTCGAAGAAAGATGCCGGTGGGCTGAAGCCCACCCTACGAGGCTGAAGTAGCTCTGCCGCTGTCCTGTTACAGAGCATTCGCCGCGAGGGCGCGCCTCCCACAAGTGCAGCCCAACCCATCCTTCGACGATCATCAAGCCGTGATTTTCAGCAAGCTGGCCCGTGCAGACGGGTGCGCGGTCACGCATAGTGGCGGACCTCGCCAGCGCCTTCGATGTTCTCAACGCAGCGACCGCAGATCTCCGGATGCGCCGGGTGGGTACCAACGTCGGGCAGGTGATGCCAGCAGCGACCACACTTGGCATGGCCAGTCTTACTGATCTGCAGCTTCAGGCCCGGCAGTTCGCTTTGCACGGCTTCGGCCGGTGCGTCGGCGAGAGGCGCCACGGTCACTGCAGAGGTGATGAGGACGAAACGCAGTTCACCGCCCAGTTTCGCCAGATCGGAAACCAGCGCGTCTTCGGCGTACAAGGTGACCTCGGCCTGCAGATTGCCACCGATGGTTTTCGCGGCCCGCTGGGTTTCCAGCTCCTTGTTCACCGCCGTTTTGACGGCCATGACCTTTTCCCAGAACTCGCGACCCAGCTCGACATCACCTGGCAGCTCGGCAAGCCCGGTGTACCAGGTGTTGAGCATCACCGACTCGTTGCGCTCGCCCGGCAGGTACTGCCAGATCTCATCAGCGGTGAACGACAGAATCGGCGCAATCCAGCGCACCAGCGCCTCGGCGATATGGTACAGCGCGGTCTGGCAGGAGCGGCGGGGCAGACTGTCTGCGGCAGTGGTGTACTGACGATCCTTGATGATGTCGAGGTAGAAACCGCCCAACTCCTGTACGCAGAAGTTGTGCACTTTCTGGTAGACGTTCCAGAACTTGTAGGTGCCGTAGGCTTCCTCAATTTCCCGCTGCAGCAGTAAGGCGCGATCAATGGCCCAGCGGTCCAGAGCGATCAGCTGGTCGGCCGGAACCTGATGCTGCGCCGGATCGAACCCGTCAAGGTTGGAGAGCAGGAAGCGCGCTGTGTTGCGGATACGGCGATAGGAGTCCGCGCTGCGCTGCAAGATCACCTTGGAAACCGCCATTTCACCGGAATAGTCGGTAGAGGCGACCCAGAGGCGAAGGATATCGGCGCCCAGACTATCGGTCACTTCCTGCGGGGCGACGACGTTACCCAATGACTTGGACATCTTGCGGCCATTCTCGTCGACCACGAATCCATGGGTCAGCAGCCCCTTGTACGGCGCATGACCGTCGATGGCCGAACCGGTGAGCAGCGACGAATGGAACCAGCCACGGTGCTGATCGGAGCCTTCCAGATAAAGGTCGGCACGCGGACCGCTGTCATGCCCCATCGGATGCGAGCCGCGCATCACATGCCAGTGGGTGGTGCCCGAATCGAACCAGACATCCAGCGTGTCGCTGATTTTGTCGTACTGTGCAGCCTCTTCGCCCAGCAGCTCGGCTGCCTCAAGCTTCGACCAGGCCTCGATGCCGCCCTGCTCGACGCGTTGTGCGACGGCTTCCATCAGCTCGACGGTACGCGGATGCAGTTCACCGCTTTCCTTGTGCAGGAAGAACGGGATCGGTACGCCCCAGGTACGCTGACGCGAGATGCACCAGTCCGGCCGCCCGGCAATCATGCCGTGCAACCGCGCCTGGCCCCAGGCAGGAACAAACTCGGTCTGCTCAATGGCATCCAACGCGCGACGACGCAGCGAGCTGCCGTCAAGCGCCACTTTATCCATGCCAACGAACCACTGCGCCGTGGCGCGGTAGATCAGCGGCGTCTTGTGCCGCCAGCAATGCATATAGCTATGCTGGATCGACTCGTGCTTGAGCAGTGCGCCGACTTCACGCAGTTTCTCAACGATGGCCGGATTGGCTTTCCAGATGAACTGGCCACCGAAGAACGGCAAGTCCGCTACATAGACCCCGTGGCTCTGCACCGGGCTGAGGATGTCGTCATTCTCCATGCCGTAGTGCTTGCAGGAGCGGAAGTCGTCTTCACCATAAGCCGGAGCCGAATGAACGATGCCAGTACCGGCGCCGGTTTCCACGTAGTCAGCCAGATAGACCGGTGCGAAACGCTCATAGAAGGGGTGACGGAAGCGGATAAGCTCCAGCGCCCGGCCTTCGCAGCGGGCGATGATCTCGCCCTGCAGTTCGTAGCGCTGCAGGCAGGACTCGACCAACTCTTCGGCTAGCACCAACAGCTGATCGCCAGTGTCGACCAGGGCATAGACGAAGTCGGGGTGTACGTTCAGCGCCTGGTTGGCCGGAATGGTCCAGGGCGTTGTGGTCCAGATGACGATACTGGCCGGCTTGACCAATGCAGGCACGCCAAACGCCGCCGCCAGCTTGTCCGCATCCTCGACCTGGAAGGCGACGTCGATGGCATCGGACTTTTTGTCCTGGTACTCAACTTCCGCCTCGGCCAGTGCCGATCCGCAATCGAAGCACCAGTTCACCGGCTTCAAGCCTTTAAAGACGAACCCGCCTTCGACCATCTTCGCCAGGGCACGGATTTCGCCGGCCTCGTTGGCGAAATCCATGGTGCGGTAGGGGTTGTCCCACTCACCGAGCACGCCGAGACGGATAAAGTCGGCCTTTTGCCCTTCAATCTGTTCCGCGGCGTAGGCGCGGCAGCGCTCACGGGTCAGGTCGGCTGGCTGGTTCTTGCCGTAGGTGATTTCCACTTTGTGTTCGATCGGCAGACCATGGCAGTCCCAGCCCGGAACGTAGGGCGCGTCGAATCCAGCCAGGGTCTTGGAACGGACGATGAAGTCCTTGATGACCTTGTTTACCGCGTGACCGATATGGATGCTGCCGTTGGCGTAGGGCGGGCCGTCATGCAGGACGAACTTCGGGCGACCCTCTCCGATTTGCCGCAGCTTCCCGTAGAGGTCAATGCTGTTCCAGCGCTGCAGGGTCTCCGGCTCGCGCTGTGGCAGACCGGCCTTCATCGGAAATGCCGTGGACGGCAGATTGAGGGTCGCTTTGTAATCGGTCATTTCAGTCCTGACTCGTGGTAAAGGGTGAAGCTCGCCAGTATTCGCGAGCCGCGGCGATATCCGCTTCGATCGCCGTCTTGAGTGCCTCCAGCGAGGCAAAGCGCTGCTCGTCTCGCAGCCTTCGGTGAAAGGTTACGCGCAGCAGACGACCATAAAGATCGCCCTGAAAATTCAGCAGATGCACTTCCAGATGCGGTTGGCCGTCGCTTTCGACCGAGGGACGCATACCGATGTTGGCGACTGCAGGCTGCACTACGCCATCGACTTCTGTGCTCACCATGAACACACCACTAAGCGGCGTATTCTTGCGCTTAAGCTGGATGTTTGCGGTCGGCGCACCGAGCTGACGCCCTAGCGCCTGCCCATGCATGACCCGACCGGTGATACTAAACGGCCGACCCAGCAGTTTTTCTGACAGCTGTAGATCACCAGCGGCGAGAACCTGGCGCAGCCGCGTACTGCTGACTCGCTCACCGTCGACCTCGATAGTGGTGGCGGCCTCGACGGTAAACCCTTCCGCAGCGCCAGCCTTCAACAAAAAGTTAAAATCACCAGCTCGGTCGCAACCGAAACGGAAGTCATCGCCCACCTCTAGGTGCCGGACACCAAGGCCTTCGACCAGCGTTGCATGGACGAACTCGGCAGCACTCAGCTCGCGTAAACGGCGATTGAACGCCAGGCACAACACCAGATCCACACCTTGCTCATTCAGCAACTGCAGTTTCTCGCGCAGGCGGGTCAGCCGAGCGGGCGCCTTATCGGGCGCAAAGTACTCGCGAGGCTGCGGCTCGAAGATCACCACGCAGCTGGGCAATCCAAGCTCGGCGGCTCGTTCACGCAGACGCGCCAGGATGGCTTGATGCCCCCGGTGAACCCCGTCGAAATTGCCGATGGTGGCGACGCAACCCCGATGTCGGGGCCGCAGGTTATGAAGACCTCGAACCAGCTGCATACCGCACTTCTTGCTTGAAAAGTCGTCGATTATACGCATGCGGCGGCAGTCGCGGACAGGTTTGCCACCCGCTTAAGCCCTCAATCAATGGCGCAGGTGGCGCGGCCGCAAACCGAGCAAAACCAGCGCGGCCGCGAACGCACCCAGCCCAGCGAAAACCAGCAGAGCCAGCTGCAGCGCTCGCTGCTGCCAATTCCAGGCGAACCATTCGACCGACGGCGCATTCAGCCACCAGACAATCGCCACCATCGCCGCACAGCCTCCAGCCAGGCGCAGCAGAAACACGCCCCAGCCCGGCGCAAACTGGAATACACCGACGCGATAGAGCCCCCAGAACAGCAGCCCGGCGTTGAGCATGGACGACAGAGAGGTCGCCAGCGCCAGCCCGACGTGCTTGAGCGGCCAGATCAGCATTAGGTTCAGCACCATGTTGGCGATCATGCAGATGATTGCAATACGCACCGGCGTCTTTAAATCCTGCCGAGCAAAGAAGCCCGGCGCCAGCACCTTGATCAGCATGAATGCCAGGACGCCGAGCGAATATGCCTCTAGTGCGTTAGCGGATTGAACAACAGCCTCCTCACTCATTGCTCCGTAGAAGAACAGACTGGCAATCAGCGGCTCGGCCAGAATTCCCAGGGCCAGTGCCGCAGGAATACCCACCAGCAATACCATCCGCAGGGCCCAGTTAAGCGTATTGGAAAAAGCTTTTGGGTCCTCGCCCGCATGCTGACGCGAAAGACTTGGCAGGATGACCGTGCCTATGGCGATGCCAAACGCACCCAGCGGCAGCTCCGACAGGCGGTCGGCGTAATACAGCCAGGACACACTGCCGGTCTGCAGAAACGAGGCAAGCACCGTATCGAGCAGGAGATTGATCTGGCTGACCGACACGCCAAACAGCGCAGGCACCATTAACAGCATGATTCGCCGCACTCCCTCGTCCCCGAACTTCACCCGAGGCCGCGGCAGCAATCCCAGCTTGGCAACGTAAGGAAGCTGGAAGGCCAACTGGGCGAAGCCGGCGATGAATACACCCCAAGCCAGCGCCATAATCGGCTGATCGAAATAAGGCGTGAGAAAAACCGCGGAGGTGATCATGCACACATTGAGCAGTACCGGCGTGAAGCCTGGAACCGCAAAATGCCCATAGGTATTGAGCACGCCCGAGGTAAAGGCGGTAAGCGAAATCAGCAACAGATAAGGGAAGGTGATACGCAACAGCTCGCCGGCCAGCTGCATCTTTGCCGGGTCATCGTGAAAACCTGGCGCGAAGACCATGACCACATAGGGCGAGGCAAGCACTCCGACTGCTGTAATACCGGTCAATATCAACCCAAGCATGCCTGCCGTTCGATCAACCAGCAGCTTGACCTCAAGCAGCGTCCGCTTGGTCCGGTACTCGGACAGTACAGGGACGAAGGCCTGAGCAAACGCCCCTTCCGCGAACAGGCGGCGGAGAAAATTAGGAATCTTGAAAGCGATAAAGAATGCATCCGCTGCCGCACCGGACCCGAAGTAGCTCGCCACCACCATATCGCGTACCATGCCCAGCACTCGGGACAGCAGCGTCATGACGCTGACTACCGCGCTGGAACGCAATAATCCGCCTTTACCGGATGTCTCGGACATTTGTTTTCCTAGAAGTTGCTGCAGAGGTTCCGCAATGGCGCAGGCCATTGGAATCGAAGGGCAATTACGACAGATAAAGAGGCCGCGAGTTTAGCGGCAGCCCTTCTGTCCGGCCAGCATGATCAATCTCTAAGCAGGCTTGACAAGCCATCGCCGTATCGGCATGATTCGCGGCCTTATTTGCTTTGTAATCCCACGTTTTCGAGGAGTTCGACGGTGGCCAACAGCCCTTCCGCCAAAAAACGCGCAATTCAGGCTGAGAAGCGTCGCAGCCACAACGCCAGCCTGCGCTCCATGGTTCGTACCTACATCAAGAATGTGGTCAAAGCCATTGATGCAAAAGATCTGGATAAAGCTCGTACTGCTTACACTGCAGCCGTGCCTGTAATCGACCGCATGGCCGATAAAGGCATCATCCACAAGAACAAAGCAGCTCGGCATAAAAGCCGCCTGAACGGCCATATCAAGGCCCTCGGCGAAGCTGCTGCAGCCTAAGCTGTACGCTCTTGTGAAAAAACCGGCCTTGAGCCGGTTTTTTTATGTCTGCGATTCGATGCCAAGGCATCGATCTCAGCGAGCACAACCAGGCACCTTTATGGCTGAGCCCATGGCAGTATCGGAATCGCAGTAACGGCGTTCTGCGGACTCCCTTCGATAACACGATCGCTATACACCAAATAGACCAGCGTGTTGCGCGCCTCATCGAAAAAGCGCACCACTTGCATGGTTTTGAACACTAGAGACGTCCGCTCCTTAAAGACGACTTCACCATCCTTGAGCTTTTCACCCACCTGAATCGGCCCCACCTGCCGGCAAGCGATCGACGCCTCGGCGCGATCTTCAGCCAGACCGAGCCCACCCTTTATGCCGCCCGTCTTGGCACGCGACAGATAGCAGGTCACGCCCTCAACCTTGGGATCGTCAAACGCCTCGACCACGATTTTATGATTCGGTCCGAGCCATTTGAAAACCGTATCGACCTCACCCACCTCTCGCGCCATACCAACCACTGGCCACGCCAGCAACACCATTAACGCTTTTGCCAGCCGCATCAAACCACCTCAGACCAAAATCATGTTGTCGCGATGAATAAGCTCTGGCTCATCAACATAACCGAGCAGCTTCTCGATTTCGTCCGACGGGCGACCAAGGATTCGTTGCGTTTCAGCCACACTGTAGTTCGCCAGACCGCGCGCGACCTCGCGACCATCCAGCCCGACACAGACCACCATTTCGCCACGCCGGAAACCACCGTGCGCCGCTTTAACTCCGACAGGCAACAGGCTGCGATTACCCTGTTTCAAGGCGTGTACCGCACCGTCATCGAGAACGACCGTACCACGCGTCTGAAGATGACCAGCCAACCACTGCTTTCGCGCAGCATGACGATTACATTCAGGCGCCAACAGCGTGCCGAGCGCCTCACCCGCCTTCAGCCGCGCCAGCACTCGCTCGATTCGGCCCCCAATAATGACTGTATAGGCACCAGAGCGCGCCGCCAGACGCGCCGCGCGCAACTTAGTCTGCATACCGCCCCGCCCGAGCGCGCCACCTGTGCCACCCGCCACCGCATCCAGCGCGGGATCATCGGCACGCGCCTCACTGATCAAATTGGCGTTAGGATTATTGCGCGGATCGGCATCAAACATGCCGTCGCGGTCGGTAAGGATGACCAGCAGATCCGCCTCAACCAGGTTCGCCACCAGGGCAGCAAGGGTATCGTTGTCACCAAAGCGGATCTCGTCGGTGACCACGGTGTCGTTCTCATTGATAACCGGCACCACACCCAGATCGATCAACGTGCGAAGGGTGCTGCGCGCATTGAGATAACGCTTGCGGTCGGACAGATCATCGTGGGTTACAAGGATTTGCGCGGTCTGCTGCTCGCAGCGCGCAAAGCTGGCTTCCCAGGCTTGTATCAACCCCATCTGCCCGACCGCCGCTGCAGCCTGTAGCTCATGGACGGCCTTTGGCCTGGCGACCCAACCGAGACGACTCATACCAGCAGCGACAGCGCCAGACGACACCAGCACCAGCTCGACACCCGCCTCGCGCAGCGCCACCATCTGATCGACCCAGACAGCCATTGCCGCCTGATCCAGCCCGCGCCCATCAGCAGTCAGCAAGGCGCTGCCGATTTTCACCACCCAGCGCCGCGCGCCGCTCACCTTGTCCCGCATCGATCCTGCCTTCCAATCGGTACCCGGCCAAACCACTCAGCAAGCGGCTGATAAGCCAACCCGCAACCATTTGCTAGCGACGCCCGCGACGATACGAGCATGCACCATCAACGCACGTAGAAGATCTCAGCACCGCCTTCATCGTCGTCATCATCATCGAAGTCGTCTTCGTCGACCTCGTCGACAGGCTTGACACCGGCACGCCGCAAGGCTCGCTGATCATCCAGCTCCTGCAAGCGAGCACGCGCCTCGTCTTCAATCTGCCGATCCAGCTCGGCAAGCGCTTCCGCGTATGCTGGCTCCTCGGCAATACGCACCGCGCGCTCATCCAGATAGCGCATGATGGCCTGACTCAACGCCTCGGTACCCTCGCGCTCGAGCGCAGAGATGACGAATACGGGGCCGTCCCACTCAAGCCGATCAACTACCCGCTGAACCCGCTCGTCGTGATCTTCTTCGAGCAGCTGATCAGCCTTGTTCAACACCAGCCAGCGATCTCGTTGCGCCAGCGCCGGACTGAATTTCTCCAGCTCATTCACGATCACCTCCGCCGCATCGGCCGGATCGCTTTCATCTAGCGGCGCCATGTCCACGAGATGCAGCAGCAGACGCGTGCGCGCCAGATGCTTGAGAAAACGGATGCCAAGCCCCGCACCCTCTGACGCACCCTCGATAAGGCCAGGGATATCAGCTACTACGAAGCTCTTATAGCGACCGACGCTCACCACCCCAAGGTTTGGTATTAGCGTGGTGAACGGGTAATCGGCAACCTTGGGCTTAGCCGCCGAGACGGAGCGAATAAAGGTGCTCTTACCCGCGTTCGGCAACCCAAGGAGACCAACGTCAGCCAAGACCTTCAGCTCCAACTTCAAATCGCGAGCGTCGCCCGGCTTACCGGGTGTAGTCTGGCGTGGAGCACGGTTAGTACTCGACTTGAATCGGGTGTTGCCCAGACCATGCCAACCGCCCTGCGCCACCAGCAGACGCTGACCAGCCTTGGTCAGGTCACCGATTACGTCCTGAGTGGCTGCATCGATCACAGTGGTGCCGACCGGCACCGGCAGGATCAGATCATCACCCTTGGCACCCGTACATTCAGTACTGCCGCCCTTCTGACCATTGGGCGCATTGAAGCGGCGGGTGTAACGGTAGTCGACGAGCGTATTGAGGTTCTCATCAGCCTCCAGATACACGGACCCGCCATCGCCGCCATCGCCACCGTTTGGGCCGCCTTTTTCGATGAACTTTTCACGACGAAAGCTCATCATGCCGTTGCCGCCGTCGCCGGCCTTTACAAAAATCGATACTTCATCGACGAATTTCATGGGAACGCCTCCCGCCGCAAGGACGGGCTAGAAAACAGGAACATAAGGGTCTTGCAAAACCCGGCGATAATTAGAGCACAGCAGTGTTTTGCAAGAGCCCTACAGAGGATACAGAAACAAAAAAGCCCCGTCGCATGACAGGGCTTTTCCAGCAACGCCGCGATTAGGCCGCGACGACGCTCACGTAGCGACGGCCAAACTGACCTTTCACTTCGAATTTGATCACGCCTTCCACCTTGGCGAACAAGGTGTGATCCTTGCCCATGCCAACGCCGTAACCGGCATGGAATTGAGTGCCGCGCTGACGCACGATGATGTTACCGGCCTTGATGACCTGGCCGCCGTACATCTTCACGCCAAGACGTTTGGCTTCTGAGTCGCGACCGTTGCGGGTAGAACCGCCAGCTTTTTTGTGTGCCATGAGTTCAATACTCCTATAAGGGGATTCAGGCCCGATTAGCCCTGAATGCCGGTGATTTTGACCTCAGTGAACCACTGACGGTGGCCCTGACGCTTCATGTGGTGCTTACGACGGCGGAATTTGATGATGGTGACCTTGTCATGACGGCCCTGAGCGATCACTTCAGCAGTGACCTTGGCACCATCGACCACCGGAGCGCCGATCTTTACATCTTCGCCGTTGCCAATCAGCAGAACGCGGTCAAAAGTGACAGCTTCGCCAGTGGCAACTTCGAGTTTTTCAATCTTGAGGTATTCGCCTTCGGCGACCTTGTATTGCTTGCCGCCGGTAACGATAACTGCGTACATCTGTGTATCTCCGTTGATCCTGCTCACCCAGCGCTTAAGTGAAATAGTTGGAGGCTGGCATGGCTGCTCGGGGCCGGATAGGACGCCCTTGCAATTGCGTAAGGCAGGGAAATGCCCAGGGGGAAAGTTCAGGGTCCGCGATTGTACGCATCCACCTGACCCTGCGCAATAGCCGCCGGGCCTCGCCTTGACACTGCATGACCCGCCCCATAGCATGCCGCGCAATCTCCGAGGAGTACTCGTCCCCGATGCAACCCCAGGCCTTTTACCAAGTAGTGGCTGAAGATTTTGCCGCCGTTGACGGCATTATCCGCAACCAGCTGACGTCCCGCGTACCGCTGGTGGAAAAAATCGGGGACTACATTACCTCGGCTGGCGGCAAACGCCTGCGACCTCTGCTGGTCCTGCTCAGCGGCAATGCCCTGGGACTCAAAGGCGAGCAGCTGCGCCTGCTGGCGGCAATCATTGAATTCCTGCATACCTCGACCCTGCTTCACGATGACGTAGTCGACATGTCAGGCATGCGCCGCGGTCGCTCTACGGCGAATGCCCTTTGGGGCAACGCGCCCAGCGTGCTGGTCGGCGACTTTCTTTATGCGCGCTCTTTCGAAATGATGGTCGATCTGGGCTCGATGGAAGTCATGCGGATCATCTCGCAGGCCACTCGCGTCATCGCCGAAGGCGAAGTACTGCAACTGTCCAAGGTGCGCGACGCCAGCACCACAGAAGAGGTCTACATGGAGGTCATCCGCGGCAAGACCGCGATGCTCTTCGAGGCCTCCACGCATAGCGCAGCCACTCTGGCGGGCGCTAACGAGGCGCAACGCGAGGCGCTGCGCACCTTCGGCGACTACCTCGGCATTGCGTTCCAGCTGGTCGATGATCTGCTCGACTATCAGGGCGATGCCGAAGCACTGGGCAAGAATGTCGGTGATGATCTCGCCGAAGGCAAGCCGACGCTGCCGCTGATCTACACGATGCGCGAGGGCACAGCAGAACAGGCCGCATTGGTGCGTCAGGCCATACAGAAAGGCGGCATCGAGGATCTTGAGAGCATCCGCGGCGCTGTAGAAGCCGCCGGCGCACTGGATTACACGGCCCGTTTGGCACGCGACTACGCCGATCGAGCCATAGCCTGCCTCGAGTTGATCCCTGCTAACAGATATCGCGACGCCCTGGTCGAATTAAGCCGTTTCGCTGTTGCGCGCACTCACTGAACACGCCGCTTAGTAAGGGTGCGATTGGGCACCCTTGAATTCACGCTATCGTCGCACTTGCCTCCTGACCGCCACCAGTCGCACCGGCATCTTTACGCTTGCATCTTTGTAAATAACAATTATTCTCATTAACGAGATTAATTGGAGGTGCCCATGACTTATTTGATTGATGCCTGGCTGGACCGCCCGCAACCTTACCTGCGGATACTCGACCGTAGCACCGGTGCGGTGTGCGTTACCTTAGAGGGAGACGCCCTGGACGAGCTTCGCGACCAGGGCGATCTGGATCTGCAGGAGTTGAGCACCAGCGAACCTTGCGTGCTCAAGGAACAGGTGCGAAACCTGTTCCTGTTCTCCTATGCCAGGGCGTTGCGCCCGTAGCAGCAGCGTTTACAGAACAGCCAGCAGCTCGACGTCGAACACCAGCACGCTGTGCGGAGGAATACTGCCAACACCCTGCGCGCCGTAAGCCAACTCGCTCGGCACGTAAAGCCGCCATTTGCTGCCAACGCCCATAAGCTGCAGCGCTTCGGTCCAGCCAGCGATCACGCCACCCACCGGAAACTCGGCCGGCTGGCCGCGCTGGTAGGAGCTGTCGAATACAGTGCCGTCGATCAGCGTGCCGTGATAATGCGTACGCACCTGGTCCTCGGCGCTGGGCTTGGCGCCCTCTCCCGCTGTCAGCACTTCGTACTGCAGACCCGATGGCAGGGTCGAAACCCCTTCACGCTGGGCGTTTTTAGCCAGGAAGGCCTTGCCTTCGCCTGCAGCAGCTTCTGCCTTTTGCTGTGCCTCGGCTTGCATACGTTCACGGATGACGGCGAAGCTGGCATTCAGATCTTCCGGACTGACCTGACTGGCCGCTCCGGCAAAGGCATCGCGAATACCTGCAATCACAGCATCCAGGCTGATCCCAGGCGGCGGGTTCTCACGCAGCTGATCACCCAGTTGACGACCGATACCGTAGCTCACGCGCGTTTCGTCAGTTGATAGGTTCAGTTCAGTCATGCATCGGCTCCACTGGAAAAAAGGCCGCACAGCCTAGCACAGCGACCAGCAGCGACCAGCAGCGACCAGCAGCGGCACGCAAGACTGTTTTTCGAACGGCACACAGCGGCACAAACCGGGCCTACCAGGCGGAACGCAGGCTGATCGGCACACGCAACGGTTCGCGAACGCCCTCGGCCAGGCCGCACATTTCATCGTATGCCGAGCTGTGAACCAGAAAGAAGGGGATTACTGGCATCTCGCTAAGTAGATCACGCGCATGCTCTACGGATCGCAGATGAATCACGTTGCTCTCTTCGTCGCGCAACACATGCGATTTGCCTCGGGAGTGGACACTCAATAGATAGAAGCCGCCCTCAAGTGACACCAAATCCAGCGCGTCGACATGGTGCGCTTGTACGCCTTCCAGCAATGCCTGCAGATTCATGCGATCTTCTCCATGTACAGAAACGAACCTCTTGTACAACATCAGGAGAGCCAATCACAACCACTAACCGCGTTTCCATATCTGCCGCAGCACGCTACGAATCGTAGTCACCTCAGTGCTTGGTGAGCTTATCCAAATAGCCCATGGCGAAGGCTGAAAAGACGAACGTCAGGTGGATGATCACGTACCACATCAACTGCTCGCTTTCGAGCTGCTGCGCGTCCATGAACATGCGCAACAGATGGATCGACGAGATCGCCACAATCGAAGCAGCGACCTTCATCTTCAACGAGCCGGAGTCCATCTTCCCGAGCCAGTCGAGCTTCTCCTTACCCTCCTCCACGTCCAGCTGCGAGACGAAATTCTCGTAACCAGACAGCATCACCATCACCAGCAAACCGCCAACCAGGGCCATATCGATCAGCGACAACAGCTTGAGGATCAGATCGCCTTCACTCAGCGAAAGCACGGCAGGAAGGATGTGCCAAATTTCCTGAAAGAACTTGATCGCCAGGGCCAGCAGGGCAAAGGCCAGGCCAAAATAAATAGGCGCCAACAACCAGCGGGCGGCGTACATGGTGTTTTCGATCAAGCGTTCCATCTGTTCTCACTGGGTGTGGCGGGTTTCGGCAAGCGAGTATACGCAGCGCGGTCGAGTCTTCAAGAAGACGCTATGGCGGCATGTTTCCGTTGTGGATAAGAATTCGCAGTGGGTATTTGCCGGCCCCGAAACGAGGGGCCAGACAGCCATACTTGAATCGGACGGTCAGGACTTAGCGCCCCAGCCGCTGAGATAGCGCGCCTGGTTTGCGTTGACCTTGCGCAGCTCAGCCTGCATGTGCAGTTGCCAGATCGATGGCGACTTCGATTCTGTATAACCTTGTCCATAGAGGTTTTCGGCAATCGCCTTCAGTACCGACTCGGCCTCGCGTGGCCCGTGGAACGGGCCTTGCGCCTTGATAGCGGTAGGCTGCCCTGCGTCGATTCCAGCCGCGCAAAGCAACGTCCACAAGCCATTGCCGCCAGACAGCGGACGAATGATGCATTCGATACGGGTAACCAAACCCAGGCACTGGCGGTTCAAGCAGAGTGTTTGAGACATGACGGCGATCCTCGCGCTCGGTTGCGCGCCCTCATTCAGGAGGAAAGGGCCGCAAGTCCGTTACCCACACAAGCTGTGGATAACTATGTGGATAGAGAGTGGAAACTCTCTTCCATTGCAGACCCGCCGAACGCCGTATCGTTCCGTCCAGTTATTGCTCGGATCATTCGTCCGATTACTCTTGCTCTGCTCCCTTTGCCTGCGCCGCCGCCAGTACTTCCTCGGGTGACGCCGCATCGCTTCGATGATCGTCTTCAAGCTCGATCTCGGCGATGTCACGCAAACGCTCGACCACCCGCGCGTTGACGCTGCCCTTGGGGAACTGTCCGTCCTTGTCCGCCCCGCCTACCGGCTCCCCCACCAACAGCGAAAGCGCCTCATCGACATGACGCACCGCATAGATATGGAACCGTTCCTGACGCACGGCTTCCAGCACACGCTCGTCGAGCATCAGCGTCGTAACGTTGGCAAAGGGAATGATTGCGCCCTGCTCCCCGGTCAACCCGCGTGCTTCGCACAGTCGGAAAAAACCTTCAATCTTTTCATTGACGCCACCGACCGCCTGCACCTCGCCGAACTGGTTGATCGAACCAGTGATCGCGAAGCACTGCTTGAGTGGCGTCCGCGAAATGGCCGAAATCAGTGCGCAGCATTCTCCCAGCGAAGCACTGTCGCCATCGACGTACCCATAAGACTGCTCAAGCGCGATGCTGGCGGAGATCTCCAGCGGGAACTCCTGCGCGTAGCGGCTGCCGAGAAAGCCGGTCAGGATCATCACGCCTTTGGAGTGAATCGGTTGACCGAGGTTAACCTCACGCTCGATGTCGACAATCCCCGAGCCACCCGGATAAACAGTGGCGGAAATCCGCGCTGGCATGCCAAACGCCGAATCGCCCACTTCGAGAACGGTCAAACCGTTGCACTTGCCGATCGCAGCGCCTTCGCTATCGATCAGGATCACGCCAGCAAGGATGTCTTCGAGGATGCGCGCCGAGACACGTCCGGTTCGAGTGGCCTTGGCTTTCAGCGCACGCTCGATGTGGCCGACATCGGTGACTTCATCCTTGGCCAGTTGTCGGATGAAATCCGCCTCGCTAACCAGCTGGAACAAATCACCAATCTTTGCCGACAGCCGACCCTGGTGCTCAGCCAAACGTGCACTGTAAGTGGCCAGGCGCGCCACGGCCGCGGCAGTCAACGGCGCCATACCCTCTTCGGAAGTGCGCGTTTTCATCAGTTGTGCGAACTGCTCGAGGCTGTCCTCGGCCAGCGGAATTTCTTCATCGAAGTCCACCAGCACGCGAAACATTTCCTGAAAGTCCGGATCCAGGTCCTGCAAGGTGTAATAGAGCTGGCGCGAGCCAATGATCACCACTTTGACATTGAGCGGGATGACTTCAGGATTAAGCGTCACCGTGGCCAGCCGCCCCAACTCAGCCAGCGGCGACTCCATCTTCAACTTGCGCGACTGCAGGGCACGTTTCAGCGCTTCCCAGACAAAGGGCTCGCTGAGCATCTTTTCCGCCTCAAGCATCAGAAAGCCGCCATTGGCCCGATGCAGCGCACCGGGACGCAGCTGACGATAACTGGTGTAAAGCGCGCCCTGATCGGTGCTGTATTCGATGCGACCGAACAGGTTGTCGTAGGTCGGATGCGGCTCGAACACCACCGGCGCACCGCCATCGAGCGGATGGCCGACCACAAGGCTCGGGCTGTACTGCTCTTCGAGAAGCTGACGGGTCTGGGCATCGGGACGGTTTTCGTCAACCAGCTGCTCGACCACCGTTTTCAGCAGATTGACCTGCACGGCTTGGAGGTAGGCCTCGATGCCGGCGTTTTCCCCGTATTTCTCTGAAAGTGGTGCCAGCAAAGGCTGCAACGCCTGGCTGATGGTTTCGTCATTAAGCTGCCGCAGCTGATTGCTGGATTCGCGCTTCCATTGCGGCAGGCTGGCCAGCCCTTCATTAAGGTGAACTTCGAGCGCGGAAATGTCTTCGTGGTAACGCTCGCGCTCGGCTTCCGGCAACTGGGCGAATTCCGCCTCGTCCATCGACTTGCCGTCTTTCATGGGCGTGAAGGCAATGTTGGTGCTGTCCCGGTAGAGCGCGATTTCTTTCTCTAGCGCCAGCTTTTCGATGATATCCAATGCCTTGTCGTAGCGCTGGTTGAAGGCACGATCAATCGCACTTTTCTTCTGCTGAAAGCTTGGATGCTCGAATACCGCCGGAAAGGTCGCCATCAGGTTGTCGATCAGCTGACCAATGTCGGCAATGAACTCGCCCGCTCCGCCCTGCGGCAGCTCTACCACGCGCGGCTCGCGTGGCTCGTCAAAGTTGTTTACGTAGAGCCAGTCCGACGGAGTATCCAGTCGCTTGCCTTCAGCCTTGAGGTAGCGACGTACAAACGAGAACCGCCCGGTCCCAGGCTCACCCATTACATAAACGTTATAACCAGGGCGCGGCATCGCCACGCCGAACTGCAGCGCCTCGACAGCCCGCTCCTGCCCGAGCACGCCAAGAAAGGGTTCCAGCTCATCGGTGGTCTTGAAGGCGAACTGGCTGGGTTCGAAGGGACGGGTGAGCGCATCAGGCGCCAGGCGCAGGCCGGCAGCGACAGTTTCGGGCATTGGAAATCCTTGCAGAGTGGCCTTGTGACCACGATTGATGCTCCCATTCTGGCGATGCCTCCCGCTGGCTGCAAGGTCCAGCAAGATGCGACTTGAAGACTTGCCGGCAGCGTAGGCCCCAGCGCAAAGACGCCTGCCTGGCGTTGTTGCCAACTTTCTATTTCCCTATGGGTTTCGTTTTCGTAGGGCTCAGCGTTTTACAAAAAGACGCCTGACGAATCTCCGTCTCAGCGACCGCATCTGTTGTCTGCCATCGGCGTGCGTAGGCCGAGAATGTCCGAGCGCTGGGAGCAAGTCAGAGCCTGGGTCCATCCCTGCGACAGACGGTCAGGCGATGACGACCGCCGCCTTGATTCAAGTCAACTTGCCTGGCGCGCAAGAAGCGCCTCATAGGGCGGCCAACATAGAAAAAGGACTCCGTGATGCGCTGCTCTGTACCCGTCCTGCTCAGCGGACTGATGCTGATCTCAAACATGGCCCACGCCGACGAGTTGCGTGAACGCGCCAATGCGATATTCAAGCCGATCCCGGCAAAGGTCACGGAGGTTCGCGGCAAAGCCGTCAGCCCTGATCAGGCACAACTGGGCCACAAGCTCTGGTTCGACCCGCGCCTGTCGCGCAGCCACGTCATCAGCTGTAACACCTGCCACAACCTCAGCCTCGGCGGGGGCGACAACGTCACCACTTCGATCGGTCACGGCTGGCAGAAAGGGCCACGTAACTCGCCCACTGTGCTCAACGCGGTATTCAACGCCGCCCAGTTCTGGGATGGCCGTGCCGAAGACCTCCAGGCCCAGGCCAAGGGGCCCGTTCAGGCCGGGGTCGAGATGAACAACACCCCAGAACGGGTCGTTGCAACGCTCAAGAGCATTCCGGAGTACGCAACTGAGTTCCGGAAGGCCTTCCCGAACGATAAAGACCCGGTCAGCTTCGACAACATGGCTTATGCACTGGAGGCGTTTGAAGTCAGCCTGATCACGCCAGACGCGCCTTTCGACCGGTACCTCAAGGGCGACGACACGGCGCTCGACGCCAAGCAGAAAGAAGGCCTCGCCTTGTTCATGGACACGGGCTGCACCGCCTGTCACAGCGGCGTCAACGTGGGCGGCCAGGGCTACTTTCCGTTTGGCGTGATCAAGAAGCCTGGCGCTGAAATCCTGCCCGCTGGGGACAAAGGCCGCTTCACCGTAACCAATACGGCAACTGACGAGTACGTGTTCCGCGCCGCGCCCCTGCGCAACGTAGAGCTGACGCCACCCTACTTTCACAGCGGTGAGGTCTGGGACCTGGAACAGGCAGTGGCGATCATGGGTGACAGCCAACTAGGTCGCACACTCAAGGAAGACGAGGTCGGTGCCATCGCGGCCTTCCTGCGCAGCCTGACGGGCGAACAGCCTCACGTGGCTTACCCGGTTTTACCAGCCAGCACGTCAAACACCCCTCGCCCCGAATAAGAGGCAGAAAGTCGAACCTGCGGCCTCAGGCCGCGGGCTCGAAACCCTAACCTGCCTCGACGCATCCCCCTTCGTCAACTAGCCTCCGGTGACATGCACCAGAACGGTGAACGCCGATGGCTTTGCACCATGCTCAATCCGGGGAAGTGGTCAACGTCCTCACCCACTCAGAACTATCAGCAGTTCAATCGCAAGCAATCGTCAGCACACCCGATCTCGAAGTCATGCGCCTGTGCATGCCGGAAGGCAAACAGCTCCCGCCCCACGCCGTCGCCGGCGCCATTACGCTGTTGTGCCTGCAAGGCACGGTAGACGTCCATGCGCACGGCACCTGGCACACCATGCAGGTGAATGATCACCTCTATCTCCAGGGTCACGCTGAACACGCACTTCAGGCACTCTCCGATCCGTGGTACTGGTGAACATCCAGCGCCGGCCTGAAACCTGAGCGGACGCAAGCCAGACAAGCCCTGGCTAACGCCAGCCATGCAACAACGCTTCGGCCAACGAAAGGATCATCACTTTGGTGAAGTTCTTCAGAGTTCTCAGTTTTGTGGTGTTGGCGCTGATGGCAGCTGCAGTCGTCTACGCCGGCGTCATGGGTATCGTCCATTGGGCCGGTATCGGTGTTTGAGCGGAGCCTACGATGAACAAAAGACAGACCCGCTTGTTCGCCATCATCTCAACCCTGGTTGCCTCATTGGTATTCCTTGGGCTGACGATTGACAGCCACCGACAGTTCCCGAAGCTGACCAATGCCGACAGCATTACCCCAGCCGTCACCCGCGGCAACGACGTATGGCACGCGAACAACTGCATCAATTGCCATACGCTGTTTGGCGAAGGCGCGTACTACGCACCTGATCTGACCAAGATCACGCAACTTCGCGGTGCGCCCTATCTCAAGGCCTTCATGAAGGAGCCGGAGCGGTTCTACAACGAGGAACAGCATCGCCGACTGATGCCCAACCCCAACCTTGAAGACGAGGAGATCGACGACCTCATCGCGTTCCTCGACTGGGTCGCTAATGTCGACAACCAGGGCTGGCCACCGAGACCGATCCTGGTCACCGGCTCCTCGATCCCCGGCACCAGCCTGACCATCGCCCAGCAGGACATTTCCGGACCCGGCAAGACTGAGAACCAGATGCCGCCGGGCGCTCGACCAGTCACCGGAGACGAAAGCCCGATTGCCCTCGGCGAGGCGCTGTTCCGCACCGCTACCCCGGCGTGCAACGCCTGCCATTCCATCGCTCCCGGTGTGAACCTCGCCGGGCCAACACTGGCTGGGCTAGCAACACGGGCCCAGCAAACCCTTGACTCACCCGGCTACGAGGGCGAAGCCGACAGCGTCGAGGGCTATATCCGCGAATCCATCGTTTCGCCAAGCGCGTACCTGCATCCTGGCGAGATGTATTCGGCCGAGGGCGTGTCGTTCATGCCCAACGGTTATGGCGAATCGCTGACCGACGAGCAAGTCGATCAACTGGTGCAGTACCTGGCGTCATTCAAATGAGTGCGGTGCGCAAAGCCCGCCGGACGAACATGCAGGGGTTCAGCCATGCGCTATAAATCACAATCGGTCGCCTACTGGTACTTCGCCGTAGCGATGGTGCTTTTCGGACTGCAATTGGTGTTCGGCCTGCTGTCGGCAACCAAATACCTGGGGCCGGACCCGCTGCTGAATATCCTGCCGTTCGATGTCACCAAGGTGATCCACACCAACCTGTTGATCGTCTGGGTCCTGACCGGCTTCATGGGCGCGACCTACTGGATGGTGCCCGATGAATCGCGCACCGAACTACACAGCACCAAGCTCGCTTACATCCAGCTGGGACTCTGGACCGCCATGGGGGTTACTGCCGTCATCGGTTACCTGTTCGGCTACGGTACAGGCAACAAGCTTCTGGAGCAGCCGCTGCCGCACAAGATCGTCATCGTCATCTGCATGCTGATATTCCTCTACAACATCGGCATGACCATCAAGAAATCCGGCCGATTCACAACCACCGAAGGCGTGCTACTACTGGGGTTGGTCAGCTCCGCCGTGCTGTTCTTTCCCGCGCTGCTGCACTACGAGAACTACACGGTTTCCATCTTCTACCGCTGGTGGACCATCCATCTGTGGGTCGAAGGCGTATGGATGATGATCATGGGGGCCTTCCTCGCCTATTTGCTGATTCGCCTCTCCGGAGCGGACCGTGAAGTGCTGGAGAAATGGTTGTACGTCATCGTCGGCCTGGTATTCATTGCCGGTATTCTCGGCACGGCGCACCACTACTATTGGGTCGGCGTGCCTCATTACTGGCTACCGATTGGCGGTTTCTTCAGCGCGCTGGAGCCGCTGGCCATCATCGGCATGGCGATGTACGCCTACAGCGCAATGCGCCGCTCGGGCATGGCGCATCCTAACTCGCTGGCGCTGCATTGGACCCTTGGCAGCACCATCTTCACGCTGTTCGGTGCAGGCCTGCTGGGGCTGGCGCACACATGGCCAAGCGTCAACAAGTGGACCCACGGCACGCTGATCACCGCCATGCACGGCCACGCAGCTTTTTACGGCGCCTACGCCATGATCGTGCTGGCGATGATCACCTATGCCTTGCCATCGCTGACCAACAAGCGGCCGGAGCAAGGCACAACGATCGGTTACTGGGCCTTCTGGCTGCAGCTGGCCGGCATGTTCGGCATGACCCTTTCTTTCGCCACGGCGGGGATCGGCCAGGTGTATCTGGAGCGGATCATGGGCATGGGTTACTTGGATGCGCAGCTGAAAATCCAGATTCACTTCGTGATGCTCATCTCCACCGCCAGCATCTTCTCCGTCGGCGTCGGCTTATTTATCTACGACTTCTTCAGTTACCGACCGCGTTTCGAGGTAGAGGAACACGAGCCAACAGAAACCGGCATGCCTGCAGACAGGACCATCTGAGGTGGGCGTGGATCAGTCTGTTCATGACCTCACCGCTCGCCGACCGCAGGACGAGCCCTGGTATCGGCCGGCGGGTAACGAGGTCACGCTGTTCGAGCATTGCCACAAGCGGGGCCTGGCAGTCATGCTCAAGGGCCCTACCGGCTGCGGGAAAACGCGTTTCGTCGAACACATGGCCTGGCGGCTTGGTCGGCCGCTGATCACCATTCCCTGCCATGACGACCTGGCGGCGAGCGACCTCATCGGTCGTTACCTGATCCGACATGACGGTACCGTCTGGCAGGATGGACCGCTGACCCGAGCCGTTCGTGAGGGTGCGATCTGCTATCTCGATGAGGTCGTCGAGGCGCGGCAGGACACTGTGGTGGTGCTGCACGCACTGACCGATTACCGGCGCACTCTGCCGATCGACAAGACCGGTGAGAACGTCCAGGCAGCACCCGGTTTTCAGCTGGTCGTGTCTTACAACCCCGGCTACCAGCGCATGCTTAAAGACCTCAAACCCAGCACCCGTCAGCGCTTCGTCGCGATGGACCTGGATTTCCCGGCACCCGAGCACGAGGCGCTGATCGTGCAGCATGAAAGTGGCGTCGAGCCAGCCCTGGCCAAGGGACTGGTCAGCCTCGCAGGGCGTATCCGCCAGCTGCGTGACCGAGGGCTGGCAGAGGTCCCCAGCACCCGCCTGCTGATTGCGGCGGGCACGCTGACCCTCTGCGGCATTCCGGTACGGGAGGCTTGCTATGCAGCTGTTGTGTCACCGCTGTCCGACGAGCCCTCGATGGTCAGCACCCTGCGCGATCTGGTTAACGGCACCTTTGTCTAGGTATTGCATCTTCCCCTGCCACCCAGCCGCGGCTAACAAATACGCCGAGCAACCTCGCCGCGACGGTTCCTGTCGGCATGGCTGAAGCCGAGGAGCTTGTCAGCGACGCCGCACGCCATGCCACGGTGTTCGTGCAGAGGTTATGGCGCCGTCATCGTCCGCTGCCGAAAGGCCCGCCTACGGTAACGCTTGCTGATGCGGCGCCTCGCCTTGACCTGCTGATTACCGCCGTCACGGGTACAAGCTACCCGATCCGAATTGCGCAGCTCCCGCCGATACCCACCGTGCTGGCTCGGCTGTTTCGCCGGGCTCAGCACCCCTGGCAGAGCCAGGCAATTCCGGCCACCGACGGCAAGCACCTGTGGCTGCCCGCCGACTCCGGTATCGAGGACATCGAGGGCGGTCACGAACACTATCGAATCATGGCACTGCAACAGGCGATACGTGCTCAACGTGGCAGTGCCAGCTTCATCGATGGAACGCTTTCACCGCTACAGGCCGACGTCTATCTGCTACTTGAAGCCTGGGCGGTCGATGAAACGCTGGTCGAAATGCTGCCAGGCATGGGCTCGGCCATTGAGCATTTACGGCGACAGGCCTTGCGGCAACGCCCGTTACTCACCGCGTTCTCTCCGGCGCGCCAGCCGCTCGAATCGCTGCTGCGTCAGTTGCTCGCGAGCCCGTGCGGTCGAACGCTGGAAGATTTCCCGCTCAGCGAATCGCCTACGCATTCACAGCGGCTGATCGAGCCCCTGCTGAGCACGCTGGGGTTGTCACCCCAGGACTGTTCACTGGGCCATGCCCCGCTACTGCAGGACTGCTGGACCGGCCACCTTTTTCGGCCCAGCAGCGCAGGGGAAGGGTCAGCAAACGCGCTGCCCGCAGACGGCCAAACCTCCACCGACACAGCACCGCCGCGCAGCGCTCACTTGCCCAGGCGCCCAGATATCCGCAACGCCGCCGAGGACGAGGACAAACACGACGAGGGAGTTTTCATGGTGCAGGCCGATGAGCCGCACCAGCACGCAGAGGACCCACTTGGCCTGAGTCGCCCAGTCGACCATGACGAGGACACCAGCGCAGACGAATACGGCGACATGCTTTCCGAACTGCCCGAGGCACGCCTGGTCTCGACACCCGGGCGTCCAAAAGAGGTGATGATTTCGGACGATCCGCCAGACAGCAACACGGCCCTGCAGCTCAAACGTGCCATCGCCGACGGCCAAGGCCTTTCCTATCCGGAATGGGATTACCACACCAGGCACTACCGCCAGCCCGGCGCCATCGTCCGCGTGCTGCCCAATCTGCCCGGCTCCCCGCAATGGGTAGAAGCCACGCTGGATGAACACCGTTCGATGCTGAACCAGATCCGCCGGCGCTTCGAAATGCTGAGGGCCCGCCGCGTGACGCGACGGCGCCAGCTGGATGGCGATGAGATTGACTTGCAAGCCTACATCGACAGCTACGCCGATTTCAGAGCCGGCGGCTCGCTGTCCGATGCGCTATATCAGAACCGACGCATAGCAGAACGGGATCTGGCGATTACCTTGCTGATCGATGTCAGCGGCTCGACGGACGGCTGGGTATCAGCCGGGCGCCGGATCATTGATGTGGAGCGTGAAGCGCTGCTCGTCGTCTGCATTGCGCTGGAAAGCCTGGGTGAGCCTTACGCGGTGCAGGCCTTTTCGGGCGAAGGCCCGGACGCCGTGATCGTGCGCCAACTGAAACGCTTCGACGAACCCTTCAGCCAGGAAGTGGCCCTGCACATCAGCGCGCTCGAGCCGGAACATTACACCCGCGCTGGCGCGGCGATCCGTCATGCCAGCAGCGAGCTATTGCAGCAGCCTGCCACGCATCGATTGCTGCTGCTGCTCTCCGATGGCAAGCCGAACGACAAGGATGAGTACGAGGGTCGCTACGGCGTAGAGGACATGCGACAGGCCGTGACCGAGGCCAATCTGCAGGGCATCTCGACGTTCTGCCTGACAATCGACCGCCAGGCAGCCAACTACTTACCGACAGTATTCGGCGCTCACCAATACGCCCTGCTGCCAAAACCGGAACTGCTGCCGAGCGTACTGTTGGAGTGGCTCAAGCGGCTGATCGCGACCTTATCAGGCCAAAGTGTTTAGAGATCGAACGCCGCTGGAACCCGCTCAGGCTCAGGGTCGGTTTTGCGCACGCAGTGCATCCCGGATCTCGGTAAGCAGCGTTTCCTCCTTGCTCGGCGCTGGCGGTGCAGACGGGGCCGCCGCCTCCTTGCGCTTCAAGCTGTTGATGCCCTTGACGGCGAGGAAGATGGCGAAGGCCACAATGATGAAATCGAATACTGTCTGCAGGAAGCTGCCATAGCTCAAGGTCACTGCGGGCGAATCACCAACCGCCTGCTTGAGCACAATGGAGAGGTCCGAGAAATCAACACCGCCGATCAACATACCCAACGGCGGCGTCACGACATCGGCGACAAAGGACGAGACGATCTTGGTGAAGGCGGCGCCGATGATTATCCCCACCGCCATGTCGATGACGTTGCCTCTGACGGCAAATGCCTTGAATTCGTTGATCATGCCCATCTTGCTTTCCTTCAATCGGATAGTTTTTTGCGGTCGGATCGTCCGCCGTAGCACTTCGACATGCTGCAGCATAGATTGGGTTCAAGTCGCGAGCCAGAGACCTTCAGCGATGAGCGGCAGGCAACAGTACGGACTGCTTGATCGCCGTCAAAAAGAATCGCGTGGCGCAACGCTAAGGTACAGCTCTTCTCATCCAACCGGAGCGGCACCATGCACGTCGAACATCACCCCCTGGTCAAGGATTTCCCCGAAAAGCTCGAGCAGCTTCATCAGCTGCGTCAGCAGGATCCCAAGTTCGCCCGCAAGGCTGAAACC
Source organism: Pseudomonas sp. NPDC077408 (assembly GCF_050269105.1). Taxonomy (NCBI): domain Bacteria; kingdom Pseudomonadati; phylum Pseudomonadota; class Gammaproteobacteria; order Pseudomonadales; family Pseudomonadaceae; genus Pseudomonas; species Pseudomonas sp. NPDC077408. Next base: position 95,242 of record NZ_JBNNHS010000009.1, read on the forward strand.
TACGAGGCACTGGACAAGCAGATCTGCCGTGTCGAGGACGGTGTTGAACTGCTCGATGACGAAGCCCTGAGCGCGCTCAAATTGGAGCGTGTATCACTCAAGGACGACATTGCGCGTGACCTCAAGCGTGCCAGCGGCAGCTGCTGCGGTGGCTGCTGCGGCTAATCCTGTTCGGCCCTCCCCACCCGTCAGCCTCGGTTCGCCTGGCGTGACGGGTCGCGGATATCTCCTCCCCCTTGGCTAACCTTTCAAAGGCGTTCAGCCGCTAGCATCCAGCCGGTTTCTCTCTTCTGCGAGAACTGATAGACCGCGCTGTGGCGGTTAGAACAACCCGCCGAATCTAAAGCCCGACCCAACCCAGACGAAGGCCACCGCTGTCAGTGTAATCAGCACGATATGCACACCCAATTGCGGCAAACGCTGCGCATCGAGCTTCGGGATGATTGCCAGCCTTGCATGTACACCCAGCGCTGCGGTGAAAACCAGCAGCACCAGCTTGGCCTGAACCAGATGAGCGATTGGCGAGTCGCCAAACCATTGCGCGTGCGGCAACCACTGCCCGGCCAGCCATATTCCGGTGGCAATCTGTAACAGCAACGCCGGGATCCCGATCCGCTCGTAGAGCTGTTCAAAGGCCCGCACCGGCTGCACATCACGCCGGCGCAGAGCACCGGGCAACACGCTGAACAGCAAAACCAAGTGGCCGCCTACCCAGACGCTGGCACCTAGCAGGTGCAGAAACAACAAGTGGCGCATGGGATGACTCCTGTTCGGTTTGTTTACAGTCTGGAGGGTTATGTGGCGCTTGTGGCTGATGGCGATCAAGTCAGCCGCTATCATGCGGCTCCACTCATCCGACGCGGAGTCCCCCATGGCCAAGGCCAAGCGCATGTATGGCTGCACCGAATGCGGCTCGACCTTTCCCAAATGGGCCGGCCAATGTGGTGACTGCGGCGCCTGGAACACGCTGGTGGAGACCATTATCGATGGCGCAGCCCCCCCGTCCGGGCGGGCCGGCTGGGCCGGAGAACAGGCCAACATCAAGACCCTCGCTGAAGTCAGCGTTGAGCAAGTGCCGCGCTTCTCCACGGCATCAGGCGAACTCGACCGAGTGCTCGGCGGTGGCCTGGTGGACGGATCGGTGGTGCTGATCGGCGGTGATCCTGGCATCGGCAAGTCGACCATCCTGCTGCAGACCCTCTGCAACATTGCCCGCCAGTTTCCGGCCCTTTACGTGACCGGCGAAGAATCCCAGCAGCAGGTCGCGATGCGCGCTCGCCGCCTGGATCTGCCGCAGGACAAACTCAAAGTCATGACCGAGACCTGCATCGAATCAATCATCGCCACCGCCCGCCTGGAAAAGCCCAAGGTCATGGTCATCGACTCGATCCAGACCATCTTCACGGAGCAGTTGCAGTCCGCCCCCGGCGGCGTCGCCCAGGTCCGTGAAAGCGCCGCGCTGCTGGTGCGCTTCGCCAAGCAGAGTGGCACCGCAATCTTTCTGGTTGGTCACGTCACCAAGGAAGGCGCGCTGGCAGGGCCGCGCGTGCTCGAGCACATGGTCGACACCGTGCTGTATTTCGAGGGCGAGTCGGATGGTCGTCTGCGCCTGCTGCGCGCGGTGAAGAATCGCTTCGGCGCGATCAACGAACTGGGCGTGTTCGGCATGACCGACAAAGGCCTCAAGGAAGTCACCAACCCTTCGGCAATCTTCCTCACCCGCGCTCAGGAAGCGGTGCCCGGCAGCGTCGTAATGGCCACATGGGAAGGCACCCGCCCCATGCTGGTCGAGGTGCAGGCCTTGGTCGATACCAGCCACATGGCCAACCCGCGCCGCGTCACCCTTGGTCTCGACCAGAACCGCCTGGCCATGCTGCTGGCCGTCCTGCATCGCCACGGCGGCATTCCGACTTACGATCAGGACGTGTTCATCAACGTGGTGGGCGGCGTAAAAGTGCTGGAGACGGCCTCAGACCTGGCGCTGATGGCGGCAGTGATATCCAGCTTGCGCAACCGCCCGCTGGATACCGACTTGCTGGTGTTTGGCGAGGTCGGTCTGTCCGGAGAGATCCGTCCGGTGCCGAGCGGCCAGGAGCGACTGAAGGAAGCCGCCAAGCATGGTTTCAAGCGCGCCATCGTGCCCAAGGGCAACGCGCCGAAGGAGGCGCCTGCCGGGCTGCAAGTAATTGCCGTGACGCGCCTTGAACAAGCATTGGACGCCCTGTTCGAGTAATCCCGGTTCTATCGCGGCTCGCCAAGCGCTGCCAGCTCACGTTCGAGCAGCGCTTCGTCGCCCAGGTTAAGTTCGACCAGCCGCCGTAGGTGGCTGATCGAGTCGACATCGATATGCCGGCAGACCAGCCCGACCAACTCACCGTCGCCATGAGTCATCTCTACTGCCATGCGCACCTCGGCGTCATCCGAGAGCCGAACGCGGGCTTCGAACGGCTGGGAGGGATCGGCATCCCAGCCAGCCGGGCGGTGCACCAACAAGCCCCTCAGGGAAAGATCGTGCAGCTGGACAGGCCAGCGACGCTGGCCTTGCACCAGCTCCGTTTCGGCATCGAATTCAAAGCGCTGGAAGCGCCGGCGGTCGCTGGTTGTCTCATTCATCATGTCCACTCCCCGAAGACTTCATTTCTCACTATAGGCGACATCATCACCCACCTGCTCAGAGCCACCGCCGTACACGCCGTCGGTAGATTCGATAGTCGTCACCAAACAGCCGCATCAGCAGGTGCTCTTCGTGAACGATCACGGTGCGTTGCATGCAGACGATCAACAAGGGCAATAGCAGCCACGGCCAGACACTGTTGAGCAACAGCCCAACACCGCAATAGATGAAGGTGTCGGCGAGATAAATCGGGTTGCGCGAAAAACGAAACGGCCCGCTCTGCAACAGACTGCTCGGCTTGCCGTAGGGGTTGATAGTGGTGCGATAGCGATGCATTTCCAGCGCCGACCAGAGCATCAGCACGATGCCGACCGCTATCGATACCCAGCCGGCATAAAACACCAGTTCGTGTTCAGGCAGGTCGAGAGGCACCCATTTCGACGCCCCCCATGCACCACCCATGAAGGCCAGGTAGACCAGGGGTGGAGGCGGAATCATTCTGGCAGAGGCGTGGCTCATGGCGCATCCCGATGTATTGGATGCGCCTATCCTACAGAAGCCACCGCGTAACGCCGCCTGCTTTTAGTAGCGCATCCCGGCGGCGCTGACAGTTGCCAAGTTAATGCTGCCCTGGGAGCCAGCCATGCACCATTGCATGCTTCATCAGATCCGCCGGGCGGTCGATATCCAGTTTGCGGCGAATGCTCAGGCGATGCGTTTCGACCGTCCGTACGCTGATTTGCAGGGTACGCGCCATGGTCTTGTTGTTATGCCCTTGGGCCAGCATCAGCAGCACTTCACGCTCACGAGGCGTGAGCTCGCGCTCCTCGGCGCTCCGGCTGGCCAGCTTCTCGGCAATACCCTCGCTGTAATAGGTGCCTCCGGCGGCAATCGCCTGGATTGCGACAATGATTTCCCGTGAGGGCGCATCCTTCAGCACATAGCCGCTGGCGCCGACCTTGACTGAAGTGTTCACGTATTCCTGGTTGTCGTACATGCTCAAAATCAGCACGCGCAAGCCGGGAAGCTGCTGGCGCAGTGATTGCGTCAGTTCAAGACCATTTACATCCTTCAGCCCGATGTCCATCAACACGACATCGGCCGTGACACGACCCAGCAGCTCAAGCGCCTCGGCGCCGCTGCCAGCTTCGCCGACGACGTCCAATTCGGGCACGGCCATCAGCAAGGCCCGGATGCCGTCCCGAACCAAAGCATGGTCGTCGATCAAAGCCACCTTGATACACGCTTGCGGGTTCATCGAGCGAGCCTCTTATTATTGATAATTCGATAATTCAGCCGGCCCGGGCCGGCAAGGTGACATCCAGTTCGGTGCCACCGGATTCAGATAGCAGGCTGAAACGCCCACCGAAGTGCTCCACCCGTTCGCGGATGTTACGCAGGCCGATGCCGCCGCCCTTGATGCTGTCGAGATGGCGCGGATTGAAGCCGACTCCGTCGTCCCTCACCCGCAGGCGCACCGACGCGTCGTTGCCGTCCAGATTGATGTGCACCGACTGCGCTGCAGCGTGACGTTCGATATTGGCAAGCGCTTCCTGCAACACCCGGAACAGCGCAACTGCCACCGAATCGTCAGGATCGTTCTCACCGAGCCCGTTGCTGTATAGCATTTTCAGCCCGCTGCGCTGTTCGAACTCGGCCACAAGCTGGCCAACAGCCGCCGACAGGCCCAGCGTGTCGAGCAGCGACGGATGCAGATCATGGGAGATGCGCCGCACCTCGCCAATTGCCCCCGCCAGCCGCTCGGTGCCGCGATCCAGCGTTGCCAGCGCATTGGGATTACCGCTGGCGAGCTCGTGACTGGCCAGTTCAAACTGGAACTTGATCGACACCAGTAACTGACTGATGCCGTCATGCAGCTCGCGAGAAACCCGTGAACGCTCTTCTTCCTGCAAGCTGACAATGCGCTGGGTCAGTAACTGCAGCTTGCGGTCGGCCAGTCGTCGTTCGCTGACATTGAGCGTCAGGCCGCTGGCGAACACCAGCAACACCGCGACGAGCGCGACGCCGGCGATGGCCAGCATGGTGGTGTAGATGCCACTGGCGACCTCTTCGCGCACCTGCAGAATCGCCTCATCTACGTCCTCGAGATAGATGCCGGTGCCCAGCATCCAACCCCAACGCTCCAGCATCACGACATAGGCCAGTTTCGCGGCGAACTGTCCGGTCGACGGCTTCTGCCAGGCGTATCGCTGGAATCCGGTACCTGTCTCGGCACTGCGCATCAGTGCCTGGATCACTGGCAAACCGTTAGGATCGGTCATGTTCCACAGATCCTTGCCGACCAGCTCGCTCTGGCGCGGATGCATCAGGTTGCGCCCGCTGCGGTCGTAGACGAAGAAGTAGCCATCGCTGCCGAAACTGAAGCGCCCCAAAGCAGCGAGCACCTTCTGTTTGGTCGCCTCATCGTTCAGACCGCTGTCATAGAACGGCGCGATGGTACTCAAGGCCATCTCGACGTAGTTCTTCAGCTCGGCCTGCTTGCTCGCCAGGATGCTGCTTTCGATCAGCTTCGCCTGCTGCTCGCCGAGCCGCTGGTTCTGGAACAGCACCAGCGCGCAGACCACCGCCACAGCCAATAGCAGGGGCAGGATGCTGAGCGCGGCAATCTTGTGCTTGAGCTGCATCGAGCCTCTCCGATGACCTAAATCTGGCAAAACGTGAGTGAAACTTAACCCAGGCGGCGCGGCAGGCACAGTACCAGATGGCACTTAGCCTTGACGCGCCGTGACGCGGGCGATTCCTCACTGAAACGAAAAAGCCCGGCACAGAGCCGGGCTTTCGTTACTGCACGAAGCGTCTTACTGACCGTAGACCGGGAATTTGGCGCAGACCGCCTCGACCTTGGCACGGACTGTTTCGATTACCGACTCGTCGCCCATGTTGTCGAGGATGTCGCAGATCCAGCCAGCCAGATCGCGGCACTCGGTTTCGCCGAAACCGCGGGTGGTGACGGCCGGTGTACCGATGCGCAGACCGGAAGTCACGAACGGCGAACGCGGGTCGTTCGGTACGCTGTTCTTGTTCACGGTGATGTGCGCGTTGCCCAGGGCAGCATCCGCGTCCTTACCGGTGATGTCCTGCTTGATCAGGCTGAGCAGGAACAGGTGATTCTGGGTGCCACCGGAAACCACGTCGAAGCCGCGCTGGATGAACACTTCGGCCATGGCCTGGGCATTCTTCACGACCTGCTGCTGATAGGCCTTGAACTCAGGCTGCAGCGCTTCCTTGAAGCACACCGCCTTGGCGGCGATGACGTGCTCCAGCGGGCCGCCCTGGGCGCCTGGGAACACTGCAGAGTTCAGCTTCTTCTCGATCTCGGCATTGGCGCGGGCCAGGATCAGGCCACCGCGTGGGCCGCGCAGGGTCTTGTGAGTAGTAGTGGTCACTACGTCGGCGAACGGCACCGGGTTCGGGTAGACACCTGCAGCAACCAGACCAGCTACGTGGGCCATGTCGACGAACAGGTAGGCACCAACCTTGTCGGCGATCTCGCGGAAACGGGCGAAATCCAGTTTCTGCGAGTAGGCAGAGAAACCGGCGACGACCATCTTCGGCTTGTGCTCCAGGGCCAGGCGCTCGACTTCGTCATAGTCGATCAGGCCCTGGTCGTTGATGCCGTACTGCACGGCATTGTACAGCTTGCCCGAGGACGAGACGCTGGCGCCGTGGGTCAGGTGGCCACCGTGGGCCAGGCTCATGCCGAGGATGGTGTCACCGGCCTGCAACAGGGCGAGGTAGACGGCGCTGTTGGCCTGGGAGCCGGCATGCGGCTGGACGTTAGCGTAGTCGGCGCCGAACAGTTCCTTGGCACGGTCGATGGCCAACTGCTCGACCACATCGACGTACTCGCAACCGCCGTAGTAGCGCTTGCCCGGATAGCCTTCGGCGTACTTGTTGGTCAGTACCGAACCCTGGGCTTCCATCACCGCCGGGCTGGTGTAGTTCTCCGAGGCGATCAGCTCGATGTGGTCTTCCTGACGCTTGGCTTCCTGCTCCATGGCAGCGAAGAGATCGGCGTCGAAACGGGCGAGGGTCAAATCACGGCTGAACATGGCAGTCCCCTGAGAATCAGCTGGCGGTAATAAAAGAGGCGCGGATTCTACCTCATCCGCCCGAGCGCGGGTATGAGCCGTGGTCATCTACAACATGAGACAAGCTGCAAGCGAGTCGAGGTTGCGGCTTTCAGGCCAGCTACAACACAGGTCCTGGTTCTAGCTGGCCGATGGAGGCCTGTTGCTTGCAGCTTGAAATTGACGCTTTCAACTTTGCCGCTGGCACCGGCCGGCCGAGATAGAAACCCTGCACCTCGTCGCAGCCGTGCTCGCGAAGAAAATTCAGCTGCGCCTGGGTTTCGACGCCCTCGGCGATTACCGACAGGCTGAGGCTATGCGCCATGGCAATGATCGCTCGGGCTATCTGCCCATCCTGCTCGCCTTCGGGCAGACCATCGACGAAACTGCGGTCGATTTTCAGCACATCGATGGGGAATTGCTTGAGGTAGTTCAACGAAGAGTAACCGGTGCCAAAATCATCGATGGCAATCGAGGGGCCGAGCTGCTTGAGCGCATCGAGCATACGCATCGCGCCCCCGACATCCTGCATCAGGATGCTCTCGGTCAGCTCCAGTTCCAGCCGGCTCGGTGCGACCTTGCTGAACGCGAGAATCCCGGCAATGCGTTGACCCAGCTGACCATCGGCAAACTGACGAGCCGAAAGGTTCACCGAAACCTTCGGCACCACCACGCCCTCCCGCTCCCAGTTTCCGATCTGCCGGCAGGCTTCGCCGATTACCCAGTCGCCTACCTCGACAATCAGCCCCAGTTCCTCAAGCGCCGGAATGAACTCGCCGGGCGGCACCAGACCACGCGACGGGTGCTGCCAGCGCAGCAATGCCTCGACACCGGTCAGCGTATGGCCGTCGGCGAGGTATTGCGGCTGGTAGTGCAGCACGAACTGTTGCTGTTCGAGGGCGTGGCGCAGATCGCTTTCCAGCTCCAGACGCTCCAGTGCGCTGGCATTCATCTCGGCCTGGTAGAACTGGAAATTGTTTTTGCCGCGCTCTTTGGCGTGATACATCGCGGTGTCGGCATTTTTCATCAGCTGGCTGATGTCGTTGCCATCCTGTGGGCTCAGGGCAATGCCAATGCTGGCGGTGACGAAGAACTCTCGGCCAGACAGCACGAAGGGTTCGGCGAGACTGCCCAGGACCCGTTCAGCCACATGGATTGCCCGGCTCAGCGCCTCGTCGCGATCACCACCGGGGCGCAACAGAAAGGTGAACTCATCGCCGCCCATGCGCGCCACCGTGTCGTCTTCATCAACGCACGACGCCAGGCGCACTGCGACGTCCTTGAGCATGCGGTCACCGGCCGCGTGACCGAGCGAATCGTTGATTGGCTTGAAGCGATCCAGATCGAGAAACATCAGCACCACCCAGCCACGGCGCCGGGCGGCCAATTGCAGGCTGCTGTGCAGACGGTCCTGAAACAGCGTGCGATTGGGCAGCTGAGTCAGCCCGTCGTAATAGGCCAGCCGGTGGATACGCTTTTCGCTGGCCTTGCGCTCACTCATGTCGCTGAAAAAGCAGACATAGCTCACCAGCTCATTCTCATCGTCGCGAACGGCGGTAATGCCGATCCAGCATGGGTAAGTCTCGCCACCCTTGCGCTTGAGCCAGAACTCCCCTTCCCAGCTGCCGGTCTGCAGGACCTGGCTGTGCACATAGTCCATCTGGTTGGCCTGCTGACGGTCGGCGCTGAGCACCATCGGCAGCTCGCCTTTGATCTCGTCGACGCTGTAGCCGGTAATCCGGACAAATGCCGCATTGACCTGAACGATCTTGCCGGCGGGATCGGTGACGACGATGGCCGCCGTGGAATGGTCGAACACGGTCGCCGCGCGGCGCAATGCCGTCTCGGCCTGGCGCTGTTCGCTGACATCCCGACCAATGCACAGGGTTCCATCGAACCGGTTGTTCTCGTCGGAGATCAGCATCATTCGCAGCTCGATCGCCACCGACCGGCCATCGGCCGCGAGACAGTCGAAATACAGGGTTTGCGCCTGCAAGGTCAGCCCCAGCTTAGCCAGTTCAACCGGGCTGGCCGAAGCATCGCGCACCTGCCTCATCAGGTCATAGAAGCGTGCCGCCTGGCGCGGTTTGGTCACCACTCGATCCAGGCCATGCTGCGCAGCCCACTCCGGGCTGTAGCCAAGCACGGTCTGCACCGAAGGACTGATGTAGTCGATGCGCAGCGAACTGTCAGTGGTGAAGACCACATCGCGCAGGCTACCGGCGAGCATCCGGTAGCGGCGTTCGCTATCCCGCAGGGAATGGCTGTGTTCCATGTTCGTGGTGACATCCCGGGCCACGCCAATCAAGCGCTGCACCCTCCCCTGTTCATTGCGCGTCAGGACCTGTTCAGTCACGCAGAACCAATGCCATTTACCGTCACGGTGGCGCCAGCGCAATAACGATTCCTGAACAACGCCGTCAATCATCGAACCGCGCAGGGCCAGCAGCCGCCAGATGTACTCCTGATCGTCCGGGTGGCTGATGCGTCGCCAGAACTGGTTGCTGTCGACGCCGCGCTCTTCTTCGCTGTAGCCCAGCCGCGCGGCCAGGTTGCTGTTGCTGAACAGCAGCTTGCCGGCCTCCAGATCTTGCACATAAAGGGTGTCCGGCACTGCGCGCAGCACCTCTGACCAGAACCGCTCACGCTCAACCAGTGCCGTCTGCGCCGCCCGCTCACGGGTGATATCGCGCATGACCCAGACAAAACCAGACGGCTCCAGCTCACCTGCCAGGCGCAAAGCCCGCCGCGTGATCGAAAAAAGACGGCTCTCCCCCTCCTGAAGCAGTCGCACGGCCTCAAGGCACAGATCAACCGTCGAATTGGCCGCGTCGAACGCCAGGGGATCCAGATTCGGCAGCAGCTCCTGCAGACGATAACGTGGAGCCTCGCGGCTACTCAGGCCGAACATTGTCTCGGCCTGGCTGTTGAGAAATTGCAGACGGCCGCCGAAGTCGCTGATCAGAATCCGCTCTTCGATCGCCCCGAGCGCTGTCGCCGAATAGCGCAACAGTTGCCAACGAGCACGCAGGCGCAGCGGCACAAGAAGGCGCGCACAGGTCACAGCAATCCTGCGGACAAGCCTGTCGAGGCGGACTGACGCTGATGGGGAAGGATGTTGATCGATCAAACGATTAAGTCCTTTGTGGCGTTGCGGCGAGCGCGGCATCGGACCAACGCCCGAACGGCGTCAAGAATGCCCTGAGAGCCATCAAAGCGCCAGCATCGAGTCAGCACCCCGGTTTGCCCTGCCAGGTGCATTCCGGTAGCTTTGCGAGTTCGGTTCGACCCGCCCACAGCGGCGGGATTCGCCTCACTTTTTCCTCGTCACGGGCACTCGTCTCCATGGCTCAATACGTCTACACCATGCATCGGCTCGGCAAAGTCGTTCCACCGAAGCGTGAAATTCTCAAGAACATTTCCCTGTCCTTCTTCCCCGGCGCCAAGATCGGTGTGCTGGGTCTCAACGGTTCGGGCAAGTCCACCCTGCTTAAGATCATGGCCGGGGTCGATAAAGAATTCGACGGCGAAGCGCGGGCGATGCCCGAGCTGAATGTCGGCTATCTGCCGCAGGAGCCGGAGCTCGACCCGAACAAGACGGTTCGCGAAGTCGTGGAAGAAGCCGTCAGCAGCATCAAGGATGCCCAGGCGCGCCTGGACGAAGTCTACGCCGCCTACGCTGAGCCGGATGCCGATTTCGACAAGCTGGCCGCCGAACAAGCCAAGCTCGAAGCGATCCTGCAGGCCAGCGACGGCCACAACCTCGAGCGCCAGCTGGAAGTCGCCGCCGACGCCCTGCGCCTGCCGCCATGGGACGCCAAGGTCGAGCATCTGTCCGGTGGCGAAAAGCGCCGCGTGGCGCTGTGCCGTCTGTTGCTCTCGGCCCCCGACATGCTGCTGCTGGACGAACCAACCAACCACCTGGACGCCGACTCGGTGGCCTGGCTGGAACACTTCCTCCACGACTTCACCGGCACCGTCGTCGCGATCACCCACGATCGCTACTTCCTGGACAACGTCGCCGGCTGGATCCTCGAACTCGACCGCGGCCAGGGCATCCCCTACGAGGGCAACTACTCCGGCTGGCTGGAAGCCAAATCTAACCGCCTGGCGCAGGAATCCAAGCAGCAATCGGCCCATGAAAAGGCCATGAAGGAAGAACTGGAGTGGGTGCGTAAAGGCGCCAAGGCTCGCCAGGCCAAGTCCAAAGCCCGTCTGCAACGCTTCGAGGAACTGCAGTCGCAGGAATTCCAGAAGCGCAGCGAAACCAACGAGATCTACATTCCGGCCGGTGCGCGCCTGGGTGACAAGGTCATCGACTTCCACAACGTGACCAAGGGCTACGGCGATCGGGTACTGATCGACGACCTCTCGTTCAGCATGCCCAAGGGCGCCATCGTTGGCGTGATCGGCGGCAACGGTGCGGGCAAGTCGACGCTGTTCCGCATGATCATGGGCAAGGAACAGCCGGATTCGGGCAGCATCGAGATTGGCGATACGGTGCAGGTGGCCTGTGTCGATCAGAGCCGCGAAGATCTCGACGGCAGCAAGAGCGTGTGGGAAGCAGTGTCCGACGGCGCCGACATGATCCGTATCGGCAACTACGAAGTTCCGTCACGCACTTACGTAGGGCGTTTCAACTTCAAGGGCGGTGACCAGCAGAAGTTCGTCAAGGATCTCTCCGGCGGTGAGCGCGGTCGCCTGCACCTGGCGCTGACGCTCAAAGAAGGCGCCAACGTACTGCTGCTCGACGAACCCTCCAATGACCTCGACGTGGAAACCTTGCGCTCACTCGAAGAGGCGCTGCTGGATTTCCCCGGCGCCGCCATCGTGATCTCCCACGATCGCTGGTTCCTCGACCGCGTCGCCACGCACATCCTTTCTTATGAGGATGACGGCAGCATCGTGTTCTTCGAAGGTAACTACACCGAGTACGAAGCCGATCGCAAGAAGCGCCTCGGCGATGCCGCCTCCCAGCCGCATCGGGTGAAATACAAGAAGCTTGCCCAGTAGCATCAACCGCGGAGCCGAAAGGCTCCGTTTTTGTGTGGCGAAGCGCCTCTGGTGGCAACTTGCCCAATACCGGATAATCGCACTTTTTCGACGCTTGGCACGACACTTGGCTGTCAGGTCGGCAGCAATCGCAAGGGAAGGTCACGGTCACCATGGCAGCACTGGGATTACGCGGCAAATCACTGCTGGCGTTGCTATTGACCTTCCTGCTGGCAATCGGGGTGGCTGTACTGGTTGGCCGCGAAGCATTGCAGGGCGTGCAAAGCCGCTTTGGCGAAGCCTATGCGCGCAACGTGGTTCAGCTCAACCGTGAACGACTGTTCGCACCGGTCACGCGGGAACTGGCGCTGGCGCAGCGGCTGGCGGAATCAGAGATTACCCGCGCCTGGCTGCTCGATGAGAATGATCCGGTCAAGCGAGAGTTATTTTTCCGCGAAGCGGCTGGCTATCAGCGGGCACTCAGTGACCACTCCTACTTCGCCGCATCGGCAGCCTCCAATCGCTACTACTCCAACGACGACCAACAACCTCCCAGCAAGGCGCCCCGCTATGAGATGAAGCCCGATGCGCCGGAAGACGAGTGGTTCTATGTGACCCTGCGTTCGGACGCGCCCTATCATCTCAATGTCGACCGCTCGGCCGTCAGCGGCGACCTGAAGATCTGGTTCAACATCGTGGTCCGTGATGGCGGTCGCCCGCTCGGCATCGTCGGCTCCGGGATCAGCCTGAACGCGTTCGTCACCCAGTTCATCGAAGAAGACAAGACCGGCGTCGAGTCGATGGTGCTCGACAGCCACGGCTCGATCCTGGTCCACCCCAACCATAATCTCGTCACCCTGAACGCCGACACCTCGCAGGGTCGCTCGCTGTCCACTAGCCTGCTTGGCCTGCTCGACGATATCGACCAGGCCAAGGCGCTGCGCCAGGCGATGAGCTACGGCCGCGAACATCCTGGCGAGACGGCCACGTTGAAGGTGAGCCTCGATGGCGAGCCTCGCCTGCTGGCCCTGACCTGGATTCCGGAACTGCAATGGTTCGTCGCCAGCGCCGTGGATCTGCGAACCGCCCAAGTCATCGAGCTGAAGCCCCTGCTACCCGCCCTCGGTGCTGTATTGCTGCTGTTGCTGCTGCTGATTGCAGTTGGCGCCTGGCTGGTCGATCGCCGTGTGCTGAGCCCGTTGCGGCAACTGCGCAAGAGCGCCCAGGCTATCGCCGCTGGACAATACAACGCGCCGCTGCCGACCGATCGGGATGACGAGATCGGCGAGCTTAGCGCTGCGTTTCGCAGCATGGCGCTGAAAATCCATAGCCACACCAGCGAGCTTGAAAGTCGTGTCAACGAGCGCACGCGGGAGTTGCAGCAGGCCAACCGCGACATGGCCGCCGCACATAAAAAGATCGACGACTCGATCGACTACGCCAGCCTGATCCAGCACGCCATCCTGCCCAAGCGCCAGTTGGTGGCCGACCTCGACGAACGCCACGCCGTGCTCTGGCATCCCCGCGACGTGGTTGGCGGCGACTTCTACGTCTATCGCGCCACCGAGCAAGGTTGCCTGCTCGGCGTGGTCGACTGCGCCGGCCATGGCGTGCCCGGCGCGCTGATGACCATGCTCGCTCATGCCGCAATCGAACAGGCAATTGCCGACGCCGGGCCCGCCGACCCAGCCGCCGTCCTCGCGCGTACCGATGGCATCGTGCGCAAGATGCTGCGTGACGACTCAACCCAACACGCCCTCGCCACCAACATGGATGTGGGCCTCGCCTACGTCGACTTCCAGCGTCGTCTGGTGGTCTATGCTGGCGCCAAGATCGCGCTCTACTACAGCGATGGCGAACGCCTCGACGAATTACCAGCCGGGCGCCGCGCCATCGGCGACCGACGCATCGGCGAATATCAGAATGCTGAGGTAGAGTTGCAGCCCGGGCGAACCTTCTACCTGGCCACCGATGGCTTCCTCGATCAGGCGGGTGGTGAGCTGGGCTATGGATTCGGCAACAGCCGCTTCGCCGAGATGATCCTGCGGCATGCCCGCCTCCCTATGGGCGAACAGGGTGCGGCGTTCAAAGCGACCCTGGACGAGTATCAGGGCGATTACCCCCAGCGTGACGACATTACGATGTTGTGTTTCCGTTTCGATTGAGCGCCATCCACCGGAGTTGAGTTGCCCCATGGAAACCCTTGACCTGTTCGCCATGCGCGAAAGCTACAACCGACAGCAGATCATGCTGTGCTTCAACGGCCCGATCTCGCGCAGCCTGATCGAGGAAATCGGCAATGCGCTGCGTAACTACCTCGCCGCTGATCATGCCAACCCATCGTCGGCAATGGATGTTTTTGCGGTCTACATCGAGATGACCCAGAACATCCGCCACTACGCCAAGGTCCGTAACTGGGCCGACCAGGAAGCGGGCGCCACGGTCGTGGTCGCACGCAACGATGCCGACGGCCGCTATGTGGTGTCCGCCGGCAACCTGATCGAAACGGCCGATGGCGAAGCCCTGATCGCCAGCATCGAAGAGCTGGCCCGCCTGGACAAGGCGCAACTCAAGGCTCGTTACAAAGAACAGTTGCGCAAGCCACGCGAAGACAACAGTGCCAGCGGCGCAGGACTCGGCCTGATCGACATTGCCCGCAAATCCAGCGAACCGCTGAAAGCGTCGCTGCAAACCGTCGCCAACGGCCGCTCGTTCATCAGCCTGAGCGCGGTCATCTGACTTACAAGAGCCAACTGCACATGAATGATTTCTCCATCGCCGGCAGCCAGTCATCGCCATCCATTCAGTCCGACTGGGAAAACGGCGTGCTCGCCATGCAAGGCGACTCCTACCCGGAAAACTCCTATGAATTGTTCCACCAAGTCATCGAGTGGATCGAAGGCTACCTGGCGGAAGCCGGCCGTCCGCTGCGCCTGGAACTGCATCTGCTGTACCTCAATACCAGCAGCATCAAGGCCGTGATGGACATCTTCGACATGCTCGAGGCCGCCCATCAAGAGGGAAAGGCGGTGGCCGTCAACTGGCACTATGATCGCCGCAACGAGCGTGTGGTGGAGTTGGCCGAAGAGTTCAAGGAAGACTGCACCTTTCCATTCATGATCCTCAGCCACGATTAGAAGGTTCTTATGCGCGGACAGAATCCGCTGGAAAGCCAGGTTGTGGAATCGCTGTCCGATCCACAGAACCAAGGCCATCCACTGCATGAAACGCTGAGCCAGTTGTGGGAAGCACACCACAGCCTACTCAACCGCATCGAACGGATTGCCCGAGTTTCTGACGGGTACCAGAGCATCGTGCGTGACCGCGAAATGACCCTCTCGGCACGCTTCGACAAGCAGCTCCGACAGCTGGAGAAAGTCGCACGCATTTCCGATCGCTATCAGACGATTTTGCGTGATCTGAACATCGCTCTGAAAGAAGCCTCTACCCATGATGCCCTTACCGGCATCGCCAACCGGCGCTTGCTCACCGAGCGATTGCGTGAAGAAACCGAACGGGCCAAGCGCTATTCGCGGCCGCTGTGTGTGGTCATGGTCGACATCGACCGCTTCAAGGCCATCAATGATGATTACGGGCACGAAGTGGGCGACAACGTGCTGATGGAAGTGGTGCGGGTGATGGAGGCGGAGATACGCGAGCATGACCTCTGCGGCCGCTGGGGCGGCGAAGAATTCCTCCTGTTGATGCCGGAGACCTCCACCGAAAACGCGGTCCGGGTGATCGAGCGTTTGCGTGAAGCCGTCGCCAAGCTGCGGGTGCGCGTCAATGACGACTCGTTGTCGGTCACGGTGAGCCTGGGCATGGCGCAGCTAAGAGCCGATGAAAACTATTCGAGCACCATCAACCGCGCCGACGTGGCGCTGCTGCGGGCAAAGCGCAACGGCCGTGACCGCTACGAGCTGGCGGACTGACCGTACAACACTTCGCATTGGCAGCGCTCAGGCGCTCGAGAAACGCCGGTTTGCCGCTCGGTCCGGCGTTCCCCATCGCCCAGCGCAATACCGCTGGCGACCTTCTGTTCATCGGCGAGATGAATCTCATCGCAACCAGGAAGTACCGGTAGCGCACCCGCCAGCAGGCAGGCACGCCACCGGATAACGCCAGCGCTTACTCGTTGATCTGCTTCAGGTAGCTCGCAGGCTCGGCGCCGAGGTTGTTCAGCATGCGCTCGCTGTACCAGTCGATGAAGTTGACCACACCGAACTCGTAGGTCTTCGAGTAAGGGCCGGGCTGATAGGCCGTCGAGTTGATTCCGCGCTGGTTCTCTTCCGCGAGGCGACGGTCCTGGTCGTTGGTCGCGTCCCACACCTGACGCAGGCGCGCCACGTCGTAGTCGACACCTTCGACCGCGTCCTTGTGGACGATCCACTTGGTGGTAACCATGGTCTCCTGGGCGCTGATCGGCCACACGGTAAAGACGATCACGTGATCGCCCATGCAGTGGTTCCAGGAATGCGGCAGATGGAGAATACGCATGGAACCAAGATCGGGGTTCTGGATGCGACCCATGAGTTTCTTGCTGCCTTGCTTGCCGTCCATGGTCATCGAGACCGTGCCCTTGAGCAACGGCATGCGCACGATGCGGTTACGCAGGCCAAAGCTGGCGTGAGCATAGGGAATCTTCTCGGCGTCCCACTTGGCGGCGGAATCAGCGACGTGATCCTTGAACGCCTGGCTGGCCCGTGGATCGGTGACGTCGTCCCACTCCAGCAAGGTATTGAGCAATTCCGGGTGCGCGCCGTTGCAGTGGTAGCACTCGCGGTTGTTTTCCAGCACCAGCTTCCAGTTGGCCTTTTCCACCAGGGTGCTCTGCACCGCCACCTTGGCGTTCTCCATGTCGTACGGTTCCATGTAATGCGACAGGGTGGCCAGGAAGTCGTCGATCGCTGGCGGGTTCTCGGCCAGGGAAATGAAGATGTAGCCGCCAGCCGTCTTGCACTGCACCGGCTTCAGCCCGTACTGGTTGAGATCGAAGTCAGCGCCCATCTCGGTGCCGGCGAACAGCAGCCGACCGTCCAGCTCGTAGGTCCACTGATGGTAGGGGCACACCAGCTTGGCAACTTTGCCCTTGTCGCTGGTGCACAGCCGTGAACCACGATGACGGCAGACGTTATGGAAGGCATGGACCGCACCTTCCGCACCGCGCACGACCAGGATTGGATTGGTGCCGATCTGCAAGGTCAGGAAGTTGCCCTTCGCTGGTATTTCGCAGGTCATGCCGGCGATCAACCATTCCTTATGGAAGATCTCCTGCATGTCGATCTGGAACAGGCGTTCATCGCTATAGAACGGCTGCGCCAGAGAAAAACTCGGCTCGCGTGCCTGCAACATCTCGGCCGTGGCTTTGCGCGCGGCTTCGAGTGGATCGCCCAGGCTCAGGTTGGAAGTGACATCCATCGGTTGCTCCTCAAGCCGGCCGCGCCTTGCAGGCGTCTGTGGCTGGCGACAAAAGTGGCTATTCGGTTAAGACGCAAGGCGGCGAGCCGGACAGTATTAGCGCCGTCAAATAGAGAAGCGGCTCCAGCGAATCACCCCCCTGCTCGGCTGGGACCGAGTGTGTCGCGGCGCAAGAGGCAAACCTTATCCATGGGCGACAGGCGCGCATCAGTTTCCGACGCGCAAACGCCCATGACATCGGGCTGGTCGCGATAAGCATGCCGATGTCGCGGGTAGGTAAGTGACGCCGCGGCGCGTTACGCACAATTCTGTGCCATGAGGGCTATGCGGCGTGCAGTCGCAGTCCCCGCAAAGGGGCCCAACGGGTCGATGTAGCAGCGCGCAATCGAGGTGAGCATGTCCAGTAATTTCCTCAATCCGGTCAATACCCAGACATGGACCAACGGCCGCCATCTGGTGCGCTGCGTGAAGGTGATCCAGGAAACCTGGGATGTCCGCACCTTCTGTTTCATGTCCGATCAACCAATCATGTACTTTTTCAAGCCGGGCCAGTTCGTGACCCTCGAGCTTGAAATCGACGGGCAGCAGGTGATGCGTTCCTACACCATCGCCAGCTCACCCTCGGTGCCTTACAGCTTCTCGGTGACGATCAAGCGCATCCCCGGCGGCAAGGTATCCAACTGGCTGCACGACAACCTCAGTGAGGGTGATCAGCTACCGGTGCACGGCCCCGTCGGGTTGTTCAACGCCATCGACTTCCCGACAGAGAAAGCCCTTTTTCTGTCCGGCGGAGTCGGGATCACACCGGTCATGTCGATGGCCCGCTGGTACTTCGACACCAATGCCAACGTCGACATGGTGTTCGTCCACAGCGCGCGCTCGCCGAAGGACATCATCTTTCACCGCGAGCTGGAGCACATGGCCTCGCGGGTCAACAACTTCAGCCTGCACATCATTTGCGAGAAACACGGCATGGGCGAGGCCTGGGCCGGTTATCGCGGCTACCTCGACCAGCGCATGCTGGAGCTGATCGCGCCGGACTTCGCCGACCGGGAGATCTTCTGCTGCGGACCGACCCCGTACATGAACGCGGTCAAGCGACTGCTGCAGGCCAATGGCTTCGACATGCAGCACTATCACGAGGAGTCCTTCGGTGCGACGCCGGCAGACGTGCGCGAAGACGTCAAGGAACTGGCCGAACAGGCAGCCGAGGCGCCCGATGTACCGCTTGCCGACCTGAATCAGGTGGAGTTCACCGCGACCGGCAAGAGCATTCGCGTCGGCCCGCGCGACACCGTCCACTCGGCCGCCGCGCAGCTCGGCCTGCACATCCCCAAGGCCTGCGGTATGGGCATCTGCGGTACCTGCAAGGTATTGAAGACCTCCGGCGAGGTGGTCATGGAGCACAACGGCGGCATCACCGATGAGGACGTGGCCGAGGGCTATATCCTGTCGTGCTGCAGCGTGCCACAGGGCGACGTGGTCATCGACTACTGAGCCAGGGCTGCACGGGCGGAGCCAGTCCCCCCGCGCAGCATCCCCAGCACGACCCCGGCCGCTGCGCTGCAATCGACAGGCAGCGTAGCGCCGGTTCATCACGCAGGTCGCTCAGAGAAGCGACCTGTTCGACTGGCTGATTCGCCGGCCACAGCCAGCGCATCACCTCGCAATCGGCCCCTCTGACACCTCACCCCTGCCCCATCGCGACCCTCGTCGCCCCTGCTTTACCCCATCCAACCCAACGCACAAGCGACTACTCCGCTGCGCAATCGGCGCGCACAAACGGCCAGCCGGCGTGCGCGACCGATTACTTGCGCGAGATTTCCGAGAGCGACGACAGCATGTCGCAAACGAACTCCCGCAAGACGCAGGCAGGCATCTTCCCGGCAAGGCCCAGCCCTACCATCGCATCCAGACACACCAAGGCCTTAACCGAGGCGAATGGCGCCGTTGCGCCTTTAGGAGATCCGCGATGTTCAGCAAGCAAGACAAAATCCAGGGCTATGACGACGTACTTCTGGCGGCGATGGATGCCGAGGAAACGCGTCAGGAACATCACATCGAACTGATCGCCTCGGAAAACTACACCAGCAAGCGCGTGATGCAGGCCCAGGGCAGCGGGCTAACCAACAAGTACGCCGAAGGCTATCCGGGCAAGCGTTACTACGGTGGTTGCGAGCACGTCGACAAGGTCGAGCAGCTGGCCATCGATCGCGCCAAGCAACTGTTCGGCGCCGATTTCGCCAACGTCCAGCCGCACTCGGGTTCCTCGGCCAACAGCGCCGTCTACCTGGCGCTGCTCAACGCAGGCGACACCATTCTCGGCATGAGCCTAGCCCATGGCGGCCACCTGACCCACGGTGCCAAGGTCAGCTCGTCCGGCAAGCTGTACAACGCCGTTCAGTACGGCATCAACACCGACACCGGCCTGATCGACTACGACGAGGTCGAGCGCCTCGCGGTCGAGAGCAAGCCGAAGATGATCGTTGCCGGCTTCTCTGCCTACTCGAAGACCCTGGACTTCCCGCGGTTCCGCGCCATCGCCGACAAGGTCGGTGCATTGCTCTTCGTCGATATGGCCCACGTGGCAGGCCTGGTGGCCGCCGGCCTTTATCCGAACCCGATTCCGTTTGCCGACGTGGTCACAACCACCACCCACAAGACCCTTCGTGGCCCGCGGGGCGGCCTGATTCTGGCCCGCGCCAATGCCGATATCGAGAAGAAGCTCAACTCTGCGGTCTTCCCGGGTGCTCAAGGCGGCCCGCTGATGCACGTCATTGCGGCAAAGGCGGTGTGCTTCAAGGAAGCGCTGGAGCCTGGTTTCAAGGATTACCAGCAGCAGGTGATCACTAACGCCCAGGCCATGGCCAAGGTATTCATCGAACGTGGCTTCGACGTGGTCTCCGGCGGTACCGATAACCATCTGTTTCTGGTCAGTCTGATCAAGCAGGGCATCACCGGTAAGGACGCAGACGCTGCACTAGGTCGCGCCGGCATTACCGTCAACAAGAACGCCGTACCCAACGACCCGCAATCGCCGTTCGTCACATCCGGGCTACGGATCGGAACACCGGCCATCACCACCCGAGGACTCAAGGAAGACCAGAGCGTCGAGCTCGCGGGCTGGATCTGCGACATCCTCGATCACCTCGGTGATGACGATGTCGAGGCCCAGGTGGCTCGCCAGGTCGCCGGGCTGTGCGCCGACTATCCGGTGTACCGCTGATTCGTGAGGTGGAAGGCGCTGCTGCCTTCCACCGCCAGTTGTTAGTGGATCGCTGAGGGGGTGACCCCGCTACGAGTCGCAAAACCGCTTCGAGGCGGTCGTTTTTCAGGAGCATTCGACATGCAACGTTATTCCGGCTTCGGCCTGCTCAAGCACTCATTCAGCCATCACGAAAACTGGCAGCGCATGTGGCGCAACCCCAAGCCCAAGCCGGTATATGACGTAGTCATCGTCGGCGGCGGTGGCCATGGCCTGGCCACGGCTTATTACCTGGCGAAAGTGTTCGGCGTTAAGAACGTCGCCGTAATCGAGAAAGGCTGGTTGGGCGGCGGCAATACCGCACGCAACACCACCATCGTGCGTTCCAACTACCTATGGGACGAATCGGCGCGACTCTACGAGCATGCGATGAAGCTCTGGGAAGGCCTGTCTCAGGACATCAACTACAACGTGATGTTTTCCCAGCGCGGCGTGTTCAACCTGGGCCACACGCTGCAGGACATGCGCGACATCGAGCGCCGGGTCAGTGCCAACCGCCTCAACGGCGTCGACGGCGAAGTGGTGGATGCCAGGCAGGTGGCAGAGATGATCCCCCACCTCGACTGCTCGAAGAACACCCGCTACCCGATACTCGGCGCGTCGCTACAGCGCCGCGGCGGCGTTGCCCGTCACGATGCGGTTGCCTGGGGCTATGCCCGCGCCGCCGACGCGCTGGGCGTCGATCTGATCCAGCAAACCGAGGTGATCGGCTTCCGCAAGGAAAACGGCGTATGCATCGGCGTTGAAACCAACAAGGGCTTCATTGGCGGCAAGCGCGTCGGCGTGGTCACTGCCGGTAACTCCGGACACATGGCCAAGCTTGCCGGCTTCCGCCTGCCGATCGAGTCCCATCCGCTGCAGGCGCTGGTATCCGAGCCGATCAAGCCGATTATCGACACCGTGATCATGTCCAACGCGGTACACGGTTATATCAGCCAGTCGGACAAAGGCGACCTGGTCATCGGCGCTGGCATCGACAGCTATGTCGGTTACGGTCAGCGTGGCTCCTACCCCACCATCGAACACACGCTGCAGGCGATCGTCGAGATGTTCCCGATCCTCTCGCGGGTGCGCATGAATCGCCAATGGGGCGGCATCGTCGATACCACCCCAGACGCCTGCCCGATCATCGCCAAGACACCAGTAAAGAACCTGTTCTTCAACTGCGGTTGGGGTACCGGCGGCTTCAAGGCCACGCCGGGCTCGGGTCACGTCTTTGCCGCCAGCCTGGCCAAGGGCGAAATGCACCCGTTGGCCAAGGCGTTCTCGATCGAGCGCTTCTACAACGGCGCGCTGATCGACGAACACGGCGCGGCTGGGGTCGCACACTGATTTTGTGCCCCTCCGCCGGCGGCGGAGGGATGTAGGTTTTCTGGAGGTACCGACCATGCTGCATATTTTCTGCCCTCACTGTGGCGAATTGCGCTCCGAAGAAGAGTTCCACGCCGGCGGCCAAGCCCACATCCCCCGCCCGCTGGACCCGAACGCCTGCACCGATGAGGAATGGGGCGAGTACCTGTTCTTCCGCGACAACCCGCGCGGCATCCACCACGAGCTGTGGATCCACGCTGCGGGTTGCCGCCAGTACTTCAACGTCACCCGTCACACGGTGAGCTACGAAATTCTAGAAACCTACAAGATCGGCGAGCAGCCCAGCGTGACCGAGGCTTCGCTCGCTGCGAAGAAGGCTGTCGACCAAGGAGTAACGGCATGAGCCAGGTCAATCGTCTTTCCCAGGGTGGCCGCATCGACCGCGGCCAGCCCCTGACCTTCAGCTTCAATGGCGAAACCTATCAGGGCTTCGTCGGTGACACCCTGGCCGCTGCGTTGCTGGCCAACGGTGTCGATGTGGTGGGTCGCAGCTTTAAGTACTCACGTCCGCGCGGTATCGTCGCCGCTGGCGCCGAGGAGCCAAATGCCGTGCTGCAGCTCGGTGGTACCGAAGCTGCGCAGATCCCCAACGTACGTGCCACTCAGCAAGCGCTATACGCCGGCCTGACCGCCAACAGCGTGAACGGCTGGCCGAGTGTCAACACCGACCTGATGGGCATTCTCGGCAAGGTCGGCGGCGGGATGATGCCGCCCGGCTTCTACTACAAGACCTTCATGTACCCGCAGAACCTCTGGCTGACCTACGAGAAGTACATTCGTAAGGCCGCAGGCCTGGGGCGCGCACCCCTGGCCAATGATCCGGACAGCTACGATCACTTGAACCAGCACTGCGACGTGCTGGTGGTCGGTGCCGGCCCTGCTGGTCTGGCCGCGGCGCTCGCCGCCGGTCGCAGTGGCGCAAGGGTGATCCTGGCCGACGAGCAGGAAGAGTTTGGAGGCAGCCTGCTCGCCACACGCGAGACGCTCGACGACAAGCCCGCTGCCGACTGGGCCGCCAGCGCCATCGCCGAACTGGAAACAATGCCGGAAGTGACGCTGTTGCCGCGCGCTACCGTGACCGGCTACCACGACCACAACTTCCTCACCATTCACCAGCGCCTGGCCGACCACCTCGGTGAGGTAGCGCCCATGGGGGCGTTTGGACAGCGAATCGTCCGTCAGCGCATGCACCGCGTAAGGGCCAAGCGTGTGGTGCTGGCGACCGGCGCCCATGAGCGTCCACTGGTCTATTCGAACAACGACGTGCCCGGCAACATGCTCGCCGATGCGGTTTCCACCTACGTGCGCCGCTATGGCGTGGCGCCTGGCCGTCAGCTGGTTTTGTCGACCACAAACGATTACGCCTACCGTGTGGTGCTCGACTGGTTGGACGCGGGCCATCAGGTGGTTGCCGTTGCCGATGCGCGCAGCAATCCACGTGGTGCCTGGGTCGAGGAAGCACGCCGGCGCGGCGTACGCATTCTCGCCAGCAGCGCAGTGGTCGAAGCGCGCGGTAGCAAGCGGGTCACTGGCGCACGCATCTGTGCAATCGATATCGCCAGCCACAAAGTCACCAGCTCAGGCGAAGTGGTCGATTGCGACCTGATTGCCAGCTCCGGCGGCTACAGCCCCGTGGTCCATCTCGCCTCTCACCTTGGTGGGCGTCCGACCTGGCGCGAAGACATTCTTGCCTTCGTTCCCGGCGAGGGCTTCCAGCAGCGCAGCTGCGCTGGCGCGGTGAATGGCGTGTTTGTCCTCGGCGATGCCCTCGCCGATGGCTTCGAGGCCGGTGCCAAGGCAGCCGCCGACACTGGCTTCGGGGCGGTCACCAGCAACCTGCCGAAGGTCGAACAACGCGTCCAGGAAGCGAGCGTCGCGCTGTTCCAGGTGCCCCATGAAAAGCCCACTGAGCGTGCGCCCAAGCAGTTCGTTGACCTGCAGAACGATGTCACCGCGGCGGGTATCGTGCTCGCCACCCGCGAAGGCTTCGAGTCGGTCGAGCATGTAAAGCGCTACACCGCTCTGGGTTTCGGTACCGACCAGGGCAAGCTCGGCAACATCAACGGCCTGGCCATTGCCGCCCATTCGATGGGCATCAGCATCGCCCAGATGGGCACGACGATGTTCCGCCCGAACTACACCCCGGTCACCTTCGGTGCCGTCGCCGGTCGTCACTGTGGCGAGCTGTTCGAGCCCAAGCGCTACACCGCCATGCAGAAATGGCACCTGGAGAACGGTGCCGAGTTCGAGGACGTCGGCCAGTGGAAGCGTCCTTGGTACTTCCCCAAGAAGGGTGAAGACCTGCATGCCGCGGTGGCCCGCGAGTGCCTGGCCGTGCGTAACGAAGTGGGCATTCTCGATGCCTCCACCCTGGGCAAGATCGATATCCAGGGCCCGGATGCGCGCGAGTTCCTCAACCGCGTCTACACCAACGCCTGGACCAAGCTGGATGTGGGCAAAGCCCGTTACGGCCTGATGTGCAAGGAAGACGGCATGGTCTTCGACGACGGCGTGACTGCCTGCCTTGCCGACAACCACTTCCTCATGACCACCACCACCGGCGGCGCCGCACGGGTGATGGAATGGCTGGAGATCTACCACCAGACCGAGTGGCCGGAGCTGAAGGTGTACTTCACCTCGGTCACCGATCACTGGGCAACCATGACGCTGACCGGCCCCAACAGCCGCAAGCTGCTGGCCGAGGTCACCGACATCGATCTGGACAAGGAAGCCTTCCCCTTCATGACCTGGAAGGAAGGCAAGGTAGGCGGCGTTCCGGCACGGGTGTTCCGCATCTCCTTCACCGGTGAGCTGAGCTACGAAGTCAACGTCCAGGCTGACTATGCGCTGGATGTGTGGGAGCAGGTCATCGAGGCGGGCAAGAAGCACGGCCTGACGCCTTACGGCACCGAGACCATGCACGTCCTGCGCGCCGAGAAGGGCTTCATCATCATTGGCCAGGACACCGATGGCTCAGTGACCCCGGACGACCTGAACATGGGCTGGTGTGTCGGCCGTACCAAGCCGTTCTCCTGGATCGGCTGGCGTGGCATGAACCGCGAGGATTGCCTCAAGGAAAACCGCAAGCAGCTGGTCGGCCTGAAACCGCTGGATCCGAAGAAGGTACTGCCCGAGGGCGCGCAGCTGGTATTCGATCCCAAGCAGCCCATCCCGATGACCATGGTGGGCCACGTGACCTCCAGCTACATGAGCGCAGCCATGGGGTATTCCTTCGCCATGGCCCTGGTCAAGGGCGGCCTCAAGCGCATCGGCGAGCGGGTCTACGCGCCGCTGGTCGATGGCAGCGTGATCGAGGCCGAGATCGTCAGCTCGGTGTTCTACGACCCCAAAGGCGAGCAGCAGAACGTGTGAGGTGAACGTGAGGCTGGCGCGCCAGCCTCACACTCGGTACACCCGGAATTCTACGGCGCCCCAGGGCGCCAGGCAGGTAAACCATGACCGCAGTGAACGTGTACAAACAACGTCCGGACAACATCCAAGGGCAATCGCCGTTGCACCACGCTGGCCTGAAAGAGCTGGTCGGCAAGGGCCGCGCCGGCGCCGGCATTCGCCTGCGGGAAAAGAAGCTGCGCGGGCACCTGTCCTTGCGCGGCGATGCACACGACCCGGCCTTCGTCAAAGGCGTTAACCAAGCGATCGGAATGGAACTGCCGGTCGCGCTGACGCTGGTGGCCAACGGCGAGACCTCGCTGCAGTGGATGGGCCCGGACGAGTGGCTGCTGATCGTGCCGCAGGGCGAGGAATTCGCCACCGAACAGCGCTTGCGCGACGCGCTGGCCGGCCAGCACATCCAAGTGGTCAATGTCAGCGGCGGGCAAACCCTGGTCGAACTCTCCGGCGAAAAGGTGCGCGAGCTGCTGATGAAGTCGACGCCCTACGACGTGCATCCGAGCAACTTCCCGGTGGGCAAGGCGGTGGGCACCCATTTCGCCAAGAGCCAACTGGTGATCCGGCGCACCGGCGAGGAGGTCTGGGAACTGGTGGTGCGCCGCAGCTTCGCTGACTACATCTGGCTCTGGCTGCAGGACGCCAGCGCAGAGTACGGGCTGGCGATCGAGGCGTGAGACTACTTTCAGCCTGCTCCGTTAAGCGTGAGGGCGAACCTTTGCAGGCTGAACAGAGCAGGCGCCGCCCCTCGGGCGCGGCGCTTGGCGCCAACCTGAGTTTGTGCAGCATTCGGAGAACACCATGAGCCGCACGCCCGACACCTGGATCCTTACCGCACACAGCCCTAGCCTGCTTGGCACGGTCGACGTGGTGACCCGCTACCTGTTCGAACAGGGCTGCTACGTCACCGAGCACCACAGCTTCGACGATCGGCTGGTCAGCCGCTTCTTCATCCGCGTCGAGTTCCGTGCACCTGACGGTTTTGACGAGGCGCAGTTCCGCACCGGCCTGATCGATCGCGTCACGCCGTTCGAGATGCATACCGAGCTGACACCGCCGGGCTACCGGGCCAAGGTGGTGATCATGGTGTCCAAGTCAGATCATTGCCTGAACGACCTGCTCTACCGCCAGCGTATCGGCCAATTGCCGATGGATATCGCCGCGGTGGTCTCCAACCATCCGGATCTGGAACCCCTGGCGCGCTGGCACGGCATTCCCTATCACCACTTCCCGCTCGATCCGCACGACAAGCCGGCCCAGGAACGCCAGGTGTTACAGGTGGTCGAGGACAGCGGGGCGGAGCTGGTGGTGCTTGCACGCTACATGCAGGTGCTCTCACCCGAGCTCTGCCGCACGCTCGACGGGCGCGCCATCAACATCCACCACTCGTTGCTGCCCGGTTTCAAAGGCGCCAAGCCCTACCATCAGGCGTACCAGAAAGGCGTCAAGCTGGTCGGCGCAACTGCGCACTTCATCAATAACGACCTCGACGAAGGACCGATCATCGCCCAGGGCGTCGAGCCGGTGGACCACACACACTATCCCGAAGACCTGATCGCCAAGGGCCGTGACATCGAATGCCTGACCCTGGCCAAGGCGGTCGGCTATTTCCTCGAACGCCGGGTATTCCTGCACGCCAACCGAACGGTGGTGCTGTAGGTCCCAGTCGCAATTTGATAGCTCCACTACAAGCCCGCGTGACCTCCCGTCGCGCCTTGTATTCACAAAAACAAAGGAGAAAGGCAGATGGCTGACAATCGTGGCGTCGTTTACCTCGGCGCAGGCAAGGTCGAAGTCCAGAAAATCGACTATCCGAAGATGCAGGACCCCCGCGGACGCAAGATCGAGCATGGTGTGATCCTGCGCGTCGTTTCCACCAACATCTGCGGCTCGGACCAGCACATGGTGCGCGGCCGCACCACCGCCCAGGTCGGCCTGGTGCTCGGTCACGAGATTACCGGCGAAGTCATCGAGAAAGGCAGCGATGTCGAGCACCTGCAGATCGGCGACCTGGTCTCGGTACCCTTCAACGTCGCCTGCGGCCGTTGCCGTTCCTGTAAGGAACAGCACACCGGCGTCTGCCTGACCGTCAACCCGGCGCGTGCCGGCGGCGCTTACGGCTACGTCGACATGGGCGACTGGACCGGTGGCCAGGCCGAATACGTGCTGGTCCCCTATGCCGACTTCAACCTGCTCAAGCTGCCCAACCGCGATAAGGCGATGGAAAAGATTCGCGACCTGACCTGCCTGTCGGACATCCTGCCCACCGGCTACCACGGCGCAGTTACCGCCGGCGTCGGCCCCGGCAGCTCTGTGTACATCGCTGGCGCCGGCCCGGTCGGTCTGGCGGCTGCCGCCTCGGCGCGCCTGCTGGGCGCTGCGGTGGTCATCGTCGGTGACCTCAACCCGGCCCGTCTGGCCCACGCCAAGGCGCAAGGTTTCGAAATCGCCGACCTGTCGCTGGATACTCCGCTGCACGAGCAGATCGCCGCCCTGCTGGGCGAGCCGGAAGTCGATTGCGCGGTTGACTGCGTAGGCTTCGAGGCCCGTGGCCATGGCCATGAAGGCGCCAAGCACGAGGCTCCGGCCACTGTGCTCAACTCACTGATGGGTGTGGTTCGGGTCGCGGGCAAGATCGGTATTCCCGGTCTGTACGTCACAGAAGATCCGGGCGCAGTGGATGCCGCAGCCAAGATGGGCGCCCTGAGCATCCGCTTCGGTCTCGGCTGGGCCAAGTCGCACAGCTTCCACACCGGCCAGACTCCGGTCATGAAATACAACCGCGCCCTGATGCAGGCAATCATGTGGGACCGCATCAACATCGCCGAAGTGGTGGGCGTGCAGGTGATCAGCCTGGACCAAGCGCCCCAGGGCTATGGCGAGTTCGATGCCGGCGTGCCGAAGAAATTCGTCATTGACCCGCACAAGATGTTCAGCGCCGCCTGATCCGTCGCTAGCAGTTGTTTTGTCTTGCGGATCGGCGCCTGCAGGACGCTGATGTTGAGCACTTTGGGGAGCCTTTTGGCTCCCCCTTTTTTGGTGAGCATATCGCTAGCGTTTCAGTGCGGCCGAGGCATACCTGCCCCTGCACGCCCGGTCGCGCTCTCCCGCCCTCAGCCAGGCAAGCCGATGACCCGACCCATGTGAATGGGCCTGGGCAAGTCCTGCTGCGCCTCTTGCAACGCCTGCAGCTGCGCCAGCACCGCCTCATCGAACGGCGCCGAGCGACCTGCCTGTCGATCGATGTTGATCAGCATCTGCTCGTTGGCCGCCAGCAGGCGTTCCTCACCAACCCGATAAAGACCGTGGTAGACCTGCAGCCGCTTGCGGTCGTGATTCAGCAGCTGCGTGCGCACCTCTACCTCCGCCCCAAGCTTGACCTCGGCCAGGTAGTTCAGATGACACTCAAGGGTATACAGCGTATGCCCGCTGCGCTCGCGCCCGGCCTGGTCGAGGCCGATCCGATCCATCAACGCATCCGTGGCGAAGCTGAAGATCAGCAGGTAGAAGGCGTCGCGCAGGTGATTGTTGTAGTCGACCCACTCGGGGCGGATGGGGGTGCGATAGGTCGTGAGCATCCAAGGGTGTCCTTCGTTGAGTCGGTGTTTTCCGAGCGCGACCAATGTGCCGGAGATGGCCTACCGCCCGCACTGTAGCCGATAGCCGGTCGCCGCAGCGTGCGCCGGGATCAGCACTATGGCTGCCCCAGCGGCCTGGTTATCGCGTGTTGACGTTTTGAGCAATACCCCAGTCGTTTTTGCATCGGGACGACATCCCCCCCAGGGATAAGCTGCCGCCAAGCATCGACAAACGATTCGATGAGCCGCACTGGGGAGTTACCTGATGAACCCAACCGAACTGCACGCTGACAGCATCGTCATTGACGGTCTGATCATCGCCAAATGGAACCGCGAACTGTTCGAGGACATGCGCAAGGGTGGTTTGACGGCCGCCAACTGCACCGTCTCGGTATGGGAAGGGTTCCAGGCCACAGTCAACAACATCGCCGCCAGCCAGAAGCTGATCCGCGAAAACAGCGACCTGGTGATGCCGGTGCGCACCACCGCCGACATTCGTAAAGCCAAGGAACTGGGCAAGACAGGCATCCTGTTCGGCTTCCAGAACGCCCACGCCTTCGAGGACCAGCTCGGCTACGTCGAAGTGTTCAAGCAGCTCGGCGTCGGCATCGTGCAGATGTGCTACAACACCCAGAACCTGGTCGGCACCGGCTGCTACGAGCGCGACGGCGGGCTGTCCGGGTTCGGGCATGAGGTCGTCGCCGAGATGAACCGCGTCGGCATCATGTGCGACCTCTCCCACGTCGGCAGCAAGACCAGCGAGGAAGTCATCCTCGCGTCGGAAAAACCGGTCTGCTACTCGCATTGCCTGCCATCCGGCCTGAAAGAACACCCGCGCAACAAGTCCGACGAAGAACTGAAGTTCATCGCCGACCACGGCGGTTTCGTCGGCGTGACCATGTTCGCGCCCTTCCTGGCCAAGGGCATCGACTCGACCATCGACGACTACGCCGAGGCCATCGAGTACGTGATGAACATCGTTGGCGAAGACGCGATCGGCATCGGCACGGACTTCACCCAGGGCCACGACCAGACCTTCTTCGAGTGGCTGACCCACGACAAGGGTTATGCACGCCGCCTGACCAGCTTCGGCAAGATCGTCAACCCGCTGGGCATCCGCACCGTGGGCGAATTCCCCAACCTCACCGAGACCCTGCTCAAGCGCGGCATGCCCGAGCGCATTGTGCGCAAGGTGATGGGCGAAAACTGGGTACGCGTCCTGAAGGACGTCTGGGGCGAGTAAGCCTGACACGACACCCTAGGGTGGATCGGGACGCGTAGTTGACGCTGTTTTCATCCACCACCCCACCGCATGGTGACTGAACTTCCTGGTAGATGGATAACGCGCCATCCACCCTACACCAGACTTGAATTCGGAGTTATCCACATGTCCACCCACGCCCCCGAAATGCCCATCCAGGTCGACGACGAAACCGGCGTCTGGACCACCGACGCCCTGCCGATGCTCTACGTGCCGAGGCATTTCTTCGTCAACAACCACATCGGCATCGAGGAAGCGCTCGGCGCCGAGAAGTACGCCGAGATTCTCTACAAGGCTGGCTACAAGTCCGCCTGGCACTGGTGCGAGAAGGAAGCCGAATGCCACGGGCTGGTCGGTGTGGAAGTCTTCGAGCACTACATGAAGCGCCTTTCGCAGCGCGGTTGGGGCCTGTTCAAGATCGAGTCAATCGACCTGGACGCCGGCACCTGCGAGGTCCGCCTGGACCACTCGGCTTTCGTCTACGTCTACGGCAAATGCGGGCGTCCGGTGGATTACATGTTCACCGGCTGGTTCGCCGGCGCCATGGATCAGATTCTCCAAGCGCAGGGCAGCAGCATCCGTACCGTCGCCGAACAGGTCTACGGCGCCTCGCAGGAAGGCCACGACCACGGCCTGTTCCGCGTCAAACCACTCTAAAAAAAAGGTATGTGAGAGGGGCTTCGTGGCGACAGTATCGCCGCGCAAGCTCCCCACAAAGAAAACGCTAGGCTGCTTTTCCGTGAGGGTGCCGCAATGGCTTTCGAAGCAATGTTCCAGCCGATCCAGATCGGCAAACTGACCATCCGCAACCGCGTGATCAGCACCGCCCACGCCGAGGTCTACGCCACCGACGGCGGTATGACCACCGAGCGTTATGTGAAGTATTACGAAGAGAAAGCCAAGGGCGGCATCGGCCTGGCGATCTGTGGCGGCTCCTCGGTCGTCGCCATCGATAGCCCGCAGGAATGGTGGTCTTCGGTGAACCTGGCCACCGACCGGATCATCCCTCACTTCCAGAACCTGGCTGACGCCATGCACAAGCATGGCGCCAAGATCATGATCCAGATTACCCACATGGGCCGTCGCTCGCGCTGGGACGGCTTCAACTGGCCGACCCTGATGTCGCCGTCGGGTATTCGCGAACCCGTACACCGCGCCACCTGCAAGACCATCGAGCCGGAAGAGATCTGGCGCATCATCGGCAACTACGCTCAGGCCGCACGCCGCGCCAAGGAAGGCGGCCTGGACGGCGTCGAGCTGTCCGCCGTGCACCAGCACCTGATCGACCAGTTCTGGTCGCCGCGGGTGAACAAGCGTACCGACGAGTGGGGTGGCACCTTCGAAGGGCGCATGAAGTTCGGCCTGGAAGTGCTCAAGGCCGTGCGCGCCGAGGTGGGTGACGACTTCTGCGTCGGCATGCGCATCACCGGTGACGAGTTCCACCCGGACGGCCTCACCCATGAGGACATGAAAGAAATCGCCAAGTACTACGATGCCACCGGCATGGTCGACTTCTTCGGCGTGATCGGCTCGGGTTGCGACACCCACAACACCCTGGCCAACGTCATTCCAAACATGAGCTATCCGCCGGAGCCGTTCCTGCACCTGGCCGCCGGCATCAAGGAAGTGGTCAACGTCCCGGTCCTGCATGCGCAGAACATCAAGGACCCGAACCAGGCCCAGCGCATCCTCGAGGGCGGCTACGTGGACATGGTCGGCATGACCCGCGCCCACATCGCCGACCCGCACCTGATCGCCAAGATCAAGATGGGCCAGGTGGACCAGATCAAACAGTGTGTCGGCGCCAACTACTGCATCGACCGTCAGTATCAGGGTCTGGACGTGCTCTGTATCCAGAACGCGGCCACCAGCCGGGAATACATGGGCCTGCCGCACATCATCGAA
The DNA here is from genome assembly GCF_050269105.1 of Pseudomonas sp. NPDC077408. Lineage (NCBI taxonomy): Bacteria > Pseudomonadati > Pseudomonadota > Gammaproteobacteria > Pseudomonadales > Pseudomonadaceae > Pseudomonas > Pseudomonas sp. NPDC077408. The sequence goes on from NZ_JBNNHS010000009.1 coordinate 127,145, forward strand.
AAATCCACCGGGCCCAAGCGCAAGGTGGTGATCGTTGGCGGTGGTCCGGCCGGTATGGAGGCCGCGCGCGTCGCCGCCGAACGCGGCCATGACGTCACCCTGTTCGAGAAAAAGGACAGCCTCGGCGGGCAGATCAACCTCGCCGCCAAGGCACCGCAACGTGACCAGATGGCGGGCATCACCCGCTGGTTCCAGCTGGAAATCGCACGCCTCGGCGTCGACCTTCGCCTGGGCACCGGTGCAGATTCGGAGACCATTCTCGATCTGCGTCCGGACATCGTGGTGCTGGCCAACGGCGGCCACCCGTTCATCGAGCAGAACGAGCATTGGGGTGCGGAAGAAGGCCTGGTCGTCAGCAGCTGGGACATCCTCGACGGCAAGGTGGCGCCCGGCAACAACGTGCTGGTCTACGACACCATCTGCGAGTTCACCGGCATGTCGGTGGCCGACTTCATCGCCGAGAAAGGCGCCAAGGTGGAAATCGTCACCGATGACATCAAGCCCGGCGTGGCGATTGGCGGCACCAGCTTCCCGACCTACTACCGCAGCCTGTACCCGAAGGAAGTGATCATGACCGGCGACCTGATGCTGGAAAAGGTCTACCGCGAGGGCGACAAGCTGGTTGCAGTGCTGGAGAACGAATACACCGGCGCACAGGAAGAGCGGGTGGTCGATCAGGTGGTGGTGGAGAACGGTGTGCGTCCTGACGAGCGCCTGTACTACGCACTCAAGGAAGGCTCGCGCAATAAGGGCCAGATCGACGTCGAGGCGTTGTTCGCGATCCAGCCGCAGCCCTGCCTTTCGCAGAGCGGCGACGGTTACCTGCTGTTCCGCATCGGCGACTGCGTGGCGCAACGCAACACCCACGCGGCGATCTATGACGCGCTACGGCTGTGCAAGGACTTTTAAGTCCAGCGCAACGTTGACGGTCTGACCCGGTCTGGCTCCCTCTCCCTTTTTGGGGAGAGGGCTGGGGTGAGGGTCGGTCCCGCAGACCAACTGCTCACCCTGACCCTCTTTCCGGAGGGGCGAAGGACTGAAACGCATCACCCCCTGACATTGGCGGTGGGAGCCTCACATGTTGAACACCATTCTTCCCATTCTCCTGTTCGCCGCCCTCGCGCTTGCCGTACTCGGCGCAGGCAGGCGCTTTGCCATGTGGCGCCGCGGTCGGCCGGCCAAGGTCGACTGGCTCGGTGGCCTGATGGCCATGCCACGGCGCTACCTGGTCGATCTGCACCATGTGGTCGAACGCGACAAGTACATGTCCAAGACTCACGTCGCCACGGCTGGCGGCTTTGTCCTGGCGGCTGTACTGGCGATCATCGTGCACGGCTTCGGTCTGCAGAGCCGGATTCTCGGCTTCGCCCTGCTCGCCGCTTGCGTGCTGATGTTCGTCGGTGCGCTGTTCGTCGCCAAACGCCGCCGCAACCCGCCGGCACGGCTGTCGAAAGGCCCCTGGATGCGCCTTCCGAAGAGCTTGCTGATGTTCTCGTTCAGCTTCTTCATCGCCACCCTGCCGGTGGCCGGCATCCTGCCGGAAGATTTCGGTGGCTGGATCCTCGCAGCTGTGTTGGCACTTGGCGTGGCCTGGGGTGTCTCGGAGATGTTCTTCGGCATGACCTGGGGCGGGCCGATGAAGCATGCCTTCGCCGGTGCCCTGCACCTGGCCTGGCACCGCCGTCCTGAGCGTTTCCGCACCCCGCACAACGCCAGCGCGGCCCGTTCCAGCGGCCTCAAGGCATTGGATCTGACCGATCCGAAGGCACCGCTGGGCGTGGAAAAACCCAAGGACTTCACCTGGAACCAGCTGCTCGGCTTCGATGCCTGCGTGCAGTGCGGTCGTTGCGAGGCAGCGTGCCCGGCCTTCGCCGCCGGCCAGCCGCTGAACCCGAAGAAGCTGATTCAGGACATGGTTGTCGGCCTCGCCGGTGGCAGTGACAAGGGTTACTTCGGCAGCCCCTACCCCGGCATCCCGGTGGGAGAGCACGGCGGCAACCCGCACCAGCCCATCGTCTTCGCCGAAGGCAAGGGCCTGGTCGAGGCGGAAACGCTGTGGTCCTGCACCACCTGCCGCGCCTGCGTCGAGGAGTGCCCGATGATGATCGAGCACGTCGATGCCATCGTCGACATGCGCCGCCACCTCACCCTGGAAAAGGGTGCGACGCCCAACAAGGGCGCCGAGGTGCTGGACAACCTGATCGCCACCGATAACCCGGGCGGCTTCGCTCCCGGTGGTCGCCTCAACTGGGCCGCCGACCTCAACCTGCCACTGATGAGCGAGAAGAAACAGGTCGACGTGCTGTTCTGGGTCGGCGACGGTGCCTTCGACATGCGCAACCAGCGCACCCTGCGCGCTTTCGTCAAGGTTCTAAAAGCTGCCGACGTCGACTTCGCCGTCCTCGGCCTGGAGGAGCGTGACAGCGGTGACGTGGCACGCCGCCTGGGTGACGAAGCGACCTTCCAGTCGCTGGCCAAACGCAACATCGAGACCCTGGCCAAGTACCACTTCAACAAGATTGTCAGCTGCGACCCCCACAGCTTCCATGTGCTGAAGAACGAATACGGCGCACTGGGTGGCGAATATCAGGTACTGCACCACAGCACCTACATGGAAGAGCTGATCCGCGGGCAGAAACTCAGCCTGGGTCAGCACAAGGGCGGCAGCGTGACCTATCACGATCCCTGCTACCTGGGCCGCTACAACGGCGAGTACGAAGCGCCGCGCAGCGTGCTCAAGGCCATCGGCATCGAGGTCAAGGAAATGGAGCGTTCCGGCTTCCGCTCGCGCTGCTGCGGCGGTGGTGGCGGCGCGCCGATTACCGATATTCCCGGCAAGCAACGGATTCCCGACATGCGCATGGTGGACATCAAGGAGACCGGCGCCGAGCTGGTCGCCGTGGGCTGCCCGCAGTGCACCGCGATGCTCGAAGGTGTTGTCGAGCCGCGGCCGCAGATCAAAGACATCGCCGAACTGGTCGCCGACGTATTGCTGGAGAAACCTGCGCCAGCAAAAAAGCCCGCAGCGGCCAAGTCTGAATCCCTGGAGGTGCACTGATGAGCGACATCATCCGCCGCGACCCTCGCGCCGAGTGGATCGCCCGTAACCGCCTGCATCCGCTGCACGCCGCCATGGCCTCGGCCGCAGCGGGCGGCGAAACCAGCTGGACCGGCCCCAACGGCATCCTGCGCAAAAATCCCCACGCGGTCGGCTTCATCGGGCCCAATGGCCTCAAGCGCATCGACCGCAGCGGCGCCCAGCAAGGCGGCAGCGCCAAGCGCAGTGCGGCCAACGCGGTGGTGCAATTGCCACTGCACGTAGTCGAGCAGCCGGCCTTTCATATCGCGGTGGTGCCGGACATGGTCGGCGGCCGCCTCACCAGTCACGACAAGGATCTGCTCGGCCTGGCCAACAAACTGGCCGGCGATACCGGCGCCGTGGTCGCCGTGGTCTTTGGCGACTACAAGGAAACCGCCTTCGATACCGCCGGCATCGACCGCCTGGTGCACATCGAGGGCGAGGCCTTCGACGGCTACGCGCCGGAAGCGCGGGTGCTGGCCCTCAGCGCGGTGGAAAGCCAGCTGGCGCCACGCCACTGGTTGTTGCCAGACAGCCGCACCGGCGGGGGTGAACTGGGTCGCCGCCTCGGCGCCAAGCTCGGCGAGCGTGCGGCCACCCGCGTCTGGCAGGTCGCCGACAACCAGTGCATCGGCCGCGCCGGAGCTGGCCAGCAGGACCTGGTACGCCAGGCGCCACGCCTGATTCTCGCCGCCGTCGAGTGTGCCGATCCGGTCAGCGACACCCGCCACGAAGCGCGTGCCCTGCCCCTCGAGCACCCGATCACCCGCTGCCTGCCACGCATAGAAGACCTCGGTGCGGTAGCAGTCGACCCGGCCTTGATCCCCATGGCCGAAGCCGAGTTCATTCTCTCCGGCGGCAACGGCGTCAAGGACTGGGACCAGTTCCACCAGGCCGCCGAGGCGCTTGGCGCCACCGAAGGCGCCTCCCGCGTGGCAGTCGACGATGGCTTCATGCCGCGCAACCGCCAGGTCGGCGCAACCGGCACCTGGGTCACCGCGCGGGTCTACCTGGCCATCGGCATTTCCGGCGCCATTCAGCACCTGCAGGGCATCAGCGCCTGCGACAAGGTCGTGGCGATAAACATGGATCCTGGCTGCGACATGATCAAGCGTGCCGACCTGTCGGTCATCGGGGACTCCAGGGAGATCCTCGCTGCGCTGGTCGAGCTGGTCACTGAATACCGCCAAGGAGGCGCCCGCGATGCGGCATGAACAGCGAGCTCACGAAAACCCCGTAGGGTGGATGACGCTTCACCCATCCGCCGGGAAAGACTGCACATTGATGCTGGAAGAAGGAAGCGTCTTCCACCCTACGGAGTCGCGCCATGACTGACCTGAACGTCATCACCCTGGTCTCGATCGGCGCTCATCCGACCTCGGGCCGCCCCCGCCGTGCCGAGCAGGATGCCCGCGCAGTCGAGCTTGGCCTGCGACTGGTGGGCGACCAACTGCAGCTGCTGCATGCCGGCAATCCGCAAGAGGAGGCGCTGCGCGCTTACCTGGGCATGGGCCTGAGCGAGATGACTGTGCTCGAACAGCCCAGCCATTGCGACGCCCTGCCACTGCTGAACAATTACCTGTTGGATGCCGGGGTCCATCTGGTGCTGACCGGCAGTCAGGCGGAAACCGGCGAAGGTTCCGGCCTCCTGCCTTACCTACTGGCCGAGCGTTTGGGCTGGCCACTGGTGGTCGGCCTGGCCGAGGTAGAAAAGATCGAAAACGGTGTGGCGCAGGTCCTGCAGGCCCTGCCCCGCGGTCAGCGGCGCCGGCTGAAGGTACGCCTGCCGTTCGTTGCCAGCGTCGACAATGCTGCCCCGGTGGCACGCCAGAACGCCTTTGGCCCGGCTCGCCGTGGCGAGCTGCACGCCGAGGACGTCGCCGTCATCGAAGACAGCATGCTGGACGAGGCGCAGCTACAGCCGGCGCGCCCGCGCCCCAAGCGGCTCAAGGTGATCAAGGCCAAGACTGGCGCCGAACGGATGAAAGCGGCCACCGCCAAGACCTCCGGCGGTGCAGGACAGGTACTCAAGGATGTGTCGCCGCAAGCCGGTGCCGAAGCCATATTCAAACTGTTGCGCGAAGAAGGCGTGCTGCGCTGAGCCAGCCGCCTCGCCTATCGAAGCCAAAGGAGCAAGAACGATGATGCATGCCGACCTGATCGACCAGGACGATTTCCGAGACCGCCTGGTGGCGCTGGGCTTTGAGATTCCGTGTGGGGTGTCGGCTGAACAAGCCTGTGAGCGCGCCGTTGTCGGTCTGTCCCGGGAACGCGCGCAGGCGCTACGTCGACTGGTCGAGGAACTGCTGGGCGGCTCTGCCACCCTGCTACCGTCGGTCCGCGAGGCCATATGCCGCAATCTACTTCCCGCACTGGTGCGCGCCAACTAGACCGTGCCGGTCACCTGTGACGTTGCATGGCGGCGTCACAGGTGCGCCATGGCCACAGCTCGAAACAAGCAGTTCCGAAGCAAGCAGTGTCGTAACAAAACAGCGCGCAGCCTCTAGCCAAAAACCGCAAAAAAAGGTGGATGACAGCGTCACCCACCTTTATCAACCAGAGCGTGCGCTACGTCAGATGCGCACGCTGGCGAATGTCGACTCACCCTGAGCACGCTGCAACGCTGCGACAGTGGCGGGATTTCTGTTGGCCTCGCCCGGGCGCGGTATCAGCGCAACCACCTGCGCCGACTGCTGGCCCGAACGCTCGTCACGCGGCGGAATGCCGAAGAACTCGCGGTAGCACTTGGAGAAGTGCGGGGTCGAGACGAAGCCGCACACCGAAGCCACTTCGATAATCGACATCGGCGTCTGCTTGAGCAGCTGACGCGCGCGAATCAGCCGCAGCTTGAGGTAATAGCGCGACGGCGAACAGTGCAGGTATTTCTGGAACAGTCGCTCGAGCTGGCGCCGCGATACGTTCACGTAGCAGGCCAGTTCGTCCAGGTCGATCAGCTCTTCGAGGTTGGCCTCCATCAGGGCCACGATCTCGAGCAGCTTCGGCTGGTTGGTGCCCAGCATGTGCTTGAGAGGAACGCGCTGTAGATCCTGTTCACTGCGGATGCGCTCATACATGAACATGTCGGAGATGGCCGCGGCCAGTTCACGTCCATGCCGGGCGCCAATCAGTTGCAGCATCAGATCCATGGGCGCAGTGCCGCCGGAGGCGGTGTGGCGATTGCGATCGATGGAGAACAGCCGGGGGGTGACGGAGGTACGCGGGAAGGCTTCCTGCATCGCGGCCAGGCATTCCCAATGCACGCTGCAGTCATAGCCATCGAGCAAGCCGGCCTTGGCCAACGCCCAACTGCCGGTGCACACCGCGCCCAGCTGACGGCCATGACGCGCTTGCGTCTGCAGCCAATGCAGATGCTCGCGCGTCACGCTGTGTTGAATATCCACACCGCCGCAAACGATGACGCTGTCCAGGCTGGGCGCGGTCTCGAAGCTGGCGTCCGGCGTGATCTGCAGGCCGTCGCTGGCGCTGACGGGCAGTCCCGACTGGGTCACGGTGAACCAGCGGTACAGCTCTTTGCCGGACAGCTGATTGGCCATCCGCAGCGGTTCCACGGCCGAGGCCAGGGAAATCAGGGTGAAATTTTCCAGCAGCAGAAAGCCGATGGTCTGTGGGAGCCGGTTCGGGGGCTGTGACCCGGGGTTGATCTGTGACATGACGGACCCTCACGGTAGGCAATTTTCACGAGCCTTTGAAGAGGCTCTTTTTCTTGTAGTGTGCAGCGCTGGCTAGCGCCGGGTTTTGCTTATAAAGAAGGCAAACAGCGTGCCTACTTTGAATGCGCGTTCAATTAAAACTAAGCACCTTCTGAAACGCCCCCGTCATGCGCCTCGCGTGACGCAGACAGAACAGTGTAAAGGTCGGGGGTTATCTGCCTGTGAGCACTTTGGTAGCAGTGTGGGGCGCCTATTGGCGCGATTCGCACACTGTCGCTTTCAGGTAACAGGGATGGGTAACAGTCAGGGTGCAGTGACTGGCTTCGAGCGCCCGCGCTGGGCGATGAATGCACCGCAACGGGCCGTCACGAAGGGCCCGATGCACCCGTTCGACTCAGCACTCGATGGCATTGACCGCCAGGCCGCCACGGGACGTTTCTTTGTACTTGTCGTGCATGTCGGCCCCCGTGTCACGCATCGTGCGAATGACACGGTCGAGCGAGATGAAATGCTCGCCGTCACCGCGCATCGCCATCTGCGCCGCATTGATCGCCTTCATCGCGGCGATCGCGTTGCGCTCGATACAGGGCACCTGCACCAACCCGCCGACGGGGTCGCAGGTTAGTCCCAGGTTGTGCTCAAGACCGATTTCCGCCGCGTTCTCCAACTGCTCGGGGGTCGCGCCGAGCAGTTCGGCCAGGCCGGCCGCGGCCATGGCGCAGGCGGAACCCACCTCACCCTGACAACCCACCTCAGCGCCCGAAATGGATGCGTTCTTCTTGCACAGAATGCCAATCGCCGCCGCGGCGAGCAGGTAGTCGACCACGTCGTTGTCGGACGCTTCCGGATGGAATTTCATGTAGTAGTGCAGTACAGCCGGAATGATGCCCGCCGCGCCGTTGGTGGGCGCCGTAACCATGCGTCCGCCCGCTGCGTTTTCCTCGTTGACCGCCAGGGCGAACAGGTTCACCCACTCCATGGCGCTCATGGTCGTGCCGATGACATTCGGCTTGCCCAGCTCCAACAGGTTCTGGTGCAGCCTGGCGGCACGCCGCCGCACCTTCAGTCCGCCGGGCAATATGCCTTCATGCCGCAAGCCATTGGTGACACACAGCTTCATTGCCTCCCACAGGCGCAACAGCCCCTGGCGAATCTCCGCCTCGCTGCGCCAGGCCATCTCGTTGGCCATCATCAATTCGCTGACGCGCATGCCGTGGCGCTTGCACAGCACCAGAAGTTCGACGGCATTGGAAAAATCATAGGGCAGTACGGTGTGGTCCTGGTCCAGCAGCCCGGCGGCGGCCTGTTCGGCGTTGACCACGAATCCGCCGCCGACGGAGTAATAGGTGTCCTCGTGCAGCACACCGGAATGCCCGTACGCGATGAATGTGACGGCATTGGGGTGATACGGCAGATTTTCCTCTAGCAGGAGCAGGTCTCTGGACCAGTCGAACGCGACCGGCCAGTGCCCGTCGAGCCGTAGCTGGCCGCAGGATCGAAGCGCGGCGATGCGCGGGGCGATCTGCTCCGGATCGATAACGTCCGGTCGCTCGCCCATCAGGCCCATGATCACGGCGTTGTCGGTGCCATGCCCGACCCCGGTGGCCGACAGCGAGCCATACAGGCGCACTTCGACTCGCCATACCCGCTCGAGCATCTGGCGCTCGCGCAAGGCATCGACAAAAAGCGCCCCGGCGAGCATCGGTCCGACGGTATGGGAACTGGAAGGCCCGATGCCGATTTTGAAAAGGTCGAATACGCTGATCGCCACGCTAAACGCTCCACTGGAAGCCCTGAAGACAGGCGCCATCATGGTGGTTTTGCGAACACATCGAAGTCTGGCACCGACGTGGTCATGCCCAATCCCGTCAGGTTGCCCAGTTTATGACCAGCCGGTCTTGCCACGCGCAACCGCTGTCCAAGCTGCCACCAGCCATGCCGCAATTACCCTGGAGACGTATGAATGATGGCGGCACGGCCATCGCCACCAGCCGGTCGTTTACTACGAGACCGTTAGCTACAGATAAACGAAGGGCCGCGCCTCTCCTTTGCTGCCATCTGATTCGGGTCGCTGCGGCGGCCCTTGCCCCGTTCCGCACTGCGCGGCCACGTCAAGGGCCATCGAGGCAGAGCAGACCCCTGATGTCCCGAGTCACGCGAAACAAGCCGAGCCCGCAACATGACCTACGCTCATAGTTCCGTCACCCCAGTGCTTCTTTTACTGGCTGAATGCGCCGTAATGGTTCACTTCCCAGCAAACCGCCGGAAATCTGCACCATCGTCGTGATGAATTTTTTTCGCTATTGAATAAAAAAGGCCCCATGTCGCCGTTCAGTATGTAGGCGTCGTAACTCGGCAATTGTCGCGCCCAAAGCGGCCTATCGTTGAGTCATGTTCCACAGCCGGCGCCTAATGCGGCGGTGATTGGAGGCGTTGCACGATGTAGCTTCAGCCGTCCCCAACGTCTGAGCAGATAACAATAATGGGTACCGGTTCCGCTCCGCAGGGGGCGTACGAACCACGATGAACTTACTAGCACTGCCAAGGGTAGAAGCGGTCACGACACAGCGGTGAAACGCCACGACGCCGAGCCTGCAGACGCGCGAGATGAGTCGCTCATTTCGCCTGGCGACTGCTGCCCGTCGAGCGACCGCAAGACCACTTCAGCCCGGTACATGACAACCGATTACGCCATTAAGCAGTCGGCGACAGCCGTCGAGCGCTGCGTGCGCTTGCGGCCTCCGTTAGCTGAGCTGGATGTCTACTGAGGGAACCGTCCCATGCAGTCTGGAAAGATCGTCGTCGAGAACCTGTACAAGGTCTTCGGCCCCCACGAACAAGAAGCCATCACCCTGCTCAAGCAAGGCTGGAGCAAGGACAAGATTCTCGCCGAGCGCGGCGCGGTCATCGGCGTAAGCGATGTGTCGTTCAGCGTCGAGGAAGGCGAAATCTTCGTCCTGATGGGCCTGTCCGGCTCTGGCAAATCCACCCTCATACGCCTGATAAATCGTCTGATCGAGCCCAGCGCCGGTGATGTCTTCATCGATGGTCAGAATGTCGCCAAACTGCCCCACGCTCAGCTCATCGAGCTACGTCGCCGCGATATGAGCATGGTCTTTCAGTCCTTCGCCTTGATGCCCTCGCGCTCGGTGTTGGACAACGCTGCCTTCGGCCTGGAGGTTGCGGGTGTCAGCCGCAAGGATCGTGAAGAGCGCGCCATGACCGTACTCACACAGGTCGGCCTCGATACCTTTGCACATAAATACCCGCACGAGTTGTCCGGCGGCATGCAGCAGCGGGTTGGCTTGGCCAGAGCACTGGCGGTGAACCCCTCGATGATCATCATGGATGAGGCCTTTTCCGCGCTCGACCCGCTAAAACGTCGGGAAATGCAGGATGTGCTGCTGGAGCTGCAGAAGATCCATCGGCGCACCATCATCTTCGTCTCCCATGACATTGAGGAAGCCATGCGCATCGGCAACCGCATCGGCATCATGGAAGGCGGCAAGCTGATCCAGGTCGGCACGCCGCAGGAGCTGATCGACAATCCCGCCAGCAGCTACGTGCGCAACTTCTTCGATACCGTCAACACCACCCGTTACCTCACAGCCGGCCAGCTCAAGGCCGACAGCGTTCCGCTCTACGTGCACAACGGCAAAGCGCCGGACGCCATGCAGGTCTGCCAGGAGCTGCAGGCCCTGGACAAGCACTACGCCTTCGTTGTCGATGAACAGAACAAGTTTCAAGGTTCCATCAGCCTCGAACGGATCGCCCTGCTGGTCGAGAACGGCCAGACCTGCGGCCTCGACGCACAAGTACTGAAACAGATCGACCCGCTCACCGAAGACCAGCCGCTCGACCAAGTAATTGAGCGCCTGGTGGGCAACGAAGGACCGATGCCAGTGGTAGACAGCCAAGGGTTTTACGCGGGCGCCATCAGTAAAGGTCGCCTTCTGACTCGTCTGCAGGAGGACTGACCGTGGATAAGCAACTGGATCTGGGTAGCTGGGTCGACAACGTCGTCCAGCACTTGCTGGAAAATTACAGCGGCGCCTTCGACAGCCTGGGCGGCGTAGTCAGCGGATTTTCCGAAGGCATCGAGGCTGTATTGATGCTGCCGCCAGCCTGGCTGCTCATCGCCATTTTCGTCGGCCTCGGCCTGTGGCGCATTGGCGCTCGGTTCGCGGCCTTTACCGCCGTTTCCTTCATTCTCATCGTGCTCACCGGTTTCTGGGAACAGACCGTTGTAACCCTGGGGCTGACCTTCTCCGCCACGCTGATCAGCCTGTTACTGGGCATTCCGTTGGGTATCTGGTCGGCTCGCAATGAGCGGGTGGCCATGGTGACCCGTCCGATTCTGGACTTCATGCAGACCATGCCAGCGTTCGTCTACTTGATCCCGGCGGCGATGCTGTTCGGCCTCGGCCGCGTGCCCGGCATCATCGCCACGGTGATCTTCGCCATGCCGCCGGCCGTGCGCCTGACCAACCTGGGCATCCGCCAGGTCAACAAGGAAATCGTAGAAGCTGGCCAGTCCTTTGGCTGCAACAGCCGGCAGCTGCTGTTCAAGGTGCAGCTGCCGAACGCCATGCCGTCGATCATGGCCGGGGTGAACCAGACCATCATGATGGCGCTGTCGATGGTGATTATTGCCTCGATGGTGGGTGCCGGAGGCCTGGGCAATGACGTGCTGGCGAGCATTCAGCGACTGGACATCGGCCTCGGCTTCGAAAGCGGCATGGCGGTGGTTCTGCTGGCGATCATCCTGGACCGCATCACCGAAAGCTTTGGCACCGCTAGGCAAGTGACGCACAAGACCACCTGGTATTCCTGGGTAAGCGCCAAGCTCAAGTAACAGCGCCAATAGCCCCACAACTCCTAGATAAGGCAATCGGAATGAAGACGTTCAAGACGATATCGACGGCTGTGGGCCTGCTCGCCTGCGCGGCGCTGCAGAGCGCATGGGGCCAGGAACCGGCGAGCTGTGAGAAGGTGCGTTTCGCTGAAATCGGCTGGGCGGACATCGCTGCCACCACCGGCGTGGCGATGGTCCTGACCGAAGGCCTGGGCTATGACCCGAGCAAGGTGATGGCGTCCGTGCCGATCGCCTTCACCGGCGTGAAGAACAAGCAGATCGATGCGTTTCTCGGCTATTGGTCACCCTCGATGGACGCGGTCATCGAGCCGTTCGCCAAGGACGGTGGCGTCAAGGTGCTCGAATCGCCCAACCTCGTGGGCGCCAAATACACCCTGGCGGTGCCCACCTATGCGGCCGACGCGGGGCTGAAAAGCTTCCAGGACATCGCCAAGTTCAAGGATCAGCTGGGCGGCCGGATCTATGCGATCGAGCCGGGCAACGACGGCAATCTGCTGATCGAGAAGATGATCAAGAGCGATCAGTTCGGCCTTGGTGACTTCCGCATGGTTGAGTCCAGCGAAGCCGGCATGCTGGTCCAGGTGCAACGCGCCATTCGGAAGAAGGAGCTCGTGGTCTTCCTCGGCTGGGCGCCTCACCCGATGAACTCCCAGTATGACCTGACCTACCTCGCCGGTGGCGACGAGGTGTTCGGGCCTGACTTTGGTGCCGCCAAGGTGTTTACCGTGGTGCCGCAGGACTATCTGGAGCGCTGCTCGAACGTCGGGAAGCTGCTGCAGAACCTGCACTTCAGCGTGCCGATGGAAAGCGAGCTGATGCAGATGGCACTCGAGCGTGACGATCCGCAGACCGTCGCGAAGCAATGGATCAAGGCCAATCCGGACGCCCTCGACCAGTGGCTGGCCGGGGTGACCACCCGGGACGGTCAGGACGGCGTCCCTGCCGTGAAGAAGTTCGTCGGTCTCTGACCGGAACCTAGCCAGCCAGGACGCCTCGGCAGACACGCCAGGCCCCTGCTCGGCTAGAGCCAACCCACTCCGCTTCACCCTTATCGGTGCGCAGACTGCGCATCGGAACCGCGCGTGGGGCCTCACTTAGCAAGTGTGGCTCCGGCAACAACCTTGAGCCCTGGTATGGGCCCCGGTCGGCATCACTGCCACTTTTCCTGACATGGAGCTAACACGCATGAGTCTGATCAAGCATTTCCTTTGCGGTCTCGGCGCCGCCAGCATGGCGCTCGGCATGGCGGCCAGCATGGCGGCGGATAAGCCCGCGCTGAAAATCGGCTACGTCAACGGTTGGGACGACAGCGTCGCCGCCACCCACGTGGCGGGCGAGATCCTGCAAAGCAAGCTGGGCTACACCGTCAAGCTGCAACCGGTGGAACCGGCCATCATGTGGCAGGGCGTGGCGCGCGGTGACCTCGACGCCACCCTCTCCGCCTGGCTGCCAGCCACCCACGGCGAATACTTCGAGAAACTGAAGGACAAGATCGTGGTGCTCGGGACCAACTACGAAGGCGCCAAGATCGGCCTGATCGTGCCGGACTACGTTGAGGCGAAAAGCATCGAGGACCTCAACCAGTACAGCGAGGCATTCGGCAGCAAGATCACCGGTATCGATGCCGGGGCCGGTGTCATGCGGCGCACCGAGGACGCGATCAAGCAATACGACCTGGACCTGCGCCTGATGCCTAGCTCGGGCCCAGCCATGACCACCGCGCTGACCCGTGCGGAAAAGGCCAAAGAACCGATCGTCGTCACCGGCTGGATCCCGCACTGGATGTTCGCCAAGTGGAATCTGCGCTTCCTGGAAGACCCGAAGAAGGTCTTCGGTGACGACGAGCACGTCGATACGGTCGCCAACCCGGGGCTCGCCAGCAAGGCTCCCGAAGCCGAGGCCTTCCTGAAGAAATTCAGCTGGGGCGCCGAGGAAGTTGGCGAGGTGATGCTGGCGATCCGCGACGGCGCCAAGCCTGAAGCTGCCGCCCGCGAGTGGGTGGAAAAGCATCCGGACCGCGTCGCCGAGTGGCTCGAATAACCGCCCCGCTCTTTACCCATCACGAGCGATGCCTTTGGCGGGCGTCGCTCGACACCCTGCAGTCGTATACAGGCACGCAGTCAGATGGGGTATGGCGATATCAATAACCTCTCTTGCGGCATGCGCTACGCCATTGCGCGCGGGTGCGCTGGTGACATCGGCCGTGCATTTGTCCACCGCACTCGATGCGCGACACGCATATACCGAATATCGACAACCGCTCCTTTATTGATTGAGCGTTCAATAAGAAGACTCTAGTCTGGCTGCAAGTCTAAACCTGACCGGATTCTCAAAAAATGCCCAAACTTGGTATGCAGCCTATAAGGCGCAAGCAGCTGATACACGCGACGCTCGAGGCGGTGGACCAGGTCGGCATGAGCGACGCCAGCATTTCCATGATCGCGCGCCTGGCAGGCGTGTCGAACGGCATCATCGCGCACTACTTCCAGGACAAGAACGGCCTGCTCGAAGCAACCATGCGGCACCTGATGAAAGCTCTCAACCAGGCCGTTCGTACGCGGCGCGAGCAGCTTGCCGACGACAGTCCTCGCGCTCATCTGAAAGCCATCATCGAAGGCAACTTCGACGACAGCCAGGTCAATGGCCCGGCGATGAAAACCTGGCTGGCGTTCTGGGCATTCAGCATGCACCAGCCCTCTCTGCACCGCCTGCAGCGAATCAATGACCACCGCCTGTATTCGAACCTCTGCTGCGAGTTCCGCCGCGTCCTGCCGCAGGATAAGGCACGTTCGGCCGCACGCGGCATGGCAGCACTGATCGACGGCCTCTGGCTGCGCGGCGCGCTGGCCGGCGATGACTTCGATATCGAGCAGGCGCTGCAATTGGCCGACGACTACCTGGATCAGCTCTTGGCCAACCGCTGAGCTGCTCCCCACCCCCCACACGCACCGCGCGAGGATGACCATGCCCCGTTTCGAGCACCAGCAACTCTATATCGATGGCCGTTACGTCGACGCCACCAGCGGCACGACCTTCGAGACGGTCAACCCGGCGACGGGCGCAGTGCTCGCCGAACTGCAGCGAGCCTCGCGTGACGACGTGGACAAGGCGGTCGCCAGCGCCGCGGCCGGACAAAAGGTCTGGGCCGCCATGACCGCCATGCAGCGATCACGCATCCTGCGCCGCGCGGTGGACATCCTGCGCGAACGCAACGACGAACTGGCCGAACTGGAAACCCTCGACACCGGCAAGCCGCTGACTGAAACCCGCGCGGTCGACATCGTCACCGGGGCCGATGTACTGGAGTATTACGCCGGCCTGGTACCGGCCATCGAAGGCGAACAAATCCCGTTGCGCGACACCAGTTTCGTCTACACCCGCCGCGAGCCGCTGGGTGTGGTGGCGGGCATCGGCGCCTGGAACTACCCGATCCAGATCGCCCTGTGGAAGTCCGCGCCGGCACTGGCAGCCGGCAATGCCATGATCTTCAAGCCCAGCGAAATGACCTCTCTGAGCACGCTGAAGCTGGCAGAGATCTATACCGAAGCGGGCCTGCCAGACGGCGTGTTCAACGTCCTCACCGGCAGCGGCCGGGAAGTCGGCACCTGGCTCACCGAGCACCCGGGCATAGCGAAGATATCCTTCACCGGAGGCACCCGCACCGGCAAGCAGGTCATGGCCAGCGCCTCCAGCTCCTCGCTCAAGGACGTGACCATGGAGCTGGGCGGCAAGTCGCCGCTGATCATCTTCGAAGACGCCAACCTCAACCGTGCTGCAGACATCGCGGTCATGGCCAACTTCTTCAGCTCCGGCCAGGTGTGCACCAACGGCACCCGCGTGTTCATCCCGCGTTCGCTGCAGGCGCGGTTCGAAGCCAAGGTCCTCGAGCGGGTCAAGCGTATCCGCCTGGGTGATCCGCTGGACGAGCGGACCAACTTCGGCCCGCTGGTGGGCTACGCACACATGGACAGCGTGCTCGATTACATCGAGTCGGGCCGTGCCGAGGGCGCGCGGATGCTCTGCGGCGGAACGCGGGTGACCGAAGGTGAATACGCCAAGGGCGCCTATGTTGCACCGACCGTGTTCAGCGACTGCCGGGATGACATGCGCATCGTGCGTGAGGAAATCTTCGGCCCGGTGATGAGCATCCTGATCTTCGACGACGAAGCGGAAGTGATCCGCCGTGCCAATGACACCGACTACGGCCTCGCTGCAGGCATCGTCACCCAGGATCTGGCCCGCGCCCACCGCGTCATTCATCAGCTCGAAGCGGGCATCTGCTGGATCAACACCTGGGGCGAATCGCCAGCCGAAATGCCTGTGGGCGGCTACAAGCAATCCGGCGTGGGCCGCGAGAACGGTTTGACGACCCTGGCGCACTACACACGCACCAAGTCGATCCAGGTCGAACTGGGCGAATTCGTCTCGGCGTTCTGACGGGCGACGCAAGCAACGGCGGTGCTCTCGTGCTGCTGATGGCTCGAGACTGGCGGTGTCCATTCGGGAGGATACTGCTTTGAAGGAATACGACTGCATCATCAGTGCCGGCTCGGCCGGTAACGTGCTGGCTACCCGCCTGACCGAGGACGCGGATATCAGCGTGCTGCTCCTCGAAGCGAGAGGGCGGACTACCGCACCCAGATGCCCGCCGCGCTCGCCTTTCCGCTGCAGGGCCGGCGCTATAACTGGGCCTACGAGACCGATCTCTATCCCACCCTGCAGATGCACAACCAGCCGCTGATCGGCGCCGAGTGGCTGTTTCTCGGCAAGGGTGTCGGCGCCAGCAACAGGTTCGAGGCCGGCGGCTTCATTCGCTCGCGCGGCAAGTTCGAATAGCCGAACATCCAGTACCACTTCCTGCCGGTGGCGATTAACTACTACGGCACACGCCGTTACCGCGCAGCACCGCGCCCAACTACGTCGCCGCAAACGCCCCGGCGCGCAACGTGTCGCACAGCCAGTTAGCGCGCAAATGGCGGGTGGATGACGCTTTTTTCATCCACCTTTGCCACCGCTCGGTCGATCGGTGAAGCGTGATCCACCCTACGAAGCTGACATTGCCGGGGCGGCTTTCAATACCGAGCCCCGCTTGTCCGCCTTACGCCTTACGCCGCTGTCCAGCATGCAGCACAGCCTCAGAGCGAGACTTTTCACCAATAATTCTCCACCGCCACCTGACCCGGCCGCCGGGTCAGGCTCAGGTTGAGGTCGCGTGTCTTGAGCAGGGTGCGGGTGTCTTCGATCATCTGCGGATTGCCGCAGAGCATGATCCGCGAGTGTTCGGGCTCGAGCTGCAGATCCGCCGCTCGCTCCAGTTCGCCGTTTTCGATCAGCGTGGTGATACGACCGTGCAGCGCGCCGGGGATCTGCTCGCGGGTTACTACCGGCAGGTAGGTCAGCTTCGAGCCGAGCCCTTCCAGATAGTCGCGCTGCGGCAGCTCGCGGATCAGGTTCTGATAGGCCAGCTCCGATGCGGTGCGCGCGCTATACACCAGGATGATCCGCTCGAAGCGCTGCCAGACCTCGAAATCCTGCAAAATGGAGAGAAACGGCGCGATGCCGGTACCGGTGCCCAGCAGCCAGAGATCGCGCCCGTCGATGAACCGGTCGAGGGTCAGAAAACCAAACGACTGCTTATCTATGAGCAACTCGTCGCCGGGCTTAAGCCGGCTCAACTCGCTGGTAAACTCACCATCCGGCACCACGATGGAGAAGAAATCGAGAAACTCGTCATGGGGCGCCGATACCATCGAGTACGCCCGCCAGACGATGCTGCCGCTGGGCTTACGAACGCCGAGGCGGGCGAACTGGCCGGCAGTAAAGCGGAAGCCGGGGTCGCGGGTGGTGCGCAGGGTAAACAGACTGGGCGTCAGCGTCTGCACCTCGAGCAGACGCTGGCGGGTGAACTTCTCTTCGCTGACGGTCATACTTCGCTCCTTCCGGACATCGGGGGACACCAGCGTGTCCGGGCCGCGGAAAACGTAGGCGAGGCAGGCAAGACAAGGCAGAAACAGCCGAAGAAGCGGAGTTTAGGCGTTCTAAATGAGCATTCTGAGGCTGTTTCTAACGCAGTATTGCCAACGCAGGTAGTTTTCCGCGGCCTGGACCCTTGATACTCCTTTCTGACGCATGTAAACACCGCCAGTTCTTATGCCTATTCTCGAATCCGCCTACGCACGCCTCGATCTGATCCGCCAGCCGGAACAGCCCAACGAACCCTTGCAGGCGTTCGATGCGGCTGACGAATACCTATTGGCGCAGCTGTACGAGCAAGGCTTGGCTGCGACAACGCGGGTGCTGATCCTCAACGACAGTTTTGGCGCCTTGGCCTGCTCGCTGGCGAAGCAGGTGCAGGTCACCAGCAGCGGCGACTCTCACCTGGCGCACCTGGCGCTGGAAAAAAACCTGCAGCGCAACGCCATGCCGGTTGACGCGGTGACCTTCCTTCCCGCCAGTGAGGTGGCGCAAGGGCCGTTCGACCGGGTGCTGATTCGCGTCCCCAAGACGCTCGCCTTGCTGGAGGAACAGCTGATCCGCCTGCATGGCCAACTCGCGCCAGGTGCCCAGGTGATCGCCGGCTCGATGATCAAGCATCTGCCGCGTGCAGCGGGCGATCTGCTGGAGAAGTACATCGGCCCAATGCAAGCCTCGCTGGCGGTGAAGAAAGCGCGTCTGCTGACCGCGACTCCGAGCGAAAAGCCGGCACCGCGCTCGCCCTATCCGACCCGCTACCGCCTGAATCAGCCGGGCATGGAACTCGTCAACCACGCCAACTTGTTCTGCCGGGAAGATTTGGATATCGGCACCCGAGCCTTTCTCCCGCACCTACCCAAGGCGCTCGGCAACCTGCGTGTCGCGGACCTGGGTTGCGGCAACGGCGTGCTCGGTATCGTCTACGCCCTTAGCAATCCGCAAGCGCAGATGACACTGGTGGACGAGAGCTACATGGCAGTGCAATCGGCACGCGAGAACTGGCTGGCCATCCTTGGCGAGCGCCCTGCCGATATCCGTGCCGGCGACGGGCTGGCCGAACAGCCGATGGATTCGCTGGATCTGGTGCTGTGCAATCCGCCCTTCCACCAGCAGCAGGTGGTCGGTGACTTCCTCGCCTGGCGGATGTTCACCCAAGCCAAGACGGCGCTGGCCAAGGGCGGCGAGCTGTGGATCGTCGGCAACCGCCACCTTGGCTATCACCTCAAACTCAAGCGCCTGTTCGGCAAGGTCGAGCAGGTCGCGGCCACGCCCAAGTTCGTCATCCTGCGAGCCATCAAGCCGTGAGCGAAGCGCCGGTTCGGCTGAGTATCCAGCAGTTCGCCACGCGAACCGGCCTTTCCGCCGACACTCTGCGCTATTACGAAAAGATCGGCCTGTTGCGCCACGTCCCACGGGACGTCAGCGGCTTTCGCGTCTACGGCCCGCGCGATCTGGAATGGGTCGGCTTCATCCTGCGTCTCAAAGACACCGGCATGGCGCTGGACGACATCATTCGCTACGCCGATCTGCGTGAACGCGGCGAATCTACCCTTGCGGCACGACAGTCCCTGCTGGAAGCCCATGCCGCCAAGTTGCAAGATCGCCTCGAGCGCGACCGCGAGCATCTGGCCGCGCTGCAGGCAAAGATCGAGCTGTACCGCCAACAAACAACCCCTTGACCTGGAGTCCACTCCAACCCTCAGGCTTTCCTCTACCCAATCAAGAGGAACGCTCCATGTCCGCATCCACCCGCTACACCGAAGGCCTGGCCAAACTCGAAGAGATCGACGGCGAGGCCGGCCGTAAGGTTATCGAGAGCCTGCAAGCCATCGCACCGGACCTGGCCCGCTACGTCATCGAGTTTCCCTTCGGCGATATCTACCAGCGTCCTGGCCTCGACCTGCCACAGCGTGAGCTTGCGACCGTCGCAGCATTGACCGCACTCGGGCATTGCCAGCCGCAATTAGCGGTGCATATCCACGGCGCATTGAACGTCGGCTGCACGCCGGAGCAGATCGTCGAGGTGATCATCCAGATGGCGGTGTATGCCGGCTTTCCTGCAGCATTGAACGGCATGGCGACCGCCAAGGCGGTGTTTGCCGAGCGCGGGTTGTTGCCTGAATGAAGCCCGACGCCTGACTTCGTACGCACGGCGGGGCCAGCCCGCGACACCACACGCGTCCACCGTGGGCTAAAGCCCACCCTACGGGGAAAGCCAACGCATATCCTTCTATGTAGGGTGGGCTTCAGCCCACCAGAGCACCATGTCTCGACTGCTGGCGGGCCAAAGCAAAACGCCGCTCGTCCACTCCGTTCGGCTTTCTGCAGGCAGATTGCCTCAGCGCCACCGGGGCTGAATGCTAATCTGCCCCACTGCCCACCTTGCGCCTCGACCTGATGTCCACCCACGCTAAACTATTGCTGCGCCACCAACGCCCCTTCATCAAATTCTGGTTCGCCCGCGTGTTCACCGCCAGCGGCTTCCAGATGCTGGCGGTCGCCATCGGCTGGCACATGTACGAGCTGACCGGCAGCGTGCTCGACCTCGGTCTCGTGGGCCTGGCCGAATTCTTCCCTCGCCTGCTGTTCATTCTTTGGACCGGCCATGTCGCTGACCGCTTCGACCGTCGAAGAGTGGCGGCGCTGTGTCAGGGTTTGCAGGGGCTGATCGCTCTGTCGCTGGTGCTTGGCGCTGGTGGGCTGGGGGTGACGCGCGAAATGATCTTTGTCCTTGCGTTCCTGCTGGGCACGGCGCGGGCGTTCGAGGGGCCGGCGACTCAGGCGCTGCTGCCGAGTCTGGTGCCTGCGCAGTTATTTCCGGCAGCCGTCGCTGCCTCGTCGTCGGCCATGCAGACCGCCACTATCGTCGCACCGGCGCTCGGCGGTCTGCTGTTCGCCATCGGCCCGCTGTGGGTCTATGGCCCGGTGGCGCTGCTGTTCGCCCTGGCCTGCAGCCTGATGCTGAGCCTGCCGAAACGCCCGGCGCCGCCCAAGCAAACCGGCCCGGCGATGGACAACCTGCTCGCGGGTATGCGCTTCATCCGCAGCCGGCCGGACATTCTCGGCGCCATTTCCCTGGATATGTTTGCCGTGCTGCTCGGCGGCGCCACGGCACTGCTGCCGGTCTTCGCCAAGGACATCCTGCTCACCGGCCCCTGGGGCCTAGGGCTGTTGCGTTCGGCACCGGCGGTGGGTGCGCTGCTGATGTCGCTGTGGCTTGCGCGCTATCCGATCAACAAAAGGGTCGGCCGGGTCATGTTCGCGGCTGTCGGGGTGTTCGGCCTGGCAACCATCGCCTTCGGTCTGTCGACATCGTTCTGGCTGTCCATGGGCGTGCTGGTAGTGCTGGGCGCGGCGGACATGATCAGCATGGTGATCCGCGGCGCGTTCGTGCAGCTGGAAACGCCGGACGCGATGCGCGGCCGGGTGAGTGCGGTGAATGGGTTGTTTATCGGAGCGTCCAACCAGCTCGGTGAATTCGAGTCAGGGCTGACGGCTCACTGGTTCGGCACGGTGCCTGCGGTGGTGATCGGTGGCGTCGGAACGCTGATAGTTACCGGCACCTGGATGAAAGTCTTCCCGACGCTGGCCAACCGCGACCAGTTGCATCGGGATCTGGATTAGCGGTTTCGGTGGAAGACGCTCCGCAGTCTTCCACCCTACTCCCGCACACTCGAAAGTCGCGCACCCGTAGGGTGGAAAACGGCAACGCCTTTTCCACGCGCCTAGTCGGTTACAACACCTTGTCCATGGTGATCGGCAGATCGCGGACCCGCTTACCGGTGGCGTGGAAGATGGCGTTACCCACCGCCGCCGCCACACCCACGATGCCAATCTCGCCCACGCCCTTGGAGCCCAGCGCGTTGACGATTTCGTCTTTCTCCTCAACGAAGAACACGTCGATGTCGTTGATATCGGCATTGATCGGGACGTGGTACTCGGACAGGTTGTGGTTCATGTAACGACCCAGGTTGTGGTCGATCATGGTTTCCTCATGCAGCGCCTGCCCGATGCCCCAGACCACACCACCCGCGATCTGGTTACCCGCGGTCTTCGGATTAACCACGCGCCCAGCGGCCACAGCACTGACCACGCGACTCACCTTTACCGTGCCCAGCGATTCGTCCACACGCACCTCGACGAATATCGCCGAGTGAGTAGAGATTGAATACTCGTTGCGTTTCTCGCCCGGCTTGGCGCTGACTTCCGCTTCGAGCACGCCGCTGGCGGAGACGATCTTCGCCAGCTCGACCCGCTGCTCGGGCGAGGCCTTCAAGCGCATCTGGCCGTCGACGAACTCCACATCCTCGAGCTTGGCCCCGGTGAACGGCGATACCGGCGACTGCTGAGCCGCGTCGAGTAATTTGGCCTGCAGCCCCTCACATGCCTGCTGCACGGCTGTCCCGACGGACGACACCGTGAAGGAGCCGCCTTCCAGCGGCGCCTGCGACAGGTTCGAATCACCCAGGCGAAACTCGACCTGCTCCATCGGCAGGCCCATGGCCGCCGCCGCAATCTGGGTCATCACCGTGTAGGTGCCAGTGCCAATGTCGGAGGTGGCGCTGCTGACCACCAGGCGTCCGTCGGGCTCCAGGCACGCCTTGGCGGCGGCCGGCATCTGCATCGCCTCCCACACTCCGGTGGCCATGCCCCAGCCGATCAGCTGGTTGCCGTCGCGCATAGAGCGTGGCGCCATCGAGCGGCGCGACCAGCCAAAGCGCTCAGCACCCTGCTCGTAGCATTGGCGCAGCTCCTTGCTCGAATAAGGCTTGTCCTCGTTGGCGTTGCGCTCGGAGTAGTTGGTCAGGCGCAACTGCAGCGGATCGACATTCGCTGCGTAGGCCAGTTCGTCCATCGCGCTTTCCAGGGCGTAGACACCAATGGTCGCGCCCGGTGCGCGCATATCCAGCGGCGTGTAGACGTCCAGCGGCACCAGTTGGTAGTCGAGCCTTGCGTTCGGGCACTTGTAAAGCATCCCGGACCACTCGACCTCATGCTCGGTGAAATCCTCGAAGCTGGAGGTCTGACCGATCGCCTGGTGGGTGATGGCCTGCAGTTCTCCGCTGGCGTTTGCGCCGATCGACAGCCGCTGCACGGTGCGCGGACGATAGCCAAAGGTGAACATCTGCTGGCGCTTGAGGGTGACACGCACCGAGCGCTTGAGCTTGAGCGCCGCCATCACTGCTAGCGTCAGCTGATACTGAGGACGCAAGCCGGAACCGAAGGCACCGCCGACAAACGGCGAGAGGATGCGGATCTTGCCCTCCATGTCGAACACGCCTTCCAGATAGCGCATGCAGTTCTGCACGCCCTGGGTCTTGTCGTAGATCTCCAGGTTGCCTTCGGGAAAGTAGTGAACAGTCGAGGCATGCGGCTCCATCGGATTGTGGTGCTCGACCGGCGTGGTGTACTGCACATCCACTTTGAATTGCGCGCTGGCCAGGGCGCTGTCCACATCACCGCGGGGCTCCGGCAGGTCGGCCGGTGCCTTGTGCATGGTTTCCAGCTCGCTGAGCAGGTCGGTGTGATGGGGCTCGGGCTCGTATTCGACGCGCACCAGGCTGCCGGCGTAGCGGGCCAGTTCGAGGTTTTCCGCCACCACCAGCGCGATCGGCTGGCCGCTGTAGAGAATACGGTCGTTGAACAGCGGCCGGAACGGCGAGCCATCGGCAGCATCGTCGTCCTCGTAGGGCTCGTCATAGCTGGCAATGGGCGGACGGTTCTGGTGGGTCAGCACCAGCGCCACGCCAGGCACTGCTTCGGCCACACTGGCATCGATGCTGATGATTCGACCACGCGCGATGCTGCTGTTGACCACGCTGCCGTAGAGCAGGCCGGGCACATCGAACTCACCGGCGTATTGGGCCTGGCCGGTAACCTTCTTGGGACCGTCGACGCGATTCAGGGGCTGGCCAAAAGGGGAAGTGGCGGGTTTCATTGAGCGGCTCCTCTGGCGGCGTCGGTCAGGGCGCGAACGATGGCGCGACGGCCGAGTTCGATCTTGAAGGCGTTGTGTTCGAAGCCACTGGCTCCCTCGAGCAGGATGTTCGCAGCGGTCGTGAACGCGGCCTCGTCAGCCGTTTTGCCGACCAGCGCCGCCTCGGCTTCGGCCTTGCGCCAGGGCTTGTGCGCCACCCCGCCCATGGCGATACGGGCACTGCTGATGTTGCTGCCGTCCATCTCCAGTGCAGCGGCAACGGAAACAAGCGCGAACGCATAGGACGCGCGATCACGCAGCTTGAGGTAGCTGCTGTGGGCGGAGAAGTCTTGGGGCGGCAACTCGACCGCGGTGATCAGCTCGCCGTCATTCAGCGTGTTGTCACGCTCGGGAGCATCGCCGGGTAGCCGATGGAAATCGGCAAAGGCGATCTGCCGCTCGCCCTGCGGCCCCTGTATATGCACCACTGCCTCTAGTGCCGCCATCGCCACGCACATGTCGGAGGGATGAACGGCGATGCAGGCGTCGCTGTGGCCGACAATCGCGTGGATGCGATTGAGCCCATCGCGCGCAGAGCAGCCGGTGCCCGGTTCACGCTTGTTGCACGGCGTGGTGCTGTCATAGAAGTAGTAGCAGCGGGTGCGCTGCAGCAGGTTGCCGCCTGTGGTGGCCATGTTGCGCAGCTGCGGCGAGGCGCCGGCCAGGATCGCTTGTGACAGCAGCGGGTAGCGCTGCTCCACCAGAGGGTGCCAGGCCAGATCCGCATTGCTCACCAACGCACCAATGCGCAGGCCACCATCCGCCGTCTCTTCGATGTCGGCCAGCGGTAGTTGGGTAATGTCGATCAGCTGGGAAGGACGGGTGACGTTTTCCTTCATCAAGTCGAGCAGGTTGGTGCCACCGGCAATGTAGCGGCTGTCCGGACGGAATTGGCCGATGGCTTCCTCGACGCTGCTCGGGCGTGCATAGCTGAAGGGATTCATGGCGTCACCTCCTTCGCACCGGCCAGGCGTTCGCGAGTGTCCACCGTCGCGTCCTCGATGGCGGCGACAATGTTCGGGTAGGCGCCGCAACGGCAGACATTTCCACTCATCTGTTCGCGCAGATCATCACGGGTTTCTGCCCGTCCTTCGGCGATCATGCCCACAGCGGAGCAGATCTGCCCGGGCGTGCAATAGCCGCACTGGAAGGCGTCGTGTTTGACGAAAGCGGCCTGCATCGGGTGCAGTTCCTCGCCCTGCGCCAGCCCTTCGATGGTGGTCAGCTCCGCGCCGTCGTGCATCACGGCGAGGGTCAGGCAGCTATTGATCCGCTTGCCGTTGAGCAACACGGTACAGGCGCCACACTGGCCGTGGTCACAGCCTTTCTTGGTGCCGGTCAGGTGCAGTTGCTCACGCAGCAGATCGAGCAAGGTGGTCCAGGGATAGACCTCGACTTCACGGCGCTGGCCGTTCAGTTGGAGGGAAATGGAACAGGCGGTAATCCCACCTGGGACGGAAGACGTTTCGCTCATGGCAGCCTCACGGTTTGGGGGGCTTCGGATGCCTGTTCTATGCAGGATCGCCGAAGACCTCAGGCATTCGATGCGCTTTCCGTGCGCCTAGGAAGTACGACTGCCCACGCGGAAAAATCGTTCAGCCGAGCGCATACATGGCCATGCAAGGCGCGCTATAGAGCCGCCGGGGCGCCCCACCGGCAGGCAGCTACAGCCGGTCAGCTGTTGCGTCGATCATCGGGGCGATCAATGTCCTGCAACACGCCGGAGTCATCGACCTCGACTGCCCAGGCGGCACCACTCGAAAACAGCACTTGAGCACCGCGCTCACCGTCCAGCGACATCACCTGCAACGCGTGGTCGCGACCGATCCCCCGCGGATGGCCGCGCTGCCCCTGATGACTTACCACCACCAGGTGCGGTGGCTCGATCTGCTCAGCGATGCGACGGAAGGTGGCGGGCCGCACATAGGGCATGTCCCCGAGCGCGACCAGCCAGCCCTTGTCGCTCGGGTACTGCCTGACCGCCTGCGCCAGGCTGTGGCCCAACCCCTGGGTGTGCACGGCGAGCACCTCGGCACCGTACCGGTCAGCCTGCTGCCCAAGCCAGGCAAGCAGCTCGCTGTTGTCGTCACGGGTCACGACGACCAGCCGCTCGGCGACCCCGCACAGCGCGCCAAGCGTCGCCGCCAGCACGGGCGGGGCATCAGCCGTGCGATTGCAGGGAGCGAGCAGTTTGTCCTGATCGGCATGCTCGCGGTAACGGCTGCCCTGCCCCGCCGCCAGCACCAGCGCGCATACACCGCGTACGGGTTCAACCATGCGGGTGTTCCCTCATGCGCAGCGAGCTGTGCATGCCGAGGCGCCTGTGGCTTCCACCCAGCCGCCGGTCGGTCTGGTGTTCGGTCATGTTCCCTCCTCGCAGAACCGTGCCAATCGGGCCGTCAGTCACACAGACACCGTCGCGAGTACAACCGTTGCGCGCCTGCTTCACAATCTCGCCCGGTGCTGGGTACAGGCCGGGGCGATCCCACCATGAAAAGCAGAACTCACAAGTCACCGAATGGAAATTCAACCCGCTCGAGCGACGGTGTAAGATGCCCCGCTTTTTGCGGGCTTCGCCCGGATAAGCTTTGCTGTACCCCAACCGCACGAAAGACCGGCAAGAAGAGGAATCACCATGCTGGAGAAGCTGTTCCAACTCAAGGCGCACAACACCACGCTGCGCACCGAGATCCTGGCCGGTCTCACCACCTTCCTGACGATGGCCTACATCCTCTTCGTCAACCCGAGCATTCTTGCTGAAACCGGCATGGATCACGGCGCGGTCTTCGTCGCCACGTGCCTGGCCGCCGCCATCGGCTCGGCGATCATGGGCCTGGTTGCCAACTACCCGATCGCCTTGGCTCCGGGCATGGGCCTGAACGCCTTCTTCACCTACACCGTGGTGCTGACCATGGGTTACACCTGGCAGACGGCGTTGGGTGCGGTGTTCCTCTCGGGCGCAATCTTCTTCCTGCTGTCGATCTTCAAGATCCGCGAGTGGATCATTCACAGCATTCCGCTGGCATTGCGTTCCGGCATCGCGGCGGGTATCGGCCTGTTCCTGGCGATCATCGCGCTGAAAAATGCCGGCATCGTCGTCGACAATCCGGCCACGCTCGTCGGTCTGGGTGACCTCACTGCCGGCGGCCCGCTGCTCGCCTGCCTCGGCTTCTTCCTGATCGCCGCGCTGGCCTATCGCAAGGTCACCGGTGCAGTGATGATCGGCATTCTGGTGGTGACCGGGTTGTCGATCCTGCTGGGCCTTTCCGAGCTCAACGGCGTGGTGTCGATGCCGCCATCGCTGGTGCCGACGTTCATGGAACTGGACATCATGGGCGCGCTGGATATCGGCCTGCTCAGCGTGATCTTTGCTTTCCTCTTCGTCGACCTGTTTGACACCTCCGGCACCCTCATCGGTGTCGCGCAGAAAGCCAACCTGCTGGACAAGGACGGTCGCATGCCGCGCCTGGGCCGCGCGCTGCTGGCTGACAGCACCGCAACCATGGCTGGCGCCGCACTCGGCACTTCGACCACCACCAGCTACATCGAATCGGCAGCTGGCATCAGCGCTGGGGGCCGCACCGGCCTGACTGCCTGTGTGGTGGCGCTGCTGTTCCTGCTCAGCCTGTTCTTCGCCCCGCTGGCCGGTGCCGTGCCCGCCTATGCGACCGCACCGGCATTGCTGTTCGTCGCCGTGCTGATGATGAGCAGCCTCGCCAACATCGATTGGGACGACCTCACCGTCGCCGCACCGGTTGCCATCGCCGCGCTGGCCATGCCGCTGACCTTCTCCATCGCCAACGGCATCGCCTTCGGCTTCATTGCCTGGACCGCGATCAAGCTGCTCGCCGGCCGCTGGCGTGAGCTGAGCCCGGCGATGTGGATCCTCTCGATCCTGTTCGTGGTCAAGCTGGGCTGGTTCGCCGGCTGATGCCGCCATGGGCACGATGACGCTTCCATCATTCACCTGCCGTGCGGTAACGGTGGATGGGTGAAGCGTCAGCTGCGCGCCCCGATCCACCCTACGTTTTGACCTGCCCTTCCAAGAGTGTTCATGAGTTTTGTAGGGTGGGCTTCAGCCCACCAAAGCAGCCCAGAGCGGCACCAGCCCGCTCCTGACAACCACAGCTGACGACCGTACAATCCGCGCCCTACGATTTACCTACCATTCCAAGAGTCTTCATGAGCGCTCCGCAATTCGACCCCGCCACCTACGACGCCCAACTCGCCGAGAAAGCCGCGCGGCTGGTGGAACTGCTGGCGCCCTTCGACGCACCCGCGCCGGAAGTTTTTGACTCGCCACGTGAAAACTACCGGCTTCGCACGGAATTCCGCCTGTGGCGCGAGGACGGCCAACGCCACTACGCGATGTTCGAGCAGGGCGACAAGCACACCCCGATCCTGATCGATAGCTTCCCCATCGCCAGCCGTCGTATCAACGACCTGATGCCGCAGCTCAAGGCCGCCTGGCAAGCCAGCGAGACCCTGAGTTTCAAGCTATTCCAGGTCGAGTTTCTGACCACGCTCTCCGGCGATGCGCTGATCACTCTCGCCTATCACCGGCCGCTGGACGATGCCTGGCAGCAGGAGGCAGAAAAGCTAGCCGAGGCGCTGGGCGCCAGCATCGTCGGCCGCTCTAAAGGCAAGCGCATCGTCATCGGCCGCGACTACGTGACTGAGCGGCTGACCGTTGCCGGCCGCACCTTCAGCTACCGGCAACCCGAAGGCGCGTTCACCCAGCCCAATGGCGACGTATGCCAGAAGATGCTGAACTGGGCCTACGACGTTCTTGGCGAGCGAAACGACGACCTACTCGAACTCTATTGCGGTAACGGTAACTTCACCCTGCCGTTGGCCACCCGTGTGCCCAAGGTGCTCGCAACCGAGATCAGTAAATCCTCGGTGAACGCGGCGCTGGCCAACCTCGACGACAACGGCATCGACAATGTCACCCTGGTACGCCTCTCGGCTGAAGAGCTGACCCAGGCGCTGAACGAGGTGCGTCCGTTCCGCCGCCTGGCCGGGATCGACCTGAAGAGCTACAACTTTGGCAGCGTTTTCGTCGATCCGCCCCGTGCCGGCATGGACCCGGACACCTGCGAACTGACCCGCCGCTTCGAGCGCATCCTCTACATCTCCTGCAACCCGGAAACCCTCGCGGCAAACATCGCCCAGCTGCACGACACCCACCGCATCGAGCGCTGCGCGTTGTTCGACCAGTTTCCCTACACCCATCACATGGAATCGGGCGTGTTGCTGGTTCGCAGGTGAAGAGCTAACTGAACGCCGGGTGTCGAGCCTGACGCCCCTGATCGAGACAGGAATCCCGCAGGTCGCTGAACGCATCATGGGCAGCCAGCAATCGTTGCCAGTCCTGCTCCGGCATGGTCTGGCGATGGCGCTTGAGCTGGCGCAGGTCATGCCGTGCCGCGGCGCTGCGACGAAGCCGGCGACGGCTCTTTTCCAGATCGAGCAGAGCGACTTCGACTTCGGCCGCGTCATCTTCACCCTGAACCCTGACGAAGATGTGCTTGGGGTAGCAGCAGCCATGCTGCCAGCGTGCCTGATGGATGCGCGCCAGGGTGATCCCGACCGCCGCGAGCATGCGCTCCTGTACCGTCGGACCGAAGCGCTCCCGCAAGTCCTGTTGATACCAGTCCTCCAGGCTGACGAAGCCTTCCAGCTCCGCCGTCACCAGCAGCGCCTGCCACTGCCCGGCCTGTTGTCGCGTGCCGCAGTAGACCAGTTCCGGCACCTGCACGCCGAGCCGGCCGAATGCTTGCAGCGCCTGCAGTTCGCGCAGCACCGTGGGCCGGCCGAAAGGATGCAGCGGCGAGCGATACAGGTGGCCAATCTGCCGTTTGCAGTACAGCAGAGGCTGCTGCAGATCGCGCAGGCGTATCCGTTGCACGCCGCTTTCGCCGGCACGGCGCTGGTTGGGTTCCTCGACCCATTCCCCCTGCGTGCTCCACCAGCGCTGGAAGGTGCTGGTACGCGCTTCGCGGGCCGGCAGTACGAGTGGTCGGCTCATGTTCAGCCCCGCTTGCGCAGCACGTAGACCCGCCACATGGCGTAGCCCGGGAGAAAGTCATTACGGTCGAGGATGTCGAAACCGGCCTCGGCGAATTCCGCCTCGATCAGCGAGCGCGCGACGACGAAGCGGTTCTGGTTGTCCTTGGCCGGCCGGCGGCGCTCCAGGCGCTTGCGCTTCCATGCTTTGTAGTTGCCATCGACCCACAGCGAGACGATCAGCGTGTCACGGGTGACGCGGTGGAACTCACGCAGCATCGCCAGGCGATGCGCCGGGTCGGCGATGTGGTGCAGCAGGCGCATGCAGAAGATGTTGTCTACCGCGTTGTCGCCCATGTCGATGGCGAAGGCCGAGGTCTGAAAGGTCTCGACCCGCTTGAGCACTTCCAGCGAATGCGCCGATTCGGCGATCGCCAGCATGTCGGCGGAGTTGTCGGCGGCGAAGATCATCCGGCTCGGGTGCTCGGCCAGCAGCGGCCAGAAGCGCCCGGCGCCGCACGGCAGGTCGAGCACCAGATCAGGCTCGCGGGCGATCTTCAGTGCGCGGCGCGCCATCTGCTCGTCACGCCAGTGCGACAGCCGCCGGGCCAAGCCATCCTGATGCTTGTGCAGGTATTCGTAGGCGTGCTGGCGGTCGTACTTGCGCGAGAACTCCAGTTCGATGGGGCTCGATGTGGTCATGGCGGGCATTCCGGTTGGAAACGAAACGCCAAACTAACCAGACAGACATCAAGGGCCCGTCAACGGGATGTGAAAAAAACGTCAAACCACGCCGTCATGAAAGCGCACCTGAAAGCAGCTGCCCTGCGGTTGCCGCGGCACCACGCCTACCTGCCAGCCCTTTTGGGCGCAGATCCGCTTGACCAGCGACAGCCCCAGCCCCAGCCCTTCGCCGCGCCCCTCGGCGCCGCGCACGAAAGGCTGAAACATGCGCTCCTGCTCCGCCAGGGGAATGCCGACGCCGCTGTCCTCGACGCGAAAGCCACCGTCGTCGAGGACCAGCCGCACCGTGCCGCGGTCGGTGTAATGCAGTGCGTTGCGCAGCAGGTTGGACATCACCGTGCCGAGCAGGGTGTGGTTGTAGACGCCGCGGTCCTCGCCCTCCTCCAGCAGCTCGAAGGCCAGGCCCTTCTCCGCCAGCAACGGTGCCCAGCGCTCGCTCTGCTCGGTCGCCACGCTCCGCAAGCTGGCGTCGCCGGCCAAGGACGTCTGTTGCGGACGCGCCCGCGCCAGCATCAGGAAGGTTTCCACCAGCTCGTGCATTTCCCGCGCGGCGCGCTGGATGCGCGCCAGCGGTCGCTGCGCGGCTGGCGATAGCGCGGCCTGCTGCTCGAGCAGCTCGCAGGCGCCGAGCACCACCATCAACGGGGTGCGTAGTTCGTGGCTGACATCGGCGGTGAACAGCCGCTCGCGCTCCAGGGTCTGGCGCAGCTGGCCCAGCGTGCTGTCGAATGCCGCAGCCAGATGTCCAACCTCGTCATCGGGATACTGCAAGGCCAGCGGCGGCGCCAACGGATGCAACTGGTCGCGGTGGCGCACCTGGTTGGCCAGGCGGCTGACCGGTGCCAACACCCGGTTGGCCATCAGCCGCCCCAGCGCCCAGGCGCCGAGCACGCTGAGCAGAAAGCCGGCCAGCACGACGTTGAACAGCGCATCCTCGCGGGCCTCGAACTCGTGCTGTTCCTGCACGAGCACGTAGCGGTCAGCGCCGACGTTGCGCACATAGACGTAGTAGGCATCGTCACCGCGAACCAGCTCGGTGAACCCCTCGCCGAGTCCGGCGAATGCCTCCGGCATCGGGTGCTCGGGAAGATGCGAGGCGAAGAAGTGGGTGCTGGTATCCAGTTGCGGTGTCCGTCCCTTTGGCAGGTCCTCGTTGAGCACGATGTCCAGGTCGCGACTCAGCTCCTCGGTGACCAGCTGCTCTTCGATGAAGTGCACCACGCCGACGATGCCGAGGGCGAACGCACCGCTCACCATCAGCGTCATCAGCGTGAATGCGATGACGATCCGCCGCGCCAGCGGCTGCTTAGCGAGCATTGCAGTCCTCCGCCAGGCGAAATCCGAGGCCGTGCACGGTATGCAGCAGCGGCTTGGCAAAGGGCTTGTCGAGCACCTGGCGCAGCTGGTGGATATGGCTGCGAAGAGCGTCACTGTCCGGCACGTGATCACCCCAGACGGCTTCTTCCAGCGCTTCGCGGCGCACCACCGCCGGGCTGCGCTGCATGAGAATCGCCAGCAGCTTGTGGCCGATGGGATTGAGGCGGATCGGCTGGCCGCCACGGGTGGCTTCCAGGGTATCCAGGTCGTAGCAGAGATCGGCCACCTGCAGCTGCCGGCGCCGCGATCCCTGGCAGCGCCGCAGGATCGCCTCGATACGGGCAACCAGCTCAGACAGCGCGAACGGCTTGATCAGATAGTCGTCGGCACCGGCCTGCAGACCCTTGATGCGGTCAGGCAGGGCATCGCGGGCGGTGAGCATGATGATCGGCGTGTCGCGCCCGGCATCGTCGCGCAGACGCTTGCACACCTGCAGGCCGTCGATGCCCGGCAGCATCAGGTCCAGCACGATCAGGTCGTAGTCCTGAGTGGCGGCGAGGTGCAGGCCACTGAGGCCATCCTGCGCGCAGTCGACCACGTAACCCTTGAGCTCGAGGTAATCCAGCACGTTGGCGAGAATGTCACGGTTGTCTTCGATGACCAGGATGCGCATCGCTGGGGTACTCGCTAGAAGTTTCGGAACGGCAGACGCTGCGTATTACGCCTGCGCGCGGCGCAGAACATAGCCGAGACGATGTGAAAAAAACGTCGCCTCGCCAGCCCCGCATTTAGCGCCGTGCGGCTTAAGGCTGCCTTAAGTTTGCCGCCCAACAATCGCCCCAGGCTTCTAACCGAGGTTCCCCGATGGAACTGCCCTGGGTTGATCAAACTGACGTACTGGCGTGTATCGGCCGTGAGCCGGCGCTGACCCTGCAACTGGCGCAGGCCGATGCAGGCGAGCGGCGCGCAGCACTGGAACGCTTCATCCACCAACGGTTCGCCGAGCACTATCAGGCACGGGTGCGGCACTTCATGCCCTGCCTGCTGGGCCTGCATGACCAGAACGGCGAGGTGCAGGGCGCGGTCGGTCTGCGCAGCGCCCAGCGTCGGCCGCTGTTTCTCGAGCGTTATCTGGACGAACCCATCGAGCAGGCCGTGAGCCAGCGCCATGGGCGTACGGTGCCGCGCGAGGAGATCGTCGAGGTCGGCAACCTGGCTGCGTTCGGCAATGCCTCGGCGCGCCTGCTGATCGTCGCGCTGACCGATCTGCTGGTCGCCCAGGGATTTCGCTGGGTGGTGTTCACCGGCACGCCGGCCTTGCTCAACAGCTTTCAGCGCCTCGCGCTCGATCCGCTGCCACTGGGCCTGGCCGATCCGGCGCGCATGGGCGATGAGCTGGCCGACTGGGGCAGCTACTACGCCAGCCGCCCGCAGCTGATGGCCGGCGAGATCCTGCCCGGCCACCAGCGCCTGCTGCAACTCGGCCTCTATGCGCGACTCGGCTACCAGCCGTTATTCGATGCCACGGAGGTGCCCCATGCAGCCTGCAGCTGAACGCTTCTGGACGACGCTCGACCAGCACGCCGGCATCGCGCTGAGCGAAGGGCCGCGTCAGCTGAGCTATGCCGAATTGCGCCACGAGGTCGCGGCGCGTGCCGCCCAGTTGCAACGGCTCGGCGTGCAGCGCGTCGCCTTGGCGCTGGACAACGGTCTGGAGTCGGCGCTGTGGGATCTGGCCCTGCTGCGCGCCGGTCTGGTCTGCGTGCCGCTGCCGGATTTCTTTTCCCCGGCGCAGCAGGAGCATGTGCTTAACCATGCCGGCATCGACTGCCTGATCGGCGCAGTCAGCCCGCTCAGCGAGCGCTGCGGCTTTCGTCCGACCGCCGGCGACCTGTTACAGCGCCAGCCGGATACCGTCACGCCGGTGCCCGACGGCACCCTGAAGATCACCTATACCTCCGGCACCACCGGCCAGCCCAAGGGCGTCTGCCTGGATGCCGAAGCGCAGCTGGCGGTGGCCGAGAGCCTGCGGCGGGCCAGCCTGCCGTGTGATGTGCGCCAGCACCTGTGCGTGCTACCGCTGGCGACCCTGCTGGAAAACATCGCCGGGCTCTATGCGCCGCTGCTGGCGGGTGCACGGGTCGAGCTGCGCCCGCTGGCGGAGATCGGCTTCAGCGGCGCGGCGGGCTTCGAACTGCCACGTTTGCTGGCCACGCTGCAGGCAAGCCAGCCGCACAGCCTGATCCTGCTGCCGCAGCTGTTGCTGGCGCTGGTCAGCGCCGCCGAACAGGGCGCGCCGCTGCCGACTTCGCTGCGCTTCATCGCCGTCGGTGGCGGTCGCGTGGCGCCGCAACTGCTAGAGCGCGCCGAGCGTCTCGGCCTGCCGGTGTTCGAGGGCTACGGGTTGTCCGAGTGCGCCTCGGTGGTTTGTCTGAACACACCCGAGGCGCGGCGCATCGGCACGGTCGGCCGGCCGCTGCCACACGTCGGGCTGCGCTTGGCCGACGATGGCGAGGTACTGGTGCGCGGCCCGCACATGCTCGGTTACCTCGGCGAACCGCCGCTGACCGGTGAGTGGCTGGCCACCGGCGATCTCGGCCATTTCGAGCACGGTTTCCTGGTGCTGCACGGACGCAAGAAGCATCAATTCGTCACCGCTTACGGACGCAACGTCAATCCCGAGTGGGTGGAGGCCGAGCTGGTGCAGCAGGCGCCGATCGCCCAGGCCTGGCTGCATGGCGAGGCGCTGGCGCAGAACGTCGCCGTGCTCGTACCTCGCCGCCCCGAGCTGAGCGATGCCGAGCTGCAGGCGGCGGTCGAGCGGGTCAACGCCGGCTTGCCGGACTACGCCCGCGTGCACCACTGGCTGCGCGCCGCCGAGCCCTTCACCGCCGGCAACGGCCTGGCCACCGCCAACGGCCGGCTGCGTCGCAACGCCCTCTTCAACCATTACCAATCGGCGATCAACGCCCTTCTGTCCTGACTTTCGAGGTTCATCATGGATTTCTTCGACCGGCTGCAACACCAGACCAATGCCGAGCGCGAATACCTGCTTGGCGCGCCGATCATCCACGCCGCGCTCGCCGGCACCGCGACCCGCGCGCAGTACATCGCCTTTCTCACCCAGGCCTACCACCACGTCAAACACACCGTGCCGCTGTTGATGGCCTGCGGTGCGCGCCTGCCGGAACGGCTGGAGTGGCTGCGCGAGGCGATCGCCGAGTACATCGAGGAAGAGATCGGCCATCAGGAATGGATCCTCAACGATATCCGCGCCTGCCGCGGCGATGCCGAAGCGGTGCGCCACGGCCAACCGGCGCTGCCCACTGAGCTGATGGTCGCCTACGTCTACGACCGCATCGCGCGGCACAACCCGGCGAGCTTCTTCGGCATGGTCAACGTGCTGGA
The DNA here is from genome assembly GCF_050269105.1 of Pseudomonas sp. NPDC077408. Lineage (NCBI taxonomy): Bacteria > Pseudomonadati > Pseudomonadota > Gammaproteobacteria > Pseudomonadales > Pseudomonadaceae > Pseudomonas > Pseudomonas sp. NPDC077408. Next base: position 162,199 of record NZ_JBNNHS010000009.1, read on the forward strand.
AGGCACCAGCATCGCGCTGGCGACCCAGGCCGCCGGCGTGCTGCAGGACAAACTTCAGCTGCCGACCAAGGCATTCAGCTACCTGACCTCCCACGGCAGCCTGGACATGGAGCACATCGAGTTCTTCAAGAAGCTGATGAACCGCCTCGGCGACGAGGACGACAAGGCCGCCGTGGTGCACACCGCTCGCGTCGTCTACCGACTCTACGGCGACATCTTCCGCAACCTGAGCGCGCCGGAGCACAGCCATGCAACTGCGTGACGCGCGCATCCTGCTCACTGGCGCCAGCGGCGGCATCGGCCAGGTGCTGGTCGAGCGGCTCTGCGCGAACGGCGCACGGCTGTTACTGGTGGGACGCGACAGTCTTGCCCTGGAAGCGCTGGCGCGCCGCTATCCAGGGCAGGTCAGCCTGGTCTGCGCGGACCTCGCCCAGCGCAGCGGCCGGTACACGGTGCTGGATGCCGCGCGGCGTTTCGGCGGCCTCAACTGCGTGATCAATGCCGCCGGAATCAACCAGTTCAGCCTGCTCGAACAGCAGGACGAGGACGCCATCGCCCGCCTGATCGGCGTAAACGTCACCGCCACGCTGCAGCTGACCCACCTGCTGCTGCCGCTGCTGCGCCAGCAACCGCAGGCGCTCCTGGTCAACCTCGGATCGACCTTCGGCTCCATCGGCTACCCGGGTTTCACCGCCTACTGCGCGAGCAAGTTCGCCCTGCGCGGCTTCTCCGAAGCGCTGCGGCGCGAATTGGCCGACAGCCACATCAAGGTGCTCTACGTCGCACCGCGCGCCACCCGTACGGCAATGAACAGCGCGGATGTGGTGGCGATGAACAACGAGCTGAAGGTGGAGATGGATGATCCGCAAGAAGTCGCGCGGCAGATCGTCCACGCCATCACCGCCGAGCGGGAGGAGCTCTACCTTGGCTGGCCGGAAAAACTCTTCGTGCGCCTTAACGGCCTCTTGCCGCGCCTGGTCGATCAGGCGCTGCGCAAGCAGCTGCCGGTGATCAAGCGCTTCGCCCGCGCCGAACAGCCAACGCCACCCGCATCGCAACCTACCTCTACCGGAGAACTCCCATGAAGCGTCTGCTCGGCCTCTGCGCCCTGATGCTGGCCCTGACCAGCCAACCCTCCTTCGCCCTCAGCCCGGCCGGCGAATCGTCGCTGCGCCATATCCAGACGCGCTGGGCGGAGATCAACTACCAGCTGCCCGCAGCACAGCGCCAGGCGGCCTTCGCCAGGCTCGCCTCGGAGGCTGAAAGCGCGGTGGCCGGCGAACCCCAGGCTGCCGAGTTGCACATCTGGCATGGCATCGTGCTCAGCACCTGGGCCGGCGCCAAGGGCGGGCTTGGCGCCCTGGGGCTGGTCAAACAGGCCAAGGCGGAACTGGAAAAAGCCATCGAACTTGAGCCACAGGCGTTGGACGGCTCTGCCTACACCAGCCTCGCCAGCCTCTACTATCAGGTGCCTGGCTGGCCGATCGGCTTCGGTGACGAGGACAAGGCCGAGGCGTTGTTCAAGCAGGCGCTGGCGCTGAACCCGAACGGCATCGACCCGAATTACTTCCACGGAGACTTCCTCTTGCGCCAGAAACGCTATGACGAAGCGCGCACCGCGCTGGAAAAGGCCCTCGCGGCGCCTGCCCGCCCCGGTCGTGAGGCCGCCGATGCCGGCCGCCGCGACGAAGCTCGCGCGCTGCTGGCCAAGGTCAAGGAAAAGCTGGAATAACCGCGAGCGGCGGCGTTGAATGCAAAGCAACCCAGGACGACAGGAACGACATGCGCATTCTGCTGGTGGAAGACGATCGCGCCCTCGGCGAGGGCATCCGCACCGCACTCAAGCCCGAGGGCTACACGGTGGACTGGCTGCAGGACGGCGCCAGCGCGCTGCATGCGCTGAGCCACGAAAGCTTCGAGCTGGCCATCCTCGACCTCGGCCTACCGCGTATGGACGGGCTGGAAGTGCTCAAGCGGCTGCGCGCCAGCGCCAACCCCGTACCGGTGTTGGTACTGACCGCGCGCGATGCCACCAGTGACCGCATTGCCGGCCTGGACGCCGGCGCCGACGATTACCTGGTCAAACCCTTCGATGTCGCCGAACTCAAGGCCCGCCTGCGCGCTCTGCTCCGACGCAGCTTCAATCGCCCTGAGCCGGTACTGGAGTACCGCGGCATCCTGCTCGATCCAGTCAATCAGCAGGTCAGCTACCAGGGCACCCCGATCAACCTGCCGCGCAAGGAGTTCGTCTTGTTGCACGAGCTGATCGCCCAGCCCGGCCGGGTGCTGACCCGCGATCGGCTGCAGCAGGTGCTCTACGGCTGGGACGAGGAGGTCGAGAGCAACGCGCTGGAGGTGCATATCCATCATCTGAGGAAAAAATTCTTCCCCGAGCTGATCCGCACCGTGCGCGGGGTCGGCTATCTGGTGGACAAATGCTGAGGCGCTCTATCCGCAACCGCACCCTGGTGCTGGTGCTCGGCATCCTGCTGCTGTCGCTGAGCCTGATCTCCTGGCGCAGTTATCGCGACGCCCGCCACGAGATCGAGGAGCTGTTCGACGCTCAGCTGGCGCAGAGCGCGCGGCTTGTGCAGGGGCTGGTGATGCGCGAAATGGAGCCATCAGCCCGCCACGCGCTGCAGAGCGCCTTGGACGCAGCCGTGAACGCGCGGCGGAATCAGGGGGTGCCCGGGCATGATTACGAAACCAAACTCGGCTTTCAGGTCTACGCCGCGGATGGCAGCAGCGTGCTGCAGTCGGCCGGTGCGCCGAACGGCGCCTTGCAGGAATTGGCCAAGGCAGACTCGGCGTCGCCATTCAGCGACCTGAGTGGCGGTTATCACGACGTGCAGCTAGACGGCCATGCCTGGCGCCTGTTCCTGTTGCACGATCCCGAGGACGAACTCTGGATTCTGGTCAGCGAGCGCGACGATGTGCGCGGCGAGCTGGTCGGCAAGATCGCCCGGCGCAGCCTGCTGCCTGACCTGATCGGTCTGCCTCTACTGGCGCTGCTGATCTGGCTGGCGGTGGGCTGGGGCTTGCGCCCGCTGGCGCACATGGCACAGCTGCTGAAGAATCGCGATCCGGACAACCTCGCGCCGCTGCTGCTGGCACCGCTGCCGCAGGAGTTGGAGCCGGTGGCCGCCTCGCTCAATCGCCTGCTGCAGCAGGTCAATCAACTGGTCGATCGGGAAAAACGCTTCATCGCCGATGCGGCTCATGAACTGCGCACGCCCCTGGCAGTGCTGCGCATTCACGCCCAGAACGCACAACAGGCCGGCAGCGAGGCGGATCGTGACGAAGCCCTCAGGCAACTCCTCGCCGGGGTCGACCGTACGACACGCGTAGTCACTCAGCTGCTGACCCTCGCGCGACTGGAACCCAGCGCCCAGCAACTGCGCCTGGCACCGCTGGACATGCGTCGGCTGACACGCGACACCCTCGCCGAGCTGACGCCACTGGCCATCGCCCGCGATCAGGAACTAACGCTGGAAATCGATGAGCACGGTGACTGCTCACTGACCGGCGATGCCGCAAGCCTGGCCACGCTGTTGCAGAACCTGGTCGGTAACGCGCTGACCTACACCCCCAGCGGCGGGCGGATCGAGGTACAGCTGCGCAGCACCCCGGATAAGTTGATTATTGAGGTCTCGGATAGCGGGCCCGGTATTGCGCCCGAGCTGCGTGAGCAACTGTTCGAGCGCTTCGTTCGCCTCGGCGACGGTCAGGGTGCTGGGCTCGGCCTGTCGATTGTGGCGCGCATCGCCGAGCTGCACGGTGCGACTGTTGAATTGCTCGATTCGGCACTGGGTGGATTACGCGCGATTGTGCGTATCCCGCGTACCTGAGCCTGTCCCCAATCCTTCGCCATCCCCTTCGCGCAGCACCGGTATCCGATCGTCGCGCCCCGTATCAGCCGTCGCTGCGCTGCCTTGAGACATGCCGGGCACAACACCGCGTCGAATCGTCGCGACGCTTGCCCAGATAAGCTTCGCTTAAGTTTCGAGGCCTAGACTCGGCGGCAAGTATCCACACGAGGAGTAGGTGAAATGAACGATAAACTGATGCCGATCCGCTACGGACGGCTGTCCATTGGCTTGCACTGGCTGATGGTGCTGCTGATTGCAGCGGTCTACGCAACGATCGAGCTGAAGGGTAATTTCGCCAAGGGCAGCGAGCCGCGAGAGCTGCTCAAGCAGTGGCATTTCATGCTCGGCCTGTCGGTGTTCATGCTGGTCTGGCTGCGTTTGCTGGCTCGATGGCTGCGACCGGCGCCGCTCGCCATTGCCAGCGCAGCCTGGGAGCAACGGTTGGCAAAGCTGGCGCACTTGGCGCTCTACGCGCTGATGATCGGCCTTCCGCTGTTGGGCTGGCTGACCTTGAGCGCCGCTGGCAAACCCATTCCGTTCTTCGGTCTTGAATTACCCGCTCTGCTGGGCCCTGACAAGGCCTTAGCCGGTGATATCAAGGAAGTTCACGAAACCGTTGCCGTGCTCGGTTACTGGCTGATCGGTCTGCATGCTGCAGCAGCGCTGTTTCACCACTACGTTCGCCGCGACGACGTCCTTCGACGGATGCTGCCGCAGCGACAAATCTGACTCAGGCACGAAGACGCCCGGTCGACTCGTCATCGACCGGACGTTTTCGTTTGTCAGCCGAGCAGTTCGCTGAACGGCAGATACTCCACCGTCTCCGCTTCTTCCAGCGTGCGGTTGCGCTCGACGATAGCCAGCCCTTCGGCCCAGCTGGCCGAGGTCAGCATCGCCGAGCCCTGCCGCGGGTGCAGGCACACGCGCATCTCGCCATCGACCTGCTCCAGCCGCGCGCGCAGGTACTGGCGGCGGTTGTTCGGTTTACGCCAGGCGAAGCCGGCGGTCAGGCGCAGCGGCTTGGGCAGCACCTCGGTGCAACCTTGGGCACTGAGCAGGAACGGCCGCGCCACCACCAGCGAGGTGATCAACGCCGCAGCTGGATTGCCCGGCAGGCCGATCCACGGCTTGCCATTGACCTCGCCGAAGGCCAACGGCTTACCGGGCTGGATCGCCAGGCGCCACATGTGCAGCTCGCCCAGTTCGCGAATGGCCTGTTTGAGGTGATCCTCCTCGCCGACCGAGACGCCGCCAGAGGTGATCAGCATGTCCCACTCAGAAGCGGCCAGCGCCAGGGCGTCACGGCTGGCAGCCAGTTCGTCGACCAGGATTTCGTAGTCGTGTACTTCCATCCCGAGGCTGCGCAGCACGCTGAGCAGGCAGTAACGGTTGGAGTTGTAGATCTGTCCCGGCGCCAGCGGCTCGCCGGGTTCGCGCAGCTCGTTACCGCTGGAGAGCAGACCGATACGCAAACGACGATAGACCGCCACGCGGGCCACGCCGAAGCTTGCCAGCAATCCGATTTCCTGCGGTCGCAAGCGCTTGCCGGCCTGCAGCACGGCCTCACCGGCCTTCACTTCTTCGCCCTGCCGACGCACATGGGCACCCGGGATGACCCCAGGGAAATGCGCGCGATCGGCCTCGATCTGGCAATCCTCCTGCGCCACCACAGTATCGGCGCCCGGCGGCAGCGGCGCGCCGGTGAAGATGCGCACGGCGTGGCCGACGGGCAGTTGCTGGTCGGCAGCATCACCGGCGGCAATGCGCCCGGCCAGCGGCAGCCAACCGCCGTCTGCCGGCAGGTCAGCCGCGCGCAGGGCGTAGCCGTCCATCGCGCTGTTGTCCCAAGCCGGCACCGGGAAGGGTGCATCGAGGGATTCGGCCAGCACCCGACCAAGGGCATCGGGCAGCGCCACTTGTTCGACCGGTGGCAGCGCAGGCACCCGCGCCAGCAGTTCGGCAACGGCCTCATCGACCGGCTTCAGGCCACTGGTGTCGCAGCCACAGGCGCTCATGAGCGTGGCCCGCAGTATTCGACCGCGCTAGCCTTGAGGTGCGGCACGAAATTGCAGGGCTTGGTACGGCTGTCCAGCTGCTCGACAAGGATCTTGTTCCAGGCGGTGCGGCACGCGTTGGTCGAACCGGGCAGACAGCAAACCAGGGTGCCGTTGCTCATGCCGGCCAGCGCGCGAGACTGCACGGTGGAGGTGCCGATCTCGCCCAGCGAAACGTAGCGGAACAGTTCGCCGAAGCCGTCAACATCTTTGTCGAGCAGTGGCTGCACCGCCTGCGGAGTGTTGTCGCGGGCGGTGAAACCGGTGCCGCCGGTGATCAGCACCACCTGCACATTCTCGCTGGCGATCCAGCTGCAGACGCGGGCGCGGATCTGCCAGATGTCGTCTTTGACGATGGCCCGCTCGGCCAAGGTATGGCCGGCGCTCTGCAGCCCATCGATCAGCGCTTGGCCGGAGGTATCGGAATCAATGTTGCGGGTGTCGCTCACCGTAAGCACCGCGATGCTCAGGGGCTGGAATTCGGTGTTGGACAGATGAGCCATGGCTCGAAACTCCTTTGAAGATGTGTGCACAGGCTGCACCCGTGCCGTATGCGAACCCATTACCTTTGGAGGTATGTGCGCGCTGAGTGGTGCCGTGAGCGTTGCAGGCGATGGCACGAGCGGTTTCTGCGACAAGGCCCGACTGTGGCACCTGGCATGTGAGTCAAGCCGGCAATGCCGGCCGATGGTAGCGAATTAAGCGGTCGACTCGTAGCCCATGGGGCATTGGCTCAACCACCGCTGGCGTTCATGAAGCGCAATACCTGGACCTCACCGCCACTAGAGAATTCGTGGCGCAGCGGCTTGCGCTGCAACGCGGCGTGAATCGCATCGATCGCCGGCTGATCGCTGATCGGGTGACGACGCAGCAAGGCACGCAGGTCGATGGCGTTCTCGTGCCCCAGGCACAGCAGCAGGCGCCCTTCCACCGTCAGCCGCACGCGGTTGCAGGTGGCGCAGAAGTTGTGCGAATGCGGCGAAATGAAGCCGATACGCGTCTGCGGATGGTCCGGCAGGCGCACGTAACGCGCCGGGCCGCCGCTCTGCTCGGCCGAATCGATCAGCGTGTGCCGCTCGGCGATCAGCGCGCGCACCTCGTCGCTGGAGCAGAAGCTCTCGCCGCGCGAACGACCTACGTCACCCAGCGGCATTTCCTCGATGAAGCTCAGGTCCAGCCCGCTGGCGATGGCGAAATCCACCAGGTCGGCGACTTCCTCGGCGTTGCGGCCCTTCATCACGACTGCGTTGAGCTTGATCCGCTCGAAGCCGGCCTCGCGCGCCGCCTCGATGCCGTCGAGCACCTGCTGCAGCTGACCGGTGCGGGTGATGGCGTGAAATTTTGCGGCATCCAGGCTATCCAGGCTGATGTTCAGCCGCTTGACCCCGGCGCGCGCCAGCGGAGTGGCGAGCTTGACCAGTTGCGAGCCGTTGGTGGTCATCACCAGTTCGCGCAGGCCGGGCAGTGCAGCGATGCGCTCGCAGAGGCCGACGAGGCCCTGGCGCACCAGCGGTTCGCCGCCAGTGAGACGAATCTTTTTTACCCCCAGACCGACGAATATCCGCGCGATGCGTTCCAGTTCCTCCAGGCCGAGCACCTGCTGGCGCGGCAGGAAGGTCATGTCCTCAGCCATGCAGTAGACGCAGCGAAAATCACAGCGGTCGGTCACCGACATGCGCAGGTAGTCGATCTGGCGGTTGTGGGCATCGCGTAATTGAGTCATCGATAACACCTCTGAAGCTTCCTAGGGTGGATGAACTCGTTTCATCCACCAGAGCCCCCGCCCGGTGGCGCGACCCGGTGGGGTGGTGCGAGTGTCGCCGCTTCCATCCACCGCCAGCCCGCAAAGGTGGATGGGTGAAGCGTCATCCACCCTACGTCTCCGTTACTGCATCAGTGGCGTGTCCGCGCCCTGCATATGGATGCCATCGATGTGCGCCGCACCCACCAGGTTCTGCAGGTACTGGCTGACGCCGATCTGCCAGACGCGCTGGTTGAGCTCGGCGCGGATCGAGCCGGCGACTACCTCGTAAGGCAGCTGCTCGCCTTCGATGCGCTGGTCGACGGCCACCAGGTGATAGCCGTAACGGCTCTCCAGCGGTTGCTGGCACAGGCCGACCGGAAGACGGAACAGCTGGCGCTCGAATTCCGGCACCGTCTGGCCCTTGCTGATCTGTCCCAGTGCACCGCCCTGCCCCTTCGACGGGCAAGCCGAATGCAGCAGTGCCAGTTCGGCGAAGCGTTGCGGTTCGGCCTGCAGCTGCGCGATCAACTGCAGCGCCTGTTCGCGAGCCAGGCTGCGCGCCTCGGCGTCATCCGCCGGACAGGCCAGCAAGATGTGCCGCGCGGCCAGCAAGGGTGCGCTGAAGAAGCGCTGCTGGTTGCCGTTGTAGTACTGCCGGCAGGCCGCCTCATCGGCCAGCGGCAGCGGCACTTCCTGCTCGATCAGGGTGCGGGTGGCCGCCTCCTCCTCGCTCTCGCCGGCCTCGGCTCGCACCATCAGCCCCAGCTCGCCGATGCGCTGCTGCAACAGCTCACGCAGCACCAGCGCCTGGGTCGCCAGGTAGACGGCCTCATCGCGGCTTTCGGCCGGGTGATACTGCAGTTCCTGGGCAATGGCCTGCGAGGCGATCGCCACGCCGTTGACGTGCACCCGGGGCCATTCCTGTTCACTGCTGGCGATCAGCGCGGGTTCGCCGGACGCCTGCTCAGCGGCAGTATGGGTATGAACTTCGTGCGCCAGCTCCTCGAACAGCGGGGCCTCGGCCGGCACTTCGATCTCCGGACGCGCGCCGCCACCGCAGCCGCCTCCGCCTGTGCTTCCACCACATCCACAACCCATGATGATCACCTCGCTAAAGCCGTATAAAGGTTTGGTCGATTCAGCCACAACGGCTGACGCAAAGTGCGCCAGCCGCCGAGCCATCACGCCGGCGTCTTGCTCTTCGCCGTGGCGTAACCGGGCACAGCCGTCGGCGCAGATGTTTCGCGGGCGGGTGCTTCATAGGTACGCGGGCGTTGCGGGCGCGGAATGGTCGGTTTGACACCCTTCTGACGGACAATCTGGTAGCGCCGCCCCAGGTACCACACCGGTGCGCTGACGATGTGCACCAGACGGGTGAAGGGGAACAGCACGAACAGGGTCACGCCGAGAAACACGTGCAGCTTGTAGATGATGCCGACCGTTTCGATGGCGCCTGCGGCCTTGACCGGCTGCAGGGTCACCAGGCTCTGCGCCCAAGTGCCCAGCAGCACCATCACCGAACCGTCCAGGTGGCCGGTGGAGGCGATGATGGTCAGCAGCCCCAGCACCAGCTGCGCCAGCAGCACGAAGAGGATCATGATGTCGCTGGTGTTGGAGGTGGCACGCACGCGGGCGTCCGTCATCCGGCGGTGAATCAGCATCACCAGGCCGATCAGGCAGAGGATGCCGAAAAAGCCGCCGGACACCATCGCCACGATCTGCTTCTGGCCACTGCTGATGAACGAGTGATACAGCGCCTCGGGCATCAGCAAGCCGACGAAATGTCCGGCCAGGATGAAGAGGATGCCGACGTGGAACAGGTTGCTCGCCAGGCGCATGCGGTTGTTTGACAGCATCTGGCTGGAGCCAGCCTTCCAGCTGTACTGCGACAGGTCGAAGCGCGCCCAGCTGCCGATCAGGCAGATGGCCAGTGCGATGTAGGGGTAGACCCCGAACAGCAGGAAATTGAAGTTAGACATTGCGCACCTCCTGGGCGAGCGCGGCGGCCTGCCCGTCATGCTTGAAATCGGTCCAGTGCAGCGGCACCGGGCTTTCCTCGCGAGCCTTGCCCGGCCCGCTCGGCATGGATGGGCAGCGATCCTGCTGCTCGGCCTGAAGGAAATTGACCTGTTCCTCCTCCCAGATCTTGTCCAGCGCTTCCAGCGAGTCGTCGCGTTCCTCGGCGGCGACCTGCTCCTGCAGGCCGGCCAGGGTTTCCTGCACCGGCTCGCCGGCGATCTGCAGCAGTGCACGGAAGCACGCCGCATGCGGGCTTTCGCGCTCCTGCAGACGCGCCGCCAGCAGAGCCAGCAGGTGCGACACGTCGGCCAGCCCCTCGCGGGCCTCGAGGTCATCGCGGGTGGCGAGGTACTCGAGGTACAGCGGAATGTAGTCCGGCAGCTCCCGTACACCGATGTCGAAGCCAGCCTCGGTGTACTGCGCCATCAGGTTGACCATGGCCTGGCCGCGGTCGCGGGACTCGCCATGCACGTGTTCGAACAAGAGCAGCGACAGTGAACGGCCGCGGTCGAACAGGTCGGTGTAACGCTCCTGCACGTCCATCAGGTCATCTTCGGTCAGCTCGTCGAGCAGGCGGCGCAGCGCGATGCGCTGCTCCGGGCTGATCTCGCGCGCCGCGCCGATGGCCTGAGCCAGTTCGGCATGGCCGTCGCGCAGGTGCTGGTCGGGATAGTCCAGCAGCAGGGAAATCACTTTAAGGATGCGCATGGCTCAGTCCTCCCACAGCTGGACGGTCTGGATGATGTCGCGGCGGTTGGCCTTCTTGGCGCCGAACATGTTGGTGTCCGAGGCGCCCGAGCAGCCGCTGCCAAAGCTGAAGCCGCAACCGGAACGCTCGGCGAAGGCATCGCTCATGGCCTCCTCGCGATGCGCGGTCGGGATCACGTAGCGATCTTCGTAGTTGGCGATGGCCAGGTAGCGGTACATGTCCTCGACCTGGGCCACCGACAGCCCGACGCTCTCCAGCACTTCCAAGTCCTGCACGCCATCGACCTGCTCGGCGCGCTTGTAGGCACGCATGGCAAGCATGCGCTTGAGCGCCAGCTTGACCGGCTCCTCGTCTCCTGCGGTGAGCAGATTGGCCAGGTAGCGCAGCGGGATGCGCAGGCTGTCGACGTCCGGCAGCACGCCGTCCATGCTGACGTGGCCAGCCGCCGCAGCGTTCTGGATTGGCGACAGCGGCGGCACGTACCACACCATCGGCAGCGTGCGGTATTCCGGGTGCAGCGGCAGGGCCAGCTTCCAGTCCACCGCCATCTTGTACACCGGCGACTTCTGCGCGGCTTCGATCACCGACATCGGCACGCCATCCTTGAGCGCCTGCTCGATGACCTTCGGATCGAACGGATCGAGGAAGATCTCCAGTTGCTTGGCGTACAGGTCCTGCTCGTTGACCGTGCTGGCCACTTCATGGATGCGGTCGGCGTCGTACAGCAGCACGCCGAGGTAGCGGATGCGGCCCACGCAGGTCTCGGCACAGACGGTCGGCATGCCGGCCTCGATGCGCGGGAAGCAGAAGATGCACTTCTCGGATTTGCCGCTCTTCCAGTTGAAGTAGATCTTCTTGTACGGGCAGCCGCTGATGCACATGCGCCAGCCGCGGCACTTCTCCTGGTCGATGAGAACGATGCCGTCCTCCTCGCGCTTGTAGATCGCACCGCTCGGGCAGGACGCGGCGCAGGTCGGGTTCAGGCAGTGCTCGCACAGGCGCGGCAGGTACATCATGAAGGTGTTTTCGCCGCCGCCGGCCTCAACCGCGCCGACGCGCCGGTAGGCGTGTTCCTACTGGTCGGCCCCAGCGGGGTCGGCAAGA
>NZ_JBNNHS010000010.1:0-169966 GCF_050269105.1 Pseudomonas sp. NPDC077408
CGGTAGGGGCTGAGCTGGGCATCGAGGATCACGTGGGAACGCACGTTCATCAAGGCGACGAGCCGCATCATTGGAAAAGGCGTCTGGCGTTCAGTCCCCGTGTTGCCAGAGCCAAAATGTTCTCTTAGCTCAGGTGTATCGGGGGTTCGCAGTAATGCACCATCGACCGCGAACACCTGTAAACCATTCCAACCATCACCCTCGTATCGCTCGCAGCCCCAGTGTCTACCCGTCTGACGAAACAACGATTCGACCGGATCAGCTCCCAGTCGCTTACGCGCCTCAGTCACCCCACTTCGCGCGAGCAACTGATCGGAGGCCAGGCCTTGAGCGCAGATATTCAGACGCCTGGCCACCTCATGCACAGGCTCATCCCGGAACAGCGCCATGCCCAACACCAACCAGAGAACCTGATCGCTTGGCAGGCGACGGCGCCTTATGGTGGCTTGTGCTGAAAGGCTCAGCGCGCTGGCGACCCACTCAACAGGGATGTTCTGCGTGAAGGTACTCAGATCCGAGAAATTGAAGAGATCACCGAGGTCGAGCAATTGCTGCTGAATGGGCATAAAAAATCCGATACCAGAGGACTGGTATCGGATTTTCTAGAAGCCACGGCCTGGACTCAAATGCTTAAGTGAACAGCATTACACCGCATGGTGGGCCTTTTTTGTTTCTGTTCAGCGCTCACTGTGCCGGAAACACGTCGGCGACGCAGCGCCGCCTTGTGAGAGGCCCAGATACCTCGTTGCGATGAATCGGGCTGGAGAATCCAGCCCTGCGGCCGACATAGCGGCGTATGACGTTAGCTTGTCCTGGCGTTTTGATGTTTCCCTTATGGTTTCGCTTGATGTTTCTCACACCTTTACGCAGCTTGCGAGCGCGCTTCGCCATCGTCGTCGCCCTGGTCGTCTTCGTGCTCAGTTGCATTTTCGGCACCGCCATCGGTGAGTCTTCCATTTCGCGATTGAAGGAATGGACGGGACAACAGCTCGGAGAAGCGGCTTTCTCGATGGTTGATCGCCTTGACCGCGACATGAGCGGCCGCTCCAAAGAGCTGACCGTACTCAGTGAGCTCCAAGCGCTTCGCAACCCAGAAAATGTCGGTGAAGCCCGCACGCTTCTCAATCATCTGAGCGATCACTTTCCCAGCTACTCCTGGATCGGCCTCACAAACGCCAACGGCAAGGTGGTCGCCTCCACCGATAGCCTGTTGGAGGGCGTGGACATCTCGGCCAGACCCGTATTCCTCAACGGGGTGGAAAACACCTTTATCGGTGACGTACACGAGGCGGTGTTACTGGCCAAACTGCTGCCGAACCCGTCGGGCGAGGCGATGAAATTTGTCGACATCAGCATGCCCGTGCGCGATGACTCGGGGGCACTGGCAGGGGTGCTGGCCACCCATCTTTCCTGGGAGTGGGCAGATGAGGTTGGCAGATCATTATTTGAACCACTGCAAAAGCGTTTGCCAGGGTTGGAGTTTCTTGTCGTCAGCAAAGACAGGACGGTGCTGCTCGGCCCGAGGGAAATGATCGGTAAGCCTATCGGAATCAAGCTCGAGGACCGTCCCGTGCAGAATTGGTCCGTGGTGCATTGGCCAGACGGCACAGAATATCTGACGGGATTTGCCGAAAGTGTCGGCTTCGAGGACTACCCCGGATTGGGTTGGACCGTCATTGCTCGCCAGCCCGCAAAGATCGCGTTTGCCGAAGCACGCCAGTTACGCGATGAGATTTTCATCTGGGGGGCCATGCTGTCCTTGGCCTTCGCCGTCATCGGCTGGTTTGTTGCGGGAATGATTACACAGCCGCTACGAGAGATCGTTGACGCAGCGGCCCGCATTTCGGAAGGGGCCGCAGTTCGGATTCCGCTACTGAAAAGCACGCAGGAAGTCGAAGCCCTCAGCGTTGCGATACGGCATCTGGTGGACAGCCTGACCCGAAAAAGAAGTCAGCTGGCGTTGGTCGAAGGGATTGCCTATCGCGATACCGTGACCGGACTGCCGAACCGGGCGGCGCTGCAGAAATACGTAGAAGCTGTCCGGACCGAAGAAGAACGGCAGTCGAGCTTCGGCGTTCTGTGCCTGGACCTCGATGGCTTCAAGCCGGTAAATGACCTCTTCGGCCATGCCGTAGGCGATGCGCTCCTGCATGAGGTCGGGTTGCGGCTTTCGGCTTCGATCCGCGACGGAGACATCGCGGTGCGGCACGGTGGAGATGAGTTCGTCCTGCTTCTGCGCCTGCGCAAAGGCGAATCCGTGCGCAATGTGCAGCGCGCGGCCGATCGCATGATCGCCAGGCTTGCCGAGCCGGTATCGCTGGCGGGCGAATCTATCAACATCGGTTGCAGTGTCGGCGGCGCGCTCTGGTCAGGCGGTGACTTTGCCGACGCACTTCGGTCAGCTGACGAAGCGCTATACCGCGCCAAAGGCGCCGGTAAGGGACGAGCGAGCTTTAGCGTTGCCAACAAGGGTGAGGCTAAGGCGCCGGTGCCGCAGGTGGTTTGATAAACCTAGGCGTGAGGGCAGCTGCCATGTTCAGCCGCTTGGCAGGGTTGGCGGGAAACCAGGGCTGATAGCAATAGCCAGCTCGGTAACGCCGATCGATATTCAACGTCCCGCGCTCGACCTCAGTTGAGGCCGAGCTGGTAGTATCGGTTTAGAAGCTAAACAAAAGCTCAGGCGGTGGGCTTGTCCTTCGCCTCGTCTTCTTTCTGCTTTGTGCGTCCTGTTAGGAGAGTACTGGGGCTTGAGTAATCGGTGGTCCTGGCAGCCCTGTCTCGATCAACGTTCCGGTAATCGAGCAAGGCGCCCGTACCCAGTACACCGAGGCTGAGGAGTGCACACAACGCTATCTGAAAGGCGTTCATTTCGAAAACTCAAGGATGGTGGAGAAGGTGCGCCAATACCTGCCGCACCACTATGCAATACCTGCTCCGTCCGGCAATCCATTAGATCTAGGTCGAGTAGCGATTGAAGTGCGTATGGTTTTGAGGGCTTAACGCCACTGCCGCTTCTTCGCGTCGGCGCGAACACTTATCGACACAACAGTCGACCAAATGACTTGATACAAACCGGGCTGAGTGCTCGAGCCTCGCCAGGATGGTTTGTGGCTATGATTTTGCTCCCCATCCGATTCCGGCATGGGTTCTGATCGCAACCTTCTGCTTGAGAGTCTTGATGGAATCGCTTATTCAGCTTTTTTCCGAACCTACCACCTGGGTGGCCCTGGCCACGTTGATTGCCATGGAGGTGGTACTTGGTATCGATAACCTAATCTTCATCTCCATCCTGACCAACAAGCTTCCCGAGCATCAGCGCGAGCGTGCCAGACGCATCGGTATCGGTTTGGCGTTGGTGCTGCGGCTGGGCCTGCTAGGTACCGTAGCCTGGATTGTTCAGTTGACCGAGCCGGTAATCGAACTGTTCGGAAACGCCTTGTCCTGGAAGGACATGATTCTGATTGCGGGTGGTTTGTTTCTGTTGTGGAAGGCCACGAAAGAAATTCACCACACCATGGACCCAACCCCTGGCGGCGACATGTTTGAGGGCAAGCCGCTCGAGAACGCGGTCACCATGGGTTTCAGTGCAGCCATCGCGCAGATACTGCTACTTGATCTCGTGTTCTCCATCGACAGCATCATTACTGCGGTTGGTATGACCGAACATGTTTCGATCATGGTGATCGCTGTCGTCGTCGCAGTGACCGTGATGCTCGTTGCCGCTAATCCGTTGGCCAAGTTCATCAACGATAACCCTACGGTTGTGATGCTCGCCCTGGGCTTTCTGATCATGATCGGCATGACGCTCATTGCCGAAGGCTTCGGCGCGCATGTACCGAAGGGCTTTGTGTATGCAGCGATGGCATTCTCGGCCGGTATAGAGGTGCTGAACATACTGTCCCGACGCGCCAAGCGAAAGCAGCCTGAGTCGGCTCGTTAGAACCACTCTGTCGGTGCCCGGCCTAGCCGGGCGTACTAGGGCTGCGTAACAGGAGCGAGGTGAGTTCGGATGCCCAGCACCAGCGGTCTGCACACAGCAACCGGCCATGCAATTTAGCCGCACGTATCTCCCGCACCGGTAAGGCAGAAACAAAAAAGCCCCGCATCAAACGATGCGGGGCTCTTCTGTTTGGGCTGAGTCCTATCCCTTCGGCCGCTCCGAGCAGCGATTCCTTGCGTCAGTCCTGACGCTTCGCGAGTCCTTCGCGGCAGCCTTGCACCAGCTGAAAGTCACTTCGCTGGTCGCCGAGCTAGGCGTTCCATGGCACACCGAAATGGGTCAGGGAGCGGCTAGCAGCGGCAGCAGGGTTAAGAGGGGCAGTGATGGCAAAAGTTCCACTTTTAGAATGAAAAGGCCATCAGATTAATCACAGCGAGTCGAATCGGTGCCTTCGATTGGCCATCAGTCCCTACTGGCTGTGTTCGCAGGCAGGTTTTCGCCTAGTCATCTCGCCTGTAATCAGTCCGACATTTGCCGGCAGCCGATTCGCTCTAGAGGCCCTTGGCCAGCGTTTCAGTGGATTGCACCGCGATCCATTTCCAGACGTCTGCGTCCGGAACATGCCAGACAAAACGCGGTCTGCTGTGCGTCGCCACTCCAGCGCAACTGAAGGCAATGCTTGCCACCACGGAGCCAGCCTTGAGGAGCCGAGCCACTCGATGAGCGCTATCACCACCCTCTTCCACAAACTCAAGCTGTACCTGTTCAATGCTTCATGGATGATGGCGGAGCGGCTGCTGAACATCGGCGTGGGCTTTCTCATGGCGATTGTGCTGGCCCGCTATCTGGGACCGGAACAGTTCGGGATTCTCGCCTACGCCATATCCATGACCGCGATCTTCGCCTCGGCGGGTCACATGGGACTGGCAGGCCTGGTGGTGCGCGAGGTGGTAAAGCAGCCGGACAAGGTTCCGGAGACGCTGGGCACCACCTTCATGCTTAAGCTGACCGGCATGACCCTCGGTTTCATTCTGGTCTTCGTTTACGCGTGGGTGTTCGAAGAAGTTGGCGGCACCGAGTTCTGGATGCTGCTGATCGTCGCCTCGGCGATCTTCTTCCAGACGTTTGACGTGGTGGAATACTGGTTTCAGTCCCAGGTGCAGGCCCGCTATCCGGCCATCGCCAAGTCCAGCGCAATCCTGCTCTCGGCCGGCCTCAAGCTGTTGATGGTCGTCAGCGGCGCCGGCGTCGTAGCCTTCGCCTTCGCGCATACCGCGCAGTTCATCATCGCCGCGGTGATCCTCGCACTGCTCTACAAAGGCACCACCACTGTCTCGCTGATGAGCTGGAAGGCCAGCTTCGCCAAGGCCAAGGAGCTGCTCAGCCAGGGCTGGATTCTCTACGTCGGTTCGATCTTCGCAGTGATCTACATGAAGATCGATCAGGTCATGCTCAAGTGGATGGTGGGTGCCGAGGAGGTGGGCGTTTATGCCGTGGCCGCACAGCTCTCCGAGGCCTGGTACTTCCTGCCGATCGCCATCGTCGCGTCGTTCTTCCCCAAGCTGATCAAGCTGCATGCGGCCGACCTGGCGCTGTTCAACAAGCGCTTCCAGCAGCTCTTCGACGTCCTGTTCATTCTCGCCATTGCCGTAGCGGTGCTGGTGTCGCTCGTCGCCGAACCCCTGATCGCCCTGCTGTTTGGCGACGAGTACCAGAACTCCGCATCGATCCTCACCATCCATATCTGGGCCGGCGTGTTCATCTTCATGCGAGCGGCGTTCAGCCGTTGGATCTTGATCGAGGGCGCACTGATGTTTTCGCTGATCACCCAGGGCCTCGGCGCGCTGGCCAATATCGGCCTCAACCTGCTGCTGATTCCTCGGTACGGCGGTGAAGGCGCCGCCATGGCCACGCTCATTTCTTATGCGGTTGCTTCATACGCTGCACTGCTGGTGCACAAGAAGACCCGCCCGGTGTTCTACATGATGACCAAGTCAATGTTCAGCCCGGTCCGTTACGCATTCAACGCCGTAGGAGCCACCCGATGAGCCTCATGTCGCTCGCCAGAGCCTTGCCTGATCCTGTGAAGAACGCCATCAAGGCGACCCGGGATAGCACTGGCCTGGCCCTGGTCCGCCTGTTTTCCTCCAGCGGCTTCTTGTCTTCTGCCTATTACTGCCTGATCAGCCGTGAGTTCGACCGGGAACACCGCGCGGTGCTGCTGGGCCGGCTGCATTTCGCTCAGCGGATGCGCGGCAAGGGCGAGAACGATGCCTTCCTGCGGCGCAACGTGCATCGCCTGGAGAAGGGCCTGATCATGCGTCCACGGCGCAGCACCTTTGCCGAGGACTACATCGGCCCGACGGTTCGTTGCTATGCCGATGCGACCCGGGCCGGCGGCGTCAACGGCCAACAGCGCTGGGCCAACGATGTACTTACTGACTATTTCTCAGCCGTTGGCAGCACGCCGCGCATCGACTCGGCCAAGCGCGCCTTCACCAGCACCGAGAACCCCAACGAAACCAACCGCTGCGTGCCCTACCCCCACAGCCAGCTGCCGGACTGCCCGGTTAGCTATGACGAGCTGATGGTGCTGTTCCGCCGTCGCCGCTCGGTTCGCTGGTATCAGGATAAGCCGGTCAGCAATGAGCTGATCGAACAGGCGGTAAGCGCCGCGGCTCTGGCGCCGTCGGCCTGCAACCGCCAGCCGTTTCGCTTCTATGTCAGCAACGGCAAGGAAAAGGCCGCCGAGGTCGCCAAGTGCGCCGGCGGCACGGCGGGTTTCCACGACAATTTGCCCTGCGTGATTGCTGTAGTCGGCGACCTGGGCTGCTATCCAGAGGCACGCGACCGCCACGTGGTCTATATCGACGGCTCGCTGGCCGCCATGCAGCTGATGCTGGCACTGGAAAGCCTGGGCTTGTCGAGCTGCTCGATCAACTGGCCTGACGTCGAAGAAAGAGAACGTCAACTGGCGAAAATACTGGGCCTGGCCTACCAGGAACGCACTGTGATGCTCCTTGCGGTGGGCTATGCCGATCCAACGGGAGGGATTCCTTATTCGGACAAGAAGACCGCAGACGACTTGATTGTATTCAACTGAGGTAAGCGATGATTATCGAGATCAGAAAGGCAGGCTTCGTCAATAAAGGCGCTGAGCTGATGTTGCACGCGGCGTTGCAGAAACTGAGGACCCGGTATCCGGACGCTACCTTCGTCATGGCCCCGACCCCGAAAAAAGCCGAGCAGCCGTTTCGCAAGCTGGTCCAGCTGGGTTTCTATCCCAAGGCCTGGCTGTGGCGCTACGGCATCCAGTGGGGCACGCTGGCCAACTTCGCGCCACGTCCGCTGCGCGAGATGTACGGCGTGGTGCTGGATAAGGAAGTCGATGTGGTCATCGATGCGGCGGGCTTCGCCTACAGCGATCAGTGGGGCGAAGACCCCTGTGCGGAGCTGGCGCAGTCGACCAAGCGCTGGCACAAGAACGGCACCCGCGTGATCCTGATGCCGCAAGCGCTTGGGCCGTTCAAATCGGAGAAAAACCGGGCGGCAATGAAAACGGTGATCGATAACGTCGACCTGATTTTCCCGCGCGAGCGCGTGTCCTACGAGCATCTCACCGAGCTGGT
The DNA here is from genome assembly GCF_050269105.1 of Pseudomonas sp. NPDC077408. Lineage (NCBI taxonomy): Bacteria > Pseudomonadati > Pseudomonadota > Gammaproteobacteria > Pseudomonadales > Pseudomonadaceae > Pseudomonas > Pseudomonas sp. NPDC077408. The sequence continues at coordinate 7,570 of NZ_JBNNHS010000010.1, forward strand.
GGGTGAGCAGGCGAAGATCAAGCAATCACCGGACTTCACCAACCTCATCACCGGTGTTCTGCCGCAGGGCTTCGATACCGAACAGAACCGTTTCTGCATCGTCCCCAACTGCCGAATGCTGGACAAGACCGACCAGAAGACGCGCGATGCCTACCTGCCGTTCCTGATCAGCTGCACGCGCTACCTGCTGGAAAAGGGCGCCAAGCCTTTCGTGCTGGTGCATGAAGGCAAGGACGATCAGCGCCTGGCTGACGAACTGTCTGCGGCGGTGGGCGGCATTCCGATCGTCAAGGAAAGCGGTGCACTGGAAATCAAAGGCATCCTCGGCGCCTGCAGCGGCACCCTGGGCAGTCGTTTCCACGGGTTGGTCAGCGCGCTATCCCAAGGCGTGCCAGCCTTGGCCACCGGCTGGAGCCACAAGTACCAGATGCTGTTCGAAGACTACGGTTTCCCTGAAGGGCTGGTTCAGGTCACCACTGACGAGGCGGAAATCAAGCGCAAGATCGACTTGGTGACGGATGATGCTGCGCGGATCCAGGCGTTGATCCAGACCCGTACCGCTCAGCTCAAGCAACAATCCGAGCAGATGTGGCAGCAGGTCTTCGCCGTGATTGACCAGTGTCAGCGTACACACCAGGCGCAGCACCACACCGCTGGCGCGGCCTGATTGACCACCGTGGCGCCGCGAACTGGCGTCACGGTCTACTGTTTTTTGCTGGCGAAGCGCTGGCGAATCAGCCGATACAGGTAATAGAGCACCATCAGCACCACGATCGCGGTGGAAACCGGGTTGAGGTACTCCGAGACTTTCTGGTACTGCGACTCAAGCAGGTAACCGGCCAGCGCCAGCAAGGCCGTCCAGATCAGCGAGCCCAGCGTCGAATAGATCAGAAATTTGGTCATCGACATTCCGGCGATACCCGCGGGCACCGAAATCAGCGTGCGGACCGCCGGAATCAGGCGGCCGAAGAACACCGCGCCCTTGCCGTGACGATCGAACCAGTCGCTGGCCTTGTCGACGTCCTCTGGCGACAGGGTCAACCAGTGGCCCCAGCGTTCGGCGAAATGCTTCATGCGCTTCTGACCGAGTTTGGCGCCGGCGTAGTACCAGGGCAGCGCACCGACCACTGAGCCAGCAGTGCCGACCAGAATCACCGCGATGAAGTTGAGATCACCCCGCGCGGCGACGAAGCCCGCCAGTGGCATGATCAGCTCCGACGGGATGGGCGGGAAGATGTTCTCCAGCAACATCAGCAGGAAAACCCCGACGTAGCCCAATGCCGAAACGATTTCCACGATTTTGTCGAACATCGGTTACCTCTGCTTTTGCGGTAAAGGGGTCTGCGCGGACGGCTCGGTGAGGGTTGGGGCGGGCTTATCGAGAGCCCCGGCCACCTTTGCCGGCAACGACGCGTAGTAATCGGCCAGTGCCTGCATCTGCTCCGGCGTGAGCCGCTGCGCGGCGCTGTGCATGATATGGGCGTACTCCGTACCGCCACGCTTACCGGCCGTGAACAGTTCCAGCTGCAAGTTCAGGTAGCGGGCGTACTGCCCGGCGATGTTTGGATACATCGGATTGCGAGGCCCATCCTTGGGCCCGTGGCAGTGAACGCAGGACGGGATGCCGCGTTCACGCACACCGCGCTCCGCCAGCGACAGGCCCTGGGCCAGGATGTCCGGCGTCGGCTCTGGAGCGTCTGTGCGACTGACTGGCGGCAGATCGGCGTAATGCTGCGCCAGTGCTTCGAGCACCGCCGGCTCCAGACCTGCGGCGATCGGCTGCATGATGCCACTATGCCGCTCGCCCCTTGCGTAGGCCTGCAGCGCACCGAGCAAATATGCCTCGCTCTGCCCGGCCAATCGGGGGAACGCGCCCTCGCCCCGGCCGCCGCCGTCTTCGGCATGGCAACGGTTGCAGTTGGCCAACACCGGACCGAGCGGATCCTTCAGCGGCCGCAGATGATCGGGCGTGACGGGTTTGGCGGTCTCTTCGCTGCGCCCGCCCAGCGCAAGCTGCTTATAGCGCTCGGGCGACATGCTCGGCATCGCCTGGAGGAATGCCACCACGGCCCAGACCTCATCGTCCCTTTTCTGCGCGGGCCAGGCCGGCATGGCGGTGAATTTCACGCCATTCTTCACAATCCAGAACAGCTCCTGCGGCTCCCAGTGCTCGATCTGCGGCGGCAAGTAAGGCGGCTCGGGCGTCATCTGCTGGACGATCAGCGAACGTTCCTGGCCTGGGCCGCCATGGCAGGCCAGGCAGCCCGTGTGATAGTGCCCAGCCCCCTTGAGCACCAACGCCGGATCGTCCAGCGGCGGCACCTTGATGCCCATCGACTGCGTGCTCACCGCACGACGCATGGCGTAGTGCAGCATCCAGCCGGTCGCCTTCCAATGACCCGAGCTGGCACTGATCGAGACCAGTCCCAGCGAAACCAGCACGAACGCGCCCGTGCCCGCCAGCGCTGCCATCAACGCGATGGCCGCCCCAACGCGCTTCCACGAGCCACCGGTCAGCCAGCATAGCCAGCGCCGCAGCGGCGCCGAGCATCGCCGGACCTTGCGTTTAGCTGACTGAAAAGGCATTGCGCTTGTCCTGTAATAGCCCGAAAAGCAGATACAACCCGCCGATAAGATAGGCGCTGCCGCCAAAAGCCAACATGATCACGCCGCCCATCTGTTGATCCTCGAGCGGGCTCATGCCTGAGAGTGCCGAGCCGGTGTGCTCGAACAGCGGTCGGCTCGACATCGCCAGCAGCACGCCGAGCAGCGTCATGTGCATCGAGGTCAGCAGCAGGCCGGCAATGCCGGCCAGCGCGCGCTGATGACGCACGCCGCCGAATGCCGCGAGCCAGACCAACAGCCCAACGAACAGATAGCTGCCCTGTTCCAACAACTCCGCCGATTGCGAGGTGCGCGCCGCATGGTGCAGCGCCGGCATGTGCCAGGCCCAGACCACGAACAACTCGATCACCGAAGCCAGGATCGGCGAGAACAGAAACGGGATGCGATTGGAGAAATCAAACCGGCCGCCAGCAAGGCCGATCGCCAGTAACGGCGCCGCCACCGCCACCACCATCACGTGCATCAGCATATGGCCGACGAACAGCCGATCGGCCATGTCTGGCAGCGGACCGAGCCAGACCGCCCCCAGCGTGGTCAGGCCAAGCATGAACGACAGGCGCCGCCAGATCATGCGCAGCTCCTGATGAAGACCACGCACAGCGCCACGAAGATCGTCGCAACGAAGCTCAGGCCGCTCAACAGCAGCGTCGAGAAGCCAAGGAAGCGATGGCGATCGCCGGGGGTGTCGAAATCATGCGGCGCCGTTGCATGCCCAAAGGAGTGGTGACGCCAGCCTTTCCAGCCGGTCAACCCAATGCCGACCAGCGCAACGAGCGTCAACACACCGATGGCGATGCGAATGTCGCCCAGCTCGCCGCTGCGGCCCGCCACCTTCGCGCACCACACAGACACAGCCAGGTAGGACAGCAGAAAGTGCGCCGCCCAGATGGTCGGGCTGAAGGTGATCAGCCAGAGGGTGTCGCGCTCTTGCGGCGGTGCTTCAGGGGCCTGCTGATCGCCATTCCGTTGCTGTTCGCTCAGGTTTTCACTCATAGCACCTCCGGAAAGCCGGCGATGACCGCGACGGTCACGCCGACGGTGATGAGCATGAAATGCCAGTACAACGCGATATTGCGGATATCGATGTCATGCACCGCCGTCATCCGGCCGGCCGCACGTCGCGCCAAGCAATAGAGCTGCATGATCAGGCCGATGGACAGGTGTATCAGGCACCAGAGCACCAGCACCCACACCGTGGCGGGATAGACATTGCTGGTGGGATCGAGGCCGCTGAAATGCGGCCCGGCCCACATGGAGTAGGCCCCCGCCAGGGTGCAGATCGCTGCCAGCCCCAGCGAGCCGTAGAAGCCCGCCGCCTGATCGCGAAAGTTGCAGTGCCGCGCCAGCAGCGTCAGCGCCCAGGACGCTGCAATCAATCCCAGTCCCAGTACCGGCCAGAACACGCCGGGGCCGGCGGCATCGGCGGGCGGGAAATTCTCGTGCACGGTCCAGAAGAAGAAGTAGCCGAATACCAGACTGCCGAAGGCGCTCATGTCGCCGATCATGGTGATAAAGGTGGCCCACCAGCCCACCGACTTTGCGCCGGAGGCATAGAGCGGCACCGTCACGTCCAGGCCGATATCCTTTTTTGGCTTTTCCGGGATCACCGCCGTGCCGGTCCACAGCCAGATGAGGATGGTGATCAGCGCGAGGCCGGCACTTACCAGCGCTGCGACATACCAGCTGTAGGTCGCGAAGATGAACAGCCCACCGGTGAAGATGGCCGCCCACATGCTCAAGAAGGTCGGGCCCGGCACGCGCAGGCACTGGATCGGCTCGGCATCAATGATGCTGCTGATCAGGGTCTCGCGTTTGCCCTCCTCGGCGTCCGGCAGGTAGAAGCGACCAGCATCCACGTCCCGCATCAGGTCTGGCTGATCCCACAGTGGGTAGCGGCTCTTGATGATCGGAATCGAACGCGCGCCCCAGGCCCTGCCGGGCATTTCTGCCAGCCATTCAAGGGTCCCGGCGTTCCACGGATTGCGCTTGCTGTAGGGCTGTTTGCCCTTGGGCCGCAACACATCCCAGACCAGCACCGCGACGCCGGTGGCGAGGATGAAAGCGCCCACCGTGGACACCATATTCAGCACGTCGAAGCCCATACCCGGCGCATAGGTGTAGACACGCCGCGGCATGCCCAGCAGGCCGGTGAAGTGCATGGGCAGGAAGGCGATGTTGAAGCCGATGAACATCAGCCAGAAGGCGATCCGCCCGAGCCGGTCCGACAGTGTCTTGCTCATCGCCAGCGGGAAGAAGTAGTAGAGGCCGGCGATGACCGGGAACAACATGCCGCCGATCAGCACGTAGTGCAGGTGCGCGACGATGAAATAGGTGTCGTGCGCCTGGAAATCGAACGGCGCCAGCGCCACCATCACGCCGGTCAGCCCGCCCAGCACGAAGATCGCCAGCGCACCGGCGACGAACAGCATCGGTACCGATTTGACGAAACGTCCCGCCAATGCAGTCGCGAGGAAGCAGAAGATCTGCACCCCAGTGGGGATCGCCACCGCTTCAGATGCCGCCGAGAAGAAGGCCAGCGAGATGCCCGGCATCCCGGTGGTGAACATGTGGTGGACCCACAGCCCGAAACTGATGAACCCGGTGCCGACCGCTGCCAGCACGATGAAGCTGTAGCCAACGATAGGCCGCCCGGCTGCGGTGGGCACGATGGTCGCCACCAGCGCCACGGCGGGCAGGAAAATGATGTAGACCTCGGGGTGGCCGAAGATCCAGAACAGGTGCTGCCAGAGCAGCGGGTCACCGCCACGGCTGGCATCGAAGAACGGCCAGTCGAATGCGCGCTCCAGCTCGAACAACAGGTCGCCCGCGATCAGCGGTGGAAACGCGAACAGGATCATTCCCGCGACCACCAGGATGTACCAGGAATACAGCGGGATCAGGTTGATGCGCATCCCCGGCGGCCGTGTTTTCAGCACGCCGACGATCAGCTCCACCGCCGCCGCGATCGAAGACACTTCGATGAATGACAGCCCGAGCAGCCAGATATCCGCGCCGAGGCCGTCCTGATAGGTGGTGGTGAGCGGCGGGTACATGAACCAGCCACCCTGCGGCGCGACGCCGAAAAAGATCGAGCCACAGACGAACACGCCACCAATGATGAAACACCAGAAGCCATAGGCCGACAGACGCGGGAACGGCAAGTCTCGTGCGCCGAGCATCTGCGGCAGGATCAGGATGGAGAAGGCTTCGAAAATCGGCACGCCGAAGAGAAACATCATCACCGAGCCGTGCAGTGTGAACACCTGGTTATAGGTTTCGGCCGATAGGAAATCGTTATCCGGCACCGCCAGCTGAGCGCGAATCAGCATCGCCAGCACGCCGGCAAAGAGGAAAAACAGGAACGACACGCCGGTGTACCAGAGGCCCACCTCGGTGTTGTTTACCGCTGACCAGTAACGCCAGCCGGTGGGGGTCTTCCAGGCTGCGGCAAGGCGTTCGGCCTGTCCTTTGGCGCGGGCTTCGTCCTGCGGGTCGCGGTATGCAATCGGCTCGCTCATTCAAGGCCCTTCAGGTAATGCGCCATGGCGCTCAGCTGTGCCTCAGGCAGCATGCCGAAGGCGGGCATTTTCACGTCTGGCTTGATCGCGCTGCTGTGGCCGATCCAGCGCCGGAAGGCGTCGACATCGGCCGGCAGCGTGCCGGCTGCCAGGGTCAGGCGGCTGCCGACGTGGGTCAGGTCGGGCCCGACCGTGCCGTCGGCGGCCGTGCCGCGCACCTGATGACAGGCACCGCAGCCATTGGCGAGAAAGGCCTGCTGGCCCGCCTGCTGCAATTCCGTTTCCGGTTGCTGTGCGGGCTCTGCCTGTTCGGCTAGCCATTGATCGAAGGCCTCACGGGTCATCACCACTACGGCGAAATTCATCAGCGCGTGGGAGGTGCCGCAGTATTCGGCGCAGGCGCCACGGAAGGTGCCAGTCTCGGTCGGCTCCAGCACCAGCTCGTTGACCCGACCGGGAATCATGTCGACCTTGCCGCCCAGCGATGGGATCCAGAACGAGTGGATCACGTCCGGGCTGGTCAGGCTGAAGGCCACCCGCTCACCCACCGGCAGTCTTATTTCATTCGCCAGTTCAACGGCCTCCCCCGCATCGGTCCGGTAGCGCACCCGCCACCACCACTGCTCACCCGACACCTCGACACGCAGGGCGACATTTTCGGCGGAGCGCAGCTGCGGCATCAGCATCAGCCCGTAGATCAGCAGGCCGGTCAAAACCACGACGGGGAAAATGATCCCGCCGCCGATGATCAGCCAACGGGCGCTGCGGATACCGTGAGCTTCCGGGTGTGCCTGGGTGGCATACAGGGCGATGCCCATCACCACCAGCCAGATGACCAGCGCACCGCCCGCCATCCACCAGAACAATGTGGCGATGCTCTGTGCGCCGGCACCAGCGGGGTTCAGCGCCGACTGCTGGCCGTCGCACCCCACCAGCACCGCACTCAGCAGCAACAGGCAGACGCCATGCGGCTGCAAGCGTGCTGTGGTGAGGTCGTTTGTTAGGGTCAGCCGCATGGTCCGCCTCGCTGTGGGTCACGTTTTGTGACACTCCTCAGGCGGGAAAAGTTGGATAACCGGTCGAATTCGTGAGCGGTGGACCCTTAAGTCGTTGCGCTTGTCCTAAAAAACAAGGAAATCGACTTTGGAGAACGCATGGCCACAGACAGACGACACCGACGCTACCTTTTGATTTTGGTCGGCCTGTTCCTGTTGATCTGGGGTGCGCTGGCGATCGATCCGTTCAACCGCCATGACTGGCTGTTGGAGAACCTCTTGGTGGTGGGGTTGGCAGCGGCCTTGTTGCTGGGGCACAAGCACTACCTGCCCTCCCGCAGCGCCGCGACACTGATCTTCCTTTATCTCTGCATCCATCAGCTTGGCGCCCACTACACCTACGCCAACGTGCCTTATAACGATTGGTGGCTGGCACTGACCGGCGAAGGCTTGAATGAACAGCTGGGTTGGGAGCGCAATCAGTTCGACCGCTTGGCACACTTCAGCTATGGGCTGCTTCTGGCCTATCCGATGCGTGAGGTGCTGGTGCGCATGGGCCTGCGCCCTGGATTCTGGAGCCTGGTATTGCCGATAGACATCGTGCTGTCGACCTCGGCGATTTACGAGCTGATCGAATGGGCAGGCGCGGAAGTGTTAGACGGCGGCCTGGGGCGCACCTTTCTCGCCACTCAGAATGATCGCTGGGACCCACAGAAGGACATCGCGCTGGCAGCCGGCGGCGCGCTGATCGCCATGATCATTACCGGAATCGTCAGCCGAACACGGCGCCAGCGTGGCGACTCGGCCGGATGACGACTGTCGCCGGTCTCACGGACGGGCGGCGTCTCCAAGCCGCTCGGGCGAGTCGGATGGCTCGGGATCTGTGGTCACGCCGATCCGGCGCAGGTACCACTGATGAGCCACGTATGCGCAACCCCAGCCAAGCAGAACGCCAAGGGTATTGGCGAGCATGTCGCCCAGCGACGCCTGTCGATTGGGCAGCAGGCTCTGCCCGACTTCGATCAGCGTGGCCGCCGCCAGGCTTGCCGCCACGGCCCAGAACACGCTCCACTGCGGGAAGGCCAGGCGCAGCGAGAACATCAGCGCGGCGAAGCCAAGCATGTGGTGCAGCTTGTCCTGCTGGTCGAACACCTGAGGAACCGGTTCCGGCCGCAATCCGCTGAAGAGGATGACCGCTAGCACCGCGAGGAACGGCAGGACGCGCAAGTAATTCATAGGCAATCGGTAGCTCTTGCTGAGATCGGAAAGGTGAAGTTGGCAGGGCCCGAATCGCGGGCGTGATGAAGACGTCAACAAAGGCGGCGTAAGATAGCAGCCCCTCGACGCAGCGCGTACCGAGCATGGTCGTCGGCGTGCACGCTATGGAGGTCGGAAGCGGTCGATAGTTCGTGCCGGCCTGTAACAAATTGCGCCGCTGTCGACCAACTGCCCATATTCGACGCCTCAGAGACCTAAACGTAACCTCGTGATCGAGGTCCGAACTGTTAGGATCTGGGCAATGCTACGGGGTACGGCGTATGCCGCCCCGCTACCAGCACTACGGGATACCACTTTGACGCACCCCACTTCGCTGCCAGGCAGTCTGCAGCGGCAGCCGACACAGGACGCCCACGCCACACTCACCATTGGCGGCGACTGGACCCTGCAGCACTACGCCACGCTGCGGCGGGAGATTGAGCGCACGCGCCGCCAGGTCACAGACACCGATCGGGTCGAGCTCGATTCGCTTGGCGAGCTGGATACCGCGGGCGCCGGGCTACTGATCGAACTGATCGGCCCCGCACGGGTGGCCCGTCTGAGCGACTGGGCGCCGCAGCTGCCGGCGGAACGCCAAGCCTTGTTGAAAACCGTCGCCGCCGCGCTGGACCAGCCAGAAGCCGAGCAGGCGCCGGCCACCAATGGCTTTGCCGATGTGCTGGCCCATGTTGGACGTACCGTGTCGGGTGTCTGGAATCAGCAGCGCACTCTGCTCGGCTTCATTGGCCTGACCCTACAGACCCTGTTCACCGTGCTCCCCAACCCGCGGCGCTGGCGGGTCACAGCGTTGGTGGCGCACATCGAGCAAACCGGGCTGGACGCGATCCCCATCGTCGCCCTGCTGACCTTTCTGGTCGGTGCGGTGGTGGCTTTTCTAGGCGCCACGGTGCTGGCCGATTTCGGCGCGACCATCTACACGGTCAACCTTGTTGCCTTCTCGTTTCTGCGTGAATTTGGCGTGTTGCTGGCGGCGATCCTGCTAGCCGGGCGCACCGCGAGCGCTTTTGCCGCACAGATCGGGGCGATGAAATCCAACGAGGAAATCGACGCCATCCGCACCCTTGGCTTGAGCCCCATCGAGCTGCTGGTACTGCCACGGGTGCTGGCGATGCTGATCACGCTTCCGATCCTGACCTTTATCGGCATTCTCAGCGGCATCGTCGGCGGGCTGGTGGTCTGCTCCTTGGCGCTGGACATTTCGCCCGCCATGTTCTTCACCATCTTGCAGCGCGACATCCCGCTCAACCACTTTCTGGTCGGCATGGCCAAGGCGCCAGTGTTCGCCTTCCTGATCGCAGTGATCGGCTGTCTCGAGGGCTTCAAGGCCAGCGGCAGCGCGCAGTCGGTGGGCGAACACACCACCTCCAGCGTGGTGCAATCGATCTTCATGGTGATCCTGCTCGATGCGGTCGCCGCCCTGTTCTTCATGGAGATGGGCTGGTGAGAACAGACGAACCCGTGATCCAGGTCCAGGGCCTGGTCAATCGCTTCGGCAAACAGGCGGTGCACGTCAATCTCGATCTGGATATCCGTCGCGGCGAAATCCTTGGCGTGGTCGGCGGTTCCGGCACTGGCAAGTCGGTGCTGCTGCGCAGCATCGTCGGCCTGCGCCGGCCCAATGCCGGTAGCGTGAAGGTGTTCGGTGAGAACCTGCTGAAGCTCTCGACCCAGCGCCGCTCGGAAGTCGAGCGGCGCTTCGGCGTGCTGTTCCAGCGCGGCGCCCTGTTCACCTCGCTCAACCTCCAGGAAAACGTTGCCTTGCCGCTGATCGAGCACATCGGCCTCAAGCGCGCCGATGCCGAACATCTGGCACGGCAGAAGCTGGCGCTGGCTGGCCTGCCGCCGGAAGCCGCCTGCAAGTATCCCGACGAGTTGTCCGGCGGTATGGTCAAGCGCGCCGCCCTGGCTCGCGCGCTGGCGCTGGATCCGGAGGTGCTGTTTCTCGATGAACCCACCGCGGGCCTCGACCCTATCGGCGCGGCGGCCTTCGACCAGTTGATCCTGACCCTGCGCGATGCGCTGGGCTTCAGCGTATTTCTGGTCACCCACGACTTAGACACGCTGTACACCATATGCGACCGCATTGCCGTGCTGGCGCAAAAACGCGTACTGGTGGTCGACACGCTGGAAAAGGTCGCCGCCACTGACGACGAATGGATTCGCGAATATTTTCACGGCCCTCGTGGCCGCGCCGCGCACGAAGCCGCGCAACGGTTGGAGAAACCATAATGGAAACTCGCGCCCATCATGTATTGATCGGACTGTTCACCGTGGCAGCCGTCGGCTGCGCCCTGCTCTTCGCCCTGTGGCTGGGCAAATCCAGCATGGACCGGGAGTACAGCTATTACGTTATCGGCTTCAGCCAGGCCGTCAGCGGGCTGTCGAGTGGCAGCTCGGTGGAATACAGCGGCATCAAAGTCGGCGATGTCACCGAGCTGTGGCTGCAGCCAGACGACCCGCGCAAGGTTCGAGCGCGGATCCGCGTCTACGCCGGCACGCCCATCAAAACCGATACCCAGGCGCGCCTGGCGCTGGCCAATATCACTGGCAGCATGGTCATCCAGCTGCACGGCGGCACCCCGGATGCCCCGCGGCTCGAAGGCGACCGCGAAGACCCACCGCTGATCATCGCCGACCCGTCCTCACTCAGCGCACTGCTGGAAAACGGCGAAGACCTGATGAGCAACATCAACAACCTGCTGCTCAGCGCCAACCAGATCTTCTCCGAGGAGAACACCACGCGCCTGAGCCGCACGCTGGAGCACCTGGAACAGGCCACCAGCGTGCTCTCGGAGCAACGCGGCGATCTGTCCCAGACACTCCAGCAATTCAACCAACTGAGCCAACAAGCCAATACCGTGATGGGTGAGCTGTCGAGCCTGACACGCAACGCCAACGACCTGCTCGATGATCAGGGCCGCAGCGTACTGGACAGCGCAGCGCAATCGATGAGCGCGCTGGACCGCACCACCTCGCGTCTGGATACCTTGCTCGAAGAAAACCAGGGCGCGCTGAACAATGGCATGCAGGGCTTCAACGAACTCGGCCCGGCGATCAACGAACTGCGCAGCACCCTCGGTGCGCTGCGCCGGGTCACCCAGCGCCTGGAAGACAACCCGAGTGGTTTCCTCCTCGGCCGCGACAAACTGCAGGAGTTCAACCCATGAGCCTTCGCCAATCCCTGTCCCGCTTTGCGCTGCTCGGGCTGCTCTCGGCCCTCGCCGCCTGTTCGGTGCTGCCGGAGTCCGAGACCCTGCGGATCTTTTTGCTGCCGACCACACCGACGCCGCAGCAAGCCAGCGAGCCGACCATCCAGCAAGCGCTGCGCATCAACACACCGCAGGCCAGCCGCATCCTCTCCGGCCAGCGCATCGCCGTCGTGCCGCAGGGCAACGAAATCAGTGCCTACGGCGGCGCACGCTGGAGCGACGCTGCGCCGGTGCTGCTGCGCGACCGCCTGATCGAAGCCTTCCAGCGCGACGGGCGCATGCCTTCGGTAAGCAACGAAGACGTCAATCTCTATGCGGACCTCAGCCTGCACAGCGATCTGCGCGCCTTCCAGACCGTCTACATCGATGGCAAGCCGGTGGTGGTGATTACCCTCGATGCGCGGCTGGTCAATCGCAACGACCAGCGCACCCTGGCCAACCGCCGCTTCGAAGTCCGTCAGCCGAGCGCCGACCCCAGCGTGGAAAGTGTGGTCGACGCCTTCGGCCAGGCCAGCGACAGGATCAGTGCCGATATTCTCGAATGGACGCTGAGCCATGCCCGACAACTGCCCTGAGCAACTGCCGTACGGTAGGCGCTAATCGCCTCAAAATTGATCCAGATACACACAAGTAGCGTATTAGAGCGCCTAAGATGACTCCGGACGATTAATAGCCGGAGCAGAGTCATGAGTCAGCCACGCACCCGAGCCGCACTCAAGGTTCTTGCAGCCGCCGCCGTGATTGCCGTCATCGGGGCGCTGCTGTGGAACGAATTGCGCCCCAGCGGTCTCGGCGAAGGGTTCGCCAGCGGTAATGGTCGCATCGAAGCGACCGAGATTGATGTCGCCACCAAGAGCCCGGGCCGAGTGATTGAAATCCTCGTGGACGAGGGTGACTTCGTCCAGCCGGGCCAGGTACTGGCGCGTATGGATACCGATGTGCTCCAGGCGCAATTGAACCAGGCGCGTGCGCAGGTCCGCCAGGGCGAGAATGCCATCCTTACCGCAGAGGCCATGGTCGCTCAGCGGGAAAGCGAGCGCGCCACCGCCGAAGCCGTCGTCACCCAGCGCCGAGCCGAACTGACCGCCGCCCAGAAGCGCCATCAACGGACCGAAACCCTGGTGGCGCGCAACGCCATGGCGCGACAGCAGCTCGACGATGACCTGGCCGCGATGCAAAGCGCCCAGGCGGCGCTCGCCGCCGCACGCTCACAAGTGGTGTCTGCCGACGCCGGCATTGCTGCAGCGAAATCCCAGGTGATCGAGGCGCGCTCGGCTGTCGAGGCGGCACAAGCCGGCGTTGAACGACTGCAGGCAGACATTCGCGACAGCGAACTGAAGAGCGACCGGGTGGCTCGCGTGCAATACCGCGTGGCGCAGCCCGGCGAAGTCCTCGGCGCGGGGGGCAAGCTGCTCAATCTGGTCGATCTGGCCGACGTCTACATGACCTTCTTCCTGCCCGAACGTCAGGCCGGACGCGTGGCGATCGGCGCCGAGGTACGGCTGGTGATCGACGCCGCTCCGCAGTACGTGATTCCGGCCAAGGTCAGTTATGTAGCCAGCGTGGCGCAATTCACACCAAAGACCGTGGAAACCGAAAGCGAGCGCGAAAAACTGATGTTCCGGGTCAAGGCACGCATCGATCCGGAACTGCTCAAGCGTCACATGGAGCAGGTCAAGACCGGCCTGCCGGGCATGGCCTATCTGAAGCTCGACGCTGAAAGCGAGTGGCCCGCCGATCTGCAGATCAATGTAACGCCATGAGCGAGCCGCTCGATTCGGTGGTGCAGGTTGCCGGGGTCAGCCTGCAATACGGCAAGACGCGTGCTCTGGATGAGCTGACGCTGACCTTGCCCGCGCGATGCATGGTCGGCCTGATCGGCCCCGATGGGGTGGGCAAGTCCAGCCTGCTGGCGTTGATCTCCGGGGCGCGAAAGCTGCAGCAGGGCACGATAGGCGTACTCGGCGGCGACATCGCCGACCCCGGCCACCGGCGCAGGGTCTGCCCGCGTATCGCCTACATGCCTCAGGGGCTGGGCAAGAATCTGTATCCAACGCTCACCGTTTTCGAGAATCTCGAATTCTTCGGTCGCTTGTTCGGCCAGGCGGGCGAGGAGCGCCACTGGCGCATTGCTGAACTGACCCGCAGCACGGGCCTCGCGCCCTTTCTCGAACGGCCGGCGGGCAAACTCTCCGGCGGCATGAAACAGAAGCTCGGCCTCTGCTGCGCGCTGATCCACGACCCCGATCTGTTGATCCTCGACGAGCCCACTACCGGCGTCGATCCGCTGTCGCGTGCACAGTTCTGGGAGCTGATCGAGCGCATCCGCCGCGAGCGCCCACAGATGAGTGTGCTGGTGGCCACCGCCTATATGGATGAGGCGCAGCGCTTCGACCATCTGGTGGCGATGGACGCCGGCCGCGTGCTGGCCACCGGCACGCCAGCCGAATTGCTGGCGCGCACCGCCAGCGACTCGCTGGAGCAGGCCTTCATCCGCCTGCTGCCGGACGCCAAACGCAATCAGCATCGAGAACTGGTCATCCCGCCGCAGCCGCATAGCGACAGCATTGCGATCGAGGCCCACGGTTTGACGATGCGCTTCGGCGATTTCGTCGCGGTGGATCAGGTCAATTTCCGCATCGCCCGTGGCGAAATCTTCGGTTTCCTCGGCTCCAACGGCTGCGGCAAGACCACCACCATGAAAATGCTCACCGGCCTGCTGCCGGCCAGCGAGGGCGAGGCGCTGCTGTTCGGCAAGCCGGTGGACCCGCACGACATGCAGACCCGCCAACGCGTCGGCTACATGTCCCAGGCGTTCTCGCTGTACAGCGAGCTGACCGTGCGGCAGAACCTCGACCTGCACGCCCGGCTGTTCCACCTGCCGGTCGAACGGCGCGGGCCGCGCGTGCAGGAGATGCTCACGCGCTTCGATCTCACCGGCGATGCCGACAGCCTGCCCAGTCGCTTGCCGCTAGGCGTGCGTCAGCGCCTGTCGCTGGCGGTGGCGGTGATCCACAATCCCGAAATCCTGATTCTCGACGAGCCCACTTCCGGCGTCGATCCGGTTGCCCGCGACGGCTTCTGGGAACTGCTGGTGCAGCTGTCACGTGAAGACGGCGTGACCATTTTCATCTCGACCCATTTTATGAACGAGGCACTGCGCTGCGACCGCATTTCGTTGATGCACGCCGGCCGGGTACTCGACAGCGACACGCCACAAGCGCTGATGACCAAGCGCGGGCTGCCGACGCTCGAAGCAACCTTCATCGCCTACTTGGAGGAAGCCGCCGCGGCGCATGCCGGCGAACAGCCGGCAGCCACCTCAACCGCTACGCACGGCCCGATCGAAGCGTCCAGCAACAGTGGCCGCCAGGCACGTTTCAGCCTGCGGCGGCTGCTCAGCTACACCCGCCGCGAGGCCATGGAACTGCGCCGCGACCCGATCCGCGCAACGCTGGCGATGCTCGGCAGCGTGCTACTGATGTTCATCATGGGTTACGGGGTCAGTTTCGACGTGGAAAACCTGACCTATGCCGTGCTCGACGGGGATCAGACCACCACCAGCCAGCATTACCTGCAGAACATCGCCGGCTCGCGCTACTTCTTGGAAAAGCCGGCCCTGGCCAGCCATGCCGAACTGGATGCACGCCTGCGCAGCGGCGACATCAGCCTGGCGGTGGAAATCCCACCCAATTTCGGCCGCGACCTCAAACGCGGGGCCGTGCCTCAGGTCGCGTTCTGGATCGATGGCGCCATGCCCATGCGGGCCGACACCATCAAAGGCTACGTGCAGGGCATCCATCTGACCTACCTGCAGCAACTGGCCCGCGAAGCCGGCGTAGACGGGCAGTTGGCGCCAGCCGACGTAGCCATCCGCTACCGCTACAACCCCGACGTGCAGAGCCTTCCAGCCATGGCGCCTGCGATGATTCCGCTGCTCTTGATGATGATCCCGGCGATGCTCACCGCCTTGGGTGTCGTGCGCGAGAAGGAGTTGGGCTCGATCACCAACTTCTACGTCACCCCGACCACCCGCCTGGAGTTCCTGCTCGGCAAGCAGCTGCCCTACATCGCCCTGGGCATGTTCAACTTCGCCACCCTGGCACTGCTGGCGGTGTTCGTCTTCGGCATCCCGATCAAGGGCAGCATCCTGACCCTCTGCCTCGGCGCGTTGCTCTACGTGACCTGCGCCACCGGGCTGGGCCTGTTGATGTCGTCGATACTCAACAGCCAGATCGCAGCCATTTTCGGCACCACCATCGTTACCCTGCTACCGGCAATCCAATTTTCCGGGCTGATCCACCCAATCTCGGCAATGGAAGGGTTCGGCGCCTTTATCGGCAAACTCTATCCCACCAGCCATTTTCTGATCATCAGCCGCGGAGTGTTTTCCAAGGCGCTGGGCCTGGCCGACCTGTACCCGTATTTCATCCCGATGCTCCTGGCGATTCCGCTGCTGACCCTGCTCAGCGTCGCCGGCCTGCGCAAGCAGGAGAAATAGCATGGCCAATATCCGGCGCAAGCTCAGCAACATCATCCAGCTCGGCCTCAAGGAGCTGCGCAGCCTCTACCGCGATCCGGCAATGTTGGTGCTGATCATCTATTCGTTCACCCTGGCCATTTACGAAGGCGCCACCGCCGTGCCCGAGGCGCCGCACCGCGCCAGCATCGCCGTGGTCGACGAGGATCGGTCGCAGGCCTCGCTGCGTATCGTCAACGCCTTCCAGCTGCCCTACTTCATTGAGCCCAAGGCCATCACCCTGCAGCAGATGGACAGCGGCATGGATGCCGGCCTCTACACCTTCACCCTGAACATCCCGCCGAACTTCCAGGCAGATTTACTGGCCGGTCGCCAGCCGACAATCCAGCTCAATGTCGACGCCACCCAGGTCAGCCAGGCGTTCACCGGGGCAGGCCAGATCCAGCAGATCATCGCCAGCGAGACGGCCGACTTCGTCCGCCGCTACCGCAGCGTTGATGCCCTGCCGGTCGAAGCCGTCGTGCGCACGGCCTTCAACCCCAACCTGAATCGCGCCTGGTTCGGTGCCGTGAACGAGGTGATCAACCAGATCACCATGCTGGCGATCATCCTCACCGGCGCCGCTCTGATCCGCGAGCGCGAACACGGCACGATCGAGCACCTGCTGGTGATGCCGGTGACGCCATTCGAGATCATGGTCGGCAAGGTCTGGGCGATGGGATTGGTGGTGTTGGCCGCCGCGGCGTTCGCGCTGCGCTTCGTTGTCGAGGGTTGGCTCGACATCCCGATTCAGGGCTCGCTGCTGCTGTTTGCCAGTGGCGCCGCGCTGCACCTGTTTGCCGCGACGTCCATGGGCATCTTCTTCGGCACGGTGGCGCGCTCGATGCCGCAACTGGGTCTGCTGGTAATCCTCACGTTGATCCCGCTGCAGATCCTCTCCGGTGGCGTGACCCCGCGCGAGAGCATGCCTGCGCTGATCCAGCACATCATGCTAGCGGCACCGACCACCCATTTCGTCGAACTGGCGCAGGCCATTCTCTTCCGCGGCGCTGGCGTCTCGGTGATCTGGCCACAACTGCTGGCGCTGCTGGCGATCGGCGCGGTGTTCTTCCTCGGTGCGTTGTCGCGGCTGCGGCAGTCGTTGCGTTAGTGATCGTCGCTGGTAAGCGGGTCACCCTCGGGCGACGGCTGTAATTCGACCTCGAACACTGAACCGCCCGCAGCGTGCTCGACGCCGGTCAGCGCACCGAACAGTCGTAGCTGGTGCTCAAAGGTCGACTGGATCTGCGAGACCCGCGACACCATGCGGCGGCTAGCGATGCGCACGGCAGGGTCTTCGCTGGCCATCATCTCGAACGAATAGGTGGTCACGGCCTCGCTCAGTTGCGACAGGCTGCGCGCAGTCATACTCAGAAACTCGACGAGTTGCTCGTTACAAGTGTGCATTCCATTGCCACCTAACAGTTGATATCGCCATGATGTTACTGCATTTTTGCCACCTGCCTGCATCGCCGCTTTGGTCGAATTACCCTAACGTCAGGGTTGAGCCCAGACGCGTTGGCGTCATGCACGGAAACTCATGAGCAAAACAGGCGAATCACCTGCCAGGCTTGGCGGGGCTCTGGCCAGCGGGTTGCCGGAACAAACGCAGTCAGTAACCTTCATACCCGTTCGGAGTTCAGCACTATGGGCGGGAATTTTTGTATTTTCGGCGGGTCTATCCTGCCGACATGCCAAGAGCCTGTAGCTCTGTAGCGCGCCAAGGAAGCCTCTCAATCATGCGCATTCTCGTAACCGGCGGAGCCGGATTCATCGGCTCTGCTCTGATCCGCCATCTTATCCAAGACACCGGGCACAGCGTCCTCAACCTGGACAAGCTGACCTACGCCGGCAATCTCGAGTCGCTGGCCGATGTCCACAGCAGCGACCGATACCAATTCCTTCAAGCCGACATTGCCGATCGCGAGCGCGTCAGCGAAGCGCTGCTGGACTTCCAGCCGGACGCTATCATGCACCTGGCCGCCGAATCCCATGTCGATCGCTCAATCGACGGCCCGGCAGAGTTCATCCAGACCAACATAGTCGGCACCTATCAGCTGCTCGAGGCAACACGTGCCTATTGGCAATCCCTGCCAGCCGAGCGCCGCGAAGCCTTCCGCTTCCACCACATCTCCACCGACGAGGTGTACGGCGACCTGCACGGCGTCGATGACCTGTTCACCGAAACCACACCCTATGCGCCCAGCTCGCCCTATTCGGCGAGCAAGGCCTCGTCGGATCATCTAGTCCGGGCCTGGCAGCGCACCTACGGCCTGCCAGTACTGATCACCAATTGCTCGAACAACTACGGGCCGTATCACTTCCCCGAGAAGCTGATTCCGCTGGTGATCCTCAACGCGCTGGATGGCAAGCCGCTGCCGGTCTACGGCAACGGCACCCAGGTACGTGACTGGCTGTTCGTCGAGGACCATGCGCGCGCCCTGTTCAAGGTGGTCAGCGAAGGCGAGGTCGGCGAGACCTACAACATCGGCGGTCACAACGAGCAAAAGAACATCGACGTGGTGCGCGGCATCTGCGCCCTGCTCGAAGAGCTGGCGCCGCAGAAGCCCGAAGGCCTCGAACGTTTCGAGGACCTGATCACTTTCGTCAAGGACCGCCCCGGTCACGACCTGCGCTACGCCATCGACGCCAGCAAGATCGGGCGCGAGCTCGGCTGGGTCCCGCAGGAGACCTTCGAGACCGGCCTGCGCAAGACCGTGCAGTGGTATTTGAACAACCTCGAATGGTGCCGTCGCGTTCAGGACGGCAGCTATCAACGTGAGCGCCTCGGCGCCCTGGAGAACGCATGAAAGGAATCATCCTCGCTGGAGGCTCCGGCACCCGGCTGCACCCCATCACCCTGGGCGTATCCAAGCAGCTGCTGCCGATCTACGACAAGCCGATGGCCTATTACCCGATTTCGGTGCTGATGCTCGCCGGGATTCGCGACATCCTGCTGATTTCAACGCCGCAGGACCTGCCGCAGTACAAGAACCTGCTGGGTGACGGCAGCCAGTTCGGCGTTAACTTCAGCTACGCCGAGCAGCCTTCTCCGGACGGCCTGGCCCAGGCGTTCCTGATCGGTGAAGACTTCATCGGCGACGACTCGGTGTGCCTGATCCTTGGCGACAACATCTTCCACGGCCAGCATTTCACCGAGAAATTGCAGCGTGCCTCGGCGCAAGAAAAAGGCGCGACGGTGTTCGGTTACTGGGTCAAGGACCCGGAGCGCTTCGGCGTGATCGACTTCGACGAGACCGGCAAGGCCCTGTCGATCGAAGAGAAGCCAGCCAAGCCGAAGTCCAGCTATGCGGTAACCGGGCTGTATTTCTACGACAACGACGTCATCGAGATTGCCAAGTCGATCAAGCCCTCGCCGCGCGGAGAGCTGGAAATCACTGACGTCAACAATGCCTATCTCAAGCGCGGCGACCTGAATGTAGAGCGCTTCGGCCGCGGCTTCGCCTGGCTCGACACTGGCACCCACGACAGCCTGCTCGAAGCCTCGCAGTACGTGCAGACCATCGAGCACCGTCAAGGCCTGAAGGTCGCGTGCCTGGAAGAGATCGCCTATCAGCACAAGTGGATCGACCGCGAACAGCTCTTGCAGCGCGCCGATGCCCTGGGCAAGACCGGCTACGGCCAGTACCTGTTCAAGCTGGCGGGTGAAGACGCATGAAGGTCATCGAAACCGACATTCCCGATGTGCTGATTGTCGAGCCCAAGGTATTCGGCGACGAACGCGGTTTCTTCTACGAGAGCTTCAACGCGGCCGCTTTCGAAGCGGCCACGGGGCTCACGCGCCAGTTCGTTCAGGACAATCATTCCAAATCCCAGCGCGGCGTGCTGCGCGGCCTGCACTATCAAATTCAGCAGCCCCAGGGGAAGTTGGTGCGGGTCGTGGCCGGCGAAGTATTCGATGTCGCGGTGGACCTGCGCCGCAGCTCGCCGACGTTCGGTCGCTGGGTCGGCACCCGCCTGAGTGCCGATAACCAGCGCCAGCTGTGGATCCCGGAAGGCTTTGCTCATGGTTTTGTGGTGCTCAGCGAGAGCGCCGAATTCCTCTACAAGACCACCGACTACTACGCGCCAGCCCATGAGCGCTCTTTGCTCTGGAATGACCCGCAGATCGGCATCGACTGGCCATTCACCGAGCCGCCCCAGCTTTCGAAGAAAGATATCGACGGCAAAGTACTCAGCGAAGCGGAGCTGTTTGCATGAAAATCCTCGTCACCGGTAGCTCGGGGCAACTGTCTCGGGAGCTGCAACTGGCGCTTGCCGGTGAAGGAAAGGTGCTCGCGCTGGGTCACAAGCTGCTGGACCTGGCCGAGCCGGCGCAGATTCGTCGACAGGTTCGCCTTTTGCGTCCCGACCTGATCATCAACGCGGCCGCCTACACCGCGGTTGACCCCGCGCAAGACGACCGTGAGCGAGCCTTTGCAGTGAACGCCATCGGCCCTGGTGTGCTCGCCGAGGAGGCGGCAGCCCTGGGTGTACCGCTGATCCACTATTCCACCGACTACGTCTTCGACGGCCGCAAGACCGGGCTCTACAGTGAAGAAGATGTACCAGCTCCGCTGAGCGTATACGGGGCGAGCAAGCTGGCCGGTGAACAAGCGATTCAGGCCGTAGGCGGCGACCACCTGATCCTGCGCACCAGCTGGGTCTACTCGTTGCACGGGCGCAACTTTCTGCTGACGATGCGACGCCTGCTACAGGAGCGCGACTCGCTGTCGGTAGTCGACGATGAGATCGGCGCGCCAACCTGGGCCGGAACCATCGCAGCGGCCACCGCCGAGATGGTACGCAAACGGCGTAGCGGTGCGGGCGGGCCCAGCGGGCTTTATCACCTGACCGCCAGAGGGGAGACGTCCTGGTACGGCTTCGCCTGCCACATCGCTCAACATCTGCAGAGCCAGGGCCTGCTGCGCGCAAGGATAGAGCCTATCCTGTCTGCCAATTACCCCACGGCTGCTCAGCGGCCGCTTAATTCCCGCCTCAGCTGCGCGCGCCTGCAGCGCGATTGGCAGATAACCTTGCCAGACTGGGAAACCGCCCTGCAACAGTGCCTTGGCGATATGCCCCGTGCTCAGGCGGATCACAGCGCACCGGCTGCGCAAAGCGTCTGATAGTACCGACGCTGGTCCAGCCGACTAAGCCGCTCACCTAGCCTCAAGCACCAAAGCGGGTCGGACGTGCATAATGGCGCCCGAACCACAGGCGCATCTGCATGACTTCACCCGATACCCCCCGCCGCCCTCGCTGGCGCAACCTGGCCGTGGTTGCATTGTTGTTGGCGCCGCTGCTGTGGCCGCTGCAGCAACTGGCCAAACGTTATTACAGCAACGAGCTGATCGAGCAGAACCGCCAAACGCTCGATCTTTACGTCGCCAACCTGCTCGGCTCGCTGCGCCGCTACGAAGTGCTGCCGCGCATCCTCGGTGACCTGCCGACCCTGCGCACGGCGCTGCGTCAGCCCGACAACCCAGCCGCCAAGGATCAGGCCAACCGCCTGTTGGATCAGCTGCGCAAGGAAACCGGCGCCGATGTGATCTATCTGATGGCGCCGGACGGCGACACGCTGGCCGCGTCAAACTGGAACGAGGAAGACAGCTTCGTCAGTCGAAACTTCGCCTTCAGGCCCTATTTCCGAGAAGCCATGGCCGGTGAGCTGGGCCGCTTCTTCGGCCTCGGCACCACCTCGGGCAAGCGCGGTTACTACTTCGGGGCCGCTGTTCGCGATGGCGACGAGATCCTTGGCGTGCTGGTGGTCAAGGTGGACCTGGACCATACCGAGACGCTATGGGGCAGCACGCCCGAGCAACTGATGGTGACCGACAGTTTCGGTGTGGTGATCCTCACCTCGAAACCAGAATGGCGGTTCCGCGCCAGCCGTGCGCTGGATATTGAGGAGCGCGAGCAGATCGCCTCCGAACGCCCCTATCCAACGCTAGAACCCCGTGACCTGACGCTCGATATCGATACCTGGCTGATTCAGAGCCGCGAACTCAAGGAAACCGGTTGGACGGTGCGCATCCTGGCGCCGATCAGCCTGGTCGAACGACCCGTGCAGACGGTCGTCGCGATCGGCGCAGCGACCCTCGCAGCGCTCTTGCTGTTGCTTGGCCTGCTGATGCAGCGGCGTCGCCATTACCTCGAGCGTATCGCCCTGGATGCCAAAGCGAGGCAACAACTCGAGCGCCGCGTGCAGGAACGGACCTACGACCTGGAAGCCCTGAACAGCCGACTCAAGGAAGAGGTGCTGGAACGCGAGCAAGCTCAGCAGGAGCTGGTCCGCGCTCAGGACGAGTTGCTGCAGGCCGGCAAGCTCTCGGCGCTCGGCACCATGTCAGCGAGCATCAGCCATGAACTCAACCAGCCGCTTGGGGCGATTCGCAGCTATGCCGACAACGCCGGCGTCCTGCTCGACCAGCAGCGAAACGACGAGGCGCGCGACAACCTTCGGTTGATCAGCGAGCTGACCGCGCGCATGGCTTCGATCATCGCTCATCTGCGCGCCTTCGCCCGCCGCGACCGCCATGCCCCGGAGCGGGTTGCGCTGCAGCCAGCGCTGGACGACGCGCTGGCGTTGCTGGCCAAGCGGCGTCAGGCCATGGGCGTAGAACTGATTCGTGACCTGCCGGACGCCACACTCTGGGTTCAGGCCGGCGAGACGCGACTACGGCAGATTATCTCCAACCTGTTGAGCAACGCCTTGGACGCCCTGGTCGAGCGCCCGCCGGTGCGTCGCATCTGGCTGCGCGCCGAGCGGCAGGGCGAAGGCGTGCTGCTGACCTTGCGCGATAACGGACCGGGCTTTTCCGACGAGGCGATGCGACGGGCCCGCGAGCCCTTCTTCACTACCAAGACCAGCGCTCAGGGGTTGGGCCTGGGGCTGGCCATCTGCGATACCCTGGCCCGAGCCCTGGACGGTGAACTGACCTTGGCCAACCATCCAGAGGGCGGCGCGCAGATCAGTCTTTACCTGCATTGCGCCGACCCCGGTGTCGCCTTTCCAAGCGAGGACTAGCATGACCCACCCGATCGACCCGCAGACTCAGGTCATCCTGGTCGATGACGATCCCCATCTGCGTAAGGCACTGAGCCAGACCCTCGACCTCGCCGGGCTAAAGGTGCTCAGCCTGAGCGATGCACGCGGTCTTCCAGGCATGCTGCCGGTGGAGTGGGGTGGCGTGGTGGTCAGCGACATCCGCATGCCCGGCATAGACGGCCTGGAGCTGCAGCAACAGCTACATGCGATCGACCGCGAGCTACCGGTGCTGCTGATTACCGGCCATGGTGATATCCAGCTGGCGGTTCAAGCCATGCGCGCCGGTGCCTATGACTTTCTTGAAAAACCCTTCCCCAGCGAGGCACTGCTCGACAGCGTCCGTCGCGCCCTCGCCCTACGCCAGCTGGTGCTCGACAACCGCAGCCTACGCCTGGCCCTGGCCGACCGTCAGCAGTTGTCGACCCGTCTGCTCGGCCAATCGCCTGCCATGCAGCGCCTTCGTGAGCAGATCGGCGCGCTTGCCGGGACCCAGGCCGACGTGCTCATCCTTGGCGAAACCGGCGCGGGCAAAGAGGTAGTAGCCCGTGCGCTACACGACCTTTCCAGCCGTCGCAACGGGCCGTTCGTGGCGATCAATGCCGGAGCGCTGGCCGAATCAGTGGTGGAAAGCGAGCTGTTCGGACACGAAGCCGGAGCTTTTACCGGCGCGCAAAAACGCCGTATCGGCAAGTTCGAGTTCGCCAACGGTGGGACCTTGTTCCTAGACGAGATCGAGAGCATGAGCCTGGATGTCCAGGTAAAGCTGCTGCGCATGCTGCAGGAGCGGGTCGTCGAGCGACTCGGTGGCAACCAGTCGATCCCGCTGGACATCCGGGTGATCGCCGCGACCAAGGAGGATCTGCGCCAGGCCGCAGACCAAGGCCGCTTCCGCGCCGATCTCTATTACCGCCTGAATGTCGCCCCCCTGCGCATCCCGCCGCTGCGCGAACGCAGCGAGGACCTGCTGTTCCTGTTCCAGCATTTTGCCGAGACCGCCGCGAGCCGCCACGCCCTGCCGATCCGTGAGCTGCGTCCGGAGCAGCGTGCACAGCTGCTTCGGCATGCCTGGCCGGGCAATGTGCGTGAGTTGCAGAACACCGCCGAACGCTTCGCGTTGGGGCTTGAACTGGGTCTCGACGATCCCGCTCGTGCTTCTGAGGCCAGCAGTACTGACTCAGCCCACGGGCTTGGCGAGCAGGTAGACGCTTTCGAGCGCGCCCTGATCGCAGCCGAACTCGCACGGCCCCATAGCTCGCTGCGCAGCGTTGCCGAGGCCCTGGGTCTGCCACGCAAAACGCTGCACGACAAACTGCGCAAGCACGGCCTGGTGTTCAATGATGCTGGCGGAACCCCGCCCGAGGATAACGAATAGCTGGCGGATTTCCGCCAAGCCCTCGCTCGCTGCAATCAAATTGTAGCGTCCAAGGCCAAGCAGACATGGTTTGGACATCTTTATCTGGCTGAATGTCGGCGTCTTGCCCTGGCTTGGCAACGCTGACGAAACCTGCGAGCTAGACGCATTAGGCTGAGAAACATTCGTCAGTATTTAGCCATCATGCGAGTAAACTGCCGCCTCACGGGCGCCAGTTGCACGCATCTGGCACAGCACTTGCTCCCGCAAACCCCATGAACCGGCAAGTCCAGCCGCAATCCGGCGCGGCGATTTATTCAATGGCGCCTAGACTTGTCTTGCTGGTTACAGCCGAGCTCCTGCCTGATTGCAGCGGCTCATCCACAACAAGAGGAAACACAACAATGTTCAAGCTGACTGCCACAGCGCTCGCCTGTGCTCTGTCCCTCGGTATCGCAAGCCTGGCCCAGGCCGCCGACCCGATCCTGATCAAGTTCTCCCACGTGGTTGCCGAGAACACCCCGAAAGGTCAGGGTGCCGTCATGTTCAAGAAGCTCGTTGAAGAGCGTCTGCCCGGCAAGGTGGAAGTCCAGGTTTACCCGAACTCTTCCCTGTTCGGCGACGGCAAGGAAATGGAAGCGCTGCTGCTGGGCGACGTACAGCTGATCGCTCCGTCGCTGGCCAAGTTCGAGCATTACTCCAAGGGCGTTCAGGTGTTCGACCTGCCGTTCCTGTTCGACGACATCCAGGCGGTTGACCGCTTCCAGCAGAGCGATGCCGGCCAGAAGCTGCTGAGCTCGATGGAAGACAAGAACATCACCGGCCTGGCCTACTGGCACAACGGCATGAAGCAGCTGTCGGCCAACAAGGAACTGCGTGAGCCGAAAGACGCCCGTGGTCTGAAGTTCCGCGTACAGGCCTCCGCCGTATTAGACGAGCAGTTCAAGGCCCTGCGTGCCAATCCGCGCAAGATGAGCTTCGCCGAGGTCTACCAGGGCCTGCAGACTGGCGTGGTCAACGGTGCCGAGAATCCTTACTCGAACATCTACTCCCAGAAGATGCATGAAGTGCAGAAGCACATCACCGAGTCCGACCATGGTCTGCTCGACTACATGCTGATCACCAACACCAAGTTCTGGGACGGTCTGCCGGAAGACGTTCGCACCGAGCTGGACCAGATCATCGACGAAGTCACCGTTGAGGTGAACAAGCAGGCCGATGACCTGAACCAGAAAGCCAAGCAGGACATCCTGGCTGCTGGCACCACCGAAATCCTCGTCCTGACTCCGGAAGAGCGTGCCAAGTGGCGCGAAGCCATGAAGCCCGTTTGGAGCAAGTTCGAGAACGACATCGGTGCCGACCTGATCAAGGCCGCCGAAGAAGCTAACAAGGCCCAGTAAGGCCTTGCCGGAGGGCAGCCACAAGCCGCCCTCCGCGTTCCGACTAGAGCAATACCAGCCACATCGACAGACCAGTGAAAAGACAACCCAGCCAGGCAATACCTACGGCGCGGTGATCCCGAGCCAGCTGCCTGTACAACAAGAGTTTTTCATTGCTCTGTCACCCGGTTACTCGACCGGCCCATGGCGCACGTTCTGTACGCCCACCGAAACAATGCAATCCATCAGGAGATGTCATCCATGAACGCCCTCTGGCGCGTCTGGGACCACTTCGAAGAAGCGTTTATCGCCTTCCTTCTGGCCGCCATGACCTTGGTGACCTTCGTTTACGTGGTCTTGAACAACCTTTACACCGTGTTCTACAGCCTCGGCGATCGCTACGAGGGTGCCAGCGATCTGTTCTTCGCCATGGGTGACTTCACCATCGGCCTGGCGCAAGAGATGACCTGGAGCACGGCACTGACCAAGGCACTATTCGCCTGGCTGATCTTCTCCGGCCTGGCATACGGTGTGCGCACAGCCGGCCATATCGGCATCGACGCACTGGTCAAACTGGCGCCGCGCCACATCCAGCGCTACATCGGCTTCGTTGCCTGCCTGTTCTGCCTCGGTTATGCAGGCATGCTGGCCTTCGCCAGTTTCAATTGGATTTCGGCGCTGTTCACCGCAGACATCGGCGCGGAAGACCTCGGTCATTTCGGGATCAAGCAGTGGCACATCGGCATGATCGTGCCGATTGGCTTCGCCATGGTCTTCATCCGTTTCGCCGAAATCTTCGTGCGCATTCTGCGTAACGAGCAAACCGGCCTGGGCCTGGCAGACGAAGCCGCCGAAGCCGCGAAACTGGGCGCAGAGGAGCCGAAGTAAATGACCATCCTGTTCCTCTTTGTCGCGCTCTTCGCGCTGATGTTCATCGGCGTGCCGGTGGCCGTTTCCCTCGGCCTGGCCGGTTCGCTGACGATCCTGCTGTTCAGCCCGGACTCGGTCACCTCGCTTGCAATCAAGCTGTTCGAAACGTCCGAGCATTACACGCTGCTGGCCATTCCGTTCTTCCTGTTGGCCGGCGCGTTCATGACCACTGGCGGCGTCGCCAAGCGACTCATCGACTTCGCCAACGCCAGCGTCGGGCACATCCGTGGTGGCCTGGCCATCGCGGCGGTGCTGGCCTGCATGCTGTTCGCCGCGTTGTCCGGTTCTTCGCCGGCAACGGTCGCCGCGGTCGGCTCGATCGCGATTGCTGGCATGGTCCGCTCCGGTTACCCGCAGGCGTTCGGTGCCGGCATCGTCTGTAACGCCGGCACGCTGGGCATCCTGATCCCACCGTCGATCGTCATGGTGGTCTACGCCGCCGCGACTGAAACCTCGGTCGGTAAGCTGTTCATGGCCGGCGTCGTGCCGGGCCTGCTGCTGGGTATCGCGCTGATGGCCGCCATCTACATCATCGCGGTGAAAAAGAACCTGCCGGCGCTGCCGCGAGCCACCTTCCGCGAGTGGCTCTCTGCCGCACGCAAGGCGGTCTGGGGTCTGCTGCTGATGGTGATCATCCTCGGCGGTATCTACTCCGGCATGTTCACCCCCACGGAAGCGGCTGCAGTGGCGGCTGTGTACTCAGCTTTCATCGCGCTGTTCGTCTACAAGGACATCACGATACGTGATTGCCCGAAGGTACTGCTGGAGTCGGGCAAGCTGTCGATCATGCTGATGTTCATCATCGCCAACGCCATGCTCTTCGCGCATGTGCTGACGACTGAACAGATCCCACAGCAGATCACTGCCATGGTCCTCGAGGCCGGCCTGCAACCCTGGATGTTCCTGCTGGTGGTGAACATCGTCCTGCTGATCGCCGGTGCATTCATGGAGCCGTCGGCCATCATCCTGATCCTGGCGCCGATCCTGTTCCCGATCGCCATGGAACTGGGCATCGATCCGATCCACCTGGGCATCATCATGGTGGTGAACATGGAAATCGGCCTGATCACGCCTCCGGTGGGCCTGAACCTGTTCGTCGCCTCGGCCGTGACCGGCATGCCGGTCACTCAGGTAATCCGTGCGGTCATGCCGTGGTTGGCGATGATGCTGGCCTTCCTCGTCCTCATCACATACGTGCCGTCGATCTCGCTGGCGCTGCCGAATCTGTTAGGCATGTAACGCCGTTTGTAGCACCGCTTCCCTATTGGCCCGGCTTATGCCGGGCTTTTTTTGCCCGCGCTACAGCGCAAGCACATCTGCAGGACGCCGGCGAAACCAGCCCGTCAGGGAGAGGCGGTCGGTATGGGTGACCAGCACTTCGTGAGGGAACTCGCCAGACAGGAAAACCAGGAGATCACCCGCAAGCGGCGGAATGTCGCGCTGCGAGCCGTCAGCGAAATGCATGCGCAACTCTCCCCCATCAGCGGGTTGCCAGTCCGGATTGAGGTAGACCACCGCGGTGACGCAGCGGCTGTCGTCGTCTCGGAAGCGATCCAGATGCGTCTGATAGAAAGCGCCCGGCGGGTACAGGGCGAAATGGCATTCGAACTCTTCCAGACCGAGGAACAGCGTCTGGTTCATGCGTAATCGAAGCCCATCCATCAGCTCCAGATAGCAGTCACACAACGGCGACTGGCCCGGTTCAAGCCATTGAATCTGATCGCCACGTATTCCTTCGCGGATCGTCAGCGCATCGCCGCGGCCGATGCCCGCCGGGGCCAGGGCACCTTGTGCCTCGCGCTTGCGGCACTCCGCTGCCAAACCGAGGGTCAGATCATCTGACAGGAACGAATGACGTAGCGACCAGCCATGCTCGGCGAGGTCGTCAATGATGGGATCGAACTGCAAGGAAGAGACTCCGAAAGGACTGCGTGGAGTCTAGCAGCAGCGCTTTCGCGCCTCGACAGCAGCCGTCAGGGCGCTGAAAATAAACTGCCCGCCAGACAGGAGCTTCCATGCGCGCTTTAATCGCTTGTGTATTACTTGCCTTCAGCTTGAACACCCTCGCCGATACCTACGACGAGCTGTACGAGACCGCTGGCTGGACCGAACAACGCGCCAATTTCAGCGATGCTCTGACCGCCGCTCAACAGCGCTACAAGAACACCCTGCCACCCGCCGTTTACCAGGCACTAGTGACCAACAGCAATCGCCGTTTCGCGGTTAACGCCATCGATCAGCGGGCCAAGCAGGCGCTGCGCGAGAGCCTCGCCAATCCGCAACCAGCGCTGGAGTTTTTCCAATCTCCGCTCGGCCACAAGGTGGTCGCGGCCGAGACGCTGGCCGGGCGCCGCGAGCAGCTGGCCAGATACGAAAACGGCATTCCGCGAATGGAGGCCGGCAGCAACCGGCAGCTGTTGATCCGTCATCTGGCCCAGGCGCTGCCGGCTGCCGAAGCCGGTGCTGAGGTCAGCCTGGCGTTGGCTGGTGTCGCAGCCGATAGCCTCAGCCAGATGATTCCGGGCTTGCTCGGCGGCGGCCAGGCGCAGGGCCTGCTCGACAGCCAACGCGAGCGTTTGCAGCAACAGGTCGAGAGCGACCTGGACAACACGCTGCTGTATATCTATCGCGATCTCTCCGATGCCGAACTGGAGGAATTTGTCCAGTTCGCCCAGTCGGAGGCCGGTCAGCGCTATTACAGCGCAGCGCTGCAAGCCCTTCGTGCCGGGCTTGCGGTCGGATTGAGCAGCAACGAGACTCAAGCGTAAGCGGGCTCTCAGCCAACGCGCTGGGCTACTTCAAGCGTTCGCTAAGAAACTCGAAGTATTCACGGCGTAGGGCTTCCTGCTCGTTGACCAGGTGATGCCTCGCTGCGGGTAGCCGAAGAATCTCCGGGGCAGCGAACTTGTCTTGCAGGACCGGCAGGTTGTGTTGCCAGTCGACCGTCATGTCGGCCTCTCCCTGAACAATCAGCGGGCTGTACAGGCTGGCAGGCGCGCCTTCGATACGCTGGATCCAGCGCGACAGCGCGCCCACCCAGGCGGTCGGGAGGATATCGGGCTGCAGCGGATCGTGGGATTGGATGAACTGGAGAAACGCCGGATCGCCTGAGTTTTCACTGAAGCGCCGGGGAATCTGCTGGACGAAGCGTCGCATCACCTGATAACTGAAGCGGGACCACCCCCAGGCTCGTGGCCGCACCAGGGGCGCCAGCAGAATGCTCTGCCCCAGCGCTGGGTGCAACGGCTGGCAGAGCAGGTAATCCAGCACGATGGCGGCGCCAGTGCTCTGCCCCAGCAAATGCCAAGGATGCGGCAGATTCATCGCAGCGGCTTCTTGCAGCAGGCCCTGCAGCACGGCCTGGTATTCATCGAATTCATTGATGCTGGCGCGAGGCCCGCTGGAAAGCCCATGCCCCGGCAGGTCGCAGGCGAGCACGGCGAAGCCCATGCGCAACCCCCAATCCACTACGTGCCGGTACAGGCCCATATGGTCGTAGTAACCGTGCAGGACCAGCAGTGTCGCGACCGGCTGCTCTGGGCACCACGTTTGTGCCACCACCTCATAACCGTGTACCTGAAACCGCCCCAGGCGCCGCTGGATACCGCCGTGGTGAGGCAGATCCAACCCATAGTAGGCCTGATAGAAGCGTGCATCGGCGGTAAGCTCGGCCGCGTGGCGAAGTGGGCTTAATTGTGCGCGGAGTGCGTCGGGATCGATTCGCGAAGGCATGAGCGGTTTTCTTGCTAGGAGTAAGCGAGATATTCAGCTCTGCAGCGCGACGTGGCAAGCTGGCGCATCCATCCAAGAGTCCCATCATGTCCGTACGCAACAAGTATCTGATCGCAGCGCTCGTTGCCCTAGTCTGGGGTGGCGCCATGCTGGCTGCCTTCTGGTGGTTCGAAGCGCGCTACCTGCGACCGTTCGAGAACGAGCGGGCCGAGCTGTTCTCCGGCGATCAGCTGGCATTGCCCGAGTCGCTGAGCGGCGCCGGGCCGGTTCGTGTGGTGCACTTCTGGGATCCGGCCTGCCCCTGCAATGCAGGCAATCAGCAACACCTGGCCGAATTGGTGCAACGCTTCGGTGGGCGGGGCGTCAGCTTTTATGCGCTGCAAAAGCCGGGTAGCCAGGGCCGCTTGCCGGACCAGTTGGCTGGTCTGCAGCCGCTCGCTGATCTGCCGGGGGCCAGCAGCCTGCCTGCCAGTCCGGCGGTTGGGATCTGGGATACCGATGGACGACTGGTGTACATCGGCCCCTATAGCGAAGGGGCCGTGTGCAGCTCCGACAACAGCTTTATCGAGCCCATCCTCGAGGCGGTGCTGGCTGGCCGTCCGGTCAAGGTGACGCACTCGCTCGCGGTGGGTTGTTTCTGTGACTGGGCGCCTTCGCCGAGCGCTGAATCCTCAGCAAACCAGCGGTCAGCAGCTAATCGCTGACCGCTAGCAGTGCCTGTCAGCTGTGTGCCGAGGGTGGCGTCATTACCTTGCGACTGTCGATAACCTGACGCCAGGTCGGGTTGGCATTGGTGTCATCCATCGCCTGGCGCATCGCCCGCACACGGCGCTTCTCGGCGCGACGGCCGATGTACCAGGCAATGAAGGTCGCCAGCGACACCACCAGCAGGATCAGGCTGGCAACGGCGTTGATCTCAGGCTTCACACCCAGGCGCACCGCCGAGAAAATCTCCATTGGCAGCGTCGTTGCGCCTGGACCGGAGACGAAGCTGGCCAGGACCAGATCATCCAGCGACAGCGCGAACGAGAGCATGCCACCGGCCGCCAGTGACGGCGCGATCATCGGCATGGTGATCAGGAAAAACACCTTCCAGGGCCGTGCCCCGAGGTCCATCGCTGCTTCCTCGATGGACTGGTCAAGTTCACGCAGCCTCGCCATCACGACCACGGCGACATAGGCCGAGCAGAAGGTGGTATGGGCGATCCAGATGGTGACGATGCCGCGCTGGGCGGGCCAGCCGATCAGCTGCGCCATGGCCACGAACAGGAGCAGCAACGACAGACCGGTGATCACTTCCGGCATCACCAGCGGCGCCGTGACCAGACCGCCAAACAGGGTGCGCCCGCGAAAGTTGGGTATTCGCGTCAGCACGAAGGCGGCCATGGTGCCTAGCGCAACCGCGGCTATGGCGGTGTAGAAAGCGATCTCCAGCGACCGCATGACCGCGCCCATCAGCTGGCTATTGTCCAGCAGCCCGGCGTACCACTTCAGCGACCAGCCGCCCCACACCGTGACCAGCCGCGAGGCGTTGAAGGAGTAGATGACCAGCAGCACCATGGGCAGGTAGATGAACAACAGCCCGAGGACCAGGATCAGGTTGGAAAAGCTGTAACGCTTCATAGCTTGCCCTCCAGTTCCTTGGTTTGGTTGCGGTTGAACAAAATGATCGGTACCAACAGGATCGCCAACATCACCACCGCCAGTGCAGACGCTACCGGCCAGTCGCGGTTATTGAAGAACTCCTGCCACAGCACCTTGCCAATCATCAGCGTCTCCGGCCCGCCGAGCAGCTCGGGGATGACGAACTCGCCCACCACCGGAATGAATACCAGCATGCAGCCGGCAATGATGCCGTTCTTTGACAGCGGCACCGTGATTTTCCAGAAACTGGTCAAATTGCGAGCGCCCAAGTCGGACGCAGCCTCCAGCAGGCTGAGGTCATGCTTCACCAGGTTGGCGTAGAGCGGCAGGATCATGAACGGCAGGTAGGAATACACCACGCCGATGTAGACAGCGAGATCGGTGTTGAGGATACGCAGCGGTTCGTCGATCAGACCCAGGCCCTGCAAAAGGCCGTTCAGAATGCCGTTGCTGCTGAGAATGCCCATCCAGGCGTAGACGCGGATCAGGATCGCAGTCCAAGTCGGCATCATGATCAGCAATAGCAGCACGGTCTGCAGGTCCTTGCGTGCTCGAGCGATGGCGTAAGCCATCGGATAGCCCACCAGCAGGCAGATCAGCGTGCTGAAGAAGGCAATGCGCAGCGAGCCGGCGTAGGCCGCCCAGTACAGATCATCTTCGCTGAGGAAAATGTAGTTACCCAGGTTGATGATGATCTGCAGCTGCTGCTCGGCGTAAGCAAAAACCTCCGTGTACGGCGGAATCGCTACATCAGCTTCGGCAAAACTGATCTTCAGCACGATCACGAACGGCAGCAGAAAGAACAGCACCAGCCATACGAAGGGTACGCCAATGACCAGTCGGCGGCCTGGGTTCAGACGGGAGCGGCTCATGCCTGCAACACCACGCCGCTGTCGTCCAACCAATAAACGAAAACCTCTTCCTCCCAGGTCGGCCATTTCACGTGGCGCTCATTGTTAGCCATGAATGCCTGCAAGATGCCGCCGGATGGCATTTGGATGTAATAGACCGAATGCCCGCCCAGGTAGGCGATGTCATAGACGACGCCTTTGGCCCAGTTATAGCCGGGGCGCTGCAGTTCAGGTAGCTCAGTTCCGATCAGCAGTTTTTCGGGGCGAATCGCATAGGTGATCTGCTTGTCCTGCGCCCGGGTGCTGATGCCATGGCCAACGTAGATCGGGTTTTCCAGGCCAGGTGATGAGATGACGGCATGGTCTTCGACGTCCTCGACCAACTCGCCGTCGAAGAGGTTGACGTTGCCGATGAACTCGCAGACCAAGCGGCTCGCCGGGGTCTCGTAGATGTCCATCGGGCTGCCGACCTGAGCGATCCAGCCGAGGTGCATGATGGCGATGCGCTCGGCCATGGTCATGGCCTCTTCCTGGTCGTGGGTGACCATCACGCAGGTTACGCCGACGCGCTCGATGATCTGCACCAGCTCCAGCTGCATCTGCGAGCGCAGTTTCTTGTCCAGCGCGCCCATCGGTTCATCCAGCAGCAACAGCTTGGGTCGCTTGGCCAACGAACGGGCCAAGGCAACACGCTGGCGCTGACCGCCAGAGAGCTGATGCGGCTTGCGCTTGGCGTACTGGCTCATCTGTACCAGATTGAGCATCTCATCGACGCGCGTCTTAACCTCATCCTTCGACAGGCCATCCTGCTTCAGGCCGAAGGCGATGTTCTGCTCGACAGTCATGTGCGGGAACAATGCGTAGGACTGGAACATCATGTTGATGGGCCGCTCGTAGGGCGGCATATCGGTGATGTCCTGGCCGTCGAGGAAGATCCGTCCTTCAGTGGGCCGCTCGAAGCCTGCCAGCATGCGCAGCAACGTGGACTTGCCCGAGCCCGATCCTCCGAGCAGGGCAAAGATTTCGCCTTGGTGAATGCTCAACGAGACATCATCGACCGCCACCGTTTCGTCGAACTTCTTGGTGACGCGGTCGATCTTCAGCAGCACCTGCTTGTTCTGGCTCTCACCGGTGAGGGCCTTTTTGTAGGCGCTGGAGGCAACGGCCATGCGCAAACTCCCGATTGGAATAATGGACCCGGACGGCGCCGGGAAATGACACGCTGTAAGGCAAGACGGAAGACCAGCAGCGGCTCCCGCCTTGCCCGGTGTTGCTATTGGCCGGACTTCACCTTGGTCCAGGTGCGGGTCATCAGGCGGTTGATCTTCTGCGGCAGCTCTGCGGAGACGTACAGGCGATCCAGCACGGCTTGCGGCGGATAGACCGACGGATCGTTACGCACCTCCTGGTCCATCAGTTCCCCCGCCTTGATGTTGGGGTTGGCATAGCCGACATAATCACTGACCGACGCGATCACCTGGGGGTCGAGCAGGTAATTGATGAAGGCATGGGCTTCGTCGACATTCTGTGCGTCGGCGGGAATGGCCAGCATGTCGAACCAGAGATTGCCGCCTTCTTTGGGAATCGCGTACGCAATATCGATACCCTTACCGGCTTCGTCGGCGCGCGCCGACGCCTGGAAAATGTCCCCGGAGAAGCCAGCGGCTATGCAGATGTTACCGTTGGCCAAGTCCGATATGTACTTGGATGAATGGAAATAGCGGACGTACGGACGTATTTCGAGCAACTTCGCCTCAGCTTTGGCGTAGTCATCCGGATCGGTGCTATTGGGATCCAGGCCAAGGTAGTTGAGCATCGCCGGGATCATTTCATCAGGCGAGTCGAGCAGGGCAATGCCGCAGCCGGCAAGCTTCTTGGCGTTCTCCGGCTCGAACAGAACGGCCCAGGAATCTACCTTCTCGATGCCCAGCGCAGCGGTCACCTGTTCGACGTTGTAGCCGATGCCATTGGTGCCCCAGAGATAGGGCGCGGCGTAGGCATTGCCCGGATCGTTCTTCTCGAGCTGCTTAAGCAGCGAGGGATCCAGGTGTTTCCAATTAGGCAGCTTGCTCTTGTCCAGTTTCTGGAAAGCGCCAGCGCGAATCTGTTTGCCGAGGAAATGGTTGGAAGGCACCACTACGTCATAGCCGGTACGACCAGCGAGCAGTTTGCCTTCGAGGGTTTCGTTCGAATCGAAGACGTCATAGACCGGCTTGATGCCGGTCTTCTCTTCGAATTCTTCCAGCGTTGTTTCGCCGATGTAATCGGACCAGTTGTAGATATGCACCGTGGCAGCCTGAGCGGATGCAGCACCGCTGACCGCAGCGGCTATAAGAAGCGACTTCAATGTCGAGCGCATGAGAGTGTCCTCTTAGTGCAGACCGCGCGATCAGTGGGCGAAAGGCGGGCTATTTATTGGAAAAACCTCTAAAAATCAACTGGCGCGTTGTAAATGGCGAGACGGTCAGGCGCAAAAGGCGCGCAACAGCCAGACCGCAAACCAGATTTGCAAAATCCGAACTGGCCCCTTCGAGGACTGAGGAGCGCCTCGCGCAGGCTTGCAAGCAGGCCTGGCGAGGCGGCTGGATCAACGACCGGATTTGATCTTGGTCCAGCTGCGGGTCATGGTGCGCTGGGTCTTCGGGTCAAGGTCCGGGAAGGTGTAGAGCTTTTGCAGCACGGCCTGGCTCGGGTAAACGCCCGGGTCGGTACGAATTGCTTCATCCACCAGCGGAGTGGCCGCCGCGTTGCCGTTGGGGAACTGCACATAGTTGGTGATGGAGGCCATCACCTCAGGCTTCATCAGGTAATTGAGGAAGACATGGGCGTTGTCGACGTTGTTCGCATCAGCCGGGATCGCCAGCATGTCGAAGAAAGTGCCTGCGCCTTCCTTGGGAATGTTGTAGTTGACCTTGACCGTATTGCCGGCTTCTTCGGCACGCGCCTTGGCCTGGTAGATGTCACCGGAGTAGCCGATGGCGACGCAGACGTTGCCGTTGGCCAAGTCCGAGATGTACTTCGAGGAATGGAAATAGGCCACGTTCGGACGGATCTGCATGAACAGCTCTTCAGCCTTCTTCAGCTCCTCCTTCTTGGTGGAGTCTGGCTTGTAGCCCAGGTAGTGCAGCGCAGCAGGAAGGATTTCGGTTGGTGAATCGAGAAACGAGACGCCGCAAGATTTCAGCTTTTCCATGTTTTCCGGCTTGAACACCAGATCCCAGGAATCAACCGGTGCGTCTTCGCCCAACGCGGCCTTGACCTTCTCCGGGTTGTAGCCGATGCCGATGGTGCCCCACATGTAAGGCACTGCGTACTGGTTGCCCGGATCGCTCGGCTGCAACGCCTTGAGCAGGTCCTTGTCGAGGTTTTCCCAGTTCGGCAGCTTGCTCTTGTCGAGCTTCTGGAACACGCCCGCCTTGATCTGCTTGGCCAGGAAGGGATTGGAGGGTACGACTACGTCATAGCCGGAGCTGCCCGCCAGCAGCTTGGCCTCCAGCACTTCGTTGCTGTCGAACACGTCGTAGACGACCTTGATCCCGGTTTCCTTGGTGAAGTCCTCCAAGGTGTCTTCGGCGATATAGTCGGACCAGTTATAGACGTGCAGCACCTTGTCTTCGGCCTGCGCAGCGCCGGCGACCGCGCCAGCCAGCGTCATCGCAAGTAGGGTCTTGGCAAAGGGTTTCATCCGTGCAGCTCCTGTTGTAGTCATATGTTGGGCTGTGGACAGGTCACACAGGGCGGCGGCGACGCCTACCCCATTGTGCCTGGTGCAGCTAATGGCTGTGCCGGCATCGACACACCCTCGGTAAGTCAGGCCAAAGCACGCGCGCAGTCTGGCAAGGTCAATGGCTGTTTTTCAACCGCTTGCATGCGCTTCGCTTGCACAGTTTTCCAGTCGATCCTTGGCGCCGGTAGCTCTGGCCGACGCCCTGCACACTCAACCCCGCGCATCTTTCAGCGTCGCATCCAGGCACAGCCGGACTTTGCCGATCAGCTCGTCGATCTGCTCCTCGTTGATCACCAGCGGTGGCGAAATGATCATGGTGTCACCGACTGCGCGCATCACCAGACCGTTGCGGAAGCAATGCTCCCGACAGAGCATACCCACGCCAGGGTCAGCGAAGCGCTCACGGGTCTTCTTGTTTTTCACCAGCTCCAGCGCGCCAAGCATGCCGACACCACGGGCCTCACCCACCAGCGGGTGCTCGACCAATTCATGCCAGCGAGACTGCAAATAAGGTGCCGTCTTGGTCTTGACCCGCTCGACGATCTTCTCCTCGCGCAGAATGCGGATGTTCTCCAGCGCTACCGCAGCCGCTACCGGGTGTCCCGAATAGGTGAAGCCGTGATAGAACTCGCCCCCTTCGTTGAGGGTGTGCACCACTTCGTCGCGTACCACCACGCCACCCATGGGCAGATAGCCAGATGTCAGGCCCTTGGCGATTGGCATCAGGTCCGGCGCATTGCCGTAGTAGTCGCTGCCAAACCACTCGCCGGTTCGACCGAAGCCGCAGATGACTTCGTCGGCAATAAACAGGATCTCGTAGCGGGCGAGGATCTCGCGGATTTTCGGCCAGTAGCTGTCCGGCGGAATGATCACCCCGCCGGCGCCCTGGATCGGTTCGGCGATAAAGGCGGCCACCTTGTCTTCGCCAACTTCGAGGATCTTCTGTTCCAGTTGCTCAGCCATGCGAACGCCGAATTCTTCGGGATCAAGGTCGCCGCCTTCGCCAAACCAGTAGGGCTGATCGATATGCTCGATGCCGGGGATCGGACCATCGCCTTGCTCGTGCATGGCCTTCATACCGCCGAGGCTGGCGCCGGCAATGGTTGAGCCGTGGTAGCCGTTCCAGCGGCCGATCACCACCTTCTTCTGCGGCTGCCCCTTGATCGCCCAGTAATGGCGCACCATGCGCAGCACGGTGTCGTTGGCTTCCGAGCCGGAGCCGGTGAAGAACACATGGTTCATGCCTTCCGGCGCGACCTCGGAGATGGCTTTGGCCAAGGCCAGCGCCGGCGGGTGGGCAGTCTGGAAAAAGAGGTTGTAGTACGGCAGCTCACGCATCTGCCGAGTGGCCGCTTCGACCAGCTCTTCGCGGCCGTAGCCAAGGTTGACGCACCAGAGCCCGGCCATGGCATCAAGGATCTTGTGGCCTTCGCTGTCCCACAGGTAGACGCCCTCACCCCGCGTAATGATGCGCGTGCCCTTGGCATTGAGCGCTTTGAAGTCGGTGAACGGCGGAAGGTGATGGTCGCGGCTCAGGGCTTGCCATTGCAGGGTTTGCGAATCGCTCATCAATCACCTCTTGATAATGGTTGCTTGGTCCGGTGGATGAACAGAGCGTCATCCACCCTACGGCTGTTCGTTACACCGAGAGCATCAGGAATTCCCGCTCCCAGGAACTGATGACCCGATGGTAGTTCTCCTGCTCGGCGCGCTTGACCGCGATGTAGCCGGTGATGAACTTGGGGCTCAGGTACTTCTCCAGCGGCCGGCAGTTCTCCATTCGTTCCAGTGCCGCTTCCAGCGTCAGCGGCAGACGCAGATTGCGGCGCTCATAGCCGCGACCCTTGACTGGCTGGCTTGGCGGCAGCTCCTCGACCATGCCGATGTAGCCGCACAGCAGGCTGGCGGCGATGGCCAGATAAGGGTTGGCATCGGCGCCCGGCAGGCGGTTCTCGACGCGACGGTTCTGCGGATCGGAATCCGGCACTCGCAGGCCGACGGTACGGTTCTCCTCGCCCCATTCGACGTTGACCGGTGCCGAGGTGTCGGGCAGGAAGCGGCGGAACGAATTGACGTTCGGCGCGAACAGCGGCAGCAGTTCGGGAATGTATTTCTGCAGGCCTCCGACGTGGTACAGGAACAGCTGGCTCATGGTGCCGTCGCTGTTGGAGAAGATGTTGCGCCCGGTTTCGAGGTCCACGACGCTCTGGTGCAGGTGCATCGCACTGCCCGGCTCGCCCGTCATGGGCTTGGCCATGAAGGTGGCGGCGACGTTGTGCTTGAGCGCGGCCTCGCGCATGGTGCGTTTGAACACCAGAATCTGATCGGCCAGGTGCAGCGCCTCGCCATGACGGAAGTTGATTTCCATCTGTGCGGTGCCTTCCTCGTGGATCAGGGTATCCAGATCCAGCCCCTGGGCCTCGCACCAGTCGTACATGTCCTCGAACAGCGGGTCGAACTCGTTGGCCGCGTCGATGGAGAACGACTGCCGTCCCGTCTCCTGCCGGCCCGAGCGGCCGATAGGCGGCTGGAACGGCAGGTCCGGGTCTTCGCAGCGCTTGGTCAGGTAGAACTCCATCTCCGGTGCGACGATGGGCTGCCAGCCTTTATCGGCGTACATCTTCAGCACACGCTTCAAGATATTGCGCGGCGAGATTTCGATGGGGTTGCCCATCTTGTCGTAGGTGTCGTGGATCACCTGGGCAGTGGGCTCGATGGCCCAGGGCACCAGGAACACCGCGTCCGGGTCGGGCCGGCAGAACATGTCGATATCGGCGGGATCGAGCAGCTCGTAATAGATATCGTCCTCTACATAATCGCCAGTCACGGTCTGCAGCAACACGCTTTCCGGCAGGCGCATGCCTTTTTCGTCGAGGAATTTGTTGGTGGGTGAGATCTTGCCGCGGGCGATGCCGGTCAGGTCGCTGATCAGGCACTCCACCTCGGTGATCTTGCGTTCTTTCAGCCAGCCGGTGAGCTGGTCGAGCTTGCTGGACATATCGACCTCAGAAATTAATGAAACGAGCGCCGGGCCGGCCCGCGCTCAGCGCCGTCCTGCGCGTTCCTGGCAGGCGCGGGCAAAGCCCTCGAACAACGCCAGGTAATAAGGATGCTCATGCACCTTCCATTCCGGATGCCATTGCACGCCGAGGGCAAAGCTTCGCGCACCCTCGACGGAAAACGCCTCGATCAGCCCATCGGGTGCCAGTGCCTCGATGCGCAAGCCCTTGCCGAGCCGCTCGACGCCCTGTCCATGCACCGAATTGACATCAATCTGCGCGGGTAACCCGAGGCGCTGTAGCAATCCGCCCGGTTGGACGTGCAACGGATGACTTAGACCGTACTGCACCTCGACTGGATCCTCGGCGCGCTCACGGTGATCGGCATAAGGCCCGGCCTCGTGAACCTTCTGGTGCAGGCTGCCGCCAAAAGCGACGTTCATTTCCTGAAACCCGCGGCAGACGCCGAATACTGGAACACCCGCATCGACCGCCGCACGAATAAGCGGCAGCGTCAGTTGATCACGTGAGGGGTCATGGGCGGTGCCCTCGGTGCTGGCCGGGCCGCCATAATGGTGCGGTTCGACGTTGGACGGTGAGCCGGTAAAGAGCAGGCCGTCTACGCTATCCAGTAATGCAGCTGGGTCGATCAGATCGCCGAGTGCCGG
Organism: Pseudomonas sp. NPDC077408; assembly: GCF_050269105.1. Classification (NCBI taxonomy): domain Bacteria; kingdom Pseudomonadati; phylum Pseudomonadota; class Gammaproteobacteria; order Pseudomonadales; family Pseudomonadaceae; genus Pseudomonas; species Pseudomonas sp. NPDC077408. The sequence continues at coordinate 48,046 of NZ_JBNNHS010000010.1, forward strand.
GATTACCAGCGGCATGCCGGCTACAGCCGCCGCGCGCAGGTACTTGTCGCCGGCGATATGGAAACTATGGTGGCCGATCTGCCTGGTACAGGCGGAAACGCCGATCAATGGCACGCGAGGCATGGGATACTCGTCTTTCCAGATGGGGCTCTTCGGAGAGTAGTCTTGTTCGTTTTTATAGACAATAGCCGAGGGTTACCGCTTCGCAAAGCCATGTCAGCGTTTCGGGATCGTTCTCCGGACTGCCCCGAAAACGCCCACTGTGGGCCTCGAAGAGGCATTTCGGGGCACTATTGACAGCGGCAGGGCTTTTCGATTGACTCCAAGACAAGCTGTTTGATGATTGAAATTTTTAACAATTAAGGTGCTTCATCATGCTTCCGCCGCCGCGTGCCGTTCAGCTCAACGAAGCGAACGCATTTCTAAAGGAACACCCGGAGGTCCAGTACGTCGACCTGCTGATCGCAGACATGAACGGTGTCGTCCGGGGCAAGCGCATCGAGCGCGCCAGCCTGCACAAGGTGTATGAAAAAGGCATCAACCTGCCGGCCTCTCTGTTCGCCCTCGACATCAATGGCATCACCGTGGAGAGCTCCGGCCTCGGAATGGACATTGGTGACTCCGACAGGACCTGTTTCCCCATTCCCAACACGCTCAGCAACGAGCCTTGGCAGAAACGCCCCACCGCCCAGCTGTTGATGACCATGCACGAGCGTGACGGCTCGCCATTCTTCGCTGATCCACGGGAAGTGCTGCGTCAGGTAGTGAGCAAGTTCGATGAACTGGGCCTGACCATCTGCGCCGCGTTCGAGCTGGAGTTCTACCTGATAGACCAGGAAAACGTGAACGGTCGTCCGCAACCGCCGCGCTCGCCCATTTCCGGCAAACGCCCCCACTCTACCCAGGTCTACCTGATCGATGATCTGGACGAGTACGTCGACTGTCTGCAGGACGTGCTCGAAGGCGCCAAGGAACAGGGCATTCCCGCCGATGCCATCGTCAAGGAAAGCGCCCCGGCGCAGTTCGAGGTCAACCTTCATCACGTCGCCGACCCGATCAAGGCTTGCGACTACGCCGTGTTGCTCAAGCGGTTGATCAAGAACATCGCTTACGACCATGAAATGGATACGACTTTCATGGCCAAGCCCTACCCGGGCCAGGCCGGCAACGGGCTACACGTGCATATCTCGCTGCTGGACAAGAACGGCAACAATATTTTCGCCACCAGCAATCCGCTGGAAAGCGAAACGCTGCGCCACGCCATCGGCGGGATTCAGCAGACCATGGCCGCCTCGATGGCTTTCCTCTGCCCCAACGTGAACTCCTATCGCCGCTTCGGTGCCCAGTTTTATGTACCGAACGCGCCCTGCTGGGGCTTGGACAACCGCACCGTGGCGCTGCGCGTGCCAACCGACAGCCCCGATGCCGTGCGCATCGAGCACCGGGTTGCCGGCGCAGACGCCAACCCCTACCTGCTGCTGGCCAGCGTGCTAGCAGGCATTCACCATGGTCTGACTAACAAGATCGCGCCGGACGAGCCGATCGAGGGAAATTCCTACGAGCAGGTCGAGCCGAGTCTGCCCTCCAACCTGCGCGATGCGCTGCGCGAGCTGGACGACAGCGAGATCATGGCGCGCTACATCAGCCCGCAGTACACCGACATTTTCGTGGCCTGCAAGGAAAGCGAGCTGGAAGAATTCGAACACTCGATCTCCGACCTCGAATACAACTGGTACCTGCACACCGTCTGATACCACGCCCCGCACCATCGCGTGCGGGGCTCTCAGCCGCTCACGGAAGCGCTGGTGATCGGAAAACCTCGCTGCCATCTGCACCGCCATCGATAAAAAAACCTAACCGGCTCAACTAACGCAAGGTCACGCGCCACGATTGTCGGTCAACGGAGATCGCTCACGGCGACGCCCGAGTCCTGGCAGTTGCCCGATGGCGTAGCCTAAGGCGCTGAGGTTGTAGGGTTTGGTCACGACCGGAACCTGATCGAAGCGCTCCGGGATTGCGGTACGGGCGCCATAGCCTGTGGCGAACAGGAAAGGATGCTGCTCGGCTTCAAGCTCGGCGGCAATACCAAGGCTGGTTTCCCCGGCCAGATTGACGTCCAGTATCACCAGATCGAACGGATCGAGCCGCAAGGCTCGCCGCGCATCGCCCAGCGAGCCGGCGATCTCAACCTTGACGCCGGCGTCTTCGAGCATGGTCTGCGCGTCGAGGGCAATCATCATGCTGTCTTCGACCAGCAACAACCTGAGACCGGCGATGGGGCTTGCCGGGCGAGCACGAGCCACGTCCGGCTGAGGTTGCTCGGTAGCCAGCGATACATGCTGAGGTGGAATGCGGAATCTGGCGAACAACCCTTCCGGACGGAACTCCACCCGTGCGTCCCCCTGCAGTTCGAAGGGAACGGTGCGCTCGGTAACGATGCTTCCGAAGCCGCGTCGAGTCGGTGGCTTCACCTCTGGCCCGCCGCTTTCATTCCACTCCAGCTCCAGTCCTCGCCCCTCCACAAGCTGCCAACTTACAGTCAGCTGGCCCTCGGGCACGCTCAGCGCGCCATATTTTGCGGCGTTGGTCATCAGCTCGTGAAGCACTAGCGCCAGGGTTTGATAGCCCCGTACATCCAGCGTTACCGCGCGACCGGCGAAGTGGATGCGCTCGTCCAGTTCGTCGCGGCCGATCCAAGCCCGGGCTTCGGATTCGAGCAACGCACGCAGTTGTGTCGAGGCGCCAGCAGGTGCGTTGATCTGATCGTGCGCGCTGGCGAGTGCCTGGATGCGTCGCTCTACCTCCCGGGTGAACTCCTCCACCGATGTCGCCTGTTGCGCACTCTGACGCGTGGTAGCGAGAACCAGGCTGAGAACGTTCTTGACCCGATGATTGAGCTCGGCAATCAGCAGAGACTGGCTGTCTTGCGCCTGTTGACGTTCCGAAGCGATCAATTCAGTGCGACGAAGAATGACTTCCAGCAGGGCCACCCGAAGCGTTTCGGCGACTCGCAGCTCACTGGTGGTCCAAGGGCGCGCATGGCCACGCACGGTCTCTCGCCAGGCCTCGAAGCTGCTGCGCGGATTGAGCGTTCCGCGAACAGGATCCCGCTGCACGGCTTTGTCAGGGTTGCCGCCCCAGGTGACGGTCTGGATAACTTCGCGGCGGAAGAACAACAGATAATCCTGCGCGACCCGCGAAATGGGGATAGCGAGCACACCACTAGCGAGATCAGCGAAGCTGGCGGCGGGCGCGAAGTGCTCCGCGAGCGATGAGGTTGCGTAGATGCGATCCACAGGCTTCTGCCCGAGAAAGGCGATCAGTTCCCCAACCGCTTCGTTCGGTGGCAGTACGCCCTCGCCGTTGAGGCGACCGTTCGACCAGACCGCCACGCCATCGCACGCAATCATGCTGTGGAGCATGCCCGCGTAGCGGTTCAGGTCTTCAAATACGGTATCGCGAGGGGACATCGCCTCCAATAGCTGATCGTGCGCATGCTGCGCGTCGGTCACCCGCTGCTGTTCCTGTTGTTGCTCGCGCACATCGATCTGCAGCGAAAGCATCTGGCCGAACAGCTCGGCTGCCGAGCAGAGTGCGCCGCTCAGGTAGTGCGGCTCACTGTGATGGCAGGCGATCAGCCCCCACAGTTGTTCACCGCGCATCAAGCTGACCGTGAGCGTGGCGCGCACATCCATATTGCGCAGGTACTGAATATGCACAGGCGACACGCTGCGCAGCGCCGCCAAACCCAGGTTCAAGGGTAGGCCTTCCGGACTGCGGCCCGGCAGAACCGGCACCGGTTGATAGTTGACGTCCGGGATCAGCCTGAGTGGCTGACGCCGATACAGTTCGCGCGCCTGTGCGGGAATATCGGTCGCCGGATAGCGAAGTCCCAGATAGGAATCGCTGCCGTACCGCACCGCCTCGGCCACCACCTCACCCGACTCGTCTGGCAGGAAACGATAGATCATCACCCGGTCGTAACCGGTAACGGCGCGCACTTGCTGCGCCGCGAGCGTCAACAGCCGCTGCACAGTGGGCGCCCGACGCAACCGACCGGCCAGCCCGCGCAATAGCGTCACGCCGTTTGCGCCTGCCCCCATCACGCTGGGCGCCGCTTCGATCACAGCCAGGCCGTCGACCATATGCACCGTCATGTCGTAGCGATGCGCGCTGTCATCAAGCGCGAGGCAGTCCAGCCGCTCGGCAGAGCCAGACAGCATCGCCGTCTGCAATTGATTGCGTACGGAGTGGACCGTTTCGATCGGCAGGACGGAATCAAGCGGTCGGCCCAACAGCGACTGCGGGTCGACGTCGGCTAAAAAGCTCGAGGTGTTCGCCGAAACGTGCGCGATGGTCCAATCCGGCAGGGTGCAGCCTAGTAGCAGGCCGTGTGGTTGGATGGTCCCGGGAATGTGGATGGGCTCCTGGGCACAATCAACGGGGGCGACGGACAGATTGAACTCGGTCGTCAATGCGAAACTTCTCCTGCAGCTGCTGAGAGCCAGGCCCAACAGAGACCCGTTCAGAAAGCTGAGACATGCATCGGCGGCATTCGCTCAAAAAAACCGCCCGACGTAGCAACAGACCGTCGGACCGAGATCGCTCGAGGCTAGCTCATTGAAGAAGCAGCCTGCGCATCGGGCCAGACGACGAAGCGAAACTGACGATTGCTTCATACCGCGTCATGGCTTCCAATGCCGGCCATGACCAAGCCCGATGATCAAAAGCCTGTCTCCGGACGGCGACCACGCGCCAGCAGCCAGGCACGCATCGCCCAGATTCTCGCCGCCGCACGCGAGCTGCTGGCCGGACAGGGCGTGGCCGGCCTTTCCATCTACAGCGTGGCGGAACACGCCAGGATCCCGCCTTCATCCGTCTATCACTTTTTTGCCAGCGTGCCGGCGCTGCTCAATGCGTTGACCGCCGATGTGCACGCCGCCTTCCGTGCAAGCCTCGCCGAGCCGGTGGATCACGACCGCCTGGGCTGCTGGCGCGACCTGTCCCGGCTTGTCGAACAACGCATGCTGGCCATCTATCAGCACGACGCAGCCGCCCGGCAGCTGATTCTCGCGCAACACGGGCTGAGCGAAGTGACCCAAGCCGACCACCAGCACGACATCGAACTCGCCGGGTTGATGCAGGTCCTTTTTGAAAGGCATTTCGAACTCCCGACATTGCCCGGTGATGTCGATGTGTTTGCCTTGGCACTGGAGCTTGGAGACCGGGTCTACGCGCGATCGGTGCATCTGTACGGCAGCATCACGCCGCGCATGGCAGAGGAAGGGATGCGCGTATTCGATGCCTACCTGGCACTCTATCTGCCGCCCTATCTGCCAAAGCGCATTCAGATCTAGCCGATAGATATCGGTTTTTATTCAAGCGCCCCGGGAAGAAGCTGACCGAATGGGCTTTCAATCCAGATAATTATCGAATAGATTTCGCAGCGCCCCACAGGGCCGCCCTTACGCCAGCATCCGCGAGGTTTTCCATGTCCCGTATCGTTACCGTCGCCGCCACCCAGATGGCCTGTTCTTGGGATCGCCAGGCGAACATCGCCAACGCCGAGAAGCTGGTCCGCGAGGCAGCCGCCAAGGGCGCACAAGTCATCCTGATTCAGGAGCTCTTCGAGACTCCGTATTTCTGCCAGAAGCCGAACCCGGAATATCTGCAACTGGCCACTTCAGTGGAAGACAACCCAGCCGTACAGCATTTCCAGAAAGTCGCCGCTGAGTTGCAGGTCGTGCTGCCGGTGAGCTTCTTCGAGCTGTCCGGGCGCGCGCGATTCAATTCCGTCGCCATCATCGATGCCGACGGCAAGGTGCTCGGCGTGTACCGCAAGAGTCACATCCCGGACGGCCCCGGCTACCACGAAAAGTACTATTTCAACCCGGGCGATACCGGTTTCAAAGTCTGGAACACCCGCTATGCCAAGATCGGCGTAGCCATCTGCTGGGATCAGTGGTTCCCCGAAACCGCGCGCAGCATGGCGCTGATGGGCGCCGAACTGCTGTTCTACCCGACCGCTATTGGTAGCGAGCCGCACGATTCGAGCATCACCTCGCGCGACCACTGGCAGCGCGTACAACAGGGCCACGCCGGTGCCAACCTGATGCCGCTGATTGCGAGCAACCGCATCGGCCGCGAAGAGCAGGACGGCTACGACATCACCTTCTATGGCTCCTCGTTCATTGCCGATCAGTTCGGCGCGAAGGTCGAAGAAATGGACGAGACCAGCGAAGGCGTGCTGGTGCATAAGTTCGACCTCGATCAGCTCGAACACATTCGCAGCGCCTGGGGCGTGTTCCGTGACCGCCGGCCGAACCTGTATAGCCCGATCAAGACGCTGGATGGATCGCTGGAGTCCTGAACCGGCCCTCTGATCGGTAAAGGTTTTCAGCTGCACGATTCGTTGCGGCTGAATGCCCTCCGCCGTGGTCAGATTTATCGCCTCCAACGAACGGCCGTTCCCAACCGGCCACGAAAGATTTGCCGCCCTCCAGGTAGACCGATGACCACTCTGACCACCACACCGCGTGCCGACGATTTCCACATGCCTGCCGAGTGGGCGCCGCACAGCCAGACCTGGATGGTTTGGCCGCAGCGCCCGGACAATTGGCGCAGCCAGGCCACGCCGGCTCAGGCGGCATTCACTGCGGTCGCCAAAGCCATCGCCCGCTTCGAGCCAGTAACCGTCTGTGTGACAGCCGAACATTTCCTCACCGCCCGTGCGCAGCTGGACGACCCACGCATCCGGGTGGTGGAGATGAGCACGGATGACGCCTGGGTGCGCGACACCGGGCCGACCTTTCTAATCAATGGCAAAGGTGGGCTACGCGGCGTTGACTGGACCTTCAACGCCTGGGGCGGCCTCGACGGCGGGCTGTACAGCGAATGGCAGCGCGACGATGAGGTGGCGCAGAAGATCCTCGAAATCGAACGCTGCGATCGCTACCACACCGAAGGTTTTGTACTGGAAGGGGGCTCGATCCATGTCGACGGTGAAGGCACGCTGATCACCACTGAAGAGTGCTTGCTCAATCGCAACCGCAACCCGCACCTGTCACGCGAAGACATCGCAGCGGTGCTGGCCGACTATCTGGCGATCGACAAGGTCATCTGGCTGCCGCACGGCCTGTTCAACGATGAAACCGACGGACACGTGGATAACTTCTGCTGCTTCGTTCGCCCAGGCGAGGTGTTACTCGCCTGGACGGACGACCGCGACAACCCCAACTACGAACGCTGCCAAGCCGCGATGCAGGTGCTAGAGACGGCGACGGACGCCTGGGATCGCCAGCTGATCGTGCACAAGATGCCGATACCGGGGCCCCTGCATGCCACCGACGAGGAGTGTGCCGGCGTGGTCCCGCTGGTTGGCAGCCAGCCGCGCGATCCATCGATTCGCCTGGCCGGCAGCTATGTGAACTTCCTGATCGTCAACGGCGGCATCATCGCGCCCTCCTTTGACGATCCGCTGGACGCCGAAGCCGAAGCGATTCTGACCCGACTGTTCCCGCAGCATCAGGTGGTCATGGTACCCGGCCGCGAAATCCTGTTGGGCGGTGGCAACATTCACTGCATTACCCAGCAACAGCCGATCGCGACGTTGACGCATAAAGGCTGAGGTCCGGGGGCAACAAAAAAACCGCTGCGTAGCCTGGGGCTAGCAGCGGTTTTTTATTTCACGACTGGCCTCAGGCAACGATCACCTGATTCTTGCCCAGACGCTTGGCGGTATACATGGCGGCATCGGCACGGGCGAACATCGCGCTGAGGTCCGGATCGCTGGCTGTCAGATAGGTCACGCCCAGGCTGATGGTGACGCCAAAGCGCTGCCCGTCCGGGCTGGTGAACACCAGTCGCTGGATCTCGCGCTGCAAGCGTTCGGCGATCTGCTCGGCGAGGTCGGGCTGGCAACCCGGAAGCAGCAAGGCGAATTCCTCGCCGCCGATTCGGCCGAACAAATCACCACGGCGCAGAACCGACGATCCGCACTGAGCCACGCGCTGCAGCACTTGATCGCCCATCTGGTGCCCATGGGTGTCGTTGATGCGCTTGAAGTCATCGATGTCCAGCAGCTGGAAGGCCATCGGCGTGGCGTATTGCCGAGCGAGATCGAACTCGCGCTGGGCACATTCGAAAAAGTACCGCCGGTTGCTGCTCTGGGTCAGGACATCGATGGTGGCCAGACGCTGCAGCTCGCCCTCGAGCTGCTTCTTTTCGGTGATGTCTTCGGCGATCCCGACGATGATCGGCCCGTGCAGACAGTCCGCATTGCGCGCAATGAAGCATTTGTCGCTGAGCCAGCGCAGCTGTCCATCCGTGCGAATGATGCGGTACTCACGCTCTTCGACTGCGCCTTTCTCGAGTACATCGAGCATGCTCTGCTGGGCGTACTCAAGATCGTCCGGGTAGATGCTGTTGCGCCACTCGCCAAAGTCCGACAGCAGCAAGGCGGCGGAGCGGCCGAAAATCTGCTCATAGGCCGGGCTGACGTAGATCATCTGCTGGGCCTGCCAATCGAACGCCCAGAGCACCGCATTGACGGCACCCATCAGCGTGCTGAACAAATGCTCGCGCTCACTCAGGCGCTCGACTTCGGCACGCGCATGCATCAATGCCAAAAGGGTTTGCGCCTCGGTCGGCGGAAGAATCCCGACACCCGTTTCGCTTCGCTGCTTCACCAGATTCATACCTGCTTCCAAAATATGGCGTCAGGCACCGACGGAGACCCGCTGGATAACTGTCGCAAGAGCACCAGAATGCAGTTCAGAGAGTGGCGAGCAGGCAAAGTTCCGGGCTCCGGGCGTGTCGCAGGTCGCGCCGATCAGAGGTCACGCATGGGCGACAGCCGGCCTCAGCGAATAGGTTCGCAGGTGCTCAGCGAACTCCCGCAGCGACTGAATCCCACTGGCTTCGGCGTCGTGCACCCACTGCTTCATCGCGGCCAGCATCTCGTGCCCGTTGGCACTGGTGCGCGTCCAGGTCTGCTGCAGCGCCAGACGCTGTTCATAGATCACCCGCAGCGACTGACTTTGCTCCAGGATCACCTCGATATGCGCCTGCTGATCATCCTGGAGCAGGCTCGGCTCGCGGGACAGCAGCCGCTTTGCACGGCGAAACTGGTGCCGGACAGAGGCGTCGGCGCGTTGCAGCTCCAGCTGCACCAGTGGCTTGATCACCAGCTTGCGGTACTGCGCCATGATCTGGAAACGGTTGTTGAGGATGGCCATGGCGCTGTCCATGTCCAGCTGATGCTTGGCCTTGACGCGATGCGCAATGGGCGCGGTGCGGTTCACCTTGGCCAGGCCAAACAGGCTGAACAGCTTGATCCAGGCCCAGCCCATGTCGAACTCCCACTTGCGCACCGAGAGTTTGGCCGAGTTCGGGTAGGTGTGATGATTGTTATGCAGCTCCTCGCCGCCGATGAGGATGCCCCAGGGCACCAGATTGGTGGCGGCATCCCGGCATTCGAAGTTGCGGTAACCCACCGCATGGCCCAATCCGTTGACCACACCGGCGGCCCACACCGGTATCCAGATCATCTGCACCGCCCATACGGTCAGGCCGATCACACCGAACAGAGCCAGATCGAGGCCTAGCATCAGGACGATGCCGAGGTTGGGGTAGCGGGAATACAGGTTGCGCTCGACCCAGTCGTCCGGGCAGTTTTTGCCGTAGACCCGCAAGGTTTCCTCATTTTTCGCCTCTTCCATGTACAACTCGGCGCCGCGACGCAACACGGTGCCCAACCCTTTTTGCACAGGGCTGTGCGGATCATCCGGGGTTTCGCACTTGGCGTGATGCTTGCGATGGATCGCTGTCCATTCACGCGTGTTCATCGCCGTGGTCAGCCACAACCAGAAGCGGAAGAAATGCTTGAGCACCGCATTCAGTTCGAGCGAGCGGTGAGCAGAATAACGGTGCAGATAGACGGTTACCGCAACGATGGTGACGTGGGTCAGAATCAGGGTTGCCGCAACCACCTGCCAGGCGGAAAGGTCGAGAATACCGGTGTACCACATAGTGTCGCTGCCTCGCGGTGTAGAAAGCCGATCCGCAGCCGCGGACCTGAATGCATTATCCACCCTGCCTGGCTGGCTGAGCCGCCGCCTGTCGTTCGGCGCGTCTTTTTCGTTTCAGGGTCTAACAGAAACAGCCTTCACGGCCGATATACAGCGGAGCAAGGGACGGCGCTTTCGAGATAGCATATAGCTATCACTTTTCCTTCGTCCGCCTCGGACGTTCTGCCCCACGCAGAGCTGCGCGAGACGGTGTCGATGATTGCCCCGAACAGAGCCATGAGCCCCCTTACCCATTCCACCAGCCCTCGATGGTTACTCGGCGTCGGCAGCCTGCTGCTGGCCTTGCTGTTCGGCGGCCTGGCCTTTAATGGTTTTCAGGCTAAGGATACCGTCTGGTCGTTGCAGACCGAGCAACAGGGCGAGCTGCAGGCCATGGCCTTGCGCAGCGCCCAGCAGGGTTTGGAAAAACAGGCCCGGCTGATAGCCCGGACGCTCAGCGCCAGCCCCGAAACCTTGCGCCTGGTACGTCAAGCGGACCGGGCCATCAAAGCCGGAGCTCAGTGGCATGGCCCGCGCATGACGCGCATTCGCCAGCAACTGACCCAGTCGTTGATGCCAACCTGGACGGCGATGCAGCGCCACGGTGCCCGTCAGCTACAGCTCTTCTGGGGCGATGCCGGGATCGCACTGTTGCGCATGCAGGATCTGGACGCCTTTGGTGACGCCGTGGCCGACCGCAGGCCATTGCTCTACAAAGCCCTTTCCCAGGGCCAGACCGTCTCTGGTCTGGACATCGGCCAACACAGCGCCGGCAACCGCGCGATCGTACCGATACGCGCCAGCAGCAGCCTCGAAAGCGAAGTGATCGGCGCGCTGGAGGTGGGGTTCGACATTCTTCCGGATCTAACCGAACTCGGCGAGCAGCTGGATGCCGGTCTGGGCCTGCTGGTCAACCGTGCCGAGCTGGAGGAAATGCTCTGGGCACGCCCGGTCGGCATCCAGCTCAAGGAGCTCGGCGGCTGGTTGCTAGATAGCCACTCGGCACCGCAGATCCTGCAATGGGCCCAACAGCAGAAACTCCCGGCCCCCGAAGCAGGACAAGCCCTGCGCATGCTTGAGGCGAACGGCCGCAGCTTTTTGCTCAATCAGATACCGCTGCATGACGTCAGGGCTGAATACAGTCCCGGTCGTCTGCCCATGGCGGTTGCGCTCGTCTGGCGCGACATCACTCTGGCGCTTCGTGAGCAGCAGCAGGCCGAACACCGCCTACTACAGAAGTGGGGCCTGGCGTGGCTTATTGCCGAGGCCTTGCTGCTCATGCTGGTTTTTATGCTGCACCGGCGCGGCATCTTGCAACGTCTTCACCAGATCCGTTCGACACAACAGGAACGCGCCCGCCGGCGTTTGCTCGAACGTGGCCAAAAAATCACCAGCCTGCTGCCGGGCATGGTCTACCAGCTGAAGCGCTCCGGGGACGGGAGCTACAGCTTTCTCTATGCCAGTGAGGGTTCCCGCGAGCTGTACGGGATCAGCCCGGAACAGCTGGTTGATGACGCAAACATTGCCTTTGCCGCCATTCATGACCCTGACCGCCCCACGCTCAGAGCGGCAATTGAACGCTCGGCAGCCACTTTGGGCAGCGGTGCTACCCGCTATCGCATTAAACATCCGAACAAAGGCCTGATCTGGGTCGAAGTGCGGGCAAACGCCGAACGTCTGCGTGACGGGTCCGTCCTCTGGCATGGCTTCATCGCCGACATCACCCCGCTGATGAGCGCGACCCTCGCCCTGCGTGAAAGCGAAAGCCGCTTCCGCAGCATGGTCAGTAATCTGCCGGGCGTGGTCTACCGCCGCGGCGTCGATGCCGAACGCACGATCAGTTACCTGAGTGACGGCGTCGAGCGCCTGACGGGCTACCCCGCCAGCGACTTCGTAGCGCCAGGCACACGCCAGTACAGCAGCCTGATCCACCCCGATGACCGCGCGAGTCTTGAGGACGACGGCGCGGACCCGTTCGAGCGCATCTATCGGCTGATCAACGCCCGCGGCGAAACACTCTGGGTTCAAGAGAACCGCCGTGCGCTGCGCGACGCTGAAGGACGGTTGCAGTGGTACGACGGCTTCATCGGCGACGTTACCGCCCGCGCATTGGCCGAGCGCGAAGCCCATGAGCGCGAGAGCTACGTGCGTCTGCTGATCGCCAACGTCATCGACGCGATCATCATCATCAACCAGCGCGGCTTGATCGAGACCTTCAACCACGCCGCCGAACGCATCTTCGGTTACAGCGAGGAGGAAGTGCTTGGGCGCAACCTGTCCATCCTTATGCCCGAACCCCATCGCGCCGCTCATGATGGTCATCTACAGGACTACGAAAGACGCGGGGAGGGCCGCAGCCTGGAGCAGAACCGCGAACTGCAGGCGGTGCGCCGCAATGGCGAACTGTTCACCATCGAACTGCGTGTTTCGGAAATCAGTCACCGCGGGGAACGCAAGTTCATCGGTCTGGTGCGCGACATTACCGAACGCAAGCGAGTCGATCGGATGAAGAGCGAGTTCGTCTCCATTGTCAGCCACGAACTGCGCACGCCGCTGACTTCGATTTCCGGCGCACTGGGCCTGCTACTCGGTGGCGCTGTTGGCGAGGTTCCGCCGGCCATGAGACAGATGCTCGGCATCGCCCAACAGAACAGCCAGCGCCTCGGATTACTCATCGGCGACCTGCTGGATATGGAGAAGCTGGTAGCCGGGCACATGACTTTCCAACTGCAGCCCCAGCCTTTGGCTCCCCTGTTGGAAGACGCACTGCGCTCGAACCAGGCCTATGCCGAACAGCTTGGCGTGCGTATCGAGCTGGGCGAGCAAGCCGCGGCTACCGTGAGCGTGGACGCGCACCGTCTGCAGCAGGTCCTGGCGAACCTGCTCTCCAATGCAGCGAAATTCTCCCCAGCCGGTGGAGTCGTAACCTTAAGCAGTCAGCGGCGCGGCGAGAACATCCGCGTACGCGTTGACGACGTCGGCCCCGGTGTTCCACTGAGCTTCCGGCAGCGGATTTTCCAGAAGTTTTCCCAGGCGGACTCGTCCGATACGCGCCAGAAAGGGGGTACCGGCCTCGGCCTGGCCATCAGCAAAGAGTTGATCGAGCACATGAACGGTTGCATCGGTTTCGATTCGGAGCTGGAGCAGGGGGCGTGCTTCTGGTTCGAACTGCCTGTGCAAGAACCCGGTTAGCCGACTATTTTTCCAGAGTGCCAAGTCAGCCGACGAGCAAGCTGGCAAACTGTTCATTTTCGAGCGCGCCAGGCACGCTTCGTTGGAGATCCCGCATGAGCGAGCTGAAACGGATTCTGCATGTCGAGGACGATCCGTCCATCCAGGCTGTCGTCAAGGTCTCGCTGGAGGCGATCGGCGGCTATCAGGTGCAGTCCTGCTCGTCCGGCCACCAGGCGCTCGAAGAGGTGGAAGCCTTCGCCCCGCAGTTCGTCCTGCTGGATGTGATGATGCCTGGGATGGGCGGGCCCGAAACGCTCACCAGGCTCAGCGAGCGGATCGATCTGGCTCAGGTTCCGGTGGTGTTCATGACTGCCAAGGTCCAGCCAAGCGAGATTGAGCACCTGCGCAAGCTCGGCGCGCGCGATGTCATCGTCAAACCTTTCGATCCGATGCGCCTGGCCAGCCAGATCCAGGCGATCTGGGATGCCAGCGGCAAATAAGCCGTTGCCCCTGAATCCGAGAGAGCTCAGCCAGATGGAGTCATCGAAATCGATACCGGCACCCTCCCAGCCCCGCGAGCTGTCCAGACTCGCCGCGTTGCTGCGCTACGAGATTCTCGACACGCCTGACGAGTCTGCCTTCGACGATTTCACCCAACTGGCTGCCTATATCTGCGGCACCCCCATCGCCTTGATCTCGCTGGTCGACGACCATCGCCAGTGGTTCAAGAGCCGCCTCGGCCTCGATGTCAGCGAAACCCCGCGAGAGCTGTCGTTCTGCACCTATACCATCGAAGGCCAGGGCCTCTTCGAAGTCGAGGATGCACAGCGGGACGCGCGTTTTTGCGATAACCCGCTGGTCACCGGCAACCCGAACATCCGCTTCTATGCGGGGGCGCCGCTGACCTCACCGGACGGCTACAACCTCGGCACTCTCTGCGTCATCGACCGGCAGCCGCGACAGCTCGACGAAGCGCAACGCGGCGCACTGGTAAGGCTCAGTCGGCAGATCATGCGACTGTTCGAAGAGCGCCTGCAGGCCCACCGCTATGCCGAGCAAGCGGCGCTGCAGCAGGCGCTGCTCAACAGCGCCGCAAGCGCGATGATAGTAACCACGGTCGACGGACGCGTATCGGGTGTAAACCCCACCGCCGAGCGTCTGTTCGGCTATTCCGAGCAGATGCTGATCGGACACCCGCTGACTTCAGCACTGTTTCCACAGGAAGCGCTGCAGCGCCGCGCAACCATTCTCGGCAATGCGCTTCGCGAACCCATCGAGCCGGGGTTCGCCGTGCTCACCGCGCCGCTGCTCGAAGGCCGACGCGAAATGCGCGAGTGGCGTCTGCTGCATCGCAACGGCAGCGGCGTTCCGGTGCTCCTGAATGTCTCGGCGATCCATGATGAGCGCGAGCTGTTGCGCGGCTACATCGTCAGCGCCTATGACCTGGCCCACCAGGAACACCTGCAGCTGCGCCTGCAGCAGATCGCGGCGCAGGTCCCCGGCATGCTGTTCCAGTTCTGCTGGCGACCCGACGGCAACAGTTCGTTCCCTTACCTCAGTGAGGGCGTCGAGGACATCTACGGCCTCAGCGCTGCCGAGATGGAGCCCAGTATCGGGCCGGTCTACGCCCGCGTGCACCCCGACGACCGCGAGCATGTGCTGGCGAGCATCCGCCAAGCCGCCTCGACGCTCACGCCGTGGCACTTCGAACACCGGATCGATCACCCTCGCAAGGGCTTGATCTGGGTCGAAGCCCGCGCCACACCGATGCGTCAACCGGACGGTTCGGTGCTTTGGCACGGGCTGGTGACGGACATCACCGAGCGCAAGGCCGAGCAGCTGGAGCTGGACAAGCAGCAGGAAATGAATAGACGCCTGCTTGAAGCATTGTCCGAAGCGGTGGTGGCTTGCGACGCCGACTGCAACCTCACCTTGTTCAACCACACTGCCCGTCGCTGGCACGGGCTCGATGCTCAGCAAATGGCGCCGGAACAATGGGCGGACGTCTATCACCTCTATCATGCCGACGGCGTCACGCAGATGAAGCCTGAGGAAGTTCCGCTGATGCGCGCCTTGCGCGGCGAACATATCCGCAACTTAGAGATGACCATTGTGCTGGATGGCACACCCCGTTACGTGCTGGCCAACGCCGATCCGATGTACGCCTCCAACGGTCAGCAGAACGGTGCGGTGGTGGTGCTGCACGACATCACCGAGCGCAAGCAGATCGAGATCCTGCAGCGGGACTTCGTCTCAACCGTCAGCCATGAGTTGCGCACACCGCTGACCTCCATTACGGCCTCGCTCGGACTGATTTGTGGCCAGGTCATGGGCGCGGTGCCCGAACATTTGCAGGAGCTTCTGGACATCGCTCACCAGAACAGCAAACGGTTGAGCACACTGATCGATGACCTGTTGGACATCGACAAGCTGTACGCCGGCAAGATGCGTTTCGAGTTGCGGACGCAGCCCTTGCAACCCTTGCTTGAGCAGGCATTGCGCAGCAATCAGGGTTATGCAGAAAGCCATGCGGTGAGCATCGCGCTGGGTGATTGTCCTGCCGTGTCGATCACCGTCGATGCGATGCGCCTGGAACAGGTGCTGAGCAATCTGCTGTCCAACGCGGCGAAGTATTCCCCGGCCGGTGAAACCGTCGCTATGAGCGCCCGACTGGTTGCCCCGCAACGGGTGCGAGTCAGCGTCTGCGACAAAGGCCCCGGCATCACCGAAGCCTTTCGTGAACGAATTTTCAGCAAGTTCGCCCAGGCCGATTCGTCCGATACGCGGCAGCAAGGCGGTACCGGACTGGGCCTGGCCATCAGCAAGGAGCTGATCGAGCACATGAATGGCGAGATTGGCTTCGACTCGACGCCCGGCGCCGGGGCCTGCTTTTGGTTCGAGTTGCCCTGCAATACGCTGAAAGGGGCCGTCCCTTGAAGCCCTTGCTGCGTATTCTGCATGTCGAGGACGTTCCCTCCATTCAAGTGGTGACCCGCATCGCGCTGGAGAAACTGGGTGGTTTCGAGGTGCTCAGCTGCGCCTCTGCACAGCAAGCGCTGCAGCAGGCGCCCATATTCAAGCCGGACATGATCTTGCTCGACGTGATGCTGCCGCAGATCAGCGGCATCGAGTTGTTGCGCCAACTTGCGTCACTGATCGACCTGCAGCAAACCCCCGTAGTGCTCCTGACCGGCCAGCCGGACGACCCGGCGGACCCCGAAGAACTGCAGCGTCTGGGCGTGCGTAAAGTGCTGCATAAACCCTTCGATCCACTCCAACTGGCAACACGACTGAACGAAATATGGAATGCCGAGCATGAATGAGGGCGCTAACGAAGCGCTGCAACGCCAACTGCAGGCACTCAACGAAAAGTTTGCTGAGCGCTTGAGCGAGGAATTGGCCGCACTCGAGCAATACGCCGAGCAGCTGCATTCGGTTCGCGAGCATGAACAGCGACGCCAGCTGATGCTCGCCTTGCTTGAACGGCTGCACCGTCTAGCCGGTACAGCGGGCACCTTTGGTTTCACCACGCTGGGCGAGCAGTCGCGGTTGCTCGAACGACGCGCAGAGCGCTGGCTGGAGGCCGCCAAGCCCAGCGGCCAGGCGCTTTCAGCGCTTGTCCGGGCGGTCCAGCAGATGGCCGCCACCGGGCGCGCCGGGGGGGCCGGCCCGCATCCCGAGCTGCATAGCGGCACGTCAGACGCGCTACCAGCCGGGTGCCGGATCTATCTGCTCGAAAGCGACTTCGAGGCCGGCCAGAACATGTGCCAGACCCTGGGCAACTTCGGTTACGAAGTGCTGCTGTTTCCTGAAATCTCGCTGTTGCAAAGCGCTGTCCAGGGACAGCTGCCTGACGCCCTGATCGTCAGCCAGCACGATGGCGAACTGGCTGCCGTCAGTGCACTGCAGCAGAGCCTGGAGGTGCCGTTGCCGCTGCTTGTCATCGGTCACCGAGCTGATTTCGGCAGCCAGCTGGCGGCTGTGCGAGCCGGTGCTAAAGGCTTTTTCGTCCGGCCAGTGGATATCACCCAGCTGGAGAACAGCCTGGAAAACATCCTCAACCTGCAGCTGAACGAGCCATACCGGGTGCTGATTGTCGATGACGATGACGACCTTTCAGCCCGTTACAGCTTGGTGCTGCGTAACTCGCAGATGCTGGTGCGGACCTTGAGCGACCCCAGTCAGCTGTTTGAGGTGATGCGCGAATTCGATCCGGAAATGGTCCTGCTCGACATGAACATGCCGGACTTCACCGGAATCGAGCTGGCGCAGATGATTCGCCTGAACGACGAGTGGCTGCGGGTGCCCATCATCTACCTGTCGGCTGAAACCGACATCAACCGGCAGATGGCCGCCCTGCTCAAGGCCGGCGATGATTTCATCACCAAACCCATCAGTGACACCGCACTGACCGCCGCCGTGTTCTCCCGCGTGCAGCGTGCGCGCGCGCTGAGCATGGCTTTGTCGCGTGACAGCCTCACCGGTTTGCTCAAGCACGCCGATATCAAGGAGCAGGTCGCGCTGGAAGTGGAACGCGCGCAACGCAGCGGCAAACCCACCAGCGTAGTGATGCTCGACCTCGATCACTTCAAGCAGGTCAACGACCAGTATGGGCATGCTGCAGGGGACAACGTCATCCGCTCACTGGCCAACCTGATGCGCCAACGGCTGCGCCGTATCGACAGCATTGGTCGCTACGGTGGTGAGGAGTTCATGGCGGTGTTGCCGGACTGCCCGGCAGAACAGGCAAAGCGGATTTTCGACGAGATCCGCCTGCGTTTCGCCGCCTTGAGTTTCCACGCCGGCGCGCGCACCTTCAGCGTGTCGCTCAGCGCCGGGATCAGCGAAACCGACGGCCACGCCAGCGCGGGCGCCATGCTCGAACTGGCCGACCAGGCGCTTTATGCCGCCAAGCATAACGGTCGCAACCAGGTGCAGATCGCCTGACGAACAAACCGGCTCGCGGGAAAACAAGCGAACCGTCACGCCATTGAGGACTCCAACTACACTGCACAGCACAGCAGTCGCGGCCGGTTCGTAGGCGCTGGCATGCGGCGGCACGCCTGGGCTGGCTCCAGCGTTCGGGCCGTCCCTATTCGTTCAACCGGCGAAAGGAGTTCCGGTTTGCCCGCAAGAACCCTGATCAGCTGGCATTGGCTCGCATTCCCGATCGCCTTCATCCTGCTAGTCGCACTGGGCTGGCAAGGCAAGCAAACCCAGCAACAGGTTCTGGCGACCAATCTGTCGGTCAGTCATAGCCTGGAAGTCATTACCGCAACCCAATACATGCTGACTTCGCTGCAAGACATCGAAACCGGTACTCGCGGTTTCGTTTTGACCGGTGATCCCAGCTACCTTGAATCCTACGAACTCGGCCTACGGCAGATCGAAGCGCACCGTCGTGGGCTGCAACGGCTGCTGGAGGACCGGGCGTTTCCCGACCAGGGTTGGTTCGAGCAGCTCGACCGCAATATCGCCGAGCGCCTGATGATCGCCGACGACAACATCCAGGCACGCCGAGTTATCGGCTTGCAAGCGGCAGCCGAACGCCTGCACCAGGCCGGCGGCAAGCTGATCATGGATCGGCTGCGGGCCTTGCTCGATGCGGTCGAGCGACGGGAGCGCAAGCAGCTCGCCGCCGCCAACCAGGCCGTGGCCGACACCATCGCGCAAAGCCGCAGACTGGCACTGATCGGCAGCCTGCTGGTGGCAGCGTTGTCCTTGGCCGCGTTTTGGGCCATCCGCCGCAACCTGCAGATTCGCCACGCCCTGGCGATCAAGGCGCAAGCTGGCGAAGCTCGTATGGGCGCCCTGCTGCAGGCGATTCCCGACAACCTGTACGCCATTGATGGCCAGCGCCGGATCACCGCGCTGTCCCAAGGAAGCGCGGTTCAGGCTCCGGCGCCCGAAGCCATCGAGCCGCTGCTGCTGGGGCTGCTTCCCCACTCCGATAACTCGTTACAACTGCGCCAGACCACCTGGTGCGAGGTGAGCCGGCAGCGAACCTTCGAGGTTCGTCTGGTGCCTACCGGCCTCGGTGATCACTTGGCGATTGCCCGTGACGTGACCGAGCTGCAACGGAGCCGCGACACGCTCGAGGACCAGAAAGTCTTCCTGCGGCGAGTCGTCGATACCGATGAGAACCTGATCTTCGTGCGCGACGAGCTGGGCCGCTTTCTGTTGTGCAACAGTGCCCTCACCGCACTGCTCGACGCTAGGCCCGAAGCCATCGAAGGCCGCCGGGCCGAGGAAATCGCCGGGGCGGAACGGCTATTGCCTCTGCTGCAGGGCGAAGGTGACCTGCTTTGTGGCAGTGGCGAACTGCGCATTACCGAGATCGGTCTTACCGATACATACGGTCAGGAGCGCTGGCTACAAGTGGTCAAGCGTCCCATGACCATGCCCAGCGGCGCCTGTTATGTCGTGACCGTTGCGGTCGATATGTCGCTCAGACGACGCATGGAGCAGATGAAGACCGAGTTCATCTCCACCGTCAGCCATGAGCTGCGAACCCCGCTGACCGCCATCCGTGGCGCGCTGGGCATGCTGGTCGGGGGCGTCGCAGGCCACATCGACGAGGGCGCCCGACCGCTTCTGGATATCGCGCACAAGAACAGCGAGCGGCTGGTGCGCCTGATCAACGACATCCTCGACATCGAAAAGCTCGAAGCCGGGCGCTTGCCGTTTCACTTCAGCCGCTGCGATGTCCAGGCGCTGACCGAACAGGCATTGGCCGACCTCAAGCCATACGCCGATGAATACGGCGTCCGCCTGACGCTTACGCTGCCCGACGGCCCCCTCCAGGCCGAAAGCAATCTCGACCCGGATCGGTTCACCCAGGTGATGGCCAATCTGCTGTCCAACGCAATCAAACACTCACCGGCTGGCGCTGTCGTCACTGTCGATCTGCGTCGCCACGGCGGCAGCCTGGAGATTGGCGTGCAGGACCAGGGTCAGGGCATTCCGGCGGACTTCCGCTCACGCATATTCGAACGTTTCGCCCAGGCTGACTCATCCGATGCGCGTAAGCGTGGCGGCACTGGACTGGGCCTGGCGATCACCCGTTCGTTGGTCCAGCAGATGCACGGGCGGATCGGTTTCGACTCTCAGGAAGGCCAGGGCACGCGCTTCTGGCTGCGCCTGCCCGTCGCATCTACACAGCCCATCAATCCACCAACAGTCGCGCAAGCGCTGCCTACAACGAGCACCAGTTTGCCGGTTGAACGCATCCTCGTACTCGAGCCCGACGCGCCTGCCGCCGAACAGCTCGCCGCCGCGCTGCAGCAACACGGCTACGCCACCCTAATCGCCGAAACGGCTGCCCAAGCACGAGAGATGCTGGCTGAGTTCAGCGTTCAAGCGCTCACCCTGAGCCCAGCGCTGAGCGACGAGGACAGCATTGCCTTCCTGCAGAACCTGCGCAGCCAGACCGCTTACCGTCATTTGCCGGTGCTGATCGTCAGTCTCCAGCCACAACGTCGCGACAATGACGACGGGGCCCTGCGCGGCGGCGCGGTCGGCGTAATCGACTGGTTGCACAAGCCGGTTGACCCGTCGCGGGTCATGGACGTGGTGCGCGCATGCCTCAGGAACAACGGTGCCCGCCCGCGCATCCTTCACGTTGAAGACGATGAGGATCTGCGCACTCTGCTCGCCAGGCTGGTCGAGCCATTGGAAATCGATCTCCTTGGTGCGCCCACCCTGAGGGAGGCGCGCCAACTGATCGACCAGCAACGCTTTGACCTGGCGATCATCGACCTGATGCTGCCTGACGGGGACGGCAGCGAGCTGTTCGATCAGTTGGCTCAGAGCACGCCGCCACCGCCCGTAATCATATTCTCCGCGCTGGATTCGCCGGTGCACGACAGCCGCCTGGCCCTACGCCAGCTGGTCAAGTCGCGCCATGACGGCGACGAGCTCGCTGCACTGATCCAGCAGTTGCTCCAGCAATGGCCGCCCGGCCATACCCCGGTTTCAGAAGAGGTCAACCCATGAGCGACTCCACTAGCCAGCGCATTTTGATGGTTGAGGACGAGGAGGACATCGCGTTCCTCATTCGCTTCATGCTCGAGCGGCACGGATTTACCGTGGATCACGCCGCAGACGGCCGTCAGGCCATTGAAAAGATCACCTCATCGGGTCCTCCTGATCTGACCCTGATGGACATCATGCTGCCCTACCACGACGGGCTGGAGCTGATCGAGCGGCTGCGCGCACAACCTGGCTGGGAAAGCGTGCCGGTGCTGATGCTGACCGCCAAGGCACGCGAGGTGGATATTGTCCGGGCGCTGGAGCTGGGCGCCGACGATTACGTGACCAAGCCCTTCCAGCCGGAGGAACTGTTGGCGCGCATTCGCCGCCTGTTGCGGAGGCCACGATGACTCGCCTGGTTCTAGGCATGGCGCTGGCGCTTCCAATTTCACTGCTGCCAGCGCTGGCGCTGGCTGATGTCGTCAGTGCCCAACGACAGATCGAAGCGCAGCAACTCGACGCTGCCGAGGCGACCCTGCTGGAGCATCTGACAGGCCAGCCCAACGACAGCGAAGCTCGATTCCTGCTGGCCCGCGTGCGCGCCTGGCGCGGCCAACCCGAGCAGGCCCTGCCCCTCTACGATCAGCTGCTGCAACGCGAACCGGACAACGCCGACTACCTGCTCGGGCAGGGCCAGGCGCTGCTTTGGGCCGGTCGCCCGCAGGCCGCGCTGGACTCGCTCGAGCGGGCTGCTCAGATCGCCCCGGACTATGCCGATATCCAGCAGGTGATTCAGCAGGCGCGCGCCGCGATGACCTCCCCGGTAACTGCCACCACAGCGGTCGCCACAGCGCCGGCGCAGCGCCGCCACGAGCTCGAATTGTCGGCCCGCCAAGACTGGCTGGACAGCGGCTTCGACAACTGGCGCAGTCAGCGCCTCGACTACGCCTCGACACAACCGGAAGGGCTCGGCTGGTACGGTGCACTGCTGCGCGAGCAGCGCTTCGGCGAATGGGATCAGGGCGCCGAGGCGGGGGCGGTGATCGCATTGGATGAAAACTGGACGCTGCAACCCGAAGTCGGCTATCAGCCGTCACCTTATTTCCTGCCCGAATGGCACGCCGACCTACGCCTGCAGCGGCGACTGCCGGCGGGCTTCCTCGGCGCTGCCAGCATTCGCCGCACCGAATACGAAACCACCCGCGTCGAGCGGCTGGCCCTCAGCGCCGAACGCTATTGGGACGCCTGGCGTGCGGGCTACACCCTAAACATTACCGACGTGGCCAATGCCGGGACGCCGGTCGGCCATGACCTGGCGCTGGACTACTACTATGCAGGCCTCAGCTATGCCGGTCTGCGCCTGACCGTTGGTGAAGAAGAAGCCGTCGAGGAACAGCAGCTGATCACCAGCGACGTACGCGCGCTCAGCCTGCAGGGTCGCCATTGGCTGGACAGCCGCTGGGCGCTGACCTGGGAAGTGGGTCATCACCGCCAGGGCGATTACTACACGCGGCGCTGGCTGCAGCTCGGCCTGCGGCATGCTTTCTGAGCGGCTGCCCGCCTGCCCAGCCTGGCTGTGCGAAACGCCGCGCCAGGCCTGGCTGTCGATCTGGCCGGACGACGCCATGCTGCAGCTGGCGCTGTACTGCGCGCTGGGGCTGGGCGCCCTGACTCTGCTGGTGATGTTGCAGGTCATGTTGCTCGGCGAGCTCGCGCGCCGGCGCGCCAGCCGCCGCCAGCAGTTCAACGAGCAGTGGCGGCCGTTCTTTGCCCTGTGCAGCCTTGGCGATGAGCTGTCGCCGCCAGCGCCGCCCCTGCCACGCGGACAGCAGCTGTGGTTTCTCCTGCAATGGAACCGCACCCAGCTGCAACTGCGTGGGGCAGCCCGTGAGCGGATGAATCGCGCCTTGGTCGCGCTGGGCATGGATCAACACGCTCTGGTGCTGCTGCGCGGCCGGGTCCGCAGCAAGCTGATCGGGCTGACCTGCCTACGCCACCTTGCGGACCCCGCGTATTGGAATGACGTGCAACCGCTGCTCGTGAATCGCAACGTGACCGTCTCGCTGGCCTCGGCACAGACGTTGATTGCCATGGATGCGACCCGTGCCATGCAGCTGATCCTGCCGGCCGCCGTGAGCCGTCCGGACTGGGCGTTGCCACGCCTGGCGAGCCTCTGTCAGCAAGCCGGCGAACAGGCTGTGACCTTGCCATTGCTGATTGCCCTCAGCGGCTCTGAAGACCCGCGCCGCGAGCGACTGGTGCCCCTGTTGGTGCATGGCGACCCCCGTCACGCGGCGCCCTGGGCTCGCGCACGGCTGGAAGAGGACGCTGCGCCGGAGCAGTTGCAGGTCGCGCTGCGTTGCCTCTGCGAATTGGGCGACCCGCGTGACCGCGGCCGTCTGCTGCGTGCCCTGCAACACAGCCATGCCGATGTGCGTCTGGCCGCGCTGCAAGCCCTGCATAAACAGGCACGCAGCGACGACAGCACGCTGTTCATGCCGTCGCTTGGCGATCCCAGCTGGTGGGTCCGCCAAGCCGCCGCAGATAGCTTGGCAACGCTGCCGGGCGCCACCCCAGAAGGGCTACAGAGGCTGTTCCGGCAAGTGCGAGATCGTTACGGACAAGACGCACTGCGCCGCGCCATGGCGGAGGTCAAACGGTGACCTTCGATTGGCTCTGGTGGCTGCAGCTGGGTTTCATCCTCTATTTTCTGCTGCTCAACGGCATGTACCTGTTGCTCAACGTGCTGTCGATGGTCAGCCTGACGAGTTATATCCGACAGCGCGCCGAAATTGGTGAGATCGCCCCCTATCTCGGCGTTGAGCCTCCGGTTTCGGTGCTGATGCCGGCATTCAACGAAGAAGCGACGATCCGCACTTCGGTGCGCTCGATGCTGCAACTTCAGTACCCCGAGTTCGAAGTGGTGGTGATCAACGACGGTTCGAAGGACAACACCCTCGCCGTGCTGATCGAGGAGTTCGAACTGGTGCCGCATCCCGAGCCGCTGCGCCAGGCCGTTGCCCATCAGCCGGTGCAGGCGATTTACCGCTCACGGCGCTACGCCAATCTGCGGGTCATCGACAAAGCCAACGGCGGCAAGGCTGACGCACTGAATGCTGGTATCAATGCCGCGCGACACGGTTTGTTCTGCGGGGTAGATGCCGACTCGATCCTCCAGCGCGACAGTCTGTTGCGCGTTGTCCAACCTTTCCTCGAAGACGAACGCACGGTCGCCGCTGGCGGCACGGTCCGTATCGCCAACGGCTCGGAGGTGCGCGGTGGTTTTCTGATCCGTGCCGGACTGCCGAGCAACTGGCTGGCGCGCTTTCAGATCGTTGAATACCTGCGAGCCTTTCTGTTCGGCCGCCTCGGCTGGTCACCGATGAACGCCGTGCTGATCATCTCCGGTGCCTTCGGGCTGTTCGACAAGGAGCGGGTCATGGCCGTTGGCGGCTACCGCACCGACACGGTGGGCGAGGACATGGAACTGGTGGTGCGGCTGCATCGCTATCACCGGGAGAAGCGGATTCCCTACCGCATCCGCTACCTGCCCGACCCGATCTGCTGGACCGAATGCCCGGAAGATCTCGGCACCCTCGGCCGTCAGCGCAGTCGCTGGCAACGCGGGCTGGCAGAGAGTCTGAGCCGCCACGCACGCCTCGCCTTCAGCCTGCGCGGCGGCACACCGGGCTGGCTGGCCTGGCCGTTCATGGCGTTGTTCGAATGGGTTGGACCGTTGATCGAACTGGTCGGCTACGGCTTCATGATTGGCGGGTTCATGATGGGCGTGGTGTCGTACGCGGCGCTAGCGGCCTTCCTGCTGGTCGCTATCGGCATGGGGATCTTGTTGTCGGTCAACGGTCTGCTGCTGGAAACCATGTCGTTTCGCGTCTACGAACGTCGCCGCGA
The DNA here is from genome assembly GCF_050269105.1 of Pseudomonas sp. NPDC077408. NCBI lineage: Bacteria > Pseudomonadati > Pseudomonadota > Gammaproteobacteria > Pseudomonadales > Pseudomonadaceae > Pseudomonas > Pseudomonas sp. NPDC077408. The sequence continues at coordinate 73,167 of NZ_JBNNHS010000010.1, forward strand.
CATGCTGCGGCTGTTTCTCATGGCCGTACTGGAAAACTTCGGCTATCGCCAGTTGAACACCCTCTGGCGCTGCCGCGGACTATGGCAGTGGTTCTCGCGTCGCAAGCATCACTGGGGCGCGATGCGCCGCAGTGGGCGGTGGGGGCAGTAGAAAAACCAAAAAAGGCGGTGCGATCGTAGGGTGGATCACGCTTCACCGATCCACCAGCGGCGAATCAAGAAAGCACACAGAAGGTGGATGTAAAAAGCGACATCCACCCTACGGATGTCGTTAGAGCTTGATCCAGGTGGCCTTCAGCTCGGTGTACTTGTCGAAGGCATGCAGTGACTTGTCGCGACCGTTGCCGGACTGCTTGAAGCCGCCGAACGGTGCAGTCATGTCACCGCCGTCGTACTGGTTGACCCAGACACTGCCAGCCCGTAACGCTTTGGCGGTCAGGTGCGCCTTGGACAGATCAGCCGTCCACACGGCGGCGGCGAGGCCGTACGGCGTGTCGTTGGCGATGCTCACCGCCTCGGCTGCGGTGTCGAAGGTGATCACCGAAAGCACCGGACCGAAGATCTCTTCGCGGGCGATCTTCATCGCATTGCTCACGCCATCGAAGATCGTCGGCTCGACATACAGGCCGCCAGTGTCCTGCATCGTCCGTTGCCCGCCGATCAGCACCTTCGCACCGTCGTTGCGACCGGCTTCGATGTAGCCGAGCACGGTGTCGAGCTGCTGGGTATCGACCAGCGCGCCGACATTGGTGGCCGGATCCAACGGGTTACCAGGCTTCCAGCCCTTGAGCGCCTCGACCACCATCGGCAGGAAGCGCTCCTTGACCGAGCTTTCGACCAATAGCCGCGAGCCAGCGGTGCAGACCTCGCCCTGGTTGAAGGCGATGGCGCCCGCCGCAGACTTCGCTGCGGCCTCCAGGTCCGGGGCGTCAGCAAAGATGATGTTCGGGCTCTTGCCGCCCGCTTCCAGCCAGACGCGCTTCATGTTCGACTCGCCAGCGTAGATCATCAGCTGCTTGGCAACCCGTGTGGAGCCGGTGAACACCAGCGTGTCGACGTCCATGTGCAGCGCCAGCGCCTTACCCACGGTGTGGCCGTAGCCCGGCAGCACGTTGAGCACGCCCGGCGGAATGCCTGCCTCGATCGCCAGTTGCGCCACGCGGATGGCGGTGAGCGGGGATTTTTCAGACGGCTTGAGGACCACCGAGTTACCTGTGGCCAGCGCTGGGCCAAGCTTCCAGCAGGCCATCATCAGGGGGAAATTCCAAGGCACGATCGCCGCTACCACACCTACCGGCTCGCGGGTCACCAGGCCCAGCTGATCGTGCGGAGTCGCGGCCACTTCGTCGTAAATCTTGTCGATCGCCTCGCCGGACCAGCGCAGCGCATTGGCTGAGCCGGGCATGTCGACATTCAGCGAATCGCTGATCGGCTTGCCCATGTCCAAGGTTTCCAACAAGGCCAACTCCTCGGCGTTGGCCTGGATCAGGTTGGCGAAGCGAATCATGGTCGCCTTGCGCTTGGCTGGCGCCAGGCGGGACCAGACGCCAGATTCGAAAGCCATACGGGCGCTGATCACGGCGCGATCAGCATCGGCCTCGTCACAGCTCGCCACCTGCGCCAACACCCGCCCATCGACCGGGCTGATGCAGTCGAAGCGGGCGCCGCCGGTGGGCTCGGTGTATTCGCCCTGGATGAAGGCGCGGCCTTCGATGCGCAGGTCGCGGGCACGCTGTTGCCAATCGGCAAGAGTCAGGGTGGTCATGGGGCGTCCTCGGTAGTCTGTCGAATAATCAGAAAAGCACCCTAAACCAGCGGCACCAGGCCTATCAATATTTTTTACGCAGCAGCCGTTTTCTGCCTTGTTTTGTGCGTTTTATTAAACATAGACTCGCCAAAACCGCTGGGCGCTCGGGTGATGTCGCGCTACAGCATAGCCGTCGAACCCGTCGCCCTGCCGGAGCTAGTCATGGCCCACGATCGCGCCACATCTGCCGAACATTTCTGGATGCCCTTCACCGCCAACCGTCAGTTCAAGGGCAGTCCGCGCCTGCTGGAGCGCGCCGAGGGCATGTATTACACAGACACCGATGGCCGTCAGGTGATCGATGGCACTGCCGGGCTCTGGTGCTGCAACGCCGGCCACGGCCGCCGCGAGATCACCGAGGCGGTGAGCCGGCAGATCGCCCAGCTGGATTTCGCACCGACCTTCCAGATGGGGCACCCGCTGCCCTTCGAGCTGGCCGAGCGGCTGGCACAGATCAGCCCGGCCGGGCTGAACCGGGTGTTCTTCACAAACTCCGGGTCGGAGTCGGCGGACACCGCATTGAAGATCGCCCTGGCCTATCAGCGCGCGATCGGCCAAGGCAGTCGCACCCGCCTGATCGGCCGCGAACTGGCCTATCACGGCGTCGGCTTTGGCGGCATTTCGGTCGGCGGCATGGCCAACAACCGCAAGGCCTTTGGCGCGCTATTACCAGGTGTCGACCACCTGCCGCACACGCTCGACTTGCAACGCAACGCATTCAGCCGTGGCCTGCCAGAGCACGGCGTGGAGAGAGCCGACGAGCTGGAACGACTGGTCACCTTGCATGGGGCGGAAAACATTGCCGCCGTGATTGTCGAGCCAATGTCCGGCTCTGCTGGGGTGATCCTGCCGCCGAAGGGTTATCTGCAGCGCTTGCGCGAGATCACCCGCAAGCACGGCATCCTGCTGATCTTCGACGAAGTGATTACCGGCTTCGGTCGGGTCGGCGAGGCCTTCGCTGCCCAGCGCTGGGGCGTCACGCCCGACATTCTCACCTGCGCCAAAGGCCTGACTAACGGCGCGATACCCATGGGCGCGGTGCTGGTCGACGAACAAATTCATGAGGCCTTCATGCACGGTCCGGAAAGTACCATCGAGTTCTTCCACGGCTACACCTACTCCGGCCACCCGGTGGCCTGCGCAGCCGCACTTGCCACTCAGGAAATCTACCAGCGGGAGAACCTGTTCCAGAAAGCCATCGAGCTCGAAGAGTACTGGCAGGATGCCCTGTTCAGCCTCCAGGGGCTGCCGAACGTGACCGATATCCGTACGGTTGGGCTGGTGGCCGGCATTCAGTTCGCGGCCCATGCGGACGGCGTCGGCAAGCGTGGCTACGAGGTGTTCCGTCAGTGCTTCGAGGATGGTCTGCTGGCGCGCGCCAGCGGCGACACCATCGCCTTGTCACCGGCGCTGATCGTCGAGCGCGAGCATATCGACGCGATGATCGAGCGTCTGGCTGATGCCATTCGCAAGGCTGGCTGACGGAACGAGAGGAGCTTTTTTTGGCACGCCTACGGCCTGCATTCGCCGCGGGGCGCGCCTCCCAATGGAGCGGTTCTGTGCAGAGCTCGGCTCTGGACTCTGGGCTTTGACTCTGGCTCAGAGCGCTGGCTTTTAGCATTTGTGGGAGGCCCGCCCCGGGGCGAAGCTTTTGGCGTTCCACAGCTTGAAGACCTCTAGCCCAGAAACGAAAAAACCCGCCGATTGGCGGGTTTTTCTTCAAGGGCCGATCAATTACTTGATCTTGGCTTCCTTGTACATCACGTGCTTACGCACGACAGGATCGTACTTCTTGATTTCGATCTTGTCGGGAGTGGTGCGCTTGTTCTTGTCGGTGGTGTAGAAGTGGCCGGTACCGGCGCTGGACACCAAACGGATCAGGTCACGCATGATAGTTCTCCTTAAACCTTTTCGCCGCGAGCGCGGAGTTCAGCCAGAACGGCGTCGATGCCGCGCTTGTCGATAACGCGCATGCCTTTGGCAGTCAGGCGCAGACGTACGAAGCGGTTCTCGGACTCGACCCAGAAGCGATGATGCTGCAGGTTCGGCAGAAAACGACGACGGGTTTTGTTGTTCGCGTGGGAAATGTTGTTCCCGGTTACCGGACCCTTACCGGTAACTTGACAGACTCTCGACATGCCTCAGCCCTCTAAAACCACATGCCCAACCCGGCATGGGTTGGCCGCTTGAATTCAAATGTCTTTTTGGCGCTCAGCGCCACGTTTCGTTGGGGTCTTACCGGCTACGCGGCAAGCGATGAAACCGGGCCCCTAGAAAAGAGCGCTGCTTTATATCAGAAAGCCCCCCTGGCAACAAGCGCGGTGTAACTTTTAAGCATCGGCGTCTATCGCCTCAATTCCTTCTTAGGCCGCGCCCGGCACGGTCTGCCGGAATACGCCGTTCGTCGCCTTTGTCTTCCCCTCTTTATATAGACCCAACCGCCCACCGGCAACGAGCCGGCCTAACGGGCACATCGGCTTGGGTCATATCGAAGCGGAGCAACCGCGCGTAACGATACAGCACTCATCAGATCCGACCATCAAACCAGCATTGTCAGCGAACTGATGTTTTACTCTGCGGAATGCAGAACCGATATTTTCAGCTATTATGCCTGAATTGGGACAAGCAACCTGGCGATGGCCTGCCCTCGCGGCAGGGCCCGAGCATTCTGTAATGGCCGCCCTGCCGAGCGAAGGGGCGATCTGCTATCGTGCGGCCCCGCAGCCCCACCACTAGACAGACCGACACCACATGAGCGACATCGAAGACACCGATACTCCCAAGGACCGCAAATTCGTCGAAGCGCTATCGCGCGGGCTGGATGTACTGCGTGCCTTCACCCACGGTTCGGTGGTGATGGGCAACCAGGACATTGCGCGTATCACCGGATTGCCCAAACCGACGGTGTCGCGCATGACCTACACCCTGACCAAGCTCGGTTACCTCAGCTACTCGCCGCAGCTGGAAAAGTACCAGCTCGATTCCGGCGTGCTGGCGCTGGGTTATGCCTACGTATCCAACCTGCGCGTGCGCCAGCTGGCCAAGCCATACATGGATGAGTTTTCCCGCCGTACCAACACATCAGTGGGGCTGACCTGCCGTGACCGGCTATCGATGATCTACATCGAGAACTGCCGTCCGGCCGAGGTTTCGACGCTACGCATGGACGCGGGTGTACGCCTGCCCCTGGCCACCACCGCGGCAGGCCGCGCCTTCCTCGCCGCAACCCCGGACAAGGAGCGAGAGCACCTGATGGCCGCGCTGGAAACCAAGTACGGAGACGACTGGGCAACCATGAAGCAATCGTTGGACGGCTCCTTTGCCGAGTTCCGCCAGCATGGCTTCTGCTTGTCGCTCGGCGACTGGGACCGCAACGTGATGGCCGCTGGCGTACCGCTGCATCTGGCCGACGGCAGCATCATGGCGCTGACCTGCGGCGCGCCCTCGTTCCAGCTCAGCGAAGAAACCCTACGCGGCTCGCTGGCGCATCAGCTGGAAATGCTCGCACGCGATATCGAAAGTCTGGGCGTCTGATCGCTTGACTAACGCGCCCGGGCTATCGCGCCGAAGGTGGCCAAGGCAGCTCAGAAGCGCGGATTCAATTGGCATTTACTAGAACGGGTTTTGGCAGATGCGTGGCGGTCACTGCGCCCGGACGCTGGCCCAGGCGATGTCCGCGAGCAGTTCGCGGCAGTCCGCCAACGCAGTGCGCGAGCGCCCGGCCAGCCAGTTACGGGCCAGGTCGTGGCAGGGCCCGATCACTACAGCCAGAAAGCAATCGCCTGGCATCCGGCGAAAGGCACCGCTCTCCCGGTGTCGCCGCAAGATAGCGCTGACCCGCTCGCCATGGGCCTGATTGACCTCGCGCAGCCGTTCACCCATCTCGCCGGCCTCGACTCGCCCGCGGTTATGCAGGACGAAGCGTGCCCAGTCCGGGTTCTCCGCGACCCAATCGATGTAGCTGGTGACGAACAATTTGACGCACGCCTCGGCATCCAGCGTCTCGATCAGCCCGGCCTCCAGCAGCGCGGCGTATTCACCAATGCCCTCCAGGTAAAGCGCAGCGATGATCCGCTCACGGTTGCCGAAATGATGGTAGAGGCTGCCGATACTCGCACCGGAACGGTCTCTGATCATCTCGATGGTGGTCGCCTCCACTCCGAACTCGGTGAAGCAGGCGAGCGCAGCCTGAAGAATTTCTTGCTTGCGACTACTTCGGGCCATCCGATCTCCGACTAGAATAATGTTCTAGAATTAATTTCTGCTGCTCGTATACTGCACCGATCCAGGCATTACAAAAAGACCGGAGAACAGGCATGGCGACGATACAGGCTGAAGCACGCTCGATCGACAACGGTAACGGCCACCAATTGGCGAGCTGCTGGTATCACCCTGAGGGCATGCCACGCGGCGCCGTGCTGATCGCTCCTGCAATGGCGGTGAAACAAGACTTCTATGCCCATTTCGCCAGTTGGCTCGCCAACCAGGGATTTTTGGTGGTGACCTTCGACTACCTCGGCATGGGCCAGTCCTGTCATATCCCTTTACGTCAGCTTGAGGTGGATATTCTCGACTGGGCCCGTCACGACTGCAGTGCCGTGCTGGCCAACGTTGCGGAAGCGGCCGGGGAGCGACCGATCTATTGGATCGGCCACAGCGTCGGCGCGCAAATCCTGCCCCTGGTGCAAGGCCATGAGCGGCTCACCCGCATCGTGACCATCGCTGCAGGCAGCGGTTATTGGCGCGAGAATAGCCCACAGATTCGCCGACAAGCCTGGTTGCTTTGGCATGGATTGGCGCCGCTGCTTACGCCGTTGTTCGGCTACTTTCCCGGTGGGCGTATCGGGGCAGTGGGTGATCTGCCGGCCGGCGTGATCCGCCAGTGGCGTCGCTGGTGCCTGCATCCCGAGTACTTGGTTGGCGTCGAGGGCGAACCCATGCGGCGCGCGTTCGCCGAAGTACAGACGCCACTGACGTCCCTGTCATTTACCGACGACGAGATGATGTCGGCGCGCAATACCGAGTCCTTGCACGGCTTCTACACCGCCGCACCGAAACAGATGCGCCGCATCGCCCCAAACGAAGTCGGCGCCGAGCGCATCGGCCACTTCGGGTTCTTCCGCCGAGCCTTCGCGCCTACGCTCTGGACGGATTATTTGTTGCCGGAGCTCAACTTTGGAAATGATCAGGCGGTTGCGTAAAAGGTGCGTTCGAAACGGTCACGGACCTTGCGCAACCAATGGGGCAAGGTACCGATAGGCACGTCGGCCGCACGTTGAGTCCCTCAACCCCGACTCACCGTTGAGCCGCTGTAGGAGCCAGCTTGCTGGCGATCAAAACCTCCCTGCAGCCCCAGATCGCCAGCAAGCTGGCTCCTACGTAGACATCGACGTAATCCAAACCTAAGCGGTAGGGCGGGCTTCAGCCCACCACCTGCGCCCCGACGATGCGATGAAGCGGAGGGCCGCCCGGCGCGCCATAAGAAAGGATGCCTAAATAGAAGACCGGACCATAGGGCCCGGTCGTGGTGTCTCGATTGGCGCGTCACGCCACCTGCATCAACTTCGCATAGGTCTTCAGGTGATGGTCATCGTCCCCGAACTGATGGGCGATCATCACCAGGCGCTTGGCGTGGTGTGCGAGGTTGTATTCCCAGGTCATGCCGATGCCGCCGTGCAGCTGGATCGCTTCTTCGGCCACCTTGCGCGCGGCGCGGGCGCAGATGTATTTGGCGGCGGCGATGATGCGGCGGCGGTCGTCGTTGTCTTCGCCATCGGCAAAGGTCGCGGCGAGGATCGCCATGCTGGTGGCCTGCTCCAGCTCGGTTTGCATGTCCACCATGCGGTGCTGCAGCACCTGGAACTTGCCGATCGGCACGCCGAACTGCTTGCGCGTCTTCAGGTAGTCGAGGGTCAGCTTGCAGGCCTCGTCCATGCTGCCGAGGGCATCAGCACACTGCGCGGCGATGGCGCGGCCCTGCTGGTAGCGCAGCGCGGGCAGTGCATTGCCGATCTCGCCCAGCACGGCGTCAGCACCGACCTGCACGTTATCGAGGAACAGCTCGCAGCCCTTGCGCCCGTCGATGGTCGGGTAGACGCGGCGACTGACGCCCGGAGCATTCGGATCGACCAGGAACAGGCTGATGCCGGCCTCATCGCGGCTATCACCTGAACTGCGTGCGGAGACGATGATCTTCCCGGCGCTGTGTCCGCCGATCACCACAGCCTTGCGTCCAGATAGGCGATAGCCGCCATCGACCGCCTCGGCCTTGGTCTGCACATCATGAAGGTTGTAGTGGCTCTGCGGCTCCTCGAAGGCCACCGCCAGCTGCAGCGAGCCGGCCGCCACCTGAGGCAGCAGATCCTGTATCTGCGCGTCATTGCCCAGCTGATTGAGCAGCCCGCCGCCGAAGATCACCGATTGCAGGTAGGGCTCCAGCGTCAGGCCTCGGCCCAGCTCGGTCATGACCAGCATGGTTTCCACGCCGCCGCCACCAAAGCCGCCGATCTCTTCGGCAAAGGGTACGGCGGTCAGGCCCAGCTCACCCAGCTGCGACCAGAACTCGGACGAAAAGCCCAGTTCCGACTCGCTGAATTTCTCGCGCTGCTCGAACGGGTAGGCGTCGCGCACCAGGCGCGCCGCGGTGTCTTGCAGCATTTGCTGCTCTTCAGTCAGTTTGAAGTCCATTGCGGTGCCCCCTTACAGCTCGAGAATCATCTTCGAGACGATGTTCTTCTGGATTTCGTTGGAGCCGCCGAAGATCGACAGCTTGCGCATGTTGAAGTAGTCGCCAGCCAGCGACGCGCTGTAGTCAGCGTGCAAGAGGTCGCCTTCGTAATCCAGCTGCAGTTCCTCTTCAAGAAATGGCAACGCATAAGGACCGATGACCTTGCGCAGCAGGCTGGTGATGGCCTGGCGGATCTCGGTGCCCTTGACCTTGAGGATCGAGGATTCGGCGCCGGGCACGCCGCCCTCCTTAGCCGCGGCGAGGATGCGCAGGGTGCTCATCTCGATGGCCATTAACTGCATCTCCACTTCCGCCACCTGGGCGCGGAACAGCGGGTCTTCGAGCATCGGTTTACCGTCGCAGACTTCCTTCATGGCGATGCGCTTGAGGTGCGCCAGTGCGGCCTTCGAGGCGCCGATGCCGGCCAGCCCGGTGCGCTCGTGGGTCAGCAGGTATTTGGCGCAGGTCCAGCCCTGGTTTTCCTCGCCGACGAGGTTCTCCACCGGCACGCGGACGTTGTCGAAGAAGACCTCGTTGACCTCGTGGTCGCCGTCTAGGGTGATGATTGGACGCACGCTGATGCCCGGCGTGCTCATGTCGATCAACAGAAAGCTGATGCCGCGCTGCTGCTGGGCTTCGGGGTCGGTTCGCACCAGGCAGAAGATCATGTTGGCGTGCTGGCCGAGGGTGGTCCAGGTCTTCTGGCCGTTGACCACGTAGTGGTCGCCATCGCGCACGGCGCGGGTCTTCAGGCTTGCCAAGTCGGAACCTGCGCCCGGCTCGGAATAGCCCTGACACCACCAGTCTTCGCCGGAGAGGATGCGCGGCAGGTAGTGGTCTTTCTGCTGCTGGGTGCCGAACTTGATGATCACCGGCGCGACCATGTTGACGCCGAAGGGCACGGTACGTGGCGCGCCAAACTGGGCGCATTCCTCGTCGAAGATGTGTTTCTCGACCGGGCCCCAGGTGGTCCCGCCCAACTCCACCGGCCAGCCCGGCGCGTACCAGCCGCGCTTGACCAGAATCTGCTGCCAGCGCTCGTGGTCCTGCTTGGACATGTGCTTGCCGAGCTTGACCTTGGCGGCGATGTCCGCCGGCAGCTCGTTTGTCAGGAAGGCACGCACTTCATCGCGGAAGGCGAGCTCTTCAGCCGTGTAGTTGACGTTCATTGTTGGATCCTCGATGTCCGATCGGTGTGCAGGCGGGCGGCGCTCATTGCCCGGCCTGCCATTCGGTAAAGGTGCGGCCTTCGGCGGCCAGTTTTTCCAGCAGTGGCGCCGGCTTCCACCAGTCGCCGCAACGTGCGTGCAGTTCCTTGACCCGCGCCAGCACGGTGTCCAGGCCAACGCTGTCGGCATAGAACATCGGCCCGCCACGGAAGGCCGGGAAGCCGTAGCCGTTGAGGTAGATGACGTCGATATCACTGGAGCGCTGGGCAATGCCCTCTTCAAGGATCTTGGCGCCCTCGTTGACCAGCGCGAAGATGCAGCGCTCGACGATGTACTGCTCGTCCAGCGCTCTTCGCTCGATGCCTTTCTCCTGCGATGCAGCTTCCAGCATAGGCGTGAGTTCAGGGTTCTCCAGCGGCGTGCGGTTGCCCGGCTCGTAGCGGTAGTAGCCGGCTCCGGTCTTCTGGCCGAGCATGCCGGCGGCGCAGAGCTTGTCGGAGACGGTGGGGAAATCCAGGTGCGCCGGCAGCGTCGCGCGCTGGCGCTTGCGAATCGCCTGGCCGATGTCGAGACCGGACAGGTCACGCATGGCGAACGGCCCCATGGCCATGCCGAAGTTGCGCAGCGCGCCATCGACCTGTTGCGGCGTGGCGCCCTCCTCCAGCAGGAATTCCGCCTCGCGGCCGTATTGGAAGACCATGCGGTTGCCGACGAAGCCGTCGCACACGCCCACTACCACCGAGACCTTCTTCAGCTGCTTGCCGATGGCCATGGCGGTGGCCAGCACCTCGTGACTGGTCTTGTCGCCGCGCACCACTTCCAGCAGTCGCATGACGTTGGCCGGACTGAAAAAGTGCAGGCCGACCACGTCTTCCGGGCGATTGGTGAAGGCGGCGATAGCGTTCAGATCCAACGATGAGGTGTTAGAGGCGAGGATCGCACCGGGCTTGCATACCGCATCCAGCTGTTCGAACACCTGCTGCTTGACGCCCATTTCCTCGAACACCGCCTCGACCACCACATCAGCATCGGCCAGCGCAGCGTAGTCGGTGGCGCCTTCGACCAGCGCGAGACGCTGCTCCATGACCTCCTCCGTCAGGCTGCCTCGCTTGACGCTCGCCGCATAGGTGTCGCGGGCGCGCTGCAGACCGCGTTGCAGGGCTTCGTCGTTGATCTCGAGCAGCTTCACCGGCACACCGGCATTGGCGAAGCTCATCGCGATGCCGACGCCCATGGTGCCGCCACCGATCACCGCCGCCGTCTTGATCGTGCGCGGCTTCACGTCGGCGGGCAGGTCGTTAATCTTTCCGGCTTGCCGTTCTGAAAAGAATGAATGGATCAGTGCGCCGCGTTGCGGCGAGTTCAGGCACTCGGCGAAGAGTTCGCGCTCACGCTTGAGGCCCTCGGCCAGCGGCAGCTGTGTCGCGGCTTCAACCGCCGCAATGCAGCGCAGCGGCGAGAACAGTCCGGGCATACGCTTGGCGACTTCGGTGTGCTTGGCGCGGATCAGCGCCTCGTTGTCGACGCCTTCGAGACCGTGGGTCTGTTCTCCCGTGCGGCGCGGGCCGCGGCCTTCGTCTACCAGCCGACGTGCATAAGCCAGGCCGGCCTCGCGCAGATCACCCTCGAACAGCTCGTCGACGATGTTGTGCTCGACCGCCTCAGCCGCACTGATCGGCGTGCCGCTGACAATCATGTCCAGCGCCTTCTCGACACCGGCCAGACGCGGTAGCCGCTGGGTGCCGCCGGCGCCGGGCAACAAACCCAGCTTCACTTCGGGCAGGCCGACCTTGGCGTCCTTGCGGGCGATCCGGTAATGACAGCCCAACGCGACTTCCAGCCCCCCACCGAGCGCGGTGCCATGGATGACGGCGACGCTCGGCTTGGTGGAGCCTTCGATAGCTTCGATCACCTCGGGCAGGCTCGGCGCCTGCGGCGGCTTGCCGAACTCCTTGATGTCAGCGCCGGCAATAAAGGTACTGCCTTCGCAAGCCAGCACCACCGCGCGCACCTGGGAATCTGCTTCAGCACTCTGGAATGCCTGCAGCAAACCCTCTCGCACGGCGTGGCCGAGTGCGTTGACCGGTGGATTATTGACCGTGATCAGAGCAATCTCGCCCTGAAGTTCGAGCCGTACGGCGTCCGTCATGGCAGGCCTCCGCTTGTGAAATGATGATTGGAATTGTTATTTCACGGAATCATGTTTCGCACAGCAGAATAGTCGAGTCATTTCCGCATGTCGAGAGACTGGCAACAATCCTCTCGGCTAGCAAGCGCCATAACCGATACAGCGTTCTCGGCATAACTAAAGCCGGGTGTTCCCGCTCTTCTTGCAAAGCCAACTGCAAACGTTAGCGGACCCAGCGCGGCCCATCGCGGCTTGTCGAATTGCCCGACCACCGGGCATAAAAAAGGAGCCTGGCTCCATCGGAGCCGGCTCCTCGTAGCTCAGCGCGTTTTATAACCCCAGGCAGAGGTACTTGATCTCGAGGTAATCCTCGATGCCGTACTTGGAGCCTTCACGTCCCAGACCGGAGGACTTCACCCCGCCAAACGGCGCGACCTCGGTGGAAATCATGCCGGTATTGATGCCGATCATCCCCGACTCGATGGCCTCAGCGACGCGGAACACACGGCCCAGGTCGCGCGCATAGAAGTAAGCGGCCAACCCGAACTCGGTGTCATTCGCTAGGGCGATACCCTCGGCCTCGTCCTTAAAGCGGAACAGCGGCGCCAGCGGGCCGAAGGTCTCTTCCTTCGCCACCTTGGCATCGTGCGGGACGTTGACCATCAGGGTCGGCTCGAAATAGCTTCCGCCCATTTCATGGGCCTTGCCGCCGGTGAGGACCTTGGCGCCATTGGCCACCGCGTCTTCAATATGCTCGCGTACCTTGGCGGCGGCGCGGTCGTCGATCAGCGGACCGATATCGACGCCTTCATCCAGCCCGTTGCCGACCTTGAGCTTGGCCACCGCTGCCTGAAATTTCTCGGCAAACGCGTCATAGACCGAATCCTGCACATAGATGCGGTTGACGCACACGCAGGTCTGCCCCGCGTTGCGGTACTTGGACTGCATGGCGCCCTTCACCGCTTCGTCGAGGTCGGCATCGTCGAAAACCAGGAAGGGCGCATTGCCGCCCAACTCCAGCGAGAGCTTCTTGATGCCCGGCGCGCACTGAGCCATCAGCTTGGCACCGACTTCGGTGGAGCCGGTGAAGCTAAGTTTGCGCACGGTCGGGTTGGCGGTCAGTTCGTCACCGATGTCGCCGGCCGAACCGGTAACAACGCTGAACACGCCCTTCGGGATGCCGGCACGTTCAGCCAGCTCAGCCAGGGCCAGCGCGGAAAATGGCGTCTGGCTGGCGGGTTTGAGCACCATGGTGCAGCCCGCCGCGAGCGCCGGACCAGCCTTGCGGGTGATCATCGCTGCCGGGAAATTCCACGGGGTGATGGCCGCGGTCACGCCAATCGGCTGCTTGATAACGATGATGCGCTTATCTTTCTGATGCCCAGGAATGGTGTCGCCATAGATGCGCTTGGCTTCCTCGGCGAACCACTCGATAAAGGAGGCGGCATAGGCGATCTCGCCCTTCGACTCGGCCAGCGGCTTGCCCTGCTCCAGTGTCATCAGACGACCCAAATCGTCCTGGTTTTCCATCATCAGCTCGAACCAGCGGCGCAACTTCTGCGAACGCTCCTTGGCAGTCAGGTCACGCCAGGCCGGCAGCGCGCGCTCGGCAGCCGCGATGGCGCGGCGCGTCTCGGCAGCACCCATCTTCGGCACGGTGCCAAGAATCTCGTTGCTGGCCGGGTTGTTGACCTTGATGGTCTGGCCGCTATCCGCGTCCTGCCAGGCTCCGTCGATATAGGCCTGCTGGCGGAACAGCGATGTGTCTTTGAGTTGCATGGCAGTCTCCTACGAGCCGGCGGCGCGCGCCGGAAAATGAACCACGGCCCTGAGGCCGTTACGGGCAATTGGCAGTGGAATCCGCCCGACCTAGGTCAGAACGAGGGATGGCCTCGGGGTTCCTGCTGCACGACGGGGCGTTTGAAATCTCGAACGAATGCTAGGCCCGCAGCCTATGAACAGGCAACACCATGTTCGGAAAAATTAACGCGCCATAGCCCAGTCTGATGACCGGCCGGTTCGCCGTCTCACGCCCCGCCCCGTCTGCGACGCGGCCGCCGAAGCGCCATGGACGACCGCAGACGACATGCGTATGATTGCGCCCCGCAACGCACCAGTAGCTCAGCTGGATAGAGTACTGCCCTCCGAAGGCAGGGGTCGTGGGTTCGAATCCCGCCTGGTGCGCCATATCGTTGTATACGAACACCCTACAGAGCCCGCCCCGTGCGGGCTTTGTCGTTTCTAGCTTTCTCCCGTTGTATTCCTCTAGTAAAGCCGCTCCAGTTGGCGCAAAAGAGGTGCAGAGAGCTATTGCCTTGCACCAAAGGGCCGCCTGCCTTTGTCGGTTCTTACAACGAAATCGCCAGATTTCGGCACAAAGCGAAACGCTATCTGTGCACATTGCACAATCGATTAGACAATTACGCAGCTCAAGCGGTTTACCCACAGACTGGCATGGCCGCTGCTAGGGGTATTACTTCACTCAACTGTGGAGTTATGGACATGCCTCACGCCCACCGAGACGACAGCGATTTTCCCTTGAGCGAAGTGCCGATGACGTCCCGCAAAGGACTGTTTTCAACATCGATCATGCTGTTCGGTTTTATGTTCTTCACCGCAACTATGTTTGCCGGCGGGCGCATTGGCATGGCGTTCGACTTCACCACGCTGTTGTGGGCCGCAGTTATCGGCAACTTGTTGCTGGGCCTGTATGCCGCCGCGCTTGGCCTTATCGCCTGCCGCAGCGGGCTCAACTCGGTGCTGATGGGGCGCATCTGCTTTGGCGAGGTGGGCAGCAAACTTTCCGACGTGATCCTTGGCTTCACCCAGGTGGGCTGGTACGCCTGGGGCACGGCGACCATCGCGCTGGTCCTGGTGAAGATTCTCGACCTGCCAGAAAGCCTGACGGTCCCGCTGATGGTGCTGTTCGGCTTCGGCTTCTGCATCACCGCCTTCGTCGGCTACAAGGGCCTGGATCTGCTGTCGCGCTTCGCAGTGCCGGCCATGCTGGTGTTGCTCATCTGCTCGCTATGGATCGCCACCCGCGACGTCGGCGGTCTGGACGCGCTGATGGCCATCGAGCCCAGCGAAAGCATGAGCCTGAGCATGGCGATCACCATGGTGTTCGGCACCTTTGTCAGCGGCGCCACTCAGGCAACCAACTGGACGCGCTTTGCGCGTAATGGCCGCACGGCCGTCCTCGCGAGCCTGATCGGGTTTTTCATCGGCAACGGCCTGATGATCGTTGCCGGGGCCTACGGTGCAATCGTCTATCAGCAGCCGGACGTGGTTGAAGTACTGGTCCTGCAGGGTCTTTCCATGGCCGCCGTGGTGATGCTGTTCCTGAACCTGTGGACGACCCAGGACAACACCATCTACAACTTCGCGGCGGCCGGCTGCAACCTGCTGCGCACCGGACGGCGTCGGCTGGTCACCCTCGGCGGCGCCGCGATCGGCACCCTGCTGGCGATCGGCGGCATGTCCGACATGCTGGTTCCTTTCCTCATTCTGCTCGGCTCGATCATTCCACCCATCGGCGGTGTGATCATGGCGGACTTCTTCTATGCACACCGAGGCCGCTACCCCTTGCTAGCCGAAGCTCGCCTGCCCGCCTTCAACTGGGTCGGGCTCGCGGCCTACTTTGTTGGCGCGCTCAGTGCCTACCTGTCGCCCTGGGTCGCGCCTATTGTCGGGATCCTGGTCGGCGCTCTGGCCTACGTTGTGCTGTTTGAACTGCAGCGCTTGGCGCTGGGCCGAAAAGTGACGTTGGCGCAACCGCGACCATGAGCCTGACTGTGTCGGCAGTCCTCGCGCTTCCGGGGCTGGAAAGCCTGCGCCTGCGTGCAGGCGCAGCCGGCGTAGACAATCCGGTGCGCTGGACGTACGTAGCCGAGAACGAAGGCATCGCCGACTGGGTCATGGGTGGTGAGTTGGTGTTCGTCACCGGCATCAACCATCCACGCGACGAGGCCAACCTGCTGCGCTTGATTCGTGAAGCGCAGGAGCGGGTCGCCGCTGGCGTGGTGATACTGACCGGCGAGGAGTTTATCCACGCGATACCGGAGTCAGTGGTCAGCGACGCAGAACGACTCGGCGTACCGCTGCTGGAACAGCCCTACCAGCTGAAGATGGTGGTGGTCAGCCAGTCGATTGGCACAGCGCTGGTCCAGGAACAGATGCTCGGCCGCTCGCGTGAGCATGTTCTGCAACAGATGCTCGACGGTGACTATCAATCGCTCGAAGGACTCCTGCGGCGAGCCGATAGCCTGCAAATGCCCCTCGCAGCACCGCGTCAGGTAGCCCTACTGAAGCTGCAGGACAGCGAACGACTCTTCACCCAAGCGCCGCCGCACGATGCCGAACGCCGCCTGCAGGCATCTCGACAACTGCTGCAACGCCGGCTGGAGCAGATTCTCATCGAGCTTGGCGAACCCTTACCGCTGGTCTGCCAGGGCGAGCATTGGATAGCCCTGCTGCCGGCTCGCTCAGCCCATGCGTCCCCCAATCGTGAAGTGCTGGCTGCGGCGTTGGATGAGCTCAACAGCACACTAGCGCCCTTGCGGCTCTACGCAGGCGTGAGCGCCAACGGTCACGGCCCCGCGCAGCTTGCCAGCGGGCTGGGGGAAGCGCGCCAGGCTCTGCTGGTAGCTCAATCGTTCCCCGAGCGTCTGGGCCTGTGCTGCTTCAGCGACCTCGGTGTGCTGGAGCTGCTCGGGGCGATCCGGGACCGCAGCCTGCTCGACCGATTCGTCGACAAGGTCCTCGGCGCGCTGATAGGCGATGACTCGCGCCACGAACCGGTGCTGATGCCAACGCTGGAAGCCTGGTTCTACGAGAACGGCAACCTGGCACTCGCCGCCCAGCGGCTGGCTGTGCATCGCAACACGCTCAGCTATCGCATGCAGCGCATCGAAGCGCTGACCGGCTGCTCCTTTAACGATCCACACGACCGCCTGAACGTGGCCGTCGCCTTGATGATCAGGCGACTGTCCTCTCCCCAACCGAACAGGAATACCCCATGAACATCGTCAACGCCCGCTTGCGTGGGAAGGAAGGGCTGTTTCGCGTCGAGCTCGTCGGCGAACGTATCGCGGCGATTAAACCCCAGCCGTCTACCGCAGACGCTGAAGGCGGCGACCTGAACGCCGCTGGCAACCTGGTTACCGGGCCCTTCATCGAGCCACACATTCATCTTGATGCCACCCTAACGGCTGGCGAACCCGCCTGGAACATGAGCGGTACACTGTTCGAGGGCATCGAGCGCTGGGCCGAACGCAAGGCCACGGTCACACATGAGGACACCAAGGCACGGGCGAAGAAAACCATCGATATGCTGGTCGACCATGGCATCCAGCATGTGCGCACTCATGTTGATGTGACCGACCCGACCCTCGCTGCGCTCAAGGCGATGGTCGAAGTTCGTGACGAGGCCCGTCATCTGATCGACCTGCAGATCGTCGCGTTTCCGCAGGAAGGTATCGAGTCCTTTGCCGGTGGCCGTGCATTGATGGAGGAAGCCGTCGCCATCGGCGCGGACGTGGTTGGCGGAATTCCGCACTTCGAAAACACCCGAGAACAGGGCGTCAGTTCGATCAAATTCCTGATGGACCTTGCTGAACGCAAAGGTCTGCTCGTGGATGTTCACTGCGACGAGACGGACGACCCGCAGTCACGCTTCCTGGAAGTGCTCGCCGAAGAAGCCCGCGTGCGCGGAATGGGCACGCGGGTCACCGCCAGCCATACCACCGCGATGGGCTCCTACGACAACGCTTACTGCTCCAAGCTGTTCCGGCTGTTGAAACGGTCGGAAATCAACTTCATTTCCTGCCCGACCGAAAGCATCCACCTGCAAGGACGCTTCGACAGCTATCCCAAGCGGCGTGGACTGACGCGCGTGGCGGAAATCGATCGCGCCGGGATGAATATCTGCTTTGGCCAGGATTCGATCGTCGATCCCTGGTATCCGCTGGGCAACGGCAACATCCTGCGCATCCTCGAAGCCGGTTTGCATATCTGCCACATGCTTGGTTACGAAGACCTGCAGCGAGGCCTCGACTTGATCACCGACAACAGCGCCCGGACCTTGAACCTCGGCGATCGCTACGGCGTCGAGGCAGGTCGCCCGGCTAATCTGCTGATTCTCTCGGCACCGAGCGACTACGAGATGATCCGCACCCAGGGCCATGCCCTGGCCTCGATCCGCAACGGCAAGCTGCTGATGCAACGCACCCCGGCACGCGTTGAGCGCTGTTGAAGCCTGCTTTCAGCTATGCCTCCGGTGTGAGCCGTAGGGGTTTCACCCTCCGGCTCCATTAGCGCCGTTCTTCCCGAATAAAGGGTATCCCCAACGCACCGGGTTGGTTGCCTGTCACGTGCTTGCCGCTGGCGACCCAGATCATCACCGCCAGCGTCACCGCGTAAGGCGTCATCATCACGAAGTACTGCGGCAGACGCACCCCGGCGGCAGCGAGTTGCGGAATCAGCGCCTCAATGCAGCCGAACAGCAGCGCCCCAGCCAGCGCCTTCCAGGGTGACCAGCGAGCGAAGATCACCAGCGCCACGGCGATCCAGCCGCGGCCACCAGTCATGTCGGCAATCCACAACTTGGTGCTGAGCACCGAGATGTAACCGCCGGCCAAGCCGATCAGCGCGGACCCGGCAAGAATCGCCACCAGCCGATAGCCAAGCACCGAGATGCCAGCAGCATCCGCGGCCTGCGGGTTTTCCCCAACGGCACGCATCCGCAAGCCATTGGTAGTGCGGGTCAGAAACCAAACGACTGCGAGAAAGATAAGCGGCGTCAGGAATACCAAAGGGTTCTGCACGAAAATCTTGCCCAGCAATGGCATCTCTGAAAGTGGCCAGAGCTCGACGGCGCTCAGCCCTTTTACCGGCTTGTTGGTCCAGTCCAGCAGCGTGCCCAGCAACCCGGTCAGCCCCTGGCAGAAGAACACCAGCGCCAACCCTGCGATCACCTGATTGATCCGCAGCACCAGCACCATCAGCGCGAACAGCAGCGACACCACGGCCGCCGCGCCCATCGCCAGCAGCAGCGACATGCCTTGATTGCCGTAAGCGAGCTGCGCACCGATGCCAGCCAGCGCGCCGACCAGCATCAGGCCCTCGGCACCGAGGGCCAGCACACCAGCGCGCTCGGTAAGGATCAGCCCCAGCGCCGCGAGGGCGAAAGGCACGGCAAAGTCCGGCGTGTTCCCAAGCCAGTTGGCGATCATGTCCATCAGCTTTCGCCTCCCTGAACGCGACGTATACGGTGGCGGATGAAGAAATCCGAGGAGGCAACGCAGATCACCAGGATCGCCTGGATCAGCTGCACCATGGAAAAGGGGATCTGGTAGAACACCTGCAGGCTGCGCCCGGCGACGAACAGCATCGCCATCAACAGCGCCACCACCAGCGCTGCCACCGGGTTGTTGCGCGCCAGAAAGGCGATGAGGATCCCGGAGAAGCCGTAGCCCTGATAGAACGACTGAGTCAGCCGCCCCTCCTGCCCGGCCGTGACAAGAAACCCGGCGATCCCGGCCATGGCACCGGAAATCAGCACCGTGCCGATGATCATTTTCTGCACCGGCACGCCCACCGCGCCCGCCACACGCGGGTTGGCATCGACGAAGCGCAGATAGAGCCCGGCGCGGGAAATGCCGAGAAACCACAGCGCCAGCAGCGCAACGACTACCGCCAGCGGCACTGCCGCGCTGACGCCATCGAACAGCTCGGGCAGGCGCTCGAACGGCTGGAATTGTGGCGAATAAGGGAACGAGCTTTTCGGGTCCTTCCAGCTTCCGTACAAAAGGTGCAGCAGGAAATTGATCGCCAGGTAGTTGAGCATCAGCGTCGAGATGATCTCGTTGACCTTCAGCCGCAGCTTGAGCAACACCGGCGCCAGCGCCCAGAGCAGCCCGCAAAAGATCGCCGCTGCGAGCATCAGCGGCAGGCGCAGCGTTTGCGGGCCGACCTCGAACAGGGAGATCGCAGTGGCACCGATGGCGCCCCAGATCATCTGGCCCTCAAGGCCGAGGTTCCAGAACTTCGCGCGGAACGCCATGCAGCCGGCCAGGCCGACAAGGATCATCGGCGAGGCCTGGAACAAGACGGCGGTCAGGCTCTGCGCATCGAACACCGTCATGATGACGAATTCGTTGAGCAGCTCGCCGGCCGGCACCCCGGCGGCGATCAGAATCGCAGCGGAGATAGCCAGCCCCAGCAACAGGGCGAGACCGATGATCACCGCCTGCCAGTGCCACGCCAGTTGCTGGCGGACCTCCAACGCGTAACGCCGCGACAGCAGCGGCTGATGGGGGCGCTTCGCCGCCTGCGCGGCCTGCTCAAGGATCACTGGGCGTACCTGTTCATTCATGGCTTACCCCTTCCAGATTCGGCGTGCCACGACCGAGCGCGGGCTGACCGAGCGCTCCGTGACCCAGTTCGCCATGACTCAGCTCTCCATGACTCACCATGGCCTTGCCAATGGCCTGGCGGTCCGCGGGTCGGTCGAATTCCTCGACGATTCGCCCGGCGTTCATCACACCGATGCGATCGGCCAGAGCCAGCACTTCATCGAGGTCTTCACTGATCACCAGCACGGCCGCGCCGGCATCGCGAGCGGCACGCAAACGCGCATGCACGGCGGCGGTGGCCCGCACGTCCAATCCTCGGCTGGGGCTGTGTACCAACACCAGTTGCGGGTCGCGTGAGAATTCGCGGGCGATCACCAGTTTTTGCGCGTTGCCGCCGGAAAGCAGCGCGGCCTTCTGCTTCAGGGAGCGCACGCCCTGCACATCGAAACCCGCCACCGCCTCGGCGGCCTCAGCCTCCAGACGCTTGCGCCGGAGATTGAAGAACGAGCCATAGCGCCCGCTGTGGATCTGCCCAACACCGAAGTTCTCGGCCACCGACAGCTCGCCAGCCAGCGCCGTGCCGTAGCGGTCGGCCGGAATCGAGGCGATGCGCAGCTCGCGGCGTTGCTCGGGGCTGGCCCGGCGCAGATCGCCAAAACCGCTCAACTCCAACGTGCCTTCACAGCGCTCCGGAAGGCCCATCAGCACATTGGCCAACTCGCTCTGGCCGTTACCGCCAACACCCGCGATGCCGTAGATCTCGCCAGCACGCAGGTCGAGCGTCACGCCATTGAGTGCGCCATGCTCGCCCGCGCCGGTCGATCTAAGATCACGCACGTGCAGCCGCACCTCGCCCGGTGTCGCCGGCTGATACTCGCTGGCCGGTGCGGATTCGCCCACGGTCAGGCGCACTAGCTCCGGCACCGAGACCGATTGCGGGTCGAGGGTTTGAATCGTCCGTCCGCCGCGCATCACGGTGACGCGGTCGGCGAAGCGCTTCACATCGCTCATCTTGTGAGTGACCAGAATCACCGCCGCCCCCTGGCGGGCAAAGGCGCGCACCGTTTCCAGCAGGCGCTCGGCTTCCTGATCGGTGAGTACCGCGGTCGGTTCGTCGAGGATCAAGATCCGCGCGCCAGCCAGCAGCACCTTGAGAATTTCCACCCGCTGCTGCTCTGCCACCGACAGCGACTCGGTGACTTTGCGCGGGTCGATGGTGAAACCCAGCTCTGCCGCCTTGTCGCGAATCCGCTGCTCCAAAGCGGCGAGCCGCTGCCGGTGGCT
This sequence comes from Pseudomonas sp. NPDC077408, assembly GCF_050269105.1. Lineage (NCBI taxonomy): Bacteria > Pseudomonadati > Pseudomonadota > Gammaproteobacteria > Pseudomonadales > Pseudomonadaceae > Pseudomonas > Pseudomonas sp. NPDC077408. The sequence continues at coordinate 94,636 of NZ_JBNNHS010000010.1, forward strand.
GCCCGCGAAGGCGTGATTACCAGGCCCCTCGGGCAGCCCCAGCTGGATGTTCTCAGCCACGGTAAAGGGCTTTACCAGCTTGAAATGCTGGTGAACCATGCCGATGTGGTAGCGGCTAGCGTCCCGCGGGCCGCTCAAGCGCACCGGGTTGTCGTCGATCAGCAGCGATCCGCTTTCCGGTGCGTAGAGGCCGGTGGCGATGTTCATCAGCGAGGATTTTCCCGCGCCGTTCTCGCCGAGCAGCGCGTGCACTTCGCCCCATTTGGCGGTGAAATCCGCCTGGGACAGGGCCATGAAGCCGTCGAACGACTTGCTCACCCCGGTCAGCTGGATCGCGTTCAGGTTGCTCATTGCTGGGTGATCACTCCTTTGACGAACCAGTCCATCTGCCACAACGCCGGGTCTGCCATGACCTCGCCAGCAGCGATGCGCTCGGTGCCGTCGCGGTCGAGCATCGGCCCGGCGTAGATCTGCTTCTCGCCTTTGAGCAGCTCTTCGCGGGCGGCCATGATCTTGGCCTTATCCGCTTCGGAAACCGCCGGGCCGCAGCACGCCGCGTCAGTGCCGCCTTCGGCCATGGACAGCAGCGCGCCGTTCTCAGGTGGCGTCCAGTTCCCGGCGCTGATCTTCTTCAACTCCGGCGCGAGGAACTTGTCCCACACCCAGACCGATGAGCAAACGGTGGCGTCCGGGGCGAACTCGCTCATGTCTCGATGGTGCCCTGTGCCATGCACGCCGCGCTCCTGCGCGACGATCTGCGGCGTGGGGCTGTCGACGTGCTGGCCGAGCACGTCGGCGCCAGAGTCGATCAGCGCCATGGCGGCGGCGCGTTCCTTGACCGGGTCGTTCCAGGCTCCGGTGTAAATCACGGTGACGGTGGCGTCCGGGTTGATCTGCTGGGCGCCGAGGGCGAAGGCGTTGACCGTCCAGTTCACCTGACCGAAAGGATTGGCCGCGACGAAGCCGAGCTTGCCGGTCTTCGACGCCGCGCCCGCGGCCATGCCGCACAGGTACTGGCTTTCGTAGGTGCGCCCATAGAAGGATTCGAGGTTGCCGCTGTTGGTAGTGCCCGAACCGTTGAGGAAGGCCACGTCCGGATACTTGTCGGCCAATTCCTTGAAGGTGTCCGAGTAACCAAAGGCAGTACCGATGATCACGTTGGCGCCGCGCTGGATGAGGCGGTCCACGGCCGGGCGGATCGAAGAGGCATTCTCCGGCACGCTCTCGACGTACTGGATCTTGGTATCCAGCTCGGTTTCGAGCTTCTGCCGCGCCTCGTCGAACGCCTGAGTCCAGCCGCCGTCATTGCGCGGGCTGATGTAGAGCATGGCGATCTTAGCTGGCTTATCGAGCGTCAGCCCCTGCCCTTCCTGCGCCGAAGCCTGGCCCGCCGCGCCTGTCAGGCCGAGAGCCACCGCCGCACACAAGGTCCGTTTCATGAACTTATTCAGCATTTTTGATTTCCTGATGGTGGGATCGTCAAAGCATGTGGTTGATGCGGAACACGTTTTTCTCGGGGTCCAGCAGCACGGCTTGATACCAGTGGTAATAGGTTTCGTAGGGCGCCTTGATCAGCGTCGCGCCCATGGCGACGGCGATGGGCACCAGCCGCTCGACCTCGTCTTTCGAATCCACGTCGATGTTCAGCAGGAACTTGCAGCCGCGGGTGTCGGCGAATTCGTCCAGATGCAGCAGTTCATAGGCTTCCGGCGCGTTGAAGCCGATGCAGCTCTTGCCGGTATCAAGCCCGCGAAAGATCGGCGAGGCGATCTCGGGAATGTTCCTGAAGCCGAACAGCTCGCGGTAGAAGTCACTCAGGGCTTCGATGTCGCGGGCGAAGACGTTGACGTAGGAAAGCGTGCTCATGCGACCTCCAGGCCTTTGCCGAAGGTGGTCTGCTTGACGAACTTGGAGAGCAGGTTGTCGCCAGAGGTGACCGGCGCGTGGCGCGGCGCTTCACCCTCGGCCAGGCATCCCGGCAGGCACTCGATCAGCGCGTCGTAGTTGGGCTGGTGGAAGAACACCAGTGATTGCCGTCCGTTGTCGGCAGGGCTGTCCTCAGGCGGGTTGACCACCCGATGCAGCGTAGAAATCCACTGGTCATTGGTCCACTGCATCATCAGGTCGCCGATGTTCACGGCGAAGCCGTTCTCCACGTAGGGCACGTCCACCCATTCGCCCTGGCGGTTGCGCGCCTGCAGGCCGCCCAGCGCGTTGTCCGGCTTGACGATCGTCAGGCTGCCGTAATCGGTGTGAGCACCGGCGCGCATCTGGCCGGATTCCACCGCACCCTTCACGTCCGGATAGCTGAGGCTGCGGAACATGCTGATGTGCTTGTCGATCTTGTCGTCGAAGAAAGTTTCCGGCAGCTCCAGCGCCAGGGCAAAGATGCGCATAAGCGACTGCGACAGCTCGCTCATGGCAGCGAAGTATTCGCGATAGGCCTGCTCGAAGCCTTCGATGCTGGTGGGCCAGACGTTCGGCGCGAAATGCGGGCCGGCTGCGGCGCAACGGTAGTAATCCTCATCCGGCACATCGCTGGGCCCGATGGAAAAAGATTCCTTGAGATCGCCGGGCGCGGCCTCCTCCATTGAGTACGACAGGCTCTCTTCGGCGATGGCGCTGTAGCCGCGCACCATTTCCGGGCTGGGCCGGTCGACCTTGCGCTTTTCCGGCAACGGCAAGGCGAAGAACTGCCGCGTCAGCCGCGACACGCGCTCAATCAGTTCGGTGGGGATCTGGTGGTTGGTGATGACAAGAAAACCGATGTCGCGACAGGCCTGGTCAACGGCCTTGGCCACCCGGGCCTTGCCCTCCGGCGCACCGGAGAAATACGGCGCCAGGTCAATGATGGGAACGTATTGCAGAGTCATGTAACGCACTCCTCTGACGCAAGGCTGAACCTGAGCGCGTCGCCGATGGCTCAGCGCTTTTCTGAATGATGGCCGCAGCGGGCCTGTCGTCCCGGTTGCACGCATGCGGGACCGACAGCGAGGAGAAGGCAGAAAGTGTGCCACTAAACACATTCGCTTATGAATCAGTTGTTTAGCTTTTTTAAACGACAGAAGCAGATCGGTTGGTCTACTTCGGAGCACTTGGTTTGTGCGCCAGGCACGAAGAGCGGCACAGTTGAGGGCATGCCATCAATGCTTCCCCACACCAGTGACCTGAGTGCTATCGACCGCAATTACCAGCCGTGCTGTTTCGGTCATTACTTTTCTCCAGGCATAAAAAAACCGCCCGGAGGCGGTTCATTTATTCTTTGGCGGGTTAGTGAAGTAGCAGGCCTTCAGCCTTCAGCCTTCCACCTGTCTTCGTTTCGGAGGTAAATCATGGTCAAGCTAAACTGCGACCGGACCATCGCCCCTAGGGAATTCTGAGAATCCACTGAGCCGACTATTGAGTGCCTGCAGTCTCCCATGTAGCTGTAACCGTCTGGCTTGTTGCCGAACTTTGCTGTCGCAGGACTCTTCAATCGCGCTCAACGAAGTTGCCAGCCATGACCCATGCGTAACTTTCGTCAGCAGACATCTTCTCGCTGCTGCCAGAGTCATCGCTAAGCCAAATACCCAACGCAGCTATTGTTAGACCGAGAAATGCAGCCGCCGACCAATCCTTAGCTCCGTAGTGTTTAGCCATACAAGCCCCCTAGTTCGCGCCATCGCAAGCAGTCGAGGCCTGAAGGCGTAGCTTGGGGTCGGAGATTCGAAGCACTCTGGCCATGCACTGGTCATAGCTTGAGCCAGGCTGACCCAGTGGCTGCGCGAGCGCCTGCGTCCTTGTGACTCGGCTAGATAGAGCCGCCTTGACCTCTCCATCGGCCAGAACGGCGCGCAGTGCATCGCCCCCGGCAATGAAGAAATTGTTTATCGGCCCGCTCCATTTGGCCTGGCTTTCACCCAGGAGAGCGCCTTGATCATCGTAGACGGATGCAGCTAGGTCGTAGTCGAATCGATTGCGCATGTAACCGTCGCTCTTCCACTCAACAAGCCTAACAACGAGCAACCTTTCTCCGCGCTTCTCAGCTCTTTGGGAGCCGGAAGGATGGCGTGTGGCAGTTACACCACTGCGCTCCAGCCCAGTGACGATCGCGGTCTGTATATCCATCGCGAGCGGACTGCCGCTCAGCGTAGTCACGTTCCAAGGATTGTAATAGAGCCCTCTCAGCGTCCCGACATAGTTCGGGTTTTTGCGTTGGGCCGTCACGTAGGGCCTCTGGTCCACAACGGAGACCGCAACCTCAGCATCTGTAGATAGGTTTAGCGCCGGTACGGCTTGGCGATAATCTATCCGCTGGCCGATTGCGCATCCGGTCAACTGGAGCAGGACCGCGGCGACAAAAACAGCTTGAATCAGCTTCATTAGTTCAGCTCCCGGGCAGCGCCATCACAGATCGCCATCGACTCGACTCGAAGCGCGGCGTCCGATATCCGCATGACTCGAACCATGCATTCGTCGTACTCGCTTCCGGTTGGAACTCGCTGTTCCAGCGCATCGATTTGCGTCAATTCTGGCTCAGGCTCTGCCCTCTCAATCTTCCGCGCTGTCAGCGGCACGCCATTGCCAGGGTCAATCCCGCCGCCAAGCGCCACGCAGTCGATCGCGGCGGGGTCATCTAGGCGGCGCGCAAAGCCCCAAACCTGCGGACGCGCCCAGGCGAAGAACCCAAATTTCTTTTTTTGCCGCTTCTCGGTGATTACGTCTGCGCCAACACTTCGAGCCACATCGGCCAAGGCGGCGTTAACTGCCGTGTAGTCGCCATACCACTGCTGGTTGGCAACGGCCCTACCGAGGAACGTTGATTCAACGCCGTCTGGCAGCTCGGCAGGCAGAAAGCATACGGGGCCAGAATGCGAAGCCATCGCGGGCTCTGAGTTGGCCCACTTTTGGACCACTGATTTATTACTGCACCCCACCATCAACAGTGCCAACGCAACTACTGCAATTGCTCGCATCCCTGCCCCTCCCCTGAGAAAGGGCCAATGTATCAGATGGCCATCAAAGAAACCCAGCGCTAGGCTGGGTTCTGATGGGTGCTACGTGCTATGCGGCTTTTTTGTCTGCTAACAGCTCGCGCAGTCGCGCGACTCCGGAAGCGTTGTAAACGAAGCTCTCAACTTGCTTGCTGCTGTGCTTCGCCTTGTCCAGCCTGGTATTCAACCACCTTGTCTCGAACTCGCTCGCTTTTGATCCGGCCTGCCTGAACTGTAGCCATCCACCCGGCAAGCTTTCGAAGCGGAAGGCAAGTGGTCATCTGAGGCCCGCCTTCGGAGGGTATCTCCATAAGCACCACACCCCAGCGGTCAGCATTGTTGCTCATCCGCTTAAACTGCCCACCCCAATCAAGGCCGATCCCCTCCACTACTGGCTTCATTGGCACGAATGGCTGCCCCTGATGCTCAACCAGGTAGAGATTGGCGCCATGGAACGGAACGTTGATTAGGCCGCTCATGCTGCCACCGCCTTAACGCCGATATATTCTTGTGGCTGCATCCGGCCGCGCTCAAGACTGCTAAGCGCCGCGCCGATGCTCCCCGCAATACCTCGCACACAATTTCGCCTAACGCCGACCAATACTGTGCCACGGTGCCCTGTACGCATTCCAGTTCCGGCAATAGTGGCGCGGTGATAGCGTGTAGGCTTTTGCTAGGGAGCGGCCCATGTCATCGATAATCATCTTACTCAGCCCAGAGCAGGCCATCGTAGCCACGGACACCTTGGCCGTAAATCTAGATGGCTCGCCTCGCCAGTTCACGACCAAGGCATTCTTGCTTCCACACCTAAAGACAATTGTCGCGGGAACGGGACTTGCCGGGCTCGCGAGCGCCTGGTTCCGGCGCGTCAACGAGATGATGCTGGTTCGGAGTCTTGACCACCTGAATTTCCATACCCAGCAGGGTCTTTGCGAGCTCTACGGCAGAGACTTTGGAGAAATCGATGGGCACGAAGTGTCCAGCAGCATCTACCAGATCGGAGTGGGTGACGACGGGAGAATGCATGGTTACTCCTACAGCTCGTTCTATGATTTTGAGCCGCGCCGAATGGAATACGGCCTTCAAATGAAGCCAACAGCCGGGCCCGAAACCGAAGACAGCCAGCGAACTATCGCTCAGTTGATGCTGGCCCAGAGAAACCTTCAGGACAAAGAACCGGCGAGCGCTCGCGTTTACATTGGCGGCGACATCAACTTAATCAAGCTGGAGCTGGACGGCACGGCCATCCACACGAGCCTAGATCGCTTTCCAGACTACCAAGAGGCTGAGGCCGCCATGTACAAAGGGTTTGGTGCCGCATAGGTTCACGCTAATAGCGCCTCACTTCGACCGCATCACCTCAAGCGCTGCGGTTAGCCCCGAGTCACCCGGCCATGCGCATCATCAAGCCGCATCAGGCACCACACCTCGCCCGGCTCTAGCGTTTGCCCGGTGAGCCTCGACCATGCCTCCATCTCGCAGTAGCTAAGCGGGTCTGAAGTGCGCTTGCAGTCCCGTAAAGCCCCACCAGATAGCCCATCCCGTCTGGAGCCGGAGGCATCTCCAGCTCCTTTGGCTTGTGGCCTGTCTGCTCCCAGACTTTCGTCAAGTGCTCCTTGATCGAAGCCTGAGATCCTGGCGCTACCACGCGAAGCTTTAGATCAGCCTCGAAGTGCTCTGTTAAGCGGCCAACGTGCTCGCGAAAAAAAACGCGTGCGATCCCCGCTGAACTGTTCAATCTCCAGAGACAGGCCTGGGTTGTTGGTCAGCAGGTCGCAATAGCCTCCTTGTTAAACTCGATCGGAAGGTTCCAGCCGTCAGCGCGGTCGAACCCCGTCGAGTATCAGGGACTGCAGGCTCTGCAGCGCTTCTTCGAAGAATGCCGGGTCATCCAGCGTGCGGCCGGCGACGGCTTCGATCTGCACGCGGAAGTCGGCGTAGTGCTGGGTCGTGGCCCAGAGCGTGAAGATCAGGTGATGCGGCTCGACGGGTGCCAGCTTGCCGGCGGTGATCCAGGCCTGGATCACCGCGACCTTGGTCTCAACAAGGTCACGCAAGGGCTGTTCCAACTCGCTCAGCATCAGCGGCGCGCCCTGCATGATTTCCATGCAGAACAGGCGCGATTCGGCGGGGTGGTCGCGAGAAAGCTCAAGCTTGGCGCGCAGGTAGTCCTTGATCGCCTCGACCGGGTCCTGCTCGGCGGAGAACGCCTGCAAAGGCCGCAGCCAGACCTCAAGCAACTGGCGCAGCACGCTGAGGTACAACTCTTCCTTGCTGCCGAAGTAGTAAAGCAGGTTGGTCTTGGAGACGTCGGCCTGGGTTGCAATCTGATCAAGGCTGGTGCCATGCAAGCCGAAGCGGGAAAACAGGCCAAGGGCTGCATCGATGATGCTGGTCCGCTTGCTTTCGATCATGCGCGTGCGGCGGTCGACTGCACTGGCGCTGGGTTCGCGCGCGGCAGTGGTTTTGGCTTTAGCAGTCTTACTGGCGGTCAGGCGTCGGCGTGGTGGTACGGGGGTCTGGTCTGTCACAGCGCTACCGGTGGGGCTCAAACGGGCAGCTACTGTAGCGCGCACCGGTGCATGCGCGCACGAATGGCGACGGTCGAGGGCATTGTTGCTCAGTTTTTGAGCGTCGCCCCATACCCGCGCACAAACCAAGTGCTCTGATTCGGACCATTTGGTCCACCGTTTTCAGCGCGTTACCTGCAAGCGATTGATAGCAAAGCTAAAACCGAATCTGGCCTGCATCGTGCAAATGCATCTCTGTCCCTGCCCGACACGCTCGAGCAGCGCTTTCTAGCCATTGCGTACAGAGGTGCTTCCTATGGATGTTGGTGTTTTCATTCCGATCGGCAACAACGGCTGGCTCATTTCCGAAAACGCGCCGCAGTACATGCCGACCTTCGAGCTGAACAAGGCCATCGTGCAGAAGGCCGAGGGCTACGGCTTCGATTTTGCGCTGTCGATGATCAAATTGCGCGGCTTTGGCGGTAAGACGGAGTTCTGGGAGCACAACCTGGAGTCCTTCACGCTGATGGCGGGGCTGGCTGCTGTCACCAGCAAGATCCAGCTGTTCGCCACCGCCGCCACCCTGACCCTGCCGCCGGCCATCGTCGCGCGCATGGCCTCGACCATCGACTCGATCTCCAATGGCCGCTTCGGTGTGAATCTGGTGACCGGCTGGCAAAAGCCCGAATACAGCCAGATGGGCATGTGGCCGGGGGATGAGTTCTTCGGCACGCGTTACCAGTATCTCGGCGAGTACGCCCAGGTGTTGCGCGACCTCTGGGGAACCGGGCGTAGCGATTTCAAGGGCGAGCACTTTCAGATGGAAGACTGCCGCGTCAGCCCCAAACCTCAAGCGGACATGAAGATCATCTGCGCGGGCTCTTCGGATGCGGGCATGGCCTTCTCCGCGCAGTACGCCGACTACAACTTCTGCTTTGGCAAAGGTGTGAACACGCCGACCGCCTTCGCGCCCGCCACCGAGCGGCTGCTCAAGGCCACTGAGAAGACCGGCCGCAGCGTGACTTCCTGCGTGCTGTTCATGGTGATCGCCGATGAGACCGACGAAGCCGCCCGCGCCAAGTGGGAGCACTACAAGGCCGGCGCCGATCAAGAAGCCATCGCTTGGCTGGGCGAACAAGGCGCGGCGGACAAGACCTCCGGCGGCGACACCAACGTGCGGCAGATGGCCGACCCGACCTCGGCGGTAAATATCAACATGGGCACCCTCGTCGGCTCCTACGCGAACGTGGCCAGGATGCTCGACGAGATCGCCACCGTGCCCGGCATGCAGGGCGTGATGCTGACTTTCGATGACTTCCTCCAGGGCATCGAGGCGTTCGGTCAGAAGATCCAACCCTTGATGCAGAGCCGTCGCCACATCGAGCCGCTGAAGGAGTCCGCCTGATGAACGCCGCGGAGCACTTTTCAGGCTACGCTCTGGGCCCGGTGGGCGAGCCGCTGAAACTGCCGGCGCGTCCGGAACCACTGGCTATGAGCGCCAGCGAGACGGCGCTGATCGTGGTGGATATGCAGAACGCCTATTCCACCAAGGGCGGTTATCTGGATCTGGCCGGCTTCGATGTGTCGAGCACCGGGCCGGTGATCGAGAAGATTCTGCAGGCGCTGGCCGCCGCACGCGCCGCCGGGATTCAGGTGATCTTTCTGCAGAACGGCTGGGATAGCGGGTATGTGGAAGCAGGCGGCCCGGGCTCGCCCAACTGGCACAAGTCCAACGCCCTAAAAACCATGCGCAAACGCCCGGAATTGGCCGGCACGCTGCTGGCCAAGGGCGGCTGGGATTATCAACTGGTGGATGAACTCACTCCCCAGCCCGGTGACATCGTGGTGCCCAAGCCCCGTTATAGCGGCTTTTTCAATTCTCATCTGGACAGCACTCTGCGCGCCCGCGGGATCCGCAATCTGGTGTTCACCGGCATCGCCACCAACGTGTGCGTGGAATCGACCCTGCGCGACGGCTTTCACCTGGAGTATTTCGGCGTGGTTCTGGCCGATGCCACCCATCAGGCCGGGCCGGATTTTGCCCAGCAGGCCGCGCTGTACAACATCGAGACGTTCTTTGGCTGGGTCTCCAGCGTGGACGATTTCTGCAGCACCGTTGCCCGCGCCGAGGTTACCGCCAGCGCGCTTTAGATCAGAACAACGCACCGCCTCGTAGCGGCCGCATCAATCGCCTTGCAAGGAATCAATGACATGCCCAAGCAATCCATCATCCCCGCCGGCTCCGGCAAACCGCTCGCTCCGTACGTCCCCGGCTCCATGGCCGATGGCGTGGTCTACGTCTCCGGCACCCTGCCCTTCGACAAGGACAACAACGTAGTCCACGTCGGCGACGCCGCTGCGCAAACTCGTCATGTGCTGGAAACCATCAAGGGTGTGGTCGAGGCCGCCGGAGGCAGCATGGACGACGTCACCTTCAACATGATCATGCTCACCGACTGGGCCAACTACGCGAAGGTCAATGAGGTGTACGCCGAGTACTTCCCCGGCGAGAAGCCCGCGCGTTATTGCATCCAGTGCGGTCTGGTGAAACCCGACGCGCTTATCGAGATCGCCAGCATCGCGCACGTGGGTCAGTAACGCCTAAGAAGGACTGTGCAACCTGACCCTCGCGGAGGGATAAACATGCATTACGAGATTCATGGTCGCCTCGAAGCTGACGCTCCGACGCTGGTGCTGAGTTCCGGCCTTGGTGGCGCCGGCGCGTTCTGGACGCCGCAGCTGCCGGTGCTTACGCAGCAGTACCGTGTGCTGATTTACGATCAGTTGGGCACCAACAAGAGCCCGGCACATCTGCCGGATGGCTATTCCATAGAGTCCATGGCGGTCGAACTGCTGGAACTGCTCGACAGCCTGCGGATTCGCCAGTGTCATTTCGTCGGCCATGCGCTGGGCGGATTGGTAGGCCTGCAGCTGGCGCTCTTGCGCCCGCAAATGCTGCAGAGCCAGGTGCTGATCAACGCCTGGAGTAGCCCGAACCCGCACAGCGCGCGCTGTTTCGCGGTGCGGCAGAACTTGCTGCGTGATAGCGGCCCGGCCGCCTATGTGCAGGCGCAATCGCTGTTCCTCTACCCGCCGGACTGGATCGCCGCCAACAGCGAAAAGCTCGCCCGCGACGATGCCCATGCCCTGGCGCACTTCCCGCCAACCGCAAATTTGCTGCGACGGATCGGTGCACTGCTGGCCTTCGATATCGAAGCCGAGCTTGCCTCCATCAGGACGCCAACCCTGCTGATCGCCAACCGCGATGACATGCTGGTGCCCTGGAATCGCTCGCAGCACATGGCAGACGTTATGCCCAATGCGCGGCTGCAACTGCTGGAATACGGCGGCCATGCGTCAAGCGTCAGCGATAGCGAACCCTTCAATCAAATCCTGCTGGGCTACCTGGCCGAGCAATGCCGGGCCGCGGCAGCCTGAGGAAACGAACCTATGTCCACACCCATCGATTCGCAGGCCCTCGCCGCGCTGTTCAGCGAGGGGCGCACCCACAGCACCTGGCTGGACCGGCCAGTGCCGGATGCGCTGTTGGAGAAACTCTACGCGCAGGTCAGCCTTGGCCCGACCGCAGTCAACAGCTGCCCGGGACGCTTCGTCTTCGTACGCTCGTCCGAGGGCAAGCAGAAGCTCGCGCCCTGCCTGTCAAAAGGCAATCTGGAAAAGACCATGAGCGCACCGGTCACGGTCATCGTCGCTTATGACGAGGACTTCCCGGACACCCTGCCCGAGCTGTTCCCCTTCGCCGACGCTCGCAGCTGGTATGCCGGCCAGCCGGCGCTGATTACCGAAAACGCCCTTCGCAACAGCTCCATGCAGGCCGGCTATCTGATCCTCGCCGCACGCGCCCTAGGCCTCGACTGCGGTCCGATGTCCGGCTTCGATGCCAAGATGCTGGACGAAGCCTTTTTCAGCGGGACGAGCTGGAAATCCAATCTCTTGATCAACCTTGGCCATGGCGACACGAGCGCGCTGCGCGACCGCCTGCCGCGTCTTCCCTTTGAACGGGCTTGCGTCCTTGCCTGATGGAGATCCGACCATGCAACTGGCTCAACTCGAATGCGCAACCGACCTCACCCCACCGGTATTGAAGCAGGACTACCGCGACGCCATGGCACGTCTGGCCGCCGCGGTTAACGTGGTCACCACTGATGGTCCCAGTGGTCGGGCAGGCTTTACCGCGACCGCGGTGTGCAGCGTCACCGACGAACCGCCTACCTTGCTGGTGTGCCTGAATCGCAGCGCCTCAGCCCACCCAGCCGTGATCGGCAACGGCATTCTTTGCATCAATACGCTCAGTTGCGATCAGCAGGCACTGTCGAACCTGTTTGGCGGGAAGACACCCATGGCCGAACGCTTCGCGGCAGCCGGTTGGTCGACCTGGGCCACTGGCGCGCCCGTACTCGATGATGCCGCTGCGTCCTTCGACTGTCGTATCAGCCAGATCAACAGCGTTGGTACCCACGACATCCTCTGCTGCGAGGTGCTAGCTCTTCGACGCCGCGACAGGGCCGACGGACTGGTGTACTTCGATCGTGATTACCACGGGGTATGCACCGCGATTTGAGTTTCAGCATTCGTTAAGACGCGTGAACTCAGGCGGGCGTGTGCGGAATGACGTTTTTGGATGCGCCTGCCTAGTCGTAACCAACGCACCCTAGTCCTTAACCTTGGACTCAGATGGCTTTCCCAAGCGCCTCGAGCAGCAGGGCGATCTTCTGCTCGTTCCTTTTGTAGTAGGTCCAGGGGCCGATGCGTTGCGAGGTCACCAGCTGTGCGCGTTGGAGCGCGGCGAGGTAGTTTGAGACGGTCGATTGGGACAGCCCGACGCGCTCCTGGATGATGCTGACGCAGACGCCGAGCTGCTCGGGATCGGCTTCCTGCTCCGGGAAGTTGGTCTTCGGGTCCTTCAGCAGGGTAAGGATGGCCAGGCGGGTGGGGTTGTCCAACGCCTTCAGCGCTTCACTGACGTCTATGTTCATGTTCGCCGCGGGTAGTGGGTTTTCGCGATCTTACGATACTTCGGTCCGGGTCGCTGCGTGCCGGTGATGGCGGGCACGCAGCAGTCGCTCAGGCCAGGTGCGCCGGGTAGTCGGTGTACCCCTTGTCAGTGCCGCCGTACATGCTATTCGGGTCCAGCGTGTTCATCGGCCAGCCATTGGCGATGCGCGCGGGCAGGTCCGGGTTGGCGATGAACGGACGGCCGAACGCAATGAGATCCGCCCAGCCGGCTTCGATTGCCGCCGCAGCGCGCTCGGGGGTGTACCTGCCGGCGTAGATGATCTTGCCGGTGAAGGCCGCACGGACCGCCTTGCGGAAGCTGTCAGGCAGCTCGGGCGCGCTGTCCCAGTCGGCTTCTGCCAGAGACAGGTAGGCCACGCCGATTTCGTCCAGGCATTTGACCGCCTCGACATAGGTTTCCTGCGGATCATCTTCGACCAGTCCGAGATAAACACGCTCTTCGTCCGTGCTGGCGAACAGGGGCGCAAAGCGAACGCCCATCCGATCGGCGCCGATGGCATCGGCGATAGCCTGAACAATTTCGCGTAGAAAGCGCAGGCGGTTTTGCAGGGAACCACCGTATTCGTCAGTTCGGGTATTGGTGTGAGCCGAGATGAACTGGTTGACCAGATAGCCGTTGGCGCAGTGGATCTCGATGCCATCAAAGCCAGCATCTATCGCGTTGCGCGCAGCCTGGGCATAGAGCTGCACCAGTTCTTTGACCTCGGCATTGGTTAGTTCCCTCGGAGTTGATGGGTCCGCCAGCATGCCCTCCCCCGGCCCGGTTTCGATGAAGACTTTGACGTTGCGCGCAGGGATTGCAGACGGCGCGACCGGGTCGGCTCCACCCGGCTGCAGCGAGGTGTGGGACACGCGACCGACGTGCCAAAGCTGCGCAAAGATCACGCCGCCTTGAGCATGAACTGCCTGGCTGATCGCCTTCCAACCTTCGATCTGCTCCGGGCTATAGATGCCGGGCGTCCATGCGTAGCCCTGGCCACGGGGTTCGATCTGGGTGCCTTCGGTCACCATGAAGCCGGCTCCGGCTCGTTGCCGATAATAGGCCGCCATCAATTCGTTGGGGATATTGCCCGGCTGCGAGCTGCGCGAGCGCGTCAGCGGCGGCAGCACGATACGATTGCGCAGGGGAAAGGGGCCAAGGGTCGTCGGTGTGAAGAGTGCTTGATGATTCATAATGTTAGATTTAGATATCGTAATTTATAGATATAAGCTGGCGAGGCTTGCCCCGCTTTATAGGTGAACCGTACCGCCCCGCTCGGTTGAGTCTGAAGTCGGTAGCTGCACCAGGTCGGCGATATTGGTGGTCATATTGATAAATGTCAATATCTAGATTATTCGCTGCGGATTATGCCATCGTGTGCCGATGATTGATGGAGCACAGGATTGCAGGACTGGTGCGGCATACCGGTACAAACCGTCCGCCGTTCACAAGCTCAGCGGCCCCGGCATAGTGCCCCTGATATAAGCCAGCCGATAAGCCTGTCTCGTAGCGCTTTGACCGGACCCATGGCCGGTCAGACCTGGTCGATGCCAAACACAGCTGTCCATAACCTTTTCTGCACGCAGGCTAGCCTGTCCTGCTCTTCCCTCGCGTAACGGCTCGGTTGGTCCGTAAACAGCAACCGAGCCGCTGTGGCTGAACAGTCGTGATCAGTGCTCGTGCTTTTCGCCGACGAAACTCAGCGAGGAGAACATGCCACGCACGCGCGCATCCGGATCATCGCTCGGGACGGTGGCGGAGGCTGCGATGACGTTGAGGCCGTGGTTGCGCACGGTGATCTTCGCCTTACCCTCGGCGTCGGTTTTCGTGGCGACTTCGTCGGGTGCGTTCACGAAGTCGGCAACGAGCTCGACGTTGGCCGCCGGTTTGCCATCAACCAATACCTGGACTTCCAATTCCTCGCCAGCTTCAACCGACATAGGGTCCTGTTGGGGCACGATAACCAACTTCAGCTCGTCCAGCGGAGGGAGCTTTGCACCCTCTTCCAGCACTGCCAGGGTGTACTTGTAGTAGCGCCCGGAATCCAGCGCGTCGGGCACCTGGGTTTCACCGACATTGAGCCATTTCTTGTCCGGGGCCTGGGTCCAGTAGCCATTGTCCAAGGCGACACTGAGCACGGCGGGCGACTTCTGCGGTTTGAGCCGCGCATGGTCCTCGAGCTTTTCGATAGTGACCGGAACATTTTTACCCTGCTGGTCGCTTGCCCAGGCACCAGAGATTTTCTTGGGGTCATAGGCGTTGTCTTCAGCACCGTCACCGTAGATCACTTCGATGTTCCCGCGCCGCTCCGCGGTCCAGATGCCGTGGGCCGATACTTGTCCGGCCAGCATAGCGGCCAATAGTGCGGCGGCGATTTTCGCGTGTTGCTTGTTCATTGTTTTTCCTTACGGATGGGCCTTGTGACGCCGACTCGGGGAAGCGAGCCGGGTCGGGGTTATAGATTCAGCGACAGGCTCAGACTGAGATTGCGCGGTTCGCCCGGCATCACCCAGACATTACTGTAGGAGCGCTCGTAGTAAGTGCGGTCGAACGCATTATTCAGGTTCACGCCAAGGGTCAGGTCTTGCGTGGCCTTGTAGCGCGCCAGCAGGTCAACTGTAGTGTAACCCGGCAGTTCGAAGCCGCTGTCCGCGACATTGCCGGAACGGTCACCGACGTAGTTGACGCCACCGCCGAGTTCGAGGCCTCGCAAGCCTCCGTCGAGGAACTCGTAGACGCCCAGCAGGCTGCCGCTGTGTTCGGGCACGTTGAGCAGACGGCTGCCGCGCGCCAGGGTGTTGTCCTCGGTGACTTCGGCATCGACATAGGCGTAGGCGCCGATCAGCCGAACCTCGTCGGTCAGTTGCCCGGTCAGCTGCAAATCGATACCGCGGCTGCGCACTTCGCCCGCTGCGATCTGATAGGTCGAGTCGACCGGATCGGCGGTGAGCACATTTTCCTTGGTCAGGTGAAACGCAGCGATGGTCATGCCTAGACGGCTGCCGAGCAGATAGAACTTAAAGCCGGCTTCGTAGCCGACGCCTTCCTCCGGATCGAACGAGGTGCCAGTACCTGGCCGTGGCGCGCCTGTGTTGGGCTTGAACGACTGCGAGGCATTGGCGAACACGGCGACCTCAGGTGTGAACTGGTAGAGCGCGCCGATGCGCGGCGTGATCTTTTCGTGGGTCTGCTCGGCGCGGGTGCCGGCGATCTTGTTGTCCAGGCGATGCTCGTAATGGTCATAACGCGCGCCGATGACGCCGAACAGCTTTTCGCTGAAGCGCATCTGGTCCTGCAGGTTCAGCGAGCGGGAATGGACCAACTCGTGACGATCGGTGCTGCGCCCGCCAACGCCCACGCTGAATGGCGGTCGTGGTTGCCCGTAAACCGGCTCGTAGATATCGATTTGCGAAACCGGTCGACTGCGCATCAAGCGCTCATCTTTGGCATACCGCTCGTACTCGGTGCCGATCAGCAGGTTGTGTTCGATGTCGCCGGTATAGACCAGGCCACGCAGCTCCAGCTGGGTGATGCTGTCCTGCCAATCGAAATCTCGATAGCGGTACTCGCGGTTGAGGGTGCGGACATCGTCGGCCAGAAAGCTTGCCTCGGTAGCGCCTCCATTTAGGCGTCCTTGCTTGTAATGGCTGGCCAAGCGAACGGTCCAGCTGGCATTCAGATCATGCTCGATTTCGGCCTGCAGGCTTTCGTTGTTGTTGTCGATTTCGCCGTCACGGGGCTCACCGAAAAAGTCGGAACGCGAGACGCTGCCAAGGTGGTCGTTCGGCGCAACCACACCGCGGTCGAATACCTGGCTGCTGCGGATGACTTCAGCCTGCACCAGCAGGCGCGTCTGCGGCGTCAATTCCCAGCTGAACGCCGGCGCAAAGAACTGCCGTTCACTGGAACGGTAATCACGGAAGCTGTTGTTGTCCTCTACCGCGAGATTCATGCGGTAGAGCATCGTGCCTTCGTCATCCAGGGGCGTGTTGACGTCCAGGCTGCTGCGGTAGCGGTCCCAACGGCCGGCGCTCAGGTCCAGGCGCGCGAACTGATCATTCTGTGGGCGCTTGCTGACGATGTTGATGGTGCCACCTGGGTCGCCGCGGCCATACAGGCTGGAGGCCGGGCCTTTGAGCACGTCGATGCGCTCTACATTGGATGGGTCCTGCGGGTTCATATAGCCGCGGTTGACGCTAAATCCGTCCTTGTAAAACTCCGAGGTGGTCAGGCCACGGATGCTGTATTCGTACATGGTCAGGCCGCCGAAGTCATTCTGCCGCGCCACGCCACCCGCATAGTCCAAGGCCTTTTCGATACGCGGGCTGTCCAGATCTTCCAGGACCGTAGCAGGGATGACGCTGACCGCTTGGGGCACCTCCTCCAGCGGAGAATCGGTCTTGGTGGCGCTTGCTGTACGCCGAGTCCGGTAGCCCTCTGCTTCGACTTGTTCGCGATCTGCCGTGACGACCACTTCTTCGAGAACAGCGCTGTCTGACTCTTGTGCAAACGCTGACATGCTGCCCAAACCTGCCGCGGCGGCTATTCCCAAAATTCTTGCTGCAACGCTACTGCTGTTCATGCCCGCTTCCGCTCAAATGTTATACCGTAACATTTGAGCGGAAGCTGTCTGTTGCTGTCAAGGCCGCAGGCTAGCTGGCAAGCCGCGTTCGGCTAGGGCAGCATGCGGCGACAACGATCCATAACGAGGAACGCAGCGATGATCGATTTCGACAACAAGGGTTTCTTCAAGCTAAAGCAGAACGATGAGTACGCCGAGCGGGTCCGGTCGTTGCTGTTGGACGACGAGCAGGTAGTCGATTCCTACAAGTCCATGCGTGACGGCGTGGTGTTCACCAACAAGCGGATCATCGCGGTCAACGTGCAGGGCATCACCGGCAGCAAGAAGGATTTCACTTCCCTGCCCTACAACAACATCGTTGCTTATTCGGTGGAGACATCGGGGACATTCGATCTGGACTCGGAGCTGGAGGTCTATTTCTCGTCGCTTGGGAAGGTGAAGTTCGAGTTCACCGGCAAGACCTCGATCGTCGAGATATCGAAGCACATATCCAAACATCTACTCTGAACTGAGGGGCAGCGGCAGCGAACAGCGCAGTACCTGCAGGGGGCTCAAGTCGTCGCGCGTAGTCCGGCAACGACGCCCACACCAGCCCTGACTCGCTAGCATAGGTAGCGAGCAATTAGGATTGGCTGCCGCAATGAACCGGTGTCGTTACCGGTCGACCTCCACACCAGAGCAGGCTTTTTCAGCCGTCGAAGAGACGGCCTCGGCAGGGCGGGAAGACAACTCCGAAGGCTTAGGTTCTTCAGAGCGAATACCTAACGCGACCAGCAATGTCTCGCTCATTTCCATGAATGAATAGCCATCGGCCCATATTTCGGTTTTGCCGTTCAGTCTGTTATCCATGCTTTCCATATCCCAGGCTGCGCGCCCACTCAGCCGTGCGTTCGAATTGTTTTGCTACGCCTGTTGGCGACACGCAACTGCAGCATCCTGCGTGCCAACATTGGAAAGCGAATTTACGCTTTCATATCAATTACTTACGGAACCAGTGAGTTCCAGCAACTGTTGCAAGATGCACGATTTGCAATCTGTACCCTTGCGATGTGCATGTCTGCCCGTCTGTGCTGCAGGTCACAGAAATGGAGTCAGGATAATGACCAGTCCACAGCCCGTGTCTTCGCCAGCGGTACACGAACAGGCCCGGCCTTTCGGCATAATCGGTAGCCCGCCCTTGAGCACGTGCCATGCAGATCGATGAAGAACTCACGCTGAAAAAGCTGGAGGTGTTTCTGGCCTTCATGCGCAGCGGCAATCTGAGCAAAGCGGCCGCCGAGCTGAACACCAGCAATGTCAGCGTGCACCGCGCCATCCACTCTCTGGAGAGCGCCCTGCGCTGCCCGCTGTTCAAGCACGAGGGGCGCAACCTGATTCCACTGGAAAGCGCTTATGTACTGGAAGAGAAAGCGCAGAAGCTGGTGCAGGATGTGCTTGAGACCGTTCGCCAAACGCGCGAGGCCGCAGGGTTCTCGGCCGAGCGGTTCAAGCTCGGGGCCCTGTATTCGCTGACGGTGAAAACCGTCCCGCAGCTGATCATGGGGCTGAAGCTGCGCCGTAGCGAACTCAACATCGACCTGATCCTAGGCTCCAACGTGGACCTGTTCTACAAACTGAAGAACATGGAGCTGGACGCGATCCTTGTGTCGCTCAACGACAGCGTCAGCCACGACCCGGACTGTGCACAGCTGCCCCTATTTGCCGACGACATCTTTCTCGCCGCGCCGGCTGATTCGCCGTTCGCGCAACAGGCGGAAGTCGACTTGAGCGATCTGCGCGACGCCACTTTCATAACTCTGACGCAAGGCTTCGCGACGCACCAGGACGGCAATCGGGTATTCCAGCAGGCAGGCTTCGAGCCGAAGGTGGCGATGCAGGTCAACGACATCTTCACCTTGATGAGCATGGTCAATTCGGGGGTGGGCTATGCGCTATTGCCCGGTCGGGTGGGGATGGTCTATGAGGCGCGGGTCAAGCTGGTGCCGTTGCAGGCGCGGTATCACCTGCAACAGCACATCGGCGTGGTGTTTCTGAAGGCCAAGGAGCGCGATCCCAACCTGCTCGCGCTCCTGGCCGAATGCCGCATGTACAGCCTTAAGAACCCGAGTTGACGCACCGCAGGGTGGGCAATGGCAACGCCTTGTCCACCTCGAGGCAACTCAACCGAGCAGTCCGCGCATGATGAAGAACAGCAGCGACGGGCCAAGCAGGCAACCGAGTGCAGTATAGAACGCCGCGGTGAGGCAACCGTAGGGCACCAGCTTGGCGTCGGTCGCCGCCAGACCACCGGCGACGCCACTGGACGTGCCGATCAAGCCGCCGAAGATCACTGCCGCGCGCGGGTTGTTCAAACCGATCATCGGTGCGAAGAACGGCGTCGCGATCATCACCAGAATCGCCTTGACCAGGCCCGCCGCGATGGACAGCGCCATCACCTCCGAGCTGGCACCAATCGCCGCGCCGGTTACCGGGCCGACGATGTACGTCACTGCGCCGGTGCCGATGGTGGTCAGACTGACCGCATCGGTGTAGCCGAACGCCATGGCCACCGAGACGCCCGCAATAAACGACGAGAACACGCCGACGAACAATGCCAGCACGCCCACCAACCCGGCGCGCTTGAGTTCCTCGACGCTGACGCCGAAGCCAGTGGCGACAATGGCGAAATCCCGCAGCATCGAGCCACCCAGCAAACCGATGCCGGAGAACAGCGCGATATCCACCAGGCCCTTCTGCCCGCCGGTCACCACGCCGCCGATGTAGGACAGCAATAGACCGATGAGGATGGCCACCGCCGAGCCGTGCAGACGGCCCTTGGTGAGTTTGTCCGACAGCCAGTAGGAGAACCACATGGTGGCGCCGATGATGGCGAAGCCGCTGATCAGACCGTAGCCGGAGACGACCTTGAGTAGAGATTCGTACATGGCTTAGCCCTCGTTGGTCAGTGGTTTGGCTTCATCGGCTTCAAGATTTTTTCGGCCGATCCGGTCGAGCACCGGTACCAGGGCAAAGGCGATGGCCACCGCGGCGACGCCGGCGAGGATCGCCATCGGACCACCGCTGAGGGCGCCATACACGTTCTGCTGCGCCGCCATGGCGACCACGATGGGGATGTAGACGGCGCTCCAGAACTTGACGCCCTGCTCCGAATCCATCGTGAACAGGCCACGCGACTTGAGATAGCTGCCAAGCAGAATCAGTAACACCATGGCGATACCGACGCCGCCGACGTTGGCAGGGACGCCAATCAGTTTGCCCAACAGTTCACCGACGAAGATGCCTGTCAGGGTGCACAAGGCCAGGAAGGCCACACCGAAGATAATCATTGTTATTGTCCTTTTGGGTTGCGCTCAGGCCCGGTACTACCGGCTCCGATGCGCGTGTGTTGTCGAGGTCGTTGTTTTTATCCATCGAACAGTGGCGAGTACGGCTCGCTCGCTCTGAAATGCACGCGATCTATCGGCTCTGGCTGCCCTCCTGACGCAGCAAGGCGTCCAGTGTGTCCAACCGGGCGCCGTCAAAGGCGACCAGCGTTCCTTGTTCAAAAACCCGCCGCGCCAGGCCGGTCAGTACCGAGCCGGGGGGCAGTTCGATATGCAAGCGCACGCCGCGTTCGTAGGCGGTGCGCAGGGTGCCGTGCCAGTCGACGACGCGGCACATGTTGAAGGCCAGGTCGTCACGCAAACGCTCTGCATCGAACACCGGGCGTGCTGACGAGCCGCTCAGATAGCGAATCCGCGGGGCACGCAGCTCGACGGCAGCAAAGGCTTCGGCAAGCTGCCGCGCCGGCGCCGCCAGAAGCGCGCAATGCGAGGGCACGCTCATCGCCAGGCGCCGCGCGCAGGAAGCACCAAGAGCCTTGGCGCGCACGGCCAACGCGGCCATGGCCGCATCGCTGCCGGCAATCACGAGCTGGTTGTCGGCATTGATATTGGCCAGGTACGCAGGTTCCTCGGCCTCCGCCAGCAGGCCTTCAACCGCAGTCAGCGACAGGCCAAGGATGGCCGTCATGCCGTAGCCTTGCGGGTAGGCCTGCTGCATCAGCTCACCGCGCAGGGCGACCAGCCGCACGGCGTCCCGATAGTCCAGCGAGCCGGCCACCACGGCCGCGGCGTAGGCGCCGATCGACAGGCCTGCAACGTAGTCGGGCGCCTGGCCGCCCCGCATCAATAATCGAGCACTGGCAACACCGGCGATCAGCAGGCACAGCTGCACGGAACGGGTCGAAGCCAGAGCCGTTTCGCTGTCCAGCGTCAGCGCATCTTCGCCAAGCACATCGCTGGCCTGCTGCAGACAGTCCAGTACCTCCGGCTCCTGCGGTAGGCGATGCAACATGCCAGGCTTCTGCGCACCCTGGCCGGGAAAGGCGAACAGGCTGCTCATGCGGCCAGCTCCTCAGGGGCCCACGGATTGCTGACAAGCCGCGCGCCGGTAGCGCATTTGACCAACACTCGGGGCGAGTGGCCGGCCCATTCGCGCAAGGCAATCGCACCGGCGGGAGTTTCCAGTTGCATATCGACGCGGCAAGGCGCCTGGTCTAACAAGCGCTGGAGTTCCCGCGCCCTGGGGCGTGAGAGTGCCAGGGGCGTGCGCAACAAGAGATCGAGATCGCTGTCGGCATGGGCCGTCGGCAGCCCGGTCGCCAGTTGGTAGCCGACCGATCCCGTGACACCCCAGCACAGACCGAGCGCATCGAGCGCTGGCTTCAGCTCAGCCAGCGCACTCAGCGCCGGGAGTTCGGTAACGGGCAGCCGCTCGACAAGCTGTTCCGGACGCACGCGTTTTAGCACCTCGCTCGCCACCATCACCGAGGCGTAGCGCTCTTCACGGCGACTGCCGCGCAGGCCCACCGCGATCTGACCGCTAGCCACCACTGCCCGGCGGACCACGACCGGCTGGCCGGCATCGACCACCTGACGTGCCCAATCGGGCGCATCTGCGGGCAACTGCGCTGGGGCCATGCCCCAGAGCAGGTCATGGGGGCGTGTCATGTCATGCATCTACAGCCTCCTCGTGATTGTTGTTGTCGAGTGCTGAGTTCGTTTGGCGAGTGGCGCCCGCTACGCTTTGCCTACCACTGCTCACGCAGCAGGTCGCGCACACGCGACGAGGCCTCACGGTTCGGCGCGCCGAGACGACCGCGCAGGTCAGTGCCGGTGCCGATGTCGGCGACGGCCTGCTGTAGGCAGTCACGCACCTGCTGCAGATCACCGGCTGACGGCTGCTCGATGCTGTCCACCGAGAGGGTTTCCCAGAGCAAACCGAGGGTCGCGTAGTTGTCGATGTCATAGGCCATCGGCGGCACCGATTCGGCCAGCGCTTCCAGCTCTTCGACGCTGCGCAGGGTGATGCGGGCGGCGGCGGCCTTGCCCATGGCATGCACCATCACGCCCGGATCGCGCAGGGCGATGATCCGCTGGGCCTGGTAACCGTGGGCCAGAAAGGCACCGGACATCGCCTTGCCCACCAGCAGCGAGACCACCGGATGCCCGGCCAGTCGTGCGCGGGCATAACCGTCCACCGCACCGGCCAGCGCCTGATGGATGCCCAGCGCCTCCTCGCGACGGCCATAGGCCTGGCTCGGCACGTCGACTATCGCGACCACCACGCGCTTGTCCGCCTTGTCGCGGTCCGCCTCGATCACCTCATCCAGCGCCTGGCCCAGCGCCCAGCCTTCCAACAGGCCGACCTCGCCGTTGCGCGCGCGCGGGAAGGGATTCTCGGCATCCGGCACCACGGCGATATAGCGGGCGGTACGATCACCGAGGGTGCCATCGACCACCTTTACCGAGGCCGGGTAGCCCGCCAGTGCCTGACCGCCGGCCAAGGCTTGCAACCAGTTCAGTCCACGGCTCATTGGGCATCTCCTTCGTAAAGGGCACGCACGGCGGCAGCATCGAGCTGCGTGCGGGTATCAACGTCGGCCAGGCGCTGCAGAAACCAGGCATGGCGACGGCTACGTGGTTGAACGGGTATGCCCAGGGCAAATAGCTCATGCAGCTGCTCGCGGATGGCGTCGGTATCGTCAGCGACGTAGGCATCCACCAGGCCGCTGGCATAGCGCTGCTCGCCGCCGGTCAGGCTCCAGATGAAGGGGCGGTCGCGCGAGTCGTACTCGTCGAGACCGGCTTCCTGCTCGATCACCTGCGGGCCGTTGAGGCCGACGCGGGCCTCACGGGTGACGACCAGATAACTGCACAGCCCGGCGGCGATGGACATGCCGCCGAAGCAGCCGACGGAGCCAGCAACCACACCGATCACCGGCTGGTATTGGCGCAGCTCGACGATCGCCGCCTGGATCTCGGCGATGGCGGCCAGGCCCAGGTTGGCTTCCTGCAGGCGCACGCCGCCGGTTTCCAGCAAGAGCACGGCACGGGTCGGGATGCCGTTGCGGTTGTCCTCGGCGGCCAGCTCCAGCGCGCCGGCGATCTTTGCGCCCCCGACTTCACCCATGCTGCCGCCCTGGAAGGCGCCTTCGATGGCGGCGATCACTGCCGGCTGGCCGTCAATGGTGCCCTTGGCGACCACCACGCCGTCGTCGGCCTGGGTGACGATGCCCTGCTTCGGCAGCCAGGGCGAGGTGACGCGATCGAACGGATCGAGCAGTTCGCGGAAGCTGCCTTCGTCCAGCAGTGCGCGGGCACGCTGGCGGGCGCCGAGCTCGACGAAGCTGCGCGACTCAAGTAAACGGGCCACGGTGTTAGCGGACACATCAGTCATGGCCGACCTCCTCCAGTCCCTGCTCCAGGCGCAGACGCACTACACCGGGCGTGGCCCCAAAATCGTGAATATCGATGTTCAGCGCCGGCAGGTTCTGCTCGCGGAACATCCGCTCGAACAGTTGCTGCCAACGTTGTTCGGCCCCATTGACCGAGGTAACCACCTGGATCGCCAGCTTGCCGGCCTGGCCGGGTTCGAGCAGCACTTCCAGATCGCCCGAGCCGACCACGCCGACCAGGGCCTTGCCGCGGGCGGGCTGCCCGGCGGGGAATTCGAAAGACAGGGTTTCCATGTTCAGTTGCTCCCAGTCGGCGCCGGCGCAAATGGCGCCAGGCGGTCGAGGAATAAGGTGGCGGCAAGCAGGTCGGCGGCGCCGCCTGGCGAAGCGCGCAGCGACAACATCTCGCCTTCCAGTGCGCGCAGCTGACGGCGCCCGGCGAGGCTGGCGCAACCGCCGGCAGCCAGCACGGCGCGAGCGCCCTGCTGCATGCGGGTCAGGCCATCGAGGCCCGCGCGGTGCAGCACGCAGGTGTCGCTCAGCTCGGTCATGATCGCCAGCAGTGCATCGAGCCGGGCGTTCTGCTCACCTGCCCCGCCGCGGCGGCTCACCAGCAGTTGTGGCAGGCCCTGTTCGATGACGGCGGGAAAGCCGTGCTGGGCCTGTTCCCGTGCACCGAGCACGCCATAGGTCCGGCAGACCCGCGCACCATGGCTGTGTGGGTTGTGCGGCGCAGCCGGGTCGCTCAAGCGGGCCAGCGCGGCGGCCGTTGCCGCAACGCCTCGGGCGTCGGGCGCGTCGGCTTCGAGAGCCGCCGCCGCGCTGAGCAGCCCCAGCGCCCAGATCGCCCCGCGATGGGTGTTCACGCCATGGGTGACGCGGAGCATGTCGGCTTCGCCGTCCCGGCCCAGCTGGCCGAGGGTTTCGCGCAAGAGCTGGCCGACTTCGCCAAGCTGCTGCGCCGCTTCGGCCATCGCCTTGAACGTAGGCCACAGCGCGTGAGCCGAGGCGTGCATCAAGCCCAGGTGCAGGTCGTCATGCGCGCCGTTGCCGCGTCGATCGACCAGCCCCGGCTTCGGCGACAGGTCGGCCTCGTCGATTAGCGCCTGCACCGCCAAGTCTGCCAGGCGCTCAGCCAGCGTCGGCTGCGCCTGTCTTGCAATGAGTGCGCTCATCACCAGCTCCTGAACTTGGCAGGCGGGTTGTAGAGGCCGCCGGACCAATCGACCAGATCGGCGATGCTCTTGGCCGCGAGCAATTCACGAGACGCGTCATTGCGGCGGATGCCAAGGTCTTCCGGCAGCGCGATCAGGCCTTCGCGGCGCATGCGCTCGGTGTCCTTCGGGTTGTGCCGCAAGCCGATGCTGGTGACGCCGGCCACCGCGGCGATCATCGCCTGACGCTCTTCCAGCGAGCGGGCCTTGTAGAGGTAGGCGATGCCTTCTTCGGTCAGCAGGTGGGTGACGTCGTCGCCGTAGATCATGATCGGCGCCAACGGCATGCCGCTCTTCTTCGCCACCTCGACCGCGTCGAGCTGCTCGACGAAAGTGGGTTTGCCGCCTTCCTGGAAGGTCTCGACCATCTGCACCACAAGCTTCTTGCCGCGCTCGAGCATGGTCACCGGGGCTTCGCCACCGGGCATGGCCATATCGAGCCAGGCCGGGGTCGGATGGCGGCGACCGCGCGGGTCGTGGCCCATGTTCGGCGCACCGCCGAAGCCCGCCAGGCGGCCGCGTGTCACCGTGGAGGAATGCCCATCGCCATCGACCTGCAGGGTTGCACCGATGAACAAGTCCACCGCGTACTGCCCGGCCAGCTGGCACATCATGCGGTTGGAGCGCATCGAGCCGTCACGGCCGGTGAAGAACACGTCCGGCCGATGGGCGTTGTAGTTCTCCATGCCCAATTCGGTGCCGAAGCAATGCACGCTCTCGACCCAGCCGGTCTCGATGGCCGGGATCAGCGTCGGGTGCGGGTTGAGCGTCCAGTTGCGGCAGATCTTGCCTTTCAGGCCGAGGGATTCGCCGTAGGTCGGCAGGATCAGCTCGATGGCGGCGGTGTTGAAGCCGATGCCATGGTTGAGCGACTGCACCTTGTGTTTTTCGTAGATGCCGCGGATCGCCATCATCGCCATCAACACGTGTACCGGCTTGATGTGGCGCGGGTCGCGGGTGAACAGCGGCTCGATGTAGAACGGCTTGTCGGCGACTACGACGAAATCCACCCAGCTCGCCGGGATATCCACACGCGGCAGCTCGTCGACAATCTCGTTGACCTGGAAGATGACGATGCCGTCGGAGAACGCGGTGGGCTCGACAAGCGCCGGGGTGTCTTCGGTGCTGGGACCTGTATAGATGTTGCCGTGGCGGTCGGCCTGGAAGCCGGCCACCAGCGCGACATTGGGGATCAGGTCCACCAACAGACGCGAATAGAGTTCGATGTAGGTGTGGATGGCGCCGACTTCCAGCAGCCCGTCTTCAAGGAGCTGGCTGATGCGCAGGCTCTGCGGCCCGGCAAAGGAGAAGTCTAGCTTGCGCGCGATCTGGCGTTCGAACAGGTCCAGGTGCTCGGCGCGGCTGACGCTCGGCATGATCATGTGCAGATCATGCAGCTTGCCGGGGTCGGCCTGGGCCAGCGAGCGGGAGAGAAAGTCCGCCTGCTTCTGGTTATTGCCCTCGAGCACCACCCGGTCACCGGGGGCGATCAGCAGTTCCAGGGCCTCGACGATCCGCTCGCTGGGCAGCACCACGCCATCGGCAAGGCTGCGCACCTGATCGAGACGCCGGGCTTTTTCAGCGCGACGACGCGACCACTGCGGCGGTGGGGAGATTGTTGTTGTCATGGCGACTCCACAGTTTTTCCGCTTGTGGAGCGCACAGTAGGGAGATGACCGGAGGGTCATCAATCAAGCGCAGAGGCGTTTCGTTACGCTGAGGTTAACGATGGCTCTGAATGGGCTCACAGCCAACCGAGCGTCACGCTGGCGAGCAGCAAATAGCGGCCGCCCTTGGCCAGGGTTACCAACAAAAGGAAGCTCCACAGCGGTTCACGCAGCGTGCCAGCCACTACTGTCAGCGGGTCGCCGATGATTGGTACCCAGCTCAGCAGCAGCGACCAGCGGCCGAAGCGGTGATAACGGCGCTGGGCCCGTTCCAGCTGCTGCGCGCTGACGGGGAACCAGCGTTTGTTGCGCAGGCGTTCAATCGATCGGCCCAACAGCCAGTTGACCAATGAGCCCAGTACATTGCCCAGCGTGGCGACCGCCAGCAGACCTGTCACCGAATAGCCGCCATGCAGCAACAGCCCGACCAGCACGGCCTCGGATTGAGCGGGTACCAGCGTAGCGGCGGCGAAGGCCGCGCCGAACAGGCCGAGGTAGGCAGTCAGGTCGAACATTATGGAATGGTGGGCTCAGGCATCGCCGATGCGACATAACGAGAAGGCATGATGAAAATCTGGCAGGCTGCGGCCTTGGCGTCACGCATGGCAAGGTAACAGAGGATTTTGATGAAAGGCAGGTTGATCTACCTCATCGGCCCTTCCGGTTCGGGCAAGGACAGCGTGCTCGATGCGGCACGCGAAGCCCTGGCCGAGCGCGGCGTACGTATCGCACGGCGAGTCATCACGCGCTCGGCCGAAGCCGTGGGGGAATCTGCCGAAGCGGTCAGTCATGACGAGTTCGATCGTTTGGAGCGCGACGGTGCCTTTGCCATGAGCTGGCGCGCCAACGATCTTGCATACGGGATACCCATCCAGATCGACCAGTGGCTGGCCGCCGGTGAGGATGTGCTGGTCAACGGTTCGCGTGGCTATCTTGAGCAGGCGCGCCAGCGCTACCCCGACCTGCTGGCGGTGTTGCTCAGCGTGCGCCCCGAGGTGCTGCGCCAACGGTTGCTCAAACGCAACCGCGAAACGCCGGAGCAGATCGAGGCGCGACTGGCACGTAACGCGCGTTTCGAGGATTCGCTGGACGAACTCTTCCTGCTGGACAACTCAGGCGATCTTCACGAGTCAGTGAGCAAGCTGCTGCGACTCATCGATCGTTAACGCATCAGCGCCCTGGCTGTGGGTGGAAGCCCGGCACCGCGCTGGGCCGGTCGATGCGGCCGGCCGGCATGGTGCACTTGAGGTCGCGAAAAGGTTGGCCATTGAGCAGCTCCCAGCCATGCCCTGGCGAGGTCTGACGACAGATCACAGTGCCGTCGGCCTTGCTTTGCCACTGGTAATACGGCGCCGGGGCGGCGTACGCCAACAGCGGCAAGAACAGGCTGAACGCAATGAGAACGGCGCGCATGGGTCGGACTTCGATGGAGGGCTGGCGCCACTTTAGCCGGATCGATCCATAGCGCAAGCACAGCTGGTCGCAGCGGCGGCTAGGACCAGACCTTTTGCGCCTCGCGCATGAAAATCTCCACCGTTTTCGGCCCGATCCCTTCGAACTCGCCCAGCCTTTTTTCCAGCTCCTTTCGGTCCTTGCTCCTTTCGCGAATGTTGCCGAGCTTGCCGCCGTATTCGTTATTGAGTTTGTCGCAGAGCTTGAGCAGGCGTTCGGCAGTCGATTCGTCATAGCGCACGTAGTGACCCTCCCCCAGCATGTCCACCAGCTCTTGCCAGCTGCAATTGCAGATCTTTCTCGGCGTGTCGCGTTGGTGCTTTTCGACGATGACACGATAGGCGTCGGCAGCGATGTCCTGCTGGATGCGCTTGCCGAACAGGAAGCTGGCGATGAACCATTTGAACAGCTCGCCTTCTCCCTGACTGATATCGATCCCGAGTTCTTTCGCACTGATTTCGCTGGCCATTGCTGTGTCTCGCTCGCGGAGGATTCCTTTGTTGCGACGCCAACGGCAGGACAGGGTTCGCATCGGCTTTTGCGCGGCGATAGGCAGAATTCCG
Organism: Pseudomonas sp. NPDC077408; assembly: GCF_050269105.1. Lineage (NCBI taxonomy): Bacteria > Pseudomonadati > Pseudomonadota > Gammaproteobacteria > Pseudomonadales > Pseudomonadaceae > Pseudomonas > Pseudomonas sp. NPDC077408. The sequence continues at coordinate 123,332 of NZ_JBNNHS010000010.1, forward strand.
CCTATCGCCGCTTCACCGATGAGCGAAATCTTGCCAACGGCGTCTATGAGGCAGCCCTGACCCGCCGAAACAGAGCCTTCAGCGTTATGGCACAGCTCGTGCTACGTCTTAACCGCCCGATGCGACGACCAACGACAAGAAAAGCCGCACAGCGCTCCTGCTTCACTCTGTGAAAGCACGTCCGACGCCGTCTCTCCTTTTCTTGTCGTTGCATGCAGCCCTGGCGCTGTAGCTGATCGTCTATCGTCAGTTCTGCAAAACCAATAACAACGAAACGGAGATACACCATGAGATTGACCAAACGCTTCAGCCTGCTCGCTGCCGCAGCGGCCTTCACCGCCAGCACCGCCGCAGTGGCTGCCCCGACCTTCATCAATATCCTCACGGGCGGCACCAGCGGTGTGTACTACCCAATCGGGGTGGGCATCTCCCAGCTGTACAGCAAAGGCATCGACGGCGCGAAAACCTCCGTGCAGGCAACCAAGGCTTCGGTCGAAAACCTCAATCTGCTGCAATCCGGTCGTGGCGAGCTGGGCTTTGCCCTCGGTGACTCTGTGGCTGACGGCTGGAATGGCGTCGAGGAAGCCGGCTTCAAGGCACCCCTGAAGAAACTGCGCGCCATCGGCGGCAGCTACCCGAACTACATCCAGATCGTCGCCAGCAAAGAGTCCGGCATCAAGACGTTGGCCGACCTCAAGGGCAAGTCGATCTCCGTCGGCGCGCCGAAATCCGGCACCGAACTCAACGCTCGCGCCATCCTCAAGGCGGCCGGCCTGAGCTACGAAGACATGGGTAAGGTGGAATACCTTCCGTTTGCCGAATCCGTCGAGCTGATCAAGAACCGCCAGCTGGATGCCACCCTGCAGTCGGCCGGCCTGGGTATGGCCGCCATTCGCGACCTGGCTTCGACCATGCCGCTGAACTACGTGGAAATCCCGCAAGACGTGGTCGACAAGATCGGCAACGACGCCTACCAGGCAGCGAAGATCCCGGCGGGTACCTATGACGGCCAGGAAGCCGACGTGCCGACCGTTGCCATCACCAACATCCTCGTGACCCATTCGGACGTGCCGGATGACATTGCCTACCAGATGACCAAGCTGTTGTTCGAGAACCTCGACCAGCTGGGCAACGCGCATTCTGCCGCCAAGGACATCAAGCTGGAAAACGCCACCAAGGCGCTGCCGATCCCGCTGCACCCGGGTGCCGAGCGTTACTACAAGGAAGCCGGCGTACTCTGATTACGCCCCTGGGCAGCCCGGTGCTGCCCAGCCTGAACCGCGGGCGTCAGTCCTGACGTCTGCGGCTCGTCCAATCTGAATCTGAAGAGGCGCTAGTAAAACCAGCGTGAAATCACGGCAGGTTTTGTTAGCGGCTCTACGCGACCACGTTTTATCAGCTCGAGGCAATTCATGAGCGAACTACAACAAGAGGAAGGCCTGGCAGGTAGCGCAGCCGATTGGCCAAAAGCTTTGTTTTATGTGGCCCTGCTGTTCTCCATCTACCAGATCGTCATGGCGGCGTTTCACCCGGTATCGAGCCAGGTACTACGAGCCGGGCATGTCGGCTTTCTGCTGATGGTCGTTTACCTGTACTTTCCAGCCGCGGGCAATGGCCGCCCCTGGCAGCCGCTGGCCTGGGTATTGGGCCTGGCGGGCATGGGCACGGCGTTCTACCAGTGGTATTTCGAAGCTGACCTGATCCAGCGCTCCGGCGACCTCACGACCCTCGATTTCGCCGTCGGCGTGCTGCTGATCGCCCTGGTATTCGAAGCCGCTCGCCGGGTCATGGGCATCGCCTTGCCGATCATCTGCGCCACATTCCTGGCCTACGGCCTGCTCGGCCAGTACCTGCCCGGCGATCTCGCGCACCGTGGCTACGGCATCGATCAGATGGTCAACCAGCTCGCCTTTGGTACCGAGGGTCTGTATGGCACGCCGACCTACGTGTCGGCGACCTACATCTTCCTGTTCATCCTCTTCGGTGCCTTCCTCGAACAGGCCGGCATGATCAAGCTGTTCACCGACTTCGCCATGGGCCTGTTCGGCCACAAGCTGGGTGGGCCGGCCAAGGTGTCGGTGGTGTCCTCCGCGCTGATGGGCACCATCACCGGTTCCGGTGTCGCCAACGTGGTGACCACCGGCCAGTTCACCATTCCGCTGATGAAACGCTTCGGCTATAAGTCGGCGTTTGCCGGCGGTGTCGAAGCAACCTCTTCCATGGGCAGCCAGATGATGCCGCCGGTGATGGGTGCCGTGGCGTTCATCATGGCCGAAACCATCAACGTGCCCTTCATTGAAGTCGCCAAGGCCGCGCTGATCCCAGCCCTGCTGTACTTCGGCTCGGTGTTCTGGATGGTTCACCTGGAAGCCAAGCGCGCCAACCTCAAAGGCTTGCCGAAAGAGGAATGCCCGAGCGCCATGGCCGCGGTCAAGCAGCGCTGGTATCTGCTGATTCCACTGGGTGTGCTGGTTTACCTGCTGTTTTCCGGGCGTACGCCACTGTTCTCGGGCATGGTCGGCCTGGCACTGACGGCGATCGTGATCCTCGGCTCGGCGATCATCCTCAAGGTCTCGTCATTCGGCTTGCGCGTCGCATTCTGGATCGCCCTGGGCGTGCTCTGTGCCGGGTTCTTCCAGCTCGGCATCGGGGTGATCTTCGGGGTTATCGCGGTACTGGTAGCGATCTGCTGGTTCATCAAGGGCGGGCGCGACACCCTGGTGGTGTGCCTGCATGCGCTGGTGGAAGGCGCGCGCCATGCGGTTCCGGTGGGTATCGCCTGTGCGCTGGTGGGCGTGATCATCGGTGTGGTGTCGTTGACCGGTGTGGCCTCGACCTTTGCGGGCTACATCCTCGCGGTGGGTGAGGACAACCTCTTCCTGTCGCTGCTGCTGACCATGGCCACCTGCCTAGTGCTGGGCATGGGCATTCCGACCATCCCCAACTACATCATCACCAGCTCCATCGCCGCACCGGCCCTGCTGGACCTTGGCGTTCCGCTGCTGGTCTCGCACATGTTCGTGTTCTATTTCGGCATCCTGGCTGACCTGACACCACCTGTCGCGCTGGCCTGCTTCGCGGCGGCGCCGATCGCCAAGGAAACCGGGCTGAAGATCAGCATGTGGGCGGTGCGCATCGCCATTGCCGGCTTCGTGGTGCCGTTCATGGCGGTCTACAACCCGTCGCTGATGATGCAGGGCGACAGCCTGTGGATGACTGCGTACATGGTGCTGAAGGCAAGCTTTGCCATTGGTCTCTGGGGCATCGCCACGATCGGCTACCTGCAGCGACCGTTGGCCTGGTGGGAGCGGGTGCTGGGCTTCGCCGCCGGTGCGACGCTGATCATGGCCATGCCGATCACCGATGAAATCGGCTTTGGTATCGGCTTCCTGCTGCTGGCTCAGCACATCGTGCGTGCCCGCCGGGCCGGGCCGGTACTGGCGTGATCGGACTCTGTCTGGGCTTGGCCGGGGTGGTATGGGCGCAGGTGCCCACGGCCGACTTCACCTTGGCCTGGACCCACACGATCGAGAAGATCCGTTGGGAAGAGGATTACCGCGTGACGCCGGACGGGCTGCTGCTCGGCGAAGCGCGGGTCAAGGGTTCAGGTGCCGGGATGGAAATCCCGGATGACGCCGAACTGCGTGACGGGGCCTGGCACTACCAGCGCCAGATGCCGCCGTTGCAACCCTTGCGAGTGGGGCGAACCCCCGAAGCAGGGGATTATCAACTGTGTTTTAACCAGCGTTGTCACGCATTGAGCGAATGGCTCGGTCCGCCAAAAGCGGACCAGCCCGCGCTGGAACTCTGGAGCTGCGCCGCGCAGGCGGTCGGTTCCACCTAATTTGGTTTAAAGGCGTTGCCGCGTTAGGGGCGCATAGATTGCTTGGCGGATCGGTGAAGCGTGATCCGCCCTACGTTCGCTCGGCGGTAGTGTCGCCGATCAGGCCGTTTGCAACGTCTCTCTGCGCTTGCTTGCCGCTAGCTGCCTGGCGCGCAGTTTGCGCCACCAGATCACCACCCCGGTCACCGACAGCACGGCAATCGCCACGCCCAACACTGCGATCAGGATGCGTCCCGGCATACCGAGAATCCGCCCACCATGGATCGCCGGTTGCAGCATGTGGAACTGCTCGCCCAAGGTGCCCTGCCCCGGTATCTCCTGCCCGAGCAATTGCGTTCCGTCGCTGCCATGAAAGAACAGCCAGGCGTTGCCCTGGTTGCTGTCGTGGTCACCGAAGCCCGCGCCATAGAAGTTGTATTCGAAGCTGTAGTACAGCTCACCAATCGGCTCGCTCAGGCCCAGGGCCGCGGCGTGCTGCATGGCGTAATCGTAGGCTCGATGGAAGTCGTACTGGGTCGTACCCAGCTCGTCCTTGGACAGCCGACCGCGCGCCTCGTACACGCTCGGCTCGACCGGTGAAAACAACGACACCACCGGTTTGAACACCTGTTCGGGCAGGTTCATGGCAATGCTGCTGATGGCGACCGGCGTGAGCAGCAACCACAGCCACAGGCCGCCCGCACGATGCACGTCGTGGTTGAGCCGCTGCCGCTTGATCTTCCAGGCCGTCCACCACTTGCCGAAGAACGGCCGCCCGCGAGGGAAGGTCAGCAGCAGGGAGACGAAACAGTCGAGGGTCCAGAAAATCGCGACGACACCCATCAGCCAGATGCCCCAATTGCCGGGCAAGGTCAGGTTGTAGTGAAACTCCAGCATGAAAGGCACGAAATTCTTGCGCGAAAAGCAGCACTCACCCCAGTGACGGGTGCCGACAAGCTCGCCGGTCACCGCATCGAGGTATTGCACCACGGGCTCTACGTCATAGGGCTTACCGGTTTGCGGATCGTTGCGCGGCACCAGGGCCATTAGCGCGGCATGTCCCGGCTCGTCGGGGAACTCCATGTACCAGACCTGCATGCGCGGGTTGGCCTGCTCGACCCGCTCGACCAGCGCTCCAGGCGCCAGCACCGGGCCTTCGCTGGCGGTGTGGTAGAACTCGGGGTTGAGCCACTCATCCAGTTCATGATGGAAGGCCAGCACGCTGCCGGTGATGCCTGCCAGAAACAGGAACAACGCCGTAGCCAGGCCGATGTAGCGGTGCAGCAGTACCAGGATCGAACGCATGGTCAGTGTCCGTCTTGCAGAAAGCACAAAGCCGCCGGCCGATGAAGGCCAGCGGCTTTCGCCGGTTCTTAGAAGTCGTAGGTCAGCGTAGCCATGACATTTCGCGCTTCGCCGTAATAGCACTGGCTGAGGCTGTTGCAGGCCGCGACGTATTTCTCGTCGGTCAGGTTGTTCAGATTCAGCTGCGCGGCAAGCCCATCCAGACCCACCCGCGACAGGTCATAGCCCAGCATGGCGTCATAGAGCGTGTAGGACGGGATGCGCAGTGTGTTCTCCGCGTCCGCCCAGCTCTTGCCGAAGTAGCGCACGCCGCCACCGATTTGTAGACCCGCGATGGCGCCCTGCTCGAAGGTGTAGTCAGTCCATAGCGACGCCATGTTGCGCGCCACCGCGTTGGGCGTATTGCCGCGGTTGTTGACCCCGGCAGCTCCGGTGAAGTCCTTGGAATACTCCACGTCCATGTAGGTATAGCTGGCGATCACATTGAGGTTGTCCTGCGGGCGCAGGCGCGCCTCCAACTCCACGCCCTTGGACGTGAGCTCACCGACTGCACGATAGAAATTCTCGTTGGAATCCTTGTTCGCCAGGTTCGACTGCTTCAGGTCGAAATAAGAGATGGTGTAGAGATCATCAGTGCCTAGCGGCTGGTATTTCAGGCCCAGCTCGTACTGTTCGCCCTCGGTCGGGTCGAGCAGCGTGATGTCGAAGCCACCGCTGCTATTCGCGTTGTAGGCCGCGGTAGCGTTGGGGTTGAAGGACTCGGAATAGCTGACATAGGGCGACAGACCGTTATCGAAGGCGTAGAGCACACCGACACGGCCGGTGAACTGCTCCAGCTTGGCGGCATCGGACTGATCGCCGTAGGAGGCGTCCTCGGTGTGGTCGAACGAGACATCCACCCAGTCCTGGCGCACGCCCAGCGAGAACCGCCAGTTGCCGAGGCTGATGAGATCCTGCACGTAGAGCCCGGTTTGCTCCAACTCACGCGTCTCGTCGTACTGGTGGTAGAACGTCGGGTTAGCCGCGCCAACGCTTCCGGTGTAAGGGTTGATCACCGAAAGGCCGTACCCTGCGTCATAGTCGACTTTCGCCTTGCGGCGCTGATAATCGAGACCGGTCACCAGCGTATGGCTGAGCGCTCCCGTATCGAAGAGAAACTGCAGCTGGTTGTCGAGGGTCCAGGCATGCAACGCCTCATCGGCGCCGGTGTAGTAGCGCACCAGCTCGTCCTGTGTGGCGTAGCCGTACTGGTAGACCTGGCCGGATTCGACCGTCGAATCGAGATACTGGAAGTTCTGCCGCGCCGACACCGTATCGTTGAAACGGTGTTCCAGCTGATAGCCAATCATCTGCTGATCGCGCTCAAACTGCTCGTAGTCCTCATCGCCTTCGAAGAAGCTGCGTGAGATGCGCTGGCCGTTGTGCGAGGTGACGGTGCCGTCGGCTGGGAGGCCCCCGTGATATCCGCTTTCGGGGTCATGCTGGAGCATGGCCTGGAGCGTCAGCCGGGTATCCTCGGTGAAGTCGATGCTCAGCGAAGGCATGACGGCGTAGCGCTTCTCTTCGATGCCATCGACCTGGTTGTCGGCATCCTTCGCGACACCGACCAGGCGGTAGGCAATGCGCTCGTCTTCCAGCGGCCCGGTGAAGTCGAATGCGACCTGCTTGTTGTCCTCACTGCCGTAGGACAGGCGTATCTGCCGGCTCGTCTGGTATTGCGGCTTTTTGCTGGTCATCGCCACCAGCCCGCCCGGTAGGCTGCGTCCGTAGAGCACTGAGGACGGTCCCTTGAGAATATCGATACGCTCGATGAAATACGGGTCGACCTGCAGGCTGCTGTAGGTGCCGCTATCACCCAGCAGCTTCTGGCCGTCGAGGTAAAGGTTATCCACAGAGCCGTCGGTGATTCCACGCATGGCAACGTAGTCGTATCGGGTCGTCGCCCCATAGGGAGTGCTCATCAGGCCTGGCGTATAGCGTACGGCTTGGGCAATGGAGCGTGAGCCCTGGTCTTCGATCTGCTGGCGCGTGACCACGGAAACGGTTTGCGAGGTCTCGGCCAACGGCATGCTGGTCTTGGTCGCCACGCTGCTGTGCGTCGCGTTGTAGCCTTCCATTTCCCCAAGCGCATTGCCCAGGGCAAAACCCTCCACCACCATCGGCTTCAGCTCGACGGCTTCGGCCTGTTCGCGAGACTGCGCTGGCACCAGCGAATAGGCGCCGCGCGCGTCACGTACGGTCTGCAGACCGCTGCCTTGCAACAACCTGTCGAAGCCCGCTTCAACGCTGTATCGGCCCTGTAAGCCCCCCGATTCGCGACCATCGAGCAGGCTGCCATCGACGGACAACATCACCGCTGCTTCGCCAGCGAAGCGGCTCAGGGCGCTGGATAGCGAGCCTGCAGGGATGTCGTAGCTCCGAACGGCTTGCTGAGTGGTCGATTGCGCCAGCGCCACGGGCGCAACGGCAACCGCGGTCAGCGGCAAACAGAACAGCGCGGCGCGGACGGCTTGAGACAGTGGGCTGGAACGGCGGAGCGGCGAGGCATTGGAACGCATGATTCATCCTTTCTGCGAAGGCAAATTCGGGATCGATGCGGTTATGCCCAGCGAGCGCGCAGAAAAGGGAACCTCGAAATAGAAATTTTTTTGCCCTGCTCTGACCGCAGGCGGTTATGCCGGCTCAAGGCTCACCCACCAGGGCAACCGACGATTCACGCGCAGCGAAAGCGTGCTGGCAACGACCTCCAGTACGCGGTCGGTATCGGCCAGGGGATAAGCGCCGACAACCCGCAGGCTGGCGATACGCGGATCACAGCCAAGGTAACCCTGACGATAGCGCCCCAACTCGTCGATGAACTCATCCAGTCGAAGGTCGTCTGCAAGCAGCACCCCGCTCGCCCAGGCTTGCCGGCCCGGTTGAACCGGACGTTCAGGCTCGATGCGAAGGTGGGTGAAGTCGAGCTGCTGCCCTTGATGCGCCAGGCGCGGTCGGCCGTTGGAGGGTCGGACCTCGACAGTGCCATCGTAAACGCTGAGCTGTGTACGTCCGTCGCGCTGCAGCACCGAAAAACGCGCGGCTTCCCCGGTCTGCACGCTGCCTTCGGCAGTGCGCAGCACCAAGGGGCGCCGCTCCGGGCTCGCCTGCACCAGTATTTCGCCGCGGTAGAGCGCCAGTTGCCGAAGCTGATCATCGAGCGCGATGTCCACTGCGCTGTCGGTGTTGAGCCACAGATGCAAACCCTCCGGCAACTGCCAGTCACGCACCTCGCCCACTGCCGTACGTTGATCGGCCGTCCAGCTGCGCCAGGGCATGGCACCACCCGCCACGGCGAGAAGACCGCCACCGAACACGACCGACAGGCTTTTCAGAGCCTGCCGCCGGGTGGGCTGGCGACGCTGCATCAAGCTGCTCGCCTTCGCCCCAAACGGATCGCGGGCGAGCGGCTCGAAACGGCCACTGATCTGCTCCACGCGCCGCCAGGCCCGCGCATGCTCGGGGTCGCTGAGCCAGCGCCGCCACGCCTCACGGTCAGCATCGCTGACACTGTCCGATTGCAGCACCGCGAACCACTGCGCGGCGGCCTGCAGCACCTGATAATCCAGCGTCACTCAGTCGTCCTCGATCAGGGTCAGGCAGTGCAGCATGGCCTGCGCCATGTATTTTTTGACCATCCGTTCGGACACGCCCAGCTCCAGGCCGATCGACGCGTAGGTCATGCCATGCAGTTGTGACAGGAGAAACGCACGGCGCACCTTTTCCGGCAGGCGAGCCAGCATGGCCTCGACCTGCATCAGCGTTTCGACCACCAGCGCCTGGGATTCTGGCGACGGTGCGACCGCCTCGGGTTGCAGCGCGATGGCCTCCAGGTACGCCTGCTCGATCTGCCGCCGACGCCAATGGTTGATCAACAGGCCACGGGCGATTGTGTGCAGGTAGGCGCGCGGTTCACGGATCGCATCCAGCCCCTGATCCTTGCTCAGCACCCGTACGAAGGTGTCTTGAGCCAGGTCGGCGGCCCGCTGGTTGCAGCCGAGCTGGCGCCGCAACCAACCGTTCAGCCAGCCCTGATGGTCGACATAGAGCCGATGCACCAGTTGTTGCCGGACCAACCCGTCAGCTGCCATGTTTCGCCGCCTTTCACCCCGAGGACGCTAATGCTAACGCTTCTCAACAACAAAAGACCACGGGGTTTTTCTTCTTTGCTGTTTCAATCGCGGGTTTGGGATGGCTGGACTAGGCTATCGGACATCTGATTGCAGGAGATCCTCCATGATCCGCTTTGCCTGGCTCACCCTAGCTGCACTATCCGCCGCCTCCCTGCCCGCTCAGGCTGAGCAGCTGCTGCCGGGTCTATGGGAGTTCACCAGTGAAAAGCTGGTCGTCGACGGCATGGAAATGCCGGGCATGGCCGAAATGCTGGCGCAGATGAAAGAGCTGCCGCCCGAACAGCGCAAGATGATGGAGAGCATGCTCGCCGAACAAGGCGTTGAGCTGGGTTCCGGTGGCATTCGGCTCTGTCTGAGCGAAGCTCAGGTCGAATCACGCAAGCTGCCCTTCCAGGACGAGCCCGGCTGCACGCAGGAAGTGCTCGAGCATACCGACAGCCTGTGGCGATTCCGTTTCGAGTGCCCGGATGCGAAGGGCCAGGGCGAGACGAAGATCATCAGCAATCGGGAAGTGGCCAACATGATCGAGACGACGTACGCCGTGGGTGAACAGCAGGGCACCAGCCGGATGCAGTCGCGCGGCCAGTGGCTCGGCGAGGACTGCGGTACGCTGAAGCCTCAGAGTTAGCTAACGCGGACGTTTCACGTGGAACGCAACGCCCAGAGCTAGGTGGTTATTCAGTCACCCATTCGCCAGCGCTGTTCTGCTCGCAGGCGGGCTTCAGAAAACGCGCATCGCTGGCCACGCCGTAATAATGAATGTCCTGACGATACGGCATGTTGGATACCTGAGCGTTGCGGCAGATACCGAAGGACCCAGCTGGGCATTGCTCGACGAAGGTCACTTCAACCTTCTTGTCTTTGAGAGCAGGCTGGCAAAAACCGGTGCGGAACAGCGTTTCAGGAATGCTTTGATTCTGCTGGCAGACCTTCACTTCAACCCGATCATCCTGGCTGCGAACAATGCAGCCTTCTGCAAACGCCTCGGCGCAAAGCCCCACCATCATTAGCAGCACGTACAGCGAACGCATCACCGGTTCCTCCCGATAGGACGTCGCGACTCTAGCATGCAGGTCTGAAAACCGCTTTCCTCTGTTCAGCAGAATGCGCACCATAGCGCGATGCTCTCCCATATCCCGACACATCTCATCAGCGGCTCACTTGGTGCTGGCAAGACCAGCCTGATACGCGCCCTGCTGGCGCAGCGGCCTTCCAACGAGCGCTGGGCGATCCTGATCAACGAGTTCGGACAGATCGGGCTCGATGCAGCGCTGCTGAGCACCGACGACGCAGGCGTGAGCCTGACGGAAGTCGCCGGTGGATGCCTGTGCTGCGTGAACGGCGTGCCCTTCCAGGTGGGTCTGGGTCGACTCCTGCGCAAAGCAAAGCCAGACCGATTGTTCATCGAACCCTCTGGCCTGGGCCATCCTGCCGAGCTGCTCGATCAACTGGCAGGCCCACCGTGGCAACACGTGCTCGCCCTGCAGCCGTGCGTGGCGGTTATCGATGGGCCAGCGCTGCTGCGCGGAATCTCCCTGCCGGCGAGCCAGGAGCAATCGCTGCACCGTTGTGGCCTGCTGGTGGTGAACAAGAGTGAAGACCTGGGCGAGACAGAACGCGGGGCGCTTGAATCGCTGCTGCCGCCAATCCCGATCCGTTGGACGCAACACGGGCAGCTGCCGATTGCAGCGTTGCCAGGCATCGATCAGCGCGCCGGTGACACCGAAATACAACCCTCATTGCCCACTGCTGCGGTCACCCTTGGCAGGGTCTGGCGGGACCCGCGGCAACCGCTCTGCCAGAGCCAGGGAAATGCCGAAGGCTGGAGCATCGGCTGGCGTTGGCATCCCAGCCAGCGCTTCGATTTGGAGCGGGTAATAGCATGGCTGGAATCGCTGGACTGGCGCCGTGCCAAGCTGGTTATACAGGGTGCACAGGGCTGGCAATCACTTAACGCACTGGGTGGCCAAAGCCTGGTCTTCAGGCCCAGCGAATGGCGCAAGGATTCTCGCCTCGAACTGATCTTCGCAGAGCCTCAGAATGAAAAACGTCTAAATGACGCGATGATCGCCTGTCGTCTATGAGCTGTACGCCTACTCGCCGCGACGGCGCCATTCGTCCATCTGAATGATCTGTTCTGAGTCCTGACGTGCCGGAAACGGATGCGCCTCCATTTCGATGGGGCCCGGGCGTGCACCAAACATCACGATGCTGCCCTGATGGCGCTGCTCGCCCGTCACTGTGAACTCGAAACCGTAGACCCGCGCGAAGCGGCGATGACCGCGCACATCACGAATCAGCCCCAGGCGGCGAAAGGCTACGTTCCCATCGAGCAGTTCTACATCCATCTTTTTACAATGCTGCCGCACCGCGATGAGCGCCCGTTCGCGAATGCCATGGGAGTGCCACAGCCAGGCGCCAGCGGAGAGCAGCAGGAGAAAGACGAACAGGTTACCGAGGGTCATCATGCGTGCGGCAGCCAGCGGCCAGCGCACGGCCGAGGCGTGATGGCCGAGACGTCCATCAACTCTCCAGCCAAACGTCGCGCACCCAGTGCCAGACCGACTCCCAGCTTTCGTCCGTCATTTCATGCTCGCTGCCATTGAACAGCATGACCTCGCCTTCAAGATCGACTACATAGAAGTCCGGCCCGTCCTGGCAGATAGGTAGCAGGTCTCGCTCCACGCCTGCGTCCCAGGCGCTCGCGGCCACTTCGGGCAAATAGGTGTGCGATTGCGGATCGACGGCAGTTACCGGTTCCAGACGCCCATAAACCACATCGCTGACGGTGAGCAGATACTCGCGCAGACCAAAGGGTAAGTTGATTAGCAACTCCTCCTCGACCTCGACCAACCGGTCATCGTCCGGCAGCTCGAGCGGTACCGGTACCGGCTCGTTTAGCTCACGCAGCTGCTCGATCACTTCCTCCATGACGGTCCCCCTTCGACGGTCTTAAGAATGCGCCGTTTATACAAGCCCGCGCATTGGCTAGCCAGTACCAGTCGCGCTAAAGTATTTGCCGTTTGGAAAAAATGTCGCACTGGCAGGTTTCGCAGCTAATCATTAATCCGTCTTGCAGTCTCAGACCATAAGGTAGCAACCGCAATTGGTGCCTGCTCGTCGCCATTGCCCGTACCGGGGCGGACAGGAGAAATTGTGGCATCCATCGAAGACCAAGACATGCTCGCCAAGGCCATTGCCCAATGCGGCGATGAGCCCATCCATATCCCCGGCAGCATTCAGCCCCACGGCTTTCTGCTGGTGCTCAGCGAGCCAAAACTGACGATTACCCAGGCCAGCGAAAACGTTCGTGAATGGCTAGGCGTCGATGCGCAAATGCTGCTGGGTCAGCCTCTGACGGAACTCATTGGTGACTGCGGCTTTGCCGAAGGGCTCGCCAGTCTGATTGACGATGACCACAATCCCTTTCATCTGCGAGACATCAATTTCAACCTGCCTGGCCGAAGCAACCATCCGCCGCTGGCTCTTATGGCGCACCGTTACCACGGCAAGCTGATCGTCGAATTCGAATCAGCCGGCAGCCCAGGCGCGGCATACGACAAGCTATACCCGTTGATGCGCACTTTCGTCGTGCAGCTGCAGGAGGCGCAAGACCTTCAATACATCTGCCAACTGGCCGTTGATGAGGTCAAGCGCATCACCGGGTTCGGTCGGGTCAAAGCCTATCGGTTCGACGCCCAGGGCAACGGCCATGTGTTGGCAGAACAGGCTGACGAAGGTTATCCGCATTATCTGGGCCTGTGCTTTCCCGCCTCGGATATCCCTCCGCAGGCACGCCAACTCTACTGCAACAACCTGATCCGCGTGATCCAGGACGCCAATTACAAACCCTCTCCGGTGGTACCCACGCTCACCCCCGACGGAGAGCCGCTGGACCTGAGTTTCGCCTCGTTGCGCAGCGTGTCGCCGGTTCACCTGCAATACATGCGCAACATGGGCACGCTGGCTTCGATGTCGATCTCCATCGTCATTCAGGGGCGCCTGTGGGGTCTGATCTCCTGCCACGATGCCGGACCTCGCCAGGTCAACTACCAAACCCGAACGGCCTGCGAACTCCTTGGACGCATCATGTCGCTGCAAATCGAAGCCAAGGAAGCAGCAACCCTGGCGCAGCGCAAGCTCGAACTGCGACGGCAGATCGTCGAGATGCTCTCGTCAATGGCCGACCGCGACAGCGTTATTGAAGGTTTCAAGTGCCTGCCGAAGGTCGTACTGGATTTCGCCGGTGCGGTCGGTAGCGCCATCGTCTCGGGCGAACACTCCGAACCGGTGGGCGAAACGCCGCCGGCAGCCTTACTGGTGCGACTCACTCATTGGCTGTCACAGCAGCGCGACCAGCTGGTGTTCAGCACCGACTGCGTCAGCCGAGATGTACCGGCTATTCCTGAACTGGCCGAGCATTGCGCCGGTTTGCTGGCCATCTCTATCTCCCGCCTGCATCCGCATTATCTGATCTGGTTCCGGCGCGAACAGATCAAGACGGTCAATTGGGCCGGCCAGCCAGAGAAGCACATCGACAGTCAGGGCAGCCTGTCTCCGCGCCACAGCTTTGAAAGCTGGCAAGAGACGGTACGCGGCTATGCGTCGCCCTGGCAGCAAGTCGAACTGGAGGGCGCGCTGGAGCTGCGTACCGCGGTGCTCGGTATCGTCCTGCGCAAGGCAGAAGAGATGGCCCAGCTGGCGGGCGAGCTGCGCGAAAGTAACAAGGAACTGGAGTCTTTTTCATACAGCGTTTCGCACGATCTGCGGGCGCCGTTGCGGCATATCGCCGGCTACGCCGAGCTACTCGGAGAGCTTGAAGGCAGCAAGCTCAGCGAACGCGGCCTGCGCTTTCTGGACAATATCGGCGATGCGGCCCGATTTGCAGGAACCCTCGTCGACAACTTGCTGAGCTTTTCCCAGATGGGCCGCGCCGCGCTGCGCTTGTCCGATGTGAATCTTTCCGCGCTGGTTGAATCCATTCGTCAGGAAATGGCACCGGACTGCGACGGCCGTGAAATAGAATGGCAGGTTCATTCCTTGCCTATCGTGGTCGCCGACGCTGCTTTCATCCACATGGCGTTGCGCAACCTGATCTCGAACGCGATCAAGTACAGCCGCAAACGCGAGCGCGCGATCATCGAAATCGGCGCCGAAGAACGCGCTGAAGAGATCATCGTCTACGTTCGGGACAACGGCGTGGGCTTCAACATGCAATACGCCAACAAACTGTTCGGCGTCTTTCAGCGCCTGCATCGCATGGAAGAATTCGAAGGCACCGGGATTGGTCTGGCCAGCGTGCGCCGCATCATCGAACGCCATGATGGTCAGGTCTGGGCCAACGGCGAGGTTAACCAAGGCGCAACCTTCTTCTTTTCGCTCCCCAGACTTACCTACGCGTCACCCATTTAGTACGGGACTCTAAATGCTCAAACCGATTCTGCTGGTCGAGGACAATCCACACGATCTCGAGCTGACCTTGGTAGCGCTCGAGCGCAGCCAGTTGGCCAATGACGTGATTGTCATGCGTGATGGTGCCGAGGCGCTGGATTACCTGCACCGCCGCGGCGACCACGTGAGCCGCGCCGATGGCAACCCAGCCGTGCTCCTGCTGGACCTGAAGCTGCCAAAGATCGATGGCCTGGAGGTGCTGAAGACCGTACGCGACACGCCAGAATTGCGCAGCATTCCTGTTGTGATGCTCACCTCGTCCCGTGAAGAGCCCGATCTGGTCAGGGCTTATGAACTCGGAGTGAACGCTTACGTGGTCAAGCCGGTCGAATTCCGAGATTTCGTCGCCGCCATCTCCGATTTGGGGATTTTCTGGGCCGTGCTAAACGAGCCGCCACCCGGATCGCTGCGGTTGCAGCGCCAACTTCGGGATCGCAAGAGCAGTGAGGAGCCGAGCTAGAACGCTCATGCTTAACGCTCCAAAGCAGAACTCCCCTTCAAGTAGTGCGGTATCCGCGACAGGATGGTTATGCCGGCGACAACACCTATCTGCGTCCTGTTTGTTGAAGACAGCCCGCACGACGCTGAACTAGCGCTCGTCACGCTCGAAAGGAGCGGCTACACCGTCGATAGCGAAGTGGTTTTCGACCACGCAGGTGTTGTCGAAGCCTTGCAACGTCGCGCCTTTGATCTGATTCTTTCCGACTTCATCCTCCCCGGTTATTCCGGCAGCCTGGTATTGCAGGAAGCCAGGCAGCTCGCACCCGACACTCCCTTTATCTTTCTGTCCGGCGTATTCGGTGAAGAGCATGCTGTAAACATGATGCGCTCAGGTGCAGTCGACTATGTGCTCAAGCAGAACCTTGGGTTTCTGCCGAAGGCTGTCGAGCGAGCCCTCAGCGAAGTGCAGGAACGGCGAGGGCGTCTGCGCGCAGAAGAAGCGTTGCGTGAGGTCGAGGTGCGGGCCCGATTGGCGATCGACGCTGCCGGGCTCGGCATGTGGGATTACGAACCACAAAACGGCACGATGATCCTGGACCGGCGCTGTCGGAGCATGTTCGGCTTACCGGGCGAAGCGCCGGTGGACATCCAGGTATTCGAGTCGCTGTGCCACCCCGACGACTTGCAGCGTATGCGCGAGCATATCTGGGACGCCATCAGCACCGACGATGGCGACAAGGAGTACACCACCGACTATCGGATCATGCTTGAGTGCGGCCAGGTCCGCTGGTTCGAGACCCGCGGTCAGGCGTTCTTCGAAGATGGCCTGTGCAAGCGCTTCATTGGGGTGGTGATGGATGTCACCGAGCAGCGGCTGGCGACCGAAGCGCTCAAGCGCATGAACGAGACCTTGGGTGAGCGTGTGCAAGAGCGCACCCGGGAACGTGACCGCACCTGGGAGCTGTCCAGAGACCTGCTGGCCGTCATGCGGTTCGACACCACCGTGGTGGCGCTCAACCCCGCCTGGGAAGAAGCGCTTGGCTGGCCGCGTGAACAGCTGCTCAATACGCCGTTGTGGTCGCTGGTTCATACCGATGACCTCACAGCGACTCACGCAGAAACCGAACGGATTCGCAGCGGCAACGTCACCGACCGCTTCGTCAACCGCATGCAACATTGCGATGGCAGCTACCGCTGGCTGTCCTGGACTGCGGTACCGGAGGCGGGAATGATGTATGCCGCCGCGCGCGACATCACCAGCGAAATCGCAGCGGTGGACAAGCTCGCGGCGGCCAACCGGGAATTGACCGAACAGATCAAAGAGCGCGAGCGCATCGAAGCCACCCTGCAGCAGATGCAACGGCTCGAGGCGGTTGGCCAGCTCACGGCAGGCGTCGCACACGACTTCAACAATCTGCTGACGGTGATCCTTACCAGCGCCAGCTTCCTCAAGAATGATCTGGAACGAGGCGCTCCACTGGCCAAGTCGCTCAGCCGCCTGCAGTACATTCAGGAATCCGGCGAACGCGGCGCAACCCTGACCAGCCAGCTACTTGCGTTCGCACGCAGACAGCAACTCGCCCCCAAAGCTGTGGACCTGAACGACACTCTGGTCGGTCTCTTGAGTCTGTTGCACAGCACCCTGGGCGGTTCCGTGACCATCGAAACCGACACCCGTGCAGGGCTCTGGCACGCGCTGGTCGACCCTACACAAATCGAGATGATCATCCTCAATCTCGCCATCAACGCACGCGACGCCATGGGCTCCGGCGGCTGCCTCACACTGCATACCGACAACGCGGTGATCACAGCACCAGCGGAGCGGGCCGAAGAACCTGGGCCAGGCGAGTACGTCGTCCTCTCGGTGAAGGACACCGGTTCAGGCATGAGCGATGAGGTGCTGCAAAAAGCTTTCGAGCCTTTCTTCACTACCAAGGAAGTGGGTAAAGGTTCAGGGCTCGGTTTGGCGCAAGTGTTCGGTTTCGCCAAGCAATCCGGTGGCGGAGCGCGCATCGAGACTGAGCTGGGCGTCGGTACCACAGTGATGGTCTATCTGCCTCGAGTGACCGCACCGGAACGCAGCCTCGGCGTCCCGGACCATGAGCTGGGCACGCCCGTCGACGACGCCTCGCATAGAGTACTGCTGGTCGACGACGATCACGCCGTGCGCGAAGTAACCGCACAGATGCTAAGCAATCTGGGCTACGCAGTGGTTCAGGCCGACGGTGGTCGTATGGCCTTGGAGATGCTCGAACAGGGCGCGGCGGTGGATCTGCTGCTCGCAGATTTCGCCATGCCAGGCATGAACGGGGGTGAACTCGCCCGTGCAGTCTCGTCTCGCTATCCCAAGCTGCCCGTGGTGTTCATCACCGGGTACGCCGAGCTCGGCGAACTGGGTATGGGCAGCTCGACCATCATCCAGAAGCCCTTTCGTGAAGAACAATTGGTGCGAAAGCTGAGCATGGTTCTGAAAGAAAGCAGCTCGGCCTGATGGACAGCGTGCGAAATCGCCTACGCGCAGCCACCGCGCTTCAGCATGAACGCGTCGACGCTGCCTTTTCGGCCTATCAGCTGGATCAGACCGATGGCTACCGAGCCTTTCTACAGGCCCATGCGCTAGCGCTCATCCCGTTAGAGCTCACGCTGGAGCAGGCGGGCATCGAAACGATGCTCAATGACTGGTCCCAGCGCAGCAGGCGTCAGGCATTGCTTGCAGATCTGCAGGCGTTGGGTTGTACGGAACCCACATCAGCGCAGCCTGACACAGCACCCTCATCCGGTTGGTGCTGGGGCGCAGCGTACGTCGTTGAAGGGTCACGCCTGGGTGGACGTGTACTGGCGCGACGCGTAGCAGAAGCCAACCCCTCTGCCCCGCTACGCTATCTAAGTCACGGCAACGCAACGCCGTTTTGGCCGAGCTTTCTGCATGAGCTGGAACAGCAGGCAGCGGCCTGCGGTTGGTCAGAGGTGCTGGCCGGTGCGCATGCAACCTTCGAACGCTTCCTGAGCGCCGCCCGGTCGAACAGGTCTTAAAGCAGAAAAGCCCTTTCGGGCTTTTCTGCTTACAGATGTTGAGGACCTCAACCGCTATTCCACGGTTACCGATTTAGCCAGGTTGCGCGGCTGATCGACGTCAGTGCCCCGCAGGACTGCGACGTAGTAGGAAAGCAGCTGCAAGGGGATGGTATAGAGGATTGGCGCCAGCACGTCGTGGATATGCGGCATGCTGACGATAAAGGTGCCCTCGCCGTTTTCGATGCCCGCTTCGCGGTCCGCGAAAACAATCAGCTCTCCGCCGCGCGCGCGCACTTCCTGGAGGTTGGATTTAAGCTTTTCCAGCAACTCATTGTTCGGTGCCACCGTAACCACCGGCATATCGGCGTCGACCAGCGCCAAGGGGCCATGCTTGAGCTCACCGGCCGGATAGGCCTCGGCGTGAATGTAGGAAATCTCCTTGAGCTTCAGCGCGCCTTCCATGGCCACCGGATACTGCGCACCTCGGCCGAGGAACAAGGTGTGGTGCTTCTCGGCGAAGTGCTCGGAGATCTTTTCCACCGTGGTATCCATGGCCAGCGCCTCACCGAGACGCGTCGGCAGGCGGCGCAATTCGTCGATCAGCTCCGCCTCCAGAGCCGGCGCCAAGGTGCCGCGCACCTGACCGAGCGACAGGGTCAGCAGCAACAGGCCAACCAGCTGAGTGGTGAACGCCTTGGTCGAGGCCACGCCGATCTCCGGACCGGCCTGGGTCAACAGGGTCAGGTCGGACTCGCGGACCAGCGAGCTGATACCAACATTGCAGATGGCCAGACTGGCGAGGTAACGCCCTTCCCCTTCGGTACGTGATTTGGCGTTGCGCAACGCGGCGAGCGAATCAGCGGTTTCGCCGGACTGGGAAATGGTGACGAACAGGGTGTCGGGCTGCACCACAACCTTGCGGTAGCGAAATTCGCTGGCGACCTCGACCTGACACGGAATACCAGCCAGCTCTTCCAGCCAATAGCGAGCGACCATGCCGGCGTGATAGCTAGTACCACAGGCGACGATCTGCACGTTACGCACCTTGGCAAACAACTCCGCTGCCTGCGGGCCGAACGCCTGCACCAGCACCTGGTGATCACCGAGGCGGCCTTCGAGGGTGCGTTGCACCACCTTCGGTTGCTCATGGATCTCCTTGAGCATGAAGTGGCGGTATTCGCCCTTGTCTGCGGCTTCAGCGCCTTCGTGGTATTGCACGCTTTCGCGCTCGACCGGCTGACCGGCCAGGTCCCAGATCTTCACACTGTCGCGGCGGATCTCGGCAATGTCACCTTCTTCCAGGTACATGAAGCGGTCGGTTACCTGACGCAGCGCCAGCTGATCGGAGGCAAGGAAATTCTCACCCAACCCCAAGCCAATCACCAGCGGGCTGCCGCTGCGTGCGGCAACCAAGCGGTCCGGCTGCTTCGCGCTGACAACCGCCAGGCCATAAGCGCCATGCAACTCCTTGACCGCCGCCTTGAGCGCGACGGTCAGGTCGCCAACCTCGCCGAGCTTGAGGTGCAGCAGATGGACGATAACTTCGGTATCGGTATCAGAGACGAAGACATAACCCAGCCCTTTCAACTGCTGGCGCAGCGCCTCGTGGTTCTCGATGATGCCGTTATGCACAACGGCGAGATCATCACCGGAAAAATGCGGGTGGGCGTTGCGCTCGCAAGGGGCACCGTGAGTCGCCCAGCGGGTGTGCGCGATGCCTAGGCGACCGGTGAGCTGCTCTTCCTGTTGAGCCTGTTCCAACTCAGCGACCTTGCCCGAACGGCGCAGGCGATGCAGCTGGCTGCCGTCGTCCAGCACGGCAACGCCTGCACTGTCGTAGCCGCGGTATTCCAGGCGCTTGAGGCCTTCGAGCAGAATCGGGGTGATGTTGCGTTCAGCGACGGCGCCAACAATGCCACACATGGTCAGGTCTCCTGAGGGGGTTCGATGGCCGCGCAGATCAGCTTGATGCCGCGGGCCTGAATACTTGAACGCGCCTCGGTGCTGAGGCGTTCGTCCGTGATAAGGGTATGGATGTCACCCCAGGGCAACTCCAGATTGGGTATACGTCGGCCGATCTTGTCGGACTCGGCGAGCACGATGACTTCGCGCGCGACTTCGGCCATGACCCGTGACAGGCCGAGCAGCTCATTGAACGTGGTGGTGCCACGCTGCAGATCGATACCGTCTGCCCCGATGAACAACTGGTCAAAGTCGTAAGAGCGCAGCACCTGTTCTGCCACCTGCCCCTGGAACGACTCGGAATGCGGATCCCAGGTACCACCAGTCATCAGCAGTGTCGGCTCATGCTCCAGCTCACGCAACGCGTTGGCGACACTCAGGGAATTGGTCATGACTAACAGACCGTGCTTGTGGCCCAGCTGCGGGATCATCGCCGCGGTAGTGGTGCCACTGTCGATGATGATTCGCGCATGTTCGCGAATGCACCCGACAGCCGCTCGGGCGATGGCTTGCTTCCAGAGCGAGACTGGCTGCGCACTGTCGCCGATCAGTTCCTGCGGCAAGGGCACCGCACCGCCGTAGCGGCGCAGCAGCAAGCCGTTCTTCTCCAGCGCGGCGAGGTCTTTGCGAATGGTCACTTCGGAGGTTTCGAAACGCCTGGACAACTCATCGACGCTGACCTCGCCCTGCTCGTTGAGCAAGGCGAGTATGGCGTGACGTCGTTGCGGTGTGTTGCGTTTCGACATGGTTAAGTTTCGGTTCGAAAGATAATTTGGCGAATCAAAACCTAATCCAGCAGCTCAGTCAACTCCTAACGCCGAAGGCCGAAGGCCGACAAGTTGGTCGAGGTCGAGTCAGATTCCCTCGCCGCTGGCGAGGTCGTTTAGCGTCGCCGCAATAGCTTCGACCGGCGGGGTCACGCTGCGGGCTGGCGTCCACATAAGGCCAACCAACCAGCGCCGTACAGATCCCGATTAGCTTCGGCTTGGCCTGAAGCGGGTTTTCGCGCAGTTCGACGCATTGGACATGCGCTCGATGGCTTGCTCACGCTACGGCAGCAGGTGTCCGACGAAGCCCTGGACGTACCGATAGGCCTCGTTGACCGACGCTCCGTAGGCAGGGCCTAAGCCAGGCGGCAGTTCAGTAGCTTATTGCGCGGGATTGCTCAAGGACTGCGCTGCTCGAGGCGCTCACCTGTACGGCTGGACTGACGCGATTGGTTCAGCACCCCTATGATCGCAACAGCAATGGCCGGCCCGGGGAACGATCCCGTGAACAAGCTCCGCACGCTCCCGCCAGCGCATGCTCCAGTGATAGGCATCGAGCACTATTTCTGCTTTTTCTGCGGCCGTCGCCAGCCCGTGATCAATGCTTGCCGCGCTCGCCCGAGGGCCAGAGTTCCGGCCGGGACGTCGGCTGTAATCACCGAGCCTGCGCCGGTGGTTGCGCCATCGCCTAGGGTGACCGGGGCAACCAACGAGCTGTTGGAGCCAATGAATACATCCTTGCCCATCACCGTGCGAAACTTGTTCGCGCCGTCGTAATTGCAGGTAATGGTGCCAGCACCGATGTTGGTCCGCGCACCGATTTCCGCATCACCTAGATAAGCCAGGTGACCGGCCTTGGCGCCATCACCCAGGCTTGAGTTCTTCACCTCAACGAAGTTGCCAACGTGCGCTTTGGCGCCCAACACCGCGCCGGGACGCAAACGGGCAAACGGTCCGCAATCGGCGGCTTCGCCAAGCTCAGCGCCGTCCAGATGACTGTTGGCTTTGACCACCGAACCGCGGCGCAGCGTACTGTTGCGGATCACGCAGTTAGGGCCGATCTCTACGCCGTCCTCGATCACGACCTTGCCTTCGAGAATCACGTTCACATCAATCAGCACGTCACGTCCAACCGTGACCTCACCACGCAAGTCGAAGCGGGCCGGATCTCGTAGGGTGACACCCTGCGCCATCAAACGGCGCGCGGCGCGCTGCTGATAGTGCCGCTCAAGCTCAGCCAGCTGAATGCGATCGTTAGCGCCCTGGACTTCCATCGCATGCAACGGCTGTTCGGTAGCCACCACTAGGCCGTCTGCCACGGCCATGGCGATCACATCAGTCAGGTAGTACTCACCCTGGGCGTTGCTGTTTGAAAGTCTACCCAGCCAATCACCGAGCCGCTCACCCGGGACCGCGAGAATGCCAGTATTGCCTTCTGAGATGAGTTTCTGCTCAGCCGAGGCATCCTTGTGCTCGACGATTGCCTGAACCACACCTTGTGCGTCACGCACGATCCGTCCGTAGCCACTCGGGTCGGCTAGATCCACCGTGAGCAAAGCGAGCTGCTGCGGATTCACTTGCTGCAGGAGTCGTTCGAGCGTCGCCGCTTCGATCAGCGGTACATCACCATAAAGAATCAGCACACGCTCGGCCGACAATGCCGGAAGCGCCTGAGCCACGGCGTGTCCTGTACCCAATTGCTCGGCCTGCACAACGAAATTCAGATCATCTGCTACCAGCTGTTCACGAACCCGCTCGGCACCGTGGCCGATCACAACATGGATGGCCTTCGGCTTGAGTGCGCGAGCGGTGTCGATGACATGCCCGAGCATGGATTGACCGGCAACCGGGTGCAGAACTTTCGGCAGGGCAGAGCGCATGCGCGTGCCCTGACCAGCAGCGAGAATGACGATATCGAGAGACATGGCAGATCCTGAACAAACCTAGCCGCAGAGCGACGCGGGAGATTATTTCCAAACGGTAGAAAAAGAAAAAGGGTAGCCAAGGCTACCCTTTTACTCGTTCGCGATGAAGCCGTTACCGAATCAACCGCGACCGTACTTCTTGCGCATCGCCTCGATCGTCCGCAGCTGAGCTGCAGCCTCGGCGAGACGCGCAGCAGCGGAGCCGTAGTCAAACTCGGCACCCTTCTCGTGCAACGCTTTTTCAGCGGCTGTAACAGCAGCTTTCGCTGCCGCCTCGTCCAGATCCTTGGCGCGAGTCGCAGTATCGGCAAGCACCTTCACCATATTTGGCTGGACTTCAATGAAGCCGCCAGAAATGTAGAAGATATCTTCTTCGCCGCCCTGCTTGATCACACGCACCGGACCGGGCTTGAGATCAGTCAGCAAAGGAGCGTGGCCCGGCAGAATGCCCAAGTCACCCAGGTGACCATGGGCGATGACCATCTCTACCAGCCCCGAGAACAGCTCTTCTTCCGCGCTGACGATGTCACAGTGGACTGTCATAGCCATACTTATGCCTCGGTAATGAGCTCTGCTGGAAATCTTCGCCACCAGCAGAGCTTATTGGCGCCCGCAAACGGGCGCGCCAGTTACAGTTTCTTGGCTTTCTCGATGGCTTCGTCGATACCGCCAACCATGTAGAACGCCTGCTCCGGCAGGTGATCATAGTCACCGTTGAGGATGCCGGCGAAGCCACGGATGGTTTCTTTCAGCGAAACGTACTTGCCTGGCGAACCGGTGAAGACTTCAGCAACGAAGAACGGCTGGGACAGGAAGCGCTGGATCTTACGAGCCCGGGATACCAGCTGCTTGTCGGCTTCGGACAGTTCGTCCATACCCAGAATCGCGATGATGTCCTTAAGCTCCTTGTAGCGCTGCAGCACATACTGGACGCCGCGAGCGGTGTCGTAGTGCTCCTGGCCAATCACGTTGGCGTCCAGCTGGCGCGAGGTGGAGTCGAGAGGATCGACCGCCGGGTAGATACCCAGGGAAGCGATGTCACGCGACAGAACCACGGTAGCGTCCAAGTGGGCGAAGGTGGTCGCCGGGGACGGGTCAGTCAGGTCGTCCGCAGGTACGTAGACGGCTTGAACGGAGGTGATCGAACCGCTCTTGGTGGAGGTGATGCGCTCCTGCAGAACGCCCATTTCCTCGGCCAGCGTCGGCTGATAACCCACCGCAGACGGCATACGACCCAGCAGCGCGGACACTTCGGTACCGGCCAGGGTGTAACGGTAGATGTTGTCGACGAACAGCAGAACGTCCTTGCCTTCGTCGCGGAACTTCTCGGCCATGGTCAGGCCTGTCAGTGCCACGCGCAGACGGTTTCCTGGTGGCTCGTTCATCTGGCCGTAGACCAGTGCAACCTTGTCCAGAACGTTGGAGTCCTTCATCTCGTGATAGAAGTCGTTACCTTCACGAGTACGCTCACCCACACCGGCGAATACGGAATAACCGCTGTGCTCCATGGCGATGTTACGGATCAGTTCCATCATGTTTACGGTCTTGCCGACACCGGCACCACCGAACAGACCGACCTTACCGCCTTTAGCGAATGGGCAAACCAGATCGATAACCTTGATGCCGGTTTCCAGCAGCTCATTGCCGCCAGCCTGTTCGGCATAGCTCGGCGCCGCGCGATGGATGCCCCAGCGCTCTTCTTCGCCGATGGGACCGGCTTCGTCGATCGGGTTGCCGAGCACGTCCATGATCCGGCCCAGCGTGGCAGTGCCCACTGGTACAGAGATAGCAGCGCCAGTGTTGGTGACGTCCAGACCGCGCTTGAGGCCTTCGGTCGAACCCATGGCGATGGTACGGACAATGCCGTCGCCCAGCTGCTGCTGAACTTCCAGGGTGGTGTTGGCGCCAGTGACTTTCAGCGCGTCATATATGCTCGGTACCACATCGCGCGGAAATTCCACGTCGATAACGGCGCCGATGATTTGAACGATACGTCCGCTACTCATGTTTGGTTCCTCTGAATATTTGAACCGTTCTTAAACCGCGGCAGCGCCGCCGACGATTTCCGAAATTTCCTGGGTGATCGCAGCCTGACGGGCCTTGTTATAGACCAGTTGCAGGTCGCCGATCAGCTCACCGGCGTTGTCGGTTGCGTTCTTCATGGCGATCATCCGGGCAGCTTGTTCAGCGGCACCGTTTTCAACCACGGCCTGGTAGACCTGGGATTCGACGTAACGAACCAGCAGCGCATCCAGCAACAAGCGAGCGTCGGGTTCGTACAGATAGTCCCACTTACCTTTCGGCGCGATCTGATCGTCGCTCGCGGCCAACGGCAGCAGCTGGGCTACGGTCGGTTTCTGCGTCATGGTGTTGATGAACTTGTTCGACACCAGGTAGAGACGGTCCAGACGGCCTTGATCGAAAGCATCCAACATGACCTTGACGCTGCCGATCAGATCATTGATCGACGGCTCTTCACCAAGACCGTTAACTGCTGCGACCACGTTGCCGCCAAAGCTGCGGAAGAAGCTCGCACCTTTGTTACCGATCACGCATAGGTCGGCTTCAACCTTCTGGTCGTGCCATTCCTTCATACTCTTGATCAGCGCCTTGAACAGGTTGGTGTTCAAGCCGCCGCAAAGCCCACGATCAGACGACACGACGATGTAGCCGACACGCTTGACCGGGCGCTCAACCATGAACGGATGACGGTATTCAGGGTTGGTATTGGCCAGATGGCCAATAACCTGCTGAATCCGCTCCGCATAGGGACGGCTGGCAGCCATGCGCATCTGTGCCTTGCGCATCTTGCTGACGGCCACCTTTTCCATGGCGCTGGTGATCTTTTGCGTGCTTTTGATGCTCGCAATCTTGCTGCGAATCTCTTTTGCGCCTGCCATTTGACACCTATCGGGTTAGCAAGCGGGAGCCTCGCGGCTCCCGCCGCGGCTTACCAGGATTGGGTGGCCTTGAACGACTCGATGCCGGCTTTGATGCCTGCGTCGATTTCGTCGTTGAAGTCGCCCTTCACGTTGATCTTGTCCAGCAGAGCAGCATGCTCATGATGGAAATAGGCAATCAACGCCTGCTCGAAGGCACCAACCTTGGCAACTTCGATGTCCTGCAGGAAGCCACGCTCGGCTGCGTACAGGGACACCGCCATGTCGGCAATGGACATCGGCGCGTACTGCTTCTGCTTCATCAGCTCGGTGACACGCTGACCATGCTCAAGCTGCTTGCGGGTCGCTTCGTCCAGGTCAGAGGCGAACTGGGCAAACGCCGCCAGCTCACGGTACTGAGCCAGTGCGGTACGAATGCCACCGGAGAGCTTCTTGATGATCTTGGTCTGCGCGGCGCCACCGACGCGGGATACCGAGATACCGGCGTTAACGGCCGGACGGATACCCGCGTTGAACATGGACGACTCGAGGAAGATCTGACCGTCGGTGATCGAAATCACGTTGGTCGGAACGAACGCGGATACGTCACCGGCCTGGGTTTCAATGATAGGCAAAGCGGTCAGGGAACCGGTCTTGCCAGTCACGGCGCCATTGGTGAACTTCTCAACATACTCTTCGGAAACGCGCGAAGCACGCTCCAGCAGGCGGCTGTGGAGATAGAAGACGTCGCCTGGGTAGGCTTCGCGTCCCGGCGGACGACGCAGCAGCAGGGAAATCTGGCGATAGGCTACGGCCTGCTTGGACAGATCGTCATACACGATCAGCGCGTCTTCGCCGCGATCACGGAAGTATTCGCCCATGGTGCAGCCGGCGTACGGTGCCAGGAACTGCAGCGCAGCCGACTCGGAAGCCGAAGCGGCAACGATGATAGTGTTGGCCAGAGCACCGTGCTGTTCCAGCTTGCGCACTACGTTGGCGATGGTTGACTGCTTCTGACCGATCGCAACGTAGACGCACTTGATGCCACTGTTGCGCTGGTTGATGATCGCGTCGATGGCCAGAGCGGTCTTACCGATCTGACGGTCACCGATGATCAGCTCGCGCTGACCACGGCCAACCGGGATCATCGCGTCGACCGACTTGTAGCCAGTCTGGACTGGCTGGTCGACCGACTTACGCCAGATCACGCCCGGTGCGACTTTTTCGACTGCGTCAGTTGCCTGCGCATCGACCGGGCCCTTGCCGTCCACCGGGTTACCCAGTGCGTCAACGACGCGACCCAGCAGCTCCGGACCTACCGGAACTTCCAGTACACGACCGGTGCACTTGGCGCTCATGCCTTCGGTCAGGCTCTGGTAAGCGCCCAGTACCACGGCGCCTACAGAGTCCTGCTCCAGGTTCAGGGCCATGCCAAAAACGCCACCAGGGAATTCGATCATCTCCCCGTACATGACATCGGCCAGGCCGTAAATGCGCACGATACCGTCGGAAACACTGACGACGGTGCCTTCGTTACGCGCTTGAGCAGACACATCGGAACTACCGATACGCTGCTTTATGATTTCACTAATCTCGGAAGGATTCAGTTGCTGCATGCCACGACCCTCAAATCAGGATTTCAACGATTCGGCCAACTGGCTCAGTTTGCCGCGGACCGAACCATCGACAACCACATCGCCGGCGCGGATAACAACGCCGCCGATCAGCGCAGGGTTCACGACCTGCTGGGGGTTGACGGTACGATCTAGCCGCTTCGACAAGGCGGCAGCCAAAGTTTGGAGTTGTGCAGGGGTCAGCTCGAAGGCTGTCTGCACTTCAACGTCGAGTGTCTTTTCGGCTTCAGCCTTGAGTTCCTCGAAAAGCTCCCGAATGGTCGGCAACACATCCAGACGATCGTTATCGCCCAGGGTGGAGACGAAGTTTCGGAACGCTTCATCGATGTCGCTACCGAACAGCTGAACCAGCGTCTGGACCTTGTTTTCACTGGTCAGACGCGGATTTTTCAGCAGTTCGGCAACTTGGGGAACGTCAACAGCGACCGCAGCCAGGCTCAACATGCCCGACCATGCATCAATCCGGCCAGCCGCGCTGGCGAACTCGAAAGCGGCCTTTGCGTATGGCCGAGCAAGCGTCTGGGTATTGATCATCGCTTGCCTCGCTTAGAGTTGGGAGGCCAGTTTTTCGACCAGATCGTTGTGTGCCTTGGCGTCCACCTGGGACTCCAGAATCTTCTCCGCACCCATGACAGCCAACACGGCTACCTGATTGCGCAGTTGCTCCTTGGCACGATTCACTTCCTGCTCGATCTCGGCGCGGGCGCCGGCGACCAGTCGCTCGCCTTCGACGCGCGCTTGTTGCTTGGCATCCTCAACGATGGCGTTGGCCTGCTTGTTGGCTTGCTCAAGAATCTGGGCAGCTTGCCCCTTGGTCTCACGGAGGGTATTGGAAACCTTTTCCTGAGCCAATTTTAGGTCTTGCTGCGCACGGCCTGCGGCGTCCAGTCCTTCAGCGATTTTCTTCTGGCGTTCTTGCATGGCCTTGGTGATTGGCGGCCATACGTACTTCATGCAAAACCAGACGAAAATAGCGAAAGCGAACGTTTGACCGAACAGCGTCAAGTTAATGTTCACAGCGATATACCTCGTGCTATCTCGTTCGACGCGGTTGTCAATTCCACGGCAACGGGGCTCGCTAGGCGAACCCCATCAGGAACCGGAAAAGTCTTAGGCAGCGACAACGAAGATGAGGTACATCGCGATACCAACACCGATCATCGGTACGGCGTCGAGCAGACCAGCCATCAGGAAGGTCTTGGTTTGCAGCTGCGGAGCCAGCTCGGGTTGACGAGCAGTGGATTCCAGCAGCTTGCCGCCCAGCAGGGCGAAGCCGATGCCAGTGCCCAGGGCACCCAGACCGATCATGATAGAGGCGGCGATGTAGACGAGTTCCATGTAAAGCTCCTGAAGCTAAGGGTTAAGGTTTTCTTGGGTAAAACGAAACGTGTTGAACCGGTTCAACTGTTACGGCGTGAGTTCGGCATGACTGTGGTCTTCATGCGCAGAGCTCAGGTACACCACGGTCAGAACCATGAAGATGAACGCCTGCAGCGGGATCACCAGGATGTGGAAAATCGCCCAGGGTACATTCAGGGTCCACTGCACGTAGAACGGCAGCAGCGCGATAAGGATGAACACCACCTCACCGGCATACATGTTGCCGAACAGACGCAGAGCCAGGCTCAACGGCTTGGTCAGCAGACCGAGGATCTCAAGGAACAGGTTGAACGGGACCAGCGACCAATGATTGAACGGCGTGAACGCCAGTTCCTTGGTAAAACCGCCGAAGCCCTTGACCTTGAAGCTGTAGAACAGAATCAGGATGAACACACCAAGCGACAGACCGAAGGTGCCGTTCGGATCAGCAGTCGGAACGATCTTGAAGTACGGCAGGCCAATCATGCTCGCCAGGCCCGGAATGTAGTCGACCGGAATCCACTTCAGGCTGTTCATCAGGAACACCCAGACGAAAATGGTCAGGGCCAATGGAGCGATGAGGGCGTTGCGACCATGGAAGGTATCCTTCACTACCCCTTCGACAAACTCCACGCACATCTCGACGAAGTTTTGCAGGCGGCCCGGAGTGCCCGCAGTAGCGCCCTTGGCTGCCATGCGAAACACCAGGATGAAGATCAGGCCCATGAAGAGTGACCATCCGAGCGTGTCGAGATGAACGGCCATGAAACCCATGTCACGCGCTTCCACGCCCGAATGGGCAATGGTCCAAGTCGCTTGGTCAACGACTGAGCCGTCTGCGCGCACGTAACCTTCCGGCAGTTTTCCGTAGGTCAGATTCTGCAAGTGGTGCTGGATGTATTCCGCCGGGGTACTCGCCATAAACGCCTCAGTGCTCAATGCTTCGGATTATTTTTCATCAGCAGGAGGGCGCTCGCTCCGGCGCCCAAAACCAACAGGTAACCGACGAATAAAGCTGCCGGTTGCAGCGGTTTCACTCCTACAAACACCAGCGCAAATAGCGCTGCTGCCAGAATCTGCTTGCCCATTTCGCCAGCCCAAAGGGACTGAACGATGGCTTTGGCCGATCGCGCGCCAAAATAGCGAAATGCCTTGAACGCGAAGTACAGGTTAGCCAGTAACGCAATCAGGCCACCAAGCAATCCCGAATAGCCGGCAACCATACCAAAAATCACAGCGCATACTACGCCTGTGCCAAACGCAACGATCGCCTGTACGACTAAAACACGTACTACAGGTAACCGATGGAGAGGTGTCTTGTTGCGTATATTCACCGTGCGTCCATCGCCAAAATACGTGCGCCGTCCAGATTGATCGCAGTCAAAAAAGCGCCGCGAGTATAGGAGCAGCCCATTCTGCGTTCAACCTTCAGGTAGCACTTTCTGACCGCCACTACATAAACTTTGTATCAGCGAATGTGCGCAAGCACACCCTGCAGCTCATCCAGCGAACTATAACGGATCACCAGCTGCCCCTTGCCCTTCTCGCCATGCTTGATTTGCACCGGCGAGCCCAGCCGCTCAGCGAGACGCTGCTCCAGACGGACAATGTCAGGGTCGCTTTTCGGCTCAGCCTTGCCACTTTCCGGTTTGTTCAACCATTGCCTTACCAGCGCTTCGGTCTGCCGTACGGTCAGTCCCCGTGCGACAACATGCCGCGCGCCCTCTACCTGTTGATCAGCGGGAAGTCCAAGCAAAGCCCGGGCGTGACCCATTTCCAGATCGCCATGCGAGAGGAGCGTCTTGATTTCTTCTGGCAAGGCGATCAGACGCAACAGATTGCTGATGGTCACCCGGGATTTGCCCACGGCGTCCGCGACCTGTTGCTGAGTCAACTGAAACTCCTGCTGCAACCGTTGAAGCGCAACGGCTTCCTCGATAGGGCTGAGATCTTCGCGCTGGATGTTTTCGATCAACGCCATCGCGATGGCTGCCTCATCGGAAACATCCCGGACCATGGCCGGGATCCGGTCCAGACCTGCCTGCTGACTGGCACGCCAGCGCCGCTCGCCGGCAATGATTTCATAGCGGCCAGAGCCGATCGAGCGAACCACGATCGGCTGCATCACACCCTGAGTACGGATCGAATTGGCCAGTTCTTCGAGGGTCACCGGATCAATGTCGCGGCGCGGCTGGTACTTGCCGCGCTGAATCACGTCGAGCGGCAACTGTTGCAGCTCACGCACATCGGCCTGGGCGGCTTCCTCTTGTATCGCCGCCACGTTGGCACCGCCGAGGAGGGCATCCAGACCTCGTCCTAGGCCTCGTTTTTTGGTCGCCATCAAGTTTCCTTATGCGGTTACGCTGCGGGCGGCCCGGCGCTGGCGGCGCGACAATTCGCCTGCCAGTGCCAGATAGGCCAAGGCGCCCTTGGATTGCTTGTCATAGACCAACGCCGGCATGCCATGGCTGGGGGCTTCGGCCAGGCGCACATTGCGTGGAATCACAGTGTCGTAGAGCTTCTCACCGAAGTGCGCTTTCAACTGCTCGGTAACATCGTTGGTCAGGCTGCTGCGAGGGTCATACATGGTACGGAGCAAACCCTCAATTTTCAGCGAAGGGTTCAATGCCTGACCGATACGCTGGATCGAATTGACCAGATCGGTCAGCCCTTCGAGCGCGTAATACTCGCACTGCATCGGAATGATCACGCCATCGGCGGCGGTCAGGGCATTGATCGTCAGCATTGACAGGGAGGGTGGGCAATCGATGAGGATGTAATCGTAATTTTCCCGAACTGGTGCCAGCGCTTCGCGCAAGCGGTTCTCTTTCGCCGGTAGATTAAGCAAGGCGACTTCGGCGGCGGTCAGGTCACGGTTAGCTGGCAGTAGTTGATAACCGCCGTGCTCGGAGAACTGCATGGCATCGACCAGGCTGCATTCGCCGATCAAGACATCGTATATCGAGTACTCCAACGCCAACTTATCCACACCGCTGCCAGTGGTGGCGTTTCCCTGTGGATCAAGATCGATCAGCAACACACGGCGACGCGTCGCCACGAGCGAAGCCGCTAGGTTGATGCAGGTGGTCGTCTTGGCGACACCGCCTTTCTGGTTGGCGATGGCAAATACTTTAGCCATGGTCAGTGTCTGTCCGGTTCATGAAGTGCGCCGCAGTATCAACAGGTGGCGTTGCCCTTGGCAACCTGGAACCTTGAGAACCACGCAGCGTTCCAGCTGGAAGTCCGCCGGAAGCGCTTGCACCTCATCGTCCGGTTGTATCCCTTTCATTGCGAGCCAGCGCGTGGCTGAGTCGCTGAGATGGCGCGTCCAATTGGCAAAATCCTCAAGCGAACTGAACGCACGCGAGGTGATATCAGTGAATGGCTGCGAGGGGGTGAATTGCTCGACGCGGCTGTGGACAACTTCCACATTGGCGAGCTTCAGCTCCAGCTTTACCTGGGTTAGAAAGCGGGTTTTCTTGCCATTGGAATCGAGCAGGGTGAAGTTGCGCTCGGGAAACATGATCGCCAGCGGGATACCCGGCATGCCACCGCCACTGCCAACGTCGAGCCAGCGTGCGCCACCTAGCTCTGCTTGTGACACAGCGCTAAGGCTGTCGAGCAAGTGCCGAGAAACCATTTCCGCCGGATCGCGCACTGCGGTTAGGTTGTAGGCCTTGTTCCACTTGTTGAGCAACGTGAGATAGTCCAGCAGCTGCTGTTGCTGAATGCTACTGAGGTCGATCCCCAGCAGGGAAGCGCCCTGCTTGAGTTCATCGGCATGACTGACCAATCCCATCGCCATCACGTGCTCTGCTCCAGCTTCCGCCCGGCGCTACGTTTTTTCAGATGAATCATCAGCAGCGACACCGCCGCTGGCGTTACCCCCGGAATCCGTGACGCCTGACCAAGCGTTTCTGGCCGCGCCAGGGAAAGCTTGTGCTGAATTTCCTTCGACAAACCGGAAATGCTCGAATAATCCAGCTCAGCCGGCAACCCGATGGATTCGCTGGCGCGCAAGCGGAGGATTTCCTCCTGTTGCCGATCGATATAGCCAGCGTACTTGGTCTTGATTTCGACCTGCTCAGCAACCTGCTGATCTGTCGTTCCGCCACCGGTGAGCTGCACGAGACTGAGGTAATCGATCTCCGGCCGCGCCAACAGGTTCAGCAAATTGTATTCATGGGTCAGCGGCGTGCCGAAACGTTCAGCGATGGCATCGCCCTGCTCAGTACCTGGACGAACCCAGGTGCTTCGCAAGCGCTGCTCTTCCTGGATGATGCTTTCGCGCTTGCGCTCAAAGGCGGCCCAGCGAACATCATCGACCAACCCCAGCTCGCGGCCTTTTTCAGTCAGCCGAAGATCGGCGTTGTCCTCACGCAGAATCAGCCGGTACTCGGCGCGCGAGGTAAACATGCGATACGGCTCCTGAGTGCCGAGGGTGATCAGGTCGTCGACCAGCACGCCGAGATACGCCTCGTCCCGGCGTGGGCACCAACTTTCCACCCCTTTGGCGCGTAGCGCGGCATTGGTGCCGGCCAGCAACCCTTGGGCGCCGGCCTCTTCGTAACCGGTGGTGCCGTTGATCTGTCCTGCGAAGAACAGGCCTCCAATCACCTTGGTTTCCAGACTGTATTTCAAATCACGCGGGTCGAAATAGTCGTACTCGATGGCGTACCCGGGCCGCACGATGTGCGCCTGCTCCATTCCGCGAATGCTTTGCACGATCTGCAGCTGCACGTCGAACGGCAATGAGGTGGAAATACCGTTCGGATAGAGCTCGTGGGTGGTCAGGCCCTCAGGTTCGATGAAGACCTGATGGCTGTCCTTGTCGGCAAAACGATGAATCTTGTCCTCGATCGACGGGCAGTAACGCGGCCCGACACCCTCGATGACACCTGAATACATCGGTGACCGATCGAGGTTAGCGGCGATGATCTCGTGAGTGCGCACGTTGGTATGAGTGATCCAGCAGCTCACTTGCCGTGGATGCTGCGCCGCGTGGCCGAGAAACGACATGGGCGGTATCGGCGTGTCACCCGGCTGCTCGGTCATCACCGAAAAGTCGACGCAGCGTCCGTCGATTCGCGGAGGCGTTCCGGTCTTCAGCCGGCCAACCCGCAATGGGAGTTCGCGTAAGCGTTTAGCCAATGCAATCGATGGGGGATCGCCAGCCCGACCACCGGAATAGTTCTGCAGACCGATGTGGATAAGTCCGCCAAGAAAGGTGCCGGTTGTAAGGACAACCGATTCGGCAAGGAAACGCAGGCCCATCTGGGTCACTACGCCCTTGACCTGATCGGCTTCAACGATCAAGTCGTCAGCAGCTTGCTGAAATATCCACAGATTGGGCTGGTTTTCCAACACTTCGCGCACAGCGGCCTTATACAAAACCCGGTCAGCTTGTGCGCGAGTCGCCCGTACGGCTGGGCCTTTGCGGCTGTTGAGTACGCGGAACTGAATGCCGCTCTTGTCCGTGGCAGTCGCCATAACGCCGCCAAGTGCGTCGATTTCCTTGACCAAATGGCTTTTGCCAATGCCGCCGATGGCCGGGTTGCAGCTCATCTGTCCCAACGTTTCGACATTATGAGAGAGCAGCAGTGTCTTCACGCCTATTCGAGCAGCTGCCAGAGCCGCTTCGGTACCGGCATGGCCGCCACCGATAACGATGACGTCAAAACGGGAAGGGAAATCCACCACGCACCTCGTGCCTGTTTGGTTGAGTCTCAGGAAGCTCGCCAGTATAGGCACTAGGTGTCCGCGAAAGAAGGCCTCTGAACAAAAAATGACCAGTAGCAGTCTTTTGTAGTTCGATACAGGTAATAAGAAATAAATAAGAGAATGATTTAAAGCTTATTGTTATGTTTATAAATAGGCAGCCGATATCTGTGGATAGATCTCTGTAGGCCATACGTTGAGCGTCCTGTAAGAGAAAGAAAGGGTGTGTCTAGCTGCGGTACGGACGGTGGAAGCACGGTTGATACCCTGTGCATGGAATGCATGGTTATCCACAGTGGGTTACGGAGAGACGGTTGCACACCGGTTATTGACCGAGCTTAGGCATGGTTTTCCACAGTGTTTATTCCACGCTCGCTAGACAAAAATGACAGCGGTTAGGCTGGAAGAAGCAACTGGATGATTGTTGTACGTCCGAGCATTGCACGTCGCAAATCCAGCCGCTGGGTCTGCAGAGGTCGAAGTCGACATTCTTCAGGCATACGGTGGAAAAGAAGAGAGCGAGCGGGCCCGCTCAGCGCTGGACAGCCCTGAGGTACCAGCTAAGACGCTTGTATCGACCGGCTATTTGCCGATGCAAAAGCTCGAGAAAATGCGGCCCAGCAGATCGTCGGAGCTGAACGTGCCGGTGATCTCACCGAGTGCCTGCTGCGCTTGGCGCAGATCTTCAGCCAGCAGTTCGCCTGCGCCTGCCAGCGTCAACTGAGCATGGCCATGGTCGAGGTACTCGGCTGCCTTGCGGAGTGCGTCTAGATGCCTGCGCCTGGCACTGAAGGCGCTTTCCGCAGTTTGGTCATAGCCCATGCAGCGCTTGAGATGCTCACGAAGCATCTCTAGCCCATCGCCCGAGCGCGCCGAGAGGCTAAGCGTGGTGACCCCGTCTGCATCGACGGATAGAGCGACGGAGTCGCCAGTGAGATCGGCCTTGTTTCGAATGATCGTGGTCTTAGCTGGGTCTGGTCTGGTAATAAGCAAGTCCGGCCAACTGGATTCATCGTCTGAAGCAGAAGCCGCACTGCCGTCCACTACCAGCAATACCCGGTCGGCGTCCTCGATCGCTTTGATCGCCCGTTCCACCCCGATCCGCTCCACCTCGTCCAGGGTATTACGCAACCCGGCAGTATCGACAATGTGCAACGGCATACCATCAATCTGGATATGTTCCTTCAGCAGATCGCGCGTGGTGCCAGCTATGTCGGTCACGATCGCCGCCTCACGCCCCGCCAATGCGTTTAGCAGGCTAGATTTTCCGGCGTTGGGGCGACCGGCAATGACCACGTTCATTCCTTCGCGCAGCAGCGCGCCCTGTCCTGCCTCTCGCAGAACTGTGGATAACTCACCACGGACCTGCTCGAGCAGCGCCAGCACCCGACCGTCGGCGAGGAAATCGATTTCTTCTTCTGGAAAATCGATTGCCGCTTCGACGTAAATGCGCAGGTTCACCAGGCTTTCGGTGAGGTGATGCACGCGACGAGAGAAATCGCCCTGTAGCGAGCGAACTGCATTTCGAGCTGCTTGCGCCGAACTCGCCTCGATAAGGTCTGCGATTGCCTCAGCCTGAGCCAGGTCCAGCTTGTCGTTGAGGAACGCTCGCTCACTGAACTCACCGGGCCTAGCAGGCCTAATTCCGAGTTCGACGCAACGGCGCAACAACATGTCCATGACGACCGGACCGCCGTGGCCCTGGAGTTCCAGTACATCCTCGCCGGTAAATGAATGGGGTCCGGGGAAGAACAGCATCAGCCCTTCATCAATGACTTCACCGTCATCGGCATGGAACGGACCGTAGTGGGCATGCCGGGGTACTGGTTCTCGGCCGCTGAGCGTGATCGCGACGGCTTTGGCTCGGGGGCCCGAAACGCGCACTACGCCAATCCCACCACGACCGGGTGCTGTGGCGACGGCGGCGATGGTTTCGCGATCTTGGCTCATCAAACCCTCCAGGTGGCGATAATGCAAAACGCCCCAATAAAGGGGCGTTCTGTTCACTTCGAACGGTCAGGTTGCGCTAGCAGTCTGCCCGGTTATCTTGCGAGTAATGTACCACTGCTGTGCAATTGACAAGCAGTTGTTGACGACCCAGTACAGCACCAGACCTGCTGGGAACCAGAGGAAGAAAAAGGTGAAGATAATTGGCAGCAACTTCATCACCTTGGCTTGCATCGGATCCGGTGGTGTTGGGTTCAACTGCTGCTGAATGAACATGGTGACACCCATGATGATCGGCAGGATGAAGAAAGGATCCTTGATCGACAGGTCGGTGATCCAGAACATCCAGGGCGCCTGGCGCATTTCGACGCTTTCCAGCAGTACCCAGTACAGGGCCAGAAACACCGGCATCTGCACGAGGATAGGCAAGCATCCACCCAGCGGATTGATCTTCTCTTTTTTGTACAGCTCCATCATCGCCTGGGACATCTTCTGGCGATCGTCGCCAAACTGTTCTTTCAGGGCTTGCATCTTCGGCGACACCGCTCGCATGCGCGCCATCGATCGATAACTGGCAGCCGACAGCGGGAAGAAAGCCAGCTTGATAACGATGGTCAGTACGATGATCGACCAGCCCCAGTTACCCAACAGTGCGTGGATATTCTGTAGCAGCCAGAAGATCGGCTGAGCGATGAACCAGAGAATGCCGTAATCGACGGTCAGACGTAGACCAGGCGACAGCTCTTCCAGTTGATCCTGGCTCTTCGGACCGGCATACAAGGTGGCGTGTGTTTCACCCTGACTACCGGGTGCAACCGAAACAGCAGGTCCGGTAAAGCCGATGATGTAATTGCCCTGGCTGTCCTTGCGAGTCTGCACCAGGTTGGTCTGATCGGGCGCAGGAATCCAGGCAGTTACAAAGTAATGCTGCAACCATGCGATCCAACCGCCTTCGACCGTCTTTTTCAGACTCTTGTCGTCCATGTCACCCATGGAAACTTTGGTGTAAGGCTCGTCCTTGGTCCAGAGCGCTGCGCCCAAATAGGTCGCAGTGCCGGTTGCGGTGCTGGAGGACGGATCGCTGCTGTCGTCGCGCTTCAGCTGACCGAACATGTGGCCGGTCCAGGTTTGATCACTTTGATTGTCGATCAGATAGCGCACGCCGAGATCGTAATCACCACGCTCGAAGGTGAAGCGTTTGGTGTAGTTGACTCCGTCTTCGCTGTAGTTCAGATCAACGACCAGCTGGTCCTGATTTTCGCCAAGCTGATACTGCTGTTGGTCGCTGGTGTACAGCGGCCGGCCACTGGCCTTGTCCGGGCCATCCCCGATCAAGCCGCTCTGGGCTTCATAGGTTCGTTCGCCGCTACGCTCGAACAACTGGAACGGAACGTCTGGGCGATCCTGACGACGTGGGAACTCCGGCAACCGCAGGTCCACGATGTCTCCGCCGCGCGGATCGATTGCGACATCCAGAACATCGGTGCGTACGTGGATCAGCTGAGAGCTGGCCTGAGTGTCGGTAACTGAATTGGCCGACGGCTCGCTGCTTACAGCCGGAATATCACCTTGCGCATTCTCAGCGGTGCTGGTCAGCGGAGTGTTTGGAATCTGCGCGACGGACGTTTGTGACTGGCGCGTCTCGTCAGGGATGGCGGTCTGGCCGTAGTCCTGGTTCCACTGCAAAACCATCAGGTAAGCAACGACTGCCAGGGCGACAAGCAGGATCGAGCGTTTGATATCCATGGTTACTCGGTCATCGAAGATGAATTGGAGGGGGTATTGGAAGGCACGGGATCATAGCCGCCCGGATTCCATGGATGGCAACGGCCGAGCCTGCACAGGCTCAGCCAGCCACCGCGCAGCAGGCCATGTGTTTCGATGGCCTCTTGTGCGTAGCAGGAGCAACTTGGGTAGAAACGGCAGTGACTGGCCATCATTGGACTGATGGCGTACCGGTAGAGTCGAATTGGGACCAGCGCTAGCTTACGCATCAGCGGCGCTGCTCTGGGCCTGTTGTGGCTGGACCGGTGCAGGCGTTCGAGACAGACGTCTCCATAGCTTGGCAAATTGCTTTGCGAGTTCTGCGTTGTCCAGTTCAGCTAGACCTTTACGCGAGATGACCACGATGTCCCACCCCGTCAGTTCCATCTGGTGGAGACGAAAGGTTTCACGCAGTTGCCGCTTGATGCGGTTGCGCTCTACCGAGAGCTTGACGCTCTTCTTGCCAATGACCAACCCGATTCTCGGGTGTGGCAATTGATTTTCGCGCACCAGTAGCAGGACGTTCCTGCCCGGTAACTTGCCGGAAGGGGAGTCGAAGACAGCCTTGAACTGGCTCGGGGTCAGCAGACGCTTTTCCCGACCGAAGTCTCGACTCACTACCTGTTCCGGCGTCTTCAGACTGCCAGACGCTTACGACCTTTGGCGCGACGACGCGACAGGACGGCACGACCATTTTTGGTAGCCATACGAGCACGGAAACCGTGGGTGCGAGCGCGCTTGAGGGTGCTGGGTTGGAAAGTGCGTTTCATGATGCGTTACCTGGTGATCCATTGCGGGCCGGAATGGCCCCCTTTTAAGAGACCGGCGATTGTAGAGAAGCCGCGCGGCGAGGTCAATTTCCCACCAGCACTGTCCAGGCAGAAAGTAATAGATAAAGAAAGAAAATAAAGATCTTCTTAATGCAATGCTTATAAATGGTGATGTGCTTTTCTGTGGATAAAAGGCTAGACGCGTTCCCCGGTAGGGGTTACAGCTTTCGGTAACGTTCTGCGTAAGCAGTGCGCTGACGGTGGATTTACGTTGTGTTTCCTGTGGATTAAATGGCTAGTTATCCACAGTCTTGTTTGATCTCATCCTGTACACAGGCTTTTCCCATGGGCTCTGGCTCGGTTATCAACAGAGCTTAGGGTTGGATATGTTGGTTGCTCCGGCTCGGATCGCCCATCGCTTTACCTATATAAGCAGCCTTCTTACTGTGGATAACTGAGGCGTCTCAGGGCTACAATGAGCTCCGTTTTAAAGCTCGACAGCTTCTAGGAGACCTTGTGTCGGTGGAACTTTGGCAGCAGTGCGTTGACCTCTTGAGAGATGAGCTGCCGGCCCAGCAATTCAACACCTGGATTCGTCCGCTTCAGGTCGAATCAGATGGCGATGAATTACGGATCTACGCGCCGAATCGCTTCGTTCTCGACTGGGTTAACGAGAAGTATCTTTCGCGCCTGCTGGAATTATTGTCAGAACGCGCGTCAGGGCCGGCACCCTCTTTGTCGTTGCTGATAGGCAGCAGGCGAGTCGCTTCTACGCGGCCGGCTGCCGGTTCCGCACCTCGTTCTCAGCCGCAAGTTGGCGCTCCTGCGGCCGCTGCACCGCCTCCCGCTTCGTTCACCGAACCAGTAACCGCGGCTGTCGCTGCGCCTAGCGCGCCTTCGCGACCGGCCGAACGTAACGTACAGGTTGAGGGTGGGCTCAAGCACACCAGCTATCTCAATCGGACCTTTACCTTCGAGAATTTTGTCGAGGGCAAATCCAACCAACTGGCGCGAGCTGCTGCCTGGCAAGTTGCAGACAATCCCAAGCATGGCTACAACCCGTTGTTCCTCTACGGAGGTGTAGGGCTTGGCAAGACTCACCTGATGCACGCGGTCGGCAACCATTTGCTGAAGAAGAACCCTAACGCCAAGGTGGTCTATCTTCATTCTGAGCGGTTCGTCGCGGACATGGTCAAGGCGTTGCAGCTGAACGCGATCAACGAGTTCAAACGCTTCTATCGATCGGTGGACGCTTTGCTGATCGACGACATCCAGTTCTTCGCAAAAAAGGAACGGTCCCAGGAAGAGTTCTTTCACACGTTCAACGCGTTGCTAGAAGGGGGGCAGCAGGTGATTCTCACCAGTGACCGCTACCCCAAGGAAATTGACGGGCTTGAAGAGCGGTTAAAGTCTCGCTTTGGGTGGGGGCTGACAGTTGCGGTCGAACCGCCAGAACTCGAGACCCGTGTGGCGATCTTGATGAAAAAGGCTGACCAGGCCAACGTTGAGCTTCCCCATGATGCTGCGTTCTTCATTGCGCAGCGGATCCGATCGAACGTTCGCGAGTTGGAAGGTGCGCTGAAACGCGTAATCGCCCACGCCCATTTCATGGGGCGAGACATTACGATCGAGCTGATTCGTGAGTCGCTGAAGGACCTGCTTGCACTGCAAGACAAGTTGGTGAGTGTTGATAATATTCAACGCACCGTCGCGGAATACTACAAAATCAAAATATCCGACCTTCTGTCAAAACGACGCTCGCGTTCGGTCGCAAGACCCCGTCAGGTCGCGATGGCTTTGTCCAAAGAACTTACCAATCATAGCTTGCCGGAAATTGGCGACGCCTTTGGTGGGCGCGATCACACGACGGTGCTGCACGCCTGTCGTAAGATTGCCGAACTTCGCGAATTGGATGCTGATATTCGCGAGGATTACAAAAATTTGCTGCGCACTTTGACAACCTGAACAGACTGCGGCCATTTAATAGGCAAGGGACCAGACCATGCATTTCACTATTCAGCGCGAATCCTTGTTGAAACCTCTGCAGCTGGTGGCCGGCGTCGTCGAGCGTCGCCAGACTTTACCGGTATTGTCGAACGTACTGCTGGTGGTTCAAGACCATCAGCTGTCGCTGACAGGCACTGATCTAGAGGTAGAGTTGGTTGGCCGTGTCGCCTTGGAGGATGCATCCGAACCCGGTGAAATCACGGTGCCGGCGCGCAAATTGATGGATATCTGCAAAAGCCTGCAGCCTGACGCGCTCATTGATATCCGGCTGGATGATCAGAAGATCGTAATCAAGTCCGGGCGCAGCCGCTTTTCTCTTTCGACCTTGCCGGCCAATGATTTCCCCACCGTAGAGGAAGGCCCTGGCTCGCTGAATTTCAGCGTTAACCAAGGCAAGATGCGTCGTCTCATTGAGCGCAGCAGCTTCGCCATGGCCCAGCAGGATGTGCGTTACTATCTGAACGGTATGCTGATTGAGGTCTCTAGCGGGATGCTGCGCGCAGTGGCAACGGACGGACATCGTTTGGCGATGTGTTCCATGCAAGCCGGCATTGAACAGCCCGACCGACATCAGGTGATCGTCCCACGCAAGGGCATCCTTGAGCTGGCAAGGCTACTGACGGACCAGGACGGCGAAGTCAGCATCGTCCTTGGCCAACACCACATTCGAGCCACGACAGGGGAGTTCACCTTTACCTCCAAACTCGTTGACGGAAAATTTCCTGACTACGAACGCGTTTTGCCCCGTGGCGGCGACAAACTGGTGGTTGGTGAACGTCAGACACTGCGCGAGGCATTCAGCCGTACGGCCATTCTTTCCAATGAAAAATATCGCGGCATCCGGCTGCAATTGGAAAATGGCCTGTTGAAAATCCAGGCGAATAACCCTGAGCAGGAAGAAGCGGAAGAAGAAGTCGCGGTGGACTATACCGGTGGGGCTTTGGAGATTGGGTTCAACGTCAGCTATTTGCTTGATGTGCTGAGCGTCATGACCACCGATCAGGTCCGGCTAATTCTGTCCGATGCGAATAGCAGTGCTTTGGTTCAGGAATACGATAACGACGACTCGGCGTACGTCGTCAT
This sequence comes from Pseudomonas sp. NPDC077408, assembly GCF_050269105.1. NCBI lineage: Bacteria > Pseudomonadati > Pseudomonadota > Gammaproteobacteria > Pseudomonadales > Pseudomonadaceae > Pseudomonas > Pseudomonas sp. NPDC077408. The sequence goes on from NZ_JBNNHS010000010.1 coordinate 165,351, forward strand.
GCCGATGCGCCTGTAATCCGCATTGAATGTCCCTTAGCCGCATCTCCGTCACCGGCATACGCAACCTGCAGCCGGTGACGTTAAACCCCTCCCCCCGGATCAACATCCTCTACGGCGATAACGGTAGCGGAAAGACCAGTTTTCTCGAGGCGATTCATCTCCTCGGAATGGCTCGCTCGTTCCGCAGCACGCGTTTGACGCCGGTCATAAGCCACGAGCACTCCAGTTGCACGGTCTTCGGCCAGGTCGAATTGGCTGATGAGCAGACAACCGCCCTTGGCATCTCTCGAGATCGCAGCGGCGAAGTGCGCATCAGAATCAATGGACAGAGCGTTCGAAGCGCAGCGGAACTCGCTGAGACGTTACCGTTGCAGCTGATCAATCCGGACAGTTTTCGCTTGCTCGAAGGTGCACCCAAGCTTCGCCGGCAGTTTCTGGATTGGGGGGTGTTCCACGTGGAACCCCGGTTCCTGCACGCTTGGCAGCGCCTGCAGCAGGCCTTGAGGCAACGAAACTCGTGGCTGCGTCATGGTACACTTGACTCCGCTTCTCAGGCGGCTTGGAGCCGCGAGCTTAGCGACGCGAGTGAGGAAATAGACGGGTACAGGCGGGCTTACATTCAAGCGCTGAAGCCAATATTCGAGTCCACCTTGGCCGCGCTTTTGGATCTTCACGGTTTCCAGTTGAGTTATTACCGTGGCTGGGACAAAGGGCGCTCCCTGGCTGAGGTGTTGTCGGTGTCCATTGAACGCGACCGGCTCATGGGGCACACCCAAGCGGGTCCTCAGCGGGCTGACCTCCGACTGCGGATAGCCAACCATAACGCTGCGGAAACCTTATCTCGTGGCCAGCAGAAACTGGTTGTGTGCGCGTTACGTATTGCGCAGGGCCATCTGGTCAGTGAAGCCAAACGAGGCCAGTGTATTTATCTGGTTGATGACCTACCGTCCGAGTTGGACGATCAGCACCGGCTGGCACTGTGCCGGTTGCTGGAACAGCTGAATTGCCAGGTGTTTATCACCTGCGTTGATTCGAAAGTATTGCGAGAAGGTTGGCGTCAAGATACGCCAGTCTCAATGTTTCACGTGGAACATGGTGCGATAGCCCAGGACCACGGCCCCTCGGGAGTGAAGGCATGAGCGAAAACCACACGTACGATTCGTCCAGTATCAAGGTGCTCAAGGGCCTTGATGCAGTACGTAAGCGCCCCGGCATGTATATCGGCGACACGGACGACGGCACTGGTCTGCACCATATGGTCTTCGAAGTCGTGGATAACTCGATCGACGAAGCGCTGGCGGGTCACTGCAACGATATATCAATCACCATACATATTGATGAATCCATCAGCGTTCGCGACAACGGCCGTGGCATTCCAGTAGATATTCACGAAGAGGGCGTATCTGCAGCAGAGGTCATCATGACCGTCCTGCACGCTGGCGGTAAGTTCGACGACAATTCCTATAAGGTTTCCGGCGGTCTGCATGGCGTGGGTGTTTCGGTGGTGAACGCCTTGTCTGAGGAACTGATCCTGACCATTCGCCGCGAAGGAAAGGTATGGGAGCAGATCTATCGTCACGGTGTACCGCAAGCGCCGCTCGCTGCAGTCGGTGAAACCGAGGATTCGGGCACCGAAATCCATTTCAAACCCTCAGCCGAGACCTTTGCGAATATCCACTTCAGCTGGGATATTCTGGCTAAGCGGCTGCGTGAGCTGTCGTTTCTGAACTCGGGTGTCGGCATTGTGCTGCGCGATGAGCGCAACGCCAAGGAAGAACTGTTCAAATACGAAGGCGGGCTCAGTGCCTTCGTGGCTTATCTCAACACCAACAAGACGCCAGTCAATGAGGTGTTCCACTTCAATATCCAGCGTGATGATGGCGTTGGTGTCGAAGTGGCGCTTCAGTGGAACGACAGTTTCAACGAAAATCTACTCTGCTTCACCAATAACATCCCTCAGCGCGACGGTGGAACCCACTTGGCGGGCTTTCGTTCGGCGCTAACCCGAAACCTAAATAACTACATCGAGCAGGAAGGGCTGGCCAAGAAGCATAAGGTCGCTACGACGGGCGATGACGCGCGTGAAGGTCTCACGGCGATCATCTCGGTCAAGGTCCCAGACCCGAAGTTCAGTTCGCAGACTAAGGACAAGCTCGTCTCGTCCGAAGTTAAGACCGCCGTCGAGCAGGAGATGGGCAAGTATTTCGCCGATTTCCTGCTCGAGCACCCCAACGAGGCGAAGGCGGTGGTCGGCAAGATGATCGATGCCGCGCGAGCTCGTGAAGCCGCACGCAAGGCGCGCGAGATGACCCGACGCAAGGGTGCTCTAGATATTGCCGGCCTTCCCGGCAAGCTGGCCGACTGCCAGGAGAAGGACCCCGCCCTCTCCGAACTCTACATAGTGGAGGGTGACTCCGCGGGCGGTTCTGCCAAGCAGGGCCGCAACCGCAGGACCCAGGCTATCCTGCCGCTCAAGGGCAAGATCCTGAACGTCGAGAAGGCTCGTTTCGACAAGATGATCTCCTCGCAGGAGGTTGGCACGCTGATCACCGCGCTTGGTTGTGGCATCGGTCGTGATGAGTACAACATCGATAAGTTGCGCTATCACAACATCATCATCATGACGGATGCGGACGTCGACGGCTCTCATATCCGGACGCTGCTGCTGACATTCTTCTTCCGCCAGCTGCCGGAGTTGATCGAGCGCGGCTATATCTACATTGCTCAGCCGCCTTTGTACAAGGTTAAGCGTGGCAAGCAGGAGCAATACATCAAAGACGACGAGGCGATGGACGAGTATTTGACTCAGTCAGCTCTCGAAGACGCCAGCCTGCACGTCAATGAGCATGCGCCTGGACTGTCAGGGGAAGCATTGGAGCGTCTGGTTAACGATTACCGCACTGTGATGAAGACACTGCAGCGCCTGTCGCGACTCTATCCACAGGAGCTGACCGAGCACTTCATCTACCTGCCACGCGTGTCGGTTGAACAGCTCGGTGATCATGCGGCTATGCAGGCGTGGTTAGAGCCTTATGCGGCGTTGCTCAAAGGCGTCGAGCGCTCCGGGCTTGCGTACAAGGTAAGCCTGCGTGAGGACAAGGAACGCAATGTGTGGCTCCCTGAAGTCGAGATCGTTTCACACGGCCTGGCCAGTTACATCACATTCAACCGCGATTTCTTCGGTAGTAATGACTACAAGACCGTAACGGTGCTCGGGGACAAGCTGAACAGCTTGCTCGAGGAAGGAGCCTACGTTCAGCGCGGCGAGCGTAAGAAGCCGGTGACGACCTTCAAGCAGGCGTTGGATTGGCTGATGACTGAGGGAACTCGTCGTCATAGCGTTCAGCGATATAAAGGTCTCGGTGAGATGAACCCTGACCAGCTCTGGGAGACGACGATGGACCCGGCTGTTCGACGCATGCTTAAGGTTACGATTGAGGATGCGATTGGAGCCGATCAGATATTCAATACGTTGATGGGGGATGCGGTCGAGCCTCGCCGCGACTTTATCGAATCCAATGCGTTGGCTGTTTCCAATTTGGATTTCTAAAATTCGATTCATGGTTATCAAACCCGGCGCAAGCCGGGTTTTTTGTTCCACGTGAAACATTGGTCCTTGATAGCTTGGCTACATGGCAGCGCAATGTTTATTCAATTTTAACAATCCAACTCCTCCCCGTAAGCTCAACGCCATCAAGAGTTCAGTTTCCCGTCCCTATGCAGGGACCACTTATTACGGGGTCTCCAATGCTCGACAGCAATTTGAAAGCGCAACTGAAAACCTATCTGGAAAAGGTTACCCAGCCGTTCGAGATCGTTGCATCCCTCGATGACGGCGCCAAATCCCAGGAAATGCTCGCCATGCTGGAAGACATTATCAGCCTGAGCGACAAGATCACCCTGCGCACCGACGGCAATGACGTCCGCAAACCTTCGTTTGCGCTCAACCGTATCGGTGGCGACATCAGCCTGCGTTTCGCCGGCATTCCGATGGGCCACGAGTTCACCTCGCTGGTGCTGGCCCTGCTGCAGGTCGGTGGTCATCCGTCCAAGACCGCGCCGGAAGTCATAGAGCAGATCAAGAATCTCGACGGCGAATACAACTTCGAAACCTATTTTTCGCTGTCCTGCCAGAACTGCCCGGACGTGGTCCAGGCGCTTAACCTGATGGCCGTGCTCAACCCGAACATCCGCCACGTCGCCATCGACGGTGCGCTGTTTCAGGAAGAAGTCACCATTCGCCAGGTCATGTCCGTGCCGAGCATCTACCTCAACGGCGAGCTGTTCGGTCAGGGCCGCATGGGTGAAGAGGAAATTCTGGCCAAGCTCGACACCGGCGCGTCAGCGCGCGATGCCGAGAAGCTCAGCGCCAGGGATGCTTACGACGTGCTCGTTGTCGGTGGTGGTCCAGCCGGCGCTGCAGCGGCCATCTATGCGGCGCGCAAGGGCATCCGTACAGGTGTCGCAGCCGAGCGTTTCGGTGGTCAGGTGCTCGACACCATGGCCATCGAGAACTTCATTTCGGTCAACGAGACCGAAGGCCCAAAACTGGCCCGTGCGCTGGAAAACCATGTGCGCGAATACGACGTCGACATCATGAACCTGCAGCGCGCCGC
>NZ_JBNNHS010000011.1:0-153622 GCF_050269105.1 Pseudomonas sp. NPDC077408
CACCGCTGACGGGATAGGTACGCCTGCTACGAGCAGAAACCCTCAAATTAACCCTTAAACCGGAGCAAGGACGCTCAGTGAAACGCCGGAAGGCAACTTGAAGTGGCTTGCAGCCATTTCGACAGCAGGTACATCCGACCGCCTTGCTGCCGCTAAACCTACTTTTTCAACAGAATCGGCCGATTGCTGCCTTCCACAGCATGGTCACCGGTCAGCAATCAACAAACCAGTTGTAAAAATGGTATCCCGCGCTAACTGACACAGCACATGTGCCCAGCGTCAATAGAGGCCACTGTCCCTCGACACCAAGCCACCACTGCACTTTAAATAGAAGAGCTCCCACCAACGCGCAGGCCAGAACACCAAGACCCAGGCCAACCAAAGCGAACAGCCGAGCCCCTAGCCCTGGATTTCCGCCGTGCCAGTTCTCACTCAGGCAAAAGGGGCAATGATTGGACGAAGGCGAATAACCCCAGAAACCACGGCTATATGACGCCCTCGGAACCATCGCTTTGCCACAGTTGTGACAGGTAACCATCGAGTGTCTCATACCGCACCTCAGCTCAAATCGTCCTAGATGAGCCCATGGTGCGCTACCGCGGAAAAACCCCAACTACCGGACCTGACATCTAGCCAACACCTGCTGCTAAGCTGGGCATCGAACCCTCCCGCCCAGGTAACCGGGGTTATGCTGTAGGCGACTGATTCTACTGAATCCTCCTCGGTGGTCGACCGGCATCGCCCTGTCGCGAAACGAGAGTTCAGGACGCCAGTTCAACTCCTTCTAAAGGCCGCTCATCGGAAATACGTGCACGGGGCACTTATGGGGGCATCTAACAATAGATCTTTCAAAAAAGTATTTAAGAACAATAGGTTATGCATATATTTTGGATCCCCCCGGCTCCACCATTTCAACACTGAAACCCGTCTAGAACGCGGGTTTCAGACCAGATTTGATGGCATTGGATTACTCACAGTCCGTCTGTGAATCCAAAAGGTATGCCATCATGTCCCAGCGCCAAAGCAAAACAGGTGTTCCGCACCTCGTCTATCAAGCCAAAACCGGCTTCCAGTACTACCTGACTTTCCCAAAGCATTTCGCAGCCAACCCCAAGCTGCCCGCGCAAATCCGGTGGGCGCTAAGTCACGACGAAGCCCTAGCCCGCGATCTCGCTAAGTACCTGAATGCTTCTTTCGAGCAGTTCCTTGCCAAGGCAACCGAGCACTACGTCGAGCTCTTTTCTGACCGCCTGCTGGTTGACCTCCAAAGGTTTCACCTTGCGGTAGCGGAAGCACTTAAATTCGCCGACCGAGTTTGGAAAGTCCGCCCGTCGCCAATGAAGCTCGCGAACCAAGACCTTTCGGTCGCCGACGCTCGCATGATGAAAGAGAGTGCCGAGCGTGTAGTGCTCTATAGCCACGAGCCAGGGGGCGAAATTTTCTTCGCACTGACACCAACGCCCGCACTGGTAAAAGCGCTTGGCGTTGGGTTCGTACGCTTCGACTGGCCGCTCGGAACCTGCAATCACAACGTCGCCAGCGACGCTGCCCGGTACATTTACGCCGCCCTTGATGTGCTTGAGACTGTCCCACCCTCTCCAGGTCGCTACTCGAAAGAATCTCCTGCGTTTGCAGCGATGACGCTTTATGAATACCTGTGCCATGCCCGCCCAGACCAGGGTCGGAATCTCATGCACATCCCCCCAGCACTACCGCAATCTCGGCAAGCTTTGCATTTTCATCTTCAGCAAGCCAACGCGATGCATCTGAAGCTCCGCATCATTGATCGAGCGCTCTTGGTGCAGGAGGGATCGGGGCTTTATGTGATGCTTATCGAACTCGATCCGCTGTGCATGAAAGCGCATCTGAGAGAAAAGAAAAGCTTTCGGGTTGAGCTGCTCACTAGCTCCATCATCATTGCGGTCCTCATGCTGACGTATACGCTGCAGAAGGTTGATAAGGTGCTGTTGCGTTACTTTCAGGAAGACGATCACCAAGATCCTTACGCCCAAGCCATGCAGGAAATCGGTGACCTGGTTCGGCGGATGTTGGGTTCTGCTGCAACCGCCGAGCCTATGCAGACGATTCCGGAGCTGAACTCGCCGACAGATGCTGTGGCACCGCCACAGGATCCAGGCACGCTCGCGTTGCTGAATGCGCTCGGGAGCGTTCTGCCCGACGCGCAGAAAGCCAAGCTTGAAACCCTCTTTACGCAACCCTCCGTCAACGATCGTATTGTCTCGCCGGCGCGTGGTTCAAACGCAGGGTTGAGCCTCGCAGCTTTGGTAAAGGAATACGAAGAACGGCAAATTCGTGAAGGCGCCTGGGCTAACCCGCGGACTCGCATTACCGCAAAGGCCCGCCTGGAAGGCCTGTGCGAGCTGCTTGGCGGGCACCGGCAAGTCGAGACGCTGACTCGCGCTGAATTCAACACGCTACGCGATCATCTGCGTAGCTATCCGAAGAACCGGCATCGCCTCCGTGCCACGCGTAACCAGCCGCTAAGTAAGATCATTAGCGACGGTAAGTTCGAGCCAATCAACCCTCGCACTGCGAAAAAGTTTTTTGAGCTGGCAAGGGCCCTTGTCACCTACGCTCATGATCAGGGTTACATCACCGAAAATATCGCGGCCGGATTGGCATTCAGCACCAAAGGAGCCGAGGCGCCGAGGAAGCGCACGTATAGCCCAAGCCAGATCGAGAAACTTCTTCACGGTCCGGCCTACACACTGACCACGCCGCCGCGCTGGCGCTTGGATGACTACAAGTTTTGGCTGCCGCTGCTTGGCCTTTTTACAGGCGCAAGGCTAAGTGAGCTGTGCCAGCTACGGCTCGAAGACATTCGGCAAGAACTCGGCGTCTGGCTCATCAGCATCAATCGAAGCGGGTCGAAACAGCTGAAGACGTCCGATTCGGAAAGGTTGGTGCCGATTCACCGGCAGCTTATCGAGTCGGGCTTCCTGGAGTTTCATCAAGCACGCCTGGAAGCTGTCGAGCGAGACGGCAAGGCTCCGCTTTTCGACAATATTCGGGTATACGGCGACCTTTCTCCCGGGCATGTTGCGAGCCGTTGGTTTCTCGGCTCAAGCCAGATTAGCCGGGGTTACCTTGGGCTTTGCGGCCTGGGAGATGACGGCCTGACGTACCACGGTCTGCGCCACACCTTTATCAATCAATTTCGCAGACAGAACCTTGACCTGGCGAAAGCCAAAGCGCTTGTAGGCCACTCGGATAAAAGTACCACCGGTGGGTACGGCGACTGCTATCCGTCTGACGTGCTCAAAGACGAGCTCGACAAGCTCGATTTCGGGCTAGGGCTGGGACACATCCATTACCGGCACTATCAAGAGTTACGAGAACGCCAGGGCGTTTTCAATGTCGGTCGCCCGGTTGGCACCCCCTTCCCCAGCGTGCGGGTTGCTAAGCGACACTGGAAAACGTACGCATAATATTCAGCTAATAAAAGGTAGGGGCTCGCTCTTACCTTTTGCTCATCTTGCGATTATTGACAAGTTGTCAATAAAAACTATCGCATGGTAAATCCTAATAGATTATCTTGACTGTTTATCCATCCAGTAATAATCTCAAGCCTCACCCACTGTGAGGTATATATGAATGTAACTGCCCCCCTCTCCATTCCTTTTTACAAAGGCCTGAGTCTTATCGTCGAACCCGGCCATGAAGAACACTTGCGAATCGCGTTGGCAAACATTTCAGCGATTACGGATGCGATAAACCGCTTTCAGTCTTCTCCTTTGCTTACCGAGTTCATGGACATAACGCTGTCCCGCTTTCTGCGAGAAAACAATTACGCAGGGAAATCCGAGCACATGCTTCGAGCGCGGATGGAGAAACTAAAAATCGCTCTGACGCAAGATAATCCTACCCGCCGAGTTGCTGAGCTTGATCGGGCCGACGTACAGCGTCTGAAGGATCAGCTACCGTCGTTACTCAAGCAGAACGCTGCGTCGGGTAGCAAAGGCGCAAACCTCACGACCTACTATCAGTTGTTCAATCGAATGCTGGACGAAGCACTTGAGAGCAAGCTGATTACCGAGGCGATCAAAGTCGCGACCTGCAATACAAAACACGCCGAAATCACCAAGCCATTTCTGGATAGCAATCTGAATCAGATGTTCTCAGGCTGGCCCTACAGAAAGTATCTCGCAGGCGACCTGCCGAAAATCAACCAGGACGCCAAGCCCTATCGGTTTTGGTTGCTCCCGCTTGGGCTCTATACCGGCGCGCGGCTTAACGAGCTCTGCCAGCTACGTGTGCATGATGTGATCCAGGATGTCCACGGCGTAGACCTTATCGATATCAACGATAATGGCTACAACAAGTCGTTGAAGACGGGGCCGTCGGCTCGGCAGATTCCAATCTGCTCGAAGCTAGTGGAGATGGGCTTTCTAAATTTCGTAGAAGAACGGCGCCAGGCCGATGGCAATGACGCTCTGCTTTTCAACGAGCTGAGCTTCGATCCAAAGCACCTATACTCCCGCGACCCAAGTCGGTTTTTCTGCGGGCCGTGCACGGGTACAGGATACATCGGTCAGCACTGTCCGCCGGCGGTTAATGGCGGGCTCAATTTTAAAAGTCTCCGTCGCTCGTTTGCCGTTCGGCTGGAACGGTCAGGCATATCTCCATCCACGATCGCCTATCTGCTCGGCCATGAGGGTGGTGCACCAGAAGTCACAGCAGACCATTACCTGGAGCAGCCACTGAGTCTGAGATTACTGGAGCAGATGGAACGGGGACTGACATACAACGCACAGACCGAGCAGATCCGCTGGGAGCATTTTAAAAAGCTGCTCGCAAACCAAGCCGGACGCGGAAAGCGAGGAAGGAGAACTAAGCAAAAGCCTTGCTAGCGCGTAGCGTTCAAAACAATCATCGCCTGGAGATGATTATGAGACAGGATGAATAAAAGGCCGCAGCCAATCTGCGGCCTTTTTCGTTCTGAACACAACAGGAAAGAAACCGAATTTTCACGCAACTCCGGGCATCGCTTGCGGCGACGGTTGGCACGCCCTATCGCTGAGCACAGTCCACCATCGAAGAACTTGCATCCGCTGCGACGAGAATTCCGTGACAGTCGGCTGCTGCCACACAAATTTCAGTTGAAGCGTGGGCGCTTTGGCATCAGACCGGACACCGCTTCATAACGCCACTGTGACAGACACACGGCACGGTCACCCGGCGCATCGACACTCACTAACTGCCGCAAGCCCTACGAGTGACACGGCGAGACTGCAGCACTCGAGTCATGTGACATGGCGGTCGTAAGACAAGTGTGCCGCAGTGATCGGGCTTATGATTGAGGCCGGGGCGGCAGCGCCCGCGAATGGCGCAGCTCACGTCTGTGCACAATCGCCATTTCGGCCAGGCAACGCCTGGCGGCTATGATTTGACAACAAAATTGCGGGGGCATACTTGAAGCAGCGAAGCGTTCCTTCAAGTATGCCCCCGCGCCCCATACTTGAAACCTTCAAGTATGGGGCAGTTGAGCATTTTGGGCGTTTGCAGGTAAGCGAAACGAATGTGGAGCGAGACCGAGCAATAAGACCAAAATGATCAACTGCCTTCGCGAAGCGGCTGCCATTGTTGTCAAAAAAGGCAGCTTTCTTCATTTGCCGCAGGTAAATGGCTAGCTCCAATTTCGATGCTATGCATGGCTACCTCTGCTAAAGCAGAAGAAGCCTGCTCACGTCCGCTTCCTCTACGGGATGCGCGACGTTTCTATGCAACGGCCGCCGCTTGGTCACCTCCCATTTTGCTAACCCACCACTTCATATGTCAGGAAGTACGCACCTCTCTGGCTGACAAACACTCCGCAGCGCCATCCCTGTACCAGCCTTCTCGATGACTGAATTACTCACGAAATCGGTCGGTCCTTAGTTTTCTCCCTCCGTGCCCAAGCGGTAGACTGAGACACACAAAGCAGTTTCGTTCTCCGAAGGTTACCCATGTCCAAACTCGCCGAATTCAAAGCTCTAGAAGCCCAGCTCGCAGCCCAGCTCAAGCAGCTTGATGCTCTTAAGAATGACGACAAACTCAAGCGCGAAATCGAGTTCGAGGAAAAACTCCGCAATTTGATGGGGCAATATGACGTAGGCCTGCGCGAAATTATTTCAATATTGGATCCGCAGCCCAGCCGCACCAGCATCAGCGCCACCCCGACGTCTCAAGCGCCTCGTCGGCAGCGCCAAGTTAAGGTTTACAAAAACCCAGAAACTGGAGAGGTGGTAGAGACGAAGGGTGGCAATCATAAGATTTTGAAAGCTTGGAAAGAAAAGCACGGCGCCGAAAAGGTAGAGGGTTGGCTTCAGTAAGCTATCCGACCAACACAAGAGCCAGGCACTGCCTGGCTTTTTCTTTACGCTTTCAGCGGTCAACGGATGCAAGCGATCGCACTACAACCAGTACCTGGAATTCATCGGTCCTCGCATGCACTCGCCTAGTTGCACCGCACCACCCACAACTGATCCAGCCTGGTCGTGAAACTTTGGCTCATCATCTCCCGTCGCATGCCCCAGTCCGGCGCGGTGGTTACGCGGCCGGGCCGGAGGGTATTGCGGCCCCACTTGGCGTTGATTGCATCGAGCACGCCCATAACGCGCTCCGACGCGGCGGGCTGGGTTTGGGCGAATAGATCGTCGGTGTACTCGCCGCGCTGGCAGAGGTCCATCAGCAGGACCTCTGCCTTGCTGAACGAAAAGCCATCGCGATAGATGTGTTCCAACCCAGCGATCGCCGCCCGGATGATGTAGCGGGTGTCGTTGGTGGGATACGGCAGCTCACACACGACGCCTTTCGCGAACTTGGGCTCGTCGGGATTAAACATGCCGGTACGGATGCTGATTCGGACGCGCTTGCACATGGACTGCTGTGCCCTCAGCTTCTCGCTGGCCCGAGCGGCATATGCCGCCACTGCGTCCTTGATTGGCTCAAGCTCGCGCAGGCGCTTGCCGAACATCCGCGAGCAGCAGATCTCCTGTTTGGGTGACGCGACCTCCTCCAGATCGAGGCACGGCGTCCCGCGCAGTTCGCGTGCGGTTTTCTCGATGACCACGCTGAATTTTTTGCGCAGGGTCCAGGCATCCGCGCTAGCTAGATCCCAAGCAGTACGTATGCCCAACCTGTTCAGGTGCTCGGTCATCCGGCGACCGACACCCCATACATCGCCGACGTCAGTCACGCGCAGCACCTTGTCGCGCCGCACCGGGTCGAGAAGGTCCACTACCCCACCCGTCTGCTTCTGCCAGCGCTTCGCTGAATGGTTCGCCAACTTGGCGAGCGTCTTGGTCCCCCCAATGCCCACCCCGACCGGGATACCTGTGCTGCGCAGTACCTCAGCGCGGATCCGCCTGCCGAGCACTTCGACGTCTGGCACACCGGTAAGGTCGGCAAACGACTCGTCGATTGAGTACACCTCAACCGCAGGCACCAGGCTCTCGATGACCGTCATGACGCGCTCGCTCATGTCGCCGTACAGCGCGTAATTGCTGGAAAACACCACAACGCCCCAACGCTCCAGGTCGCGCCGGATCTGAAAATACGGCACGCCCATTTTGATACCGAGCTGCTTTGCCTCGGCCGAGCGCGCGATCACGCAGCCGTCATTGTTCGAAAGCACGACGATAGGCGTACGGCGCAAGTCTGGTCGAAAGACACGCTCGCAGCTGGCGTAGAACGAGTTGCAATCAATGAGGGCGATGGCCCGCTCAGTACTTGCCATGGATTCGGATGCTGTATGACACCACGCCCCATACGTAGAGTTCTTCGCTTTCGAGGAGGTACCGCGGCGGGAACTTCGGATTAGCCGAGCGCAGAATGACCTGGCTGCCGGCTCGGTCGAAAATCTTGACCAGAGGCTCGTTATTCAGCGCTGCGATGATCACCTCCCCTTTTTCTGCCTCCCGTCCCCGGTCGATGATCAGAATGTCTCGGTCGAAAATGCCGACCTGGATCATGCTCTCCCCGTCTGCGCGCGCCAGGTAGGTATGCGGAGCTCGGATGTTCATCAGCTCGTCGAGCGAGATGCTCCCCTCCATGTGGTCCTGCGCTGGGCTCGGGAATCCGGCGGGCACGCAGAAACTGAAAAACGGCAGTGCAATTGTGGCGGGAGCAGCAGGTCCCAACATATGGACGGGCATGGCACAGACCTCATAACTGTATGCATATACAGTATTCTGAAGCTAGAGTCCGGTCAATTGAACCAGATGTGCGGGGGCACCCATGTGTGGACGTTTCGCTCAGTACCGAATCGCCTATGAGTACCTGGACAAGATCGCGATGCAGCTGCCCTTGCCATTGCGTGGCAGCGTGAATCCTGAGCCAATCGGACGCTACAACGTGTGTCCGCAATCACTGGTTCAGCTCCTGCACCAGGACGATGATGGCCTGCGCATGGAGCCGGTCAAGTGGGGTTACGCCCCATTGTGGGCACAGGGGAAGCGACCACCAGCGATAAATGCCAGGGTGGAAACGGCCGCGACTAGCAAGTTCTTTCGCGATATCTGGCAAACCGGCCGCGCAATAGTGCCCGCTGATGGTTGGTACGAGTGGAAGAAGGACGCGGCCAACCCGAAGATCAAGCAGCCCTACTACATCACGCTCCGTAGCGGCGAGCCGATGTTTTTCGCTGCGCTCGGGCGGTTTCAGCGAGGCGCCTCGCTGGAACCCCGAGACGGCGACGGCTTTGTTGTCATTACGTCATCTAGCGCTGCCGGCATGCTCGATATTCACGATCGGCGTCCTCTGGTTCTATCGCCAGAGTACGCTGCGCTCTGGATGCAGCAGGAGCTTTTGCCGCTCAAGGCTGAGGAGCTAGCACTGGCGCATGGTTTATGCGTCGAGGAATTCGAGTGGCATCCGGTGGGTAAGGACGTCGGGAACGTGCGGAATGATGGGCCGGAACTTATCAATAGGATCGCCCAGCCGCTGGTATAAAGGCATTTCGCTTCAATGACCGTTGGTGACAACCTAAATCAAGTGCGAGCTTTGCTTTCAGGCCCGCCACTGTATGGGCTCGCGCGACGGTGAGTCGTCAGTTTAGAAAAGTGAGCCAGGGAAATTCGCTAAAGCTCAAACGACGAGCTTGAACACACCTCTTAGGGGCAGATAGCACCGCTTCCGCTTACGGCCAGAAGCGGAAGCTGGCGACAGTGCATCGGGTGCCATGTTGTAGCCATCTGTCGATGGCAGCTTGCTGCAGACTGGTTTGTAGCACCTGTTGACAGCCTGCTGCCCCAGATTGATTAATAGCGGCAGATGAAAGCGCTTTACCGACTTGCCTTAACGTTAGAGAAGAGATTGAAGGCAAACTCGGGCTTTCTTGCGGCCTCTCCGCATGCTCTAACCACTCCAATTTGAATGGATGGTTTTCGCATGCCTGTTCGTCAGACATATCTATGCCTGTTAATCCTCGGAACCGCGTTCTGGGGGATTTCGTTTGCCTTCACCAAAGTGGGTGTTGCGGACGGGTCACCCTTCGTATTCCTGGGGTACAAGTTCGCACTCGCTACGCTAGTGCTTTGCGTGATCTTTTTCAGACGGCTGAAACTGATCAACAAAGAAACGCTCCTGGCCGGCGTGGCCATAGGTCTACCCTTGTGTTTGGGTAACATTTTCCAGACTGTCGGGCTTCAGCACACCAGCATCACCAACACCGCCTTCATCACTGGCCTGGATGTATTGCTCATCCCGGTCTTCAAGTGGGCTCTCTTTCGGAAGCGCGTCGAGCCTCGAATCTGGCTCTGCTGCGCCGTCGCGCTGACAGGGCTCTATCTGATCGTTACGAGGGCCGGGCTTACTCTGAATCCAGGTGACATCTGGATCATGTGCTGTGCAGTCTTTTTTGCCGCATATGTGCTCACGGTTGGCTTCTTCTCGCATAAGTACGACTCGATGCTTACGGTCATCATTGCGCTGGCTACCTGCGCTACTGGATACCTTTTTGCTGCACTTTTCGACGCTAGGGCCGAATGGGCCCCAATGGATTCCTCCTTCTGGGAAGGAGTTCTGTTCTGCGCGTTGCTCGCCACAGCCTTCATGTACGCGGTTCAGAGTGCTGCGCAGAAGTATCTCGAAGAAGAAAAAGTAGCCCTGACCTACCTGTTCGAGCCCATCTTCGCAGCATTCGCGGGAGCGATGCTCCTTGGCGAAACCTTGGATGGAAGAACCCTGGCCGGTGCAGCTCTCATCTTTTCAGCTCTGCTGATCGCCGAGATTGATGTACCCAAGTTCTTATCCCGCCTGCTGCGCGCCCTGTTTGCCCCGTGGGCTAGGCGCCAATGAGTATTTGGATGGAATTCTGTGGAGGCTTTGGTCGGTAGCTGCCGGAGGCAGCATTTGGCCGATTGCCGCCGGTGACGACTGGCAGCTACCGGGCCAGAGCGGCGTTTCGGTTCACGTGCTTCAGCACGGCGCCGGCTCTTCGAGCAGGCTCGCTGAGCACTCTTAAACCCCGCAGCGCTGCTTCACCAATGAATGCCCTCTCTCTGCCGCTCACGAATCAACGCACACACGAATTCCGCGTATGCGTTCTATGGGTACATTGATTGAATGGTATCGGATGGATCTCATCCAATCCAGAGCTCTGGGGTGCTTTGCTGTACGTACTGGCTGGCCAGTTTGAGCACGCTGGGGTTCTTGGGGACATCGTTGTAAGGTCTGACCAGGCGTCGGTCGCCCATGAGCTTGGCGGCAATCCAGACAGAGCTGTGGCAGCACCGCGTAACACTCTTCAGCGTCAGCTCCTCGATGGGCTGCGCTACCTGGTGAAGAACGAGCTCAAGTTGAATCAGCCAGACGCTTCCGATGGCTGGATCACGGCCGATGCGATCTGGCTGGTCAGCAAGACCGTTTCGGATCGGCTGCGTGCTCACCTCCTCAGCCAAGGGATTGAGGGTGTTCCGGACCGCAACTCCACTCTCTTCAATGTCTTTCAGGATAACGGCCTGATTGTTGCGAATCCTGCTGGCAAAGCTATTTGGGATGCCGAAATCCTGAGCCCTACGGGATGGAAGAACGCATTCACGTTCTTGAGAGTTTCACCTTCACTCATATGGGCAGCTGGCGAAGACCGCCCGGAGCCTTTTGGCGGCTCGGTGCAAGTCCTCAACGAAGAAGCAGCCCCTGCCGCAGCTTCCGAAGCGCAGGAGGAAAAGCCCAGCCTTACTGTCGGGGGCGGCGATGCCGTTGCGGCAGAGCCTCAAGGGGACGAACCCGCAAGTGACCATGGACCGCAACCCGATGAGGTAGATGATACGGACTACCTTCTGGATCTGATGGATATGCGTGACGCGCCGACCAATTCGGTACCCGTCCCGGCGATGCCGGCGGCGTCCGAGGTCGAAGCTCAGTCAGACACTGCCGCGACCGCTACCATCGCTGGCCCGATCGGCGACACGCTAGGTCACCTTTTCATGCACTGGCTAAAAGTGGGTGTAGGAACCCACAAGATCATTATCAATGATGCAAAAGCCAAGGTTCACACCGTCAACGGCACGGCTTTTCTGGTGACTCCTGAAATATTCAGAAGGTATGCCCAAGAGCATCCGACCCTCTTCTCAGCGAGGGCTGGCGAAGGACAGCCATGGCTGCAGGTCCAAAAGTCGTTCGAAAAGCTGAAGCTTCACGTTAAGAAGAGCAACGGACATAACATCTGGACGTGCGAAGTCTTTGGACCTCGTAAAACGAAAACACTGAAGGGTTATATGCTCAAAAAACCCGGCGACGTATTCACAACTGAGATGCTGGATAATCCCAATCTCAAACTTTGTGAGAGTCAGGATGATCACTAGCTATCATTGGATAGTTGCGCTGAGGTCTGGACTACCCTAATTATGGCGGATTGACTTTGTTGATGACCGCTTGTGACTGGGCAGCTAGGCCAGCCAAGTAAGCGCCTAGGTCCTGGAAATTGTTTTCCTTGAGAATCCTCGCAACCATGGCAGAGCGCTTCTCCTTTAGCGGTAAAAAAATTGCGCAACGCTGGTGGTTGTGCGGGCGGGGCAATGTCTTCCAATAATACGTTGCCTTGAAGCGAGCCATAGCTTCGTTGAACCCCAACCAAGCATCAGGCTCATGCGACAACACGAACATGCCGTATTCACGCCTGAGTTCTGTTATAGCCTGCTCACATAACCCGTAGATCTTATAGGTTCCGGTCAGCTCAACCGGCTGTTCAAGCCGCGCCGCGATGTACTTGGCAGCTGCGAAGTGATGCGAACCGCCGGAGTTCATCAGAAAGACGCGTCCGTCCCAAGCCCAAGTGGCGAAATAATCGTGATCGACGTGGCTGATGATCCGAATTTCATCCCAGGCCAGATTCTTCGCCAGCTTCGCCGGAGATATCTCGTCGATCATCTCGGGTGAGTTCCTTACCACCATGTCATCCATGGTGGCGAACTCCTTGAGTTCGGATTTCGACGCGGAGAAGCCATCTACCTGTTGGATATCGCACCGCCACCGTTGGATCTGCATCTCGCTGCCAACGCGCAATAGTGGGGCGCATTCGATGCTAGTCGAGCCATACCGACCATAGGTGCGGCAGTGGGTCCATCCATTCAGCTTGTCGCGATATATCCCGCGCTCATAAATAAGAGATCCGAAGTCGTGCCACCTAACAACCGCTCCTGCGCCAATACCTTTTGCTGTTTCCTGGATGGGCGAATTAAGTTTGACTGGGCTCTTAATCAGCTTCATGAGCGTTGCAGGATACCCACAGTCCTCACGCACTGAGTCCCATAGAAATGTTCCTGCTCTGCGCCAGAAAGGGAGGGGCTGATCTATCGACATGCATTCACCATCGTCGGAGGCAGGCGTTCAGTATAAGGATGTACTCAGTAAGCGGGGTGCCGCGAGAGATAGTCCTAATCAGAGATCCCACTCGCCAAGGCGTTGCGGGCCGCAACACCGAGCAGCACAGTGACGAATGAGAGGTGTGTTATGTGCAGTCGTTACGAAGCCCCTACCCCAGAGCGTCTCCAAGAAGAGTTTGGTGTCGAGTTCGACGCTCAGGAGAAGCTCGAATTGTGGCCAGGTTATGCCGGGCCGTTCCTGCGCAAGCCTCGCAATGTCGACCCGTACGATGACGCCGTGTTGCCATTTGAAGCTGAGGTGGGAGTGTTTGGGCTCCTGCCCTTCTGGGCCGACAAAAAGCTGGCACGGTCCACCTACAACGCCCGTTCTGAGACGGCCTCGGTCAAGCGGTCATTCAGGGAGGCATGGAAGAAGGCACAGCACTGCATCATCCCTGCGGTGGCGATCTATGAGCCCGACTGGCGAACAGGCAAGGCTATTCCTACTCGAATTTCCCGTGCCGATGGGCGGCTGCTAGGGATAGCGGGCCTATGGGAGGAGAGGAAAACTGCTGCAGGTGATAGGGAGCTGTCGTTCTCAATGCTGACGGTGAATGCCGATGACCATGCGCTGATGCGCAACTTCCATCGCCCGGGGCATGAGAAGCGCATGGTGGTGGTGCTCCCTCAGGCGCTGTACCAGGACTGGCTGACAGCTCCCGCTGAAATCAGCAGTGAGTTCATGACCCAGTATCCAGCCGATAGGCTGGTTGCCTATCCCCAGCTTTGAGTTGACGCCAAGTACAATAAAACCTCTTGCCCCTTGTTGAATCACAGTTCAATGTTGGCCTGCTGCCGATAGCTTGGCAGCGCCGCGGCCAGATAGAGATCACTATGACTGGAAAAATTATGTCTGACGGCGAGGCCGATAGGCCGGCACGCATGACTCCTGCCGAGTTCAAGGCTGCTTATAAGAGCAAAGGTTGGACAGGCAGGCTGCTCGCTGAGCGGTGGAGCTACTCAGTAGCTTGGATCAGCAAAGTGGGTAACGATCCCGAGCGTGATCAGATTTGGGATGATGCAGTCCGCGGGTTACCGTCCGTCAAGTAATTGAACCACAGTTCAATTATTGTGTTGCCATAAGTTGAACTGTAGTTCAATGTCGCGCATGCAAACATATCCGTTAGAGGATCTAGCATGTACGACAGCTCCCGCGATTCCAGCTCTGCTCACCTGAAACGCACCCTGTACCATTTCCATTTCTGCTGCGGCCTTGGGGGTGGGGCTCGAGGGTTCAATAGAGCGCGCCCCGTTGTCGGGAATGTAGAGGCCCAATGGGAGTGTCTTGGAGGTGTAGACGTAGACCCAGCTGGGCTCCGTGACTTCGAGCGACTAGCTGGCGTTCCCGGCACCCTGTTAGACCTCTTTACCCGCGAGCAATACACCCGTTTCCATGGCCAGCAACCGCCTGCTGGCTGGACCGAGGCGACTGCCGAGGACATACGCCGCGCCGCGCAGAATCTGCGCCCCGACGCCGTATTCATCAGTTCGCCATGCAAGGGCGCCAGTGGGCTGCTGTCCGAGGCCACCAGCAAAACGCCCAAGTATCAGGCCCTTAACGAGCGGCATGCCCTTCGGCAATTTTGCCGTCCAATCCAGCCATCAGCTGTTCTATCTCAGCCGTCTCAACGTCACTCACAAGCTACGCGTCTCTGTTTGGAAAATGGGGGTGCTGTCGATCCGGTTGGTCAGGCTTTCAATGCCAGGATTCGGCGCGCACCGTTGAGTACGATGAGGCCAACTACCGTACCAATCACCAAATCTGGATAGGAAGAGCCTGTCCACGCAACCAGAGCTCCAGCGGCGATAACACCAATATTCGCGATCACATCGTTGGCCGAAAAAATCCAACTCGCTTTCATGTGTGCACCGCCTTCACGATGGCCGTAGATCAATAAGAGACAGCTGACGTTCGCGACGAGTGCAACTAAGCCAATCCCCATCATCAGCATCGACTCAGGTTCGCTGCCATAGATGAAGCGCCTAACCACCTCCACGAGTACCCCCAGAGCCAACACGATCTGGATAAAACCCGCCAGGTGCGCAGCGCGAACCTGCAGCTGCGCAGCCCGACCGACCGCAAAGAGAGCCAGACCATAGACGGCAGCATCAGCAAACATGTCCAGCGAGTCGGCGATCAGACCCGTCGACTGAGCAATCAAGCCTACGCCCAACTCGATGACAAACATCGTGGCATTGATACCGAGCAGGATTTTGAGCGAGCCAGCCTCCTTGGAAGCAGTCAGCTCTTCACTGGCGCTATTGGCCGAAGCTGCTTCCTGGCTGGCCGGTTGAGTACCGAGCAATGTTGCCCCCAAACCAAGTGATTCCAGCTTGGTTGCGATCTGGTCAACCGGACCGTCATGGAAAGCGCGTACCTGTCTGCTGCTCAGATCAAAGGACAGCGAATTGAGTTCAGAAAAGCCATTGAGCGCGAGCCGAATCATTCGCTCTTCTGACGGGCAATCCATCTTGGGCACAGAAAAACTGCTGACCCAAGTCCCTTCATTCGAAGGCGCGGCTGCCGCTTCAGTGCTTACCGGCTCAGGGCCACAGCCACAGGATTTATCACAAGAAGTCATGACTCGCCTCTCCTATAGGACTTGATTCTACCGATTAAAAACCATGTAGTGGCTATAGGGTCAAGCCTGGATATACTGGCTTTTTTACCAAGGGACAGACCATGCGCATCGGTCAACTTGCACAGCGGACAGGAGTGGACACTCAGACGATTCGTTTTTATGAACGTCAGGGACTGCTTCCACCGCCCGAACGCGAGGACAATGGCTATCGAACCTATAAAGCAGACCATGCGGACAAACTGCTGTTCATTCGCCGATGCCGCTCTTTTGGCATGTCACTGGAAGAAATTGGTGTTTTGCAGAGCTATCAGGAACAGCCGCAGCAACCCTGCGTTGCGGTCAATGAGCTCCTTGATAGACATATCGCACAGGTAAGGGCTCAGATCGCATCCTTACATGCTCTCGAAAACCAGCTGGTGACGTTGCGAGGTTGCTGCGATAACGAACGACAAAGTCTGGACTGCGGGATACTTTCGGGCCTGCTGGGGGGCGACAAACCTCTTTCGTAATTCCGACATAAAGTCATTTTTGCGTCGTCTTGAATCGCCCATAGCGCTTGACCCTATAGCAGCTATAGGGTGTTCACTCGGGCATCTACTGCGTAAGTGAGATCCAGATGAATACCACCCTCAGCATTGCCATTGATGAGGCCTTCTTCCAGGCTAGGAAAGCACTTAATGCAGAGGCGCCAACCGAGGCTTTCTCCTGGCTGGAGCGAGCCCACATATTGAGCCAGCGAATGCCTATTCTTCATGCTCAGAGCCATTGGCTGATGCTGAGGGCCGACTGGCAGTTGCGCGACTTTCGAAAGGTGCTCAGCCAAGTACCGCGAATCATGGCGGCCCTGCTGTTCTCGAAGATCTGGGTGCCGCTCGGAAACAGCGGGCGCGCCAGGGTTAGTGCTTTTGCGCCGATGCCTATTTCACCGGAGCTGCAGCGACTTCTTCAAGGAGAAATGCAATGAGGTCGTCTCCTAGATCACCTCTTGTTGCTCCTGGGTTCTGGTGGATGCTATCGCTAGCCATTGCCTCGGCCGACCTAGCGTTGAAAAGCGCAATTACGGGTTCGCTCCCGGTCGGCACCGTGATTCCTCTCACCCCGTTCTTCAACCTGGTTCACTTCTGGAATACCGGTGCAGCGTTCAGCTTCCTGGCTGACGCGGGTGGTTGGCAGCGTTACTTCTTCATTGTCATAGCTTTGGTCGTTTCGATCGTGCTGGCTCTGATATTGCGTAAACGCAGAGCCAAAAGCGAAGCCCTAGGCTATAGCCTTATCTTGGGCGGGGCAGTTGGGAATCTGATTGATCGCGCATTTCGAGGCCATGTAATCGACTACCTGGATTTTTACTGGCAGTCCTGGCATTGGCCTGCGTTTAACCTGGCGGATATTGCTATCGTCGGTGGCGCCGCCATGTTGATCCTGAGCAGTTTGCTAAGCCCAAATGCGGAAGCCGACCGAGTCAACGAATGAAAGGCTCGCTCTCAACGGATACCGTACGCTGGGCAGGCCAGGCCTGGATAGGGCCCGGCATCGGCATCTTTCATGGCCGTGCCGGCCACCAGGAGTGGCACCACCATCAGGCGCATCAGATTTCAGTGGGCCTCGATTCACCTGTATCGGTTGAAACTCCGTTGGGCATTCAAACAGGGGCTGCCATCTTCATCGCCGCGGGCCTGAAACACCGGATCAGTGCTGGTCGAGTGCTGTCGATCTATCTGGATGCACTATCCGATGAAGCCCCAACTATGCGGGGTACCGAAGAAGCAAGGGTAGTCGTGATCGCCCCGGCGGACGTAGTAGCGATTATCGATATGCTGCGCGAGACAGGACATACCGCTCTCCAGGTTAGGACGGGGGTGCGCCAGGCACTGCGGCTACCCGATCCACCGATTCCAGATCCTCGCTTGACAAAGGTGATTGAAGCGCTGCATAGAGGCCAAATGAGGCGCGAAGAAATGGCCGCGTTGGTGCATTTATCCCCTACACGGTTTTCCCATTGGTTCGTGGAACAGACAGGCTTGCCGCTGCGCAGCTATGCGAAATGGTTACGTCTCACACAAGCCCTACAGCACCTAGCCAAAGGGGGTCTACTCACCGAAGCGGCCCATGAGGCGGGCTTTTCTGACTCGGCACATTTCTCCCGGACATTCCGGGCACTGCTGGGCATCGATCCTTTCTCCGCCCTGGCTGAAGTCGATCTTCAGGGGTCGTAGCTCTTTCGTTCAAGCCGAAAGCGGACCTTCCCACATACAGTCATGGCTCCCTACTCAGGAGCTGAGCGATGTCTATTCCCTTGCGATTCGCCATAAGGTGGCTGAGCTATCCACTTGTGTTTGGCGGCTGTGCCTCCTTCATGATTTGGGCGCTGTATGCAGGTATACCGTATTGGCCCACCACACCCATAGTCGCCGCGGCGGGGCTGCTACTCATTGCTGGCTTGGAGCGCATCCAGCCTTTTCGGCGAGCCTGGCTGGAAGATCATCAGGACACCCTGACGGATCTGCTGCACATGCTGGTGAACCTGTCTGTCATTCAATTTACTGCAGAATTCCTGGCTAAGTTAGGCGATGCGGTACCGGCTTCGGTTCGGCTCTTTCCGATCGAGAGCCCATTGTGGCTGCAATTGCTACTAGTCGCCGCCGTGCTCGACTTGAGCCTGTATGTAATGCACCGCATCAGCCACCGGGTGCATTGGCTGTGGCGCTTTCACATGATCCATCACAGCGCTGAGCGGCTCTACTGGATGAACGGAGAACGTCGACATCCTCTGCATGCGGCGTTGATGGCCGGGCCGGGGCTGGTGGTTTTGCTCATATCTGGAGCTCCGTCTGCCGTAGTCGCAACGTGGTTTGGGATCCTAACCGTCCATCTGGCCTTTCAGCATTCGAACCTGGACTACAGCGTGGGTTGGCTGCGGCATGTGCTAGGGGTTGCTGAGGTCCATCGTTGGCACCATAAGCGCGACTTCGAAGACGCTCAGGTCAACTTCGGTGAGTTTTCAACTGTGTGGGATCAGATGTTTGGAACCTTCTACGACAGCGCCGGGAAGCTGGGCGAGGCTGAGGTTGGATTGCATGAAAAGGACTACCCCAGAAATTATTTCGGGCAATTTATTGATCCTGTTCATCCAACATCTGCTTACCCGGCCGGTCACAATTCTTCAGAGCAGGATGAAATCCGCAACACGTAGCTAGAACGGGTGGGGTCAGCAATGCCAAACATACCGCGTGACACCGGATTGGACAGTACTTGGGCCTTTTTGCGAGATCCCTACCGATTTATCTCCACGCGCAGTAAGTTTCATCAATCGCCTGTGTTTCAAACTCGCTTGATATTACAGAAAACTCTGTGCCTAACAGGTGCCGAAGCTGCTCGCTTGATTTGCGACCCTGACCGATTCGTTCGCCAGAACGCTGCGCCCAAGCGACTGCAAAAAACCTTATTCGGACAAGACGGTGTCCAAGGTTTGGACGGTGATGCGCATCGTCACCGAAAGGCCCTCTTCATGGGAGTGCTCACACCCGCGAACGTGCAGGAACTAGCAGAGTTGAGCGAGGTTCGTTGGAGGGAGTATGCGCGAACTTGGCGTCCCGGTGAGTCAATCGTCCTCTACGAGATTGCTCGCGAAATTCTATGCCGCACCGTATGCGACTGGGCCGGTGCTCCAATCGCTGAAAGAGATGTTCAACAATGGACTCAAGATCTTGCAGCTCTCTATGAGCACGCCGGCGCGATCGGTCTGCAGCACTGGCAGGCACGGAAGGCACGTCGCCGATTGGAGCAATGGGCGGCAGAGCTCGTCGAGTCCACTCGCGCCGCTCCCCCTACACCCGAGCAATCGCCTCTCGAACGCATCGCCCATTACAAGGACCAGCACGGACAGCCGTTGGATCTACATACCGCATCAGTGGAACTACTAAATCTGCTGCGGCCGACGGTAGCCGTCTCTGTATTCATAACCTTTGCAGCGCTAGCGCTGCACAAGCACCCGTTCTGTCTGAGAAACCTGCAGTCGGGAGATGAAAGAGATATAGGTTGCTTTGTGCAGGAAGTGCGGCGTTTCTACCCCTTCTTCCCAGCGATCAGCGCTCGCGTGAAAGAAGATTTTCTATGGGAAGGATTTTCCTTTGGCAGGGGCACCTTAGTCCTGCTGGACTTATACGGAACCAATCACGATTCCCAGCTCTGGGAGGAGGCAGATCGTTTCAAGCCTGAGCGCTTTCGATCCAACTCTCCGTCGCCATACTGCTTCATCCCACAAGGACCAGGCGACCCGCATGTTAACCATCGCTGTCCAGGTGAAGGCGTCGCCGTCGCATTGATGAGCGTTGCTGTTCGCTTCCTGGCTCGCTCGCTCCAATATGAGGTTCCCGAACAGGATCTATCAATCACCTGGGACCGATTGCCGGCACTGCCCCGAAGCCACTTCGTCATGCGGAATGCGCGAATCACAATGTAAGTTTGGTGTTTAACGAAGCGAGTCTCGCCCATCTCAAGATATGAACGGTGGGGCATGGCGTTGAGCTGCCCAGCGCAACCACGGCAATCGGGGAATACTCAGAATAAGCTGTTCACAGTCATTCCCCAATTGAGTCATTTCCGAGGGCCGTTCTGACTTATTGTCGCTTGGTATCGTCCAGATTCAGCGCAACGGGCAGGTCAGTCGGTGCCAGACAAATGCCCTCGTCACTGCAGGCCTGCACCCGTACAATCATTTCGAGCCTGCCTACCTTTTCCAGCACGGCGGTCTGTTTTTCGTCGGGCCGCAGCCGAATACTTGCACCGTCGTCATACACCTCTAGGGCGGTGTCACTCAGCACAATGTCACTGACCCGGCCGCGCGGGTACTGCGTCGGGATTATAAGCGCCTGGCCGTTGACTGAAGAGCTGACGACGGTGGGAATCAGGAATTCCATGGAGGCCGGATTTGCATTCACATGCCAGCCCGGTTGAATGTTCAGTGTTAAAACGAAATCACCCGTCTTTCCCGCCATTGCTGCGGCGCCTCCCGCAACAGTGAGGCGGACCTTATCAGCGGAATTTGCCAACCCTGCTCGGGTCGGCACCGGGACTTCAAGACCGGCACGTTCAGTCTGGGCAGCGTCGAGGTTGTTTCCGTTGGTGTCGATCAACATGAACGCAGCGATCGCGATCGCAAAAACCACTACTCCAGCTAGCAATCCTTTTTGTCGAATCACCATGATTGGGTCTCCAGTATCTAAGGTTGTGGGTTTCCGGTGCGATTGATAGCTTCGACCAAGCTGTCGGTGTCAAAAAGCCCCGTGAAACGGGCGATAACGGTGTCGTCACGGTCAACAACCACTGCGAAGGGTAAGGCCTGCCCGCCGGTCGCAGTTAATAGCGCATCTTTTTCTGGGTTGCTCGCTGTCACGTCAACTTGTATGGGCACCATCTTGGTGCGCCGCACGGCTTCGGCCACAGCGGCCTCCTGGTAGACCGTGCGCTCAAGTATCTTGCAGTTGATGCACCAGTCGGCGGTGAACTCCAGCAAATAGGGTGTGCCCTGGGCTTTTGTCTCCGTCAGTAGTTTTGCGGAGTAGGGTTGCCAGACGAGTTCGTCTTCGCTGTTGCCCAGCGGGGATGCGAATTCCACAGTCATCGCAAGGGCAAGGCCTGCCGCCGTTGTGGTGATCACACGCACGGTACCATTACCCTGGACGAAACGGCGGGCACCCCAGGCCAGCACCAGGGCCAGCCAAGACCACCATAGCCAGGTATAAACCGCTTTGGGCACCAGGCTCGCGCTGAAAAAGACGGCTGCGGCCAGCAAGACCAACGCGAGCACTTCTCTAATGACCAGGGTCCAGGGCCCCGCCTTGGGCAACCGGCTCAGCCAATCGGGTTTGAGCATCAATGCTGCGTAGGGCAGCGACAACCCCAGCCCGATACTGCCGAATATCCCCATACTTACCGGCGTCGGCTGGGTAACGGCAAAGGCTAGGACTCCACCAAGGAAAGGACCGGCGCAGGGTGCGGCCAAAACCGCACTCAATAACCCAGATACGAATGCTTCAAAGTAGCGCCGGCCATGGACCGAGGCGGCGAACGCCGGGATCGGGATGGGCAAATCCAGCCAGGTGACCACCGCAAACCCGACCATCAAGGCAACAAGGACACCAACGAACACCGCAGACTGAAACAAAGTGCCCCAGCTCCACTGCAGAAGTGCGGTCAGTCCGCCCAACGTCAGGAAAAACGCGAGCGTTCCTGCGGTGAACGCCAATGCCGCCAGCACGCGGTGCGATCGTTGGCTGCCCGCCTCTCGTAAGATGGTCCGGACCTTAATGGGAATTGCAGGCAAAACGCAGGGCGTCAGGTTGAGCAGCAAACCTGCCACTATCGCCATTAAGAGCTGGCCGGCGATGAGTAAAGAGGGAATTTGATCCATCACTCAGCTATTCCCAGCCCCTTCCCACCCTTCCTGGCCGGAACGTCCGGTCTGACCCCGCCATTGGCTGCTTGCATACTTAAACAGCAGATTTTTTGAGTGCTCATATCTCTTCTCCATATAGACCCCGTCCTTTGAGTTATTGGCAAACGTCAGCTATCGGTAACGATTATCGCATCGGCTTCAGGCATCGCGAAGAGCTGAGATGACATTAAGGAGACGCTGAACAATTAGCCAATTCTCACCGTCCCCCTTTTTCAACCCGGTTTTTTCAACCTACCGGCCTTATTCTGCGTTTCTTGGGCCGATTTCTACCCTGATTTTGCTGATTAGCGGGCCAGCCCCGCCTTTCGGACGGACTTATCCCGCCGTCCGTTGCAAATACCGCTTGGCCAGTACCAGATTGGCCAACCCAAACAGACTGAACAACTGCGCCGTATTCTTTTCCAGTCCACGGTAGCGAACCTTACGATGATTGAAGCGCACCTTGATCACCTGGAAGGGATGCTCGACCTTGGCACGCAGCTGCGCCTTGGCGTATTCGACTTTGCGCTTGACTCGGTACAGCACGCTGTCTCTGCCGTGATGTTTGTAACTGCTTGGCCGTGCTGCAATCGACCAGACAACGTCCCGTTCAGCATGCTCCGGTCGCTTGGCCGCACCAGTGTATCCAGCGTCACCCGAAACATAGGTTTCGGCGCCGTGCAGCAACTGATCGACCTGGGTGACATCCGCCACGTTGGCGGCAGTCCCTACCACGCTGTGCACGAGTCCCGATGTGGCGTCGACACCAACGTGGGCCTTCATCCCGAAGTGCCATTGATTGCCTTTCTTGGCCTGATGCATCTCAGGATCACGCTTACCTTCTCGGTTCTTGACCGAGGGCGGCGCGGCGATCAGGGTAGCGTCGACGATAGTGCCTTCCTTGAGCAGCAGACCCCGGCTGGCCAGATGCTGGTTAATCGTTTCAAACAGCACCCGCGTTAGCTGATGGGTTTCCAGCAAGCGGCGAAATCGCAACAAGGTAGTGGCATCCGGTGCCGACTCACGGCCCAGGTCGATGCCGATGAAACCACGAATGGCCTGGCTGTCGTAGACGGCATCTTCGGTACCTTCATCGGAGAGACCGAAACACTGCTGCACGACATACATGCGCAGCATGCGCGACAACCCAATCGCAGGGCGTCCACGCTTGCCTGTGGTGTCGCTATAGAACGGCGCCACTTGCGCCTCCACTTGTGCCCAGGGCACCAGCTGTTCAAGGTCAGCCAGGAAGCGATCTCGGCGAGTCTGCTTTTTCTTGCCGGTATATTCGAGTTCGGAGAAGGTCTTCTGCACGCGCGTAACAAAGCTCATGGAGGGGGCTGGTTGAGGGGGCTGGTTGAGGGGGCTCAGTGTGCCAAGGGTGGGGGCGGCTGGCTATTTATGCAGTGTCTCCTTAAAGAATTTTACACAGGCGAGGCAGATGCTTGGTTAGTGCCACTCTGGGTATGCTAAAAACCTAGCGGCTTACCATTTTCATACGACTAGCCAACAACTAAATATAAGTCTGTTCACGCTGAGGCCCACAATCGCTCAATGAGCAGCTGCACGCACCGAGCCTACTGGTCCTCTCAAGAATAAGTAATGGCCTATAAACAATCCCCTAGGGATGGTCTGAAGTAGCCATGTATTTCTGGCTGACTTCAGCTTCCGCCGATTTTGAAAGCGGAAAATCGACCAAAAATGATCAGATCACCGCTCATTTCTGTGTTTTTAGCCGCCGCGAGCACCTCGCGGCGGCCATTCC
Source organism: Pseudomonas sp. NPDC077408 (assembly GCF_050269105.1). Lineage (NCBI taxonomy): Bacteria > Pseudomonadati > Pseudomonadota > Gammaproteobacteria > Pseudomonadales > Pseudomonadaceae > Pseudomonas > Pseudomonas sp. NPDC077408. The sequence continues at coordinate 23,647 of NZ_JBNNHS010000011.1, forward strand.
CCGCATTACAGGCGCACCTCTCCCGCGTTGGTCAGTAACCGTCGGCGCGCCTTCCACAGATTCGACAGCGCGAACAGCGTGACCAACTGAGCGGTGTTCTTCACCAGCCCGCGGAAGCGCACCTTGGTATAGCCAAACTGCCGCTTGATCACGCGGAACGGGTGCTCGACCTTGGCGCGTACTTGGGGCTTTGGCCTTCTCGATCTTGCGCTTGGCTTTGTATAGCGCGCTGCGCTTATCGAGCTTCTTGTAGGTGATGCGGCGTGCCGCAACCTGCCAGATCACCTGACGCCCCTCATGCTCGGGACGCTTCTCAACGCCGGTGTAACCAGCGTCGGCGCAAACCACATTCTCGTCGCCGTGCAGCAGCTTATCGACCTGGGTGACATCCGCCACGTTGGCCGCCGTGCCCACCACGCTGTGCACCAAGCCCGATTCGTCATCCACGCCGATGTGCGCCTTCATGCCGAAGTAGTATTGCTGGCCTTTCTTGGTCTGGTGCATCTCCGGGTCGCGCTTGCCGTCCTTGTTCTTGGTTGAACTCGGCGCGTTGATCAGTGTGGCATCGACGATAGTGCCTTGGCGCAGCGACAGGCCGTGGTCACCCAGGTGGCCGTTGATCACAGCCAGGATGCCGGCAGCCAGCTCATGTTTCTCCAGCCCGGCTTTGGAGCTTTTTCCTGCGAGCCAATGCCATATGTAGACAAATCCCTTCCTTCTCACCCGATACAGAGTCTGCTCGCTGTGAGAATGGCAAGCGTTATGTATCCAACCGATGATACTGCCGAATTCGACGAAGCAGGAGCAAACCGAGTCCGAGTGCGATCACGCCAAGGATAGGCCAATCCCGCCAGCGCACATAAGGGGTCGCGCCAGTTCGGGGGGTCACTTCGGCGCTGAGGGTGGCTACGCGGAATTGAGGAGCGCGTGTAAGGACCTTTCCCTCATAGCTGACAGTTGCTGTGATGCCCGTGTTCGTGGCTCGCAGTAGGTCACGTCCGGTTTCGATGGCACGCATGCGGACCATCTGGAAGTGCTGGAGAGGGCCGATTGAGCTGCCGAACCAAGCATCGTTGCTGACATTCACCAGTAACTGCGCTTCGGGCAGAAGTTCCGTGACTTCAGCACCAAAGACCGCCTCGTAGCAGATGAGTGCTCCGACGGGCACACCCGCTGCGTTAAGGACGTGCGCTTCCCGTCCTGGTGTGAAATCGGACATAGGCGCCCCGAGCACGTCGAGGGCCGAACCCAAGAAGTTCCGGAGCGGAACATATTCACCGAATGGCACCAGGTGGCGTTTGTAGTAGTACCCTGCGGGATCTGAGAGGCTTATCACCGCGTTGTAGGTGCGACCGTCCGTCTCGCGTATAGGGACGCCAATCATTAACGAGGTGCCGGCCTGATCGGCTAACGCCTCGAGCTCAGCAAGATATTCTCTAGCCTGGTCATGCCACATCGGGATTGCCGCTTCTGGCCAAATCACGATGTCGGCCCCGAGATGCTGCTTCGTAAGCGTCTGATAGCGGTCAAGCGTGATTTCCCGGGAATCCGGGTCCCATTTTTTGTCTTGCGTGATGTTTCCCTGCAAGAGGGCAATATTGATAGGGCCAGCGGCTGGCTGCGTCCACTCACGATCCAGAATCTGCAAGCTGGCGAGAGTAGCGATTAACACGGCACCGGCTACCGTCGCACGGTGCAGGCTTAAGCCCAAGATAACCCACGCAAGCCCGCCAGCGAGCAAGGCCACCAGAAAACTCACGCCAAGCACACCAAAGACAGGAGCGATAGTGGCAAGTGTGGTGTCGGTCTGGCTGTAGCCGATAAAAAGCCAAGGAAAGCCGGTTAAGAACCAGGTGCGCATCCATTCACTCAACACCCATGCCGCTGGTAGCCCTAGCCAGAGCGCCGTCGCATCGATCTCAGGGTGCAGGCGGCGTACGAGATACGCGACGCCCCATGGGAAGAGAGCTAGCAGCGAGACAAAGGCCGTTGTGGCTAACACTGCCACCACGGGGCCATTGCCGTACTGGCTGATGCTGATGTAGACCCAGGAGACACCTACGCCGAAGTAACCAAGGCCAAATATGTAGGCCGACCATAGCGCCTGACGCCTTGAAGATTGCGCGACCAGGACAAATAATGCGGCAAGAGCCATCACCGCAATCCATGCCCAGCCCACAGGGGCAAAGGCAAGCGGCATGGCGCCTCCGGCTAGTAAAGCCATCACCCTTGTCAGAAACGTCTTGTAGCGCATTCCCGAGGTTAAGTCGGACGGTAGAGCGCACTTATCACCCAATGCTCTCGCCTCCTAAGCCAAGATCAACCCTGTAGCTCATGCTTTCTTGCTCCGCTCAACTCACACCCATCAACCCATTCGACGGGCTGACCAGAGTAGCAAAGTGAACTTTCTGAACTCGACAAGGTGCGCCGTAAGCTGGGAGCTGCTCCGTATTCGGGGCCATGCCGAGATAACGGGAAAATTCACTCACATCCATCCTAACTGATTGATTTATCAGAACATTTCCATGACGGGAATTTTTATGGAATCATAACGAGATCACGGAAAATTAAGACATTCAAACCATAAATGTTTGATTTCTAGGCTTTGTGTTGCTCTCACATGCTTGCGCATGTTCGCCCACCTTCAATTAGTCTCAAATGTGGGCTCGATGGCAGCTGTAAACTTTCCTCCCCTCGGAGGTGATGATCATGCGGCACGTTGCAATGCAGCCAACGGAAACGACTTCAGACGTTACCTGTGACGCTTGTTGCCAAAGCACAAGTATTGAAACCGCTCTGCAATCACTCGAACGACAACTCGTTTCACTGCGGGCTAATTGCAACGATGGGCGGGAAGTTGAGGCTTGCGGCATTCTCGCCGGAATTAGCGAGGACGCATGCATTAAATGAACGGCGTTGGGGCTTGCGGGCCTGGTTACCCGGCCAACGCGCATGCCCTCGAAATGGTTGTTTGTCCCTGTGGTTTTTGCCCCTTCGTAGTGATGGCTGTCTCCGTGCGGTATCACTTTGAGTCAGGCCTGCCGAGGAAACGTGAGTTCAAACGTGGTCCGACCGTCTTTGCTGGCGACGGCCACGTGGCCTTTGTGGAGGTTCATCACTGAGCGGACAATCGCTAGCCCCAATCCTGCCCCGTGAGGTTGTATGCCGTTAACGCGGTAAAAGCGGTCGAACAGATGTGGGAGATGATCCGATTCGATAGTCGCGCCATGATTGGTGACAGCCAGCGAGACGATGTCTACGTCCTCCTCAAGGATCTTAAGTTCGACCGTACTGCCAGTATTTGAATGCCGCAGCGCGTTGGATAGCAGGTTGGAAATGGCCCGCTGGACCATAAGTCGATTTCCCAAAATCATGGCATCGCCCGTTACTGTCGTAGCGACTCCCGCTTCTTCGGCAAGGACTTCGAAGTATTCACATACGCGCCTCGCCTCGCTTCCTAAAGATAATTGTTCGAGCTTCAGTGCTGGGCTGGCGTGGCTGGCCTGGGCGAGAAACAGCATGTCTGACACGATTCGATCCATGCGTTCGAGTTCTTCAACCGACGACTCGATCACCTCCCGATAATGCTCCTTGCTTCGCTCACGCACCAAAGTCACCTGCGCCTTGCCTATCAGGTTGTTCAGCGGAGTTTTTAACTCATGAGCCACATCGTCCGAGAATTGTGACAGTTGCTGAACGCCGTCATCGAGTCGATGAAGCATTACGTTGAGGCTGTGCGCCAATGCCTGGAGCTCTTGCGGAAGCCGATCGGTGCGGATTCGAGGTGATAGATCCTGTGTAGATACCTTAGTCGCCAAGGCCCGGAACTTGCGAAGCGGCCGCAAGCCATTTTGGGCGATTAGCCATCCAGCCAATCCGATCAATATCAGTAGCATCGGCACGGTCACTAAGGCCGAGCGCAGGAATGCAGCCACCAGCCGTTGATCGGCACTGCGATCTTGCGAAAGTAAAAGCGTCATTGAAGCCAGTCCCGGGACTTGGATTTGCTTGCGCCCGGTTAGCATCTGCACGCCATCTTTCGTTGTCCAGCCAAGATAGTCGCCGTCCCTGCTCACGAGATCCAGCTGCTGCGGCGCATTGGCGAATCGGCCGATACTGAAAATGGGTGATTTCGCTGTATCGCCGATGACCGTAATCGAAAGGTTGTCATGGCCGAGTACGGTATCGCTCAATGCGTGTTGCCAGGAGCGGCCCATACGGGCTTTGGTGTCTTCGAGGAGTCCATGATCGATCTGAGAGAGCTTGGCCGTCACTTCCTCCTGGGCGCGCAGTTCCAGTTGGCGCACCAGTACCCAGTAGCTCAGTGCAATCAGCAGCGCGACCAAAGCGGCGCCGGTCAGTGTGATTTGAAGCGCGAGACGCGATGCGAGGCTGAGTGGCTTCAAGGCCGCGCCTCCAGCACGTAGCCCACACCCCGGATGGTGTGTATCAGGCGATCGCCGAAGGGTTCGTCCACTTTCATCCGCAGGCGACGAATCGCAACATCCACCACATTGGTATCGCAGTCGAAATTGATGTCCCACACCATGGCAGTTATTTCCGTACGCGTGAGGACTTCGCCAGTCCGGCGCATGAGCAGATGCAATAACGCAAATTCTTTGCTGGTGAGGTCGATACGCTGACCGCTCCGGTAAGCCCTATGCCGGGCCGGGTCCAGTTCGAGGTCGGCTACACGCAGGTTGCTCGGAAGTGTGACTGCCTCGCCTCGCCGCAACAGTGTCCGGATACGGGCAAGCAGCTCGGGGAACTGGAACGGCTTGACCAGATAGTCGTCGGCGCCCGATTCCAAGCCGCGGACTTTTTGCTCTAAGCGGCCATTGGCAGTCAGCATGATGACGCGTGTCTGCTTACGCCGCCTGATGAGTTCGAGAACCTCCCACCCATCCATGGTTGGCAGATTCACATCTAGCAGCACGATGTCATAGTCGTTCTGCAGTGCCAGGTGAAACCCATCGAGGCCATCACTTACGCAATCGACCAAGTAACCACATTCGATAAGACCCTGCTGCAAGTATTCCGCAGCTTTGATCTCGTCTTCGACAACCAGGATGCGCATGTTTTCAGGTAACTCGGCAAGGAGGTGCGCGGTAAGCGGAACCAAAAAAATCCATGTAGTAACTAGGTCAAGACGAAAGCGGCTTGGCTCTAGCGTGAAAGGCAGAGGCGAAAAGATCTGCCCAGGGAAGCGGGAAGCACTTTAACGCGGTAAAAGCCCTGTGAGGGCTATCTTGCGAATTTGTAATCTACCGGTCATTTGGTTGACCCGCAGCGCGAGCGGGTGCACCAAACGAAAAAAGGCGCCCTGATGGGCGCCTGAAACACATCTTCAAACCAAGGGAGCAAAACTAAAGAAGATGTGGTGTTGCTCATGGTGTTTCACAAGATCGAGAGAGGGTACTCGGCGATGAATCGGACCTCATCGAGGTCGGACTCGAAAGCAGTCGCCCGCGTGGTAGCCTGGCGCACCCGCAGAGACAAATCCTTGAGAGAGCCAGTCTGTACAACGTAGCGGGCTTCGACGTCGCGTTCCCAGCGGTTCTGTCCCGTCAGCGGCGCACCGTTATCGTCTTGGCGCATGTACACCTCGTTCGCGTTGCTGTAATCGGCGCCCCAACCGCGGGCGTAGCGGGTCATGAAAGTAAGCCCGGGTATGCCGTACTCCGCCATGTTCAGGTCGTAGCGCAGCATCCAGGACTGCTCTTTAGGTGAGTTGAAATCACTGTACTGAATGGAGTTGTTCAGGTAGATCGAGTCCGCCTGGCGCAAGTAGTCAAAGTCGTTGTTACCGTTGTTTCGCTGATACGACGCCGTGACGGTGTGCGCGCCGAAGGCGACACCCAGGCTGGAGCTCCAGATGTTGTTGTTGAACTCGCCCAGCAACTCACGGCCTTCGTCGGTTGCCTTGTAATAGTTGAAGCTGGCCAGCAGCGCGACGATATCGGAGAGCGGATAGGTGGCCGACGCACCGAAGTAATGCTGGTTCCAGGCATCTTTGAGGCGGCTGGTGTACAGGCTAAGACTGATATTTTCATTCACGCTGTAGTCACCGCCTGCGTAGCCGAGCCAAGGCGCGTCTACGCCCCCGCCGTAGAAGGTGACGAAGTCTTCGTTCATGTTACTGGTGTTGGGCTGGCTCATCGCGTGCAAGCGGCCTCCCTGAAGGGTGAGGTCGTCCAGCGAGTTGTTCACAACGGTGACACCCTTGAAAGACTCCGGCAGCAGCCGAGAGTCGCCGAAGTGCACGACAGGTGTAGTGGGAAATACATCGCCGGCCTTGATCTCGGTGTCCAGCAAGCGTGCTTTCACCGCGCCCCCCACCCGTGTGAAGTCATCCTCAGGATCGCCAGCGCTGTCGTGGGGAAGCAGGTCGATGCTGCCGCCCACACCGGAGCGCCCCGAACCGGAGTCGAGCTTGAGGCCGAGCATGGCGAAAGCGTCGAAGCCAATCCCTACCGAGCCTTGGGTATATCCGGACTCGAAGAAGGCCATCAATCCGTGGGCCCATTCCTCGGAGTAGCCATTGCCGGCGGCACTCTCACCGTCGCGAAAATCCCGATTGAAATAGAAGTTGCGATTTATCAGCGATAGCGTGCTGCCTTCGATGAAGCCCTCGGCTGTTTCCGATTGGGCAAAGACCGGGGCGCTGCCCAATGCCAGTGAAAGGGCTGTCAGCGAAAAAACGGCCTTTTTGCTCATGATGATGCTCCTTATGTACGGCAGGTCAGTGCTCGAATGACGCCTTTCGCCTTTTTGTTTTTTAGCGCTTGGCCATGTTCTTCCCCTAGAGATGACGGCAGGATTAGCGGCAAATGACTATTTTGTAATCTGAGGAAGCCCAATCGCGCACTCCTTCGATTACAGATTTGTAATGTTGCGGTCACCAGGTCGTTATCCACACTTATTTAAAGTCACCACCCCATAGCCATCAGCTATCTCGCCGGCTTGGCAAGGCTGATAAAAACGCTTTCGTGTATTTGTCTACTAAATTCAGGGCGAATCACTATCGCAGTAGAGGTGCATGTATTCAGCGTCTTGGCGGGGTAGTTCTATGATTGGATTCGATATTTAAACCAGGAAGTCATCTTTTTGCCTTGGATGAGAAAAACAGTTCTGCTGTTGTTGCTAGCCCTTTTCCCATTGCAATCATCATGGGCAGTTGTAAGCACGAGTTGCAGTCATGAATATGGTTCGGCATCAAACCATCTTGGACATCATGAACATGCGCATGAATCTCTAGGTACGGACGAGGATGGATCGTCAAAAGCCGCAAAAAAAATCAGTCTGGATAGAGATTGTGTTTTCCATGGTGACCATATCAAGCCGCTTATAACGAAAGGGATCTGTACTGGTTCGGTATTATCAATGAGCTTGAAACCGTTTCTTTCTGCTAGCTACGCATCGGCTGAAGCGGGGCGTCCTGAGAAACCTAATTGGCGCATCAGTACAAAACCGGTGGGACGCCAAAGTAACCAGTAAGCGCCATTTATCTGTATCTTACGTCTCACCGAACCTTCCCTTTTTTAGGAGATTTCGGTGCGAAAAGTTCTTCTACCGCTGGGGTTGGCGACATTGTCGTGCAACCTTGCCTTTGCGCAGCCTTTAGAGTTGCCGACCTTCACACAGACCTTACCTGTCGGTGTGTCAAATACATTCCCCGTTGAGTCTGTCGATTCCATAAGCTTTCTACGCGCCTTGGAACTCGCTAGCTCTGCAAGCCCTGAACTGGCTGTTGCAAGACGTGAGCTGGCTGCTTCTCGCGCATTAATTAGCCAAGCCGGAGCACGTCCGAATCCAATATTGTCCGCTAGCCAGGAGGGAATCCGGGGCGATGCTCCGGAGACGACGCTTGAGCTGAGCCAAGAAATAGAGCTGGGCGGTAAACGTTCGGCTCGTATTGAGGCAGCGCAACGCGCCATGGACGTAGCGGCCGCTGACCTACAGGACGCTCAAGCTCGACTGAGGGGGGCAGTGATGGGCGCATATTACGATGTGCTTACTGCTCAAGAACGGCTGGAACTCGCCCAGGCTGCTTCAGATCTTGCGAAGCGAGCAGTGAACGTGGCCAATCGACGTGTGAGGGCCGGCATGGTCTCTCCCGTAGAGGAAACCCGGGCGCAGGTTGCGGCTACTGGCGTGCAAGTAGAGCTTGCCCAAGCCACAGCTGAACTCGAAGCTGCGCGCACTCGGCTGGCGGCCAACTGGGGAAATCCACAGCCACGCTTTGAGCGAGTAGAAGAGCCGGCAGAGGCAGTGCCTCCTCTTCCAGAGCTAGCTGAGCTTTACAGCCGTTTGAACGATTCCGCCCAACTAACCCGCGCGCGTCGGGAGGCTGAAAGACGTCGGGCTGCGTTGGAGCTGGAAAGGACGAATCGCTTTTCTAACGTGACGGTTAGCGTAGGTGCCCAACGCTCAGATGAATATAACGGCACGCTGGGACTGGTGAGTATCTCGATGCCCCTGCCGTTGTTTGATCGAAACCAAGGCAACATCGGAGCAGCGCAGGAACGGGCCTACCAGGCGCAGGACGAGCTCAACGCCGTCCATATACGCCTGAAAAGCGAACTTTCCCAAGCGCACATGCGGCTGCGCACTGCTCGCCAGCAGTTTGAACTGTTGCGCAACGATATGCTCCCCAGTGCCCAAAGCGCTTATGAAGCTGCCAGCAAGGGGTTCGAACTTGGAAAATTCACGTTCCTTGACGTACTGGATGCTCAACGCACGCTTTTCCAAGCCCGATCTCAGTATCTGTCTGCGCTATCACAAGCTAACCAGGCGGCGGCAGAAATCTCGCGAATTGTCGGCGATGGGTCGGCCGTTATCACCTCGGCCACTCAGCCATAAGGAATCCATATGAAAAGTAAATCGAATACATCTTCCTTGGCTGGTCACAAGAAGCAGATTTTTTGGATCGTCGTCATATTAAGCGTGGCACTTATGCTTGGCGGATTGCTTCTTCGCAGTAGTCCAACTGTGCCCGATGCGGGCGACGCACATAGCGAGCATGGTGACGAATCGGAGCATGAGGATGAAGGGCATTCGGATGAGGATGCAGAAGCAGAAGCAGAAGGAGATCATGGCCATGATGAAGGAGGCGCCGATAGCGATCACGAGGTCGGTGCGGCAGAGAAAGATGAGCATGACGATGGTCCTGAGGGAGCAGCGCACGCCGAAGCAGCAGAGGTTGAACTCTCCGAGACCCAAATCCTAGCCGCGGGCATCTCGCTGGCAACCGCTCAGCCTGCAAAGATACAAAGCGCAATCGAGCTGCCAGGTGAAATTACGTTTAACCAGGATCGCACAGCGCAAGTTGTGCCTCGTCTCTCAGGTGTCGTTGAAGCGGTCAAAGTCGATTTGGGCGAACAGGTGAAACAGGGGCAAGTACTTGCTGTGATCGCGAGTACAGACCTGTCGGAACGTAGAAGCGAGTTCTACGCGGCGCAAAAACGTCTTGCATTGGCTCAAAAAACCTATCGACGCGAAAAGGAGCTATGGGAAGAGCGTATTTCTGCGGAACAGGATTATTTACAGGCACAACAGGCTTTACGGGAAGCAGAGCTGACTGTTGCGAATGCAAACGCACAGCTACAAGCGCTTGGCAGTGATGCTGGCAAGCCAGACGCATTGAGCCGCTACGAACTCAGGGCGCCGTTCGATGGGATGATCGTTGAGAAGGACATCACGCTCGGTGAGTCAGTCAATACCGATGACCAGATATTCATCATTTCCGATCTCTCTACCGTTTGGGCAGATATCAGCGTTCCTGCCAATGCACTCAGCGCGGTACGAGTCGGCAGCAATGCCGTTATCGAGGCCACAGCATTCGAGTCCAGTGCCAATGGCACCGTTTCTTATGTCGGCTCACTTGTTGGTCAGCAAAGCCGCGCCGCTACCGCCCGGGTCACACTTCCCAACCCTGAAGGGGTTTGGCGCCCCGGCCTGTTCGTCAAAGTGCAGGTAGGCGCTGGCGAAGCATCCGTGCCAGTCGCAGTAAGTCCTGATGCGATCCACACATTGGAAGAAAAGCCGGTGGTGTTTGTACGGACCGACCATGGCTTTGCTGCTCAGCCAATCGTGAGTGGCCGCAGCGATAGTGAAGCGGTCGAAATCAAGGAAGGCCTCCAGGCCGGAGCGCGCTATGCCTTGGATAACAGCTTCATCATCAAGTCCGAGCTTGGCAAAGCCAGCGCCTCGCATGCTCACTGATACGGAGTTATAGAATCGTGTTCGAACGTATCATTCGTTTTTCTATCGAGCATCGCTGGTTGGTTATGCTAGCCGTGCTTGGCATGGCAGCGTTAGGAGCTTACAGCTACCAAAAGCTGCCTATCGATGCTGTCCCGGATATCACCAACGTACAGGTGCAAATCAACACTGCGGCGCCAGGTTATTCCCCGCTGGAAGTGGAGCAGCGTATTACCTACCCGCTCGAGACGGTAATGGCTGGGCTGCCCAAGCTCGAGCAGACACGATCCTTGTCTCGATATGGACTTTCTCAGATCACAGTTATTTTTGAGGAAGGCACTGACATCTATTTTGCCCGCCAACTTGTGAACGAGCGCCTGGGAGGGGCCAAAGATCAGCTCCCAGATGGCGTCACTCCAACACTTGGACCTATTTCCACTGGGCTTGGCGAAATCTATTTTTGGACGGTTGAAGCTGAGGAAGGTGCCACCAAATCGGACGGTACGCCGTATACCCCTGCTGACTTGCGTGAGATTCAAGATTGGATCATCAAACCGCAAGTCCGAAATGTACCTGGTGTTACTGAGATCAATACGATTGGAGGATATGCAAAGGAATATCAGATCGCCCCCAACCCAGACACTTTGCGGTCGTTTGGACTAACACTACAAGATTTGATCGAGGCGGTTGAGCAAAACAATAACAATCTAGGTGCCGGATATATTGAAAAGCGCGGCGAGCAGTATCTTGTTCGCGCGCCAGGGCAAATGCAGTCTGTGGAGGACATCCGCGATACCCTTATTAGCAACGTTGACGGTACCCCAGTGCGTATCCGCGACGTTGCGACGGTCAAGGTTGGAAAGGAGCTCCGCACTGGCGCAGCCACCGAGAATGGCCGCGAAGTGGTGCTAGGTACGGCTTTCATGCTTATCGGTGAAAATAGCCGGGTAGTTTCTAGGGCTGTCGATGACAAAATGAAAGAGATAAACCTTTCGCTTCCGGAGGGCGTAAAGGCGATTACTGTCTACGATCGTACTGTGCTCGTAGACAAAGCTATATCCACCGTTAAGAAGAACCTCACTGAAGGTGCCATTCTTGTTGTGGTTATACTTTTTCTCTTCTTGGGCAATATCCGTGCGGCGATCCTAACCGCACTTGTTATACCGCTGGCGATGCTCTTTACGTTCACCGGCATGGTAGCCAACGAGGTCAGCGCCAACCTGATGAGCTTAGGCGCATTGGATTTCGGCATCATTATCGATGGTGCCGTGGTGATTGTTGAGAACTGCGTGCGTCGACTTGCTCACGCTCAGTCCCATCACGGGCGGGCATTAACGCTGTCCGAACGGCTTCATGAAGTGTTCGCTGCGGCAAAGGAAGTGCGTCGACCTCTACTCTATGGGCAGCTGATCATTATGATCGTATATCTGCCGATATTCGCCCTTACAGGGGTCGAAGGTAAGATGTTCACGCCCATGGCGTTTACCGTAGTGACAGCGCTATTCGGGGCGATGATCCTCTCGGTGACGTTCGTCCCAGCAGCCGTTGCGCTATTTATCGGTAAGCGGGTTACGGAGAAGGAAAACTTTCTAATCCGCAATGCTAAACGGGCCTACGCACCTGCACTCGATGCGGTGATGGCCAACAAGCCAGCGGTTCTCACCTTTGCCGTAGTTGTAGTCATACTTTCCGGCCTCGTAGGGTCACGTATGGGCAGTGAATTCGTGCCTAGCCTCAACGAGGGGGACTTCGCTATCCAAGCCCTTCGTGTACCGGCTACCAGCCTTAGTCAGTCTGTCGAGATGCAGCAGCAGCTGGAACGAAAGCTTATGGACGAGTTTCCGGAGATCGAGCGGATTTTTGCGCGCACAGGCACTGCGGAGGTGGCATCCGATGCCATGCCACCAAATATCTCTGACGGGTACGTCATGCTGAAGCCTCAAGAACAATGGCCGGATCCAGGCAAGTCGCGCAATGAACTCTTAAGCGAGGTCCAAGCATCCGCCGCTGAGCTACCGGGCAATAACTACGAGTTTTCCCAGCCGATTCAACTGCGTTTCAACGAATTGATTTCCGGTGTTCGTGCCGCTGTAGCCGTGAAAATCTATGGTGATGACATGGACGTTCTTAACAGCACGGCGGCGGAAGTGTCCGAGGTGCTAGGACAAGTACCAGGCGCTTCAGAGGTTACGGTCGAGCAAACAACTGGTCTTCCTATGCTCACGATCGATATCGATCGCGATCAAATCGCACGATACGGCCTGAGTCTAGATACCGTACAGCAAGCGGTTGCAGTAGCCATCGGGGGCCGAGAGGCAGGCACCTTGTTTCAAGGAGACCGGCGTTTCGATATCGTAGTTCGTTTACCGGACGAGATACGCAGCGATCTCGCCGCAATTGAGCGGCTTCCAATTGCCCTTCCAAGGGAATTAAACAGCGCCATAAGTTATATCCCCCTCGGCGAGGTGGCCACCCTGGATTTGGCCCCCGGTCCGAATCAGATCAGTAGAGAGGAAGGGAAACGGCGAATTGTTGTCAGTGCAAACGTCCGTGGTCGGGACATTGGATCATTCGTATCCGAGGCAGAACAGAAAATCCAGGCTCAGGTAGATATCCCGGCAGGTTATTGGATCGATTGGGGCGGTACCTTTGAGCAGCTTGAATCGGCAACGAAGCGGCTGCAGATTGTCGTCCCCGTGGCGCTGCTCCTGGTCTTCATTCTGCTTTTCATGATGTTCAACAATGTCAAAGACGGCTTGTTGGTCTTTACCGGGATTCCATTTGCGCTCACGGGAGGCATTGTTGCGCTGTGGCTCAGAGATATCCCATTGTCCATTTCAGCAGGTGTTGGCTTTATTGCTCTGTCAGGCGTCGCAGTTCTAAATGGCCTGGTAATGATCTCCTTCATCCGTAGCCTACGGGAGCAAGGTTTGCCTCTGGACACCGCGATCCGCGAGGGCGCTCTTACCCGGCTACGCCCGGTATTGATGACGGCCCTAGTGGCTTCACTCGGGTTCGTTCCAATGGCCTTGAATGTGGGTACCGGTGCAGAGGTGCAGCGCCCCCTTGCGACGGTGGTAATCGGGGGGATTCTCTCCTCAACGGTGCTAACGCTATTAGTTTTGCCGTTGCTCTACCAGATGGCTCATCGGCGCGAAGACGAATTGGAGGAGCAAGAAATCGCGCTAGCCGCCGACAGAACGAGCTAGATATCGGATGGCGGTACACAACGCCCCGTTCTTGCTAGCAAGCAAGAACGGGGCGTGTTGATTATCGGAGCGCTAAGTTCATTAGCGGCGCAGCGGGCAGTACAGCCTTGGTGGCGCAGGTCTGATGCATCTAAGCGGTAAATAAGAAACTTGCTCGCGCTAAGTGCTATGACCTGCGCTACATACGCCTCCTCGACCTGATGGCTTTCACCCAAGGTGAGCTGACGAAGGATTATGCGAGCAGCGGCTGACCTGCCCTGGTTGGCAGCAAGGGGCGATAGCTACGACAACGCCCTGGCTGGAATGATCAGCAGGCTGTACAAGACCGAGCTGACACCTTCAATCATGCACGAACCGCGAGACCGCTGAGATGACGACCCCCGACATGGATGCGGGGTAGGCCACCAGCGTCTGTTCAGCTCACTCGATATGCTCCTTGCGAAGGCTAATAACAACAGATCAGGCGATGGCGGCCTGACTTAAACGAAACGGCTTTTATAAATCAAGGGCGATTCGCTGGTAGCGATGTTGCGGGCAAGTTATGGAAACAAAAAAGCGCCCCGAAGGCGCTTAGAGTGCAACTGCTTCCAAAGGAGCTTGGAAGCTGCCGGAGGCGAATATCGTTCAGATATGAAGCGGTTAGTCAGCTTTGGTTTCTTTCTTGCTTTCCGTATTGTTCTGATCTTGGCGGGTATCCTTAATCTGTAATTCGTCTATTTTTCGTTTGGCGGATTCGGTTCCGTGAATTCGTTTTTGATCTGCTCGGAATTTTTCATTAAATTTAATTGAGCGGTCATAGCCATCTTCTGCATAAGACAATGCGGAGCCGCAGATTACCAAACCAACAACAATAGCTTTCAACAGATTCATAGGGCAGTCCTCGCTAAATTCAAAGGTGGCTTGCTGAGCTTTCTCGCTGAGCCCTGCAGGTTCGAATGAATTTTGCGTGATTGAAGCTAACAGCAGCATGAGCCAAGCATTACATTATTGAAATGTAATGCTTCCATTGCGCGGTGACATGAGCGCCTTGCTTCGTCATGTCAGCACCGAGGCGCACCAATCTGCAAGGGCCTATCCTACGAAAAGAATGATTGGAAGATTACAATTTTGTCATCCTCGGATTGACGCCGTATCATCTATCATTAGCGAGCAACGTCGTTTAACGTTTGAGAGGGATCGGCCAGTTATCGGCAAGTTTCAGACGATAATGCACGAACTCGCTTGAGAGTGGTCCCATTTCTGTCAGTGTGGTTTGGAAGGCCAGATGGTATTGGTGCTAGTATTATCTATTACTTTTTTTGGGCTCCCTATCCTTGACTTATGTTATTTAATGACGGTTAAAAACCAATGGCTCACGAACATAACCATAACACCGAAGCCATAGGCGATAAGCGTTTAATCGCTGCCATTGGCGTTAATACTGTGCTAACTCTGGCACAAGTTGTTGGAGGAATACTTTCTGGCAGTTTATCGCTCATAGCTGACGCGCTACATAACTTGAGCGATGCCGCATCACTGGTTATTGCGCTCATCGCACGTAAAATCGGTCGCAAACCGCCAGATGCTTTTAAAACCTTCGGCTACCGACGCAGTGAAACCATAGCGGCTTTGATTAACTTGGTCACGCTGATTATCGTTGGTCTCTACCTCATCTACGAAGCTATAGGTCGGTTTTTTGCCCCACAGCCCATTGAAGGATGGACAGTGGTCGTGGTGGCGGGAATAGCCTTGATTGTAGATGTCGTCACGGCCTTGCTCACCTACACAATGTCTAAGAATAGCATGAATATAAAGGCGGCATTCCTGCACAATGTGTCGGATGCGCTGGCCTCCGTCGGGGTTATTATTGCCGGAACATTGATTCTTCTGTATGGCTGGTACTGGACGGATACTGTCCTGACACTGATGATTGCTGGGTACGTGCTCTGGCAGGGCTTTAGCATGCTGCCTAAAACCATTCACTTGTTAATGGAGGGCGCACCAGAAGGAGTTTCCATCACTGATATAATCAATGTCATGGAGCAAGTGGACGACGTTGTGAGTGTTCACCACGTACATGTCTGGGAAATTGCCGAACATTCAACTGCATTGGAAGCTCACGTTGTCATCAAGAAGGCTAGCCTGCCCGAAATTGAACGAGTAAAGACTGATTTAAAACGAGTACTTCATGAGCAATTCAAAGTCAGCCACTCGACACTTGAAATGGAACTAGACGGCAGTGTTTGTATCGACACCAGGCAGGCCGACAGTCATCGCAGCGAAGCATAAGCCTGCTTTGCGCTCAACGCTGTTGCTAGACAGTTAGCTCGATATCAACCGGAGTGAACTTGTGACATCACTCGTTGCCGCTATGTCATCGACCAGAGACATGCTAGGGACAGTCTGAAAAAGACTTTCTGATTTTGGCAAAATAGCCGAACGCCACCCACCGAGTTTTCTGATGAAGCAGATGACCTTCGCCGATGCCGAGTACGCCGGCAAGCGCAAGCAGACCCGCAAAGAGCTGTTCCTGATCGAGATGGATCGGGTGGTGCCGTGGAAGGGGTTGATTGCCCTGATCGAGCCGCATTACCCCAAGGGTGAAGGTGGCCGTCCGGCGTACCCGTTGATGGCAATGCTGCGGGTTCATCTAATGCAAAACTGGTTCGGTTATAGCGATCCAGCGATGGAGGAGGCACTGTACGAGACCACCATCCTGCGGCAGTTCGCGGGGCTGAGCCTGGAGCGTATCCCCGACGAAACCACCATCCTCAACTTCCGTCGCCTGCTGGAGAAACACGAACTGGCTGCTGGCATCCTGGCCGTGATCAATGGCTACCTGGGTGACCGTGGCCTGTCGCTGCGCCAAGGCACCATCGTCGATGCCACGCTGATCAATGCGCCGAGTTCGACCAAGAACAAAGACGGCAAGCGCGACCCAGAGATGCACCAGACCAAGAAGGGCAACCAGTATTACTTTGGCATGAAGGCCCACATCGGCGTCGATGACGAATCGGGCCTGGTACATAGCGTGGTAGGTACGGCGGCTAACGTGGCGGACGTCACCCAGGTCGACAAGTTGCTGCATGGCGAGGAAAACGTGGTCTGCGCCGATGCGGGTTATACCGGCGTCGAGAAGCGTGCCGAGCATGATGGCCGCGAAGTGATTTGGCAGGTGGCAGCACGGCGCAGCACTTACAAAAAGCTGGGCAAGAGCAGCGCGCTGTACAAAGCCAGACGCAAGATCGAGAAAGCCAAGGCTCAGGTACGGGCCAAGGTTGAGCACCCGTTTCGGGTGATCAAGCGGCAGTTGGGGTTTGGGGAGCAATGGAACCAAAAACCAACGTAAGCTCTGAATCCCACCGTAAAGGGGCTTTCCGATCTCCAGCTCACCCGCCAGGCATTACTCTCTGATCAGTGCCTCGATGATCGGGCAGATCGTTCCGCCGTCTCCCGCATCACATTGCTGCACCAGTTCGCCTAACAGTTGCTGCATGACGACCAAGTCGGCCATCTTCTGCTCGATCAACGCGAGCTTGCGTGCAGCCCGTGCTCGCGTTTCGGCACAGGCGCACGACTCATCCAGCGTCAGCAGTCCACCGACTTCCGAGAGCGTGAAACCCAGCGCCTGAGCCCGCTTGATGAAACGCAGTCGCTTCACCATGTCCACCGGATAGCGCCGATGGCCACCCAAGGGTTTGGCTGGTTCATCCAGCAGCCCGCGTCGCTGGTAGTAGCGGATCGTCTCGACGTTCACCCCGGCGGCGTCTGCCAGCTTGCCAATGGTCAGCTCTGTGGCCATCACTTTCTCCTTGATTCCGTACTTTGGTACGGAGTTTAGAATAGCACCTAGGCAATCAGGCTCAGGAGATGGGAATGGGGATGCAACTCACCGGGAAAGGCTCGCTGGTCGCGAGTTCGCTGACCGCCATCGGTGCGTCGGTGTGCTGTGTCGGGCCACTGGTGCTGTTGGCACTCGGTGTCGGCGGTACGTGGGTGGGCGCTCTGACCATGATGGAGCCACTACGCCCCCTCTTCATCGGGTTGACTCTACTGTTCCTGGGATTGGCATTCCGCAAGCTCTACCTGGTGCCACAGGTTTGTACGCCAGGTACACCCTGCGCCGATCCGCGCACGCTCGTGCGACAGCGACTCGTGTTCTGGATCGTCAGCGTGCTGCTGCTCGGCCTATTGGCCGTGCCGTGGCTCGCCCCGCTGTTCTACTGAAGGAGATTAACCATGCGCAAACTGCTGATCGCCGTGCTTTTCGCCTTGCCCTT
Source organism: Pseudomonas sp. NPDC077408 (assembly GCF_050269105.1). Taxonomy (NCBI): domain Bacteria; kingdom Pseudomonadati; phylum Pseudomonadota; class Gammaproteobacteria; order Pseudomonadales; family Pseudomonadaceae; genus Pseudomonas; species Pseudomonas sp. NPDC077408. The sequence continues at coordinate 41,318 of NZ_JBNNHS010000011.1, forward strand.
CGTGGCGCTGGCGGCTCCCCCGAAAACCGTCACGCTCGACGTGCAGAACATGACGTGCGGACTCTGTCCGATCACGGTCAAGAAGTCGCTGGAGAAGGTGTCCGGCGTGAGTGACGTCCAGGTCAATTTCGACCAGAAGACGGCGACCGTCACCTACGATCCCGATAAGGCCCAGCCCGAGGCACTGACTGAGGCGACCGCGAACGCGGGATACCCCTCCACAGTGCAGAAGTGAGGTCACGATGAGCGCCATTGTCCTTGAGTCCGTGCTGACTTGCCCGCGCTGCGGCTTCGCCAAGCCGGAAACCATGCCCACGGACGCCTGCCAGTTCTATTACGAGTGCAGCAACTGCAAGGCGCTGCTGCGCCCCAACCCAGGGGATTGCTGCGTTTTCTGTTCGTTCGGCTCGGTGAAGTGCCCGCCGATCCAGCAGCAGCTTGGGTGTTGCTCATAGCGTTTAGGGGGATCACAGGTCGTCGTCTGGATTACGCAGTGGCCGCAGCTCGCCGCGCGCAACTTCTTCCGGTACCGCAAAGGAATACCGCCCGAGCATGTTGATGTGCTCGTAGATCAGCGGCGATAGCCGGGCCAAATCCTCTTCCAGCACTGGATAGCCGTGCTGCTTGAGCCGTTCCACGGCCGCCGTCATGTAGAGGGTGTTCCACAGCACGATGATGTTCACCACCAGGCCCAGAGCACCGAGCTGGTCTTCCTGGCCTTCGCGGTAGCGCTGGCGGAGCTCGCCGCGTTTGCCGTGGAACACGGCGCGGGCCAGGCTGTGCCGGCCTTCGCCTCGGTTCAACTGGGTCAGGGTGGCGCGGCGCTTGGACTCGTCGTCGATATAGGTCAACGTGTGCAGAGTCTTTTCGATCCGCCCGAATTCGGCCAGCGCCTGGGCCAGCCGGGTGGGTCTATCTCCCGTTTGCAGCGTGCGCATGATGCCAGTCGCCGGCACCCGGCCGAGTTTGAGCGAGCCGGCCAGGCGCAGCAGGTCGTCCCAGTGCTCGGCGATCAGGTCGAGTTTGACCGACTGGCGGGCCAGCCCGTTGAGCTTGCCGTAGTCCGCGTCCGGGCGCGTGCGCCAGAAGCGGGTACCGCCGACATCGGCCAGCCGCGGACTGAAGTGGTAGCCAAGTAGGCGGAAGAGCCCGAACACCACATCGCTGTAGGCCCCGGTGTCGGTCATGATTTGCGTCGGCTGCAACTCGGTCTGCTGTTCCAGCACGACCGCCAGCAACACCAGGCTGTCGCGCAGCGTGCCGGGCACGGTGATGGCGTTGAGGCCGGAGAATTGGTCGGAAATCAGGTTGTACCAGGTGACACCCCGGCCGGTGCCGAAATACTTCGGATTGGGGCCGGCATGCACGGTGCGCACCGGTACGACGAAGCGCATGCCATCGGCGGAGGCGACCTCGCCGCCACCCCAGACTTGGGCCAGTTCCAGTTGGCTTTGCGCTCCGACCAGGATGGCGTTAGCCGCTGACAGGGTGTCGTCGCGGATATAATTCTGGCTGACCCAGGACAGCCGGTCACGGCGCAGCGCCGGGTTGTCGGTGCGGATCAAGGGCTCCAGGCCGGTGTTGCAGGCCCCGCCCAACAGCACCGCGCAGAGGCTGGTGACCAGGTTGTCGGCGCGTGCATTGCGTTCGGAGACATGGGTGAAGGCCTCGGAAAAGCCAGTGCGGGCGGCGATTTCCAAGAGGATTTCCGGCAGATCGACACGCGGCATCAGGTCAGACACGGCCGCCCGCAGTTGCAGCAACGAGCAGGGCTCGTCCAGCTTGTCCAGCGCCCCGAGCGACAGTTCGGTCTTGCCCTCGGTGTTCTCGCTCAGTTGAATCGCCGGGTTGTCGGGCAGGCGCGCGGCTACTGCCAGCCAGGTTGCATCCAGCTCGACGGACAAGGCGTCCAGGGTGGTTTTGGCGTCGATGGTCAGGCCCAGTGACCGGCAGATGATCGGTCGCGCCGCCAGCCATTCGGCACCGTCGAGCAGGCCAAGGCGCGGGTCGGCATAGCGCCAACTGGGCGAGACGAAGACATCGCGGCGGCGCAGGGCCGTGCGCAGCGCATCGAGCGTGCAGAACACATAGGCACCCATGTCGAGGGAGCCATCTTCGCGGGTGATGTGCTTCTGCCAAGCCTTGGCCACGATCTCCTGCGGCGCGTCATCCTCTGGCTTCCGGCGCGGCAGGTTCAGTTGCAGCCACTCCAGACTAGCCGCCACGCCCTTGCCGGCCGGGCTGAAGCCGAAGCGGATGTGCTTGAGCAGGTCGGGCAGGAAGCGGCGCACGCTGCGGTAGCGCGCTTCCAATGCAAGAAAATAGACGTCATCTACCGGGCGGATCAGCGCGTTGACCTCTTCCAGGGCCTTTTCCAGGGTGGTCCTCGGCAGGTCGTTGAACAGCCGGGCGCGCACGTTGTCATCGCTGATCGAGCTGTCCAGCACGACCTTGCACGCGGCGGCGAGCGTCGCGGCCGACCGATCCAGGTCTTTCAGGCTGCGCATGCGGGCTTTCTTGTCGGCCTTCTCCGCGTTGCTGAACAGGTCGCGCAGCAAGGCCTCCAGGACTTCCAGTGCGTCGTCGTGCGCAGTCGCCTCCAGGCAGAGTGCGAAGGCCACCAGTGTCGCCATCCGCCGCGACGCCGGCAGCCGATTAATCGCGGTGACCTTGGCCGTGTTGGCGAAGCGGGCCAGGGCGGCGATACGGCTGGGAGGGATGTGCGCCGCCGCCGGCAAGGTGATGCCGATGCCGCGCACGTCATCGAGCCGGCGCAGTGCCCGAATCAACGCGGGGCCACTGACCATGACCGGGCCGGAGCGCAATTGATCCAGCCGGGAGCTGCGGTTGCCTTCGGCCACCGTCAGCAAGTCTTGCAGTTGCAATCGCTGTTCCTCAGTCACGCTGCGGCCCAGCGTAAACCAGAGGCGTTCTTCGACCCGACTGCGCAACTGGGCGATAAAGCGCTCTAGTTGAGACACACCAGGCAGGAGGACTTTCTGTGTGAACAGCCACGAGGTGGCTCGCTCAAACAGCACTCCCGGCCGGTCGGTGCCCGTCCAGCAGAGGGCATACAGCCAGCGGCTCAAGCGAAAGCCGATGCCCGGATCGGTGAAATGACGATAGCCAAAGCGGTTCTGAATATCGGTGGCATGTATCCAGCGGCGATGATCGCTATAGCGCTGGAGGCAGTCGGGGTCTGGAATCGCCAGTTGTCGGCAAAGCACCTGCAGGACTTCCACCGGCACGGCGGCGGGCTTGTCCGGCAGAACGCCAACGAAGCGGACGGTGGTCAGCAGAACGGCATAACCCAGACGGTTATGGTTACCCCGCAGCACCTGGATGGCTTCACGGTCTTCATCGCTCAGGTGGAAGTAACGTTCCAGCTCTTCACGGCTGGGCGAATCAACATAGCGGCCAAAACCGTCGCGTTGCTCTTGAGTCAGAAAACCGACCGGCATTGATCACAGCACCTCGACGCAGAACACGGCGGGCGTGACGATCCGCGTGTGTTCGATGTGCCCGCGTTGCAGCAGGCCGGCGCGGCGATCACCGGTTACCAGGTAGTCCGCATCGCCCGCCAAGGCCATGGCCAGCAAAAACGAGTCATCCGGATCATCGGCTTCGACCTCGATGGTCAGGCGCTCCAGTACCACAGCCCGTTGCAGGTTATTGATCATGGCGCCCACCTTGGCGGGCTGTAGGATGGCCTGAAGCTTGGGATAGCGGCTGGCTCGACGAATTTCATCGAGTTGCATCCGCGAGGTCACCACCTCGAAACGCGCCGCCCGCCAGGCACGGTAGATCGCATCGGGCGCGCCATGTGGCGAGATCAGGGCGCTGAACAGGATGTTGGTATCCAACACGACCCGCATCAGCGCTTACGTGCCCAGTCGAGCGCTTCGTCAACCGCGTTGGTCAATTCTGCCTCACTCAGATGGGCGTTAGCGGCCTTGGCCTGCTCAGCGCTCAGCTCCAGGATGTGTGCCCGTACCGCTTCTTCGATGAAGCGCGACAGGTCGCCCTTACGGCCGCCGCCCTGGCTGGCCAGAAACATCCGAAGCGACTGGTCGGTGTCGGCCGAGACGGCGACATTCCAGCGAATGGTATTCATAGCGTTCTCCGCTAATAGGTGTTTGTGTGTTTATACGCCAATCACAAAGGGCGATGCAATGGTTCGACAAAACGAACAGATACCTGAGCGTTGACGACGTAAAGGTGGAAACCGCTATCAAAACCAGAGCTAGATACAAACGCTCTATAGCCTAAGGAATTCATGATTGTCCGCTGAAATGACCACATCACCTCAGCCGTCAGCGACCTCAGTCCTACGATCCAAGTCTCGCTGATCATTAAGAGCCACGGCGTCCGCACGCATTCGAGCAGGCACTGTATCTCTCACCTTTGAAAAGTCAGCATCGCTTGCAGGCTTAACCTTAACCGCTTCTGCACGTCCAAATCTTTTATCGCCATAGCGGCTAATCGAATCGGTAGCCTGGTGCCCCATGACGTATGCCATTTCTATTGCGGACATGCCTGAGGCTTTCAGATTTGAGCCGAACTGGTGACGAAGTGTGTACATACTCGGCACCTTCCTCCTACCGAATAGCTCAGTAGCGACTTGGTGAAGCGCAACGCGTATTGAATCCATACTGCGCGGCTGACATTTAAAAGCAGCGAGAGCGTTTCTCAAGATATTGCAGACGTCTCCATCAGCCTCAAGCGTTCGGCTAGCGCCGCGTAAACCGTTGTGGCTAAGCTTTGCACCGGATATATGGATGCGCCGGCCATCGATAGAAATTCCGTTAAGCTCGCATGGTCGCGCTCCGGTAAGAGATATCACCATTAAAGCTCCCGCTTCGACAGGCATATCTCGTTCAGCCAGACACCGTAGCCACGCTTCGAAATCAGCGGTAGAAAGCTTCTGCGGACGTCGCTGCTTTTTCTTTCGCGGCAGATTTAACACAGTGACCGGATTGAGCGTACGATTGATTTCTTGGGCAGCCCAGAAATTTCCTCGATGCTTTTGATCAAACGCCAAAGCGTTACGTAGGCGCCGATAATAATCCGGGCGGTAATCAGGGGCCGCCCGTAGTAAAGCACCAATAATATTGAGCTCATCAAGCTCAACGCCCTGCATCCGAGTCGCATAAAAATTACTGGCCAAACTAATATAGGCGCTTTGAGTCTCTGCATTCATATTATTCTTCTAATTATTATTTGCGTGACACATGCCACACAATCAATTATTGCAAATACGAAAACAAAAAAACAACAACCAGAGCATTATTTTTTATATAACCCCAAAAGCCAAACATTGCAAAGGTGCAAAAATTCTATCCTTTCTATATCGCATTCCGGACTTTGGTTCGTTGGCCAAGAACGCACCATGTTACCTGACCCATCAAGACAACCCGCCGGGAGCAGCACATAGACCGACTGGATAGCGTCGGGTATCAGCAGGTGCTTCCACTCTTTCAGCCGATTCACATTTTAAAATGCGAGAACCAAGTAGAGTAATTTTAAATTGCGCTCACAGCCTGGGTCGGCGACGGACTGGCGCGATCGCTTACCGAGACACCACTGCCCACGACATACTGCTTGTGCCACTTTTAAATTATGAGTTTTGGGTCGAACACTCTACTAGATAGCCAGCCGAACGGCCTCCGGGGCGTTAACCAGAGACTGCATAAAAATACAGTTAGCCTATTGCCTTTTTTAAGCAGAGCAACTTAGAATTATGAACAGAACAACAACCTGAGGAAAAATCATGTCTATCCTAATTCTTAACTGCGAGCGCGACGAAGTCGGCGGTCAATACCTAGTAGCAAGCATTCACGGTGTGGAACACTGCGTATCACTTGATGATGACTATCCGGAGAAAATCCCAGATTCAGATGATATAGTCCACCGCATTAATGCAGATGACATCAATGAGCTTTCTGAGAAGGTACGCTCCTACGTGCGCAAGCACAGCATAGCCCCCATTCATTCACTCGATGACGTTAGGCTGCTGGCGATGCAGCTCGGCGATATGAAAGCAAAGACCTACGAAATCGACGAAGAAGGTCATGGCCTCACGCTCCGTGACTGTAGCGTAGATAAAGGTGTACGCATCCTAGCTCGTAAATTTCAGAGTACATATCAGGCGCATCGCTGGCTGACCGAGCAACTGGATATTTTGAGTTTCAATGCACCACGGTAAGCGTGCACGCGCTAATGTCCCGCCATTGCATTCCCAATCAAAAGCCGCATGCAACCGAGGCGCGCTATATATAAAGACGTTTAATCGACTAAATTGACTTCAATGTGACTCGGTTAGACGTTGGCTTTATTGTAGATCGCCTGATTAGCTTGAAGACTGCCCACTTCAAATCTTTACTGTCTCGGTAGCCTTTCATTTACTAATGCCCGGCAACCGACGCACGCTTATAGATTGCACCAACAAAAGCGCATGGCATGCTGAAAGAGCTGAAGGCACATCAGCCTCGCAATTGGCAGTACCTGATCCAACGCCATCTGTCTGAAGGGATCAAACAGGAAAGCGGTGCCCAGTACATGACCGTGTTCTTCATCCGCCCTGCTGGCAGCAACCCGATGGCCTATTGGTTTATCCATCTGGCGAACAACTACCGCGCCAACGATGTGATGAAGAAGATCCACTGGAAATACGGCAACAACTTTTCCCATATGCTGTCGCCTTCCAGCTTTTTCGGCTACGACGCCAATCGGATATCGCCGTGACAGGCCAACACGATTTGCTGTTGGATGAGCATCACTTCGACGATGCCACCGATGACCGCGTCCGAGGAGAACTTTCAGAGCTCTTGCCCAAACAGGTCTACGAGGTAGAACGGCAACCTTTTTTGGGCCTGATGAGCGGATTGACCAACTACACCATGGCTGACGAGTTTCGCGTAAAGCAGGCGCTCGATATCGCTGTTGCGACCGGTGATTTGCTGGCGGTCGGTAAGGATGGCAAGACCAGGCGTCGCAAGGGCACTAGCATCAAATCCAGTGATATTCTGATAGCTCCCCCGCAGAGACCCATCTTCTTCGTGCCACAGCTGAAGAAATCCAGCTCGGAGAACTGAGGTTCGGCACCGCTCCTTGCTCGGTGGCTCGCCTTAACCGCATCGGTACCGGTAGCTTGGCCCATCGCGTGAAATGCCGAGCATTTCGCTCTAGGGGTCTGGCGCGTCGATCAAATAGCCCATCCCACGCGCGGTTTGTATGAGCTTAGGTTCGAACTCATCATCGATTTTTGCTCTCAGCCGTCGTACCGCCACCTCAATCACATTGGTATCGCTGTCGAAATTCATGTCCCATACTTGGGAGGCGATAAGGGACTTTGAGAGCACTTCCCCGCGACGCCGAAGTAATAGCTCAAGAAGTGCGAATTCCTTTGCAGTTAGGTCTATTCGTTTCCCCGATCGCGTAACTCGACGCCTGAGCAGATCGACCTCAAGGTCGAGGAGTTTGAGTATTGTTTGGTTGGGGACATTATTGCCGCGGCGAAGCAACGTACGGATCCTGGCTAGCAATTCGGAGAAGGCAAACGGCTTGATGAGATAATCATCAGCGCCCAACTCCAATCCCTTTACTCGATCCTGAACCCCGTCTCGGGCGGTGAGAAAGAGCACGGGAACCTCATTACCAGCAGCGCGGACTTTCTGTAAAACCTGCCACCCATCCAGGCCAGGCATCATCACGTCTAAGATGAGCAAGTCGTATGTGGTATGAAGCGCGTGCTGAGCAGCATCGGTCCCGTTTTCAACTCTATCGACTGTGAAGCCTGCCTCTGAAAGCCCCTGCTGTAGGTAGGTGCCTGTTTTCGGCTCGTCTTCAGCAACAAGAAGCTTCATGAAAGTATTCCCTCCGGCATTTGGAGCAGTGTGCCGATTGTCAGGGCGTGCAGCCAGTACCTTACAGAAACGTAATGCTCGCATCATCTGTCTGACAGCTTGTAGCGTTAACGTCTACATCAGCAGTTGCTCCCACACTCTGCTTTTTGGCCTTTTCCATGCTCCTTTGGCCTATCGGCGCCTAGATGGCGCCCTTTTTTTGCCCGCTGGAAACAAGACCTATTTGCCTGAACGAAAAGGCACCATGCACGCTACCTGCGCTTTCGCTTGGGCTCACTGCCTTTATGCATTACTGACGAAACCGTAATGTCTAAATCAGGGTTCTGACAGGAACGCTCGGTTAGCTTAGACACAAGACCAAGCCAAAGCCAAAGCCTCTATTTATGGAGCTGCGCTGGGTCTCCCATGTCTTCGAACGAGGTAACAAGTAATGAAATTCTTCAGATCCGTTTCTGTACTGCTCGCCATCGCAGCAAGCTCTTCCTATGCAATGGCAGAAGGTGGTGGTGATCGTACCTTTGCTCGTATGGAGCAGGCTCGCCAAATAGCGATCGCTAGTTATCAGGCTGACCAGAAGGACCAAGCCCAGGAGGTAGCCTCAAAAGCAACTTCAGCGAAGCACGCCCACGCTAATTGCTGAAGCGAAACCTTACGCAACTGTGACCATGCACCTCTCGGAACTGTGGCAGCTTTCTCGGATGTTGTAGTTGCCACGGTGTTGGTAGTTGTAACATTCGTTGGAAGAACCGGCGATATCAGTATTAACAGCGCACATTATTTTAAGCGATTATTATCAAAGCTGCAGCCTAAATTAAACTATTAAGATGATCGGAATATAATAATGTGAAGGCAGCGGTTAGAGGCTGATGGTATTAGCCGTACATTGAGCAATCTTTGACTTCAATGAGTATCGTTGCAACCGGATCCTTGCACGGAAATCAAAAGCCATTGCGCAGCTTCCACCTGGAGATTGACATGCTCACAGGCGATTTTTTGGGCGATTTCTGAAGCGCTTTAAGCTTACAAAAATGTAATCCCGCGTCTTTCTTAGGCATGCCATATTTACGATTAAAGGCGAGTCGCTTGATAAGACAGACCGTGCGCGAGTTTCTAAGATCAATTAACGCTGGCAACACCAACCTTACGGCTGGTTTCGGCTTGGCTCCTTAGTTTGATTGGAACCTACACATGCAACGTAAAACCTCTAGGCGAACCTTTGTTAAAGGCTTGACTGCCGCAGGCATCCTTGGCGGTCTTGGCTTGTGGCGAGCTCCGGTCTGGGCAGTGACTAGCCCAGGCCAGCCCAGCGTACTAAGTGGCACGGAGTTCGATCTGCTGATTGGGGAGACGCCGGTCAATATCACCGGCGCGGCCCGGACAGCGATGACTATCAATGGGACCATCCCAGGGCCGCTTCTACGTTGGCGTGAAGGGGATACCGTCACGCTGCGAGTCAGAAATAAGTTGAGCGAAGATACATCGATTCACTGGCACGGCATGATCCTGCCGGCCAACATGGATGGCGTGCCTGGATTGAGCTTCCACGGCATCGCTCCCGATGGCATGTATGTCTACAAGTTTCAGGTTAAACAGAACGGTACCTATTGGTACCACAGTCATTCAGGCCTACAAGAGCAGCTTGGTGTCTATGGTCCCTTGGTCATCGATGCGAAGGATCCCGAACCGTTCAGCTATGACCGCGACTATGTGGTGATGTTGACTGATTGGTCCGATGAGGATCCCGCTCGAATCCTTTCTAAGCTCAAGAAGCAGTCCGATTATTACAACTTCCACAAGCGCACTGTCGGAGACTTCATTAACGACGTGAGCGAAGACGGCTGGGCCGCTACGATTGCGAATCGGAAAATGTGGGCTCAGATGAAAATGAGTCCCACCGACCTCGCCGACGTAAGCGGCTACACCTATACCTATCTAATGAACGGCCAAGCACCCGACGGGAACTGGACCGGCATCTTTAAGCCCGGCGAGAAGCTTCGTCTGCGGTTCATCAACGGCTCGGCCATGAGCTATTTCGATGTCCGCATTCCAGGGCTGAAGATGACTGTAGTCGCAGCCGATGGCCAATACGTCAACCCAGTTAGCGTCGACGAATTCCGCATTGCCGTGGCAGAAACCTACGATGTGATTGTCGAGCCTGCGACCGAGGAGGCTTACACGATCTTCGCCCAATCGATGGATCGCACAGGATACGCCCGTGGCACGCTAGCGGTTGCCGAAGGGCTGAGCGCTCCTGTTCCAGAAACCGATCCTCGACCACTAATCACCATGGACGACATGGGGATGGATCACGGCAGCATGGGCGGTATGGCGGGCATGGACCATGGCGGCGACATGGGCGCGATGGACCATAGCAACATGTCCGGCATGAACCACGGTGACATGCAAGGGATGGGCGACATGGGCGCAATGGCCGGCATGGATCACAGCAAAATGGGTGGGATGTCCGGGATGGACCACTCTGGAATGGCTGGGATGAGCGCAGGTATGCAATCGCACCCGCCCTCAGAGTCCAATAACCCACTGGTGGACATGCAGACCATGAGCCCAACTCATAGGCTGAACGATCCCGGTATTGGCTTACGAGACAACGGCCGCCGAGTCCTGACCTATGGCGACTTGAGAAGCACTTTCCCCGATCCGGACGGCCGTGAGCCCAGTCGGACGATCGAACTCCATCTCACCGGCCACATGGAGAAGTTCTCCTGGTCATTTGACGGCATAGAGTTCTCTGATTCGGAGCCCCTGCGGCTCAAATATGGCGAGCGGGTACGCATCACTTTGGTCAACGACACCATGATGACCCATCCGATTCATCTGCATGGTATGTGGAGCGATCTTGAGGATGAGAATGGAAAGTTCATGGTTCGCAAGCACACGATCGACATGCCTCCAGGTTCGAAGCGCAGCTACCGCGTGACAGCCGATGCACTCGGGCGTTGGGCTTATCACTGTCACCTACTGCTTCACATGGAAATGGGCATGTTTCGTGAAGTCCGAGTGGACGAGTAAGAGGAACTTTATATGGGAAATTTTATGAAGCGTAAAACTCTTATCGGCAGCGCGTTAATGTTCAGTCTGCTGGGCGTAATGAATATATCAGCTGCGTTTGCAGAGCAAACGCATGATCAGCACAAGCAACCATCGGCTTCGTCGCAAAATTCAGGCAACAAGCCGGCATCTCAGACACAAGGCTCCTCTAACTCAGAAATGGACCACGGCGACATGGGTCATGGCTCGATGGACCATGGTGAAATGGACCATGGCAAGATGGATCATGACCCGAAGGCTACTGGTACTGAGGTGGATTCGCACCATGACCACTAGATCTTCTCGCTTTGCTCTTATTGCGCTCGGAGTTTCGTTGAGCGCAGCGGCTGGACGGATAGCCAACGCCGCCGAGATGATGGATCACTCGATGCATCAAACCCCTCCTATTCCGGCAGCTCAAGCCCCTGCATCTTCTGCCAAGCCCGCGGCAATGAATCATGGCTCCGGTGGGCAAATGGACCATTCTGCAATGGGTCATGGTGCGATGGACCATAGCAAGATGAACCATGGCCAAATGAAGCATGACGATACGCTCGAAATGCCCGGCATGGTTCATCCCTCGTTCATTCCAGTATTGACCGATGCGGATAGAGAAGCGGCTTTCCCTGGTCTTCAAGGTCATACGGTCCATGACAAGTATCTGGCCTGGTTCCTTCTGCTAGATCAACTTGAGTACCAGGACGCAAATGAAGGTAGCACCCTCAGTTGGGAAGCTACTGCCTGGGTTGGTGGCGATATCAATCGGTTCTGGTTTCGCTCGGAAGGTGAGCGAACGAATGGCGTTACTGAAGACGCGGAAATTCAGGCGCTTTACGGGCGTGCAATCAGTCCCTGGTGGGATGTAGTAGCAGGTGTTCGCCAGGACTTTAAGCCCGAGTCGCCGCAGACGTGGGCGGCTTTAGGCGTCCAGGGGATGGCGCTGTATGGGTTTGAGGCGGAAGCCACCGCCTTCGTCGGTGAAGGTGGGCAGACAGCAGCACGTTTTGAAGGCGAGTACGACATTCTCCTAACTAACCGGCTCATCCTCCAACCAACTGCCGAGCTCAATTTCTATGGCAAGGACGATCCTGCACGCGGAGTGGGCGCTGGTCTAGCAAATACAGAGGTGGGGCTCCGCCTCCGATACGAAATCGTTCGTGAGTTCGCACCGTACATCGGCGTCACGTGGAGCCGGGCATACGGTAATACCGCTGATATGGCGAGAGATGAGGGCGAAGACCTAGATGAGGCGCGGTTCGTTGCTGGCATCAGGCTTTGGTTTTAAGGACCTTCGATGAAAAGAATAATTATTAGCTTCGCTGCCTTCTGTGCTCTGGGCCTGTTGGTAGTGGCCGGAGTTGTTTTCTCAGGACTGATTAGCGTTGCCGCGGATGATCCTCATACGGGAGTCGTGCACGCATTCCTGGAAACTGCTCGCAATCGCTCGATTGAGGTTCGTTCCGAAGACATAGTCGTGCCATCTCTCGACGATGAAGACCAAATCCGCGCCGGGGCGGGGAACTACGACTCGATGTGTGTGGGTTGTCATTTGGCGCCAGGCATGGCTGAGACCGAGCTAAGCAATGGCCTTTATCCCGCACCACCCAGCCTGGCTGAAGCGGGGCTATACGGTGACCCAGCAAAAACATTTTGGGTCATCAAGCATGGCATCAAGGCCACTGGGATGCCTGCGTGGGGTAAAAGCATGGCTGACCCGTACATCTGGGGAATGGTGGCTTTTCTGCAGAAGCTTCCTGAGTTAGATGAAGGAGCGTATCGAGCACTCGTTGCGTCTAGCGGTGGTCACCAGCATGGTGGTGGGGAGACCCCAGCTGGGCACGGTCAACAACATGGTGAGGTGGCCTTGGACGACCACCATCAGGGCGACAGTGGCGACTCGGATCACCATGGCTCTAGCAGCTCAAGTGATGCAGCCGGCCAATCAAACTTTGGTCACCATGGTAATAATGAAAGCGATGACCATCATGCGTCAGAGGAGCCCCAGGCGGTTAAACACAGCAATGGCAATGGCGGTGACAACGCCGATGCGGAAGGCAAATCTCCTTCAAAAAACCATGTACACGCAGACGGGAAGCAACACGACCACTAACATCCGGTATGTCTGTACCTAAGCGGTTCTGACCAGGCTCTTAGAAAGACGCCTCGGCACAAGCAAAGGGGGTCGGTCTTAGGCCATCCTAATTCGACGCAACGGTACCGGAGGGCTTTTCACAACCATTAGGCCGCAGGTCTAGTGACTCTCATAGTTAAGGGCTTTCGCTCCGGCCGTTCCCCATTGGATGCTCCCAGTCGTGGCGACCGGGAGCTCCCCATACCCCACCGGTTATCTAGAACAGACTAGCGAAGCCGGCTAAGCCATCGGAAGTTTGGCTCATCGTCTCCAACTGTCACCGCATACATCATATTCGGTACCGTTGCGCACCTTACAGCATTGTAATGAAGTTGGTCGAAACGGGCTCGGTAGGAGCGTGTCGTAATTCAGTGCCTGCTAATACGCTTATGAGGTATTTGGCTAGTAGGCACCGACGACATACCACTATCGAACCCTGGAGAACGCAATGACAAACTCAATGTTCGCTTCCTGTATCCAAGCTTGTTCGAACTGTGCCCTAGTGTGCGAAACGTGCGCCTCTGCTTGCCTGCGTGAGGATGACGTAAAAATGATGGCTCGCTGCATCGAGTTGGACCGTGACTGCGCAGACATTTGTAGGTTGGCCGCCACACTGATGAGCCGTGAAAGTGAGTACGCCAAGGAGTTCTGTGCCCTTTGCGCCAAGATCTGCCGCGCATGCGGTGAGGAATGCGCGAAACATCAGATGGATCACTGCCAAGAGTGTGCCAAAGCGTGCATGAAGTGCGCTGAAGAATGCGAGCGCATGGCTGCGTAACAATCTCGACTTGCTGCTCTGGCAAAGCTCATATCTCGTTGCCAGAGCCGCTTCGCCGGATTGACCGTTATATCCCAGCATGTGCAGAAGCTCAGCCAGCTGACTTGCTAGCAGAAAAGCCTAGATATCCGCTGGCCTAGCTCACCCAAACCTGCGCGCGGTCGCAACACCGTAACGCTTTTTTCTCTTGCCGCAAAGTAACCGATACTACAGTGCTGGGGACTAGATCTATGGAGCATCAAGGAGAATATCTACGCCAAGGCGCCACGTCGTCCGATATGGGTATGGATGCGCATATGCAGATGATGGAGCGACGCCATCTCGCGACGCTGTGGTGCCACTTCGTCAATGTATTGCTCGGCTTTTGGGTGCTGAGTGCGCCCTTCATCTTCGGCTACATGAACGTAGCGCCGGGTGACCTTGATCTGCCACGCCTGGCAGCCGAACGTAATTTGCCTGAAGTCGCCACCCGCGCGTTGCTGATGACCTGGAACGACGTCATCAGCGGCGCGTTGATCGTGTTGTTCGCCATCCTCTCGCTCAAACGGATTAGCTGGGCGCAATGGGCCAACACGGTCATGGGATTGTGGTTGATGTTCGCGCCGCTGCTGTTCTGGACTCCATCCCCGGCGAGCTACGGCAATGCCTTGCTGGTCGGTGGGCTGGTGATCGCCTTCTCTACTCTGGTGCCGATGATGCCCGGCATGAGCATGCAGGGCATGATGCAAAAGGCTGCAGTGCCGCCGGGCTGGGATTACAACCCTTCGACTTGGCTGCAACGCCTGCCAATAGCCATCCTCGCCGTGATCGGCATTCTGCTCGCGCGTTATCTGGCCGCTTATCAGCTTGGCCATACCTCGAACGCCTGGGATCCTTTTTTCGGCACCGAACCTAACGGCACCGAGACCATCATTACCTCGGACATGTCGCGCGCCTGGCCGGTATCCGATGCAGGGATCGGTGTGATGGCCTATATGATCGAGCTGCTCATGGCGGTTATGGGCGATGCCCGGCGCTGGCGCACCATGCCGTGGATGGTCGCAGCGTTCGGCGTGGTGGTCGTGCCCCTTGGCGCGGTGAGTATCTTCTTCATCATCGCCCAGCCGATTTTCATCGACACCTGGTGCACGCTGTGCCTGGTTCAGGCCTTGGCCATGCTGGTGATGATGCCTTACGCACTGGATGAGCTGGTCGCCATGGGGCAGTTTCTGAAAGACGCGCGACGTCGCGGCAAGCCGTTCTGGAAGACCTTTTTCATGGGCGATGCAATGGAAGGCGCCCGCGAGGACAACACGCCGGAGTTCGACGGCAGCCTCTCCTCAATGACCCTCAAAGGCCTTCGCGGAGTAAACCTGCCCTGGGGGCTCGCGCTGCTGTGCATTCTAGGCGTCTGGCTGATGTCGACCCGGTTGATCTTCGGTACCGACGGCGCGATGGCCAACAGTGATCACCTGATGGGCTCGCTGCTGATCACCGTCTCGGTGCTGGCCTTTGCAGAAGTAGCTCGCCCGCTGCGGTTTCTGAATCTTCCCATCGGCGCCTGGTTGATCGCCGCGCCCTCGTTCCTAGACGGGGCAGGATTCGCCGCCACGATCGGCAGCCTGATCGCTGGTCTGCTGGTAATAGTGCTGAGCCTTCCGAAGGGGGTGATTAACCACCGTTATGCCGGCTGGAACGCGCTGTTGCGCTAAGCCAATGCAATCCAACCAGCACAGGAGTCGAACATGACCGACCGCGCAAAAACCGCCGTGATTTGTGGCGGGACCGCAGGCATAGGAAGAGCGACAGCTCATGCGTTCGCGCAAGCTGGCTTTCGCATCGCAGTGATCGCCCGCGGCGAAGAGGGGTTAGCCGATACCCGTGCTGAACTGGAGGAAAAGGGCACCATGACGCTGGCGATTTCAGCGGATGTGGCCGACGCCGAGGCGGTCGATAAGGCAGCCGAGCGTATCGAGGCGGAGCTGGGTCCGATCGAGATATGGGTCAACGCCGCGATGGCTACGGTGTTCGGCCCGGTCAACAAAACCAGCGCGGCGGAATACAAGCGGGTGACCGAGGTGACCTATCTCGGTTTCGTTCACGGCACGCTGGCAGCGCTGCGCTATATGGAGTCGCGCAACCGAGGCACCATCGTCCAGGTGGGCTCGGCCCTCTCCTATCGCGCGATTCCCTTGCAATCGGCTTACTGCGCCGCCAAGTTCGCCATCCGCGGGTTTACCGACTCGCTGCGCTGCGAGCTGATCCATACCAACAGCCGCGTACGGCTGACCATGGTGCAGCTGCCGGCACACAACACGCCGCAGTTCGACTGGTCGCGCAACAAGATGCAAAAGCGTCCGCAGCCAGTCCCTCCTATCCATACGCCAGAGGTCGCCGCGCGCGCCATCCTCCGTGCAGCGACCGACGCACCCCGCGAACTTTGGCTGGGGCGCGCCTCGTTCCAGGCCATCATTGGCAATATGTTCATGCCCGGCCTGCTTGATCGGATGATGGCCAAGCAGGCCTGGAACGGGCAGATGACCGACGAACCGGCTAGCGATGAACAGCCGGACAACTTGTTCCAGCCGGTAGTTGGGCTGCATCGCCTCGAAGGGCGCTTCGGCGACCAGACAAAAGGAAAGGCACTGGGCCTAAGCTCCGAAACCGTGGGCAAGCTGGCTGCGGGTGCCTTGGCGTTGGTAATGGTGTTTGGCGTAGCGGTAGTTGTTGCTATTGCCAGCTAGCCGGGTCGCATCAATTGGATCAGGCAAAAGCGCCCGTTGAACGCGGGCACGTTAATCAAAAGAACCGAGGCTCAGTGCGGCATTGATCAAACCCACATGAGAAAAGGCCTGCGGTATGTTGCCTAGATGCTGGCCGCTTCGGGTGTCGAACTCCTCAGCGAACAGGCCGTGCTCACCCTTGCGTTGCAGCAGCTGTTCGAAAAATTCCTTTGCCTCTCGAGGCCGGCCGGTTTGCACTAATGCCTCGACGAGCCAAAAGCTGCATATGAAGAAGGCGCCTTCTCGGCCCTGTAGCCCATCCGAAATTTCAGCAGGGTAGCGCCGTAGCGCGACGCCGCCTTCGTCCAGTTGTTTACGGATCGCATCGACCGTATTGATGAAACGCTCGTCGCTGCCTTCGATGAAACCAACACGTGCTAACAGCAGAAGGCTGGCGTCAAGCCTATCGTCATCGAAGGCCCGGATGAAATGGCTGCCGTCGGCGCTGACACCACGACGCAGGACTAACTGACGTAGAGCCTCGGCCTGATTGACCCAGCTTTCCTCATCTCCATCTAGGTCATGGCGGCGCTTCAGCCAAAGCGCACGCTGTAGGCCGGCCCACGCCATAACCTTGGAGTGCACATAGTGGCGCGGCGCGCTGCGCATCTCCCAAATGCTTTGGTCAGGCTCCTGCCAGTGCGCGGCAATGAAATCAGCAGCGGCGCGCATATGAGGCCAGTGCGCCCGCATCGCATCGTCACCCATGCTATCGCAGATGCTCACGCACTCCAGCAACTCGCCATAAACATCCAGCTGAAACTGGCCGTCGGCAGCGTTACCTACACGCACCGGCCGCGAGCCGCGATAGCCATCAACCCCTTCGATATTACGTTCTGGCGGCGGCGCAGCACCGTTTACATCGTATAGCACGGCCAGCGGCGTCCCATGCTGCTCAATGGTTCGCTGCATCCACTGGGCCCAACGATGTGCCTCATCTCGACAACCGAGGCCGAAGAGAGCACCAAGTGTCAGCCCCGCGTCTCGGAACCAGGTATACCGATAATCCCAGTTACGCTCGCCGCCCAAGCGTTCAGGTAGGGATGTCGTTCCAGCAGCTACAACCGCCCCGCTGGGTTCGTATGTCAGCAACTTAAGAGTGATAGCGCTACGCACGACGTCGGCCCGATAACTAGCGGGGCAATCCAGCGCTGCACACCAGTCACGCCACGCTTTCAACGTCGCCGCAATCCGAGCTGGCACTGATTCAATCGATACAGGAACGGGTGGGGCATCTTGCTCTAAGGAAACGCTTAGACAAATTCCGGCACTCCCTCCTGCATCTACTGAGAGGACTCCCTGCCAGCCTTCACCGTCTGGATACAGTGCGCAGTCCGCTTGAAGCAATAGCTGTTGCCGCTGATACGAATAGATTAAACCTTCGGCCGAAAGGCTTGCCTCACCGGCTACGCTTCCGAAATCTGGACGGGGCTCAAACATCAGCGTGAACTCACAACGGCCAGCTAGTCCGTCTACCTGCCAAAGCAAGCTTTGCTGATCGTCTGATCCAGGCCACTCCATACAAAGCGTGACACGGGCGGACCCGGACGCGCTGTGCACCTCGAACTCCAATACTGCAGAATCGTCCAGATAATGCGTTTTGAGGTCACCCGGTGTCGACAGCTGCAGGCGCCCACCACGATCGCGATCGAGCAGCGGCCAAATCAGCGGTGTGCCATCGAAGCACCGGGGACAGAACCATTCCACGTTGCCATCTGGGCCGACCAATGCCATGGAGCGACCATCACCGACGGCCGCCAGCGAAGCGATCATTGGATATTCTGCCTTTCCAGCTGTCAGCTGCTGATCAATTCTCATAGTTCTCTTCATGTCGGTGCGCTTACAGGCGATTCAAAGGCCAGTCTAGACTGCTGCTTCAAAGCGGCAGGCTCGCGTTGAGTTTATAAATACTTCGGAGCTGACATGAAGAGCAACCCGAGGTAAGCCTGCTTTATTAACCCTAATGATGGACAGCTTATGCCGGGTGCGCGGTTCGCTCGGTCGAAAAGCCAAATGCTTACAAAAATGTAATCACTAGCTCAGCTTCATGACAGGGTATATGAACAAATTTGCAGAAATAGATGGTCTGAGAGGCGGCATAAGTATGGTCCTAGCCCATCGAAACAGGCTCAGTAGCAGCGGCCGAATCTTTAATACGGAGATCACCTTTATGAAATTGTTGATACCTTTTTACCTTGTCGGATCGATGATGCTGTCTCCCATAGCTTGGGCTGAAGGAGGAAGCGACCGCACTCTCGAGCGCCTTCAGCAACTGCGCGATAAAGCTGAAGCGGTTTTGGTTCAAGCAGAGAAAGCGCCAGTCTGCGAGCGCCAAGTGCATATGAAAGAACATATGGGAATGCTCGAAGAAATGATGAGCCAGCTCCATAAAGATCATCCAGGGCCAGACGTCTCTACCGAGGAGCATTTGGCTTGGATGGAGAAGCACGACAAATTGGTAGACGATGTACTAAAACAAATGATTCGCGAACATAAGCTGATGACGGCTAATAGGGAGTGTCATCCGTAATAAATCGCTACTCTTCCAGCCATTACGATTACGGACGCTCTCTGGCTTTGCACCGCCCGACCAAGTGCCAGGTCGGGAGTAAATCCTACAGGCTGATCGACGTAATTCTGATCAGCACTGTTTTTTTCAAACTTGATAGGATCGTTGATGAGGATTAGTTTCGAAAAGGCTCTAGGCGGGCCAGAAAAAGCGCTCCTCTACACTGCCAAAAGAGCAGAGGTGCTGAGCAACAATATAGCCAATGCTGATACACCCAATTTCAAAGCCAGGGATTTGAATTTTGCCTCGGTGTTTGCCGCTCAAAACAAGCAGGCAATTAACACTGAGTTTTCACTGGCCAAAACTAACCAGAGTCATATAAATACTGGTGGCTTGGAGGTTACTCTTAGCGATGCGGCCCTACTCTATAGGGTTCCCAATCAACCGTCGCTTGATCAGAACACAGTCGACGTTCAGGTTGAACAAGCAAAATATGCGGAAAATTCGATTCGTTTCCAGGCTGCATTTACTCGGCTGAACGGCGCATTCAAGGGTTTAATGATGGCCCTGAAAGGTGGGTGAAAAGGCAATGTTCCTTTGGCTCTGCGCCCCGTAAGGAACATCTGGGCTGTGCGAGACAGGCTCTCACCCGCTTTTAAACAACAGTGCCTCAATTCGATCGTGTTCTTCCCGTGTCGGTAGAGCGGTTGAATTTACCTTGTCATCACTATTCGGCTGGCGATTTTCCGGTGGGCCAATTTCAGGGTGGTAAGCGCCATCTGCGTCGAATGCAACCCAGCCGTACCATTCTCGGATGACTTTGGAAGGATGGCCATCCTCCATTGCGACATACCAGTCCGCCAATCGGAAACGCTTACCGGCAAGCTTAGAAGTAGCCATTTCGGCTCGAACCAGCGCCAGATATAGCGGGTGCGGCAGTTCCTCTACGGCGCTGGTTTCGTCGAGCAAGAACGTGAACGAGGCGTGCGACGGTTGCTCTGTAGAACCGGCTCGCTCCTCTTCCTCGCCTAAGGTAAACACAGGAGCAAAACCGCCCCCCTCTGTTCTGAAGTTGGTCGTCTGGCCTTGGTAGACCCTGGCAGCGTTCCACTGCACCTCGCCAGCATAAGCGTACGCGCGCAGGTCAAACTTCATCGGTCGTACCTGAGGGTCGGCGACGGTTCTACGCTCGCCAGGAGCTACAAGGGACTGGGCGACGTAGTTTCCGCCAACGATTTCTTCCCAAACGCGCTTGGTGAGCTTGTCTCCTCGGTATGCACCGCGACTACCAAACCCGCTGACGGGCTTGAAGAAGAGGCTACGGCGGTTTTGCCAGAGGTGCTCTGCGTTACCATGCCCGACAGGCACGGTAAGCGGGACGTATTGGGCCAATACGGCTCGGATTTGCTGACCAACGCCAATCTCTTCCAAAAAACGTCCGTTGGTTAGGTCAACCAACCGGCGTTTGTCGGCATAAAGGGCATAGGCCTGAGGGTGCGGCGTTACCGTCACGACATCAGCCAAATAAGCGCTGCGCAGCGCGCTGCAATTGTCACCTTCCAGATAGAAATCGGTGAGTCGGTTATAGACGAGATCCACAGGCTTTCCGTCGACCAAGAGGCACTCGTTGTGAAAGGCCAGATCGGCTGGGTCTGCGATTAGGCAGTCGATTCCTGCTGACTCGAATAACCGCTGAAAAAGAAGGAACTCCGGATACAGGTATTGGGCTTGTGGGCTTTCATCCAAGATCACCACGCGCGTGAGCGGACGTTGCTCGCCGCTCGCAGACCATTCTTGGGCGAACATATGCAGAATCGATTGTTCGAAGCCTCCGGGCCATTCCTGCCCCGGCGATAGTCCGACTACGCCGCTGCAACAACTGCGCTGCGCGCGGGCGAGCAATACGTTTAGCATCGCTCCGCCCGCATTTGTGTTTATTTCGATGAGCCCAAGCTTGTCCTCATCCAGATGAAAATCGTAGCCAAAGAAGACGCCCCGCGCGCGACGAGGGTTGTGTTGCGCAATAGGGGGGGCGGAATCCAGAGCATGCTCGCGCCAAGCGGGCAAACTCACGGTTCGCTCGATGGCTTGGATGACCTCACGCACCTGACGCAGTCGCGACGGCGAAACAAATACCGGTCGAGCAGCAAATACATGGGGGCAACGTGACTTCAATAGCTCTGACAACTCGGGATTTCCAAGCTGTTCGGACAATGCATTTGTGAGCGCAACCTGATCCAGGCTCACGCAGAAGCACGCTTCGTTGAGCGCTGCGGCCGTCGTACCGCATTTTCTCGATGAGGACGCTGTCACGGGAACCTCCAGGATCAAACATACAGGTTCGAAAGGCGTGACCTCTTTCGGTTCAGCCAGGCATTTCTCTAAAGCGTAGGTCAGGGTCGTTGTGGGCATCTGCCATTAACTAGACATAAGCCTTGGAAGCGTCATTGTAAAAGTCGTGCGTCCCTCAGCTGATTCACAAGCGATGCGCCCTTTGTGCGCTTCTACTATTGAACGAGTGATAGCCATGCCGAGGCCCGCGTTCAACGTAGTACCTTCGCGCCTTGCGGTGTCGACCCTGTAGAAACGGTCGAATATCCGGGTTTGAAGCTCGGCTGGAATAGTTATGCCGCGGTTGGAAATAGCCGTGGAAACCGAAGCGCCGCTCTCGCTTATTTCAACGCTTATGGTGCTGCGTTCCTCCGCATACCGAACTGCGTTAGAGACTATGTTTGAAATAGCCCGTCTTAGCATTGATTTGTCCCCATTCACCGATCCATCGCCTGAAAGAGCGATTTTTACATTTTTTTCCTCGGCTGCTAGCTCGTAATATTCGATAACGCTAGCGGCAATCTCAGCTATGCTGGCATCTTCGGCACTGGGCGTAATCTTTCCGTTGTCCGCCTTGGCTAGGAACAGCATGTCATCGACCATCTTTGACATGCGCCTAAGTTCTTCGAGGGCGGAATACAAAATGTTCTTGTAGTCGGTATTCTCGCGGTCGCGCAAGAGCGCGACCTCCATTTGGGTAAGCATGCTGTTCAGCGGCGTTCTTAGCTCATGCGCGATGTCCGCTGAGAAACCTGACAGCCGGAGGAAAGAATCATCCAAGCGCGAGAGCATTTCATTGAAGTTAGCAACGAGTTCATGAAGTTCGCCTGGTACTGACTCGGTCGGAATCCGCGTATCTAAGCAGTTGGCGGTTACGGTTGAAGATGTCTTGGATAGTTCGCCAATGGGCTTCAAGCCCTTTTTGATCAGAACAAAACCTAGTGCCCCACTTAGAAGCGCACTGATCACGAGCGTATAAGCAAACCATTGCTGAATCATCTCGAAGAAGTGGACTCGATGCGTTACATCCAAAGCCAGATAGATGACTGCGTCTTGCCCTTCGACCCACTGATCTACTTTTCTGGTAATGCCACTGTACCGGTGCCCATCGAAATTTACTGCCCAGCGTTCCTCTTGATTATCCGTGACGAGAGGAAGCAAGCGCTCAGAAAAATTGTGGTGTGAGTAAACCGTTTTGCCGTCTATCACTACCGCAGTTGCAAACCCGAAAGAGTGCTCAATGACCGCATCGATCTTTGAGGTGGCCTCCTGTCCGAAAGCCGTACTGCTACGTAGCATATGCTCTACGGCAGCGGCTTTTTCACTCAGCACTTGCGCATCCTTGCGCTCGAAATGCAGCTGGCAGAAATAATAGAAGCTGATTGCGGCGACCATCAGCACAACCGTAACCACGAGCATGAAAGCCACCGCCATTCTGCTCGTCAGTGAAACTTTTTCCATCAGTACGGTCCTGGTTAGGCCAAGCACAAAAGCAGGCAGGGCGTCCGGAGGAGCCTTACCTGCTTCGATATGGTCGTTGCAGTATCGTTCGTATTCAAGACCTGGTCTGGACCTTCACCATTTTAGCGAGCTTCCGGCTTTGACGGTCTCCTTCATCCACCACATCCTTTCATCATTCCTCGCATGTCGCCTACCCTTGATATTAACTTTGACAGGTTAGCCGTTATTTACGCCAATCGGGGTGCTCAAAAACTCTACCGTATGAATTTTCCCGTCAGGTGTCTTTACCCTCATCTCGTAGGTTTGGACTTTGGCGTTAGTACGATAGTTTTGAATCATGTCAGTCTTGCCGTTCGCCCCTGCAGGTGCAATGTTAAGCACCTTACCTTCTTTAACCAACTCCTTAAGAGTGGACTTGGTTTCCGGATCATTCAAACGATGCAGCGTGCGTTCGCTTCCGCCTTCAGCTAACGCAAAAGATGAAGCAGCAGTTAGAATAAGCGGGAAAATCACTTTGTTCATACGGTTCATGGTTTTGACCCTTTGGTTAGTTGATACCGATATGTTATAAGTGCAAGACTTACAAGAAGCTGTTCTCAACGTTACAAAGCTGTAATTTCTCTCTTTTAATCGAGCTATGCCCGTCGCATATACGGCGAGCGGTTCTGCACTTACTGTTTTTCGATGCGGGTGACCGTGGAGTCCATTCCCTGCGAGGAGAAATCGAACTGGACCTTATCGCCTTCTTTTAGCTTTTGGAGCTGGTCAGGCTTTGCTTTGAATCCCATCGTCATTGCGGGCCAGCCCAAGGCCTTGACCGGGCCGTGGGCAATGGTGACGGTCCCGCTTTCGGTATTCACCTTCTTGATCGTGCCAGTAGCCGTAGCGGTCTGTGCGGCTGATTTATGGTCCATTTGCATGTTCATGCCTTTATGATCCATAGGCATGCCATCCATGGGCTTCTTGTCGGCAGCATAGGCGGCTGGGACCAAGAAAAGTGTGGCAAGGGTAATGGACATGATGTTCATGAATGTCTCTCCAGATCTGTAGGTTGCTGCGGTATGCAATTGCCGGCGGCGCAAGAGAAAAAATCTATCTATCCTTTGAGTGTGGTTTTTTGCGTTGCTTAACCGTTATTGAGTCCGAAGGGCAGTCCTCGGAATTCCACGATATGGGTCACGTCATCAGGCGTTCTGATTTTTATCTCAAACGTTTGGGGACGGCCATCATACTTGCTCCTTTGCATAACCCCACTTTTACCTGTGGCACCTGCAGGCCCTACACTTAGCACTTTGCCTTCCTCAAGTAGCGCCTTAAGTACTGGCTTGGCTTCTTTATGGCGCTGAATAACTTGATCAGAATTTTGTTCTGCCATTGCGAAAGAGGAGGCGGCAGCGAACATAGTAAAAAGGATGGTTTTGCTAATGGCTTTCATGACTAAACTCCTGATTGTTTGATGCCTATAGCTTAATGGCACAACACTTACAGTAAGCTGTTCTTCAAATTACAAAGCTGTAAGCGCAACCTTTTGTATTGCTGCGACCGCCGCGTATGTGGCGGTCGCTTGCTCCTTTGCTTTTTATGTGAATCGAATAGTCGAAACCATGCCTTTTCAAGATGAACTCTACATTCAACCAGGCCCCGTCTTTTAAGGAGGGCTGAGGTGCTTGATTTTCACGGATGTTCACCAGTGGGTTTGGTTGCGTGCTGGGCCTGCAATTGCCGGCGGCGCATCAGCAGGTAGGCTGCCGGCAGAACGAACAGGGAGAGCAACGGCGCGGTGATCATCCCGCCCACCATGGGCGCGGCAATACGGCTCATGATTTCGCTGCCGGTCCCGCCGCCCCAAAGGATGGGCAGCAGGCCAGCGATGATCACGGCGACGGTCATGGCCTTGGGGCGCACTCGCTGGACAGCACCTTCACGAATGGCGTCGAGCAGGACGCCTTCGCCATGGGCTCCAGCGTTAACCCGATCCGTCCAGGCGTTCTTCAAATACAGCAGCATAATGACGCCGAACTCAGCAGAAACGCCTGCCAGTGCGATGAATCCGATTCCTGTCGCTACGGATAGGTTGTACCCGAGCAGATATAGGAACCAGACGCCCCCGGTCAGAGCGAATGGCAGCGTAGCCATGATGAGCAGCGCCTCGCCAAAGCGGGCAAACGTTAGGTAGAGCAATACAAAAATGATCAGCAAGGTAGCCGGAACGACGAGCTTCAGCTTCGCGTTAGCGCGCTCCATGAATTCGAATTGGCCGGAATAGCTGATGCTCATGCCGGATTCGAGCTGGACCCCTTTGCTGATCTTTTCCCTCAGATCGCCCACCACAGCCGCCATGTCGCGGCCACGAACATCGACGTAAACCCAGCCCGACAGCCTTGCGTTTTCGCTTTTAAGCATGGGCGGTCCGTCTGTCACCTGTACTTTGGCCACGGTCCCCAACGTGATCTGGCTGCCTTGCGGCGTGTAGATCGGTAGGTTGCGCAGATCGGATATCGAGTCGCGCCACTCGCGGCCATAGCGGAGGTTGATCGGATACCTGGCGAGCCCTTCCACGGTTTCACCAATGGTTTGACCACCGATGGCACCGGCCACGATCGATTGCACGTCCGCGATATTCAGGCCGTAGCGTGCGGCGGCGACACGATCGATATCCACATCGATATACCTGCCGCCGGTCAGTCTCTCAGCAAGCGCCGAACTGACCCCAGGCACCGTTTTGGCGATTTTTTCCACTGCCTGGGTGGCTTTGTCGATCTGTGCCAAGTCAGTGCCATACACTTTCACCCCGATCGGGCTCTTGATACCCGTCGCCAGCATATCGATACGGTTTCGAATCGGCGGGATCCACAGATTGGCTAATCCAGGTACCTGTACGGTGCGATCCAACTCCTCAACCAGCTTGTCAGGCGTCATCCCAGGGCGCCATTGATCCTTCGGCTTGAACTGAATGGTCGTCTCGAACATTTCCAGCGGGGCGGGATCTGTAGCGGTGTCGGCTCGACCAGCCTTACCGAACACGTGTGCAACTTCTGGAACCGTTTTTATGAGCCGGTCCGTCTGCTGCAGTAGCTCAGAAGCCTTCTGAGCGGAGAGGCCTGGAAGCGCAGTGGGCATATAAAGGAGGTCACCTTCATCCAGCGGGGGCAAGAACTCCCCACCAAGGCGAGAGGCCGGCCACAAGCCTGTCAGGAAGACCAGAACAGCCACCAGCAGAGTCATCTTGGGCCAGCGCAGTACCGCGTCCAGGGCCGGCTTGTAGATCCAGATGAGGCCACGGTTGAGTGGATTACGGTGTTCGTCAGGGATTTTGCCCCTGATCCAATACCCCATGAGCACCGGAACCAGCGTGACAGACAGGCCCGCGGCGGCTGCCATTGCATAGGTTTTGGTGAACGCCAGTGGACCGAACAGCCGGCCTTCCTGCGCCTCCAGGGTGAACACTGGAATGAACGACAGCGTGATGATCAGCAGGCTGAAGAACAATGCCGGCCCCACTTCAACAGCCGCGTCAGTAATGACCTTCCAGTGCTCCTGGCCCTTCAAGGTGGAGTCAGGATGCCGCTTGTGCCAGGCCTCAATGTGCTTGTGGGCGTTTTCGATCATGACGATTGCTGCATCGACCATCGCTCCGATCGCGATCGCGATGCCACCCAACGACATGATGTTGGCGTTGATGCCTTGCCGCTGCATGATCACAAAAGCAATCAGGATGCCGATCGGCAACGACACGATGGCGACCAACGACGAGCGCAGATGCCACAGAAAAATCGCGCAAACCAACGCAACGACAATGAACTCCTCGATGAGCTTGTGCGTGAGGTTTTCAACGGCACTGTCGATCAGCTTGCTACGGTCGTACGTCGTGACGATTTCGACGCCTTGGGGCAGGCTCGCTTTCAGCTCATCCAGTTTGGTCTGAACGGCAGCGATGGTTTCCCGAGCGTTCTTGCCGCTCCGCAGGATCACCACGCCGCCGACTACCTCACCTTCACCGTCAAGCTCGCTGATGCCCCGGCGCATTTCCGGGCCGAGCTGGATATGCGCAACGTCCCCTAGCGTCACTGGCACGCCGCCGTCGAGACGCAAAGGAATGGCTCGAAAGTCTTTGAGTGTCTTGAGATACCCGGTCGCACGGACCATGAACTCGGTTTCTGCGAGTTCCAGAACACTCCCGCCGGTTTCACGGTTGGCTTCATCGATCGCCTTTGCAATCTGCTGCTGCGTCACGCCCCTGCTTGCCATGCGCACGGGATCCAGTACGACCTGATACTGCTTGACCATCCCGCCTATGGGCGCGACTTCCGCCACGTTGGGCAGTGTCTTGAGCTCATAGCGCAGGAACCAATCTTGCAAAGAGCGCAGCTGCGAGAGGTCATGTTTGCCCGTTCGGTCTACCAAAGCATATTGGTAGATCCAGCCGACACCTGTGGCGTCAGGGCCCAAAGCGGGTTTGGCGGCGGCGGGAAGCCGACTCTGCACCTGACTCAGGTACTCCAGCACCCGAGAACGGGCCCAATAGAGGTCGGTGCCGTCCTCAAACAGGACGTACACGTAGCTATCCCCGAAGAAGGAGTAGCCGCGGACCGTCTTTGCGCCGGGGACAGACAGCATGGTCGTCGTCAGTGGGTAGGTGACCTGATTCTCAACGATCTGGGGCGCCTGCCCGGGGTATGGCGTGCGGATGATGACCTGAACGTCGGAAAGGTCTGGCAATGCATCAACAGCGGTGTTTTTGACCGACCAGACACCCCAAGCCACCGCGAACACAGTAGCCAGCAGGATCAGAAAGCGGTTGGCCACTGACCAGCGAATTATGGCTGCGATCATGGCTGGCCCCCCAGCTTCTCGATGTGCTCAATGACCAGGCCCTCTTCGCTTTCACGCACGCCCACACGGACGCGGTCGTCGACTTGCAAGCCTGACAGCAGGGATTGATCCGCAACCGGAAAGGACATGGTCATCCCAGGCATGTTCAGCGTCTTGAACGGCCCATGCGACAGGCCAACCATGCCATCTTCCAGGCTGACGATCGTACCTTCAGCCTCGTGCAGCGCAGGTTCTGTAGAAGTTGCAGGCTCCTCCAAACCCTGAGCGGTCAGCCCGCGTAGGCTCGCCTCTGAATCCAGGAGAAACTGACCGGACGCCACGACCTTCTGACCGGCTTCCAGCCCTTCAAGCACCTCTGTCTGGTCATCGAATTCCCGGCCTGTGCGAACCTCAATCGGGCGGTAACGGCCTTGATCCTCGGCCAGCATCACCAATGCGCGCCGACCGGTGCGAATGACCGCCTCGGACGGGATGACCAAGACATCTTCGACGTTGCGACTCAACGTCACCTCGGCCGTCATGCCGGGACGAAGCCGTTGTTGCGGGTTAGGTAGCTCGACCCGGACACGCACAGTGCGGCTATCCAGGTTGGCTTGTGGTAGTACGGCCTGGATCGTCCCTTCCAGAACTTCACCTGCAAAGGCCGGGAGGCGCGCGTTGACCAGCTGCCCAGGCGCCACATTTGCAACCTGCGCCTCAGGCACCGCAACTTCTAACCATACCTTTTCCAGCCCATTAACACGTGCCAGAGACGCACCAGTGGATACGGTCATGCCCTCGCGAACGTCGAGGCTGTTCAGCACGCCGCCTATTGGACTCCTCACTGTCCAAACAGGGCGCGCTTTACCAGTTCGTTCTAGCTGCACTATGACTTCTGGCGGCATGCCAGCAAGGCGCAACCGCTGGCGAGCCGCTGCGAGCAGCTGGGGTTGGCCGACCCCTTTGAGCGCCAGGTACTCTTCCTGTGCGGCAGCCCATTCGGGAACCAAAAGATCGGCTAACGGCGCGCCTTTTTCGATGACATCCTCCGGTGCTCGGTCGTAAACGCGCTCGACAAAGCCACCGGCACGCGCCTGCACAACCGCCACGTCTCGCTCGTCAAACATCAACGCGCCTGTCGCTTCGAGCGACTGGCTGATCGATTCACGCGTTACGGTTGCCAAGCGCACGCCGAGATTCTGCGTCACGCTCGGGTCGATACTGATCGATGCCCCGTCGCTTCCCTCATCTGCATAGCGTGGAATCAATTCCATATCCATGAATGGCGACTTGCCCGGCTTATCGAACTTTTGCTGGGGGACCATAGGGTCATACCAATAGAGCACTTCCTTGTCTTCTTCTGCAGGCGATTGTCCGAAGGCTGCGGTAGGCAGACCGATTAGCGCTGCAGCGCTAATCATCAGAGGCAGACTGAAGGCGAGTACCAGCCGCTTGTGTTGGAATGTCATGGTCGTGTATCTCCAAAGGCGAAATGCAGGCGGGCATTGCTCAACGATCGATCGCGGGCGACGTCAATACGCCGTAGCCGGGTCTCCACAAGCTGTCGTCGCGCTTCGATCACAGCGGTCAGCTCACCGCTTCCGGAGCGGTAATCGGCCATGGCAAGGCGGACCTTCTCTTCAGCGAGGGGTAGTAAGGTTTTGTCGAGGCGGATGAGTGCGCGGTCCAGACGCTGATACTCAGCGAGGTCAGTACTCAGCTCTTGGTTGTACAGGCGCAAGGTCGCTTGGCGCTGAGCCTCGATCTGGGCAAGGCGAGCTCGTTCGGCCGCGATCTTCGGATCCTGCCGAGAGCTGGTAAACAGCGGCAGGTCGAAGCTGACGCTGAGGTTCACCATGTCGCCGTACTCACGGCCACGTCGCAGGTAGTCGATCCCCCAGCTCCAATCCGGTGTTTTCTCTGCGATGGCCTGGTGAACCTTTGCCTCCGCTTCACGAGTCATCGGGTCGAAGGCGAGTAACGCCGGGTGCCGGTTCAGGTTGTGCTGATAGTTATCAACGGCGGCAAGCCATTGCGGCCAGTCACCTGTAAGCGGCTGGCCTGCTAGCTCGCCTATCCAGCGCCGGAGGCCGGCCCGCGCAACAGCCTGGTTACGCAGCAGCTCATCCTCTTGTTCAGCCAGCAATGCTGCCTCTTGCCTCGGAAGTACGCTGTCTGCGGTTTGTCCGCTGCCGCCAGCAATGCGGGCCTGAACAGCCCGCGAAAGGAGCTGATTCTCGCTGTAAAGCTGCTTGAAAAGGCTTAGCTTCTGCTCGACCGCGAAGCTAGCGATCCATGCCTCGGCGGTTGCTTGGCGCACACCGAGACGTTCAACCGTTTGCTGGGCGTTTGCGAGCGCAACACTAGCCTGCGCGGCCTCGACACGAGCGCGCCTTTTCGCTCGGTTTGGCACATCTTGCATGACCCCAACCATTTGCATGGTCATGGCCTCTTGCTCCAACTGCCAGCGAGCGTCACCTTCGATGGGCACGCTTTGCAGTCCAAGCTTAAGTTTAGGGTCAGGAAGCTCGCCGGCAGGGATTGCAGCGCTGCGTGCGGCCACCAGGTTGGCGGCTTGCGCATGCAGCGAAGGCGCGTCTTGCTCGGCCACGCTCAGAGCTTGTTCTAAGGTCAAAGCGGACGCTAACCCTGGAAACGAGAGCGCGCCCATGATCAAGGCGGCCACGTACGGCGGCGCCCAATAAATACGGGGTTTCATTTGCGAAGGATTCCTGATCTTTCATGCGAGCCAAAGGCGCGCGGTAGCCGGCCCGAATGCTCACTCGGGCGGTTCCTATAATTTGATCGGAATTAGACGCGGGGTGGATGCCAGACGGCGTCTAAAAGGCTAGAGGGGATCAGGCCGTTATAGGGAGTGGTCACGGGTTTAGCAGCAGGCATCAGCTGGGCTTTTATTGAGACAAGCTGAAGGATACTTGCAGTTTTGCATTCTTGGCCCGTCTTGCAGACGGTCGCCGTTCCATGCTCATTCGCTTCACAGCACTCGTGTTCAGCACCGTCATCGGCGCCAACCATCGAAGCGTGGTCGGTCGTCATGGCGCCCACACCTTCCATATCGGACATCACGTGATGCCCGGACGATCCAACCGGCATGAGCATTTCCGCTATCCCATTGATCGGAAGCGCAAGCACTAGCAGCAGGATAAGGAAGGAGCGCATGTAGGACTTCATATTTCCAGCTTACGGGGCAATTCATGAGCAATCAATTAGGCAATCGGTCGCTTCGCAACCGAAGCCTAAGCCTAAGCCTAAGCCTAAGCCTAAGCCGACAGGCTTCAAACTACACGCGTTTGACGGAGCCGGAGTGCGTTGAACACAACCGATGCTGAGCTGAGGCTCATGGCCAGGGCAGCAATCATCGGAGACAGCAACAGTCCGAAGAACGGATAGAGCAGACCTGCGGCAATCGGGATGCTCAACCCGTTGTACATAAAGGCAAACAGAAGGTTCTGACGCATATTGCGAACCGTCGCCACCGAAAGCGTGCGCGCGCGCAGTATCCCCATCAGGTCACCTTTAACGAGCGTAACTTGGGCGCTGTTCATGGCGACGTCAGTGCCCGTGCCCATCGCTATGCCGACATCAGCCCTGGCGAGCGCCGGCGCATCATTTATTCCGTCGCCTGCCATGGCGACTACTTTACCTAGGGCTTGTAGCTTAACCACCAGCGCCTCCTTGTCCTGCGGCTTCACTTCGCCATGCACCTCATCGATCGATAGCTCACGAGCCACCGCGCGGGCAGTGGTAAGCCCGTCGCCGGTGGCCATGATGACTTGCACGCCCTCCGCTTGGAGCCGCGCTACAGCTTCCTTGGAAGTCGGTTTGATTGGGTCCGATACGGCCAGCAAGCCGGCAAGTGCCCCATCAACAGCCAGGTACACAATGCTGGTACCGCTCTCGCGCATTTTTTCTGCCTGATCTCTCAACGGCTCGACGCTCACACCCGCATCTTCCATAAGCGCGGTGTTGCCTAGTTGTAGCTGCTTGCCTTCCACCAGACCACGGACTCCGATACCTGACCCTGACTCGAAGGTCTCTGGCTTCGCCAGCTGGATACCTTCGCTTCTGGCATGGTCTACGATCGCGTGGGCTAGGGGATGCTCACTACCTTGATCCAAGCTGGCAGACAAACGGATGACTTCCTGCGAGTCAAACGGCGTGACGCCTATGGCCCGATCGAAGACAGGTCGGCCCTCGGTCAAGGTTCCTGTTTTATCGACAATCAGCGTGTCTACCTTACGGACGTTCTCGATGGCGCCTGCGTCTCTGAAAAGCACTCCGCTTCCAGCCGCTTTGCCTGTGGCAACCATGATCGACATAGGCGTTGCAAGGCCAAGTGCGCAAGGGCAAGCAATGATCAGAACCGCAACTGCATTGATCAGGCCGAATACCCAGCCCTGCTCGGGTCCAAACAGGCCCCATGCAAAGAATGTCAGCAAGGCGATACCAATGACCGTCAGCACGAAATAACCCGCAACCGTGTCCGCCATTCGCTGCATGGGTGCTTTGGAGCGTTGCGCATTCGCAACCATCTGGACGATTTGTGAAAGCATAGTCCCGGAGCCAACCCTGGTGGCTCGCATGACAAGCGAGCCGCTCGTGTTCATCGTCGCGCCGATAAGCGAATCGCCTGTCCGCTTCGTCACCGGAACCGGCTCGCCCGTTAGCATGGATTCGTCGACGGCGCTCTCGCCCTCTAACACCTCTCCATCAACGGGTACCTTTTCACCAGGACGAACGCGCAGATGGTCGCCCTCGTGAACATGTGTGAGCGGGATGTCCTCCTCGGAACCATCCTTGGCGATACGGCGAGCTGTTTTGGGTGATAAGCCAAGCAGGGACTTGATTGCGGAAGATGTCTGAGAGCGGGCCTTCAGTTCGAGCAGCTGACCTAAAAGCGTCAGTGAAATGATGACCGCTGCGGCTTCGTAGTAAACGCCTATCCGGCCGCCCACAGTGAATGACTCTGGAAATATGCTCGGTAAGACGGTTGCTACGATGCTGTAAATATACGCAGCCCCTGTGCCAAGCCCGATCAACGTCCACATGTTTGGGCTGCGATGCTTAACTGATGCGAAACCGCGCACGAAAAATGGCCAACCTGCCCACAAGACAACCGGGGTCGTAAGGGCTAGTTCAACCCAGTTCTGGCTAGCGCCGTGAAACAGCGGTATCGCATGTCCCGCCATTGCCAACAGGGTTACTGCTACGGTCAGGGGCAGAGACCACCAGAATCGCTTCGAGAAGTCCTTGAGTTCGGGATTCTCCTCCTCGTCGAGTTCAGGGATCAGAGGTTCCAATGACATCCCACAGATAGGGCAATCACCTGGACCCATTTGGCGGATCTCAGGGTGCATCGGGCAGGTGTACTCTGTCGTTGCATCACCGGCGGGTGGTTTCTGTGCGGGTGGGGTAGATGCCCGAGAGGAGGTCCCATGAGCCTGCGGTGCAGCGAGATATCGAGCAGGGTCGGAACGAAACTTGGTCTGGCAACCCTGGCTGCAGAAGCGGTAAGTGCTTCCCTGATAATGCTCTTGATGCTCGCTATCCTCTTCCACCTTCATCCCGCAGACGGGGTCTGTGAGTGCTGCAGTACCTTTCGTTTGGTCGGGCTGGTGATGGCACTGCTGAGAGGACATACGGGGCACCTTATGGATTGGTTAGCGACGAACTTGGCCTATTGCAGGGACATTTGCGGTTTTTCAATGCTTGCAGCGTCTGACAGCCAATATATGCAAAGCGTCCTGACCAAAGGCTGAAGTAACCATTACATTTCTGTCAGGTTCTCTGGTATGTCAGGTCGTATGTATGTTGAAGCGAGCTGCTGAAAAAGTAGCTCGCGCAGATACCGCCTGCTGGCCTAGCCTATGCCTCCATTGTTCGATGCTCGGCCGCTTCATTTTGATGAATACCGAACCGTGCAAAAGCCAAAGCGCAGGTACTCTGTTTTGATAGAAGCCGTAATTTTTGATGTCTATGGCACGCTCCTGCAAATCGGTGAACGGCGGCGGCCATTTCGCAACCTCTTAAAACAGGCACGCAGCCAAGGTCGTCAACCTAGGGCCGATGATGCCAGGACATTGATGACACAAAACGTGGGGCTGGCCGGCGCCGCCAATCTGTTTGGTACACAACTAGGTAACGTTGAGCTTGCTACTCTGGAGCTTGATCTCTACGCGGAACTGGCAAGCGT
Source organism: Pseudomonas sp. NPDC077408 (assembly GCF_050269105.1). Lineage (NCBI taxonomy): Bacteria > Pseudomonadati > Pseudomonadota > Gammaproteobacteria > Pseudomonadales > Pseudomonadaceae > Pseudomonas > Pseudomonas sp. NPDC077408. Next base: position 75,229 of record NZ_JBNNHS010000011.1, read on the forward strand.
GCGTCCCTATGATGACGCTCTGCGGGCACTGGAAAGCCTTAAGAGAGCGGGGCTAAAAGTGGCGCTATGCTCCAACTTGGCTACCCCCTATGCCATACCAGCCATGTTGCTACTGCCTGAGTTTGACGCCTATGCCTGGAGCTTCGAGGTGGGCGCGATCAAACCGGAGCCGGCGATCTACGATCATCTGGTAAAGCGGTTGGATTGCAAAGCGTCTTCCATTGCTATGATTGGCGATACATTGGAGGCCGATGTGCTCGGTCCCGATAGGCTGGGAATACATGGATTCCACCTACAACGCGATGCCATCAGTAGTCCTGAGCGATTCGTTAGCCTGAGCGAATTTGCAGACTACATTTTGGGTCATGGGCGCTCTCGCTAGAAAGCAGCACTAGCACACATTGACGCCACCTCAATCTATCGGCCTTCAGTTCAGACACTCGCAACTCGCTTGCAGTGCTTCCCCTGGGGTTGGCGCTCCTAGAGTCCATTCGCGCGCTGGCCGCGGCGGCTGTGATCACTCAGACACTCGTAGAACTGACTGGTGAGTTGATCTACTTGCGGGCGACTCCAGCCATGGTCAGAAACAGTTGAATCTGGGCGAAATCGGCCAGAGTGCTCATGCCTCGCGGTTTGGTGCAAGACTGATAAGCGGCGCAATGAGGAGCTGAGCAGTGCGAGCCCAGGAAACCAGCGCCTCAAGATCCGTCTGTAGAGATTCGGCCTCTGCCCAGATACAGGCACTCTCGGCAGGCACCGTAAGAGCGATGCCCTCAACTATCGTCAGAACCATCGCATGCAATCTCAGCAGCTCATCGCGAATGGCGGTGGTTCCGCCCATTTCTAGCGAGCAGGCGTCCAATCGATCAACCAGCCGGAGCAGTTGAGAGGTGTCGAAGCCGTCGCGCAAAGTTTTCCAACGCCACTGCATCGACTTCGCCGTACGGTGTAACGCGAAAGGATGCGGGAGGAACATTGATCATGTGGTTTTCTCGGTATCTAGCTGGCGAGGTGTGATCACCCGCAGCGAGCCGGCAGCTTGTTGAAACACCGAGTCCTTGATCCAGGGCTCCGGTGGCCGGTTGAGCTTGAGGTTGAATTCGCCGAAGCGCTTGACGTTGCTGGTCTGGTAGGGGCTGAGGAAGGACACGTCCTCGTCGGTGAATTGCCAACCCTCTCGGGCCAATTTCTGCAGAATGCGCATCATATCCACAGTGTTCTGCAGGATCACCGATGAGGCCATCATGTCGTTGTAGCGCAGACGTTTTTGCTGTTCGTCCGGATCGTTCTCAGCAATCACGTCGCCACCGAACGAAAGCCACTTCGAGAAACCGTTGTAGGACTCGATTTTATTGGTGTTCGCAGTGACTTCCTGGCGCAACTCGCGGCTACCGATCCAGTTGAGCAGGAAGATCGTGCGGATCACGCTGCCCAGACGCTCAGATATATCGACGATGCCCCGTGCGACCTTCAGTCTCGGGTTGATCAGTGACGGTTCCGAAGATCCATAGCGCCTGTTTTTATCTTCCCCGACGTAGATCAGGCCAATAGTGATATTTTCGCCCGCCACTTCGATGGTTTCGCCAGCAGAGAGCCACCGCACGTTGGCACTATTCAGGTTCGCCGGCGCGCTCGGAATTCGGTGGGAAGGCCGCTCAGTGGCCTCCAAAGTTACGGTAAAAAAGCCAGAGTCGTCTCGCTTTGCCGAAACCTGCCGGGGCGACGCCGAGACTTGCGCAGGAGCAGAGGGCTCACTTAGTGGCGAGACCTCATCCAATGAAAACGTCAGGCCGGTGCTTATGCCGAGGTCCGAGGAAATTGAACGAGTTCCCCCTTGAGGTGGCCGCATAGTTGTTGCCGAAGACATGACTGACGGTTTGCTGAAGGCCTTTATTACTAGCCACCCGCCTATGCCGACAATGAGTGCTCCGCCCAAGAAAACCCAAACACCCTTGGGAACGGAAGCTAGCCCCCCAATCACTAGGGCACACAGAACCATCGCTCCAGATACACCAGACTTGCTGCTGCGCTTACGCTTCCCTGCCATCGCTTCGACTCCCTATACAAGCATGCTGGCCATTTAGCAGTATCGGCAATTCGGGTGCATCAGCCAATACCTCGCGCCAAGCTACGTGTTGAATCTCTTTATGATGTTATCCAGATGTGTTCCGTATGCACTGGTGAGATGGCGGCTCGATGCGAGCCGGGCGGCCACGGGGTAGAATTGATGAGCAGGCACAGCGCCGTTCGCCCTACTACGTCGGCTGCCTCGCGCTGAGCAGTAACTGCGCTAACCGTGCCAGATTACGCGCATCGGCGATGGCCCTGTGATGCTCACCCTCCCAGGAAAGGCCTATGCTTTCCACTGCACGCTTCAGCCCTAGCGCATGGCAAGCGAAAATTTTCCAAAAGCACTTCTTTAGATTGATATGACGCGCCGGATCCAGCAATACATCTACCCCGGCTCTGATAGCGTCCTCCTTCAGCTGGTTTCGGTCGTAATCGCCCCAAGAGCACCAGCGCCAGCCTTCTGTATTTCGCGGCCTCAGCCAGTCACCAAGCTGATCTTGTACCTCCGCGAAACGCTTTGCAGTATCGATGTCAGATTGAGATATGCCGGTCAGCCCCGTGCAAAACTCAGTTAGCGTGGGGCGAAGTAGCGGCCGGACAAACTGTCCGAAATGATCGACAATCCTGTACTCCAACTGGACATCCAACAGCACGATGCCAATTTCGATCGTCTCCATCTCGTCGCGCTGGACCTCCAATATGTGAGCGTTCCGGGCCGCCTCGTTTAGGCCGGCAGGGTAGTCATCGCAAGTCGCTTCCAGATCCACGCAAAGTAACCAGCGACTTTCTCCAAGTTGTTGACGAAGCGCATCAAGCTGCCCCCAACGCTTTACCTGCATGACACCCCGCCCTTCTTTTCCTCAGAGGATATAAACCTACGAGCATCAGCACGGACCGTGGGCTCAGTTTTATAGTAGTGACACGAGAAACGGATCACTGAATCGTTACTGGGGTTGCGTGTATGCCTTTTGCCCTCTGTGCCAACAGCCAATCCAGTGACAGGCGCCCGCCGTCTTCTTTGAAAGTCACAATAACGTACAAGCTGCCCGTGGCGGTAAACAGCGCCCAAAATCCGCCTTGCTGATGAGCTTTCAGTACATCCGAGGTACGAACCCGGTGACCGTCCTGGAACCTTCCATACACATCCGCCCGCACGTGACGATGAACCACGCCGATACAACAGCCTGAGATTAAATAAGCGTCAGTGAGATACGCCGTAACTTCCCTACCAAAAGACATACCCATTGCTCGCAACAACGCGTCAGATACATCACGTGCTTGGTCGATACTTCGTTTAGTTGAACTCATCGTGTCAGCACCCAAATTCGGATCAAAACTCTTTGCCTACCCCCCAATAACGGCTAGCTGTCCAACCAATAATCGTCTCGAGCAATACGCCCAAACTTGTAGTCTTCATGCTGCGGGGCTTCGCCAAACAAATGATGTATGCGTCGCTCCTGTCGCAAATACGCCAAGGTCATGAAGAAGCAGGTTTCACACATCCGTACGCGATAACGCTCACCGTCATGTCGCGCGCCGTATCCCCAGTGCGCTTGCAGCACACCGAACTGTTCGCCGTACCCAGGCACTCGCATGGAGGTACCACAGACGTCGCAAGGCACATCGGGGTGTCGGTTGTCTGGTACGTCCATGCCCGCCAATATCTGACTACGCATCAAAAAATCTTCAACACAGTAGTGAGCTCGGCGCTTTTGCGAGCCCCTGGGCCAGCAAGCACATATCGCGTATTGCGCGTTCTGAAAATGCACCCATCGGCAAACTCAATCAGTTGTGTTGTACGCACCCAGTCACCCTCTTGGAAACGGTTGGCACTGTCGTACAACACGCGCCCGGCATACACCATCGCGGGCTGTTGCCCGGACGCCTGTAACGTTTCTCGTATCGCGTCAGGCACGATGAGATCGATCCAGATCCAGTCACGCACAACACAGAAAGGCACCTCGTCATGCAACGCAGCCGCTGAACCACGCGCGCACGCCTCTGCTAACGACATCTCGATACCGGGCATTACCTCACCCGGGGCGTATAACAAATGAGATACTTTCTTTAAATCGTCCATACCGTCTCTCTATCTGAGCTATAGATGTCTAAAGGCAGAATCTGGGCAAAACGTCCCTGCCTTGACAAACCTACCAAGTATGAAAAGCTTGTTTCCCAATGAGCGTCAGTTCTGACTTTTTTATATATGGTCTGAGTCTAAAAGGCGAGCAGCGCAACCCCATCAACCTCCATTATTAAACCAAGTACTTTATTCATCGATGCAAGCCTATGGCGTCGCTCAATACGCTCAGTATTGGACAAAAAACAGCAACCTGAAACCTATGCAATAAAATAATCCAGCTCCAACGACTGCTCGTCAAGCACTTTTAGAAAAGAAAAAGCCAACCACTGACCATCGGTATTTTTAATACGTATATATTGACAAGGATTGCCAGAACACATGCACCAGAAGAGCAAGAAGATAATCCTTATCGGACTTACCCTGGGCGCGGTCAATGACTATTTGAGATCAAGACATCTCCACGGACGATGCGAGGCTGATCCAACCGGCTCGGAGTCGTCTTTTCGAATTTTGAAATTTCGCACCGTTGGTAATCACCACAAGCGAGGCGCGTCTGTGACGCGGAAGGGTACCGCGACTCCTCGCGACTGCTTAAAATACAAACGAAAGCGGATGATCTGAGTAATTTGTAGCGAGGGGAAGGTTCGAGAAAGTCTGCGTACGCTGAGATCTGCTCACTAACACCTAGCTACCTATCTAGTGCACGCACGAAGCGCGCCACGCGTCGAGCTGTACGGCGAGGCCACAAAATGATGGAAATTATGGGTCAGCAATAATTATGGCTGAGCCATAATTCCATATAACCGCAGCGTCACGGAAAAACCGCAATTGTTTACAGCCTGCAATTGACCATGACAGCTGCCCCTCCAATGAGGGGATAGACTAAGTGGGTTAGCTAACTCGGGGCTGTGGAGATGATCGAGGATCGCGCCAATGAGCTGTTCATCAGCGCCGCTAGCATCTGGGAAATCGGCCAAAACGCGATGGGCAAAGCAAGCTTTCAGTTCGATTCAGGAGTACTAAGAAGGTCTCTTCTGGACGGCGACTACAAGGAGCTGTCCGTGACCAGCCGACACGCCATTACGGCTGCGGCCTCGCCTCTCCTTCACAGCGCCCATTTGATCGGATGCTCATCGGACAAGCAGCTTCGGAAGGCTTCATCCTAGTAACCAATAATCATGCTACAGCGAAGTATTCGGGGCCAATCAAGCACGTCGGTTGAATGCGCCAGCCTTCATACCCTGTCGTAACGGGATGTCTAATGACCATACAAGCCGTCATTTTTGATGCTTTCGGGACACTGATAAAGATTCAAGATGGGTCGCATCCGTACCGACAGTTGATGAAGATCGGAAAGGCGCATGGGCGGCGCCCCCGCCCGGACGACGCGTCTTTCCTGATGAAATCTGCGATAACGTTGACGCAAGCCGCAGCGCATTTGGGGATCACTGCAAGCCCTGAACAATTGAGCACTCTGGAAACTGTCCTGGCAGAAGAGATCGCAGCCGTTGAGGCATATCCTGACGGGCTCGAAGCGGTGAAACTGCTCCAAGAGCAAGGCATTCGAATCGGTGTTTGCTCGAATTTGGCTTTCCCGTACCGGCAAGCCGTCCTGCGTTGCTACCCCATGCTAGACGCATATGCGTTTAGCTGTGATTTAGGCGTAATGAAGCCCGAACCCACCATCTACAGTTGGATTTGCGATCAGCTTGGGGCGTCCCCGACCGCATCGTGGATGATCGGTGACTCCCAACGTTGCGACCGAGATGGGCCAACGGCAGTAGGCATCCGAGGCTTTTTTGTTGACCGAAACAGCACCAACGGTGACTGCCCTGAATTGGTTACGTTCGCTCGTAAGGTATTGGCAACCGCGCGTTGAGCGAGCGATGTCAGCCCCATCCATTTTCGCACCTCGCGATTGAAACCTGGAATCACACCAGGCAATCCTGCTCCATGAACCTCGAACCGCAGTCAAAATAAGACCGTAAATTGAGTTGAGGTGATTATGATCGGGTGCCAACGGGAACACCTTAGAAACCCAAGGCGCCTCCCTAGATCATTGGTAACTTCAAACTCAGGAGCGTTTGGCTTCAACGCAGCCTAAACCCAACCGACTGCGGGCAGCTCTACTCGCCAACGCACGCAAAGCCACTCTCACAGATAGGTGAATGCGATGCTTGACAAGGCTCGAAAGGTTCATATACTCGCGCTCACTGTGAGCAATCCAACAAATCAAGGTTTCTTGCATAATGCGCTGAAGCCTTGATTTGGCCGGGATATTGAAGTTTGGGATTCAAATCCCCCCGGCCCACCAATTCGAAACACTTAAGCCCCTGATTTTCCTAGCGAATTTCAGGGGTTTTTGCTTTCTTGGATAGCGGGTGTCGAAGTTGAGCGTCTTCGGTGAGGCGCCCGCCTCCATACGCACTTGGCGGTCATGGGCATAGGCTTGAGGATCGATCCGCGAGGCGATGGGATCTCGCAAGCGCTTGGCCAATGCATCGAGTTTCTTACGACGTTGGTACGCTTGAATGCGCCTATCAACCGCTCACCCTTTGGCTTTGTTGCAGCTGTCTAACAGTGCGTTATCGGTAGCGGCCATCGCCCTCGCGGCGCAAACGCCGTACAGCTTCATCACGATCCAGTTCCGGTTTAACTGCTTGTTAAGCGTGATGAGGTCAGGCAGAAGTTCAACCGGCTCACCATAGCGATCGTAGCTGCGCTGCGCGAGTGTCAGCGCCTTCTCCGGCTCACGCTCACGTAACATCTCCACCATGAGCAAGTTGTCGCTGTAGAGCGCCCGCTCATCAGAAACGATGCTTTCAAGCTCAACGACCGCATCGCGTTCGAGGCCGTTCACACTCAACGCATTGATCAGTACGTGACGCGCAAAAGCTGCATTGGATGCAGGGGTTTGCCCAGCCTGACGTGCACGGGACAAAGCGTCTTTACGGTCCTGCTTCATTAGGGCAAGCGAGGAGACATGAGCTTTGTCTAATCCTTCGAAGAAACGACGAGCCTCAGAGGCGGCCATCACCTTTTTATAAGCGTCAACACGGAGGGACGGCCGCTCCACTTCAGCGTAATGCTGCTTGATATAGCTGCGCAGACCATCCATTCGAGCTCCTCCCGAATCATGGTGCCGGCTCCACTTCCCGATAAGCTTCTCGGCCTGATGTTCGAGTTTGTCCACCTGACCGTCAATGGCCTTAGCTAGTAAGCTATTGTCGCTAGGCTTAAACAGCTGGACATAGTCTTTCTTACGTGCCTCGCGTTGGGCCTTGGTCGCATCATCCCAAGTCCTGATGCGGCTCAACAATTTATGGGCACCGATATAAGAGTATCCTGCCCGGATTACGAGATCGGCACCCAATCGATCAGCCTCGTCCTCCTGTGAACGCGTCAAACCAGGAATAAGACCGATCTGAGACAGTCCAAGCCCAGCCTCGTTGATGGCAAGCATACGCAGCAGATCGCTCTCTACCACATCAGCCTGTCGCTGACCGATGTACAGCTTACCGGCGCTGTAGAGCAAACCAGAGGCAGTATCAAGCCAATTAGTCTTGTGATGGTTCAATAGAACATGCGCGTACTCGTGTGCGATCAACGCCGCTAGCTCGTCTTCGCTCTCGAGCGCACCTAGCACCTTGTAAGGGATGTAAATCCCGCCGTCCTCATAGCTCGCTGCGCTGAACTCAGTATTTGGCGTGATGTATATCCGACCCGCAGCGGGTGTTCCCGGTAACGTTCGCTGGAGTTTCTTGAGGATTGAGTTTGTGTACTCGTCGATACGCGGATTTTCGGCAGTGCCTAATGCACGGTGCTGCAGCAAAAAGCTATCGGTGGTCTGCAGGCTCACCTGTTCCTTGTTAGCTGCCGCGCCAGGGAAACGCGAGTCGAATAGCGTAATGGTTGGGTCATCGGCTCCCATGACTATAGGCAATTTCGGCACGCTAACCTGCGCGCAGCCACCCATTACAGCCAGAAACAGCGCGGCACAAACAAGCCGCTTCATGGGCACCCCTCCCCGGCTCCGCGCGAGACGGCCGCTACTGAGTCCTGAAGCGTCGGCACACAGCCACTGTTTCCTATACTCGGCGGCGGAAATACTTCGACATCCATGCTGTCGAGCCAAAGCTCCTGCCCACTGAGTGAAACCTTCAGGTAGCCCCTAGGGCTTTGCTCGAGCAGCGCCAACGGTAACGACAACTCCTCGACCGAACGCTTGCCAGTTCGAACGTACAGCCCGTCTGCTTGACGCTCGTACACACTAACGGGGTCGACGTTTGCTTCAGTAACCTGCGAATCGGCAAGGCAGCTCAGCGGCAAGCCAGCGGCGAAAGCGAGACAAATGACAGATCGGATCATGGAGTTCTTCCTTAATTTACGGACGGCTGTCGCCGATTGGCAGAGGATTCCAATATCCTCCGGGCAAGTTCGAAAATGAGCAGAAGCCCAAGCCAGTCAAGCGGAGGGCGATGCAACACCAGGTAGAAAAAAGCACTAACGCCGAGCACCAGCAACGCAGCGAAGGCGTGCAACAGGAAATCCAAGCGTGCTGGGTTGGCACGAATGAGAGCCGCAGACACCCAGGCCAAGAGCAGCCCGAGGACTAGAAGCGTGGGGGTGCCTTCAGCCCGAGCGAAATAGTGATCGTCCCAGGTCAGTAAGTTATCCAGCGCCATGGCATGCAGATAGACGCCTGGCAATTGCCCATGGACGGGGCTTCCTACGAGGTCATGGATGCCGGCAAGGCTCGTTCCGACCAAGACCACCCGGTCTTTCAATAGTCCGCGAACCCGAGCGCTACTCAGGTCCTCTTCGCGCACCGTCAATGTATAGGGGCATGGCTGACGGCCTTGGGCTTCGGACTCTTTATCGAAGCTGGCAAGTAAGCTTGACCACAGGATCCGTGCGGAGTCGAAGAGTCGGGTTCCAGCACTTTCCTCAGATGGCGCGCATTGACTCGCCGAGAGCAGGTCCCGAGCACGGATCTGCGGCGCAACGTTGTATCCCCATTGAACAACCATCGGCGCACAGAATGCGCCGACGCCACCTTCCGTCGAGGCGTCACCACAGCCCTTCTGCTCGCCACGCTCGCAGAGTTGGCGATACAGAGCGAAGGCCGCAGTCGGCAGGCTATTGGTGCCGCATCGGTTGTCACTTTCTGGCGGCGTCGCGCCAAAGCGATGGCTGCGATCCACGAGAAGCGGATAGTCAGCGCCATATCCACTCCAACCGGCCATTGCCAAGTGAGTTCCAGGGACTTTTGCAAATAGGTTGCGCTCACCGCCATCTAGGACCGCTAGGTACAGTGGGACCCCCGTTTCCTTCAGGGTCTCCTCTAGCGCCCTTTGTGCAAGCGGGAGGGACGCATCATAAGAGCGGCGGTCCTCAACTAGAACGTCGAGAAAAATAGCAGATGGGCGTTGTTTGGCGATCCGTCGAACGACCTCCTCGTAATACAGATAGCGGGGCGGCCAGCTCTCGCCACGTACGGCCAAGGCGGCTTCATCGATGAGTACTACTGCGATCCGCGACTGTGCGGTTGCTGGGTAAAAAGGCGCAGCTATCTTCTGCACGATCTGTTGCGAATGTCTTTCCACCGCGCCCGAAAGACCGAAAGGATCGACAACCTCCAGCAGCCATGCGGGAATGATAAGCGCAACGGAAATCACAACCATGCGAGAGAAAGTTGCCCAGGCGACCAGATAGCCCGGCACTTTCTTTAAACGGTCATCCTGAAAGCTTGCGAAGTAGCGGAGCAGTAACTGCCAGCGCCGACCAAAGCCTGCGCCTAGTCGATGCAGCAACTGGCGTGGCCGCCTACACATCAGTACCAGCTGTGCAAGCTGCTTGAAGTAGTCTTCGACGCCTTTCATTTGCCCTGACGCGACACCAGGGCGTGGCTCTTGGTGATTCCCGTTCGGCATCCCTGTCCATCCGAAGCATGCAGCCATCCGGCCCATGCGAGTCCTGAGTGATCAGGCAGCATCATAACGCCATCATTATGAAAGCACGACTTGAGTCACAAACCATTGATCGGATCAGCTAGTTTCCCTGGCTGCGCTCGTTGGCGAAGAGCGCTTCGGTGTAGCGAAAATCTAGCCTCGTTGTTGCTGACCCGCACGGTTGCTCTATGCCTATTCTCACAAGGCGATGCAGGCTAATGCTAACAAGGCACGTTCTACATCGCGTCCACCGGTGGGTTGATCTTCGGCATGTAAAGCCGGCTCTGGCTATTGCAGGCTCACCACTCCATCACAACGGACCAGTGAGCCCAAGTTGTGGGAGGTTCAGCTCAGATATGGATAGTCGTATTTGGGTCATTACGCAGGCAACAGGTAGACAGCTTTGACGCTACCGTCCTCTAAACTTTTGGCTTACTCGGGCGATAAAGCCCACACGATTTGAGCGAAAAACATCGGCCGAAGAAACGAGCGATGTTGCTGTCGCACCAGATCGGGGGGTACGCAATCGATGGGCCCGCCAGGCTCTCAGATATAAAGCGAAACGCTACCTTCGGCGACGTGATGTATTAACACACCCCCCGAAAAATCGATCCTTAACGGACGCGCCGGATCGAGCAATACATCTACCCCAGCTCTGATAGAAGCCTCCTTTAGGTGCTTCGGTCCTCGGACGTCTTTTTTTGTGCCTGCAAGACCGTATTTTCAGCGAATGCCGTGCCCACTCGAACCGACTTCAACCTGCCGGAACACAAACGAGCCGCCACCTTCGAGGAGAGCGAACGCCCTCAGCCGGCTATTAACGAGCACTTCTGTTCGTGTGTTCCGTCATGCATGGCAAGCGGTGGCTTTGGGCAAGCCGCCGCTTGCATGGCGGGTGGTAGCGCCGGTCAGCCTTGGTTCGGTTTGGTCATGTTCTTAAGAACGTCGGCCAGGGTCGCCACGTTGTCGTGGATGACGATATGGAATCGGTCAGATTCTAGATAGGCACGCCAGTCAGCATCCGACATGACCAACAGTTGGTCGATGTCGTTGGACATCTTCGTCAGCCGCTCCCGCGATTCCTTGAACCGGTTCGGATCCGTCGTCCAACCGTAGTCGCTGCCCGCATTCTCCATCGCGTTGAGCAGATCGCCGGTCGTTTCGCGCAGGTCGCGTAATTGATCCAGAACGTTGCTGCCGATCAGTACCTGGATGCCCTTGGTCTGCCAATTCTCGGCGAGGATATTGGAGACCTGCTCCAGATGGGCGCCGAGGTTCTTGATCTGCTTGGTCACGGTCACGCTGTAATCCGGACCGCCCATCCAGTCGATCCACTCCTGGTCCGTGGCCTCGGCCTTTTCGTCCAGCACGGCCTCCATTTGCTCCAACTGTTCCTCGATCTGATTGAGCCGCTGTTCCCGCTGCTCCCAATTGCCAAGTCCCAGGCCTTCCTCGGCGCCAAGGAGCGCGCCAATGAAGTCGGCACTGGTCTCGCGCACATCGTCCACTGCGTCCACGACGTTATGGCCTACGGAGATGGACCGCATCCCCGCTCCAGCCTGTTGGCCTGCCTGATTGGTCTGGCCGGTCTGCTGCGCGACGGCAGCCCCGGGCAGGCCAACGGCCAGGGTTGCGGCGAGTATTGCTGCCGATAGGGATGCCGATTGCTTGAGTGTCATCAGTATCTCCTCCGTTCTGCTTTCACGGCCCGCAAAATGCGGCTCGTACAGTTTTGGGGAGTGATAGCCATGACAGTTCCTCAAATCGTGCCATCTGCCTCTTTCGGATGATGACCGGTAGCCAGCAGCCATTATCGACAGCCGCAGATCAGATGGCCGGTTGAGCACTGATGTCAGGCGGCAGGTTCTACAGTTCACAGCTGGCCGTCCGAGACGTCCGATGGCGGTTCGTTTGCCTGCTCAGCAGTCTGAAAAAGCACCGCGCTCAACCGGCGGCGAATGCATCGCCGCCGGAAAACAATCGACGCTCACGGTCTTTCGTCAGCGGGCGGCCGCTGCCCGCTGCGATACGATCCCTGCCGACTAAAGGCCCTTGCCCAGCATCGTGCCGTTGACGGTTTCACCGTAGAGGTTCACGCCGTCGTTGGCGTGGTACTTGTCGCGGGTCTTTTCGACCGAACCGTCGATCAGCCGCGGATCCTGGGGCCGTTCGTGGCTGTTCATAAACGCGGCCACGTGCCAGGCGTCTTCATCCGACAAGGTCCCGCCCTTGCCCAACGGCATGTTCTCCTTGATGAACGCGGCGGCGGTGTTTATCCGATGCATGCCTGCACCCCAGTTGAACGAGTCCCCGCCCCATAGCGGAGGGAAGACATAATCGTCACCGGACTTCTGCCCTTCTCCGTTCGGCCCATGACATACGGCGCACTGGGCCGCATAGACCTGCTCGCCTTTGGCCAAGTCATAGCCGCCTTCCGGTTTTGGCACTTCCGGATAGGCACGACCGGGTAGTTCCTGGCCAGTCGGGGCGCCCGTTGCCAGCCAATAGGAATAGGCCGTCAGCGCCGCGATCACCGGTCCGTCCGCTTCTGGGGCCTTGCCGTTCATGCTGAATTGGAAACAGCCCTGTAGCCGCTCGGCGTAGCTGTTGACCTTGTTGTTTTTCTTCCGGTACGCCGGATACATGGTGTATGCCGCCCACAGCGGAGCGGAGTTGGCTTTGCGGCCCTGCTCAAGGTGACAGTTCGCGCATGCGAGGCCGTTGCCCACGTATTCCGGGGCTCGGTTTTTGGTGTCGACGAAGATGGCGCGGCCTTCCTGGACCAGCTTGCCGTAGGCATTGTCGGGAAGTTCGCTTTCCTGGGGTGGCTGAAAGTACCGGCTGCTGGCCGGCTCGCCCGCCCCGGTAAGGATCTGCGACTGGTCGTCCATCGCGATGTCATCGGCATAGGCAGGTACAGCTAGGGCGATCAACAGCAAGACGCTGGTTTGGGTGTTCATCTTGCTGCTCCTTGGTCGGTCAAGCCGGCGAAGTACGCCGAGACGGCCTTGACCTCGTCATCGGTCAGGCTACGGGCAATGTGCCCCATCAGGTCGTTGGGATCGTTCTTGCGCGTACCTTGACGCCAGGCGTTCAGCTGCGCGGCCAGGTATTGCGCGGATTGCCCCGCCAGCGGCGGAAAGGCGTCACCGACCCCCACTCCGCTGGGGCCGTGGCAGGCGACGCATTCAGGGATGTTGCGCTCCCAGGCACCACGCAGGGCCAGCGTTTCACCTGGGCCTTCGACCGCCGCAGTTCGGCCGATCCGCTCCACCTCCGGTCCTGGCTTGTCAGCAAGCATCGCCGTGACCGCGTCCGCTTCCTCGGCACTCAAGGCGGCGGCGATGGGCTGCATGATGGGGTTGGCGCGGGCTCCAGACGCGAAGTCGGCCAACTGCTTTCTCATGTAACCCGCCGAGAGACCGGCAAGCCTGGGGAAGCCAGCTGCCGCCATCCCTTCGCCCTCAGCCCCGTGACAGGTAATGCATGCCATCGCGGCAGGGTTGGCCCCGCCCTTCGTGTAGACAACCATTGAATCGGCGGCATGGGCGGGCAGAAAGGCTGCTAACAGCACTCCTGTCAGCGGCCAGCGAGCGATATTCATAAAGCCTCCAGATCGTTTTTTATTGTTTTGGCAGCACGGGAGTGCTGTTTGGCCCTTTTTAACGTTTCGCTGACAGCGGCCCCATGATCTTGGTCAGCGAATCGGGACGAGGCGCACCTTGCTGCTGTTGCAGACGTCCACTGTCGTCCAGGTAGTAGATGGCCGGTGTTGCCGAGGCACCCATTTCCGCCATCAGCGTCAGGTTCGCCTCGAGCCTCTCTGTCAGCTTAGGCGATACGTCCTCAAGCGGTTCCAGTTTGCTCGCCTTTCCTGCTGTCTCGTGTGTGTTCAAGGCGGCCGCTGGATCCTCGGCTTCCAGAAGCGCAGCAGATTTACCCGCGCTGTCCGGACGTAGCATGCCGACCATGACATGGCGAAGCTGGGCGTCGCCGGACTCGACCCACGGTCGGGCCTGCTTCCAGAACATGTTGCAGTACGGGCAGTTCGGATCGGAAAACATGTAGACGACTCGCGGCGCTTCAACAGCGCCGTCCTGAATCCAGGTGCTGCTCTCGAGCCGTTGCCACATTTCCTTGCTGAGGGGTTCGTAAACCAACTTTTCAAGGGGCGCACGCGTCAGGTCTTCGCCATTGGCATCGAGCAAGCTGCCGATCAGAACGTGGTCACCGTCGGGCGTCAGGTACAGCGCGATGCCCTGCCCGTTGTAGCGTGCTGCGTAACCCTTCAATCCTCCCGGCGCCTCGAAGCTGCCGACCACTTCGGCGCCGCGAGCCTCAACGGCCTGGACCGCAGGAGGCAGGGCCTGCGCCAGCGCCACGGGTGCTGGCAGCAAGGCCAGCGTTGAACAGAAAAAAGAGATCGGTCGTAGGTGATTCATGGCTGATGGGTTACCTCCAGTTGTTCAAGGGCGCGTGCCAGACTGGCGCGAGACAGCTCACCGAGGTGGCTGCCGACCTGGCGTCCGTCGGCGTCGTAGAAAAGCGTTGTCGGTAGCGCCGAAGAGCCTATGTGCTGGCCGAGACGGCCGCCGGTGTCGAGCAGCACGTTATCCAAACCGAGCCCTTCGGCGCTTAGGAAGTCCGCGATGACCCGCTCGCCTTCGCCCTGGTTGACGAACAGAAAGGTCACGTCGCGCTGGTTGCGCTGTGCTTCGGCCAGCACCGGCATCTCTCGCCGGCAGGGCGGGCACCAGGTGGCCCACAGATTGACGACGAGCGGTTTACCGACGAAATCCTGCAAGGCAACTGGTTTGCCCTGGCTGTCGCGCAGCCCCAACTCGGGAAGACGCGTGCCCTGCTCGAAGGCATGCAATGCGAAGGTCCCGAACCCCCAACTCAGCACACCTACAGCGACCGCAGCACCCAGCGGCTTGCGCAAACTGCCCTCCCGCCAGGCTAGCCAGACGCCAAGCAGCACAGCCACCAGCACGCCCGGCCAGGCAATGAACCCGCCGTCACGAATATCGATCACGCGCCAGGGCTCATCACGGAAATGCTCGGCATAGACCAGCACGAATGACAGCCGCGCGACGAGCAGCGCCACCAGTAGCAGCCTGAACAACTGCTGTTCGGGGTTGCGCTCGCTGCGCCGCCCAACCCACCAGCCGGTCAGCATCGCCAGAAACAGGCTCACCAGTAGCAATACATGGGGAACGGCCAGGGCCAACGGCCCCACGTTCATCGTCATCATCAGCCTTGCTCCATCGTTTCGTTCCATCTGCTAAGGAATTGGCCGGCGTCGACCTCGCCGGTTATGCGGTGCGAACGGCGCTCCGCCCCGTCCGGGCCAATCAGCAGCAGCGTCGGCGGCCCCATGACCTGATAGCGGCCCAGCAGTTCGCGGGTGGCGGAATTGGTTTGCGTCACATCCGGTCGCAGTATGCGTACGCCCTTGAGCGCAGCTTGCACCTGCGCGTTGCCAAACACTTCCTTCTCCATGAACTTGCACGACACACACCAGTCCGCGTAGTAGTCGATCAGTACCCATTGCCCGGCAGCTTTGGCGGCAGCGAGTTCACGATCAAGAACAGCCGGATCGGCGAAACCGACGAAACCCTGCGGGCCCTCGACCTCAGTTGCCGAAGCGACGTTGCTGGTGAATACGGCAAGCGGCCGATTCGGATCCTGGGCGCCACCCGCCGCACCCAGCACCAGCGCAACCCCCCATACGCCGGATAACGCAGCAACGGCGCTGAGCAACGCCCGATGCTGCTTGAGCTGCCGCGACAGCTGCAGGAGTCCGTTGGCAACCAGCAGCCAGAATGCACCCCACACACCCACCCACCACGAATCCGTCAGCAACGGGCGGAGCACATAGAGGGCCGCGACCAGAAAAATGAAACCAAACGTGGTTTTGACGCGGTCCATCCAGGGCCCCGGTTTCGGCAGGAAGCGATTGCCGACCGTCACCAGCAATACCAACGGCGTTCCGATGCCCAGGCCAAGGGCAAACAGCACCAGCCCTCCGTTGACGGCACTGCCGCTCTGGGCGATATACAGCAATGCCGCAGCCAGCGGAGCGGTCATGCAGGGCCCGACCAGCAAACCGGACAACACCCCGAGCACGCTGGCCCCAGCCAGGCTGCCGCCCTGGCGCGTGCGCCCGGCCTGCTCTAGCCGATCACGCAGACCGGCTGGCAACTGCAGCTCGAAGAAACCGAACATCGGCAGGGAAAGCAGAACGAACAGCCCGGCAAAACTGGCGATCAGCCAGGGCTGCATCAGCCACCCCTGCAGATTCGCACCGAGAAGCGCAGCCACGACACCCAGCGCTGCGTAGACCAACGCCATGCTGACCACATAGGAAGCGGCGAGCAGCATGCCGCGGCGAGGGCTGGACCGGCTGCCGACCACAATACCGGCAAGGATTGGCAGCATCGGCAACGAGCACGGCGCAAAGGCGAGCAGCAAGCCGAGCCCAAAGAAGATCAACAGACTCCAGCCAAGCGGCTGTTGCGCCAGCCTGCTCGCCAGTGCCTGATCATCGGCCTGAACAGGCTCAGATGCCCCTGCATCAGGCCCCTTCAGATCGATCGTGCGAGTCTGCGGCGGATAGCACAGACCGGCATCGGCGCAGCCTTGCCATCCCAGCTCTAGCGTGGCGAGGCCTGCCTCGGCGATGGTGACCTCCAGGCTGTTGCGATAGACCTGCGAACCACCAAAATACTCGTCGTGATAAGGCTCCCCAGGTGGCAACTGCGGTTCGCCACTCGCTGCCAAGCCACCAAACCGCAGCCGCTCCTGATACAGGTAGTAACCCGGCGCGATGTCCCAGCGCAGCACGACACCGCCGCTGGCTGGGCGCTCCACATGCAGGCTGAACGCTTGGTCTACCGGTAAGAACGTCTCCTGCTTCTGACCAAGCGCAAACGGCGCGGCGCTCGCCAGCTGCACAAGCCAGAAGCAGCAGGCCAGAGAGAAAAGAACCGCTCGCATGAACTACACACCCCCGTCACCAGATTCAACGCGAGCATGGCGACTGGGGATTAAGTGGCCGTTAACGAATTGGCTTGGCGCTGACAAATGACCGACGAAGAAAGGCCAACAAGCGACGCTGCGCGAGCAACTCAGCGTACCCTTTGATAACGCTCCGTTAATCGAGAAGCGCGATACTGGCCGGTGCATTCAAGACGAGCTCCCCCATGCAGGTACTGCTGACAGAAGACAACGCACTCATCGCGAGCGGCATCGTTGCCGGGCTCCAAGCCCAGGGCTTCGGCGTGGCCCATGCTGCGACCGCTGCTCAGGCCGACGCGCTGCTGCGCACTGCCCGCTTCGATCTGATGATTCTCGACCTGGGGCTGCCCGACGAAGATGGCCTGCACTTCCTCCAGCGACTGCGGCGGCGCGGGCTCGAATTGCCCGTGCTCGTTCTGACGGCCCGCGATGCGGTGGCCGAGCGTGTCTCAGGGCTCCAGGCGGGCGCCGACGACTACTTGGTCAAACCCTTCGATCTGCGCGAACTGGCAGCCCGTCTGCATGCCTTGCTGCGCCGGGCCGCCGGACGAACGACGCACCTGATCGAACACGGCCCACTGAGCTATGACCCGGCTGCCTGCGCGGCTTCCATGGCAGGCGAACCTGTTGACCTGTCCCGGCGCGAACAGGCGCTGCTGCAAGCGCTCTTGCAGAACCCTGGCCGGGTGCTTTCGGCCGAGCAACTCAAAGACGCGGTGTATGGACTGGACGACGAGGTCGAAAGCAACGCGCTCAACGTCCACATCCATCATCTGCGTCGCAAGCTGGGTAATGGCATCGTCGAAACCGTCAGGGGCCTCGGCTATCGACTGGGACCCGCCGGGCAGACAACCGAGCCCGCCAGAGCTCCCGACTCATGAGTTTGCGCCTGCGTCTGACCCTGACCCTCGGCGCCGCTTTTGTGCTGCTCTGGTCGGTGGCGGCCACCTGGATGCTGTTCGATGTGCGTAACCAGCTGATGCTGTCACTCGATCAGCGTCTGGCAGCATCGGCTCGGATGGTCGCAGGCCTGCTGGTGCAGCTGCCGCAGCCGCAGCTGGGTGAAGGCGGCATCGCTCGCCTGAGCGCAGAGCAGCTCGGCATCGAGAACGGATTGGCCTGCCAGGTCAGCTCTTTGCGCGGTGAGGTCCTGGCGCGCAGCCATGCGGCGCCGGACAGCGTGCTTGATGCCCAGCGCACCGGTTTTCATGACCAACTGATCGGCGACACCGCCTGGCGAAGCTTTACCATGATCCGCGATGGGATGCGCATCACCACGGCTGATCGTCTCGATGAACGCGCGACGCTCAAGCGATCGGTGCTACTGGCTGCGGCACTGCCGGTACTGGTCGCCCTCCTCGGCAGTCTGGTCGTGCTCTGGATTGGCATTGGCAAAGGCCTGTCGCCACTCAGGCGAATCCGCACCGCCCTGGCGCAGCGCAGCGTTGACTCGGTCGAACCGTTGCACGTCGAACGGCTGCCACCGGAGCTAGTGCCGTTGGTGGAAACGCAGAACCAGCTATTTGCACGGATTGCACAAACGCTCGAACGCGAAAGGCGGCTGACCGATGATGCCGCCCACGAGCTGCGCAGCCCGCTGACCGCCATCAAGACTCATCTGCAGGTCGCGGCCATGACCGAGGGCGACACCGCCAGACGAGCATTGGCCCAGGCGGAGATCGGCACTGATCGCTTGCACCGAACGCTGGAGCAATTGCTGATGCTGGCACGCGTGGAGGGGCTTGTTTCCTTCGATGACGGCCTTCGATGTACGTCCGCCGAGGTGGCGCAACAGGCGATCGCTGACGCCAGCCAGCAGCCGGGACCCTGCATCGATTTAAACGTGGCGGCAGACGTGCCGCTGCGTGAGCTGGCCATGCCGCCCGCCTTGGCCATCGCGGCGCTGCGCAATCTGCTGGACAACGCACGCCGGCATACGCGCCCAGGGTCCCACGTTCAACTGTCACTGGAGCAGCTCGCTGAAGACAAGGTCTGCTTTAGGGTGGCCGATCACGGGCCAGCCATTGCCGCACAACAAGTCGAGCGATTTACCGAACGGTTCTGGCGTAACAGCGAGGGTGACGGCAGCGGACTCGGGCTCTCCATCGTCAAGGCCATCGCCGAGCGCTGCGGTTGCGATCTGAGGTTCACCGCCCATGGCGATGGACTTCAGGTCGAGCTGATCGCCGGTCTGCAGGAGATCCCTCTAGACGGGACTGCGCGGCTGAATGACCGTCCAGCTCAACCGCCGATGGAGTAACGTTTGCGCCGCTATCCGATGGTCTGCGCTGCCAGCGGAGGGCGGTCGCGTCTCGCAGGGCGCGCAGGGCCAAACGCCAGCCCGACGCTCAGCTCACGTGCTCCGCGGCTTGAGGCGCCTGACAGTAGAGCTTGTACAGCACCTGCATGACCTCCATCGCCTGTGGGCTCGCGATGCCGTAGTAGACCTGTTTCCCTTCACGACGGGTGCTGACCATGCCGTTGTGCCGCAGCACGGTCAGTTGTTGAGAAAGGGTCGGCTGAGTGATACCGGTCAGAGTCGCCAGATCGCCCACGCAGTACTCGCCCTGAGTCATCTGGCACAACAGCAGCAACCGGTCCGGGTTACCCAGAACCTTGAGCAGACCGCAGGCTTCGGCCGCACTGCTGCGAAGCGTTTCCATATCAATTTCTGACGCAGAGGCCATTTTTCACCGTTGATCAGGACAGATTGACGGAACATTTTACCGGTATATATCTCAGTAAAGTGTTCCTGCTCGTCGGAGCGGTTCTCATCGGAGCTCAGGGCGTCGCACAGACTCGTCCCAGTTCCGGTAGTCATTTTCTCGCCACGCCAGCCCCACCAGGCACAGCGTGCAACAGGAGACTGCCATGACATCGAACCATCAGAACATTGCCACAAGTGACCAGGCGGATCGAGTTCGCCGCTCGACATCCGCGGCCCTCAATCACGCAATTGATCAACAAACCGACGACAACATTCGCCACTTCAGCCGTCTGGATAGACACTCAATCATGCAGCGCATCGAGGCGCTGGATCGCGAGTGGGATGTTGAGCGGGCCTTGGAGGTCAACGCTTCGTCGCTCGCACTGTCCGGCTTGTTGCTGGGGCTGACGGTGAACCGGAAATGGTTTCTGCTCCCGGGCGTTGTGCTGCCGTTTCTTCTGCAACACGGCCTCCAAGGCTGGTGCCCACCGCTTCCAATCATGCGCCGTCTAGGTATCCGTACGCGCGGCGAGATCGATCGTGAGAAGTTTGCGCTGCTGGAAATGCTGGACCAAACGCCGCAGCCCTCTCATCACTGAACGGAGATGACAATGATCTTTCGCCAGCTATTCGAGCCCATTTCCTCCACCTACACCTATTTGCTGGGCTGCGAAGAAACCGGACAAGCAGTACTGATTGACCCGGTCATTTCCGCGATGGAGCGCGATCTGGCCGAGCTGGCGGGCCTCGGCCTGAAGCTGGCGTTTACGCTCGACACCCACATACATGCCGATCACATCACCGCGGCGCTGGAACTGAAGCGGAAAACCGGCTGCCGCATCGCAAGCCCTGCCATCGACAAGCTGGCCTGCACCGACGTGGGCATCGAGGAAGGCACCCCGTTTGAGGTCGGCAGCCTGCAGCTGGTGCCGTTGCACACGCCGGGCCATACGGATGGGCACTTCGCGTACCTGATCGGCGATCGACTGTTCAGTGGCGATGCCCTTCTGATAGACGGCTGCGGCAGGACGGACTTCCAGAACGGCAGTGCGGACGATCTTTTCCATAGCGTCAGAGGCAAACTATTCAGCTTGCCGGACGACACCCTGGTCTATCCCGGCCACGACTACCATGGCCGCCGCGTATCAACCATTGCCCAGGAAAAGCGACGCAACCCGCGGCTGGGTGAGGCCGTGAGGCTGGAGCAATTCAGGTCGATCATGGCAGAGCTGGATCTGCCATATCCGAAGTTCATCGACCACGCCGTCCCTGGCAATCGACAGTGCGGCGTGTGTCCATCAGACCTGTCGGAAAGCTACCGGAAATATTGCGAGCAGGTCGAACACAGCCCCCAGGGTTAGGCCGCAAACCGAGCGAGCAGACTGAGTCATCCACGTAGCTGGCTCAGTTGCCGCTTGAGCAACTCGACCTGCCCCGTCTCCGCTCGCAGGCCTGCAGTCAGCTCGGCCTTTTCTTGCTCCAGCCGCTGAATGATCCCGCCGAGTCCCTGTAGCAGCTCGCGGAGCACGGCGAGCTCCACCCTGTGTTGCCTGAGCTGCAGCCACTGCAGCCACAAAATGATGACCAGCACCAGAACCGCACAGAGCGAGCCTCCCGTCACCAACCAGAACGTTCCCATTGTTCCCATAGATCAAGTCCTTCTGTTGCCACCGGCACATCCAGCGATGGTTAGACATTATGTCGTCATAAACGACAGGTCGATAATGTTTACCCGTACAGGTAAACAAAGGCAGCGGGTTCCGGGCGAAGCCGATGAGGGCCCCAAGGGTGTTCTCAGCGGCGGCAAACCTGGTGCTGCATGCCAGAAGGCTAAGAGAGAGGAGACTTCAGCAATGACCTGCAAGCGAACCGCTATGTCGTAAATAACGACATATCGATGCGCGACTCGAGGGCTGGCTGAACAGAACATTGACCGGAACTGCTCGGTTCAAACAGTTCCAAAACGAGGCTAACCGTTCAGCGGGAATCTCTTTTCAGGCGATGAGCGGAAGCTACCAAATGCTCGTCAGCTGTCAGAATGACATCACGGCTGCAGAGGAGCAGCCATCTCCTGAATTGAGCACGAGCCTGCTAATCATGTCTTCCGAAAAACTCTACACCATTGTCCTGGAGCACAGCCTGGAGGTACTCCTCGAGGCCGCCACGATGGAGCAGGTCGAGGCGTTCTGGGATGCGTATGACACTCGGTATTTCGGCCTCCGTCTGGAGGAGGACAATGCCCAGCATGCGCGGGTGATTGTCACGGATGAGATCCCCGAGGACGAGGAAGAAGCCGAGCTGTGTATCGGCTGATCCCGACTCGATCAGTCAGCGTCAATGGGCCCGGCGGACATGGCCTGCTTGCTGTCCAGCTGAAAGAACAATGACGCTGCCAGCATCGACATCGCCCCGATGCACAGGAAGGTCAGGTGGAACGCGTCCAGTACGGCCGCGTCATCCGCGCCTGGCACAGTGAAGCCGCCCAGCAAGGCGCCGGCCGAGGCCACGCCCAGACTCATCGACAGTTGCACCACGACCGATAGCAGGCTGTTGCCGCTGCTGGCGTTCTGGTTGCTGAGCCCTACCAACGTCACGGTATTCATCGCGGTGAATTGCATCGAGTTAACCATGCCGATCAGGCTCAGGTGCGCGAGCAACAGTACCGTCGGAGTCTGCCCGTCGATGGTCGCCAAACTGGCGATCAGGCTGCCGAGCAGCAGGGTGTTGCCGATCAGAATGCGCCGATAGCCGAGGCGGTCGATCAGTGGCTTGGCCAATGGCTTGATGAACATCGCGCCGAGCGCCAACGGAATCATGGTCATGCCCGCTTGCGCCGGGGAATAGCCCAACGCGACCTGCAGCAGCAATGGCAGCAGAAACGGCAACGCTCCGCTGCCCAGGCGCGCAAACAGATTGCCGAAAATTCCGACTGCAAAGCTGCGGGTGTGAAACAGGGACGGGCTGAACAGCGGTTTGTCGATGTGCCCCGCCCGTAACCAGTAGGCCGCCAGGCAAGCACTCCCAATGACCACCAGCAGTAGCACCCGAGCATGGGGCATCTGCATTTCGCCGAGGCCTTCAAGGGCAATGGTGATCAGCACCATGGCGCTGCCAAATAGCACGAAGCCGAAGGTATCGAAGCGCATTCGCTCAGCGCTTTTCAGATCGGGCATGAAACGAAAGGCCGCGATGCAGCCAATCAATCCCACCGGCAGGTTGATCAAAAAAATCCAGTGCCAGGATGCGTATTGGACTAACCAGCCACCGAGCGTCGGGCCAATCAATGGCCCGACCATGCCGGGCAGAGCGATGAACGTCATCACGCGAACGAATTCGCTGCGCGGGTAGGCCCGCAATATCACCAGACGCCCCACCGGCAGCATCAGCGAGCCCCCTACCGCCTGCACCACACGCGACATCACCAATTGATTGAAGCTGGTGCTCATCGCGCACAACAGTGAACCGAGCGTGAACAGCACGATGGCGGAAAAGAAGATCCGCCGGGTACCAAAGCGATCCGCTACCCAGCCCGAGGCCGGAATCAACAACGCCACGGTGAGCATGTAGGCGATGACCACTCCCTGCATGCGCAGTGGGTCTTCGGCAAGATCGCGTGCCATGGCCGGCAAGGCGGTGTTGAGGATGGTGCCATCAAGGGTTTGCATGAAGAACGCGATGGCGACCAGCCAGGGCAGTACGCGGGCGGTCCTGGCATCCAGTACAGCTTGAGTCATGAAATTCCCCGACTCCGAAAGTGCATATGGTAGGCCCCTATCGATCTCTCTCGCAGCATTTAATCGATTTCTCGGCACTACGACCGGCCATAGCCGCAGCGATTAGAACGCTTTTCCAAAACACGCGATCAGGGTGTGACAACACAACGCAGAAACGACTCAAAAGCCCCTCAAGACGCCGCCTTCCGCGTTATCAAACGCAGCGATACAGGACGATCCGGGGTATACGTTACAAAGTATTTCATTCAAAATTGACGCGAATCATTATCGTTAAGCATCACAGGTGCGAACCTTTCTGCGTCAACCATCCCATCTCTTCGGAGGCTTCATGCGCATTCCCGCTACCCTCGCCATCGCGTCGTTGCTGCTCACTCCCCTCGCCCAAGCCAAGGAATACCCCATCGGTGAACCGCAACAATGCGGCGGTATGGAGGTCGGTGCCGTTTACCTGCAGCCGGTCGAAATGGAGCCTGCCGGCATGATGCTCGACGCCGCCAAATCTGATGTGCATCTGGAAGCCGACATCGCCGCCACCGAAGGCAACCGCAACGGCTGGCAGGAAGGTAGCTTCGTGTCCTATCTCAACATTCGTTACTCGCTGAGCAAGAAAGGCTCGGACGAAAAAATCGAAGGCGACTTTCACCCGATGGTGGCCAACGACGGCCCGCACTATGGCGATAACGTCAAGCTGATGGGCCCAGGCAAGTACCAGCTGACCTTCACCGTCTCGCCGCCGGACGGCAAGCACGCCATGTTTGGCCGTCACGTTGACAAGGAAACCGGCGTCGCACCCTGGTTCGAACAGTGCACGCTGAACTACGAGTTCACCTACGCCGGCATCGGCAAGAAAGGCGGCTACTGAGCCGGAGGTCAGCATGCAACGCATCCTGCTTCCAGCCCTCGCCCTGCTCGCGGCCGGCTTTGCCGGCGGCGCCCAGGCCGGTCTGCCGACCTATGAGCTGACCATCCGCGACGGCCATTTCGAGCCGGCAACCATCGAAGTGCCGGCTCGCCAGCGCTTCAAGATCGTCGTGATCAATGCCGGCAAGGGGCCGACCGAATTCGAGAGCACACCCCTGCGGGTGGAAAAGGTGCTCTCGCCCGGTGTCACCTCGTTTGTCGTGATTCATCCGCTAAAACCCGGCCGCTACCCCTTCTTCGATGAGTTCCACATGGACCTCCCGGAAGGCGAAATCATCGCCAAGTAGTCTCTTCACAGGAGAAGCGACATGGGCCAATCAATGTTCATCGTCTGGCGTGAAAGCGTCGAGGCGTTGCTGGTCATCGGCATTCTGCACGCCTGGTTGAGCCAGCAGCCAGGCAACCGTCATGCGCTGCGCATGCTCTGGGGCGGCGTTGTTGCCGGCCTCGGTTTGGCTTCGTTGCTGGGCTGGGGCATTCTCAGCGCCGGCGACTGGCTGGCCGGTCCCGCCGGCGAGTGGTTCCAGTGCGCCATGCTGCTGGCTGCCGCACTGTTGATCCTGCAGATGGTCGGCTGGATGCACCACCATGGGCGCGACCTCAAACGCAATCTGGTCGACAGCGCCGCCGCGCACCTCAGCCAGGGCAGCGGCATCGGCTTGCTGGTATTGGCGATGCTCGCTGTCGCGCGTGAGGGCAGCGAAACGGTGGTGTTTCTGTATGGCATCGGCCATCAGCAGGACGGTTCGGACCTGACCGGTTTCGTCATCGGCGGTGTGCTTGGCTTTGCGCTCGCGCTGCTGAGCTACGCGGCGCTGCAGGCTGGCAGCCGGCTGTTCTCCTGGAAGCGTTTCTTTCAAGTCAGCGAGGCGCTGCTGCTGTTGCTCGGCGCGGCCCTGCTGATGGCTGGTCTCGACCGCTTCAGCGGCCAGCTGATGGGCATGGACGTGCCTGAAGTGCTTTACACCTTTTTCGGTGACCCGATCTGGGACACCTCGGGCCTGCTCGATGACGGCGGCACCCTGGGTAGCACCCTTGCCGGGCTGACCGGCTACCGCGCCATGCCTTCGCTGGCCGCGGTGATCGTCATGGCGCTGTACTGGCTGGCCGTCTGGGCCTGGCTGCGACCGAAACCGGAGGCTCGTCTGGAGGCTCGCACGGCATGATCACCAACGCCCCCTGGCTGGCGCGCATTGGCGACCTGCTGCGTCAGCACGCCGCCACCATCCGCCTGATCCAGTGGCTGGTGGTCGGCTTCTATCTGGTCCTGCTGCTGATTCCTGCAGTGCTTTCGCTGCCGCCCTCAGAAGCGAGGATGCTGGACAACATCACGGTGTTCGCCCAGTTCCTGTTCTGGGGGCTGTGGTGGCCGTTCGTGCTGCTGTCGATGGTGCTGTTCGGCCGGCTCTGGTGCGGTGTGCTCTGTCCGGAAGGCTCGCTCAGTGAATGGATCAGTTGGCGCGGGCTGAACAAGCGCACCCCGCAGTGGATTCGCTGGAGCGGCTGGCCGACCATCGCGTTCGTGCTGACCACCGTCTATGGCCAGCTGATCAGCGTTTATGACTATGGCCGCGCCGCCGCGCTGATCCTTGGCGGCTCGACGGTGGCCGCGATGATCGTTGGCTTCCTCTATGGCCGTGGTAAGCGCGTCTGGTGCCGGCACCTGTGCCCGGTGAGCGGCGTGTTCGGCCTGCTCGCCCGGCTGGCGCCGATGCACTACAAAGTCGACGAGGAGCTGTGGCAGGCCAACCAGGGCCCTAAGCTGGCCACGCCCAACTGCGCCCCGCTGATCGACATCCGCCGCATGCAAGGCAACAGCGAGTGCCACGCCTGTGGGCGTTGCAGCAGCCAGCGAGGCGCCGTCGCCCTCACCGCCCGCTCGCCGAATCAGGAAATCCTCATTGTCGGCAACCAGCCGCAACAAGGTCATTGGGACAGCACGCTGCTGCTGTTTGGCATGATCGGGCTGGCCATGGGCGCCTTTCAGTGGACGGTCAGCCCCTGGTTCATCACCCTCAAGCAGAGCGCAGCCGAGTGGCTGGTCGATCGCGACATCTTTTGGCCGCTGGAGGCCAACGCGCCGTGGTGGCTGCTGACGCATTATCCGCAGAACAACGATGCGTTCACCTGGCTCGACGGTGCGGCGATTCTCACCTACATCGGCGCTAGCTCACTGCTGATCGGCGGTGCGCTGTGGCTGCTGTTGCAAGGTGCGGTGAGGCTGATGAGCCGCGGCGACAACGTGTTTCATCACCTGGCGCTGACACTGACGCCGCTGGGCGGCGCCGGACTTTTTCTCGGTCTTTCAGCCACCACCATCAAACTGCTGCGCTACGAGGGTTTCATCCTTGCCTGGGCGCAGCCGACCCGCGCGCTGCTGCTGGCCGGTGCCGTCGGCTGGAGTCTCTACCTGGCCTGGCGCGTGATCAGCCGCCACGGCGCCAATGGATTGCGGCGGATGGCGGCATACGGTTGCCTGGGGCTGGCGACCGCTGTGGTTGGTTACGGCTGGTATCTGCAATTCTGGGGTTGGAGCTGATTCGTACAGTCAGAACGGTGGGCTGAAGCCCACCCTACCTGGCTGAATCACTCGTGCCGGTGGATAGGCTGCGGCGGAACCTCGTCGGCCCACTCTACTGTTAGGTATTCGACCGTAGGGTGGGCTTCAGCCCACCGCCACGTCGCTGGACCAGCGCACAGGTTAACGGGTGTCGCTACTGCGCCAAGGCTGACTCTGATCTCGCGCTTCGCGAGCAAGCCCGCTTCTGCAGGAGCGCGCCAGCACCGAAATAGTCGGAGGGCGCCGACTGCCCCGAAGAGGAATCATCGACAGCGTTTGGGCGCGCAATACCTTTAGTATTCGCTGCAGGTTTTTCTCAGCGAGCCGGCGTTATGTCTATCAACTGGATCTGCAAACACCACACCGAACTCAGCCCGCAGCAGCTCTACGCAATTCTGCGCCTGCGCGCTGAGGTTTTCGTGGTCGAGCAACAATGCGTGTACCTGGATGTGGACGGCCAGGACCTGCTGGGCGATACCTGCCACCTGATGGCCTGGCTAGAGGAGCAATTGGTCGCCTACCTGCGCCTGCTCGACCCGATTAAGCAAGGCGGCGAGGTAATCATCGGCCGCGTCGTTACTGCGCCTTCGGCTCGCGGCCAGGGCATTGGACATAAATTAATGGTGCAGGCACTCGACCATGCCGGGGAAAAGTGGCCGGGGCGCACGATCTACTTGTCCGCCCAGGCCCACCTGCAAGGCTATTACGGCCGGTACGGTTTCGAACCGGTGGGCGCGGTGTACCTCGAGGACGGGATCCCGCACATTGGCATGCGCCGGGATCTCGGATAACCGCGCGGAACAGCCGCTCGGGGCAGCATCGTCTGGCCGCTGGATACCGACGCCGGCTCCTGCCAGAGCGATAGGCGTGAAGGCTGAAGGTTATCGGCCCTTACGGCGCCGAGAGGCCGTGGATCGTTTACGCAGACGGTGGGCTGAAGCCCACCCTACCGCTATGTACCGCCCGTAGGGTGGGCTTTAGCCCACCGCACGCCGCATCGACGGCCTCCTCCCCTTACCCTCGCAGTATGAACGACGGAAACAGCCTCCCCATCCGGTCCCAGAGTTTTTGCTGATCGTAGGGTGCACGGCTATCGGCGAGGCCGTCGTCGAGCATTTTCGCCGTGCGCACGCATTGCACAGCGAACCGCTCGACACCGAGTTTGCGCAGGCGCTGGGCCATGTCCCACAGGCGTTCAGCATCGAACAGCTGCCAATGGACCGTGGTGCGGCACTCATGGTCTACCCCGCTCGCAATCAGCGCTTCCAGGCTTTTCCAATTGGCAGCGCCGCTGCCTTCGACCCCGGTAATCAGCCGGCCATGTTCGGGCAACGCCTTGACGTCGAACCCCAC
Source organism: Pseudomonas sp. NPDC077408 (assembly GCF_050269105.1). NCBI lineage: Bacteria > Pseudomonadati > Pseudomonadota > Gammaproteobacteria > Pseudomonadales > Pseudomonadaceae > Pseudomonas > Pseudomonas sp. NPDC077408. Next base: position 103,628 of record NZ_JBNNHS010000011.1, read on the forward strand.
CCAGTCCACCAGCGGCAGTACCTGGCGGAACAGTTTCGGTTTGATACCGGCGCTGTGCAGTCCGATCTTGAAGCCTTTCTCGCGCACCTGGGCAATGGCGTCCGGCAGCGCCAGTTGCAGAGTCGGCTCGCCGCCGCTGAACACCACCGCTTCGAGCAAGCCGACACGCTGATCGAGAAAGTCGAGAATTTCCTGCCAGCTGCGCTCTTGCGCACCCTGAGTTGGGATCAGCTCCGGGTTGTGGCAATAGCGGCAACGCCAGCCACAGCCCTGGCAGAACAGAACGCAGGCCAGATGATTGGGAAAGTCGAGGGTGGTCAGGGGCACCATGCCCCCGACCCGTAGCGCGGCGCCCATGACTAACGCGCCAAACCGGCGGCCTGCTCGGTGAAATGGGTGCGTTCCCGGTGCTCGGATTGTTTGCCCGGGTTGAACGCCGCGACCGGACGGTGATAGCCCATCACGCGGGTCCAGACTTCGCAGCGCTGACGTTGGGCTTCGGGGAGTTGAGTGGTTTGGGTCATGTGTCGCTCCTTCAGGGTTGGGTTTTCGACCGATGCGCCAGTTGGCGCGCTGATAGATGATCGCCAGCAAGCTGGCTCCTACGGAACCAGATCAGGCGCAGCAGCTTTGCTGCTTGGCGGCCAGCACCTCGTCGCACTTGGGGCAGAACTCGTGTTCACCGCTCAGGTAGCCGTGAACGGGGCAGATCGAGAACGTTGGGGTGATGGTCAGGTAAGGCAGGCGGAAGCGTCCCAGCGCGGTGCGCACCAGGTTCTTGCAGGCCTGTGTCGAGGAGATCTGCTCGGCCATGTACAGGTGCAAAACGGTGCCGCCGGTGTATTTGGTCTGCAGCTCGTCCTGCAGCATCAGGGCTTCGAACGGGTCGTCGGTGAAGCCCACCGGAAGCTGCGAAGAGTTGGTGTAATACGGCGCTTCGGCAGAGCCCGCTTGTAGAATTTCCGGGAAGCGCTTGCGGTCTTCCTTGGCGAATCGGTAGGTGGTGCCTTCGGCGGGCGTCGCTTCGAGGTTGTAAAGGTGGCCGGTTTCCTCCTGAAAACGCACCAGCACGGCTCGAACATGGTCGAGCAGGTCGACGGCCAGACGCCGGCCAGCTTCGGTGTGCAAGCCCTCGGTATCCTCGGTGTAGTTGCGCACCATCTCGTGCAGCCCGTTCACGCCAATGGTGGAGAAGTGATTGCGCAGCGTGCCCAGGTAACGCTTGGTGTAAGGATAGAGCCCGGCATCCATGTGGTGCTGGATCACCTTGCGCTTGACCTCCAGGCTCTGCATGGCCAGTTCAAGCAGCGCATCGAGATGCTCGATCAGCCCGGGCCAGTCGCCTGAATGCAGGTAGCCCAGGCGTGCGCAGTTGACCGTCACCACGCCGAGCGAGCCGGTCTGCTCGGCCGAACCGAACAACCCACCACCGCGCTTGAGCAATTCGCGCACGTCCAGCTGCAAGCGGCAGCACATCGAGCGCACCTGATTGGGCTGCATATCCGAATTGAGGAAGTTCTGGAAGTACGGCAGGCCGTAACGCGCGGTCATCTCGAAGAGGCGGTCGGCGTTTTCGCTGTCCCAGGGGAAATCGTGGGTGATGTTGTAGGTGGGGATCGGAAAGGTGAATACCCGGCCCAGCCCGTCGCCGGCCTGCATGACCTCGATATAGGCGCGGTTGATCAACTCCATCTCGGCCTGTAGCTCACCGTAGGCGAAAGGCATCTCCTCACCGCCGATGTAGGGAATCTGCTCGCGCAGGTCTTCGGGGCAGACCCAGTCGAACGTCAGGTTGGTAAAGGGCGTCTGGGTGCCCCAGCGCGACGGCACATTGAGGTTGTAGATGAACTCTTGGATGGCCTGACGGATTTCGGCGAATCCCAGGCCGTCCTTGCGCACGAACGGCGCCAGGTAGGTATCGAAGCTACTGAACGCCTGGGCACCGGCCCACTCGTTCTGCAGGGTACCGAGGAAGTTGACCATCTGCCCCAGCGCACTGGACAGGTGCTTCGGCGGTCCCGCCTCAACGCGTCCGGGTATGCCGTTGAAGCCTTCGTTGAGCAAGGTGCGCAGCGACCAGCCCGCGCAATAGCCGGCGAGCATGTCCAGGTCATGGATGTGCAGATCGCCCTCGCGATGGGCGATGCCGATTTCCGGGCTGTAGACCTCGTCCAACCAATAATTCGCAGTGACCTTGCCCGACACGTTGAGAATCAGCCCGCCCAGCGAATAGCCCTGGTTGGCGTTGGCGCGTACCCGCCAGTCTTCGCGCGAGAGGTATTCGTTCATCGACGAGGCGACATCGACCAGTGACTTGCGATCACGCCGCAGCCGACCATGTCGCTCGCGGTAGACGATGTAGGCGCGCGCCGTGTCGTAGTAACCAGCCTCCATCAAAACGCGCTCAACCGCATCCTGTGCCTGCTCGACCTCCACCACCCGCTGCGGCAGGCGCACCAGGACCTGAGCAGCCAGCGCCTGGGCAGTGGCTTGTTCGAACTCACCGGTAGCCAGGCCTGCGGCCTCGATTGCAGCGCCGATCTTGTCCAGTTCGAACGCGACCAGCCTCCCATCTCGCTTGCGCAGCGAGACCGGTCGATTCACTTCTTCAAGCCCCAGCATCACGCCTCCATCACCATATGTAGTTACAAAAACTTCTTTAAACACTAGATGGTGTGAAATGTAGGCAATTGCGACGATGAGCGAATTGACCATCGTCAATTCACCTTGGCCGTATTTTTAAAATGACTCCGAGGCAACCGCGGCCGACGATCTTGTCTGCGATCAAGGAAGGTGGGCGATGCGTGCTCCTAGGATGCAACGTCGAACAATCCCGGACAGGTGCCGGTGGAGGAACCATGCTGACCGAAACATCCCTCGTTGCGGACCTCCGCCGACACCACCTGTTCAGCCGGTTGCCCGAAGCCGCGCTACAGGAAGTGTGCGCCTTGGCCAACCTCAAGCGGCTGCCCGCCGGTGCCTCGCTGTTTCATCAGGGCGACAAGGCGGAGCGGTTCTATTTTCTGTTCAGCGGTCAGGTGAAACTGCACCGCGTAGTTTGTGACGGCCAAGAAAAACTGGTCGAGGTCATCCGCGCTGGTGAGTCGTTTGCCGAAGCCTTGCTGTTCACTGGTGCGCCGAACTATCCGGTCAGTGCCACGGCACTGAAGGCCAGCCTCCTCGCCAGCCTCAACGGCCCGCACTACCGGCGCATGCTCGAGCAACATCCGAGCATCTGCCTGGACATACTCGGCACCCTGAGCATTCGGCTGCATCAGCGTCTGAACGAAATCGACACCCTGACGCTGGCCAACGCCAGTCATCGCGTGGTGCGCTTTCTCTATCAGTCGCAAGAGGACGACAGCGGCGTGGTGACCCTCGATGTGCCCAAGCGTCTGATCGCCTCCAAGCTGGGCATTCAGCCGGAAACCTTTTCACGCATCCTGCACCGGCTGATCGAGTCAGGAATGATCAGCGTGCAGCGCCGGCGCATCGAGATACTCGACAGCCGGGGCCTGGCCGCCTATCAGGACTGAACTGCGACGGATTGCCCCAGCTTCTTGACGATCGTCATGGGCCACCGCTGCATTGGCCCGGATACTTTCGCGGGCCCTTTCGAATCGGGAGAACCGCATGCCCGCACCCCGCCTGCCACTCGTCTATGCCTGCTCGGGTTGCTCCAACGTGGCGCAACTGGCCAATACCCTTGCGGTGCGCCTGGACCGTGCCGGTCTGGCCGAAATGTCCTGCATTGCCGGTGTCGGCGGCCGGGTCAGTTCGCTGGTCAATAAGGCCAACTCTGGCCGAGCGATCCTGGCTATCGACGGCTGCCCGCTGCATTGCGCACGTGCCTGCCTGGCGCAACACGGCGTTGTCGCCAACGTCCATATCACCCTCAGCAGTTACGGACTGCGCAAGCGCTACCGTGAAGATTGCTCCGAAGCCGAAGCCGATGCGCTGTTCGAGGACATGCGCAACATCATTGCCAGCGACCGAATGAAACCGCGGCACCGGCTGCACTCGGTGTAAACGTGCGGTGCGTGAGCAAAGCCGCAAAGGCGTACCTCTCGCAGCCATGGTGCACCGGCTGGTTCCGTAGGAGGCCCGCCCTCGGGGCGAAGCTTTGCTTTTGGGATGGAGCCGATTCGCTTTCGCCGCGGGGCGCGCCTCCTACAGAAGCAGCTCGGCGCGGGCGTCACGCGGGGCGAATTGCTTAAGTGAACGGCATCGCCATTGCCGGCAGCAGCGTAACCATTCAAGCGCTCGCTCAAGCATTCGCTGGCTGCGCACGGCCGGCCTGCGCCACTTCCTCGCCAGCGCCTTGCAGCACTTTCCACAGCCACGGCGGCAGCAGGTCCGGGTCCAGGCTGTCGATCAGGTTCTTGATTGCCAGGCCGAGTTCGGTGTCGCCTTCGATCACCAACCGGCGACGAAAGAACAGCGTATCCGGGTCTTCCTGACGACTGGCGAGCAACAGGAACTCACGCCAGTTGCCACGGATGGTGACCTGGACCGGCGCCTGCTCGGCGATGCGCAACTTCTGCCGGTCGCAGCTCAGGCACCAGGCCAGCTTGAGGTCGGCGACTTCCAGGCGCATCCAGCGGCCTTCCAAGGCCTCGAAGGCATCATCAGCCAATGGCTCAGCGAAGAGCTGATTCAGGCTGCGCTCCAAGGCGATACGTTGCAGCGCGAATGGGGTTCGCGCGGCCAGCGGCAACAGGTGCTCGCCCAGTTTCAATAAATGTGCACGAGGGTTCAGCATAGTCCGGCCTCCTCGGCGCGCAGCATGCCAGGCTGGCCATGCCAGTAACCGTTGCAGCCGTCGACGGCGAGCGGTGGCAGGCCACCTTTGCGCACCGCATCAAATGCCTGAACGACCTCGATCATGCCCGATGCGCGCGGGCTCAGCCGCAGCAGCTCGGCACCGCTCTCGACCAGCGCCGGATAGTCCGCCAACAGATTGCTGACCGAGGCCGACAGGGTCTGGATGCCATTGATGGTGAACAGCGCCTCGCCTTCCTGGCTCAACAGCGGGATGCCTTCTGGGTAGTTCTGACAGCAGAACTGGCAATCATCCTTCGGCCGATTTTCCGCGCGGGCGGTGAAACAACGCGCCGAGTACGCCAGCGGAAGGTGGCCGTAGGCGAAGATCTCGATTTCCGGCACGGCAACACCGAGCTGGGACAGCTGCGCACGCGCGTCGCGGATCATCGCCCCGGAAATCTCCACTGGCGGCACCCAGCGCTGCATGCCGCTGCTGACCAGTTCGGCCAGTGCATGGCCGTTGTAGAGGTTGAGCGCCGGGCCGCCCACGAACGGCACGCCCTTCTCGGACAGGTACTGCACCGCACCCATGTCATTGGCCTCGACCATCAGCTCGCCGTTTTCACAGAGCCGACGCAGGCTGGACAGCTCCGAAGCCGCCTCGACCAACGCAAGGCCGGACAGCACCAGCTGCGCTGCTGATTGCTGTTTCAGCTCACGCGCCAGACCAATCCAGTCGTCCAGTCCCATGTCGCGGCGCTTGGAGCAGACGGTTTCCCCGAGATAGATCACATCGAGCGGCATGTCTGCCATGTCGGCATAGAAGTCCAGCGTCTGCTGGCGATCCCAATAGAACAGCACGGGGCCTAAGCTGAGTTTCATAACTGCTCCTTGCTGAAGAGATTCACTGCCACGCCCGGTGGTAAGCGCCGAGGGTCGTTTGCGAGCCCTCCGACAAGCCATCGAGCACTGCGCGCCAGCCTGGCTGCACGGCATAACGCTGCGGCGCCTGCAGATAGGCGTCCAGCGCCGAGCGCCAGACGCGGGTGACCTGCTCGACATAAGCAGGACTGCGCTGCCGCCCCTCGATCTTCATTGCCGTGACACCGATGTTGGCGAGCTCAGGAATCAGGTCCAAGGTATTCAGGCTGGTGGGCTCTTCCAGTGCGTGGAAGCGTTCGCCATTGACCATGAAGCGGCCCTTGCACAGCGTCGGATAGCCGGCTGACTCGCCTTCGGCGTAACGGTCGATGAGCACGTTATTCAGCCGCGAGGTCAGCCCCTCCGGCTCCTCGCTCCAGCGCACCGCCTTGGCTGGCGAGCAGACGCCACAGAGATTGGGTGATTCGCCGGTGAGATAAGAAGACAGGTGGCAACGGCCCTCGGCCATGATGCATAGGCTGCCGAAGGCAAACACTTCGATCGGCACCGGACTGCTGGCGGCAACCTGCTTGACCTGCTTGAGCGACAGCACCCGCGGCAGCACCGCGCGCTTGATGTTGTAGCGTTGTTGATAGAAATCCAGCGCGGCGGCATTGGTCGCCGAGCCCTGCACCGACAGATGCAGATTGAGCTGCGGGTGGCGTTTGGCGGCATAGCCGAGCACGCCCGGATCGGCGGCGATCAGTGCGTCCACGCCCAGGTCAGCGGCCTGGTCCACCGCACGCTGCCAACGGGACCAGCCTTGTGGCTGGGCATATGTATTGACGGCGATGTAGAGCTGGCGGCGCTTCTCGCGGATCAGCTGCAGTCCCTTGTCGAGCTGCTTCGCATCCATGTTGAGGCCGGCGAAATGGCGGGCATTGGTGTCGTCACGAAAACCGACGTAGATGGCGTCGGCACCCTGCTGAACGGCAGCCTTGAGCGCGGGCAGGCTACCTGCTGGACAGACCAAGTGCATGGCAACTCCTAGACATGCGGAATCATGCGCACCCTGCCAACGGCAACGGTGCCCGTCCGGGACGGACGGAAAGTCGGCAGTCTAGGTAGGCCTCCGACGAGAGGCATTGATAAGCGTCAAGGGGACGAAGCTGGCAGGGCAACGAAGCCAAGAGAACAAAACCAGCCACTGAAGCAACACCAAGCTGGGCCCTTCGAGCCCAGGCTCGCGAGCAAGCTCGCTCCTAAAGGGCGCTGGCCTGACAATCAGGACGGCGCAATCATTGCGATGCCCGTCCGACTTGATGCTGCGTTATATCCCTTCGTCGCCCTGATATTCCTCAGTCGCGCGAACAACGGCGTCCCGCCAGTTTCCGGACTCTTCGGCGAGCAGACGCATCGCTTTGAGGCTCGACTCGAACGCCTGCTGATAATGCTGCGGATTGTTCTCGCTGGCTGCTCGGTCGGCGTGCGCCTGGGCCTCGCTCAGCAGCTGGTTGAACTGGTCATGGTCCAAAGCCATGGAAATCTCCTCGTCGTGATGGTGAAAGCTTAGACCGCCATCCGACAAAGACGACTCACGCCGACTGGCGGAACAGGACCCACCTGTATCCCGTCCCAGCGCGCGTTCATTTCAACCTCAGGCGCCGCGCCAGCTTGTGCAGGTTGCTTGAGTCGACATCCAGTAATCGCGCCGCCTGCGCCCAGTTTTCGCCGCAGGCCTCCAGCGCCCGGATGATTGCCTGGCGCTGGGCGCCATAGACGGTTTCGCGCAACGAGACGATCTCAGCCTCCGTCGCCAGGGGTTCGACCTCAGCAGCCGGAGCGAAGGCGCCGACGTGTTCGCTGTCCAGATCCAGCAGCTCCGGCTCGAGCGTGAGGATTTCGCTGCGCGAGGCGCCACGGCTGAGCAACCGCAGCGCCGCTCGGCTGATCACATGCTCAAGCTCGCGGACGTTGCCCGGCCAGGCGTAGCCGAGCAATGCCCGCTCGGCGGCCGGCGACAGCCGCATGCTGCGCAAGCCCAGCCGGGCGCGGTTCAGCTCGAGAAAGTAGCCGGCCAGAATCAGGACATCGTTGCCACGCTCGCGTAAAGGCGGGATCGGCGCCGGATAGACCGAAAGGCGGTGATAGAGATCCGCGCGGAAATGTCCGTCTCGTACACTTTCGCGCAGGTTGCGGTTGGTCGCCGCGATGATGCGTACGTCCACCTGACGCGGCTTGTCGGCCCCGAGGCGCTGGATCTCCCCATTCTGCAAGGTGCGCAGCAGCTTGGCCTGCACCACCAGCGGCAGCTCGCCTACCTCGTCCAATAGCAGCGTGCCGCCGTTGGCTGCATCGAAACGTCCGGGACGGTCCGTGGTAGCGCCGGAAAAGGCCCCCTTGACGTGCCCGAACAGCTCGCTCTCGGCCAGCGATTCGGGCAACGCGGCGCAATTGACCAGCACCAACGGCTTGTTGCGGCGCCGCGAATGTCGATGCAGCCAGCGCGCGAACAACTCCTTGCCCACGCCGGTTTCGCCCAGCAGCAGCACTGGCAGTTCCGAGTCGGCAACCACTTCCAGCTCACGCAACAGCTCGCGGATCACAACGCTTTGCCCAAGGATCTCGCCGTCGCCCGGCACCGGGGTGGTTTCCAGCACGTCGCTACGGGCCAGCCGCAGGCCGCGATTTTCGTGTTCCAACCGGGTGATGCGGATGGCTGCCTCGATCACCAGCGTGTAACGCTGCAGATCACGCCGCGCCTCGTCATCGAAGGTGCCGGCATGCAGCGCATCGAGTGTCAGCGCGCCCCACAGCTTGCCCTCCACGAACAGACTCACGCCCATGCAATCGTGCACTGGCAGGGGCTCGCCCACATGCGCATCGAGCAGCCCGTCGTAGGGGTCTGACAAACGGCTGTCGGGCTCGAACCAGGTGGGTTCACGCTGCGAGAGGATGGCGGCCAGCCGCGGATGCTGAGCCACCACGAAGCGCCGGCCAAGGGCCTCCTGCACCAGCCCCACCGCAGCCAGAGGGCGCAGGGTGTCCTCGTCGAGACGTAGCAGCACCACCGCACCACAGCGAAACCGCTGATGCAGCGTGTGCACCAGGCGTTGCAGGCGAACCGCATTGGGCAGTTCGGTGACAAGGTCAGCCAGCAGTGCTTCTTCCATCATGGTCATTACTACCCCTAAGGTTTTTTAAACCCTATACCGCCCAGGTACATTTCACCACTACCAATATTTATACCTTATAAATCAATAACTTGATGATGGCATAGCGCTTGCGTTGTTCTGAGTACTTCCACCCTTGGAAACGCCACCATGACGACTGCGCTTACCGAGCAAACCCTGGGCAGCCTGGCCTGCCTGATCCCTGGCGCCACCCGCGTGTTTCGCCATTACAAGCTGGACTTCTGTTGCGGTGGCGACACCCCGCTGCGCGATGCCGCCCTGCAGCGCAACCTTGACGCCCAGGCGATCGCGGACGAGTTGGCGGCATTGGGAAGCGAGTCCACGACCGAGCCCGACTGGCGCAATGTGCCGGTCGGATCGCTGATCGACTACCTGCTTGAACGCTTTCACGAACGTCATCGTGAACAGTTCCCGGAGCTGATCCGCTTGGCCACCCGTGTCGAGCAGGTGCATGGCAACAAGGCGGACTGCCCGACCGGGCTCGCCGAACATCTGTGGTGCATGCAGCAGGAACTGGAAAGCCACATGCTCAAGGAGGAGCAGATCCTCTTTCCGATGCTGCGCCGCGACATGCAATTGCCGCAAACCCAAGGCCCGATCGCAGTGATGCGCTACGAGCATGACCAGCACGGCGCCGCGCTTCAGCGCCTGGCCGAACTCACCGATGACATCACCCCACCGGCAAACGCCTGCAATACCTGGCGCGCGCTGTATCGCGGGCTCGAAGAGCTGCGCGGTGACCTCATGCAGCACATTCATCTGGAGAACAACATCCTGTTCGCCCAGGCTTCTGCGCACTGAGGCGACAACAACGCTACGGGCCAGACGGCCCGCCCCTGCAGTACCGGAGGTGCATATGAAAGCAGTCATCCAACCCTTGGCGTGGGGCCTTGCATTGGCGTCGATGCTGGCGCTAGCCAGTGGCGTGGCGCTCGACATGGTGGTCGATACCGCGCAAGCAACGGTTACTCACGACGGGCACGGCGTGCACGCTGCGCCACCCGCTGGCGGCGAGCAGCAGTGGGCAACCGATGCCGCCCTGCGTGAAGGCATGACGCGCCTCCGCCAGGCCGCCGAGGCCGCGCTGCCAGACGATTCGGCGCAACCGATGGGCGAGCGCCAGGCCTTGGCATTGCAGAAGGAGGTCGAGGACAGCGTCTCCTACCTGATCGCCAACTGCGAATTGTCCGCACAGGCCGACGCAGCGTTGCACGGGTTACTCGCCGACCTCCTCGGCGGTGCCAAGGCACTGGCCGTACCCGCCGAGCGAGCCGACGGCGCCCAACGGATCCACGTCGCGCTTGAGCGCTATCCAAGCCTGTTCGCCCCGCCGCACTGGCACGAAGCCGTCATATCGGGTCAGTGAAACCAGATACGCAAGAGGATCCTGTCTCAGCCCTCGTGCTAATCCGGCCTGCATCAATACTTGTGCCATGGCATCTAGGCTAGGCTTTGTAACGACTCTTCATTGCGCTCTGCCCCTGCCTTGGTCAGCCAATTTGAGCGCAGCTATCGTTCCGCTCCGTCAACCTTGATTGCGGACGGCTAATTATTAGAAATAAGGATGCCTTGCATGGTGCTTCACCGCGTACATAACCAGATCCTTCGCAGCCACCACCTGTTCGAACCACTCAATGACGAGCAGATGGACGAGCTGATGAGCGCGAGCCAGCTGCTCAACCTGGACAAAGGCGACAACCTCTTTCACCAGGGCGAACCGGCGCATTCGTTCTATTTCGTGATTTCCGGCGCAGTGAAGATCTACCGCCTGACCCCGGACGGGCAGGAAAAAGTCTTCGAGGTGATCGGCAATCGCCAGACCTTTGCCGAAGCGATGATGCTGATGGATACGCCCAACTACGTCGCCTCCGCCCAGGCCGTGTGCCCGACGCAGGTCTACCGCTTTTCCAACACGGCATATATGCGCCTACTGGAAGCGAACCAGAAGCTTTCCTTTGCGCTGCTCGGCAAACTGAGCGTGCGCTTGCACCAGCGCATCAATGAGATCGAGACCCTCTCGCTGAAGAACGCCACTCACCGCGTGGTGCGCTATTTGATGACGCAGCTGGCGCGTCTGAAGGATGAAGGCAACAGCTTCGAGCTGCCCATGGCCAAGCAACTGATTGCGGGTCACCTGTCGATCCAGCCGGAAACGTTTTCACGGATCATCAGACGCTTGATCGACGAGCAAATCATCACTCAGGAAGGTCGGCAAATCACCATCCTTGATCGCCAACGCCTCGAATCCTTCGAGTGACGGGCAAGCAGCTCATCCACCTTCTAACCCACGCGGCAAACCGTGCGGCAGCGGCTGGCTAGCTCTTGCAACGGGTTGATATTGGTCAATCTCAAACAGTGGCTGTACGTGGCAATCTGGAACTGACCTAGAGAGGACGCTGCCATGCCCAGATGCCTGTATTGCCAGCAACCCAACCCGCCGCAGGAAGCCGAGTGCAGCAACTGCGGCATGCCCCTCCCCGCCCTGGCTGATACCGCTGGGGAACGACGGCAAAGCAGATTTTTCTGGTTTTGCATCGGCCTTGCCATCTTCTGCGCAGTGATGATCGTCTGGTTGCCGCGCAACCTGTTCTAGACGGGTCGTAGGGTGGATCACGCTTCACCGATCCACCGGGTGGCGATCCACCGCGGTGGCGATCCACTGAGCGGTATGGTGGTGGATGTAGAAAGCGACATCTACCCGACGAATCACCCTCGCCCTGAGGCAGGGAGAATGGATAGCGGCATCAAGCTTGGCGGGCAACAAACAGCCGCTCGATAGATGCCTTGGTGGGCTGAAGCCCACCCTACAAAACCGCCGGTGTGCTCCGACCGCATTGCTGGGCCATCCGGCAGAGTGGGCGTCCGTCCATCAAAGCAACGTCCTTCCCCAACTGGCAAGCCTGAATACGGCGCACCATAAGTCCGTAGGGCGGGCTTCAGCCCGCCCTTCAAAACCGCCGGTGTGCTCCGACCGCATTGCTGGGCCATCCAGCAGAGTGGGCTTCCGTCCATCAAAGCAACGTCCTTCCCAAACTGGCAAGCCTGAATACGGCGCGCCATGAAGACCGTAGGGTGGGCTTCAGCCCACCGATGAATACGTCAGAGTCAAGCGAAGCAACTGCGTTAAAAACATAGCCTCGGAACACTGCGTCAATGTCGCGGCATGAACGGGCCATGTCCGCAGGTGAATGGCGAGGCATCAAGCGGCGCAAAGGCTGGTGGGCTGAAACGGAACGCCGCCCGTCCCACACTACCGTTGCCACGCAATCTGCCCTGGCGGTTGGTAGGGTGGATCACGCTTCACCGATCCACCGGGTGGCGATCCACCGAACCGGGTAAAGGTGGATGAAACAAAAGCAACATCCGCCCTACGGCTGGGTCAGTTGCTTGTACAACTGCGGCAGGCGGAACGGCAGTTGTTGCGGCTCCTTGATCAAGGTGAAGCCGTTGGCACCGAACATGTAGGGCAGGTAATCGCCCGCCTCCTGGTCGATGGTGATGCAGAACGGCAACAACCCCTGACGCCGCGCTTCCATGACTGCCTGACGGGTGTCTTCGACGCCATAACGGCCTTCGTAGAGATCCAGGTCATTGGGCTTGCCGTCGGTGACCAGCAGCAGGAGCTTGCGTCGCTGCTTGCACTTGCCCAGTAGTTCGGTCGCCTGGCGAATGGCCGCGCCCATACGTGTGTAGTAACCGGGCTTCAGCGCCTGGATCCGGCCACGGGTGTCGTCGCCATAGCGCTGCTTGAAGCTTTTGAGCTCCTGCATCCGAACCTGCTGGCGACGCAGCGAGGAAAAGCCATACAGCGCGAAATCATCACCCACCGCCGACAGCGCTTCGCCGAACAGCAGCAGGCTGTCGGTGATCACGTCGATCACTTTGTGCTCGTCGTCCAGGTGCGCGTCGGTGGACATGGAAAGGTCGGCCAGCAGCAGGCAGGCCAGGTCGCGACGATTCTGCCGCTGCTCCATGAACAGACCACGTTCGGCGCACTGGCCGTGCTGGCGCTCGACGTGAAAGTCGAGCCAGGCCTGCATGTCCAACTCCGAGCCCTGAGGTTGCCCGCGCAGCCACTGCCGATCATTACGCAGGTGTTCGAACTGCCGGCGCAGCTTGCGGGCCAGTGGGCTCAGCCGTAGCGGCAGGCCCATGGGTTCGGAGCCGCGTGGCAGCATCATTTGCAGGCTGACGAAATCGGCCTGCATGCGCTGCTTGCGGTAGTCCCATTCCGGTAGCTTGATGCCTTCGCCCAGCGGAATGTCGTCCACGTCCGCAGGCGGCAGGTCCAGGTGCAGCTTGAGGCCGCCGCCCTTGCGCATGCGCTGACGCGACATGGCGATTTCATCGAGGTCTTCTGCAACACGCGAGGCGTCTTCGTTTTCGCTGTCGTCGCCCTGGCGATCCAGCTCGACATGCTCGGACCAGCTGAACAGGTTTTCCAGGCGGAACAGCATCAGGCCGCCCTTGCTGGTGCTGTCCTCGACACGCTTGGCACGCTTGCGCATGCCCTTCTGCTCGGTGGGCGGCGCTTGCAGGTTGTTGTCCTGATCTTCTTCGGCCAGCTCGGTGGCCTGCGGCACGCCGAGATTTTCCGCGGGGTACAGCCACATGGGCAGCGGCCAGGGGGCCACTTCGCTGCGCGGGAATTGCTGAACACTGCCCGGCTCACGCAGGGCCTGGCAGATAGCCCGTTCCAGCGCACCCTCGGCGCGGGGCAGCGTGTCCGGATCTGGCCGGAGCTGCAGATGCGCTTCGACGAGTCGCTCGTAGCGCGGCTGCATCGCCGGGAATCGCTCGAGGATGGCTTGAGTCCAGCGCTGGTTATCACGCGCCCAGTGGCGCATCTCGCCCGCCTGCGCCGCGAGCAGCGCCAGCCAGCGATACAGATCCTGATTGAGTGAAACTTCCGGGTAAACCGCGAGGTTCTGCGGCAGGCGCAGGTTGTTCGCATCGCACCAGGCCACCGGCAATTGCTTGCAGGTGCCAGCGACTTGTTGAAGCAGGTTGCGACGCAGCATCAGATCGCGCGCGTTGGCCGCCTCGACACCGATGCCACTGGCACCCCCCATGGCACGAAACAGCACCGACAGGCTGCGCTGCATGCTTTCCAGCGAGACGTTGGCGTCGGGGAAGTCCGGGCTGGCGCGGCGGGTGATGAAGCGATGCCAGACACTGCCGACCCACTCTTCAACTTCGATGGTAAAGGCCATGGCGATTGATCCTTAGCGCGGTTTGAAAACAACAACGGCCCGCTGGGTCAGCCGGGCCGTCGACTACATCGGTGTCTTGCCTCAGGCCGCCACGACGGCCGCAGGTACATCCGCTGTGACCCGCCCACGCTGCCTGAAGCTGCAGAGGTAGAGCACCAGCCCGATGAGGAAGAACACCCCAGCGACCAGCCGCAACCAGAAGAACACAGCGAGTTGGTCAGCGGTATTCATGAAGGACATCGCTGCCCCGTCAGCCGGAATCCGCTGCAACCAGACCTGCACCACGCCAGCGGCGGTGAGGAACAGGGTGATCGCGACCATCGACAGCGTCATCAACCAGAAGCCCCAGATCTCGATGCGCTGAGCCCGTGCATCCGGCGCCTCACCCAGGCCACGCAGACGCGGCATGGCGTAGCTGATCATGGTCATCACGATCATGGCGTAGGCACCGTAGAACGCCAGGTGGCCATGCGCTGCAGTCAACTGCGAACCGTGGGTGTAGTAGTTCACCGGGGCCAGGGTATGGAGGAAGCCCCACACGCCAGCACCCAGGAATGCAGTCACGGTAGTGCCGATGGCCCAGAGCGATGCGGCCTTGTTCGGGTGCTGACGGCGACGACGGTTCACCATGTTCAGCGAGAACAGCACCATGGCAAAGAACGGTAGCGGTTCCAGGGCAGAGAAGATCGAACCCAGCCACAACCAGACCTCAGGCGCACCAATCCAGAAGAAGTGGTGACCGGTACCGATGATGCCGGTGATCAGGGCCATGGCGATGATCACGTAGAGCCACTTCTCGATCACTTCGCGGTCGACACCGGTGATCTTGATCAGGACGAAGGCCAGCATCGAACCCATGATCAGTTCCCACACGCCTTCCACCCACAGGTGCACCACGAACCACCAGTAGTACTTGTCGCGCGCCAGGTTTTCCGGGTTGTAGAAGGAGAACAGGAAGAACACTGCAAGCCCGATCAGGCCGGTCATCATGACCATGCTGATGGCGGTCTTGCGGCCCTTGAGCAGGGTCATCCCGACGTTGTAGAGGAAGCCCAGAGCGACCACGACAATGCCGATCTTGGTGATCGTCGGCTGCTCGAGGAACTCCCGGCCCATGGTCGGCAGCAGCTCGTTGTGCGTCAGCTCGGCAAGACCGGCGTAGGGCACGAACAGGTAACCGAGAATGGTCAGCACGCCGGCTGCTGCGAACACCCAGAACAGGATGATCGCCAGTTTCGGGCTGTGCAGTTCGCGGTCGGCTTCCTCAGGGATGAGGTAGTAGGCCGCGCCCATGAAGCCGAACAACAGCCAGACGATGAGCAGGTTGGTGTGAACCATGCGTGCCACGTTGAAGGGCAGCAGTGGAAACAGGAAGTCACCGACGACGTACTGCAGGCCCATGATCAGGCCGAACACAATCTGCCCGACGAAGAGCATCAGCGCAAATACGAAGTAGGGTTTAGCGACGGCCTGCGATTGGAACTTGAGATGCGGATTCATAACGCTCATCTCTCAGCCCTCCTTGTTTGGCGGCCAGTTATTGGTATCGATCTTCGATGTCCACTTGAGGAACTCGGCCATATCGTCGACTTCCTGCTCGCTCAGGTTGAACTGAGGCATCGATCTGCGTCCGGGTACGCCCAGCGGCTGAGCCTTCATCCAGGCCTGCAGGAAGGGCTTGAAGGCCGCATCCTCACCGCGTCGAACGAAGACGTTGCCCAGTTCCGGCGCAAAGTAGGCACCTTCACCAAGCAGGCTGTGGCAGCCGATGCAGTTGTTGTTTTCCCAGACCGCTTTGCCTCGCACCACTGCTTCGGTCAGTTCCGACTCATTGGATCGCTCTGGAAAGGTCTGCTCTGTGTGATAGGTCAGGCCCAGAAATACCAGGAAGAAGAACACGCTTCCCCCGAAGTAGATGTTTCTGGCCATTCCCTTGGTAAAGGTCTCGGACATGGTCGCCTCCTCATGTTGGCGTGGCCAGTTTAAGAAGGGAGCTATCGAAACCTGCTTGATAGCAATCAAGAAAAACCTGAACACGGTACTGGGTCTTTCCCTACCCATGCGAGAGCCGGTTTTGCAGGCGCAAGCGACGCGACAAAGCCGTATTGGGTGGGCTTCAGGAGCAAGCGGTGGGCTGAAGCCCACCCTACGGTTCTATGGACGCAGGCCACCAGGAAGCGCCCATAGACGCGCGCACGTGGGTCGGTTGCGACCCCGAAATACAAAGCGATCGCCAGCAAGCTGGCTCCTAAGAAGAACGGAGCAAGGCCGCGGAAGGCTCGTCCACGGGTTCAGCCGCAACTGCGCGTAAGCAAAGCCCGCCAGCCTGGCTACAAATTGTCGACGTACTGCTGTCCGGTGTAGGAGCCAGCTTGCTGGCGATCCGGGCACGCTAGCTACTCCATCAACACAAACAAAACCCCCACCGCGCAATCCTTGGGAGCGGTCGGGGGCACCTAGTCTTGTCCGCGAAGCCCGCTTGCTGGCGATCGTAATTCGTCATCTACATCATCATTGCGAACAGGATCCCGCACGCCATCGCCAGGGGCCAGCCGAACAACAGCAGCCGCCACATGACCGGCGCATGGCGCAGCTCCATGAAACCTTCAGTGATCACCCAGGCCTTGACCAGCGCGACGGCAAGCACGGCGCCGGCAAGCAGCAGCGTCGAGCCGGCGTTGCCGAGCAATACGGTGGCAGTGGACAGGATGGCCAGCGCCAGCCAGCAACCGATCAGCACTTTTGAAGCGGACATCGCGGCCTCCTCAGTTGATGACGTAGACCAGCGGGAAAAGCAGCACCCAAACCATGTCCACCATGTGCCAATAGAGCACCCCGGACTCAAGCCCGGCACAGTCCCCCGCCGTATAGAGGCGCTGACAACGCATGGCCATCCAGCCAAGGATGACCATTCCCAGCAGCACGTGCAGGAAGTGAAAGCCGGTAAGAATCCAATACAGAGTGAAGAAGGTGTTGTGCTCCATCCCCAACCCCATCGAGGACAGGTGACCGTACTCGTTGAGTTTGAGCAGCACATAGATGCAGGACGACGCCAGCGCAGCGACCAGCAACAACGCCCCTCGCCCAGCCCGTGCTGCGCGCACCTGCTCCACGGCCAGCGCCGCGAACAGGCCGGACGTCAGCAGGCTGAGGGTCAGTGCGAGCCCCATGGAGCTGTCCAGCGCTGCGCGGCTCTGGCTGAACAACTCGGGGTTAAGCACCTGGGTCACGGCGAAGGCCAGGATCAGGATGGCGAAGACGGTCAACTCGGCGAGGATAAAGAACCACATCGCCAAATCGCCCGGCAGGCGCCGGGAGAGGCTGGTGCGGTCAACCGAAATGGACATCGACCACATCCATCAGCGCCGCGACGGTTTGCGGATCGTCCGACAGCGGCTCGGCCAGGCAAGCCATGCACGCCTCCCGCGGGCTCATGCCGGAGCGGATCATCCGTGCGGTGAAAATCAGCAGGCGGGTCGAGGCGACCTCTTCCAGGTCATGCTGTTCGAGCCGGCGCAGGGCTTGCCCGAGCTTGACCACCTGCGCCGCCAGTGCGGCATCCACCTGTGCCTCGTTGGCTACGATGCGCTGCTCTTCGGCCGCTGGCGGATAGTCGAAACGCATGGCGACGAAACGCTGCCGGGTGCTCGGCTTCATACCCTTAAGCAGGTTCTGGTAACCCGGGTTGTAGCTCACCACCAGCATGAAGCCCGGTGGTGCTTTCAAGGCTTCGCCGGTGCGCTCGATGAACAGCTCGCGCCGATCATCCGCTAGCGGATGCAGCACCACGGCGGTGTCCTGCCGCGCTTCGACCACTTCGTCCAGATAACAGATGCCGCCCTCGCGCACCGCACGGGTCAGCGGGCCGTCTTGCCACCAGGTGCCCTGGGCGCCGATCAGATGACGACCCACCAGGTCCGCCGCGCTGAGGTCGTCATGGCAAGCCACGGTATACAGCGGCAGATTCAGCCGGTGCGCCATGTGCTGCACGAAGCGGGTCTTGCCGCAGCCGGTTGGGCCCTTGATCAGCACCGGCATGCCATGCTTCCAGGCCTGCTCGAAAAGCACCTCTTCGTTGCCCAGCGACTGGTAGAACGGAGCACCGCTCATGCCGACAAGGTTCTCGGGCGCGTTCATTGGCAATACCTCACTGCAGCGGTTGGATTTGACTAGCACCACGCTAATCGTCACCCCGCCGCCCCTCAAGCCGTCCGCCAGCGAAGCTTGATTACGGTCAAGCCCGACTCGAAATGAGCCGATGCGCGTGCGTCACCATCGGCGTTTGACGTGCGCTTTTTCCCTTTTCCCGCCTGATTTATCCGCCCCCGCGACACGACGTCACGCCTGGCGTATCCCGGATCGACTCTTGATTGCCATCAAGCGCTTTCGCACAGAGCCGGCCATAGGATGCAAGCGCATACAGCAAGACCCGGGAACTGCCACATCGCCGTCACTAGCAGGAACCGCACGAAGCGGTCAGAGGAGATCACTATGAGCAAACCCATACTGGCGGGCTTCATCGCCGGCTTTTCAATGCTCGGCCTGGCAGTTGCCCAGGCTGCGATGAATCCAGAAAACGCCGATGCCGCCTACAAGGGCCAAGCCTCCGCTATCGATCCGGCCAGCGCCCAGGTGGTCCATTCGCCCGGTGCACCCGACCTGAACGCCGCCGAATTCGAGCAGGCCAAAGAGATCTATTTTCAGCGCTGCGCCGGCTGCCACGGTGTGCTACGCAAGGGTGCAACCGGCAAGGCACTGACGCCGGACATTACCCAGGAACGCGGACAGGCCTATCTCGAGGCGCTGATCACTTACGGCTCGCCCGCCGGTATGCCCAACTGGGGCACCTCCAACGCGCTGAGCAAAGACGAAATCACGCTGATGGCCAAGTACATTCAGCACACCCCGCCAACCCCGCCCGAGTGGGGGATGGCCGAGATGAAGAATTCCTGGAAGGTGCTGGTCAAACCGGAAGACCGACCAAAGAAGCAAATGAACAAGCTGGATCTGCCCAACCTGTTCTCCGTCACCCTGCGTGACGACGGCAAAATCGCGCTGATCGATGGCAAGAGCAAGGAAATTATCAAGACCATCGACACCGGCTACGCGGTGCACATCTCTCGCATGTCCGCCTCCGGCCGTTATCTGCTGGTGATCGGTCGCGACGCCAAGATCGACATGATCGACCTCTGGGCCAAAGAGCCGCTGAAGGTCGCCGAGATCAAGGTCGGCATCGAAGCCCGCTCGGTGGAAACCTCCAAGTTCAAGGGTTACGAAGACAAGTACGTGATCGCCGGCGACTACTGGCCGCCGCAATACACCATCATGGATGGCGAAACCCTGGAGCCGCTGCAGATCGTCTCGACTCGGGGCATGACCGTGGGCACCCAGGAATACCATCCGGAACCACGTGTGGCGGCAATCATCGCCTCCCACGAGCATCCGGAGTTCATCGTCAACGTCAAGGAAACCGGCAAGGTGCTGCTGGTCAACTACGAGGACATCGACAACCTGACCACCACCATGATCGGCACCGCGCCGTTCCTGCATGACGGCGGCTGGGACGTCAGCCACCGCTACTTCATGACGGCAGCGAACAACTCCAACAAAGTCGCAGTGATCGACTCGAAAGAGCGCAAGATGGCTGCGTTGGTCGATGTGGGTAAAATCCCGCATCCGGGTCGCGGCGCCAACTTCGTGCATCCAAAGTTCGGTCCGGTCTGGGCGACCAGCCACCTGGGCGACGAGACCATCTCGCTGATCGGCACCGATCCGGACAAGCATCCCGATCAGGCCTGGAAAGTAGTCGAGACGCTCAAGGGCCAGGGGGGTGGTTCGCTGTTCATCAAGACCCATCCGAAGTCCAACCACATCTACCTGGACACCACCTTCAACCCGGACGCCAAGATCAGCCAATCGGCAGCGGTGTTTAACATCGACGATCTGGGCGCAGGCTTTACCGTGTTGCCAATCGCCGAATGGGCCGGAGTGACAGACGGTGCCAAGCGCGTCGTGCAACCGGAGTACAACGAAGCGGGCGACGAGGTCTGGTTCTCCGTCTGGAGTGGCCAGGACGAGCAATCGGCTATCGTCGTGGTCGATGACAAGACGTTAAAGCTGAAAAAGGTGATCAAGGACAAAAGGTTGATTACCCCAACCGGTAAATTTAACGTCCATAACACTCAGCACGACGTGTACTGAGTAAAACCGGGGGGGACGCCAAGATCCCCCCCTAGCCTTGAGGAAGTAACTCATGAAAAAAGTTCTCATCCCACTGCTCGCCCTCGGCGGCGCGATGGTCCTGCAGCCTGCCGTGGCTCAGGACGGTGAAGCGCTGTTCAAGAGCAAGCCCTGCGCGGCCTGCCACAGCATCGACGCCAAGATGGTCGGCCCGGCCCTGAAGGAAGTCGCCGCCAAGTACGCCGGCCAGGAAGGCGCTGCCGATCTGCTCGCCGGGCACATCAAGAACGGCACCCAGGGTAACTGGGGTCCGATCCCGATGCCGCCAAACCCAGTCACCGAAGAAGAAGCCAAAACCCTCGCCGAGTGGGTTCTGAGCCTCAAGTAACAGCCAAGGAGGACATCATGTTTAAGTCCCGACACGCAGTATTCGGTTTGGGGCTCAGCCTGGTGTCCCTTCTTCACTTTTCCACTGCCCTGGCCGATACGCCTACCGCTGCCCGCCAGGCACAGCTCGAACACCTGCTGGTGCAGGACTGCGGCTCCTGCCACGGTCTGCGCATGACCGGCGGCCTCGGCCCCGCACTGACCCTCGACGCCATCGCCGGCAAACCCCGTGAAAGCCTGATCGCCACCGTGACCCACGGTCGGCCCGGCACCGCCATGCCCGGCTGGAACGCGCTGCTCAATGAGCAGGACATCGCCTGGCTGGTCGATTTACTCCTCGAAGGATACCCAACGCCATGATCCGTCCGTCTTTGCTGCTCGCCATTGCCAGCCTGTTGCTCGGTGCCTGCGCCGAGCAACCGCTCCGCGGCACCGGCGATCTGGGTGTGGTGGTGGAGCGCGCCAGCGGTAGTCTGCAAATCGTCGAAACCAGTGGTCAGACGCGCCTGGCCCGTATCGAGGGGCTGGGTGACCTGTCCCACGCCTCGGTAGTGTTTTCCCGCGACGAACGCTTCGCCTATGTGTTCGGTCGTGACGGCGGCCTGACCAAGGTCGACCTGCTGCGCCAGCGCATCGACAAGCGCATCATTCAAGGCGGCAACAGCATCGGCGGCGCCATCAGCCAGGACGGCAAGCTGATTGCCGTCGGCAACTACGAGCCCGGCGGCGTCAAGGTCTTCAATGCCGACACGTTGGAGCTGGTGGCCGATATCCCCGCCACGCCGCTGGCCGACGGCAGCCGCAACTCGCGCGTGGTTGGCGTCATCGACGCGCCCGGGCGGCGCTTCATCTACAGCCTGTTCGACACCCATGAAACCTGGCTGCTGGACTTCAGCCAGGGCAACACTCCGCAAATCACCCGCTTCGAGAACGTCGGTAAACAACCCTACGACGCCCTCCTGACCCCGGACGGTCGTTACTACATCGCCGGCCTGTTCGGCGAGGACGGCATGGCCAAGATCGACCTCTGGCACACCGCCCGCGGTGTCGAGCGGATCATCGACGGCTACGGCCGCGGCGAGGCAGCGCTGCCGGTCTACAAGATGCCGCACCTCGAGGGCTGGACTGTCGCCGGTAACCAGACATTCGTTCCGGCCATCGGTCATCACCAGGTGCTGGTTATGGATTCACAGAGCTGGAAGCAGACCGACGCCATCGATGTCGCCGGCCAGCCCGTGTTCGTCATGGCTCGCCCGGACGCCCGTCAGATCTGGGTCAATTTCGCCCACCCGGACAACGGCAAGGTGCAGGTGATCGACAGCGAAACCCACGAAATCATCGCCCAGCTGGAACCCGGACCGGCCGTGCTGCACATGGAATTCACCGCCCGTGGCGACCAGCTCTGGCTGTCGGTACGTGACGGCAACGAGGTGCAGGTCTGGGACCCCTACACGCTGAAGCTCCTCAAGCGCCTGCCCGCCGACAGCCCGAGCGGTATTTTCTTCAGCAGCCGCGCACACGAAACGGGGTTGTGACATGCAGATCGACTCCCTCAGCCGCCGCCTGATCGACCGTTTTCAACACGGCATGCCGCTGTGCGCCGAACCCTATCGCGCCATGGCCGATGCCCTCGAATGCAGCGAAGACGAGGTACTGGCCTGCCTCGAGCAGCTGGAAAGCAGCGGCGGCCTGTCGCGCATCGGCCCGGTGTTCGAACACAGCCGCGCCGGCGCCAGCACCCTGGTCGCCCTCGCCGTACCCGAAGCGCAGCTGGAAGAGATCGCCGAACAGATCAACCGTTACCCCGAGGTCAACCACAACTACCTGCGCGAGCATCATTACAACCTCTGGTTCGTGCTCACCGGCCCGGACCGCGCCCGCATCGATGCGCTGTTGCTACAGATCGAAGCCGAGACCGGCCTGGTCCCGCTGGACCTGCCAATGCAAGCGGCCTACCGCATCGACCTCGGCTTTCCCATCGGAGACGTGCCATGACATCACTCCTGAACGACCTCCAGGCATTGCAGCTGCGTCGCCTGCTCGAAGCCGGCCTGCCACTGGCCGCACGTCCCTATCAGGTGCTGGCCGAGCGCGTGGGTGCCAGCGAAGAGGCGGTGCTGGAACAGGTCCGGCGCTGGAGTGATAGCGGCTTGTTTCGGCGCATGGGGTTGGTCATCAAACATCGTGCGCTGGGCTTTCGCGCCAATGCCATGCTGGTGATGGATATCCCGGATGAGTGCGTCGACGAGGTCGGCCGCAAACTCGGCCAAGCGGCGGGTGTGAACCTCTGTTACCAACGGCCGAGGCGCTTACCGGACTGGCCGTACAACCTGTTCTGCATGGTTCACGGTCGGGAGCGCGAACAGGTCTGTCGACTGATCGAACAGATGCTCGCCGAGAACGGGCTGCACGACGTTCCGCACCAACTGCTGTTCAGCACCCGCGCATTCAAGCAGTGCGGCGGGCGTTACGCACCGCCGGCGAGCCAGGTGGCCGCCCATGGATGACCTTGACCGGCGCCTGATCAATCGCCTGCAACTCGGCGTGCCGCTGGTCCGCCATCCCTGGCAGGCGCTGGCCGAGGAACTGGATGCCGACGCCGCGCAGCTGCGCGAACGCGTTCAGGCGCTGCTCGACGATGGCACCCTGACCCGCTTCGGCCCCATGTTCGACATCGAACGACTGGGCGGCGCCTTTACCCTTGCCGCACTCTCGGTACCGGAAGCGCGCTTCGACCGTGTCGCCGAGCAACTGGCGGCCATGCCCGAGGTGGCCCACAACTACCGCCGCGAACACGCCTGGAACATGTGGTTTGTGCTCGGCTGCGCGACACCCGAAGGCATCGCCCAGACGATCGCCCGCATCGAAGCCGAGACGGGCCTACCGGTGCTCAACCTGCCCAAGGAGGAGACCTACCATGTCGGCCTGCACTTCCCGGTCTGAACCGTCAGACGCACACGCATCGATGGAACTGGCGAAACGCCTGGTCGAACTCACCGAAGCGGGCCTGCCCCTGGTGGATGATCCCTGGGCCTGGCTGGCTGAACGGCTGGGAACCAGCATCGAGGTCACCCTCGAACTGCTGCAACGGCTGCAGACAGAGGGCGCCATCCGCCGCATCGCCGCCGTGCCCAACCATTACCGCCTGGGCTATCGACACAACGGCATGACCGTCTGGGACGTGGACGACGCAGAGATCACCCGCCTCGGTCCGTTGATCGGTTCGCAGGCGTTCGTCAGCCATTGCTACCGTCGCCCGCGCCAGCCGGGCTGGCACTACAACCTGTTCGCCATGGTCCATGGCCGCAGCGCCGAGGAAATCGAGGCCTACCGTGCCGAGATTCGGCAGCTGCTCGGCAGCGCCTGCCGGGCCGAGGAAATGCTGGTCAGCAGTCGCATCCTGAAAAAGACCGGGCTGCGTGTGAGCAGTCGTCGCTAAAAACCCGTAGGGGTCTGGCCTTGGTCACACATGCAAGGCCTGCCCATGAATGGCGCTAGACGATCGAAACCCGCCCAGGTCTCGAGCGCACCGTTCGGCGCAATGTTGGATGGCCCATTTGGCTCGGCTTGTTCCGTGCCCTGGCAATGAATTCATCGGCGGGCTGAAGAGCACTGCCGACGGCCGTTCGTAGGGTGGGCTTCAGCCCACCGTTACCTCTTTTTGGTGGGCTGAAGCCCACCCTACGGGCCTGAGCGGCACCAAGGCTGGACCAGGCCTATCTAGCCCCGTGTCGCGATGCCCCTTCCCGGACCAAGGCTTTTTATTGTTTCCAGTCAAGGATCGGTCCGTGCCGCTCGGGGATGCTGCATCTATCGAACCGCGCAACCAAGCGTGATGCGGCAGGAGAAACGCTCATGTTGAGAATCAGCCATTACCTGCGTGCCCTCGCCCGGCCTGCCATGCCGGTACTGGGCGCACGCAGCCCCGGTGCAAGCCGGCCGCCCGTGGTGATCTGGAACCTGCTGCGGCGCTGCAACCTGACCTGCAAACACTGCTACGCAACTTCGGCGGACAGCGTGTTTCGCGACGAGCTGGATACCGCCGAAGCGTTCAAGGTCATCGATGACCTGCACGAAGCGGGCGTACGCGTGCTGATTCTCTCCGGAGGCGAACCGCTGCTGCGCGACGACATTTTCGAGCTGTCCGAATACGCCCGCGAGAAAGGCTTCTTCGTTGCCCTGTCTACCAACGGCACGCTGATCGATGAGCGCAATATCGACCAGATCGCTGCCGCCAAGTACGACTATGTCGGCATCAGCATCGACGGGCTGGAAGCAGTCCATGACGACTGGCGCCAACTCAAGGGCAGCTTCGCCGCCTCGATGCACGCCATCGACCTGTGCCGCCAATATGGCATTCGTGTCGGTCTGCGCACCACCCTGACCCAGAACAACTACCCGCAGCTGCCTGCTCTACTGGCGCTGATGCGCGAGCATGACGTGCAGAAGTTCTACCTCTCACACCTCAACTACAGCGGCCGCGGCAAGCGCAGCCGCAAGGCCGACGCCCATCACCAGATGACCCGCGACGCCATGTACCAGCTGTTCGAGCAAGCCTGGGACGACGTGCAGAACGGCCGCGAAACCGATTTCGTCAGTGGCAACAACGATGCCGACGCCATTCTGCTGCTGCAGTGGGTGGAAACCCATCTGCCACAGCACCGCGATCGTCTGGAGCAGATGTTGCGCGCCTGGGGCGGCAATGCGTCGGGTGGTGGCATCGCCAATATCGACAACATCGGCGATGTGCACCCGGATACCTACTGGTGGCAGCACACCGTCGGCAATGTGCGGCGACAGTCGTTCCGTGAACTCTGGATGGACAATCCCGAGCCGCTGCTCACCGAGTTGCGCCAGCACCCCCGGGCTGTGACCGGACGCTGCGCCGAGTGCCGCTGGTTGTCGATCTGCAACGGCAACACCCGCACCCGCGCCTGGGCTGAAGGCAACCTCTGGGGCGAAGACCCCGGCTGCTACCTCAGTGACCAGGAGATCGGTCTGCCACAACCGCAGTGCATTCCCAGCATCGCCATTTGACCAAGAGCGGCCCCAAGGCCGCCCCGTACATACCGCCAGCCCGATGAGATTCTCAGGAGTTCGCATGGATCAGCCAACCACTCTCCCCGCTTCCCTTGGCGCGACCCTGGCCCCGGGCGAAGTCGCGCTCGTCGGCGCCGGCCCCGGCGACCCGGGCCTGCTCACCCTGCGTGCCTGGAGCCTGCTCCAGCAAGCCGATGCCGTGGTCTACGACCGCCTCGTCAGCGACGATCTGATGAAGCTGATACCTGAGCGCTGCGCACGCCACTACGTCGGCAAGACCAGCGGCTACCACAGTCTGCCGCAGCCGCAGATCAATCAGCTGCTGGTGGATCTGGCGCAGCAGAACCTGCGCGTGGTGCGCCTCAAGGGCGGCGACCCCTTTATCTTCGGCCGCGGCGCCGAAGAACTCGAATACCTGCTCGCCCGTGGCATCAACGGTCAGGTGGTGCCAGGCATTACCGCCGCAGCGGGTTGCAGCGCCTATGCCGGGATTCCGCTGACTCACCGCGACCTGGCGCATTCCTGTCAGTTCATCACCGGTCACCTGCAGGAAGACGGCGCCCTGCAGCTGCCCTGGAGTAGCCTGGTCGAGGGCAAGCAGACCCTGGTGTTCTACATGGGCCTGGCCAGCCTTGGCGAGATCTCGCGCAACCTGATTGCCGCCGGCCTGCCGGTCGACACCCCCGCCGCGTTGATCGGCAACGGTACCCGCGCCGATCAGCGGGTGGTGCGCTGCACACTGAAACAGCTGCCCTCGATGGCCCAGGCACAACAACTGAAACCCCCTACCCTGACCGTGATAGGGCAAGTGGTCGGCCTGTTCGCCAATCAATCATTGGAGTTTCCGGCGCGCCTATGTGCCGAGCACAGCTCACAGGAAGCGGTTCTGGAGGCGTTATGCGACTGATCCCCTTCGCCCTGCTCATGCTCTGCGGGGCCGTTCAGGCCGCCCCGGAGGCCGTGTCGCTGGAGCAGGCCGGCGTGCTCTATGAGCAACACTGCCAGAGCTGCCATGGTGCCAATCGTTTAGGCGGGGCCGGGCCTGCGTTGCTACCCGAGAGCCTCAGCCGAATCAAACCAGATGAAGCGCGCGCGGTGATTCAAAACGGCCGTCCGGCCAGCCAGATGGCCGCATTCGGTGATCGCCTGAACCCTGCGCAAATCGATGCGCTGGTCAGCTACCTCTACCAACCGGCCGCCACCCCACCAACTTGGAGCGATGCCGACATCCGCGCCAGCCATCGCATCCTCACCGACGTCGACACGCTGCCGAGCACACCGCAGCACAGCGCCGATCCGCTCAACCTGTTCGTCGTGGTCGAGGCCGGCAACCATCACGTGCGCGTACTGGACGGCGATCGCTTCGAGGAGCTGGCCAACTTCCAGTCACACTTCGCCCTGCACGGCGGACCGAAGTTCTCGCCGGATGGCCGCTTCGTCTACTTCGCCTCGCGGGACGGCTGGATCAGTGTGTACGACCTGCACAACCTGACCATGATCGCCGAGGTACGGGCCGGGCTGAATACCCGCAACCTGGCCGTAAGCAACGACGGGCGCTGGGTGCTGGTGGGCAACTACTTGCCGGGTAATCTGGTCTTGCTGGATGCACGCGATCTGTCTCTGGTCAAACACATCCCGACCCTTGGCGCAGACGGCACCCAATCGCGGGTCAGTGCCGTTTACACCGCACCGCCGCGTGACAGCTTCGTGGTGGCGCTGAAAGACGTGAAAGAAGCCTGGGAAATTTCCTACGCCGGCAAGCCGGATTTCCAGCCACGGCGCATCGAGGCTGCCGACTTCCTTGACGACTTCTCGTTCACGCCGGATTACCGCTATCTGCTGGCCACCTCGCGCAAGGCACTCGGCGGGCAGGTCATCGATCTCGATACCGGCAAGGCGGTCACTGACATTCCGTTGCCGGGCATGCCGCACCTGGGCTCGGGCATCTACTGGAAACGCGGCGGCAACTGGGTATTCGCCACGCCCAACGTAAGCAAGGGTCTGATTTCGGTGCTCGATCTGCAGAGCTGGAAACTGATCAAGGAAATTCCCACCGAAGGGCCGGGGTTCTTCATGCGCAGCCACCTCAACTCACCCTACGCCTGGACCGACGTATTCTTCGGCCCCAACAACGATGCGGTGCATCTGATCGACAAGCAAACCCTGGAGGTCGCCCATACGCTGCGGCCGATGCCTGGGAAGAATGCTGCACATGTCGAGTTCACCAACGACGGTCGCTACGCGCTGCTTAGCGTCTGGGACACCGATGGCGCGCTGATCGTCTATGACGCCAAGACCTTGAAAGAGATCAAGCGCATTCCGATGAACAAGCCGTCCGGCAAGTACAACGTCGGCAACAAGATCGAGTATGCCGAAGGCACGTCGCACTAAAGGCAAACGACGATAAAAGCGTCTGGAGGATCGGCGTCAACCTGCACGGATTTTCGCCCAATAAGTAGGGTGGGCTTCAGCCCACCATGAGCGAGCAGGAAACGCCCCCGGAGGACCGAAGCGCAAAGCCGCCCAACCCACAAAGCTCGCGATTACCTCCACCAAGTAGGGTGGGCTTCAGCCCACCAAGAGGCGCACAAAAGCGCGCAAGACAGCTGAAGCGCAACACCGCCCGACCCAAACCTCGAGTGCTATTACCCCCAACTGTCCAGCCTGGAACCCCCTTTCGGCTTTTATCTTTCATTCCAACCTGCTTTCATATCAACCCCTTTGATATGAGCAGCCCATGGATATCGATCTCGCCCGCACCTTTCTCGAGATCATTCGCAGTGGCAGCTTCGTCGCCACGGCCGAGCGGCTGCATATCACCCAGACCGCAGTCACTGCACGGGTGCGCAGCCTCGAAACGCAGCTCGGCTGCCGGCTGTTCGTGCGCAACCGCGCCGGTGCGCGGTTGACCAGCGACGGCGAGCGTTTCGTCACCTATGCCACCCAGCTGGTGCAGACCTGGGAAACCGCCCGACGTGAGCTGCCCCTGCCGCGCGGCTATGACAAGCTGCTGTCGCTGGGCGCCGAAATCAGCCTGTGTAACCCATTGATGCTGGCCTGGGTCCAGCGCCTGCGCCAGATGATGCCCGACCATGCCTTTCGTAACGAGGTGGCCAGTGGCGAGGAGCTGCAGAAGCAGCTAGGCCTCGGCGTGCTGGATGCGGCGCTGGTGCATCAGCCCGAGTACTGGCCTGGGCTGCAGGTCGAGCAGCTGCTCGAAGAAAAGCTGATTCAGGTGGTTCACAGCTACATCCCCGAGCCTTATCTGTACGTTGACTGGGGCCCGGCGTTTCGTAGTCAGCATGACCGTGCCCTGCCGGAGCACATCCGCACCGCGCTTTCCTTCAGTCTCGGCCCGTTGGCGCTGCAGTTTCTGCTGCAGCATGGCGGTCGCGGCTACTTCCGCACGCGGGTGGTCCAACGCTACCTTGACGAAGGCGTGCTCAAACGGGTCGAGCAGGCGCCCGAGTTCAGCTACCCGGTATACCTGGTGTACCCGCATGCCGCCGAGTCGCCGGCGTTGCAGCGTGCTGTTGCGCTGCTGCGAGAAGCTGCCGAAGAGGAATACGACTGGTCGCGCTGGAACTATGAAATCTAGCCGGACGAATCCAGACAAAACGCCAGGACAACGACGCCTCAGCTGCTGAGCCGCTTCATCCAGTTCTGGTACAGCCCGGCGACCAGATCGCTCTGTGTGATCATGCCGACCAGGCGCTGCTCGGCGTCGACGACGGGCAAGCAAGACATGCGGCGGTCGGCCAGCAAATGGACCAGATCGGCCAGATGCGCGTCTTCATGCACCGAGACCACCGGCGCGCTCATGATCCCCTCCACTCGCACCTCACGGCCGAACGTCAGCCGCCGCAGGTTGAGCCGTGACGGGCTGGGCTCGAAGTGCTGCAGCAGATCGGTCAGGGTGAGGATGCCCACCAGCTTGCCGCTGCCCGGTTCAAGCACGGCCAGCGAATGCAGACGGTGCCGACGCACGACATCCCAGGCCTGACGCATCCGGGCCGCTGGGTCGACCCAGTGCAACTCGCGGCACATGATGTCGGCAGCGGTGACGGTACCCATGCTGCGGCGAATGGCATGAGTCTCGGTGCGTTTGATCAAGTCCACCAAATCGTCGCGAGTGACGTCGACGTACTCACCGAAATCCTCCAGCGCACGGTCCACGTCATCGCTGGTGAAGCTCATGTGCTCCTCACCCAGCGGGACGCTGCCAGTCTGCTCTGTGCCACTGGCCGTGCGCGGTTTAGGATAGGGATGGCGCGTGAGGTTGTTGTAGACCAGCGCAGCGGCAATCAGCAGCAGCGAGTTGAAGGCCACCGGGATCAGCAGGCCATACCCCAACTCGCTGATCCCCGGCCCGCCGATGGCGGCGACCATCGCCAGCGCACAGCTTGGCGGATGCATGCAGCGCAGCAGGAACAGACAGGCGATGGCCAGGCACACGGCCAGGACCGCCGCTGCCACCGTGGGCAAGGCACTGGCGCCCAGCGCGATGCCAATGGTCACCGCAATGAGGTTGCCACCGAGCACTGACCAGGGTTGGGCGAAGGGACTGGACGATGCACTGAAGAGGATCACCGCCGAGGCGCCGGCTGGCGCGACGATATGCAGCGTGACCGGGCCGCCGAACAACCAAAGACCGATGGAAACCATTGGCAACACCACCAGACCCACGCCGATCACCGCGCGCAGCCATTCCTTCGGCCCCACGCTCAATGGCACCGGAAAGAAGGATCGCAGCCAGTCGTTAAAAGGGTCTTGCATGGGCTCGGCTTGGAAGGGGTATAGCACTCAGGCACTGCGACTATGCCACAGGTTCCGGCAGTGCCTTCCGCGGGCTGCGATGCAGGGCGCGATAGACCACTGCCAATCAGGCGTCATCCCGGCAGGTTGTGGGCGCTTCAGTCGGGCAAGTGTTTCAGCCAGTTCCGATAGAGCGCCGCGATCAGATCGGTCTGGGTAATCATGCCGACCAGGCGCTGCTCGGCGTCCACCACCGGCAGGCAGTGCAGGCCCTTATCGGAAAGTAAAAACACCAGATCGACCATGTGCGTATCCGGGTTAACCGTGACCACCGGCGTACTCATGATCGAGCGCAGCCGAGCGCCGCCTGCGCGTTTCAGTTGGCTGAGATGCAGACGCGCCGGCGTCGAGCGCAGATGTTTGAGCAGGTCGACCAGCGTGACGATGCCGAGCAGCTCACGGCTCTCGCCCTTGACCACCGGCAACGAATGCAGACGATGCTCGCGCAGGCTCTGCCAGGCCCGCTGAATGGAGCAGTCCGGGGTGCCCCAGTAAAGATCGCGGGACATGATATCGGCGGCGGTTATCTCGCCCATGCTGCGTCGCAACGCATGCTTTTCGGTCTGTTTGATCAGCTGTGCCAGATCATCCCGGGTGACGTCGACGTATTCACCGAACTCGGCCAGCGCCCGCTCCACGTCGTCATCCCTGAAGCTCATGCGCTCGCTGGGCAACGGGTCATGGGTGTGATGAGTGTTGCCTTTCTGCGGGCGCGGCTTGGGGTAGGCATGTCCGCTGAGATTGTTGTAGAGCAGCGCCACCACCACCAGCAGCAACGAGTTGAACGCTACCGGGAAGAGCAACTGGAACCCGTAGGCGTGCAGCTCCGGGCTGCCGACCACCGCCACCAGCGCCAGCGCCGCACCCGGCGGATGCAGGCAGCGCAAGCCGAACAGGCAGATGATCGCCAGCGCCCCGGCCAGGCCGGCCGCCATCGCCACAGGCAAGGGGCTGGCACCCAGCGCAATACCGATGGCAGCGGCCAACAGATTGCCGCCGATCACCGACCATGGCTGGGCGAAGGGGCTCGACGAGGCCGCGAACAGTAACACCGCGGACGCAGCCGCTGGCGCAGCCAGCGGCAGGGTTACAGAAATTCCGAACACCCAGGCGCTGAACGGGATGACCAGCAACAACGCCAAGCCGATGCCCGTTGCGGCACGCAGCCATTCAGCGGGTCGCGCCGATAAAGGCACGGGCGCAAAGGATCGACACCAGTCTAAAAGGCGTTCCTGCATGGTTCCTGCTTGCGTTGAGTCTGTTGATCGCCTCCACACCCAACCGCTTGCATGACGGGCCGTGTCAGTCAATCAAAGGAGGTCCGATGCCTCAAATAAGGGCACCGGACGAATCGGGCGCACATTGTCGGTGCGCGCCGGACCCAACACTAATGAATAGTATTGATTCTTTGCTGCAGTATTTTTGTTATCAAAATTTCCGCCAAGCGTGCCTTATCTGCAGCAACAGGCTAGCCCTGACGCGATCGGTCGGTTAGAAACCCGGAAATATGGCTTACCGAGTGTGCTAACACGCTTGGCTGATAGCAGGCCGCGACTGTTTTTCCTGCTCACCGATCAGCGCTGAAACGATGCGCATCACCTCGAGATTGGCGTCCTCCATCTCGCTCATATGGCGGAGCGCGTCTTCCAGTGCCTGCTGACGAAACGCCTCGATAGCCTGCTGCCCCTGATGATGGACAGCCGTGTGCGGACGCTCGATCTGCCGAAAATGCTCCAGCCGGTGCATGCCGCGACTGGTTTCCCCGTAGTACCAGCGACCGAAGCGACACTCACGCTCGCTTGGCAGAACCGGCGCTTGCTGGTTGCCCGAACCGAGGACCTGGTTGTAGACGACGAACTTGAGCGACAGCTCATCGAGGTTGGCCAACTCGATGCCCGCACGGAACGAGGAACGCTCGATCCCGTGGCGCATATTGCCGGCCAACTGATGCAGGTGCTGCATGGCCGCCACGGCCCGTTCGGTGGTACGGCTGAACCCCTGCGCGAGGCCACCCTGCACCTGGATATAAGCGTGAACGCTGGCGATCTCGGCCTGCACCTGGGTGATCTCTTGAACGATATCAGCAGTAGCCAATGCGGTCTTTTCTGCCAGGCTGCGGATTTCCCCTGCAACCACAGCGAAGCCGCGACCGGCGTCACCCGCCCGCGCCGCCTCGATGGCCGCATTGAGGGCGAGCAAGTTTGTCTGGCTGGCGATACCGCTGATGAGATCGACGATGCCGTTGATCTGTTGCGAATGGGCCGCAAGGGCGTCGACCTGCTGCGAAGCCTGGCTGAGCCCGTTCTCCATCTCGACCGCCTTGTTCTGTAGCTCGCCGAAATGCTGCTGATTGCTCAACGCGGCGTCAGCAACCTGCTCGGCCTGCGTGCGGTTTTCGCTGAGCTGGCCAGTGAGGTATTCGAACGAGTCGCCCAGATGCTCGACCGAATGGCTGAAGCGGACCAGATTGCCCGCAACGCCGCGGTAATAGTCCAGCTGGCGTTGCCCGGCGGCACTGGCGGCGCTGGCAGCGGCTGCCTGTGCCTCCAGCACTGCGATACGCGCGGCTTGCTCCGCGCAGGTTTGCTGCAGCCGATCATGCTTCAGCTGCAGATCGCGGGCGGCTCGTTTCCATCTGAAAAACATGGTCTGCCTCGCGGAGTTCAGTGAAGCGTGTAGCCGTTGTCGACCACCCAATCCTGGCCGTAGACGCCACGGGCGCCCTGCGAGAGCTGGAACAGGATGACGTTGGCCACCGCAGAGGACTCGAGGAAATGTCCCGGAAGCAAACGCTGAGTGACGCCTTCGGCCACCTGTTCGAGTTGCTCATCGGGCAGCCCCAGCGTGCCCCAGATCGCGGTGGCAGTCGGACCCGGAGAGACCACATTGATGCGCACATTCAGCGGAGCGAACTCCACCGCCAAGGTGCGAGCATGTGCGACCAGTGCGGCTTTGCTGGCGATATAGGCCGCCAGCCCCGGGAAGGTACTGCGCGTCAGGAAGGTGCCGACGAACACCACCGATGCGGGCTTGGCCAGCTCGGCACGCAACGCCCCCAGCGTATTCAGGGCGCCGGCTCCATTGACGGCCCACTGGCGCTCGAAACAGGCCACATCGAGGCTGTCGCCCAGCTCGGCGATGCCCGCGTTCGGCACCAGATAGTCCACCGGCCCCAGTTCGGCAGCCCGACGCGCCAGCAGCTGCAGGTCGTTCGCTGAGGTCACGTCGCCGGTGACCCAGTGCAGGTGCTCCGGATAGGTTTCCATCAACTGCGCCAAACCGCCCAAGCTGCGCGACATGGCCAATACCCGCGCACCACGCTGCAGCAGTGCGGTGCACAGCGCCAACCCAATACCCGAGCTGGCACCGGTGACGACGGCCAGGCGTTCATTGAATTCATTTTTCATCATCATCTCCGATGCCGGCAATCGCCGGGCCGCAGGCTGCCCGTCCCGGAATGGGCAGGCAGCATTTCTTTAGGGGGTGGCGGGATAAGAGGTTTGTTCAGCGTCTAGCCTGGGTGGCCATCGACCCGCGTGGTGACCAGCATCGGTGCATAGCGCCAGGCATACAGGGCGAACGCCAGCGTCCAGCAGATCGCGGCAAGCCACAGGCCAGTCAGTGGCCATTCGGTAACCAGAAACACCCGCGAGGCCGCACCGACGTTGAACAATACGAAGGCGCTGACGATACCGGACGGCAGCTGCAACGGCCGGCCGGTATGCCCGAGCGTGACGCGAGCAATCATGGCCAGGATCAAGCCGCCCATGGAACCGACCGACAGCGCGTGCAACGACGAGCTGGAGCTGTCCAGCAGACCGAAATTCCACAGCGCCAACCCGGTTGCGGCGATCACCAGCCAGAGCATGGCTAGGTGCAGCGACCACAACAACGGCACGCGCCAGATGCCGCTGTCGTACCAGCGCGCCAGCCGCAGCAGATGCCCGGCGCCAATGGCGAGAAACAGCACGCCGAGCCCGAGGTTCTGTTGCAAGGCAACGCCGGCGGTGTATAGCGCAGCGATCAGACCGGTGCCCACCAGCAATGCCACGTCCAGCCAGAGCCACGGCTTGACCGCTTCGGTGTGACCGAGGCCGCGTTGGGTGAAGAAAGGAATCACGCGTCCGCCGATGATGGCCATCAGCGCCGCCACCAGCCAAAGCCCAGCGAGCACGCCTTGGCGCTGCAGACCATCATCGCCCAGCGCGATGCCACAGAGCACCAGCACATCGACGGCCGTCATCAGGCCGAGCACGGCGATGATCGGGTAGTTGCGCTTCTGCCTGGCCACCCAGAGCATGCGCGCCATCAGCCCGGTTACACCCAGCATGAACAGCAGATCGAGCGGAATCAGCAGCGCCAACGGCAGCCCGAACAACCAGCCGAGACGCGCCAGCAGCCAGACCACCGCCAGCGCCATCAGCCTCTTGCCCGATACGCCAGGCTGACCGGTCCAGGTCTGCCCCGCCGTGAGCAGAAAGCCGGCAACGATAGCCATGGCAAAGCCGAACAGCATTTCGTGGCGGTGCCAGGACAACCAGCCGCCGGTCGGCTGGAAGCCCGGCCAGAGGCCAGTCCACGCAGCGATCCACAAGGGAATAGCGAGCAGCGCGAAGAGGCTGCCGGCGAGAAAAAACGGGCGAAAGGCGAGCCGCCACACGGGCGGGATACTCAAGGCTTTTCGCCGATCGATAACTTGCACAAAGGCCTCCTGAGCTTGCTCGTATCTGCCTGGAGGCGCAAAGCCCTGCCGGTCAGAACAGTGATCGCTCCGGAATCGCGGAGCCAGGCCTACTTTTTACAGGGTTGGGGGCTTTGGCAGACTTGATTGCAATCATCTTTTCAGTTGAGAACGCCGGGCTGCGACAGTCGGCAGGTCTCTACGAGCTCAGACCCAGCGCGTCGAACGCACCGGCTCAGTAGGAGCCAGCTTGCTGGCGATCCACACTCGCCCAGGCAACCGGCACCAGGCGGACGCCGAGCCATGATCGCGAGCAAGCTCGCTCCTACGAAAAGCGTACCGATGTTGAGTCAGCTTCGTGAACAGCGGGCGAACACGCGCCGCTTCCTGTAGGCCCGTAGGATGGATCACGCTTCATTGATCCACGGAACCAAACCGAGTCACGGTGGATGTAAAAAGCGACATCCACCCTACATCCGCCGGTACATCACCATGGCCCAGCCGGACGCACCCGTAGGGTGGGCTTTAGCCCACCAGATGCTTCCACCCCGTCTCGCCCTCTGCGGCCGACCAACCGCCCCGGTGGGCTGAAGCCCACCCTACGTCAGCTGTGGCGCGAGGGAAGCGGATCGCTATTTCGGCTCGTGCTTGACCGTTTCGGTCGACGCCGCGCTTTCGCCGTCGCTCATGGATTTGCGAAAGCCGCTGATCGCGCCACCCAGATCCGTGCCAAGACCGCGCAGGCGCTTGGTGCCGAACAGCATGACCACGATCAGCAGAACGATCAGAAGTTGCCAGATGCTGATACCCATCATTTCAGTTACCTCATCGAGTGGTAGGTTGCGGTCTAGTGACCGGCGTGAGCTTGTTGATGACCGGGCATGTCGTGTGACATGTCGGAGGTTTGCTGAAGCACCGACTGGTCGATGTCCTCGAATCGCAGCACGCGGCCGCCATGCATGGCGGCCAGTCCCTTGGCCGCAGACTCGTCGGCAAAGGTTGCCAGCACCACGCCCATGGCCCCCTTGAGCGATGTACCCGCGACATAGTAGGCGCTGGTGGCATCGATCAGGTATTCGTCATCAGGGTGCTCCCAGGTGGAGCGGCCCATGTCGTGCACGTAGAGCTTGGCGTTGAGCATGCGGTTTTCCGGTTGCAGCCACCAGCCGAGCATCTCCGCGGTGGAACAGAATTTACGTACCCCGCCCTTCTCCACCGCCTGCCCCTTGGGCCCCGGGAAATCGCTGATCACCATGCCGCAGACATGGCATTCATCGCTGTTGTGAAAGGCCACCGGCTCGAGCAGCTGCTCGCTCTGCTCGGCCTCATTACAACCGGCCAAGGCTAGCACCATCGCAGCGGTGATCAGGACGCGTGACACTCTGTATAGCGCATTCATCGTTACAGTTTCCTTCTCATGGTCATGCGGGACGACGGCGGAACACGCCATAGGCCAGCAGCAGTGAAACACCCACCCACAGCAACAGGCACAACCAGAGCGCGGCGGTTGGCATCGGCAGCTCGCTACCCAGCGACAGCACGCCCATGGCATTGCCGCCCTCGAAGCCGGACAGATTGATCAAACGGTAGATGTCGGCCGGGTTCAGCAGCAGCAGCCACGGCAGCGCTTCGGGGCTGAAGCTGCCCTCACTGAGCACCAGCAGCGCCAGCAAGACGAGGTCGAACACCAGCACGAAGAGAAACCACACGCCAAGCGCCAGGCCGGCCGCACTGGATTTCTCGCTGACCTTGCTGCTCAGCACATACGCCAGGGCGAGGAACACCCAACCGAGCAACGTCGAAGAGATCATGAAGCGGCCAAAGGCCCAAAGCAGCAGGCCGATTTCGATGTCTTCGACCAGCACGGCGATGGCCAGCATCGCGCAGCCGAAACCGATCAGCACCGCCAGCGCCAGGATCAGCCCGTGGCCGACGAACTTGCCCAGCAGGATCTGCCCGCGCCCCAGCGGGTAGGTCAGCAGCAGCATCAGGGTGCCGCCCTCGTCTTCGCCGACAATGGCGTCGTAGGCCAGCAGCAGTGCGATCAGCGGCATCAGGAAGGTCGCCAGACTCGCCAGGCTGGCGATGGTCGCCGGAATCGAGGTAAAGCCCAGTTGTCCGGATGCCGCTGCGCCGAGCCAGGCAATGCCCACCGCCAGCACCGCGAACAGCAGGCTGATGGCAAGCAACCAGCGGTTGCGCAAACCGTCGCTGAATTCCTTGCGGGCGATGTTCCAGATCTGGTTCATAACGTGCCCTCCGCCGCGCGGACGTCGCCGGCGCGCTGCATGTAGTAGCGATACAGGTCTTCGAGCGATGGTTGATGGATTTCGATATCGTCCGGCTCGCCCTCGCCCAGCAATTCGCGCAGTAACGGCAGTTTGTGGCCATTGATGGCCGACACCTCGACGCTATGTTCACCCAGCGAACGTGCGCTATGGCCCGCGTCACCCCAACGCTGCAACCAGCCGGCGCTGTCGCCGATGCCACTGGCGCGGATGCGCACCGGCAGCCCCGCCTCGACGCGCAGCTGCGCCAGGCTGCCGACCGCCTGTAGCTGACCTTTGGCCAGAATCGCCGCCCGATTGATATGCGCTTCGACGCCGGGCAGCACATGCGAGCAGAGAATGACGCTGGTGCCGCGTTGGCGCATCCGGTCGATCAGCTCATAGAGATCGCCGGTTGCGATGGGATCGAGCCCCACCGTGGGTTCGTCGAGCAATAGCAGACGCGGCTCGCCGAGCAGCGCCTGAGCCAGGCCGAGACGCTGGCGCATGCCCTTGGAATAGGTCTTCACCCGGCGCTCGGCAGCGTGGGACAGCCCGACCTGCTCCAGCAATTCGTCCACCTGCTTCACTGCTGCGCCTTTCAGCCGAGCGAAGTGCCGCAACGTCTCGCGGCCACTGAGCTGCGGATAGAAGGTCACGTTCTCAGGCAGGTAACCCAGCTGGCGGCGGACTTCGGGATCATGCGGCGCCCGACCGAGCACGCGCACCTGCCCTTCGCTGGGCGTGAGCAGGCCAAGAATCAGTTTCATGCTAGTGGTCTTGCCGGCACCGTTGTGGCCGAACAGGCCCAGCACCTCGCCCTCGCCGAGGGTCAGGTTCAGATCATGCAGCACGGTCATGCTGCCGTAACGCTGGTTCACGCCCTGGATCTCTACAGCGCTCATGGCGTTGGCTCCTGCGTTTTGCGCATCAATGGATCGGTTGGCGGCTTCATCAACGGATGGCTGTCCTGCACGCCGGGCGACTTGATGACCGGGAAGGCCCGCTGAACCCAGCGCAGCACCTCGATGCTCGGGCTGTTCATCAACAGCCGCACCTGCGGGTAAAGCCACAACAGACGATCGACGTTGTCGTTGGGCTCGTAGGCGACGTCGCCCAGCCCATCATCGTTGCGGTCCCAGCCCAGGTAGTCGCTCCAATAGTTGCCGCGGCCGTCGATGGACCATTCCTGAGTGCGGGTGGCCACGTACTTGACCTGCTGCTGATTGTCGATGAAGGCGTTGCCAGAGATGCGGTTGTCTTCCGAGCCCGCAGTCAGGTGGATGCCCAGCGCGCTTTTCTCGAAACGGTTGCCCGCAATGGTGTTGAACAATGAGTTGTAGATGAACAGCGCCTTGCCCTCGGCGCCCGAGATCATGCTGTCGCCGGTCGAGCCGCTGCGCACGTCGCTGACGACGTTGTCGCGGATGGTCGAATAGGTGATGTAGTTCATCAGGATGCCGTAATTCTCGTCCCCCTCGGAGCGATTGCCGATGACCTCCAGCTTGCGGCTCTGCATCAGTGCATAGCCGGTACGGGTGCGACGGGTGACGTTGCCGATCACGCTGTTATCGTTCGCGAACATGTAGTGCACCCCGTAACGCAGATCCTCCAGCACGTTGCCTTCGATGTGATTGCCGTTGGAAGTATCGATGTAGATGCCATCGCGGGTGTTACGCACTTGGTTGTCGATGATGCGCGCGCCACTCACGGCGTAGAGGTGAATGCCGTTGCCGCGGTCCTGGGAACGAATGCTCGTGTCGCCTTCGATCTGGTTGCCGATCAGGCTCACGTCTTTCGAGCCGTCGACCCAGATGCCAAAGCCGGGGCCACGCAGCTGGTTGTCGCGGATCACCACGCGCTGCGCCTTTGGCTGGATGAAGATGGCGGCGTTCATCGCGGTGAGATCGCGGCCCCAATCAAGCAATGTGCAGCCTTCGACGGTGACATCGGACGCCTCGATCAGCAGGCCGTTGCCCTCGCCCTGCGCCTGCAACACGGCGCCGGGCTCGCAGCGCAGCTGCATGGGCTGGTCGATGCTGAACTGACCGGTGTATTCGCCGGCCGGTAAGCGCCAGCGGCTGCCCCCTTCCGCTTGGAGCGGCAGGGCTGAAATAGGTTGCGGGGCCGCCACGGCCACCCCGCAGAACAGGGCCAGCAGCAGCGCTGCCAGCGGTTGGAACCTTGATATCGCCTGAGATCTGAGCACTGCGTTGTTCCTCTTCAGCTTCCAGGCAGGTGAAAGGCGGGAGCGATTGCCCCCGCCCGGTCGTGTTACGCCGGCTCGACCAGCATGCGGCCGACCATTTCCATGTGCAGCGCGTGGCAGAACCAGCTGCAGTAGTACCAATGCAGGCCGGGCTTGTCGGCCGTAAAGGTGATGGACGCGGTCTGCTGCGGGCTGATCTCCATGCTCGCGCCGTGGTTGGTCATGACGAAACCGTGGGACACGTCTTCGATCTGGTCGATGTTGGTGATGGTTACGGTGACTTCGTCGCCCTGCTTGACCGTGAACTCGGTCATGCCATAGGTCGGCGCCATCGAGGTCATGTACACCCGCACCTTGTTGCCGTCGCGGATCACCTTGTTGTCGGTTTCCAGGTTGATGCCGTCCTTCTTCGCCCGCTCGACCGTCGGTGCGAAGAATGGGTCGTCACGCTTCCAGATCTTCTGCGGCTTGATCTGGTCACGACGCGCCAGGATGCAATCGTGCGGCTCGGCGTAGGTCGGGCCGTCGTGCACCAGCTTCATTTCGTCACCGGAGATGTCGATCAACTGGTCGTTTTCCGGGTGCAGCGGGCCGGTCGGCAGGAAGCGATCCTTGGAGAACTTGCACAGTGCCACCAGCCACTTGCCATCGGCCTCACTGGTTTCGGTCAGCGAGGCATGCAGGTGGCCCGGCTGGTATTGCACGTCGAGTTTTTGCTTGATGTAGTTGACCTTCTCACCGTTGTAGGCGCGCACAGCCTCGGCCATGTTCCACTTCACCACCTGGCTGTCGATGAACAGCGTGGTGTAGGCATTGCCGCGACCGTCGAAGGTGGTGTGCAGCGGGCCGAGACCCAGTTCCGGCTCGGCGGCGACCACGTCGCGCGGGTCCTTCAGCTTGTCGTCGAACAGGTCATCGAGCTTGGCGATTTCGATCATGGTGACCGTTGGCGACAGCTTGCCGGCGGCGATGAAGTACTTGCCGTCGGACGAGGTGTTGCAGCCGTGCGGGTTCTTCGGCACGGGGATGTAACGGGTGAATTCCGAACCGGCGCGGCCATCGACCACCGGCACTTTCGAGTCGCCGACGGTGCTGAACTTGCCAGCTTTGATCGCCGCCTCGATGCGCGGAATGTTGTACACCACCACCCAGTCGCGCTCGTTGCGCATCATGCCGCCCAGGTCGGTGGCTTTCTCCGAGTTATAGCAGGTGGAGGCGGCGTACTTGCCGGTGTAGTCGGCGTCGGTGTTGTCCAGGTTGCCGTCGACGATGACCTGAAAGGCCATTTCCATCTTCTCGGCATCGATGACGTTGAACATGGTGTAAGCGCTTTCGGCCTGCAGGTCGAAGTTGCTGCCGTCATTGGGGTGCGGAATGACGAACTCGGCATTGGCGAATACGTATTTGGTGTGCGGCACCTTCTGCAGGCGCAGGCCGTGGATGGCCTGTACGTTCGGCACGGTGAGCATCTTGTCGCACTTCATGATGTCCAGACGGATACGCGCGACGCGGCTGTTGGCCTTGTCGTTGATGAACAGGTACTTGCCGTCGTACTTGCCGTCAGTCATGGAGATATGCGGATGGTGGCAGTCGCCGTTCAGGAACTTGGCGCTTTCGCCCATTATGTGGCGGCTTTCGTTGGTCAGGCCCCAACCGGTGGCGGAATCGACGTTGAATACCGGGATGCGCATCAGCTCGCGCATCGAGGGCACGCCCACCACGCGCACTTCGCCCTGGTGACCGCCGCTCCAGAAACCGTAGTAGTCGTCCAGTTCGCCCGGTGCGACGTGGATCTTCTGTTGCGCGTCCTTGACCGCTGCGGCCCAGGTCTCACGGCTCATGACTGCGCCACCGAATGCGGTCGCTGCCACGGCGGCGCCGGTCAGGGCACTGGCGCCCAGGAAGCCACGGCGGCTAAAGCCACTCTTTTCCAGCGTTTCGGGGGTGTTCTTGCTCTTGTCGCTCATGGGGTGTTGCTCCTTATCGTGTACGGACAGGTCAAACGATCGGTTGCGAGCGTTCGCGATCAGGCGTGCCGCTCTGCGGGTCTACCACTTGCACTACGGGAATCAGCGTTGGGCCGGCTGGGGCTTTCTTGCCGCGCTTGGCGCGCTTGTTCTTCACGATCAGCGGCGGGCACTTGTTTTCGTTGTGATAGGTCATCTGGCAATCGAGGCAGTAGTGGCACTCGTTGTGATTGATGTGCCCGTCCGGA
This sequence comes from Pseudomonas sp. NPDC077408, assembly GCF_050269105.1. Lineage (NCBI taxonomy): Bacteria > Pseudomonadati > Pseudomonadota > Gammaproteobacteria > Pseudomonadales > Pseudomonadaceae > Pseudomonas > Pseudomonas sp. NPDC077408. The sequence continues at coordinate 145,454 of NZ_JBNNHS010000011.1, forward strand.
TGAATCGCCTGGACTTCGCATTCGTTGGCACAGACCTGACAGGGGTTGCCGCACTCCTTGCGCCGCTTGAGCCAGTCGAACAAGCGGAAGCGGCCCGTGATCGCCAGCCCCGCGCCCAGCGGGCAGACGTAGCGGCAGTACACCTTGCGGGTGAAAATGTTGATTGCCAGCAGGGCCACGGCGTAGGCGACGAACCACCATTGGCGGTCGAACTTGAGGGTGATGGCGGTCTTGAACGGCTCCACCTCGGCGGCCTTCTCGGCCATCGTCATCGACTCCAACGAGATGCCGAACAGCACCAGCAGCACGATGTACTTAATTGCCCAAAGCCGCTCATGCACCGCAAAGGGCACATCGTACTGACGGATCTTGAGCTTGCGAGCAGCCTCATTGATCAGCTCCTGCAACGCACCGAAGGGGCACAGCCAGCCGCAGAAGACCCCACGGCCCCAGAGCAGAATGCTGGCGGCGGTGAAGACCCAGAGGATGAAGATCACCGGATCGGTAAGGAACAGCTCCCAGCGGAAGTCCTGCACCAGGGCGTGCACGAAGGTCAGCACGTTGACCACGGACAGCTGCCCCAAGGCATACCAGCCGATGAACACCACGGTGAAGATCAGGTAGCCGTGGCGCAGCTTCTTCAGGAAGTTGGGGTGCTGGGTGAGTTTGTCCTGCATGAAGAGGATGACGGTCAGCAGAAGCAGCGCGGCCAGGATCACGCCAATCTGGAAGCTCTGCTGGTACCAGATGGTGACCCACATCGGCCGGTTGGCCTCCTCGGCCGCAGCCAGCTCCTGGGCGGTTGGTTGCGGGCGCTCGATGTACTGCTCGGGCATCTGGTACGGCAGCTCGAAGCTGGTGAACATGCCGCTGATCGGGCCGGTCTGGCGGCGCACCAGCAACTCCAGCGTCCACGGCGAACCGGGATCGAAGGCCGTATGCTCACGGACGATGAACACCGCCATTTCGCTGAAATCCGGCATGCCTTCGGCGTACACGTCGTCGAGGCGCTGGAAGTCCATGTCGCGAAAGCTGATGACGTTGCCGAACTGGCGCAGCTGCACTCGATCGAAGATGCCGCCGCGCACATAGCCCGACCCCTTGAAGGAGTATTCGCCGCTGGCCATGACCGCGACCGCGTGCTCGCCTGGCTTGAGCTCCTCCTTCAGGTCGGCGTAGTGAGCGTCGCCAAGCAGGGCCCGGCCGATGGTGGGCGGGTTCAGGTGGGTGGCGTAAAGGTCGATGAAAGTCTCGTCGACCTCTTCCGGTGACGCCTCGTCGATGCCCTCGGCTTCGGTGCCTTTGAACGCCTGATCGATGTCGCCCTTGGTCAGGTGCAGACGGCGAATCGCGCCATTACCCGTCAGTTCGCTCCAGTTGGCGGGCTCGTAATAATCCTCGCGGACGGTAGCCGGCTTTTGCGCCGCACCGACTTTGTCCTCCACCAGCCCAAGCGACACGGCAACATCGCGAGCGGCGCGCATGACGGTTTCATTGACCACCATGACAGTGACAGTGGCGCCGGTGACCGCGTCGATGGTGACCGCCTTCTCGTCACTGGAGTGGCCGACCACGACCCGCTGGTCGACCTTGATACCTTCGTACTTGGCCGTGAATGCATGAAGTTTTTCAATCGGAATGCCGACCAGCAGGATCGGCTCATGATGCTCGAGCACATAGGCATCGACGATCACACCCTGCGGATCGAGCAGCACCTGCATATTGATCGGCTTGCCTGAGTAGGCCGGAATATCGACTACGTTGATGGTCTGGAAGGCATAACCCAGCACCTCGTCATCCTTCGAGAGGGTGCGGACCTGGTAATCGCCCTCGGCGGCCGAGACGCTGGCGCCTGGGAAGAACTGCTCTATGCGCTGCTGCTCGACCTCGTAGCCCTTGGCCTGCACGGTGGAGACACTGAGCATCAGCGCCAGCAGCAGGACAAAGCCGAGCTCCCATGCGCCTCTGGTGCCAGCTGCGAAAGAGAAACGGGAAGTCATGGCCTACCTACTTAGGTTTGCGAATATGGATTGATGGTAGGGAGCAGGCCCGGCGCTCTCCTTGATTGATATCAAGCTTGGCCGGTACCTGTGATTGCATTGAGCCATGTCAATGCGGGAGGGAGGTGGGTGCCGCTGGTTCGCGAAGGTGCCTATACACCTTACGAACGCTGCCGCAGGCAATGGCTATATTCGGCAGCTGGCGAGCCCGTCCGTCTATAAGCAACCATGGGCGAATGTGCGGCGAAAACGGCTTTGCAGACGCTCACCATCGCGAACTTGCTCTACAGGAGCCGTAGGGCGGTCTTCAGCCCACCAATTGACCGTACATCGCGCTGCGGGAATGCGCCTGCTGCACTAAAGCGTGAGGCGCAGGCGGTCGAAGTCGGGACCCTTCGGGATCGGGCGGAACGCTGCTCCACCCACAACCGTCACGCGCCATGACGCCCAGGCGGCGTCAGGTAGGCTGCCGTCGCGCCACGATTGGCTTCGCTGGCCTTGATCTCCATCCGCGCAATGCTTCGCAGATGCACCTGATCGGGGCCGTCGGCAAAGCGCAAGGCACGGCCGCCGGTCCACATATCCGCCAGCGGCGTGTCCGGCGTCAGGCCCATCGCGCCGTAGACCTGCATGGCTCGATCAGCAACGTTGGTGAGCATTTTGGGCACCAATGCCTTGATCATCGAGATCTCCTTGCGCGCCGCCTTGGCGCCGACCTCGTCAATCATCCAGGCGGTTTTCAGCACCAGCAGACGCGCCTGTTCGATCTCGATGCGCGACTCGGCAATCCAGTCGCCGATGTTCGAGTATTGCTGCAGATACTTGCCGAACGCCTTGCGCTCCTGGCAGCGCTCGACCATCAGTTCCAGCGCCAGCTCGGCCATGCCTATCGAGCGCATGCAGTGGTGAATACGCCCCGGCCCGAGGCGCGCCTGGGCCATCATGAAACCGTCGCCCTCCTTGCCCAGCAGATTGGCTACCGGCACCCGCACGTTACGCAGGACCAATTCGCTGTGGCCTTCCGGCGCCAGGTGATTCATCACCGGGATATTACGGACCAGCTCGACACCGGGCGTGTCGAACGGCACCAGAATCATGCTCTGCTGCTGATGGGTTTCCGCATCCGGGTCGGTCTTGCCCATGACGATCAGCAGCTTGCAGTTGGGGTGCGAGGCGTTGGTGATGAACCACTTGCGTCCATTAATCACGTAGTCGTCGCCATCACGGCGGATCAGCGTCTGGATATTGGTGGCATCGGAGGACGGCACGTCCGGTTCGGTCATGGCGAAGGCCGAGCGGATCTCTCCGTCAAGCAAGGGATTCAACCAGCGCTGGCGCTGCTCCGGCGTGGCGAACATGTGCAGCAGCTCCATGTTCCCGGTATCCGGCGCGTTGCAGTTGAACACCTCCGACGCCCAGTGCACGCGGCCCATGATCTCCGCCAACGGCGCGTACTCGAGGTTGCTCAGGCCCATGCCCGGCTCATCTTCGCCTAGTGACGGCAGGAACAGATTCCATAAGCCTTCGGAACGCGCCAAGGCTTTCAGGTCTTCCATGAACGAAACCGGATAGGCCCCGGCCGCGACCTCCTCATGCCAGGCGCCAATACGTGGCACGATGTACTGGTCCATGAACGCGAGTAGCTGCTGACGCAGCGCGTCGACACGTGGGCTATAGGCGAAATGCATCGGATACCTCGGCGATCTGACGGGTCTGGATGCGTTCACCATAGGCCTGGTGCGGCAGAAAAAGAACGAGCCTAAAGCCGCTGAATCGGCCGCCAATCACGGTGACTGATAGCGCGTCAGCATTGACCGAGGTCATCGTTCGCCAGGCGCCAATGCACTAGACCCTCCCTTACCAGTGCAGGTAGAACATCCCCTTGGCCAGCAGCACGATCCCCACCATCTGCGCAAAGATCGCCCAGTGGATGCGCCGATAGCGCGCCGGCGTCATCCGCCCGCTGCGCAGCAGCATGGCGACCATGCCGAAAGTAAAGAACACGCCAACCGCCAGCAGGATCTTCAGCGACAGCAAAGTCGCGAAGCTGCTGGCGAATGGGTCGGCCAACGCCTGGCGGTGAAACCAGGCCAGACCGATACCGGCCCCATAGACAAACAGCACGACCCAATGCAGCACCACGCGTAGCCGCGCACCGACTGCCTTGTCGACCTTCTGCATCAGCTCCGGTTCGATCTGCTGGCGCACGCGGCTGAGCACCGCGACCTCGACGAACAAGGTGCCAATGAAGAAGATTGCCGCCAGCAGATGGATGACATGCAACAGGGAATAACTCATCACGGCTCCTTCGGTTGTGATGCAGGCCAGCCTAGCAAAGCCACCGGCATCGGCATCGGCAGAACAAGGCCCTAGCGATTCAGCGCTGTCAGCTCGCCACCCTCGCGCTGCACCTGTTGTCCGGCGACCAGGTCGTTGTTCGACGTCCGCAGCCGCGCCCGACCGCCATCGTCCTTCTCGATCACATACAGGGTTTGCTCCAGCCCGGCGGCCTCCTGCACTCCCTGCCCGGCCAGGTAGCCCAGGCCACCGCCGATCAGCGCCCCGATGGGTCCCCCGGCTGCTGCGCCCAGCATGAACCCGCTGAGCCCACCGAAACCGCCACCGACGACGCGATCCTCACGCGCCGATACCACCTCGTCGGCGCCAGCCAACGAGGTGGTCAGCAGGGTTGCGCAGGTAACCAAAGCGACTAGATTTTTCATGCGATGCTCCGTTGTATGTTGTGTCGTTCCTCTGTAGATAGTCACGAAGCGTGCCGCTTTTTAATATCTTTACGATCAATAACTTAAAGAAATCTGTGTATTTTTGACCCTGGCCATATAGGTTATTTTTACCCAATGAAGATTATTTTTAACCCTGAAATGAATACGATTTGTCGGCGTTATCGGAGACGGACCGATGATCCGCTGCAAACGCGCCTATGAGCCGCCGGCACCCGATGACGGCCACAGGGTGCTGGTCGATCGCCTATGGCCGCGCAACCGGACCAGGGAATCGCTGGCGCTGCATGACTGGTGCAAGGCGCTGGCGCCGTCGAGCGAACTGCGGCGCGCCTTCAAAGCCGGCAAGCTGTCGTTCGAGATCTTTCGAGACGATTATCGGCGGGAACTGGCGGGCCGACCGGAGCATTGGTGGCCGCTGCTGGATATTGCGGCCAGAGGCCAGTTGACACTCGTCTACGCGGCGCGCGACGAGCAGCAGAACAATGCGCGGGTGCTGGTCGAATGGTTGGAAGAGGAGTTGGAGCGACGCCGCGCACCCACATCGCCCACCTGTTATGCCGGCGAGCCGATGGCCTGATCGCTGGGGAGCCAGTCGCGCCGTCATCGTGACGCCCCCGCGAGGCCTCGTCAGCGCAGGGATACACGCAACGAACGACACGCGGCTGCCTGCCTGCGACGTGCGCCCGTGCACGCTGACGCTGGACGCTACGGCTATGTGGTTCAATGCATCAACAGCGTGCCGCCAGGAGCCCCCGCATGCAGGTCGAGCTGCTCGAAATACGCGACCATCTGAGTCGCTTCGCCCCCTTCGACGGTCTGCCGGACGACACGCTCGACGAAATCGCACGACAGGTCGAGGTCGGCTATTTCAAGGCCGGCAGCGACATTCTTCGCTACGGCGAGACGATCTCGGAGTTGCATTACATCCGCAGTGGTGCCGTGGAGATCTACCGGCGCAACGGCGAACTGTACAACCGCCTTTCCGAAGGCGAAGTGTTCGGTCAGTTCGGCCTGTTGCGCGGTCACAAGGTGCGCTTGCCGGCACGGGCGATCGAAGACAGCCTGATCTACTTCATTCCCGGCCTTTTGTTCGAGCAGCTGTGCGAGGCCAATGACGCTTTCGCCGACTTTGTCGAGGCCGAAGGCCAGTCGCGCCTGAAGGTGGAAGAGCCGCAGGGCAAGGCCAGCGAGCTGATGAAGATCAAGGTCCGCAAGCTGGTCACTCGGCGCACCGTCAGCGTGCCGCTTGGCACCAGCGTGCAAGAGGCCGCACAGGTAATGACCGAGCATGGCGTGTCCTCGCTGGTGATTCTCGGTCCGTCGCCGAACACAGCCGACGCATCCAGTCTCCAGGTCATGACCGGCATTACCACCGACCGCGACCTGCGCACGCGGGTGCTGGCCGAAGGGCTGCCGCTGGACACACCGGTCGATCAGGTGATGTCACCCAACCCGATCACCATCCAGGCCGACGACTCGGTGTTCGAGGCCATGCTCAGCATGCTGCGCAACAACATCCATCACCTGCCGGTGATGTATCGCCAGCGCCCGGTCGGCGTGATCAACCTGTCGGACATCATCAAATACGAATCGCAGAGCAGCCTCTATCTGGTCAACAGCATCTTCAACAAGCAATCGGTCGCCGAGCTGCAGGGGTTGGTGCCAGACCTGCGCGCGACCTTCCTGCGCATGGTCAACGAAGAAGCTACGGCACACATGATCGGCAGCGCCATGTCGGGCATCGGCCGCAGCCTTACCCATCGCCTGCTGGAGTTGGCCGAACAGCGGCTGGGACCGCCACCAGTGCCCTACTGCTACATGGTGTTGGGGTCGATGGCGCGCGACGAGCAACTGATCGTCACCGATCAGGACAACGCCCTGGTCCTCGACAACCGTTTCGATCCGCGCATCCATGACGAGTATTTCCTGCAGCTGGCGAGCTTCGTCAGTGACGGCCTGGCTGCCTGCGGCTACAGCTACTGCAAGGGCGGCATCATGGCGAGCAACGCCAAGTGGCGGCAACCGCTGCGGGTCTGGAGGAGCTACTTCACCCAGTGGATCGAGCAGCCCAACCCCGAAACGCTGCTCAACAGCTCGATCTTCTTCGACCTCAGCAGCGCCTACGGAGAGGCCGGACTCGTGGAAAGCCTCAAGGATCTGATCGCGCAAAAGGCCAGTAGCAACCCGCTGTTTCTCGCCGCCCTTGCACGCAACGCGCTCAACCGCACTCCACCGCTGGGGTTCTTCCGCACCTTCGTGATGGAAAAGGACGGCCAGCAGAACAACATCATCAACCTCAAGGGACGCGGCACCGCGCCACTGACCGACCTGATCCGGGTGCACGCCCTGGCGGTCGGCTCCAAGGCCCAGAACTCCCAGGAGCGCCTGGAGGCCATCGCCGCCACCAAGCTGTTGACCGAAGACGCCATCACCCAGCTGCGTAATGCCCTGGAATTCCTCTCCATCGTGCGCATCCGCCATCAGGCCACGGATTTGCTGGAGGGGCGCGAACCGGATAACTACATAGAGCCGGAGCAGATTGACGCCAACGAACGACACAACCTCAAGTCAGCCTTTCAGGTGCTCAGCAATGCGCAGCAGTTCTTGCGCTTCCGCTACCCGGGCCAGCTTCCGAGTCGGCCGCTATGAAACGTAGCGGATCTCGTACGGCGCCCGACTGGCCAGCCGTGTTTGCCCAGCTCGCGCGAACGGCCCGCGACCCGCGCCTTGTACGTTTCTACGAGGCCGGTACGGTCAGTGCCGACACGCCACTGGAGCAGGTGCCCTTGCTCGCCCTGGACGTCGAGACCACCGGCCTGGACAGCCAACGCGACTCGATCGTCAGCCTTGGCCTGATGCCCTTCGATCTGCAGCGGATCCGCTGCCGCGAGGCCAGCTACTGGGTCGTCAAGCCGGTGTGCGATCTGAGCAGTCAGTCGATCACCTTTCATCACATCACGCACTCGGATGTCAGCAACGCGCCGAGGCTGGCCCACGTGCTCGACGAGCTGCTGGAGAAAATGGCTGGCAGGATCATGGTGGTGCATTACCGCAGCATCGAGCGGCGCTTTCTCGACCAGGCCGTGCATCACCTGCTGGGCGAAGGTCTGCAATTTCCAGTGATCGATACCATGCAGCTGGAAGCACGGCTGCATCCGCGCCGACGAGGCTGGCTGCGCCGAGTGTTCAGCACGCAGCGGCCCGTATCCATCCGCCTGGCCGACAGCCGCCTGCGCTATGGTTTGCCGCTGTACCAGGCCCACCATGCCCTGACCGATGCCCTGGCAACCGCCGAGCTGTTGCAGGCGCAATCGGCCTTCCACTACCCGTCGACAACCGCCGTGGGCGATCTTTGGAACTGAAAAGGCGGGAACGCATACCGTCGCGCCGGTTAGGATCAACAGCCAGGCGGCCGGGGCGCCCGA
>NZ_JBNNHS010000012.1:0-124533 GCF_050269105.1 Pseudomonas sp. NPDC077408
GCTGAATGGGCATAAAAAATCCGATACCAGAGGACTGGTATCGGATTTTCTAGAAGCCACGGCCTGGACTCAAATGCTTAAGTGAACAGCATTACGAACCAGTCGGGGCTTTTTGATCCGGTCGTAGCGACCAGCGGTACTGCGTGCGGCTTAGCCCAGCAGGCCCATGACCATGCCTGGCATCTGGCCAGCTTGCTTGAGCATGGAGATGCCCGACTGCATGAGCATGGAATTCTTGCTCATGTTGGCGCTTTCGATGGCGAAGTCGGCGTCCATGATGCGGCCTTTGGCCATATCGGTGTTGTCCTTCATGTTCGCCAAGTTGTTGCTGGTGTGGTTCAGGCGGTTGATGCTGGCGCCGAAGGTAGCACGCATGGAGCCGATCGCATTGAGCGCAGTGGCCAGGTTATCGATTTCAGTGTTGGCCAAGGCAGCGGTTTTAATTTCACCACCTCCAGCGCTGACGTCAGCCGCCGGATCTGCCGCCAGTGCCGTGAATACGGTGCTGATGCCGCCGAGGCCGGTTGCGCCGAGTAACGTGGTGAGCTTACCGCTGACGTCTACCGTCATTTTCTCGGCCGTGGTGCCACCGATCTGGAAGGTGACGCCGGCCGCAGTGGAGCCAAACTTGCCCAAAGCGCCGTCTACAACACCCGCTGCGCTCGCAAACAGTTTTTCCCCGGCGTAGCTGGTATTACCCAGAATGTTGGCAATTTCTTTAGCCAGTTCATCGTATTCGCCCTGAAGGGAGGTGCGATCGTCGACGCTGTTGGTGCCGTTGGCTGACTGGGTCGCCAGGTCCTTCATGCGCTGGACGATGTCAGTCATTTCGCTCAACGCACCTTCGGCAGTCTGGAGCATTGACGTGGCATCACCCGTGTTGCGCATGGCAACGCCCATGCCGCGGCTTTGAGCGTTCAGGCGTGTAGCGATCTGCAGACCAGCGGCGTCATCCGCTGCAGAGTTGATACGCAGGCCGGTACCCAGGCGTTGCTGGTTGGTAGCAAGGGCGCCATTGAACTTGTTCAGGCTGGTGTTGGTGGTCAGCGCGGAGTAGTTAGTGTGAATGGACAGTGCCATGGTCTAAATCCTTCTGATTAGCGAGCGTTCAGCTCGTATAAGCGCGGTGTGGCGAGCCATTCGAAGGCTCGCTACGAGGGCGGGTGGTTTAGCCCAGCAGGCCCATGACCATGCCTGGCATCTGGCCGGCTTGTTTGAGCATGGAAATGCCCGACTGCATGAGCATGGAGTTCTTGCTCATGTTGGCGCTTTCGATGGCGAAGTCGGCGTCCATGATCCGGCCCTTGGCCATCTCGGTGTTGTCCTTCATGTTCGCCAGGTTGTTGTTGGTGTGGTTCAGGCGGTTGATGGTGGCGCCGAACTTAGCGCGCACAGTGCCAATGGCGTTCAGCGCAGTTGCTACCTTGTCGATCGTGGCATTAGCGGTGGCAGTGAGTTCGGTTCCGGCGGCGCCCGGTGTCATGTAAGCAGCGGAGGCAGCGTTGATGCCTGTGTTTACGGCCTGAACGGAAAGCGATGCATCAAATGTCATTTTCTCCGCAGTCGTCGCACCAATCTGGAAGTTGATACCCCCCGTTACGCCGAACTTGCCTGCGGCAAGGGCGGCACCGTCGTTGGCGCCGAAGAGCTTTTCACCGGCATAGCTGGTGTTATCCATGATGTTGCGAAGTTCCTTCGACAGCTCGTCGTACTCGCCCTGCAGCGAGGTGAGATCCGTCGCGCTGTTCGTGCCGTTTGCGCCTTGAGTTGCGAGGTCCTTCATGCGCTGGAGGATGTCGGTCATTTCGCTGAACGCGCCTTCAGCGGTCTGCAGCATGGAGGTGGCATCGCCCGTGTTGCGCATCGCAACGCCCATGCCGCGGCTCTGGGCATTAAGGCGGGTGGCAATCTGCAGGCCGGCGGCGTCATCGGCGGCGGAGTTGATGCGCAGGCCGGTGCCTAGGCGCTGCTGATTGGTTGCCAGGGCGCTATTGAACTTGTTCAGGCTGGTGTTTGTAGTCAGCGCGGAGTAGTTGGTATGAATGGACAGTGCCATGAAGATGATCCTTTTTGCGTAGGGCTGTTAGGAGCTGGCTTGACTGCCTGCTGAAAGGGAAGGGCGACAGCGCTGCGCAAAGGATTAAATCCTGACGTCAAATTTTTTTTGAAATCGATCGGCACGCCGGATAGGGGCGTCGGTTTGGTAGCGGCTGGGCTGTAGGGTTAAGCCTCGCCTTCAGCGCTTCGTGCAGCTCGGATCGCCAGCAAGCTGGCTCCTACAGGTCGCACCCGCTCCCTGATCGCTTCACCAGGCCGACGCGATCACGCTGCGTGGAAGCGGGTCGCGAGCGTGCTCGCTTCTACAGAGGCGGACCCGATCAACTAGAACGTACTGGTCACCACACCCTGCTCAAGCACCTTCGCGTCGATGACCTTGCCGCTACCGACGTTGCGCACGCGGATGACGTCGCCTGGCTGGCCGTCGGCCAGGGCTTCGCCAGAGGTAGAGGCTTCGATGCCTTCGTTGCTGGCGACGATCTTCACCGGCTGGCCGCGTTTGACCGCCATGGCTTGTTCCAGCAGGGCCGGGGTGATGGTCTGACCGGCGCGGATGCGGCGCTTGGCTGCCAGGCCGGCCACCTCTTCGATGCGGTTGTAGTAGCCGCGCCGGGCCTTGGCGATGTTGATGCGTTGTAGCTTGAGGTCGTTGGCCGTGAGGGTCTGGCCGCGGTCGATGATGCCTTCGGCGTGGACGGCCGGAAGGAACACGTGGGCTTGGCCTGTGGCGTTCGTTGACCAGCCGGGTGTGTCGACGCAGCGAAGCTGCAGGTTCTGCCGTTCCATGGCCGACGGCGCCTCGCCCGTCGCCCGGACCTGGAGCGCTTCGGAGCAGCGCGGCAGATTGGCCGCGCTGGCCGGCACGCTGATGTCGTAGCGCAGTTGCATGCCTTGCCAGCCCTGACGCGTGGCCTGCTGTTCAAGCATCAGCCGCAGGTGGTTTTCCACGGCCTGCTGAACCTGCGTTGTGGCGTCCGCCTGCGCCTGGGGCATGACACCCATCAGGAGAAAGGTGACGAGCCACCATGCGGAAGGCGCTTTTCCGCTTCCGCATGGCCGCTTCTCGCCAAGCGGAAAAAAACGCTCGCTGCGTTCTGCTCTGTTCTCTATTTTTTCCATGAAAATCAATGGATTACCCGTATCTGTAGGTTCGGCACGCTTTCTGCAAAAAGTATCAGCAAAGCGGTGGGCTGGGTTCAGCCTGCACAGGCTGCAAAGGGTATCGGCAAATGAGTATACGGATTGATGATGCGCTGGGCGTTCACGAGCGCGCCCTCGGTCTGCGCATGCAGCGCAGCGAGATTCTCGCGGCAAACCTGGCCAACGAAGACACCCCGGGCTTCCAGGCGCGGGACATCGATTTCAGCAAGGAAATGCAGCGGCTCGACAGCAGTACTTCGTCGCGCGCCAGCATGGTCGGTACCGATCCGCGTCTGTTGTTCCGCGTGCCGAGCCAGGCTTCGCAGGACGGCAACACCGTCGAGCTGTCGACCGAGCAGGCGCAGTTCTCGCGTAACTCCATGGATTTCCAGACCAGCCTGACCTTCGTCACGATGAAATTTCGTGGCTTGAAACAAGCCATCGAGGGCCGTTAAGCCATGTCGTTCGATTCTATCTACCGCATCGCCGGCTCGGCGATGAACGCCCAGACCGTGCGTCTGAACACCGTGGCGAGCAACCTGGCCAACACCGACTCGGCCGCCAACAACGCTGCCGATGTCTACCAGGCGCGCAAGCCGATGTTTGCCGCCGTGTATGAGAACAACTCGCTGACTCGCGGCGTCGGCCTCGGTGGTGCTCATGTACAGGTGCTCGACGTGGTCACCTCCGGCGCCGAGCCCAAGCGTCGTTATGAGCCGGGTAATCCGCTGGCCGATGGCGATGGCTACGTCTATTACCCGGACATCAACGAGATCGAAGAAATGACCGACATGATGTCGGCCACGCGCAGCTTCGAGACCGGCGTCGAGGTGTTGAACCGTGTGAAAAGCATGCAGCAGAGCCTGTTGCGGCTGGGAGAATCCTGATGGCCGTGACCAATAACCTGCAGGGCAACGGTCTATCCGGCGCTGCAGCGAGCGATCTGCCCAAGCAGGCGGTGAACATCAGCGATGCCACGCAGATGGAGAACAACTTCATCAGCCTGATGGTTGCGCAGATCAAGTATCAGGATCCGACCAAGCCGGTCGACAGCACCGAGTTTCTAAATCAGTTCTCGGCCATGTCTCAGGTCAAGAGCATGGAGAACCTGGCCACCCTGGCGCAGAACAATCTGGTGCTGACAGACAACCTGCAGACCCTCACTGCCGCCGGCCTGGTCGGCCAGCAGGTAAGCGTTGCGGTTGAGTCGCTGGATCTGAGCGGGCAGGCCGTGAGCGGCGGGTTCGATCTGAGCCATGCATCGACACGGACTGCTGTTGTGCTGACCGACTCCAACGGCACCCAGACCCGCATCGAGCTGGGCGCGCAGTCCGCTGGCAAGGTGCCCTTCGTCATCGATCCGGCCAAGCACGGCCTTCGCGATGGCAAATACAGCGTCAGCATCGAATCGGAGAACGGTGAATTCCCACAGGTGGAAGTCGCCGGTCAGGTCTCCAACGTGCGCGTCAGTGCCGAAGGTCCGGTGCTCCAGGTTCAAGGCGTCGGTGCGGTGCCTTTCTACAACATCCTTGAATTTGCCCAGGCCGATGCCGGGCTGCTCGGCGGCTGAGCCCCAGGGCTCGCCAGTCTTCATTTCCCTTTAAGTATCGAGATCAGTCCATGAGCTTCAACATCGCCCTGACCGGCCTGTCCGCCGTCAACGAACAACTCAACACCATCGGCAATAACATCGCCAACGCCGGCACCGTCGGCTTCAAGTCTTCGCGGACCAACTTCGGCAGTCTCTATGCTGAAAGCCAGGCCATGGGCGTTGAAGTGACCGGCACCAGCCAGAGCATCAGTCAGGGCGGTGCCTTGACCACCACCAACCGTAACCTCGACCTGGCCATTTCCGGCGGTGGCTTCTTTGTTACCCGCGCCAGTAACGGCGATGTGGCCTACACCCGCGCCGGCGTTTTCGGCACGGACAAGGACAGCTACCTGACCAACAGCCTCGGCCAACGCCTGCAGGGCTACCCGGCCGATGCAACCGGCAACCTGCAGACCGGCGTGGTCAGCGACCTACAGATGAAGGCCGGCGGCCTGCCTGCCAAGGCCACCGACGCGCTGAGCTTTGTCGCCAACCTCGACGCGAACCAGGAAGTCCCGGCGGTCGCTTTCGATCCGCTGGTCGCCGACAGCTACAACTCCACTTACACCACCAAACTGTACGACTCCCAGGGCAAGGAGCACACCCTGACCCAGTACTTTGCCAAAACGGCCGACAACAGCTGGAACGCCCACTACTACGTCGACGGCGCAGCCGTTGCCGGTCCGCAGCCGTTGACCTTCGATGGCGCGGGCACACTCTCGGCCCCGATTGGCAAGGTGGCGATAAATGCGGCTCTGGCCGGCGGCGTCGACCCGTTGGCCATTCAGCTCGACTACAACGGCACCAGCCAGTACGGCTCCGAGTTCAGCGTCACCAGCAACCGCGCCACCGGGTATTCCGCTGGCGAACAGACCGGCATGAGCGTCGAGAAGGATGGCAAGGTCTACGCCAGCTATTCCAACGGAGAGCGTCTGCTCCAGGGCCAGGTGGTGCTGGCCAACTTTGTCAATGCCGAAGGCCTGAAGAACATCAGTGGCACCGCCTGGACCGAAACCGCGGCGTCCGGCGCGGCCATGCTCGGGGCGCCGGGTGTCGGCCAGTACGGCAACCTGGCCAGCGGCGCGCTGGAAAGCTCCAACGTCGACCTCACCCAGCAGCTGGTGGGCCTGATGGAAGGCCAGCGTAACTACCAAGCCAATACCCAGGTCATTTCCACCAACAAGGAACTGACCCAGGTTCTGTTTAGCGCACTCTGAGGCTGATCCATGGATCGTTTGGGATACACGGCGATGACCGCTGCGAGCCGCACGATGATGTCGCTGCAGGTGCGCTCCAACAACCTCGCCAACGTCAACACACCGGGCTTTCGCGCCGACCTCGAGCGCGCTCAGGCCGTCGCCGTGGAAGGCTACGGCTATGACAGCCGCCACATGGCGGTGGTCGAGAACAACGGTGTCAGCCTGGCCGCCGGCCCGATGGTCGCCACCGGTCGCGAGCTGGATTTCGCCGTCAAAGGTTCCGGTCTGATCGTCCTGCAGGACGGCGAAGGCGAGGCCTATACGCGCCAGGGCAGCATGCAGATCGATGCCGAAGGTCGGCTGACGCTCAATGGCCGCGCGGTCATGGGCGAGGGCGGGCCGATCGAGCTGCCCGAGCATGAGCGGGTTGAGATTGGCAATGACGGCACCGTGTCGATCATGGCGCCGGGCGACTGGATGATGGCCGAGGTCGACCGCATCCGCCTGGTCGACGTGCCGGCTGCGGACCTGATGAAGAACGAGGCCGGCTTGCTGGTCACGCGCAACGGCGAGCCCGCCGCGCCCAGCGAAGACGTGCGCCTGGCCAGTGGTTTCCTCGAGTCGAGCAACGTCTCGGCGATCGACGAGCTGGCCTCGACCATGAGCCTGAATCGCCTGTTCGAAACCCAGGTAAAGATGATGAAAGCCGCCGAGGACCTCTCCGACGCTGGCAACCGAATGATCCGCGGCAGCTGATCGGGAGATAACGCATGAATTCTGCACTTTGGGTCAGCAAGACCGGCCTGGCTGCACAAGACACCGCCATGGCGACCGTCGCCAACAACCTGGCCAACGTCAACACCAACGGCTTCAAGGCTGATCGCGCGGTCTTCGAGGACCTGTTCTACAGCATCGAAAAGCAGCCCGGCGCCCAGGCGGATGAGATCAACACCGTGCCGTCCGGGATCCAGCTCGGCAGCGGCGTGCGTGTCGCCGGCACGCAGAAGGTATTCACCGAGGGCAGCATCCAGACCACCGGCCAGCCGATGGACCTGGCGATCGTCGGCCGTGGCTTCTTCCAGGTCGAGTCGCCCAACGGCGACATCCTCTACACCGAGAACGGTCAGTTCCAGCTCAACGCTGAAGGCGTGATGGTCAATGCCCAGGGCTTGCCGCTGACGCCTGCCATCGAAGTGCCGCAGGGCAGCACCGGCTTTACCGTGGGCGCCGATGGCATCGTCACGGCCGTTCTGCCGGGTGACACACTGCCGTCCGAGCTGGGCCAGATCACCCTGGTCAACTTCACCAATTCGGGTGGCCTGGAAGCGCTGGGCGGCAACCTCTATCGCGAAAGCGTCGCCAGCGGCGAAGCCGTGGAAGGCGTGCCGGGCGAAGAGGGCCTCGGCCAGCTCAAGCAGGGCGTACTGGAAGGCTCCAACGTGCAGGTGGTCGAGGCGATGGTGGCGATGATCGCCATCCAGCGCGCGTACGAGGCCAACGCCAAAGTCCTCGATGCCGCCAGCGGCATGCAGCAGTTCCTCAACCAGACCGTCTGAGAATCATGATGCGTACGCCCATTCTGCTCGTCGCTCTGGCCTTGCTCGGCGGCTGCGCCAGCTTCAACGAAATGCTGCCGGAAGAGCCCTCCACCGAGTACGAACCGCTGGAGCTGGACTACAGCCTGCCGCCGACCACCGGTGGTGGCCTGTTCCGCTCCGGTTACACCGGCTCGCTGATCAGCGACAGGCGCGCGGTGCGGGTCGGCGACATTCTCACCGTGGTGCTGGACGAATCCACGCAGTCGAGCAAGAGCGCCGGTACCAGCTTCGGCAAGGAGTCGAGCGTTGGGATCGGCGTGCCGACCATTCTCGGCAAGACCTACCCGGACGTCGAAACTTCGGCCTCCGGCGAGCGTGAGTTCAAGGGCTCGGCCAAGAGCTCGCAGCAGAACACCCTGCGCGGCTCCATCGCCGTCAGCGTGCACCGCGTGCTGCCCAACGGCACCTTGCTGATCAAGGGTGAAAAGGCCCTGCGGCTGAATCAGGGTGACGAATACATCCGCCTCACCGGCCTGGTGCGTATCGACGACATCAACCGCTACAACCAGGTGTCCTCGCAAAGCGTGGCCAACGCGAAGATTTCCTATGCCGGGCGTGGTGTGCTCAACGACAGCAACTCGGCCGGCTGGCTGACGCGCTTCTTCGCCTCGCCGCTGTTCCCTCTTTAAGTGATGGCCCTTGGAATGACTAGCCCGATGCGATCCCTCAAGCTGTTCCTCGCCGCCGTCGCGCTGTGGCAACTGCCGGCCCAGGCTGTGCCGTTGATGGACCTGGTGGATGTCGAGGGCATTCGTGGCAACCAGCTGATCGGCTACGGCCTGGTCGTGGGCCTCGACGGTACCGGCGACAAGAATCAGGTCAAATTCACCAGCCAGTCGGTGACGAACATGATCAAGCAGTTCGGCGTGAACCTGCCGCCGAACGTCGACCCGAAGCTGAAGAACGTCGCCGCGGTGACCATCACCGCGACGGTCCCGCCGTCCTACAGCGCCGGCCAGACGGTGGATGTCACCGTCTCCTCGCTGGGCGACGCCAAGAGCCTGCGCGGCGGCCAACTGCTGATGACCCCGCTGCAGGGCGTCGACGGTGAGATCTATGCCCTGGCTCAGGGTGCGGTAATCGTCGGGGGCGTCAACGCCGAAGGTGCAGACGGCTCCAAGGTTTCCATCAACACCTCCAACAGCGGCCTGATCCCCAACGGTGCGACGGTCGAGCGGATGATTCCCAGCGACTTCACCGAACGCCCGGAAGTGATGCTCAACGTCCGCCAGCCGAGCTTCCAGACCGTCACCCGTGTGGTCGACGCGGTGGATGCCTATTTCGGTAAAGGCACCGCCACGGCGCTCAACGCTACCAAGGTGTCGATCCGTGCGCCCCTTACCAGCACCCAGCGCATGAGCTTCATGGCCATGCTCGAACGCCTTGAAGTGGAAGAGGGCCGCACCCGGCCGAAAGTGGTCTTCAACAGCCGCACCGGCACTGTCGTGGTCGGTCAGGGTGTGCGGGTCAAAGCCGCGGCGGTGGCCCACGGCAGCCTGACCGTGACCATCAGCGAGAATCCCCAGGTCAGCCAGCCAAACGCATTCGCGGGCGGCGAAACCGTGGTTACGCCGCAGTCGGACGTCGCCATCGAGCAGGACCGCAAGGCCATGTTCAAGTGGCCCGAGGGTGCCAGCCTGGAAAGCATCATCAGCACCATCAACAGTCTTGGCGCCACACCCGACGACGTGATGAGCATCCTGCAGTCGCTGGAACGTGCCGGCGCACTGAACGCTGAATTGATCGTGATGTAACAAGCGCCTGCTTCTGATGAAGCAGGCCTGACGCGCAGCAGATTGAATAGGTTTTTTGTCGGATGAGCATCGTATCCCTCCCCCAGCACCTCAACACCCTGCGCAACCGCCAGGACGGCCCGACCGCGGCCCGGCGCCAGCAGCTGGAAGTCGTTGCCGAACAGTTCGAGGCGATGTTCCTGCAGCAGATCCTCAAGCAGATGCGCAAGGCCGGCGACGTGCTCGGTGCCGGCAACCCGATGCGCAGCCGCGAGCTGGATACCATGCGCGACTTCTATGACGAAGTGCTCGCCGACACCCTGGCCGGCAAGCGCCAGACGGGGATCGCCGACATGCTGGTGCAGCAGCTGAGTGGTGAAGCCGGCAGCGCGCCCGCGCCGACTGCCCTGGCCGGTCACGCTGGCAGCGGTTTGCAGGGTGGCGGCTTGCATGCGCTGCGTGGCACCTGGCAGCGAGGCGTCGATGCGCTGGACAGTGCTTGGGAAAGCGGCAAGGCCGGCTTCAAGTCGCTGGTCGACAGCGTGATCAAGCATGAGTCCAGCGGCAACATCGCTGCCGTCTCGCCCAAGGGCGCGCGTGGCCTGATGCAGTTGATGCCCGGCACCGCACGGGACATGGCGGCCGAGTTGGGCTTGCCGTTCAGTGAAGCGCGGCTGACCACCGATGCGGAATACAACAAGCGCCTCGGCAGCGCCTACCTGAACAAGATGCTCGACCGCTACGACGGCCATCAGGCGCTGGCGCTGGCCGCCTATAACGCCGGTCCCGGGCGGGTAGACGAGTGGCTGAAGAGCCACGGCGACCCCCGCAAGGGCGAGATCGGCACCGGCGCCTGGGTGCAGAAGATCCCTTTTGCGGAAACCCGCAACTACACCCGCAACATCCTCAACGATCTGAGCGCCGCCGCGCCTCGGCAGGCCGAACCGCGTGCGCAGCTGCAAACCGTTCCCCCTGTTGTGCCGTCGCCGCTTAATTCCGCTGGCGATTCGGTCGCTCTTTCTACTGGGCACAGTGTTGTTGCTGGCGCCCGCCTCTCGGTGGCGTTCGCGCAACCGATCCGGATCGAGCCGAAGGAAGTCGTGTCGTGAGTATTCTTGGTCAAATTGGCTACAGCGGCGTTCGCGCCTCGCAGATCGCCCTCTCGGCGACCGGGCAGAACATCGCCAACGTCAACACGCCGGGCTTCAGCCGTCTGACGCCTGACATGAAGTCGGTGGGCGGACAGACCTCGGTCAGCATCGGTGGTGGCGTACAGGTCAGCAGCATTCGGCGTCTGTCCAACGACTTCCAGAATCAGCAGCTCTGGCGCGCCAGCACCGACAAGAACTACTTCAACACCAGCCAGCAATACCTCACTGCCCTCGAAGGCCTGATCGACAGCGAAGGCTCGAGCGTCAGCGTTGGCCTGGACAACTTCTTCGCCGCCCTCAGCGAAGCCAGTTCGACCCCCGAATCCATCGCCCTGCGCCAGCAGATCATCGGCGAGTCGAAGCAGTTGGCACAGCGCTTCAACGGGCTGAACAGCAACATCGGCACCCAGCTCAACGCCCTGCAAGGCCAGCGCGTGGCCATGACCAGCGAAATCAACGGGCTGTCTGGCAACATCGCCGAGTTGAACGCACAGATCCGCGAGATGGAATCTGCGGGCCGTGATACCGCGACCCTGCGCGATTACCGCGACAACCTGGTCAAGGATCTCAGCCAATACGCCGGCATCCGCGTGCAAGAAGCTGCTGATGGCACTCTGAATGTCTCGCTGGCCAACGGTCAGCCGCTGGTCGCCGGGGCAACGGCGGGGCAGTTGAAGGTCAATGCCAACCTGGCCGGCGAGCAGGAAATGACGCTGGTGTTCGCCAAGACCACCTTCCCGCTCAACCAGCAGGGCATCGGCGGCTCGCTCGGCGGCCTCTACGACATGGAATACGGCGCGCTGCGCCCGGCCCAGCAGGACCTGCACGACATGGCCTCGGCCGTGGCGACGATGGTCAATGACACCCTCGCCGGTGGCTTCGACCTCAACGGCAACCCCGGCCAGCCGCTGTTCAGCTACAACGCGGGCAGCACCAGCGGGATGCTGGCGGTCAACGCGCTGGGCGCCTCGGAACTGGCGTTTTCCGGCACGGCAGGCGAGGTGGGTAACAACAAGACCCTGCTCACCATGCTTGAACTCAAATCGGCGGGTGTCACGGTCGCTGGCAACACCGTACCGCTCAACGACGCCTACGCCGGCCTGGTTGGCCGCGTCGGCAGTGCCAGCCGGCAGAACCAGGCGGATCTGCGCGCCGCGACCACGGTGGCCGAGCAGGCCCAGGCTCAGCGCGACAGCGTCAGTGCGGTCAACCTGGACGAGGAGGCTGTCAACCTCATGGCCTACGAGCAGGCCTACCAAGCCAACATGAAAGTCATCAGCACATCCAACGATCTGTTCAACGCCGTACTGGCGATGTTCTGAGTTGGCGCCCGCCGACTCGACTGACGAGAAAGACACCATGCGCATCTCCAACGCCCAAATCACCGCCATGATGCACGGCTCGATGAACACCAGCTCCGAGAAGCTCGGCAAGCTGATGCAGCAGATGGCCACCGGCGAGCGCATGCTGATGCCCTCGGATGACCCGATCTCCGCCGTGCGCGTGCTGCGCATCCAGCGCGAGGAAGCGACACTGACCCAGTACCGCACCAACATCGCCAACGTGTCCGGCAACCTGTCCAAGCAAGAAGCCAACCTCAAGGCGGCGTCGGACACCATGCTCAACGTGCGCGACCTGCTGCTGTGGGCCGCCAACGGCAGCAACACCAGCGAAGACCTGGCCGCCATCGCCAATGAGATGGGCAATCTGGAACGCACCATCCTCAGTTTCGCCAACGTGCGCGACGAGGAAGGTCGTTATCTGTTCTCCGGCACCCTCAGCGATCGTCCGGCCATCACCTTCAATGCCGCCACCCAGAGCTACCAGCTGACCGGCAACGATCAATACCGCCAGGCGGCAGTCGCCAATGGCGTACTGGTCGAGGAGAATGTCACCGCCGCGCAGGTCTTCGGTGGCGGCGTCGGCATGCTCAACGACCTCAATGCGCTGGTCAAAATGCTCGCCGACCCGGCACTGAATGCCAACGATCCGGCAGTACAGGCTTCGATCAGCGCTACGCTCAACAGCCTCGACAAGACTCACGGCGACCTGCTCGGTGCGGTCTCGGAGCTGGGCGGGCGGCAGAACACCCTGACGTTGCTGTCGAGCAGTAACGAGGACGTTTCGCTGGTGAACCAGAAAATCGACGGCGAGCTGTCGCAACTCGACTACGCCTCGGCCAGCATCGACCTGAACAACTATCAGCTGTCGCTGCAGGCGACGCAGAAAACCTATTTGAAGATCAACGGGCTGTCGCTGTTCGGCATGCTCTGACCGAGGTAGCGTGAATGAAGATTGGCAAGCAGCTCCCCGCTGTTTCCGCAATCAACCCACAGGAACGCCGCGAGGCGCTGCTGCGGGATGCGCCTGCGCCGCTGCGTGCCGGTACGCCGGTTGACACCCCGCACACCGAAACGGCCCCCAGCAAGAACACCAGCTTCAGCCTGCAGCTCAATCAGCAACTGTCCTCGATGCAGTCGGCCGACAGCTACCTCGGCGACCTGCAGACGCGTCTGTTGCAGCTCAAGCTGAATCTCAGTCGCCAGATCAGCTCGCCGCAGCCCAACGGCGAGGAAAGCATCCGCCAGACCGTGCAGCAGGTTGGCGAGTTGCTCAAAGAACGCAGCAAACGCTCCGGCAATTCTCTGGACGCCAATCTCAAACTGCGACTGACCGAACCGGTGCGCAGCCGCTTCAGCTTGCAAGGGCTGGAGTCGCTGGAAAAGATTCGCCAGTCAGGCCGCGAGACACTGCTGTTCAGCGGCGGTCGCCAACTGGCCGAGCCCGTGGCCGTAGTGCTCGACGACGAGATGACCGACGAGCAAATCCTGCGCCGCTTCAATGGCAGTCTGGGCCAGGCCGGTATCCGCGCCGAACTGGATCAGAACGGCGAGCTGAAGTTTTCCGCCCGCGAAGGCGACTGGCAAAAGCTCAAGGACCAGCTGGCGGTGCAGGGCGAAGGCAAGCTGTTCGACAAAGGCCGATACGTCCGCGTGCAGAGCGAGGACGAGCAGCTGCTGAGCTTCCCTGAAGAGCTGCAGCTCGATTCCTTCCGCGAATTGCGCCGCCTGCTTGACTCGGTGGTGGCCGGGCTCGACAAGGTCACTTCGCTGCGCGAACAGCTGAGCAACCGCCAGCAGGAGATCCGCGAGTTCCTTGCCCGTCAGGCCCACGCCGACGAGAAGCAGTGGGCCATGGACTTCTCCCGCTCAGTGTTCAACCTGATGCAGCGCAGCCCCTCCAGCTACGCGGCGGTCACCCAGACCGTCGTGGCCCAGGCGACCATTAGCCGCTTCGCAGTGGTCAGCCTGCTCTCCTGATCGATCCTGCGCCGGGCTGCTTACAGCCCGGTTCGATCGATGAATTTCACATCCGAAGGTCGCCCCATCGGCAACGTCTGCACGGTATCGCCCAGCTTGCCGCTGTCGGGGTCGCGCTGCACGATCACCAGTGCATCACTCTTCTGATTGGCAATGATCATGAACTGGCCGCTCGGGTCGATGGCGAACTCCCGCGGCTCGCGGCCCTCACTGTCGCGCTGCTGGATCTCGCGCAGATTGTTGTTCTCCTCGATGGCATAAACCATGATGCGGTTCTTCTCGGCGCGGTCACTGACGTAGAGAAAGCGACCGTCTGGCGAAGGATGGATGGCGCCGGGCGAATGCAGGCTGACATCGCCGCCCGCGGCCAGATCGACCAGTTGACGCTGCACCAGGCCGCCATCCACATGATCGAAGCGCGCCACCTGGGCGCTGAGTTCCAATGTCGCGTAGGCCTGGCTGCCATCCGGGCTGAACACCAGATGACGCGGGCCGCTGCCGTCCGGCAGGCTGATAAAGGCCGGGTCGGCTGGCGACAATGGGCGCTCGGCGTTGGTCGGGTCGTAGCGATAGACGAAGATCTTGTCGGCGCCCAAGTCGCTGACGAACAGCGTCTTGCCGTCCGGTGACATCACCGCGGAGTGCACGTGAGGCGATTGCTGGCGCTCCGGGTGCACTTCGCTGGCCTTGTGGGTCGCGATCTGGGTGACCGGCAAAAGGGTCCCATCCTTGGCCAACGGGACCACCGCGAGGCTGCCACCCGGGTTTGCGCGCGACCCGTAGTTGGAGACGAACAGATAACGCCCGTCGCGGCTCTGGCTCAGGTGCGTGGGTTCGTCGCCCAGGGTGATCTGCTGCTCCAGAACCGATAACTTGCCCGTGGTCGGTGACAGGATGAAGGCGCTGACCCGGCCCACCGGATCAGGATGGCCCGGGCCGTTCTCGTTCACCGCATAGAGCCGGTTGCGGTTGAGGTCCAGCGTCAACCAGGACGGGTTGTGAGTCCGCACGATCTGTAGCGGTTGCGGTTCGATCTGGCCGTTTTCGGCATCGAACTGCATGCGATAAATCCCTTCGCTGTTTCCTTCGGTGGTGTAGCTACCGATCAATATCTGATGCATGGGCGCCGCTGCTCCGCTGGTACAAATGGCTAGGAGTGCCGCGGCTATGCCGTGGCGAAAGGTGCGTGGTTCGTGCATGCCTGCATCCTTTTGGTGTCGGCGCGTGGCTGGGAGCCGTTCTTGCCTGTGGATCGTCTTTGACCAACTTACTGGCAGTACGTTGTGAAGCTCCCTGCCGAACTGTGTAGGGCGATCTGTGTCATTTCCCTGACTAGACCATTGCCCAAGCGAAAAGCTCGGGCATTATGACGGGGCCAATCCCACCAGACTTCATCCCGAACCCTTCCGGGCACTGACTCTCATCAGCGTGGCTTATCTCTCATGGAACTACCTGCTTACCTTCAGTCGCTCCAGGAACGCACGGCCGCCGTCGTTGAAGCCGAAATCGCGCCTCGCTCTTCTCAGGTGGACCAGGCCGCTCAGTGGCCAGCCCACTCGATGAAGGCGCTTGGCGAAGCAGGGCTGCTGGGGCTGATGGTGCCAGCCGCGCTCGGCGGCCATGGCCAAGGACTACTGGGGCTGAGCGTGATTACCGAAGCCATCGGGCGGGCTTGTCCGTCGTCTGCGCTGTGTTTCGGCATGCATTGCGTGGGCACGGCGGTTATCGCCGCCAAGGCTACCGAGTTCCAGCAGGAGCACTATCTGCGGGCCATCGCTGAAGGGCGTCACATCACCACGCTGGCGTTGTCCGAGCAAGGTTCCGGTGCGCATTTCTATGTACCCCAGACCCGAATCGAGGATACCGGCCAGCATTTTCTCGTCGAGGGCACCAAGCAGTTTGTTACCAATGGCGGACACGCCGACTCTTATGTTGTTTCCTCGGTCGCGAGTTCGGACAGTGATGCTGGCGATTTCAGCTGTCTGATCGTTGATTCCGACAGCGCTGGCATGAACTGGCTCGATCCCTGGCTGGGTTTCGGCATGCGCGGCAACTCATCGCGTCCGCTGCATCTGGATCGGGTGCAGGTGAGGCACGAAAATCTGCTCGGCGAAGAGGGCGACCAGGTCTGGTATGTCTTCGAGGTAGTCGCGCCGTTCTTCCTGATGGCCATGGCCGGCACCTATCTCGGCCTGGCTCAGGCTGCGCTCGACGTTACCGGTGAGCACTTGCGGGCGCGGCGTTATACCCATTCGGGCGAGTCGCTGCGCGATATCGAATCAATGCAGACGCGTTACGCCGAAATGTGGATGGCGGTCGAGAAGACCCGTGCGCTGATTCGCGAGGCGAGTCGGCGCGGCGACATGAACCATCCCGAGGCGCTGCCGTTCATCCTCTCCTGCAAGGCTGACGCCGGTGATACGGTGGTGCGAGTCACCAATGAGGCGATGACGCTCTGTGGTGGAGCTGCGTACCGGGAGAACAGCCGCATCGGCCAAATGCTGCGTGACGCCCGTGCCGCCCACATCATGAGTCCTACGACCGATCTGTTGAAGCTCTGGGCAGGCCGTAGCTTGCTCGGCCTGCCGCTGCTTTGAAGAGGACCGAGGCCGTGCAATCGCTGCTCTTGCTCACCGCCGTGGCAAATCAGGAAGCACCGCGCCGCATGCTTGAAGACATTGCGGTAGCGCAGCAGGTACGGCTGGATATCCTTGACCAATCATCATTAAGCGAACGGTTCCAGACAGAAGATGAACCCTCGCTGGTGCTGCTGGCACCTGGGCTTGGCAAGACGTTGTCGCTGGCCCGCGCGGTGCGCAAGCGATGGCCACAATGCGAGCTGATTTTTCTCTGCCTGCCGGGAGGCGTCGATACGCTGCGCCAGTCGTTCGGTATCGCACCGCTCATTGGGACGCACTGGTCCATCGCCGAGATGGAGCGTGACCAGCTCGCCCGTGAGGTGGCTCGCTCGCTGAACGCGGGGCGGCGGCGTAGCAAGCTGCGAACCACGCTGGACCGTGCCAATGCGACGATTGCAAAACCCCGTACGGAGTTCGAAGGCATATCGCAGCGTCGGCTGAACGCCGATTACTACGTGCATAACATCATCGACGCTGCCCGTGATGCCATTGTCGGGCTAGATACCACGCTTGAGGTGTTGTACTGGAGTGCTGGCGCTTGCGAGTTGTTCCGACTCTCCGCTCGTGACACGGTCGGGCGGCAGGCCGAGCAGCTGCCATTCTGGTCGGAAGCGCTGGTAACCGCGGTGCGCCAGGTGTTGTCGGGTAGCGGTACGCAAAGCCATGAATGCAGCTGCGTAGTCGGGGATGTCGAGCTGGCCCTCGAGGTCAACGTCTCGGCAGTGAGTGGTGGCGATGGGCTGGCCGTGGGCGCGTCTCTGACTATCCGCGACATTACGGCCCTGGCCGCGGAACGTCGCGCCAACGCAGAGCGGGGGCGTCAGCTGAGCGATGAGCGCCAGCATCTGCATCGACTGTTTGAACAGGCGCCCGGCTTCATCGCCATCACTCAGGGTCCACAACACGTTGTTGAGATCGCCAATCGCTCGTTTCATCAGCTCGTTGGGTTGCGTGACGTAATCGGCCTGCCCGCTGCGGTCGTGTTTCCTCAGATTGAGGGACAGGACGTTGGCAGCCTGTTGCAACGGGTCTACATCACCAGGCGGCCCTATGTGGGTCGCGGCACGCCAATATTGGTCACTCGTGCTGGCGAAGAGCAGCCGCGCAGAGGCTATGTCGATTTCGTCTTCCAGCCGGTGCTGTCCGAGCAGGATCAGCTCACTGGCGTTTTCTGTCAGGGCCATGATGTAACTCAGCAGGTGCTGGCGCAGCTGGCGCTGCAGCGTTCACAAGAGGACTTGCAAGCGCTGGTGGACGAACGGACCCGGGAGCTGGAGCAGAGCCGTCACGCGCTTTACCAGTCGCAGAAACTGGAAGCCATCGGCAAGCTGACCGGGGGCGTGGCCCATGATTTCAATAACGTGCTTCAGGTCGTCAGCGGCAATCTACAGCTGTTGCGTCCGCTGCTGAGCGGCAATCGCCTTGGTACCGGCCGGCTCGATGCGGCGACCGGCGCAGTCGACCGGGGTGCCAAGCTGGCGGCGGAGTTGCTTGCCTTTGCCCGCAAACAGCCTTTGCGTCCGGCGCCCACGCATCTGGCCCGACTGTTGCGCAACATGGATGCACTGCTGCGCCAGGCACTCGGCGAGGCGATCGAGATCGAGACGGTCGTTGCCGGCGGGCTATGGACCACCATGGTGGACCCGCACCAGCTTGAAAACGTCGTGCTCAACCTGGCGATCAACGCCCGCGACGCCATGCAGGCCAGCGGCAAGCTGACGCTGGAACTGAGCAACGCGATGCTTGACGAGCTGTATACCCAGACCCAAATCGATGTCGAGCCCGGCCAGTACGTGCTGCTGGCCGTGTCCGATACCGGTTCGGGCATGTCGGCGCAAACCCTTGAGCATGCGTTCGAACCCTTTTACACCACCAAGCCCGAGGGCGAGGGAACCGGCCTCGGCCTCAGCATGGCTTACGGGTTTGCCAAGCAGAGTGGCGGGCACATACGGATCTACAGCGAGCCCGGCAGCGGCACCACAGTAAAGCTGTACCTGCCGCGAACCGAACAGCCGGAAGTTCTAGCGGTGCCACTGCCGGTCGGGCCGGCTGTGGGTGGCGACGAAACCATTTTGGTGGTCGAGGATGACCTGGCGGTGCAGGGCACAGTAGTCGAGCTGCTCAATGGGCTCGGCTATCAGGTGCTGCGGGCCAACGACGCGCAGAGTGCCCTGAGCATCCTGCAAAGTGGCCTGCGCATCGATGTGTTGTTCACCGACGTGGTCATGCCCGGCGCGCTCAGCACGACTGAGCTGGCACGACAGGCCAAGCTCTTGCTGCCCGCTATCGCTGTTCTCTTTACCTCCGGCTACACGCGTAACGCCATCGTCCACGGCGGCAAGCTCGATACCGGCGTCGAGCTGCTGAGCAAGCCGTACCGGCAGGAAGAGCTGGCGCGCAAACTGCGGCAATTACTGGCGCCTCGACAGACCCCGGCGCTGCCTCCCGAAGCGGTGCGGCCAGCGGTATTGGTGGTCGAAGACCAGCTGCAGCTGCTAGCCCTGACCTGCGAGATGGTTCAGGAGCTGGGGCTGACCGCAGAGGGCTTTCCTTCGGCCGAAGCAGCACTACCAGCCCTGCGCGAGAAGCACTTTGAGTACCTGTTGGTCGACGTGAACCTCCCAGGCATGTCCGGCCCCGAGTTTGCCAGGCTCGCCTTGCAAGAACAGCCGAAGTTGCAGGTCGTGTTGCTCTCTGGCGAAGGTGCGGTGGAAACCAGCATTCCGGCACGCTCGTTGGGCAAGCCCTATACCTTCGAGCAGCTCGAGGCGATCCTCAAGGGCTGAGTTTTTTTCAGCAAGCTGTCGATTTCCGGCACGGCCAGACGACCAGTACACAAGAGAAGCCGCTGCCGGGGAAGCTGCGATGCGCTATCTGTGCCTGGTCTACCTGAACGAAGACGCCGTGGCGGCACTGCCACCAGGCGTTCACGCCGCGCTCGATGCCGAATGCTGTGAGTACCACGCGCAGCTGCGGCACAGCGGCGAGCTGGTCGTCGGCGAAGACCTGCAGCCGGTGTCGAGCACCACCACGGTGCGCCGACAAGGCGACCGCCTGCTTCTGCACGACGGGCCAGTGCGCGACGGGCACGAGCAGCCCGCGGCCATCTATCTGTTCGAGACCCAGGACCTTAACGGCGCGATCCGTCTGGCATCCCGCCTGCCATCGGCGCGGTTGGGTTGCGTCGAGGTGCATGCGCTGGAGGCGCGAGCGCCGGCTTGAGTGCCAACGACTGTGATCGGCCCGAACCATCGACCCCGAGGATTACGACATGAACAACCTTACCCAAACGCAGGACGAAGCCCGGATCCGCCAACTCACCGAAACCTTCCAGCAGGCCACCGTGCGCAAGGATCTGGACACCATCATGGCGCAGTACGCCGCAGACGTACGGGCCTTCGATGCGGTTGGTCCGCTGCAATTCAAAGGCGCTGAGGCGTACCGCCAACACTGGCAAAGCTGCTTTGATTTTTGTCAGGGCGAAGGCTTTTTCGACATCAGTGAGCTCGAGATCAACGTCAGCGGCGACCTGGCCTATAGTCATTTCCTGAGCCACTGCGGCGGCACCGATGAAAAAGGTGACATGCAGTCCGGGTGGATGCGCGGCAGCCGCTGCTGGCGTCGTCAGGACGGCGACTGGAAGGTCGTCCATGAGCATTTCTCGATGCCATTCGACATGGCCAGCGGCCAAGTCAATTTCGGCATCGAACCCGAACCACAGGCTGGCGCAGCCAACTGATCGACCCTTCGTCCCGTCGTTGCTGCCAGGGTGGCAGCCGACGGGCGCCATCGGAGAATGAAATGAAATACCTGTGTCTGGTCTATTACGACGAGCGGCGCGTAGATTCGATGACCGACGAGCAGTGGGCGGCGCTGGTCGAGCAATGCATTACCAACAGCGAGCGGCTGAAGCAGAGCGGGCAGTTCATCGCCGGCGAGCCGCTGCAATCGGTGCGTACCGCCAAAACGGTGCGGGTCCGCGACGGCGCGGTTTCGGTCGTCGACGGCCCGTTCGCCGAAACCCGAGAGCAGCTGGCGGGCTTCTATCTGATCGAAGCGCAGGACCTGGATGAGGCCCTGCACCTGGCGGCAAAAATCCCGCCCGCGCAACTGGGCAGTATCGAAGTTCGCCCGTTGCGCCAGTTACCTGATCGTTAATCGATGTCTGAGCGGGGCAGGCCGACACCAACCGATCGTGGCGGTAACGGGCCGACGCTGGCCGAAATCGACATGCTTTACCGCACTCAATCGCGGCGGGTGTTGGCGACGCTGATTCGTTTGTTGGGTGATTTCGAACTGGCCGAAGAAGCCTTGCACGACGCCTTTATCGCAGCGGTGCAGCAGTGGCCGCGCGATGGTCTGCCCTCCAATCCCCGTGCCTGGTTGGTCTCGGCGGGTCGCTTCAAGGCCATCGACGGGCTGCGCCGGCGTGCGCGTTTCGACGCATCCCTGAGCCTGTTGGCCGATCAGCTGGACGGCCGCGATGAACCCGAATGGGAACGTGAAGACCTTGAGGACGATCGCTTGCGACTGATCTTCACCTGCTGCCACCCGGCGTTACCGGGCGATGCGCAGGTGGCGCTGACGCTGCGTGAGGTCTGCGATCTCAAGACCGAAGAGATCGCGCGAGCCTTTTTCGTCTCCCCGAGCACCATTGCCCAGCGCATCGTCCGCGCCAAGCAGAAGATCCGCGACGCGAGAATTCCCTACCGGGTGCCCACACGCGAAGAGCTGCCGGCTCGACTGGATAACGTGTTGCGGGTGATCTATCTGGTCTTCAACGAAGGTTATTCCGCC
The DNA here is from genome assembly GCF_050269105.1 of Pseudomonas sp. NPDC077408. Lineage (NCBI taxonomy): Bacteria > Pseudomonadati > Pseudomonadota > Gammaproteobacteria > Pseudomonadales > Pseudomonadaceae > Pseudomonas > Pseudomonas sp. NPDC077408. Next base: position 21,227 of record NZ_JBNNHS010000012.1, read on the forward strand.
TCCAGCGGCAGCGAGCTGACCCGTGCAGACCTCAGCGCGGAGGCCATCCGTCTCGGTTGTCTGCTGCTCGAACTGTTGCCGGACCCCGAGCTGATGGGCTTGCTGGCGCTGATGCTGCTGCACGACTCGCGTCGCGCCGCGCGTACCGATGAGGCCGGCGAGCTGGTGCGCCTCGACGAGCAGGATCGCAGCCGCTGGAATCAGGCGCAGATCGTTGAAGGTGCCGCGCTGGTGCAGCGTGCGCTCGCCTCCAGGCGCTTTGGCCCTTACACCGTTCAGGCCGCCATCGTCGCTGTACACGCCGAGGCCGCATCTTCAGCTGAGACGGATTGGGTGCAGATTGTCGGGCTCTATGACCTGTTGCTGCGCATCAGCCCGTCGCCGGTCATCGAGCTCAATCGCGCGGTGGCGCTGGCGATGCGTGACGGTGCCGCGGTCGGGCTGGCCGCGGTCGACAGGTTGCTGGCCCGCGGCGAACTGCGTGACTACCATCTGCTGCACGCAGCCCGCGCTGACTTCTGCCGCCAACTGGGCCGCCTGGACGAGGCCCGCAAGGCCTACCGAACCGCGTTGGCCTTGGCTCAGCTGGAGCCGGAAAAGCGCTTTTTGCAGCAGCGGCTCAATGAGCTGGAAACCGGGCCGCGTGAGGCTTGAAGGCGATCGCGAGCAAGCTCGCTCCTACAGGAAATTGCTGCGCGTCCGCGCGGGGTTATTCATCCCGACGGCTTTCTGCGATCACCGTTGCAGCGCACGAAGCATGTCTACACCCGGCTCAAGGGCTCATTCGCACAAGCTTTCGTGGGAGCCAGCTTGCTGGCGAAGCGGGCCTCCCCAAGGTGTACTAAGGATTCGCGAGCAAGCTCGCTTCTACGGGTGTGACCTTGCCGGAGAGCGCATCTTCAGCTCCTTCCTCGGGTCCAGTCGCTTCACCGGCCTTCACGACGAGACCCGAATTGCCGTACAGGGTGTAGATGAGGGCAGTTTCCGGGGTAGGGATAGTCAGCGGAGTCGAGGTTATGGCCGCGATCAACTGCCCTGTACTGATCGCTTTCCGCTTGCTGTCGCTGCACCTCAGGGCCCGCTTATCGTAGGAGCGAGCTTGCTCGCGATCCGCTGCTGCGCGGTGCGACGGTGATGGCCAGCAACGACTCGGCGTGCCTTGGCTTCTACAACAGGCTGCAGGCTGATCGGCCCCGATCCCGGTTCCCCTGGCAACTGCTCAACCCTCAGCAGCGCCGGCTGGCAGGTAATCGCTGCGGCTCAGCCCGTGGCGTTGCATCTTTTCGTTGAGGGTGCGGCGGGGCAGCTGCAGTTGCGCCATGACTTCGCTGATGTTGCCTTTGTGCTGTTGCAGGGCGCTGTGCAGGCACTGGGCTTCGAAGGCTTCCATCTGGTCGGCCAGTGACGTGCCGGTGATGGCTGTCGGGGGCGTGGCGGGTGGAGGTGGCGTCAGGCCAAGGGCGTGGCGCTCGGCGGCGTTGATCAGTTCGCGCACGTTGCCGGGCCAGTCGTGGGTCAGCAGCTGCGCCAGTTCGGCCGGGCTGGCTGGGACCGGATCGCGGCCGTGGCGTTGTGCGGCCTGGGTGGCAAAGTGATCGAACAACAGGGGAATGTCCTCGCGGCGATCACGCAGCGGCGGGATGTGCAGTTCGGCGACGTTCAGGCGGTACAACAGATCCTCACGGAAGCGCCCACCACGCACCTCTTCCAGCAGGTCCGGCTTGGACGCGCTGATCACGCGCAGGTCGACCTCGATGCTGCGGTTCGAGCCCAGCCGTTCCAGCGTTTTTTCCTGCAGGACGCGCAGCAGCTTGACCTGCTGGGCCAGCGGCATGCTCTCGATCTCGTCGAGAAACAGGGTGCCGCCGTGGGCGTGCTCGATGCGGCCGATGCGTTTGCCCTGGGCGCCGGTGAACGCACCGCTCTCGTGGCCGAATAACTCGCTTTCGAAGATGGTTTCCGGAATCGCCGCGCAGTTGAGTGCGACGAAGGGGTGGCGTGCCCGTGGGCTGAAATCATGCAGGCAGCGCGCGACCTGTTCTTTGCCGCTCCCGGTGTCGCCGCGAATAAGTACGTTGACGTCCGTGCCCGCCAGCTCCAGCACCTGGCGGCGAAGGTTCTCCATCGTCCGCGAGACGCCCAGCAGCATCGATTCGATGCGACCTTTGCGGGTGAACTGTTCGCGAAGCTGACGGTTCTCACAGACCAGCCGGCGCTTATCCTGGGCGCGACGGACACTGTCGAGCAGGCGTTCCGGGGTGAAGGGTTTCTCGATGAAGTCGTAGGCGCCCTGGCGCAGCGCCTGGACCGCCATCGGCACATCGCCGTGGCCGGTCACCATGATCACCGGCAGCTCCGGGTCCAGCGCCACCAGCTTCTCCAGCAGGCCAAGGCCGTCCAGGTCCGGCATGCGCACATCGCTGATCAGCACACCGGGAAAGCCCCGGTCGACGATGGCCAAGGCTTCCTGGGCGCGTGCGCAGGTACGGACACTGAAGCCCGACAGCTCCAGCCACTGCTGCACCGCCTGGCGAATCGCCGCTTCGTCATCGATGAAGATCACCTGACCGCTCATGTTTCACTCCTCCTGTGAGTGGCCAGTCTACTCGTCGCCATGCGATTCGGCCGCCGGCAGATGCAGCTCGAATACGGCGCCCTGCGCATCGTTGTGCACGCTGAGGCTGCCGCCAAGGTCGCGTACGATGCCGTAGGAGACGGCAAGGCCGAGGCCGAGCCCGTGGCCGACCGGTTTGGTGGTGAAGAACGGCTCGAAGACCTGATCCAGATGCGCATCAGCGATGCCACCACCGCTGTCGGCAACACTCAGCGTCCAGCCGTCGCCCTGCGGCTGGCAGATGATGCGCAGCGTTTTGGTCTCGGCATTGCACATGGCATCCAGCGCGTTGGTCAGCAGGTTGATCAGCACCTGCTCCAGGCGAATCGCATCGCCATTGACCCAGGCCTCAGACGGCACCTGACAGATCACCTCGACGCGTTCGCTGCGAATGCGCGGGCCGAGCAATTGCAGCGCCTGGTCCAGTACCTCGGCCAGGCTCAATCGTTGGCGCAGCCCGGCGGGGCTCTTGCGCGCGAAGGTCTTCAGGTGACTGGTCAGCGCGGCCATGCGTTCGAGCAGGCCTTCGACCTGGCCGATGCCTTCGCGCACGGCGTCGGTGCGGCCGCTGTCCAGCAGCAACCGCTGGCTGGCGAGCTGCATGCGCAGGGCGGTCAGTGGCTGGTTGATTTCGTGGGCGAGGGCGGCTGACATCTGCCCCAGCGCGGCCATGCGCGCGGCATGCACCAGTTCATCCTGTGCCGTGTTCAGCTCGCGGGTACGTTCCTCTACCAGGCGCTCCAGCTCGTTGCGGCTGCGTCGCTCCACACGCAGGGTCTTGCGCCGCTGGGCCAGGTACAAGAGCAGGAACGCCAGCGTCATCCAGACGCCCGCCGCGGCCAGGCGATAGCTGCGGACGTTGGCGGCCACCAGTTGCGGCTCCTGCAATAGGTGCAGGGTCCAGTCTTCTTCCGGTAGAGCCAGGCGTTGCCAGAGGTAGTCGCGGCGGCCATCGGGGCCGTCGACCAGGCGTCGCTCGCTGTTATCGGCGATACGCTGCAGGCTTTGGCTGGCCAGCGGCTGCAGGTTCTGTTCGGCGTAGCGGCGGACCGCGACGAGGCGGTCGCGCACGGCGTCGCTGAGCGGGCGCAGGTAACGGAAGCGCCAGGCCGGACGGTTGGTCAGGATGACGATGTCCAGCGAGTCGGAGATCAGCAGGATGCCGGACTGCCCGACCCATTCTCGCTGCATGTCTTCAAGTTCGAGCTTGACCACCAGGACGCCGATCACCTCGCCGTTGGCATTCTTGACCGAACTGGAGAGGAAATAGCCGGGGATGCCGGTGGTCACGCCGACGGCGAAGTAGCGGCCCGAGTCGTTGGCCACCGCATCGATGAAATAGGGCCGAAAGGCGTAGTTGTTACCGACGAAGCTGCTCCAGTCGCGCCAGTTGCTGGCCGCCAGGGTTTCGCCATGGCGGTCGAGCAGGTACAGCACCGAGGAGCCCGCGGCCTGATTCTGCTCCTCCAGCCGATGATTGAGCTGCTCACGCAAGGCCTGGTCGCTGGGGTTGTTCAGCAGCGCCTGAATGTCACTGTCGAGCGCCAGCAGCGCGGGCACCGAGCGGAAGCGTTGCACCTGGGTGTGGATCGCTTGGGCATATAACTCGAGCTGGCCTGCAGCTTCCTGGCTGCGCTCGGTCCAGGCACGTTGCTCGGCGATGCGCCCGGCCCAATACATGCTCAGCAGTAGCCCGGCCAGAATAAGCGAGGTGATCAGGGCGACGCGGTAGCGGCTGGTCTGGGCTGGCATGGTCGGCTCGGGCAGTGATGCCGCATGGTAATGCAGCGCATGTCCTGTGATGAAAAGCCTGTACATATATTTCATGTTGTACAGTTATCCTGATAGAGGCACTATGATGCCAACGCGCGACTTTATCGAGTTGCTCGATCAGCAAGGACGCTACTGTCAGTAGTGGCCACCTCGGCAAGGTGGCCAGCTCCTTGTTTCGTATTGCCTCGAGGTGCCCATGCTGAAGAAGATTCCTGCCGATGCGGTGCGTTTAGGCATGTATCTCCACGCATTCGAAGGCAGCTGGCTTTCGCATCCGTTCTGGAAAAATAAGTTCATCCTCGACGATCCTGAAGATGTGCAGCGTCTGCACCAGAGCGGGCTGACGGCCGTTTGGATCGACCCTAGCAAGGGCGTCGATGTCGTCGATCCGGCGGTGGTGCTGTCCACGACGCCGGCCTCGACTCCTCCGCCTGAAGCGCCTACCGCTCCGGTCGTGGCGCGCTGCAGTGCGCGTGATGAACTGCAGCGCGCTGCCCGCGTGCTCAACCGCTCGAAGAAGGCGATCACCGAACTGTTCAACGAGGCACGGCTGGGCAATGCGATCAGCGTCGAAAGCTGCCTGCCGTTGGTGGCGGAGATCAGCGACTCGTTGGCGCGCAACAGCTCGGCGCTGATCGGCCTGGCGCGGCTCAAGCACAAGGACGAATACACCTACATGCACTCGGTGGCCGTTTGCGCCCTGATGGTTTCGCTGGCCCGCCAGCTCGCTCGGCCTGAGCGAAGACGTCGTGCGTGAGGCGGGGCTGGCGGGGTTGTTACACGACGTGGGCAAGATGGCCATGCCAGTGGAGGTACTGAACAAACCCGGCAGCCTGACCGATGCCGAATTCGCCGTGATGCGCAGCCATCCCGAGCGGGGGCATGCGCTGCTGCTGGCAGCAGGGTCAATTCCCGCATCCGCACTGGATGTCTGCTTGCACCATCATGAGAAATACGACGGCAGCGGCTATCCGCATCGCGTGCAAGGCGAGGCCATCAGCCTGTTCGCGCGGATGGGTGCGGTCTGCGATGTATATGACGCCATCACCTCCAACCGTCCTTATAAAAAGGCATGGAACCCGGCGGAGTCGCTGGCCCGCATGGCGCAATGGACTGGCCACTTCGATACCCAGGTGTTTCACGCCTTTGTGCGCTCGGTGGGCATCTATCCGCTCGGCTCCTTGGTGCGGTTGGAATCCGGCCGGCTCGGCGTGGTGATTGACCAGCACCCGGAAAAACTCACCGAACCGCTGGTACGGGTGTTCTTCTCGGCAAAGGCCAAGACGCCAATCCAGCAGCTGGACCTGGACCTGTCTCGGCCGGGTGCGAACGACCGCATCGTGGGCCGGGAAGATCCTGCGCAGTGGGGCTTCGGCAACCTCGATGACTTCTGGCGGTAGGCCGGTCATGCCGGATTTGGAGGCACTCGACCAGATCCGTAGGGCGCGTCGGGCGCGACGGCGGAGGCTCTGACGGCCGCTGTGGGTCGCGCCAGACGGCTTGCTGCGCTATCATCCGCGGCCTGTTTTCAGCGGCTTCGAGCTGTCGAAGCCCGCCACCGAGTAAGACCTGTCACATGATTTGGTTGCCCAGTCCGCCTTAGCGCAATGCCCCCGCCTTGCCGCGATCGCTTGTAATCGGATGCAGGCGCACACGGCTGCACGCACGTCGCATGTGCGCGAATCGCACGTTAATCGAAATCAGAAACTAGCCTTGTATCAACCGCGTGCCGCCTCCGGCCTGCCTGCGATGCCTTTGCTCCGGAAATCACCATGCTTCATTCACTGAAACAAAACTGGTTCTGCAACATTCGTGGCGACGTGCTCGCCGGTCTCGTCGTCGCCCTGGCGCTCATTCCAGAAGCGATCGCCTTCTCGATCATCGCCGGGGTCGACCCACGCGTCGGCCTTTATGCCTCTTTCTGCATCGCTGTGGTGATTGCCTTCGTCGGCGGCCGACCGGGGATGATTTCCGCGGCCACCGGCGCCATGGCGCTGCTGATGGTGACGCTGGTGCGCGAGCATGGCCTGCAGTACCTGCTGGCGGCCACATTGTTGTGCGGCGTGCTGCAAATCGGCGCCGGTTACCTGCGCCTCGGCTCGCTGATGCGCTTCGTCTCGCGTTCGGTGGTCACCGGCTTCGTCAACGCGCTGGCGATTCTGATTTTCATGGCGCAGCTGCCGGAGCTGACGAACGTCACCTGGCACGTCTACGCCATGACCGCCGCCGGGCTGGGCATCATCTACCTGTTCCCCTATGTGCCGAAGATCGGGCGGATCATTCCGTCACCGCTGGTGTGCATCCTCGCGCTGACCGCCGTCGCCATGTACATGGGCCTGGATATCCGCACCGTGGCCGACATGGGCGACCTGCCGGACACCCTGCCGATCTTCCTCTGGCCCGAAGTGCCGCTGACCTTCGAAACCCTCGCGATCATCTTTCCGTACTCCGCCGCGCTGGCCGTGGTTGGCCTGCTGGAATCGCTGATGACGGCGACTATCGTCGATGACCTGACCGATACCGGCAGCGACAAGAACCGCGAATGCAAAGGCCAGGGCGTCGCCAATATCGTCTCCGGACTGTTTGGTGGCATGGCTGGCTGCGCGATGATCGGCCAGTCAGTGATCAACGTGAAATCCGGCGGCCGCACCCGACTGTCGACCCTGATCGCCGGCGTCGTGCTGCTGCTGATGGTGGTGTTCCTCAGTGACTGGGTCGGTCAGATCCCCATGGCGGCGCTGGTTGCCGTGATGATCATGGTCTCCATCGGCACCTTTAGCTGGGACTCGCTGCGCAACCTCAAGCGCTACCCGCTCTCCACCAATATCGTCATGGTGGTGACCGTCGTGGTGGTGGTCTTTACCCATAACCTGGCGTACGGCGTGCTGGCTGGCGTGCTGCTGGCGGCGCTGTTCTTCGCCAACAAGGTCGGGCATTACCTGCACATCGGCTCGGAACTGGATGCCGAAGGCAACCAGCGCACCTACCGGGTCACGGGCCAGGTGTTCTTCAGCTCCTCGGACAAATTCACCGCCGCTTTCGACTTCAAGGAAGCGCTTTCCCGCATCATCATCGACCTGACCCATGCCCATTTCTGGGACATCACCGCCGTTGCGGCGCTCGACAAGGTCGTCGTCAAACTCCGCCGGGAAGGCACCGAGGTCGAGGTGCTGGGATTGAACGAAGCCAGCGCGACCATCGTCGACCGCTTCGGTGTCCACGATAAACCTGAAGCCATCGACAAGCTGATGAGCCACTGACCAGGAGAACAACAATGAACAACGTAATGGCTTGCATCGACGGCTCCCCTCAGGCCTCAGCCGTCTGCGATTGCGCCGCCTGGGCCAGCCGCCAGTTGGATGCACCGCTGACCCTGCTGCACGTGCTCGATCAGCAGCAGTACCCGGCGACCGGCAACCTCAGCGGCATCATCGGCCTCGGCAGCCGCGAATACCTGCTCGAAGAACTCGCCGCGCTGGATGAAAAGCGCAGCAAACTGGCGCTCGAAGAAGGCCGGATGATGCTCGACGCGGCCAAACATCGCGTCGTCGGCGCGGGCGTCGCGCAGCCGGAAGTGCGTCAGCGTCACGGCGATCTGGTGGAAAGCCTGCGTGATCTGGAATCCGATATCCGTCTATTGGTGATCGGCAAGCAGGGGGAGGACAGCGGCACCGACCTGCAACTCATCGGCAGCCAGCTGGAGAGCGTGATCCGCACCCTGCACCGGCCGATCCTGGTCACCCCGGCGAGCTTCTCTGTGCCCACCAGCGTCATGCTCGCCTTCGATGGCAGCGCTACCACCCGCAAGGGCGTGGAAATGCTGGCCTCCAGCCCGCTGTTCAAAGGCATACCGATCCATCTGGTGATGGTCGGCGAGGATACCGGCGACAGCCGCACCCTGCTGGAATCTGCGCGCGATGCGCTGGTGGCGGCCGGGTTCGAGGTGCACATCGCTATCCGTGCCGGCGAAGTCGAACCTACGCTGCATGCCTATCAGGCCGAGCACAACATCGGCCTGCTGGTGATGGGCGCCTACGGGCATTCGCGCATTCGCCAGTTCCTCGTCGGCAGCACCACCACCAGCATGATCCGCTCCGCCACCACGCCGTTGTTATTGCTGCGCTGAGGGCGCCAGGTCGCCGATAAAAGCAAACGCTTCGCCCCGAGGGCGGGCCTCCCACTTCAGCTCTTATTGCAGAACCTGAGGGAGGCGCGACCCGCGGCGAATGGCAGTCCCGGATCTGCCTCGGGGCCGCAGATCGCCGCCCTGACTGGCTGCCATCGTTGATCGGCCGGGGTTCAAGGATGCGATCAAGCGGATTTACTATCGGTAGATATCAGCCCGTGACCAGGGCAGCTCGTGAGAGCCATCGGGCAGCGGCTTGCTGGCCAGGATCTGATGCAGGTTGATCCAGTTGCGCCGGAAGCCGTAGGCACAGCCCGCAAGATAAACCCGCCAGATACGCAGCGCTCGCTCGGGGACCATCCGCTGCGCCTCGTCCAGCCGCGCCTCCAGCCGCTCGCTCCAGAAGTGCAGCGTGCGCGCGTAATGCAGGCGCAGGCTTTCCACATCGACGATTTCCAGTCCTGACTCGCTGATGCAGGCGCCGATCTTCACCAGATGCGGCAGCTCGCCATGGGGAAAGACGTAGCGGTCGATGAACTCGCCAGCACCATGGGCCACGGGCCGGCCGTCGATATGACGCGAGGTGATGCCATGGTTGAGCACCAGCCCACCCGGCCTAACCACCTCTGATAACTGCGTGCAGTACAGCGGCATGTTCTCGTGACCGACATGCTCGAACATGCCGACACTGACTACCTTGTCGAACTGGCCCTCGGTGGCCAGATCGCGGTAGTCCATCAGCTCCAGCTGCACCTGATATTCAAGTCCCTCAGCGGCGACCCGCTCGCGCCCTAACTTCAGCTGCTCACGGCTGAGTGTGATGCCGAGCACCTGTGCGCCATACTCGCGCGCCGCAAAACGCGCCAGGCCGCCCCAGCCGCAACCGACATCGAGGAGACGGTCGCCGGGTTTCAGTCGCAGCTTGCGACACAGATGCTGCAGCTTGGCCTGTTGCGCCTGGTCGAGATCTTCATTCCCCGTCTCGAAATAGCCGCAGGAATAGACCATGTCGCGGTCCAGCCAGAGCTGGTAAAACTCATTCGAAAGGTCGTAATGGTAGGAGATGGCCTCGGCGTCGGTTGCCTTATCGTGGGCTTCACGCACCGGCGGCGCGGAATGTGAGCCGCCCAGTGCCCGGCTGATCTCGTCGCCGATCCGGATCACCTCTTCCAGCGGGCCGTGGAGATCGACCTTGCCCTCGACGTAAGCGCCGCCAAGCAAGGCCAGGCTGGGGTGGGCCAGCTGCGGAATCAGGTTGGGGTCTTTGATCTCCAGTGTCACGCTGGGGGCGGGCCCGAGATCGATCTCGTTGCCGTCCCAAAGCCGCAGACGCAACGGCAACTCCAATTCTCGCAAGGTAGGAAGCAATGTGGCCAACATGCTCGTTCTCCTAGATTTGGCGTGCATGAAGCCTAGCCCAGCTTTTTTCCGCTTGCGCTCCATCGACCGATGGTTTCGGCTATCGGGAGATGGACGGAAGTGATTCGAGCAATGTTAGGGGTGACGGCCGTTTGCGGAAGCCTTCGCGCTAGATGCAGTGGGCTTTGCAGGCGGTAACCTGTCGCTAGAGCGACAGCGATAAACCTGTTTCGTGTACTCCTGTTGGAACCTACGGCCTGTTTGGCGTGCGAACAATAAAAGGCAAAGCGATGACCCATTTCGACTGGCATAGCGATCAGATAACGAACGAAACAGTGGTAACTGCCAGCTATAGAAACACGCAGAACGTACGAAGGTTCATGGCCGAGGCTTGCGGGCCCGATTTCAAGTTCGACCGTGATTTTATGGGCTGGATAAAGGATGGAACATCCAAAACCATGGGGCAGGTAGCCCGCGAGTGGCTGCGACGTCATAAGCGCTGACGCGCTGCCCGGTTAACGAGGCTGCTTCGAAGATGGCGGAAGGCAGTGGGAGTCGAACCCACCCAGGAACGGCTGCCGCCCCCAACCGGGTTTGAAGCCCGGCCGCACCACCGGGTGCGATTGCCTTCCAGCGAGGCCTCGAATGAGGTCTGGACTGGAGGTTAACAAGCAGCCTACCTGACCTCGGGCTCCGAGGCCAAGGCGCTGTCGCGTCGCACCTTGCGTTCGTTGCCGAACCGACGGGTAAGGCCGATGCGGTCGAAATGTTCGAGCAGTTGGATGCTGCGTTTACGGCCCAGTTGGATCTGGTCGCGGAAGGCGGCGGCGCGGATCACGCCGGACTGGCGCTCCATGTCCAGTACCTGGCTGGCCAGTTGGCGGATGGTTGCATCGGGGTAGAAGAGGTCTTTGACGACCTGCTGCAACTCGCCGATGCGCGAAAGCTTGCGCAGCAGGTGCCGGATGCGGTCCTCCTCGACATTCAGCGCGCTGGCGAGGTCGCGAACCCAGGGCGGGTTGAAACGAGCCGCTTCGAGCAATGGCCAGAGTTGGGCCTTCAGGGCTTCTTCTTGCTCGCTCAGGCGAACCCGGTGTCCGGGAAGGTGCAGCCACGGGCCGCTGGCTTCGATGGTGCCAACCGCCAGCAGGCTTTCCAGCAGTGCCAGGTAGACCGGTCGCTCAAGCTGAGGTAGGGCGTAGCGGCGCAGGCGATCACGATCCGGCCCAAGTTCGTCCGGTTGGGTTTCGTGAAAGCGCTGCAGGGCCGCTACCAGGCTTTGGCCGAGGTAGTCCCAAGTGCCGCGTTCGAACAGTCTCGGGCCCTGCCGCGTATCAATCTCCAGCGCTTCGTCTGGCAGCCGCCAGGTCTGCCGAGGACGATTGAATTGCCGCTCCAGCAAGGCGGGGTCCAAACCGTTCAGGGCGCTTGGCAGCAGCCCCGGCAAAATGTCTTCCAGTGTGTCGCCGGCCAGCGCGCGCAGCACCGCAAGGCGCGCCTGACGGTGTCGATTGCGCGGCGGTGCGAAGGGGTCGAGGACACGGCCGCCGCCAAGGGTGCGCTGGGCGGATTGATCGCGCAGCACCACGCGGTCGCCATGCACGGCATGCGCGGGGGCATTGAGCAGCAACTGGGCATGCACGTGCCCACCGGGAGCCAGACATTCGCCTTCTAGCAGGGCGATACGGCCGGTCACATCTTGGGCGCCCAGGTGGACGTGTACCGGTGTCCAGTGGCGCAGCTCACGGGTTTCGCTGGGAAGGAGCGTGAATTCGATGTCGATACGCTGGCTGCCGGCCTGCAGTTCGGGCGTCACCAGCCAATCGCCGCGCCTGATATCAGCTACCGAGAGCCGCTCACCGCTGAGGTTGAGGGCGACGCGCTGGCCAGCCTTAGCCTCCTGGGCCTTCTGATTCTGCGCATGCAGCCCGCGGACGCGGACCTCGCGGCCGGATGGCCCCAGACTCAGTTCGTCACCCACCTTGACGCGACCTGCGAAGGCGGTGCCGGTCACGACCACGCCAGCGCCAGTCACGCTAAACGCCCGGTCGATGGAGAGGCGGAAATGCCCGTCTTCCCGGCGCGCCTGCACTTCGCTGGCCTGCTCGAGCAACTGTGTGCGAAGCGCGTCGACGCCTTCGCCGGACACGCTGGACACCGGAAGGATCGGCGCGCCGCAGAGCGGCCCAGCCTCCAGCAGCGCTTCGACTTGCAGCTGCACTTCGGCGATGCGCGATGGCTCGACCCGGTCGATTTTGGTCAGTGCCACCAGTGCACGACGAATGCCCAGCAGCTCGACGATGGCCAGGTGCTCGCGGGTCTGCGGCATAACGCCGTCATCTGCGGCGACGACCAGCAGCACGCAGTCGATACCGCAGGCCCCGGCAAGCATGTTATGCACGAAGCGTTCATGACCGGGCACGTCGATGAAACCGGTCAGGTCGGGTTCGCCCAGCGAGGCATAGAGGTAGCCGAGATCGATGGTAATGCCGCGCAGACGTTCTTCCTGGCGCCGGTCGCCGGCCTGCCCGGTCAACGCCTGGAGCAGAGCCGTCTTGCCATGGTCGATGTGTCCCGCGGTGCCGATGATCATGATGCCAGCGCCTGCTCGAGTTGCGGAAGCTGTCCGAGAAATGCCGGCTCGTCATCCAACTGGCGCAGGTCGAGCCAGAGCGCGTCTTCGGCCACTCGACCCAGAACCGGGATCGGCAGGTCACGCAGCGCCTCTTCCAGCAAGCGCAGGCTGCGCCCACGCAGACGCCTGGGTTGTTGCGGGCGAATGCACAAGGCTGCGCTCGGCAGGCGCGCCACGGGTTGTGCACCACTGCCGATCATGCCAAGGGCGTCTTCAACCGCGACCTGCCATGACTCGCCCAAGGCGCAGGTCAGCGCCGGTGCCAGGCGTTCGGCCTGGATGCGGATGTCCGGCTGCGGACGGCTGAGCAGGCGCAGGCTGGTCAGTCGTTCACCGAGGCGATCTGGATCGCGATAGAGGTTGAGTACCGCTTCCAGTGCGGCAAGGGTCAGCTTGTCGACGCGCAGGGCGCGCTTGAGCGGGTTTTTCTTGATCTTCTGGATCAGCTCGCGGCTGCCGACGATCAGCCCTGCCTGCGGCCCCCCGAGCAGCTTGTCGCCACTGAAGGTGACGATGTCGGCGCCATCACGCAGGGCTTCCTGCACAGTGGGTTCCTTGGGCAGGCCCCAGCGCGAAAGGTCGACCAGGCTGCCGCTGCCGAGATCTTCTAGTAGCGGCAGACCGTGCGCATGGGCAATCTGTGCCAGCTCGGCGGTAGCGACGCTGGCGGTGAAGCCCTGCACGCTGTAATTGCTGGTGTGCACGCGCATCAGCAACCCACTGCGGGGGTTAATCGCGGCTTCGTAATCCCTGGCGTGGGTGCGGTTGGTGGTGCCCACCTCGTGCAGCTTCACGCCAGCGCGGGCCATGATGTCGGGGATGCGAAAGGCGCCGCCGATCTCGATCAGCTCGCCGCGGGAAATGATGCCTTCCTTGCGCGCGCCAAGGCTGTTCAGCGCAAGCAGCACGGCGGCGGCGTTGTTGTTCACCACGGTGACGGCTTCAGCGCCGGTCAATTCGCGGATCATGTCTTCGATGAGGTCGTCGCGGTCGCCGCGCTTGCCCGTCGCCAGGTCGAACTCCAGGTTCAGCGGATAGCGCGCCGCCAGAGTGATCGCCTCGATGGCTTCATCCGGCAGCAGCGCGCGGCCTAGATTGGTGTGCAGCACCGTGCCAGTCAGGTTAAAAACGCGTCGTACTCGGCTGCGGTGCTGATTGGCGAGCCGTTCGCCCGCGCGGCCTGCAAGCACTGCTTCGGACAGCTCCAGCGCCGCCAGCTGACCGTGGCGGGCCGGTTCTCGCAATTCTTCGAGCAGATCGCGCAGGGTGCCGAGCAGGGCGTCGCGGCCGTAACGCTGTTTCAGCGGCGCACAGGCGGGAGCGCGCAGCAGCTTGTCGACGGAAGGTAGGCGAACGCTATTCATCGTGGGTGTACGCAGTACTGGCGTGCGGTGAACACACCGCCCTGACTACAGCAGTGGCGCCAACCCTTGTTTCGATGCTGCCTGACACGCAGGACCTCTCGACTATTGCTGTTATGCGAACAGCATAGACGTCCATTTGCTGGCAGGGTTCAGATGGCCTCGCCAGGATGGGCAAGGGTTGGAGCCGGTGGAGGTGTGTTGGATCGGCGTGCTGACAGGCGCTATAGGGCAGCCTCTATTCAGCCATGGGCGGCGGTCGGGCAGGGCCCTGCTGGCTCGTTGCGTTCAGGAAGCAAAGCAAGCGCTCAATAAAAAGCCCCGCCAGTACGGCGGGGCTCTTTATCAAACGACTCTGTGCATAGCGGAGTCGCGTCAAACCTCAGCTCAGGCGTTCTGGCGGATGCCGGCCACCAGCCAAGGCTGGTTCTCGCCCTGTGCACGCTCCATGCGCCAGCTTTCGCTGAACGGCTCGCCCTGGTCGAAGCGTGAGTTCTTCGACACGCCTACGAACGTCAGGGTGGCGACGGTCTTGTCGGCCTGATCATCCACGCCATCGAGCTGAATCTGCAGGTCGTCAACGTAGGTAGATTGATAGGCGTCGCCGATCTCGGCACGTTCGCGCTGGAGGAATTCGAACAGCTGCGGCGTGACGAACTCGCTGATCTTGTCCATCTCGTTGGCATCCCAATGCTGTTGCAGGGAGATGAAATGTTCGCGAGCGGCCGCCACGAAGTTCTGCTCGTTGAACCAGGCCGGCGCGTTGATCACCGGTGCGGCAGCCGGACGTGCAGCGCTAGCGCCGCCGAAAATCGATTGCTGGGCAGGCATTTCGCGCTGCATCGGTGCGTTTCCGTGTCCGGCCATGGCCGGTTGTTGCTGGCGACGACGCGCCGCAAGGAATCGGAACAACAGGAAGGCAATGCCGCCGAAGATCAGGATGTCCATGAACTGGATGCCTTCGAAGCCATCGCCCATGAACATCGAAGCCAGCAGGCCACCTGCGGCGAGACCGGCCAGCGGGCCGAGCCAACGCGACGCGCCACTGGCAGCTGCGGGAGTTTGACGGCCAGCCTGGTTGGGCGCCGCCTGAGTTTGTTGGGGTGCCTGGCGAGTCTGATGGCTGGGCGCCGAGCCGAAGCTCTTGCCGCCACCGAAGCGCTTGGCGTGAACGTCGAGGCTGAAGGTCAGGCTGATACACAGGGCCATGAAAATGCTGAGCACACGTTGCATTTGGTATTCCTGAATGGATGATGATACGGCGCTGATGGTGCATGGCCCGGTGCGGGCACGCCAGTCATAGAGTGTTTCGGGCTTTTGCTTCGTTGCGCTTGCCGGCTCACCGACAAGCGCAACGGATCGTCTGACTCAACGCCAGTTGTACAACTCTTTCTCGGAGATCTCGTGCATCGGCTTGACCTGCGCCTGGAACGCCTTCATTGAGGCCCAGATGCGGCCATTCAGCTCGCTTTGTGCGGCCAGTTCGCCAAGGACGACGTCGGACTGCTCGCGCATGGCGTTCAGCACCTCGTCAGGGAAGCGCTTGAGTTGCGTACCTTGTTGCTTAAGCTGCTCGAGCGCCATGGCGTTGTTATAAACGTAATCGTCGATCATGTCGCGGCTGGCGGCGCCGGCCGCCTCGGTGAGGATGGCGCGCAAGTCGTCCGGCAGGGTGTCGAGCGCCTTCTGGTTGATCAACAGCTCCAGCACGGCCTGGGGCTCCTGCCAGCCGGGGTAGTAGTAGTACTTGGCGGCCTTGTGCAGACCAAAGGCGAGGTCGTTGTACGGGCTGACCCAGTCGGTGGCGTCGATCGCGCCGGTTTGTAGCGCGGTGAACACTTCACCGCCAGGCATGTTGACGGTGGTCGCGCCGAGACGGGTCAGCACTTCGCCGCCCAGGCCTGGGGTGCGGATCTTCAGGCCCTGCAGGTCCTGCAGCGAGTTGATTTCCTTGTTGAACCAACCGCCCATCTGCATGCCGGTGTTACCCACGACCATCGGCTTGACGCCATAGGGTGCGTAGGCTTCGTCCCAGAACTCCTGACCGCCGCCGCGGGTCAGCCAGGCGTTCATTTCACTGGTCGACAGGCCGAACGGAACCGAGGTGAAGAATTGCGCGGTGGGCACCTTGCCCTTCCAGTAGTAGGCCGCGCCATGGCCTAGCTCGGCGGTACCGCGCGAGACGGCATCAAACACTTCGAGGGCGGGAACCAGCTCACCTGCGGCATAAACCTTGATCGTCAGGCGACCATCGCTCATGGCCTCGACCCTATCGGCCAAGCGCTGGGCGGCAGTGCCCAGGCCCGGGTAGTTCTTCGGCCAGGCGGTGACCATTTTCCAGTTGTAGGTCTCGGGTGCTTCGCTGGCGGCGGCCTTCGGCTCGGCGGAGGGTTCGACTTTCTTTTCGTCGTTGCAGCCTGCAAGGCTGAGCGATGCAAGCAGGGCAGCAGCGGCACCAAACAAGTGACGGCGTTTCATGAATGGCTGTTCCTTTGGCGAATTTTATTAGTATGGATACAGGTTGACGTAAACGTCATAGCGGTTCCAGTTTGGCATAACTGAGCATCAACCACTTGCTTCCTTCACTTTCGAAATTCACCTGCACCCGCGCCTGGGCGCCGGAGCCTTCGAAATTGAGGATGGTGCCTTCGCCAAACAGCGAATGGCGGACGCGCTGACCGAGGTTGAACGGGGTATCCGGCACATTGGCGCCGTCGAACAGCGAGCCGCCACCCATGCCGCGTGTGTTGAAGCTGCGGCTGACTGTATTGCTCAGACGGACTTCGCTGATCAACGCTGGCGGCAATTCGCGGATGAAGCGCGAGATTTTATTGTAGGTCTCGCTCCCGTAGAGCCGACGGGTTTCTGCGTAGGTGACGATCAGCTGCTGCATGGCGCGGGTGATGCCGACGTAGGCCAGGCGGCGCTCCTCTTCCAGGCGGCCCGGTTCTTCCAGGCTCATCTTGTGCGGGAACAGGCCTTCTTCCATGCCGACCAGGAACACCAACGGAAACTCCAGGCCCTTGGCGCTGTGCAGGGTCATCAGCTGCACGCTATCTTCGTGGTCGCCGGCCTGCTGTTCACCGGCTTCCAGCGAGGCGTGATCAAGGAAGGCGGCGAGCGGTGTCTGCTCGTCTTCCTGGTCTTCGCTGTAGTTGTCGAAGGCGCGCGCAGCGGAGACCAGTTCCTCAAGGTTTTCCACCCGCGCCTGGGCTTTCTCACCTTTCTCGTCACGGTGGTACGCCAGCAGGCCGGACTGTTCGATGACCAGCTGCGCCATGTTGTGCAGCTGCATGCCCTCGACCTTCAGCGCGAGGGTATCGATCAGCTCGACGAAGCCGTTCAGCGCGCTCGCCGCGCGGCCCGACACCACCTTTGTGCCGACCGCCTGATGCAGCGCGGCCCACATCGAGCTTTCCTGCTGCCGGGCCAGCTGGCGAAGGCATTCGACAGTCTTCTCGCCGATGCCACGGGCCGGCACGTTGATTACCCGCTCCAGCGCCGCATCGTTGTCCCGTGCCTGAATCAGACGCAGGTAGGCCATGGCGTTCTTGATCTCGGCGCGCTCGAAGAAGCGCTGACCGCCGTAGATCCGATAGGGGATCCGCTCACGCAGCAAGGCTTCTTCGAGTACCCGCGACTGGGCGTTGGAGCGATAGAGGATGGCGATCTCGCTGCGGCTCATGCCGTCGCGGATCGCTTTCTCGATGCTCTCGACCACGTAGCGCGCCTCGTCGTGCTCGTTGAACGCGGCATACAGGCTGATCGGCTCGCCTTCGCAGCCTTCGGTCCACAGTTCCTTGCCCAGACGGCCCTGGTTGTTGGCGATCAGCGCGTTGGCGGCCTTGAGGATGCAGGCGGTGGAGCGGTAGTTCTGTTCCAGGCGGATGGTTACGGCGTCCTGGAAGTCTTCGCTGAACTGATGCAGGTTTTCCACCCGTGCGCCGCGCCAGCCGTAGATCGACTGGTCATCGTCGCCCACCACCATCAGACTGTCGCCGCCCTTGGCCAGCAAACGCAACCAGGCGTATTGAACGGCGTTGGTGTCCTGGAACTCGTCCACCAGGATGTGGCGGAAGCGGCGCTGGTAGTGATCCAGCAGGCCCGGGTTGTCACGCCAGAGGTCCAGCGCGCGCAGCAGCAATTCGGAAAAGTCGATGACGCCGGCGCGGGCACAGGCCTCTTCATAGCCCTGATAAATGCTCAGCATGGTCGCGAGGAACAGATCGCCGCTGGGCTGGATGTGCTTGGGCCGCAGACCTTCGTCCTTCTGCCCGTTGATCCACCACTGGGCCTGGCGCGCCGGCCAGCGCTGTTCGTCCAGGCCGAGCTCTCGGATGACCCGCTTGACCAGGCGCTGCTGATCGTCGGAATCGAGAATCTGGAAGTTCTGCGCCAGCTTTGCTTCCTGCCAGTGAGCGCGCAGCAGTCGGTGCGCTAACCCGTGGAAAGTGCCAACCCACATGCCTTGAGGGTTGACCTTCATCAGCTGCTCGATGCGCTGGCGCATCTCCGCCGCGGCCTTGTTGGTAAAGGTCACTGAAAGAATCGAGTGCAATGATGCGCGCTCGACCTGGTGCAGCCAGGCGATGCGGTGCACCAATACGCGGGTCTTGCCCGAGCCGGCACCAGCGAGGACCAATTGACGACCCAGCGGCGCGGCCACGGCCTGGCGTTGGGCATCGTTGAGGGAGTTCAGGAGGAGAGAGAGATCGTCATGCATGGGCGCCATTCTAGCCGGAAATCCGGCCGACCCGCTCGTGCAACGGACGGGCGCCAGTCAAGCGAGGGCTTGGTTGGGGGAGGACAGGAACCGCGCCGAGAGCCGGAGCGGGTCGTGGTCATCGACCTGTCGAAAATCCATCTGATCGATACCCGCGTATCGTCATCCACGGTCTTTGGTCGGAGAGACGATGACCAGACGCTAGCGTCGTGCCATTATCGAGGCGTGCTGAATGCACGCCTACTGCTCCAGACATCCATTACAAGAACAACCCGATGACCGATTCCGCACAAGCCAATCCGTCGGCGTCAATGGCCATGGAGGACCACGCCGCTTTCAACCTTGCAGAGCTTGATCAGCGGGCCGAGCGCACGCGGCTGCTCTATGAGGGCTCGCGGCTCGCGCTGCTGCTGATGATCATCACCAGCCTGGTATTCCCTGCCGTGCTCTGGACGGAAGGCCCGAAGCTGCAATTGGCGATCTGGTCTGGTGTGACCTTTGCACTCGCCCTGCTGAGGCTGCAGCAGACGCGCAGCTTCGCCAAGGCCAGCGCCGAGGAGCAGCAGCACCCCCGCTGGTATCGATCTTTCCTGCTGGCCAGTATCGCCAGCGCGGTGACGCTGGACTACGCGATCATCGAGCTGGCGCTAGACGGGCCATTCCTGCAACAAACGGTACTGCTCGGTTCGCTTGCCTCGGTGTTTTTTGCAGGCTGCGTGGCCTGCGGCGTATCGCTTCGCGCGTTCGGCGCCTTTGCCATCCCAGGGCTGCTTCCCGCTGCGGTGGTGCTGTTAAGCAGCGGCGAGCCCCACCTGCAGGGTTGGGGCGTGCTGGCGGCGATCGTGCTGCTGACGCTGAGCATGATTGCTTGGCAGATGAACAAAGTGGTTTCAGCCAGTCTGGCGCAACGTCTGCACAACCAGTTGCTGATTCGTCGCCTGGAAAGCATGCGTGGTGAAGCCTTCGAATTAAACGGCGAGCTGGCCCGGGAGATCGAGCAGCGACGCCATGCCGAGGTCCGGCTGCGAGAGGCTTTCGATGGGCTCGAGCGGCGGGTGATTGAGCGCACCGCTGCGCTGCGTGAAAGTGAGGCACGCCTGAGCCTGGCGCTGGAAGCCAGTGAGCTGGGCATGTGGGACTGGGACATGGCCAACGGTGAGGTCCATCACTCGAGAATGGATGTGGTTTTTGGTGTCGGCCTGAGTGACCGCCTGCTGCTGGCCGAGCAGCAGCGTCCCGAAGTGCATCCCGAAGATGGCCCGCGTGTACGGCAGGACATGATTGATCACCTGAAGGGCAAGACCGAAAGCTATGCCGTGCAATACCGGGCCATGCTCAACGACGGCAGTTCGATTTGGATCGAAGACCGCGGGCGTGTCACCGAGCGCGATGCTAATGGCCGGGCCTTGCGCATGATCGGTACCCGGCGAGACATCAGCGAGAGCCATCGCCAGGCCGAGCAATTGCGGTTGGCGGCCACGGTGTTCGAAGCGGCAGGTGAGGGCATGGCGATCATGGATCCCGAATTTCACCTGCTGGCAGTCAACCAGGCCTGCTGCACGCTGTCCGGTTTCAGCCGAGAGGAACTGATCGGACGAAGCGTCGCCCTGTTGGCGAGTTCCGAGGACAGCCGCCAGCAGTATTCGGTTATTCGCGAAAACCTGGCGCAGCACGGTATCTGGCAAGGCGAGCTGATCGAGACCCGCAAGAATGGCGAGGTGTACCCGCAATGGGCGCAGATGCGAGTGGTGCACGACCGGCACGGCAACGTCACCAACGTGGTCGCGTTCGTTTCCGATCTCAGCGTCAGGCGCCAGGTCGAGGAGCGTCTGCGTTACCTGACCCACTTCGACGAGCTCACCGGACTGGCCAATCGCAGCCTGCTCAAGGAGCGTCTGCACAGCGCCTGCGAGCGTAGCCGATGCAGCAATCGCGGGCTGGCGGTTTTGTATATCGATTTGGACCGTTTCAAGACGCTTAATGAAAGCCTTGGGCACGAGGCGGCTGATCAGCTGTTGCGCGAGGTCTCCCGCCGTCTGTCCCATACGTTGTCGGACGCCGACACCATTGCCCGTTTATCCGGTGACGAGTTCGTGGTGGTGCTCGAAGGTTACGGCAGCCTTGCCAGCCTGGCGCACAGCGGCAGCCGCCTGCTGTCGCGCATCAGCAAACCCATTCCGCTCGACGACCAGGAACTGGTCATCACCGCGTCCATCGGCGTCAGCCTGATGCCAGACAACTCGCGCGAGGCGACCTCGCTGCTGTTGCAGGCGAACATGGCCATGCAACATGCCAAACATCTCGGCGGCAACACCCTGCAGTTCTTCACCGAGCGCTTGCAGGTGTCGAGCCTGGAAAATCTCAAGCTTGAGAACCAACTGCGTCGCGCACTCGAGGAAGGCCAGCTGGAAGTCTTCTATCAACCGCGACTGAACGTGGCGGAAGACAGCCTGGATGCGGCCGAAGCACTGGTGCGCTGGCGGCATCCGCAGAAAGGCCTGATTGCGCCAGGCTTTTTCATTCCCCTGGCAGAAGAAACCGGGCTGATCATCCCGCTGGGTGAGTTTGTTCTGCGCGAAGCCTGCCGGCAGGCGCGTCAGTGGCAACTCGATGGGCTGGCCGCCATTCGGGTGTCGGTGAACCTGTCCGTTAAACAGTTGCGCCAGGGCAACTTCGTCAGCCTGGTGCGACAGGTACTGGAAGAGACCGGGTTGCCCGCCGACCGGCTCGAGCTGGAGCTGACCGAAAGTCAGCTGCTCGATGACATCGACAACGCGATCAACATCAGCCGCCAGTTACGCGCGCTGGGCGTGAAGCTGGCGATCGATGACTTTGGCACCGGCTATTCCTCGCTCAGCTACCTCAAGCGCTTCCCGGTGGACTACGTGAAGATCGATCGCTCGTTCATTTCCGAACTGGATCAGGTCGGAGAGGATTCAGCCATCGTCCGGGCCATCATCGCCATGGTCCATAGCCTGGAGCTGAAGGTCGTCGCCGAGGGCGTCGAAACCCAGGCACAGGCGGACTTCCTCAAGGCTCACGGCTGTGACGAGATGCAGGGTTACCTGATCAGCCGGCCAGTGCCGCCTGAGGAGTTCGTCAAACTCTTGGTTTGATGGTGCGGGCTGGGCTTTTGCGGACCGTAGGGTGGGCTTCAGCCCACCGCTTGTCTCTGCGCCACACCAGCTGCTGGTGGGCTGAAGCCCACCCTACGGCTGTCGCGGCGAAACCCGCCACGTGGTGGGGCGGGTCCTGAGCCAGCGCCGTGCTGGCGGCTAGCCGCGGGTGGTGCCGCCGTCCAGCTCCCGCATCACTAGCGCATACCGCAGGTCCACTGTTTCCGGGACCGGCAGGTAGAGCACGTGTCCGTCGCCGGGTGCCACATCGACACGTTCGCCGCGTTTGTTTTCCAACCCGTCCAGGCGGAAATTCAGGTTGCCCTGCGGCGTCATCAACTCCAGGCGATCGCCGACGGCGAAGCGGTTCTTGACGATCACTTCGGCGAGCCCGTTGCGCCGTTCACCGGTCATCTCCCCGACGAACTGCTGGCGCTCCGATAGCGAAAAGCCTCGCTCATAGTTCTGGTATTCGTCATGCACGTGACGACGCAGAAAGCCTTCGGTGTAGCCGCGGTGCGCGAGCGATTCCAAGGTGTCCATCAGTGACTTGTCGAAAGGTCTGCCTGCGACCGCATCGTCGATTGCCTTGCGATAGACCTGGGCGGTGCGCGCCACGTAGTAGTGGGATTTGGTCCGGCCTTCGATCTTCAGCGAATGCACGCCCATCTGTACCAGCCGCTCGACATGCTGGACGGCGCGCAAGTCCTTGGAATTCATGATGTAGGTGCCGTGCTCGTCCTCGAATGCTTCCATCATTTCGCCAGGACGGCTGCTGTCTTCGAGCAGGAAGACCTGATCGGTCGGCGCGCCGGCACCCAGGGTCGGCTGGATGGCGCCTGCTCCAAGCTGCTGCACGGGGATCGGCTGATACTGCTGGACGATATTGCCCAGCTCGTCTTCCTTGCCTTCGTGCGCCTTGTATTCCCAGCGGCAGGCGTTGGTGCAGGAACCCTGGTTGGGGTCGCGCTTGTTGATGTAGCCGGAGAGCAGGCAGCGTCCGGAATAGGCCATGCACAGCGCGCCGTGAACGAAGACCTCCAGCTCCATGCCCGGCACCTTTTCACGGATCTCGCCGATCTCTTCCAGCGACAGCTCGCGCGAGAGGATGGCGCGGGTGAGGCCCTGCTGGCGCCAGAACTCGACGCTGGCCCAGTTCACCGCGTTGGCCTGTACCGACAGGTGAATGGTCATCTCGGGGAAGTGTTGGCGAACCAGCATGATCAGACCGGGATCGGACATGATCAGCGCATCCGGGCCCATGGCGACCACCGGCTCGAGATCCTTGATGAAGGTGCGCAGCTTGGCGTTGTGCGGCGCGATGTTGACCACCACATAAAACTGCTTGCCCTGGGCATGCGCCTCGTCGATCCCCAGACGCAGGTTGGCGTGGTCGAATTCATTGTTGCGCACGCGCAGGCTGTAGCGCGGCTGCCCGGCGTAGACCGCGTCGGCGCCGTAGGCAAAGGCGTAGCGCATGGATTTCAGGGTGCCGGCGGGCGACAGCAGTTCGGTGCGAGGGTGGGTCATGGTGCGGTGGCTCTGTATACCAGCAGAAAGTGTGCGGATTCTACTGAGTTGGCCGGCGCTTTTCGCCCCGTCAGGTCAAGCCGATGGAGAACTCCTGAGGCTGACCCCAGTCACTCATAGACAGGGCTTGAGTCGAGCGTACCGAGTTCCGATGCAAGCCAACCCGTTAGCAGCCGGAGGCCCATCGTGAGCAAACACCCCGTCGATGCCAGAGGTAGTCTGATCGCGACGAGCTTTTTCGGGATTGGTTTGATGGCCGCCATCGACGAGATCGTCTTTCACCAGATACTCGCCTGGCACCATTTTTTCGACCGATCCACACAAACCGTCGGGCTGATATCTGACGGTCTGTTGCATTCAGCCGAGCTGCTGATGCTGGCCGCCGGCTTTTACCTGTTCGTGCAGCTGAGCAGCCGCCGCGCGGTGTCGCGCTTGCACGCTTGGGCCGGTTTGTTTCTTGGCGCAGGTGGCTTTCAACTGTTCGATGGGATCGTCGATCACAAGATTCTCCGGCTGCATCAGGTGCGCTACGTGGACAATCTTCTGCTCTACGACCTGGCGTGGAATGCATTTGGCGCGCTGCTGCTGGCGATAGGCTTCATGATCTGGCGAACAGCTCGGTCATCCCCTGCCTCGTTGCAAGGGGGTCGGTAGCCGGTGGCCCACGATACCCATCTACTCACCCTGGCCGGCACCTCGCTGCTGGTCTTGCTGACGCTGGCCCTCTGGTTTGCGTATGTTCTCGGTGTACGCGCGCAACGGCGGCGTCGAAAAACCTGGCATTGCTGGCGCACCGTCAGTTTCAGTCTGGGGTGCGGGCTTCTGGTGGCCGCGTTTTCGCCGTTTATGGTCGAGTGGGGCCATGCAGACCTGCGCGGGCACATGGCGCAGCATCTTCTGCTCGGCATGTTCGCGCCGATTGCGATGATGCTCGGCTCGCCGGGCACGCTGCTGTTGCGCAGTGTGCCGGCCGTGACCGCCCGACGAATTACCGAGTTTGCGGGCAGCGTGCCGGTGCGCTGCCTGAGCCATCCGGTGACCGCACTGATGTTGAATATCGGCGCGCTGTACATCCTCTATCTCACGCCGCTATACCAGCTGAGCTTCAGCGAACCCGTCCTGCATGTATGGCTGCATCTGCACTTCGTACTGGCGGGCTATCTTTTCAGCTGGTCGATTGCCGGACCGGACCCTGCGCCGCATCGCCCCGGCATGTGGTTGCGGCTGATCGTATTGTTCGTGGCGATTGCCGCTCATGCCGTGCTGGGCAAACTCATGTATGCCTACGGCTTTCCGCGCGACGCCGGCCACGACCTGGCGGAAATCGAAGCGGCTGCACAATTGATGTATTACGGCGGCGATCTCGCCGAGCTGTTGCTGGCGGTGGTGTTTTTTGCCACCTGGTATCGGCGGCGCAAGCTGGCCGGGTCCTCCAGCGACGGCGGACAGCAAACCGCCGACCCTGGCTAGAGCCAAGGCCGGCGGTCAGGTGCAGCCGTAGCTTAGGCTGCGGCGATCACATCACCGTGGTTTTCCGGCTCGATCAGCGCGCGGTGCAGGGCCGCGACGGCGTCGTCGTAGTCTTCCTCGTTGACCACACACTGCATCTCAACCTGTCGGATCGACTGATGCACCGCCTGTATGCTGATACCGGCACCGGCCAGGGCCGCGACGGTCTTGGCGAGGATGCCTTTGACCTTGAGGTCGGAGCCGATCGCCGAGACGATGGCAACGTTATGCACGGTCACTTCAGCAGCCGGGTACTTCTCCTCGATCAGTCGCGCGGCGCGGTTGATCAGCTTGCGCGAGCCCGACGCGTAGTAGGTGATGCTGTTGGCGTCGGAGTCCTTGTTGACCACGTAGAGGCGCAGCTGCTTGAGCAGCTTGCTGATCTCAATGTCGTAGCCGATGTCGCCGAGCATGTCCTGATCGAACACTTCGATGCCGAAGACATCCTTGCGCCCGGCGATAATCTCGACGCAGGGCCGCTCGCTCTTGTAGTCCTGGCTGATGAGCGTGCCGGCGTGGTCTGGCTCGAAGGCGTTCTTGATGCGCAGCTCGATGCCAGCACGACGCAGCGTCTTGGCCGCGCGCGGATGGATCGCTTCCATGCCCAGGTTCGACAACTGGTCGGCGACGTCGTAATTGGTACGGCCGATGGTGACCACCTTGTCCGCTCCGACCAGGTTCGGGTCGGCGCTGGAAAGGTGGAATTCCTTGTGGATGATCGCTTCACGGGCACCGGTAGCAGCGGCAATCTGAGCAAAGGTGATCTCGCTGTAACCGCGGTCGAAGGTGTTCATCAGGCCTTCGCTGCAGTGCGTGTAGCCGGTTGCGACCACCAGTTCGCGGGAGAGGTCGACCTCTTCGAAGCTATGGCGCACCATTTCTTCGAAGGGCAGCGGCGCGTCGCGATGCCAGCCGGTGAGGTCGACCATTTTCGCGTTGACGCCGCGATGCTTGAGCGCCAACACCGAGTTGAATGCCGAGTGCGCCTCGCCGAGGGAGGCGAGCATCTCGCGGACCTTCATCAGGTGCTCGTCGAGCTGGAAGTGGCCATAGGCACAGAGGCGCTGCAGGCTGCTCATGCACTCGCGGGCATCGTCAATGCGCGAGTTGATGAACTGGTTGGCGGCACGCAGCTCGAAGTCGCTGGCGAACAGCTCAGCGTTCTTGCCGAGCATGCGCTCGCGGACGATGTCCAGTGCATCGAGCCAGGCGCCCTCGTTGCGAGCGTCGGCGAAGCGTTGGTAGACGCCGGGTTCGCCAGTCTTCTTGTGTTCCAGCAGCAGGTTGGTCATGCCGCTGTAGGCTGAGACGACGAAGACGCGCTGATAGAGCTCGTCGCCTTCGCGTCCGCCGATAAAGATATTGTCCAATAGCTCGTCGAAGCGGCTCATGGATGTGCCGCCGATTTTTTCTACGGTATGCATCGATTCAACTTCCCGTCTTGGGGGTGAATTTTCATCCCTGGGCCGCCTCTCGGCCGCCAACAAAGAACAGGCCCGGTAGTCGGGCCTGATCGGGTACGTCAGAGATACTTCTGCTTCTGGATCTGCAGGGGCTCGAAATTCTCGCGTTCACCGACGAAGGCCGGACGTGGCGAGAGGCCGCAGAACGGCGCCTGCGCGGCATTATCTACATGGTTGTAGACATAGAACAGATTGCTGCGCGCGCTGGGTGTAATGTTGCTGTTGGAGCCGTGCATGGTGTTGCAATCGAAGAACACCACGCTGCCCGCCGGGCCCGTAGCGGTCTCGATGCCATAACGGTCCGCCAGCTCGGTCAGGCTGTCGTGATCCGGTACACCGAACTCCTGCTTGCGCAGGGACTTCTGGTAGTGGTTCTCCGGTGTCGCACCAACGCAACGGATGTAGTGCTTGTGTGATCCAGGCACCAGCATCAGCGGGCCGTTGTGCGGCTCATTGTCGGTCAGCAGGATCGAGCAGCTCAGGGTGCGCATGCGTGGCAGGCCGTCTTCGACGTGCCAGGTTTCGAAATCGGAGTGCCAGTAGAACTCTTTGCCGGTGAAGCCGGGTTTGAAGTTCATCCGCGACTGATGCACATAAATGTCACCACCGAGGATGAAGCTGGCGATGGCGGCAATGCGCTCGTCGCTGGCGACACGGGCAAACAACGGATTGTCGGCGTGGATGGCGAACACCGAGCGGATCGCGCCGCTGTCGGGTTCCTTGATGGTCTTGCCGGACTCGGCAACGGCCGGGTCCTGACGCATGCGGTCGAGTTCTTCGCGGAATACCGCGACTTCCTCGGCGCTGAACAGATTGGGGATGACCAGATAGCCGTCACGCTCGAAGCGTTCGATCATCTCTGGTGCGATCGGGGCGTTGGCCAGGTCACTGCGGTAGACGACCGGGTCCAGACGCTCTTGCCAGCTGGGTTCGTCGTGCTGGCGCGAAGGGTACAGGTCGGCTTGCACGGGGTTCACTTTAAACTCTCCTTGAATCGGGTGTCGCAGGGCGGGGTGCAGCCGCCCTGCGGAGTCGCATCAGACTACGGTTTCGGCCTCAAGCGGATACACACCGCTTTCGTCATGCACTTCCTTGCCGTTGAGTGGCGGGTTGAAGACGCACGCCAACTTCATTTCCTCGCTGCCGCCTCGGAGCAGGTGCTCGTCGTGCTTGTCGAGGATGTACAGAGTGCCGGGCTCGATCTTGTAGATCTTGCCGTCAGCGATGGTCTCGATCTCGCCATTGCCGCTCATGCAATACACCGACTCCAGATGGTTCTGGTAGTGGATGTGCGTCTCGGTGTTGGCGTAGATGGTGGTGATGTGGAACGAGAAGCCCATCTTGTCGTCCTTGAGCAGCATCCGCGTGCTGTCCCAGGTATCTGTCTTGATCTTGCGGTTGGACTGCTCGCATTCAGCCAGGGTACGTACGATCATTCTTCAATCCTCAAGAAGCTTGGTTGGCGGCTTGATCGGACATAACGGCAGCGAAGGCCTTGTCCAGGATGCTCATAGCCTTGTCGATCTGCTCTTCGCTGATGATCAGCGGGCAGAGACACTTGACCACTTCGCTGTGGGCGCCGCTGGTTTCGACGACCAGGCCGTTCTCGAAGGAATGGCGGCAAATCGCGGCGGCGGTGTCGCCGTCCGGGCAGCTGATGCCGATCATCATGCCGCGGCCTTTGACGAACAGTGAATCCGGGCCGTAGCGGCGAACGATCTTGTTCATGCCGTCGGCAATACGCTTGCCCTTGGCCTTGACGCTATTGGCGAACTCGTCGTCTTTCCAGAAGTGTTCGATGGCAGCAGCAGCAGTGACGAACGCGTGGTTGTTACCGCGGAAGGTGCCGTTGTGCTCGCCCGGCTTCCACTGGTCCAGCTCTTTGCGCAGCAGCACCATGGCGAATGGCAGGCCATAGCCCGACAGCGACTTGGACAAGGTGATCATGTCCGGCTTGATGCCCATCTCTTCAAAGCTGAAGAACGTACCAGTACGGCCGCAGCCGGCCTGGATGTCATCAACGATCAGCAGCATCTCGTGCTTGCGGCAGAGTTTCTCCAGCTTGCGGACCCACTCGGCGGATGCGGCGTTGAGGCCGCCTTCGCCCTGAACAACTTCCACAATCACCGCGGCCGGCTTGTCGATGCCGCTGGATGGGTCGGTCAGCAGCTTGTCCATCATCGCGATGGTGTTGACCTTGTCACCGAAGTAGTTGGCATAGGGCATGCGGCTGACGTCGGTCAGCGGTACACCGGCGGCGCCACGGTGATGCTTGTTGCCGGTCGCCGCCAGCGCGCCGATGCTGCAGCCGTGGAAGCCATTGGTGAAGCTGATGACGTTGTTGCGGCCGGTCACCTTGCGCGCCAGCTTCAGCGCGGCTTCCACCGCGTTGGTGCCGGTCGGGCCGGTGAACTGCATGACGTAATCCATCTTGCGCGGCTTGAGGATCAGGCGGTCGAAGGTCGATAGGAAGGTTTCCTTCGCCTCGGAGTACATGTCCAGACCATGGGTGATGCCGTCAGCTTCGATGTAATCGAGCAGCGCCTGCTTGAGCACCGGATGGTTGTGGCCGTAGTTGAGCGTGCCAGCGCCAGCGAGGAAGTCGATGTAGTGCTTGCCTTCGCGGGTGATCAGTTCAGCGCCACGGGCTTGCTTGAAGACCACTGGGAAGGAGCGGCAGTAGCTGCGAACGCCAGATTCGTGCAGTTCGAAAGTTTTCATGCGTTTTCCTCTAGTTCTTCTTCTGAATTAGGTGCGGCGAACGGGCCGGCGCGGTAGAGCACTTCGTCTTCATGCTTGCCGGCAAAGTGTTCGGCGCGGGAGAACAGGGTGCGGGTGCTGTAGTCGACGCCAAGTTTGGCGAAGGCCTTTTTAAACAGCGCCTGGGATGCCCCGTTGTCCGGCGAGATGGTGGTTTCCAGATTGGCGACGCCCTGCTCACTGGCGACTCGTGCGACCAGTGCCATCAGCATGCGCAGCGCCAGCCCCTGACCGCGCATCGACGCGTCGACTGCGACTTGCCAGACGAACAAAGTGTCTGGGCGAGCAGGAGGGCAGTAACCGGAAATGAAACCTACCAATTGGCCATCCGCGTTTGTGGCGGCAATGGAGGTGTCGGCGAAATCGGAGCATTGCAGGAGGTTGCAGTACGCCGAATTTGTGTCCAGAGGTTGGCAGCGTGCTACCAGCTCATGGAGGGGGAAACCGTCGCCGTCGGTTGGGCGACGGAGCGTTACGGTAGGAACACTCAAAACAAGACCTTTGGGGTTGCTGATTGAAATCCTTTTCTAGAATAAACACATCAAAAAATTAATCTCAACCTCAGTCGCCGATCATGGGCGTTGATTCGCCGCTGATATCTCCGAAGTTCGCCGTTTATCGCGAAAGTTGAACTTGCCGGTCAAGCGCCGTCACCGGACTCGATCTGGAGCGTATATACGGCCGAATATGCGCGTCGCATTTGGCTCATGGGCTGGGCGAATAGATCGGCCTGTTTCGGGCGCGGCAGAAGAGTACGTCACCGTGCTTGCGAAATTTGACAGAGCCCGCGCGAAACAAGGCGTTTAGCTGATCGTGGTGATAGCGGTTTGGTTGTGGATAACGTGCGCATTAGTCTGGCTAGAACCATCCGAAGTTACGGCTGGATTAAGCCCGGCTCGACGGGCTAGAGCGAGCCAGTTCAGTCGCCGATATCATGCCTAGATATCGGCGATCTGCTCCGCGGAGATGGCGACTTCGTCGCGTTCTGTTAATTTTTTTTGTCAGCGCGACAAATTGATGATGTTTGAAAGTTCAGTCAATAGTTACCAGGCACCTGGTTTGTTAGTTGCCGATACTTGCATTTGACCGCTCTAGTTCGCGGCTGGAAGCGACTTTGCAGGGCCGCTAATTGGATGCTTAGGATGGCTCAGCGCCACCATTGCCGACCCTGATGCTCAATCAGTTGGTGTGCTTGCTCGGGACCGTCCGTTCCGGCCGGATAGGGCCTGGGCTTGCGGTAGTGACTCTGCCAGCCGCAGAGGATCGGATCGACCCAGTTCCAGGCCGCTTCCACCTCATCGCGGCGCATGAACAGTGTCGAGTCGCCTTCGATAACGTCCAGCAACAGCCGCTCGTAGGCCTCCCAGCGGCGTGTGCTGCTGAACGCATGGGCCAGATTCAGATCGAGCTCGACGGGCTCCAGTTGCATCCCTTTACCGGGTGCCTTGGCCATGAGCTGCAGGCTGATGCTCTCCTCCGGCTGCAGGCGGATCACCAGGCGGTTGACCTCGCCTTTGGTGAACAGCATGTGCGGCACCTGTTTGAAGGTGATGATGATTTCCGAGCGCTTCTTCGCCATGCGCTTGCCAGTGCGCAGGTAGAAGGGCACGCCAGCCCAGCGCCAGTTGTCGATTTCGGCCTTTACGGCGACGAAGGTTTCGGTGTCGCTGTCGTTATCCACGTCCTTTTCGAAGTAGTAAGCCTGCACATCATTGCCGCCGATCTGCCCGGCGACGTACTGCCCGCGCACGGTCTTGTCCTGCACGTCGTTACCGGTAATCGGCTTGAGGGCTTCCAGAATCTTGACCTTTTCGCCGCGAATCGATTTGGCATCGAAGCGCACCGGGGCTTCCATCGCCACCAGGCAGAGCAGTTGCAGCAGGTGATTCTGCAGCATGTCGCGCATGGCGCCGGCATGGTCGTAATAGCTGCCGCGCTCCTCGACGCCGAGGGTCTCGGCCACCGTGATCTGTACATGATCGATATGGCCGCTGCGCCAGATTGGTTCGAACAGAGCGTTGGCAAAACGCAGCGCCATGAGGTTCTGCACGGTTTCCTTGCCGAGGTAGTGGTCGATCCGATAAATGCGCGATTCGGGGAAGACGTTACCGATGGCCTCGTTGATCTCGAGTGCTGATTCGAGGGAATGGCCGATGGGCTTCTCCAGGACGATGCGCGCGTCTTCTCCGGCAAGCCCGGCGCTCTCAAGGTTCGAGGCAATGGGCTCGAACAGGTTGGGCGCGGTCGCCAGGTAGTGCACCCGCACGCGGCCTTCGGCCTGGCCGAGGTGATGCGCCAGACGGACGTACTCACCCCTCTGAGTGGCGTCCATGGGGAAGTAGTCGAGGCGCTGGCTGAACGCATTCCAGATTTCAGCCTCGAAGTCCGTGCGCGCGATTTGCGCTCGGATATGTCGCTCGGCCAACGCGAGATAGGCGTTGCGATCAATATCCTGGCGCGCAATCGCCAGGATGCGGACATCATCATGCAGACGATGCTCACGGTGCAGGTAATAGAGTGCAGGGATGAGTTTGTGTAGCGCCAGGTCGCCGGTACCGCCAAATACCAGCATGTCGCAGGAAATGGACACAGCGTCACTCCTAGAAGGTGGACAGACTCGATAGGTGGGCGATACTGCGAGGCTTGTAGTATAACTACAAGCCCACTACAACCCAGCCGGCTTGACGGATGCGAGCGCACCCGCAGCGTTCGACCATTCTTGCCAGGTTTTGATCATAGCGAGTCCGCCACGTGAACCTGCTGCAACACATTGCCCAATCGAGAGGTTCGTTACGCAAGTCGGAGCTGAAAGTCGCCGACCATGTACTCCTCGATCCAGCTGCCGTGATGCACAGTTCAATGGCCGACCTAGCCCATGTGGTGGGAGTCAGTGAGCCGACCATCGTGCGTTTCTGTCGCGCCATCGGTTGCTTGGGATTTCAGGATCTCAAACTGAAATTGGCTCAGAGCCTCGCCGCGGGGGCCAGCTTCGGCCAGTTCGCTATCAGCGAAGATGACTCGGTAACAGACTTCGCGCTGAAGATCTTCGACACCACCCTGCATACCCTGATGGAAGTTCGCGAGAAGCTCGACTCCGATGCGCTCGAGCGCGCAGTGGCGGCGATGGCCAAGGCCGAGCGAGTCGAGTTTTACGGCTTTGGCGCATCCGGCGCGGTTGCGACCGATGCCCAGCACAAGTTCTTCCGCCTGCTGCTCAGCGCCGCGGCCTATTCCGACCCGCACATGCAGGCGATGTCGGCTGTCACGCTGAAGCCCACCGACGTGGCGATCTGCATTTCCCAGTCGGGCCGCTCCAAGGATTTGCTGATCACGGCGAATGTGGTTCGCGAATCTGGCGCTACGCTGATCACCCTCTGTCCGAGCCAGACCCCGCTCGCGGAACTGGCGACCATCAACCTGGCCATCGACGTGCAGGAAGACACCGAGATCTATACGCCGCTGACCTCGCGTATTGCGCATCTGGTGGTGATCGATGTACTGGCGATGGGTGTGGCGATGGCACGTGGTCCAAGCCTGGTCAATCACCTCAAGAGCGTGAAGCGCAGCTTGCGTAGCCTGCGCCTGTCGCCGAAATCGGTGAAGCCGCACGAAGATTGACGAGCGCTTGAGCGACGTTCATCGCTCCGTCATCTGCTTGTCCTCATAGCGTCACCCGGGGCTTCGATGCTGGGCTCTCCCGACACCTGTTCCGGAGACCGCGCATGTCCCAGCACCGTGAAGCCTACGTCAACCTCGATGCCCGTGCCCGCCGCAAGCAGCTGGACGAGCGCCGCATGCATTTCCGCCGTGCCATCGAAAGCTACGACGAGCAGCGCCAGCTGCATGCACAGCTGATGGAGTTCCCCGACCTGCTGATGGTCAGCCCGCTGCTGGAGTGTTTGCCTGCGAGCCGTCAAAGCGCGCAGCCAGGGCGATGATCTGCGCGCGTTCTTCGCGGATAAAAGTGAAGAACGCCTGAGCCACCGGGCTCAGCCGCTTGGCTCGCGGATGCACAACGCACCAGCTGCGGTACAGCGGTAGCTCCTCGACCGGCAGCTCTCGCAGCAGGCCGTGAGCCAGCTCCAGGTGAACTGCATGGCGTGGCATCAGCGCTACGCCGAGCCCTGCTACGACGCTCTCGCGTAGCGCGTCCAGTGAGGCCACCTGGATCGTCTGGGCGAAATGCGCACGCTTCTGGCGCAGATAGTCTTCGCCAGCTTTGCGCGTACCCGATCCCGGCTCTCGGACTAGCAGTGGGTAGGCGGTCAGGTCCTGCAAGGTCAGGGATGTCGCCTGGCTTAGTGGATGATCAGTCGGTGCGACGGCCACGATGGGGTTGTTCAGGAATGGCATGAATTCCAGATCCATGTCAGTGGGCACCTGCGACATGATCAGTAGATCGTCGCGGCTGATCGACAGGCGTTTGACCGCCTGCGCGTGATTGACCACCACGAGTTCCAGGCTGACCTCTGGATGCTTGCGTTTGAAGGCTGCAAACAGGTGCGGGGTGATGTATTTGGCGCTCGACTCGACCGCCAGATTCAGCTGGCCCTGTAGCGAGCCCTGGATGTCGGACAGTTGCATATCCAGGCTGTCCAGGCGCCCAAATATGTCGGTGCTGGCGCGCTGC
Source organism: Pseudomonas sp. NPDC077408 (assembly GCF_050269105.1). Lineage (NCBI taxonomy): Bacteria > Pseudomonadati > Pseudomonadota > Gammaproteobacteria > Pseudomonadales > Pseudomonadaceae > Pseudomonas > Pseudomonas sp. NPDC077408. Next base: position 54,826 of record NZ_JBNNHS010000012.1, read on the forward strand.
AGCGCTTCGGCAGCGGCGGTCAGGTAGAGTTTTTTGCCCAGATACTCGAACAGCGGCTGGCCGATCAGCTCCTCGAGTTGGCGAATCTGCAAGCTCACGGCTGGCTGGGTCAGCGCCATTTCTTCCGCCGCTCGGCTATAGGAGCGGCTTTCACATACCGCCCGGAACACCTGCAGCTGACGCAAGGTTATCCGCATCATGCTTTTGCGCATTGATTCCGCCGCTCCTGTTTAGTTGGGTCCACTGATCCCGCTGATTGCTAGGCCGCTAAGGCCCGTCCAGTGGGGGGTTGACTGAGCGTATAAGTTATTGCTTATGCAAGATCAAACTATTATTCATTTTCAGTAATCATGCCGGTAGGCGTAGGGTTTATAGGCTTGTACAACGTGCAGGCGTGACATGGCCCCTCAAGGCGGCCTTCTGCTCATCGACCGAGGGAATGACAGCGTGATCAAGAAGCTGCTGATCGCTAACCGCGGTGAAATCGCCGTCCGCATCGTGCGGGCTTGTGCCGAAATGGACGTACGCTCGGTGGCGGTGTTTGCCGAGCCCGACCGGCACGCGTTGCACGTCAAGCGTGCCGACGAGGCCCATTTCATTGGCGACGATCCACTTGCCGGCTACCTCAACCCGCGCAAGCTGGTGAACCTGGCGGTGGAGACCGGCTGTGATGCTTTGCATCCAGGCTATGGATTCCTCTCCGAAAACGCCGAACTGGCGGAAATCTGCGCCGAGCGCGGCATCCGCTTCGTTGGCCCCAGCGCCGAAGTGATTCGACGCATGGGCGACAAGACCGAGGCGCGGCGCAGCATGATCAAGGCCGGCGTGCCGGTCACGCCGGGCACCGAAGGCAACGTGGCGGATGTCGAAGAAGCGCTGGCCGCAGCGGAGGGCATCGGCTATCCGGTGATGCTCAAAGCCACCTCGGGCGGTGGCGGCCGCGGTATCCGCCGCTGTAACTCGCGTGACGAGCTGGCCCAGGCCTATCCGCGAGTCATCTCCGAGGCGACCAAGGCGTTCGGATCGGCTGATGTATTCCTCGAGAAATGCATCGTCGAGCCCAAGCACATCGAGGCGCAAATTCTCGCTGACTCCTTTGGCAATACCGTGCACCTGTTCGAGCGCGACTGCTCGATCCAGCGCCGCAACCAGAAGCTCATCGAGATCGCCCCCAGCCCTCAGCTCACCCCGGAACAGCGCGCCTATATTGGCGACCTGGCGGTGCGTGCGGCCAAGGCGGTGGGTTACGAGAACGCCGGCACTGTGGAGTTCTTGCTCGCCGAGGGCGAGGTGTACTTCATGGAAATGAACACCCGCGTGCAGGTGGAGCACACCATCACCGAAGAAATTACCGGCATCGACATCGTCCGCGAGCAGATCCGCATCGCCTCCGGTCTGCCGCTCTCGGTCAAGCAGGAGGACATCCAGTATCGCGGCTTCGCCCTGCAATTCCGCATCAACGCCGAGGAACCGCGCAACAACTTCCTGCCCTGCTTCGGCAAGATCACCCGTTACTACGCCCCCGGCGGCCCCGGTGTGCGCACCGATACGGCGATCTACACCGGCTACACCATTCCACCGTATTACGACTCCATGTGCCTGAAGCTGATCGTCTGGGCACTGACCTGGGAAGAGGCACTGGCGCGCGGCTCGCGTGCGCTGGACGACATGCGCGTGCAAGGCGTGAAAACCACCGCCACCTATTACCAGCAGATTCTCGCCAACCCGGATTTCCGCAGCGGGCAGTTCAATACCAGCTTCGTCGACAACCATCCGGAACTGCTGAACTACTCGATCAAACGCAAGCCGGGCGAACTGGCCCTGGCCATCGCTGCCGCCATCGCCGCCCACGCAGGCCTGTGAGGAACGAACCATGACTGCTCAGAAGAAAATCACCGTTACCGACACCATCCTGCGTGACGCCCACCAGTCGCTGCTGGCTACGCGCATGCGTACCGAGGACATGCTGCCGATCTGCGACAAGCTCGACCGCGTGGGCTATTGGTCCCTCGAAGTCTGGGGCGGCGCGACCTTCGACGCCTGCGTGCGTTTTCTGAAAGAAGACCCGTGGGAGCGCCTGCGCCAGCTCAAGGCCGCGCTGCCCAACACCCGGTTGCAGATGTTGCTGCGCGGACAAAACCTGCTGGGCTACCGGCACTACGCCGATGACGTGGTCGAGGCGTTCTGCGCCAAGGCGGCAGAGAACGGCATCGACGTGTTCCGCATCTTCGATGCGATGAACGACGTGCGAAACCTCGAAACCGCCATCCGGGCGGTGAAGAAGACCGGCAAGCACGCCCAGGGCACCATCGCCTACACCACCAGCCCGGTGCATACCGTCGAGCTGTTCGTCGAGCAGGGGCGGGCGATGCGCGACATGGGCGTCGACTCCATCGCCATCAAGGACATGGCCGGTTTGCTGACACCGTTCGCCACCGGCGAGCTGGTTCGCGCACTGAAGGCCGAGATCGACCTGCCGGTGTTCATCCATTCCCATGACACGGCGGGCGTCGCCAGCATGTGTCAGCTCAAAGCCATCGAGAATGGTGCCGACCACATCGACACCGCGATCTCGTCCATGGCCTGGGGCACCAGCCACCCCGGCACCGAGTCGATGGTCGCTGCGCTGCGCGGCACGCCCTACGACACCGGCCTCGACCTGGAGCTGCTGCAGGAGATCGGCCTGTACTTCTATGCGGTGCGCAAGAAGTACCACCAGTTCGAGAGCGATTTCACCGGCGTCGACACCCGCGTGCAGGTCAACCAGGTCCCGGGCGGGATGATTTCCAACCTGGCCAACCAGCTGAAGGAGCAGGGCGCACTCAACCGTATGGATGAAGTGCTGGCCGAGATCCCTCGCGTGCGCAAGGACCTGGGCTACCCGCCGTTGGTGACGCCCACCTCGCAGATCGTTGGCACCCAGGCGTTCTTCAACGTGCTCGCCGGTGAGCGTTACAAGACCATTACTAATGAAGTGAAGCTCTACCTGCAGGGCGGCTACGGCAAGGCGCCGGGCACCATCGACGCCAAGCTGCAGCGCCAGGCCATCGGCGGTGAGGAGCTCATCGAGGTGCGTCCGGCCGATCTGATTAAACCCGAGTTGGACAAGCTGCGACGGGAGGTCGGTGCGCTGGCGAAATCCGAAGAGGACGTGCTGACCTACGCCATGTTCCCCGATATTGGCCGCAAGTTTCTTGAGGAGCGCGAAGCCGGTACGCTGGTGCCAGAAGTGCTGCTGCCGATTCCGGATGGCAGCACGGCAACTGCCGCGGGCGCGCAGGGCGTGCCGACCGAGTTCGTCATCGACGTGCACGGCGAGACCTATCGCGTCGATATCACGGGCGTCGGCGTAAAGGGCGAAGGCAAGCGGCACTTCTTCCTCTCTATCGATGGCATGCCGGAAGAAGTGGTATTCGAGCCACTGAACAACTTCGTCGGCGGCAGCGGCGGCGGACAGCGTAAACAGGCCAATGGTCCGGGGGACGTGAGCACCAGCATGCCGGGCAACGTGGTCGACGTGCTGGTCAAGGAGGGCGACGTGGTCAAGGCCGGCCAGGCCGTGCTGATCAGCGAAGCGATGAAGATGGAAACCGAGATCCAGGCGCCGATCGCCGGCAAGGTGAAAGCGGTGCATGTGGCCAAAGGTGACCGGGTGACCCCCGGCGATCTTCTTATCGAGATCGAAGCCTAAGCAGTTGTCCTCTGGGAGCCGAAAGGCTCCCTTTTTTCTGTTCAATGAATCGGGAGGTATCGATGGGGCTTGACCCAGTAGTGCTGTTCTTCCTGTTCGGCCTGTTTGCCGGGTTGGTGAAGAGTGAGTTGAAGCTGCCACCGGCGTTGTACGACACGCTGTCCATTCTGCTGCTGCTGGCGATCGGTCTACACGGTGGTGTCGAGCTGGCAGAACAAGCCAGCGCAGCGCTGCTGGGCCAGTCCGCGCTTGTGTTGCTGCTGGGTTGTACGCTGCCACTGTTGGCGTTTCCGTTTCTGCGGCTGCTGGGCTTTTCGCGGGTCGACTCGGCCAGCGTGGCGGCGCACTACGGCTCGGTCAGTGCCGGTACCTTTGCCGTGGTAGTGGCCTTTCTGTTGGCCAACAAAATCGCCTTCGAAAGCTACATGCCGCTGTTCGTGGCGATCCTGGAAATCCCGGCGATCCTTATCGGCATAATCCTGGCCAAGGGGATCAGCCGCGATACACATTGGAAGGAGCTGGGGCGCGAGATCTTTCTCGGCAAGAGCATCATGCTGCTACTGGGAGGATTGATCATCGGCGCCATCGCCGGCAAGGAGGGGATCAAGCCGCTCGAGCCCTTCTACACCAGCATGTTCAAGCCAGTGCTCGCACTCTTCCTGCTGGAAATGGGGTTGATTGCGTCCGGCCAGATGGGCTCCCTGCGCCGCTATGGGCTGAGGCTGGCGGTGTTCGGCCTGGGCATGCCACTGGTAGGCGCGGTGATCGGTGCGCTGCTAGCGCGACTGATGGGCCTGTCGCTCGGGGGCACTGCCATGCTCGCCACGCTGGCCGCCAGCGCCTCCTATATTGCGGTGCCGGCGGCTATGCGACTGGCATTGCCTGAGGCCAACCCTTCGTTGTCGCTGACGGCGTCGCTGGGCATCACCTTTCCGTTCAACATCCTGGTCGGCATTCCGCTGTATCTCGCGCTGGCCGAAACCCTGATCGCCTGGGGGCTGTAGACATGACAATCGCAACCCGAACCCTGCTTACCGTGATCTGCGAAGCAGCGCTGGAAAAGAAGCTGGTGGCCGACCTCGACCACCTCGGCGCACCGGGCTGGACGCTGTCCGAAGCGCGCGGGCGAGGCAGCCGTGGTGTGCGCAGCGCCGAATGGGATACCGAAGGCAACATCCGCCTGGAGATCATCTGCAACCGCGAGTTGGCCGAGCGCATCGCAGAGCATCTTCAGGCGCGCTATTACGATAACTTCGCCATGGTCTGCTATCTAGCTGAAGTTGAGGTGTTGCGCCCGGAAAAGTTTTAACCGACTTGTCACGCGCCATCGGCTGGACGAGCTTCAAGCGTTTGGAACGATCCATCGCCTCAGTGCATACCGAGGCGATGTGCCGCGGGAATCTAGCGGTCTAGACGGCGCTGACTGCGAAGATTCTTCAGGTCGCCCTGGGTGCAGCTGAGCGGCTCGGCACCGGTCAGGTCATAGCAGCGCTGACCGAACCCCATCGGCCAGTAGATGATGCCGCCTGGCGGCCAGAAAATGGAGGCGACGCGGAAGCGCGCACGCAGCTTGCCTTGCTGCAGCAGCTCTCCGTCTTCGCTGCTGAGTTTGTAGGGAATGCCGCCAGCGGCTGTCCAGAAGAACGGACGCGTCTTGACCAGACCCTGGGAGTATTGCTGCGGCCGTTCATAAACCGAGACTTTGCTGTTCTCGGGCAGTTTGAAGTAGGTCGCGGTGGAGCAGCCGCTCACTGCCATCGCGAGCGCCAGCAGGCCCGCCGCACGTTTCAGTTTCATCTGTTTTCTTTCCTTGTTGTGACGCCCGAGGCACAGGCCGTGCCCCGTGAAGCGGGCGGCACTATACCGGAGCCAATCGTGATCTCGAAAATAGGGTGCTATGTGTCGAGCGCAAGTTCCGCCGGAATGCGCCGTGAAGCCTTGATGTGTCACCAGCACGCGTTTGATTAGTGGGCTCGGCAGACTGTCTAGAGCATGGGTCGGAACGTGAGGCGTTGCGGTTGGACTCATGAAACAGACGCACCTTTTCGTACTGTGATGACCGTGGTTTTAGCGGCGTCTAGTAGCCTGGTGCGCCTCGCGCCATTTACATGAGGATGTCATGCAAAACCTATTGAGTGAGATTCTCGACGAAGTCCGCCCGCTCCTCGGCCAAGGCAAGGTGGCCGACTATATTCCGGCGCTGGCGCACGTACCGGCTGATCAATTGGGGATCGCGGTCTACAGCGCCGAGGGTGAGCTTTACCACGCCGGTGATGCGAAGACGCCGTTTTCGATCCAGAGCATTTCCAAGGTCTTTAGCTTGGTGCAGGCAATTCAGCATTGCGGCGAGTCGTTGTGGGAGCGCCTGGGTCACGAGCCGTCTGGGCAGCCGTTCAACTCGCTGGTGCAGCTGGAGTTCGAGCGTGGCATACCACGCAACCCGTTCATCAATGCCGGGGCGCTGGTGATCTGTGACATCAACCAGTCGCGCTTTGCCGTGCCGGCACTGTCCATGCGCGATTTCGTTCGGCATCTGTCGGGCAATCCGCTGATTGTGTCCGACTCGGTAGTAGCCGAATCGGAATACCAGCATCGCGCGCGTAACGCCGCGATGGCGTATCTGATGCAGGCGTTCGGTAACGTCCACAATGATGTCGAGGCGGTGCTGCGCAGTTACTTCCATCATTGCGCGCTGCGCATGAGCTGCGTCGACCTGGCGCGTGCGTTTGGCTTTTTGGCTCGTGATGGCGCTTGCCTGGCAGGTGGCGAACCGGTGCTGACACCGCGCCAAGCGAAACAGGTCAATGCGATCATGGCCACCAGCGGTCTGTATGACGAGGCAGGTAATTTCGCTTACCGCGTCGGGTTGCCCGGCAAGAGCGGCGTAGGCGGTGGCATCGTCGCGGTCGTGCCGGGGCGCTTCACGGTCTGCGTCTGGTCACCCGAACTGAACCAGGCTGGGAATTCACTGATCGGCATGGCGGCACTGGAGAAGCTCTCCCAGCGAATCGGCTGGTCTATCTTTTGAGATCAGCGGTACAGATTCATCACGTCGAGGCAAGCGCCCGGCGTTCGTTACGGTCTGTCACATCTGTGCAGTGTCCGGCCTGATGCGTGCAACGTCGTACCTAACCAAACCATAAGAGAGATCGTGTTATGAGTCTCGAAGACAAGAAGACCGAAACAGCGCAGGAGGCGCTCGACAACCTGATCGCGGGGGTCATTCAGTTCCGCGAGGACATCTATCCGGAGCAGCGTGAGCTGTTCAGCAAGCTGGCCCACGAGCAGACGCCTCGGGCCATGTTCATCACCTGCGCGGACTCGCGAATCCTGCCCGAGCTGATCACCCAGAGCTCGCCGGGCGACCTGTTCGTGACCCGTAATGTAGGCAATATCGTGCCGCCTTACGGGATCATGAATGGCGGCGTGTCGACTGCCATCGAGTTCGCGGTGATGGCGCTTGGCGTGCATCACATCATCGTCTGCGGCCATTCCGATTGTGGCGCGATGAAAGCGGTGCTGAATCCCTCGAGCCTCGACGGGATGCCGACCGTACGGAGCTGGCTGCGACACGCCGAAGTGGCAAGAACGGTGGTCGAGGAAAACTGTGGCTGCGCCGACCACAACACGCTGGGCGTGCTGACCGAGGAGAACGTGTTGGCCCAACTCGACCATCTACGTACTCACCCATCAGTGGCGGCGCGGTTGGCCAGTGGGCAGCTGTTCATCCATGGCTGGGTGTACAACATCGGCACCAGTGAAATCCGCGCTTACGATGCGTCCAAGGGCGAGTTCCGTCTGATCGGCGACGGCCCACTGCCGATGGCCACACCGAAGTCACGCTACGTCTAAGCGCCTCGCGACCCCGGTGCGCTCAGGGCACCTTGCGGTCGCGTATCAGATAGCAGAGGTCGGGGGTCTTGCTGCAGCCGGCATACCCCTCGCCAATCACATCATTGAGCGCGCTCTGCAGACGCTCCACGGCTTCGTCAGGCGTGTCCTTGTGCAGCGCCAGGTACAGGTCTTCAGCTCGATAACTCAGCGCTGGCTTGAGGCCTTCTGCGCCCTGTTCTTTGGCCTGGTAACGCCAGACCGGATCAGCCGTTGCCCAGAGATCGAGGCGGCCGCTGAGCAATTTGCGCAGGTTTTCGTCTTCGCTGAGGCTATCGATTGGGCGCAACCCTTGTTGTTCCAGGTACTGGCTGATGCCGCTGCTTTTCTGCGCGCCGATTTCCAGCCCCTGGGCCTGGGCCAAGGAGTTGAGGTCGATGTGCTTGTCCGCCGCCGCGAGCAGCACACTTTCGTAGCGGGCCAGGGGCCCGACCCATTTGAATAAGCCTTCGTTCTGCGCCGTACGGGTGACGGAAAACAACCCGTGACCGGTGTCGGTGAGGGTCTGGTTGTAGATGCGGTCCCAGGGCGAGCGAAGCGTCAGGTTGTAGTCGATGCCGGCACGTTTGAAGATCTCCCGCACGGTATCAGTGGCGATGCCTTGCACCTCATCGCCGCGAGCGAAGTTCTTGTGCGCTGGCCCCATGTTGAAGGGTGGGAAATTGTCGGTCTGCAGGATGATCTGATAGTTCTTCGGCAACTCGGCGTGCGCGGCACCGCTGAGGGCGAGCAGCACACTGAGCAATAGGATGGCTTTACGGGACAGGCCCATGGCATCGGCTCCTTGACGCTGTATTTTTATTGTTGGCAGGTGCAGCGTAGTCCGGCGTGCGCTTGCATGCCAGTCTTAGCGGTAGCTTGCTAGCGCGGTAACGTCCGCAATTGCTTACGATGGGTCACGACCGAACAGCCGGTGCCAGCCCGCCGCTTCGCAGTGGTTGCGCGGGCGTTTGGGCAGCGAGCGGTCAACGGTGCGCGCGGGCTGTAGCAGCCCGACGCACCCTGGCAGTGCAGAGGGGGCGGCTGCGTTTACTTATGCAGCACGAACTGGCCGGTGAAACGCACTGCGTCCCGGCCATCAGCAGCCAGGATGCGGCTGTGCAGGGTCAGACGCGAACGGCCACGGCGACGGTAGATCGTCTCGAATCGCTCCCAGGCGCTATCGTCCGGGGCCGAGCATACAGCGGTGGCGTCATCCATCACGGGCAGCGGATAGTCGATCTGGCCTTCCTGAATGACGATATGACCGTCGTCGATCCCGGCCTCGCGTAGCCGCAGGTGCAGCCAGCCCCAGCCAGCCAGCACCGAGGCGCAGTAGAGGCTGCCACCGAACATGCTGCTTTTGTGGTTGATGTTCGCTTGCAGCGGGACCTTCAGGCGCAGCTCATGATTTTCCCAATGCTCGACGCGCAGGCCCATCGCCCGGGTCAGTGGGATGTCGTGGTGCAGAATGGCTTCCAGGTAGCGGCTATCGCGGCTCATGCCGGGTGGATTCCTAACGTGTGCGGATACAGGCAGACGTCAAGCATGACTGCTGAGTCACGATATTGCCAGTTTCCGCGGCGCTTTTTAGCGGCCGTTTCCCGACGTTTCGGATGGGTTGGAAGGCGGCGTTAACGCGCTGCGGTTTTCTGCTGATAGGCGCAGTAGCCGGGCCTTGGACCGACATGCGGGTGGTTGCGGCAGGTATCGGAGCGCTTGGCATAGACCGTGCACAAGCGTGTCTTGCGATCGAGGTAAAGACCGTCTCCGTTGGCCAGTCGGGTCAGGGTGAAGATGCCGTGCTTCTGATTGAAATGTTCAACGAGGCCTTCTTTGCTCAGGCGTTTGGCGATGCCCTTGAGCGGCTCGTCACGCTCGAAGACGTCGACCATCTCTAGGCGGATCAGGTCATCGATCCGCACCTCGACCGGCAAAGTGCAACACCTGGCGTGGCAATCTCGGCACAGGCCGTTGCTGTATCGCGCCCAGGTTTCGAGGCGTTCGGGGTCGGCAGAAGCGATCAAACGTGTCTTCACGGCGGCGGTATCGGTAATGGCGGCGCGCACTCATAGCGACATGGGGCGGAATTTCCAGCGAAACCCACGAGTCGAACGCCGGACAGACGGTCGCCCAGATGCTGTTGAAACCTGCAAACCTGTCTGTATTGCCGTTTTTTGGGGCGGCCTGGCGCCGCCATGAATGCTTCGTATCCTTTCACCCGCTGCACGAGGTCTGTCCATGACGCAAGAAACGACTGCTCCCAACGCCGATGAGGTCGCAGCTTTTCGTGAAAACGTAATCAGCAAGCTGACCTATTCGATCGGTAAGGACCCCGAGCATGCCTCCGACCATGACTGGTTCGAGGCGGTGGCGCTGGCCACGCGTGACCGTATGATCGACCAGTGGATGGACCGTACCCGACAGGGCTATCGCGAAGGCAAGAAGCGGGTCTATTACCTCTCGCTGGAATTCCTCATAGGCCGTCTGCTCACCGACAGCCTCAGTAACCTGGGCCTGCTCGATGTGGCGCGCGAGGCGCTGGCCGGCGTAGATGTCGACTTCGAGCGCATTCGCGTGCTCGAGCCTGACGCCGCGCTGGGTAATGGTGGCCTGGGGCGTCTGGCGGCCTGTTTCATGGAAAGCATGGCGACTCTCGGCGTTGCCGCGCACGGCTATGGCATCCGCTACGATCACGGCCTGTTCCGCCAGGCGATCGTCGATGGTTGGCAGCACGAGCAGACCGAGACCTGGTTGAATTTCGGCAATCCATGGGAATTCGAGCGACCCGAAGTCAGCTATCTGATCGGCTTCGGCGGCAGCGTGGCGGCGATGCCGTCGGATGGCAGCAGCTCTGATCAGCCCAAGCATTTCTGGCACTGGGCCGAAGGGGTCCGGGCCATTGCCTACGACACGCCAGTGGTGGGCTGGCGCGGTGCTAGCGTTAACACCTTGCGTTTGTGGCGTGCGCGGGCCGAGGCGGACTTCCATCTGGAACGCTTCAACGCTGGCGACCACATCGGTGCGGTCGCTGAGGAAGCGCGCGCTGAAAGCATCTCTCGTGTTCTGTATCCCGCTGACAGCACCGAAGCGGGGCAGGAGCTGCGTCTGCGCCAGGAGTATTTCTTCGTTGCGGCATCCTTGCAGGATCTGCTGCGCCGGCACCTGGATCAGCGCGGCACGCTGATGAATCTTCCGGAATTCGCCGCTATCCAGCTCAACGACACGCACCCGGCGATCGCCGTTGCCGAGTTGATGCGCCTGCTGGTAGACGTGCATGACGTGCCGTGGCGCAAGGCCTGGGAGCTGACCGTCGGCACCCTGTCCTACACCAACCACACGCTACTGCCCGAGGCGCTGGAAACCTGGCCGGTGGGGCTGATGGAGCGCCTGCTGCCGCGGCACATGCAGATTATCTACCTGCTCAATGCCCAGCATCTTGATGCGTTGCGTGAGCGCGGTATCCACGACGTAAATCTGCTGCGCTCGGTCTCGCTGATCGAAGAAGGCCACGGCCGCCGCGTACGCATGGGCAACCTCGCGTTTCTCGGTTCGCACTGTGTTAACGGTGTTTCAGCACTGCACACCGGGCTGATGCGCGAGACGGTCTTCACCGACCTGCATTCGCTCTATCCCAAGCGGATCAGCAACAAGACCAACGGCATCACCTTCCGCCGTTGGCTGTATCAGGCCAACCCTCAGCTGACCCGGCTGCTGGTTGATCATGTCGGTGAAGAGCTGCTTGATTCGCCGGAGACGCTGCTGCGCAAGCTGGAGCCATGCGCCGATCAGCCGGATTTCCGCGCCCGCTTCGCCTCGCAGCGACTGGGCAATAAACAACTACTAGCGCGCATGATTCAGGACCGCCTGGGTATCATCGTCGACTCGAATGCCCTGTTTGATGTGCATGTCAAACGTATCCACGAGTACAAGCGGCAACTGCTCAACCTGCTGCATACCGTCGCGCTGTATCAGGCGATTCGCTCCGATCCAGGTGGTAACTGGGTGCCGCGCGTGAAGATATTTGCCGGCAAGGCGGCGGCCAGTTACCACACGGCAAAACTGATCATCAAGCTGACCAACGACATCGCGCGGACCATCAACGATGACCCAACGGTGCGCGGCCTGCTGAAGGTGGTGTTCCTGCCGAACTACAACGTGAGCCTGGCCGAACGCATCATCCCGGCGGCCGACCTGTCCGAACAGATATCCACGGCGGGGCTCGAGGCGTCGGGCACCAGCAACATGAAATTCGCCCTGAACGGCGCGCTGACTATCGGCACGCTGGATGGCGCCAACGTCGAAATGTGCGAGCAGATCGGTGCCGAGCATATGTTCATCTTTGGCATGACCGCGCAGGAGGTCGAGGCGCGCAAACAGGCCAACGAGTACAACGCCGAAGCCACCATCATCGGTTCGCCACGCCTCAACGAAGTCTTGATGGCGATCCGCAATGGTGCCTTCTCGGCTGAAGACCCGGGCCGCTATACCGCCTTGATCGATGGTTTGAAATGGCACGATACCTTCATGGTGTGTGCCGACTTCGAGGCCTATTGGCAGGCGCAGCTGGAGGTCGAGGCGCGCTGGCGCGATGCGGACAGCTGGTGGCGCTCGGCAGTGCTCAACACGGCACGCACCGGCTGGTTCTCGTCGGACCGTACCATCCGCGAATATGCCCAGGAGATCTGGAAGGTGCTCTGATGGGTAAAGTGAAGCGGCTTGGCGGATTGTTGGATCGAACCGCCGCCGCTTCCGCATGATGGGAGGCGTTCCGGGAAGACGGAAGATATGGTTTGCAGGCACTTTGCCGCTTCGCTGAACTCTGCGCCCGGTCGACAGGTCTGAGGGAGGGTTAGTTTCCCCCCGGCCTGCTAAACTGCGCGGGCTTATCCATCCCTCCGGAGCCATTCCATGTCACGCGTAACCCTGAGTCGCTACTTGATTGAGCAGACCCGCAGCAACAACACCCCTGCAGATCTGCGCTTCCTTATCGAAGTAGTGGCTCGAGCGTGCAAGGAGATCAGCCACGCCGTCTCCAAAGGCGCGCTGGGCGGCGTTCTCGGTGCGACTGAAACCGAGAACATTCAGGGCGAAGTGCAGAAGAAACTCGACGTCCTTTCCAACGAAATCCTGCTCGAAGCCAACGAATGGGGTGGCCACCTGGCCGGCATGGCTTCCGAAGAAATGGACAACGCCTACCAGATTCCCGGCAAGTACCCAAAAGGTGCCTACCTGCTGGTATTCGATCCGCTGGATGGCTCCAGCAACATCGACGTCAACGTATCCGTCGGCACCATCTTCTCCGTGCTGCGCTGCCCAGACGCGTGCTTCTCCCAAAATGACGCCCTTGGCGAGGAGGCTTTCCTCCAGCCCGGTACCAAGCAGGTTGCAGCCGGTTATGCGATCTACGGACCGCAGACCATGCTCATGCTGACGCTGGGCAATGGCGTTATGGGCTTCACCCTCGATCGCGAACTGGGCAGCTTCGTGCTGACTCATGAAAACATCCGTGTGCCGGAAAGCACCGCTGAGTTCGCCATCAACATGTCCAACCAGCGTCACTGGGAAGCACCGGTGCAGCGCTACGTTGGCGAGTTGCTGGCCGGCAATGAAGGCCCGCTGAACAAGAACTACAACATGCGTTGGATCGCTTCGATGGTGGCTGACGTGCACCGCATCCTGACCCGTGGCGGCATGTTCATGTACCCACGCGATTCGCGCGAGCCTGGCAAGGCCGGCAAGCTGCGCCTGATGTACGAAGCCAACCCGATGTCTTTTATCATCGAGCAGGCCGGCGGCGCGGCAACCACCGGCACTCAGCGCATTCTCGACGTCCAACCCGAGTCGCTGCACCAGCGTGTGCCAGTGTTCCTGGGGTCGAAGGAAGAAGTCGAGCGCGTCACTGGTTATCACAAGGCCTGAAAGATGACCTCGCCCTCACAGGAATTGCTGAACTGGTGGTTCGGTGAGGGCACCACCGCTACTGAGATAGCTGGCGCAAAAAATGGCCTCTGGTTCGGCTACAAGCCCGAGCAGGATGAAGAAGCCCGCGAGCGTTTCGGTGGTCTCACCGAGCGTGCACTCGCAGGCGAGCTGAACGAGTGGGCCGAGTCGCCACATGGCTGGCTCGCACTTGTCCTTCTCCTTGATCAGCTTCCACGCATGATCCATCGCGGCACGCCGAAGGCATTCGCCGGCGACGAGCGCGCGCTGCAGCTCGTGCGGGACGGCATGGCCCATGGCGGCGATGTCCTGCTGGCGCCTATACAGCGTGTATTCATTTACCTTGTGCTGGAACACGCGGAAAATCTCAGCGTGCAGGATCAGGCCGTGCAGCAGTTCGAGCAACTCCTTGGCATCGCCGATGCGGGCGAGCAAAAGCTGTTTGCCGATTTCCTCGACTTTGCTGAACGCCATCGGCAGGTCATTGCTCGCTTCGGCCGCTTTCCTCATCGCAATGCCATGCTGGGTCGCAGCTCGAGCGAGGCTGAACAGACTTTTCTCGCCGGGCCTGGTTCAGGCTTCTAGTCCTGCTGAGGAACCTTCCTGGGCGGCTTGTTTTCTATCTTTTACCGCAAGGCCAAGCAAGGCCAGCCGTTGACCCGAAAAAAGGAATCCGTCATGTCGTTGCGCTATGTATCGCTGGTCATCGCTGTCGTGCTGTTGGCTGCGTGCAGTCCGGTGACGCAGGAAAACTTCGCCAAGTTGCAGGCGGGGATGTCCCGTGCAGAGGTCGAAAAGCTATTGGGCAAGCCAGGCGAGTGCGCTGGCGCGCTGGGCATGTCGAGCTGCACCTGGGGGCAGAAAAATCGCTTTATCAGCATCCAGTTCGCGGGTGACAAAGTCATGATGTTTTCGGGCCAAGGTCTGAAATAAGGAGCTTGCATGCGGCTGTTCGTTGCGCTTTTCACTGCACTACTGGTCGCCGGATGTGCAGGTTCCGGCAGTAACGTGAACGGACCTGAGACCGCCGGGCAGGTGGATCTGGAACGCTATCAAGGCACCTGGTACGAGCAGGCGCGCCTGCCGATGTTTTTTCAGCGCAACTGCGTGCGCTCGCAGGCGAATTACCGGCTGCAGGATGATGGCAGCGTGGCGGTAACCAATCGCTGCGAAACCGAAGATGGTGAACAGCAGGAGGCCACGGGGGAGGCAGTACCGCAGCAGAAGGGCGAGACGGACAAGCTGTGGGTTCGCTTCGACAACTGGTTCAGCAATCTCTTCCCGGGCCTGACCAAGGGACATTACTGGATCCTTTATCTTGCCGATGACTACAGTGTGGCGCTGGTCGGCAGTCCTGATCGGGATTACCTCTGGTTGCTATCGCGAGAAAAGGAGATCAAGGATGCAACCCGGGACCGCTTGCTCGACGAGGCGCGTAAGCGTGGCTATGACACCAGCGAGCTGATCTGGCGCGGTGAAGCGGGCTGAGTTGCCATTTCGCAGGGGCAGGTCGGCTAGTCCCAGTTCAATCGAGCCAGTTGCCATTTCCCATCGGCTAGCCACCATTCGAGCCGGGCGTTGTAATGCCCGAGCCGCTGAGGCAGGAGGGCTTCGGCACCGGTCAGCGCCACCTGTGCCTCGCTGTAGCCTTTGTCCGGGTAGGTCGGGTCAATCCAGCTGCGGCTGTTGAGTGCGATGACGTGCACGTTGCGATGACGTAGGAACATCAAAGTAGCCGTGCGTCTTGCCCAGTCCCGATCCGCCTCTTGGTTAGCGCTGAACTCCTGGTGAATGAGATCCATGAGCCGTGAGGCGTCTTTGCTTTCGATGCTCTCCTGCAGCGATTCAACAGCCGCCTGCAGCGCAGCCTCTGGATCATCGCGACCACATCCGACCAGCATCAGCGCTACTGCCATGAACGCGACGGCTAATTTCCATACGGGCATGCCTAACCTCTCGAACCTCGTTATGATGCCGGAAACGTCCGGCGGCCTAACCCGCGTACCGATCATGGAGTGTGCCATGCAAACCTTGTATCCGGAGATCAAACCCTACGCCCGGCATGAGCTGGCGGTCGAAGCGCCGCATGTGCTTTACGTCGACGAGAGTGGGTCGCCGGAGGGCCTGCCTGTTGTATTCGTTCACGGTGGCCCAGGCGGTGGTTGTGATGCGCTGAGTCGTCGCTTCTTCGACCCTAACCTTTACCGCATCATCACGTTCGATCAGCGTGGCTGCGGTCGTTCCACGCCCCATGCAAGCCTCGAAAATAACACCACGGCGCACCTGATCGCGGACATGGAGCACATCCGCGAATTTCTTGGCATCGACAAGTGGGTGCTGTTTGGCGGCTCCTGGGGTTCGACGCTGTCGCTCGCGTATGCCCAGACCTTTCCCGAGCGTGTCCATGCACTCATCCTGCGAGGCATCTTTCTGTGTCGGCCGGAGGACTTCCAGTGGTTCTATCAGGGAGGCGCTAGCCGCCTGTTTCCAGATTATTGGCAGGACTTCATCGCCCCGATTCCGCCAGAAGAACGCGGCGATCTAATGCAGGCGTTCTACAAGCGTTTGACCGGTACCGACCAGATCGCTCAGATGCATGCGGCCAAGGCCTGGTCCTGCTGGGAGGGGCGCACGGCCACGCTGCGGCCCAATACCCAAGTAGTCGATCGTTTCTCCGATACTCATCGTGCGCTGGCAATGGCGCGTATCGAGTGCCATTACTTCGTCAACCAGGCATTTCTTGAGCCGAACCAGTTACTGCGCGACGTGCACAAGATTGCACACCTGCCGGGCATCATCGTGCATGGCCGTTATGACGTAATCTGCCCGCTGGACAATGCGTGGGCGCTGCACGAGGCCTGGCCCAACAGCGAGCTGCAGATCATTCGCGAGGCTGGCCATTCAGCATCCGAACATGGCATCTGCGATGCACTGGTCCGAGCCGCGGCCGAGATAGCACAGCGCCTGCTCGACCTGCCCCCTGAGGAGGCCTGATGAAGGCATTGATCCAGCGCGTGGGACAGGCGCGGGTCGAGGTGGCTGGCGAGGTGATCGGCTCGATCGATCAGGGCCTGCTGGTGCTGGTCGGGGTCGAGCGAGAGGATGATCGAGCGCGTGCCGATAAGCTCCTGCACAAGCTGTTGCGATACCGAGTGTTCAGCGACGAGAACGACAAGATGAACCGCTCACTTTCCGACGTCGGCGGTGGTCTGTTGCTGGTTTCTCAATTCACCCTAGCGGCGGACACGAACAGTGGTCTACGGCCGAGCTTCTCAACTGCTGCGCCTCCAGAGCTGGGTGAAGAGCTCTACAATTACCTGGTCGGTCAGGCGCGTCTGAAGCATGCGAATGTGGCCTGCGGCCGCTTCGGTGCCGATATGCAGGTCTATCTTCAGAACGACGGGCCGGTGACCTTCCTGCTGGAAAGCTGAGGGTAAGGCGGCGGGCAAGGTCAGCGTTTCGACGATTCGAGCCCGTTTTCGTGCAGCCAGGTTATAGCGTATTCACGTAACTGCACCGCTTGATAGTCGAGCCAGGCCTGGCGAACATCCGGAAAGTCTTCCAGCTTGAAGTCGAACGTTCGCAGCGGCTTGCGTCCCTGCAAGGCATTGGCAAGGACGGTATGTGCGTTGGGGTCGTGCTGGGTGAACAGGAACGCTTCACGCATCGCGATCGACTGCGCCAGCCCGAGAGGCTCGATGTGCAAGTAGCGATCTTCTTGCACATCATATTTTTCATCGGCACCTGGGGCGGCTTCTCCGGGGAAAACCGCCTGAATCTGGCCGGACTCCAGGTCCAGGTAATGCTCGCTGGCGTCGCGGTTTTCCAGGGCGTATTCCAGGCGGTGAAGATCTATGGTCAAGGGTCGCATGGCTACAACTATGATTGAGGGGTTCACAGAACCTGACCCGTGCGCACCGCTTGCGTGCACTACGTTCATCGGTACCGCGTCGCATCTCGGCTAAATGATCTTCAGAACAAGCGCGCCAGCAGGACGCTGACGGCGGTCTCAACTCGCAGAATGCGATCCCCAAGCTGCACTGGCTGCAGGCCTGCCTCGGTCAGTTTCTCCACTTCGTAGGGTATCCAGCCGCCTTCGGGACCAATAGCCAGCGTCACCGGCTCGCTCAGTGCACGAGGGCAGGCCGGGTAGTCGCCTGGGTGACCGACCAGGCCGCGGGTACCGGCAACCAGCTGTGGCAGGCGATCTTCTACGAAGGGTTTGAAGCGCTTCTCGATGATGACTTCAGGCAACACGGTATCGCGGGCCTGCTCCAATCCGAGTAGCAGCTGTTCGCGGATGGCCTGCGGCTCGAGGAACGGGGTCTGCCAGAAACTCTTCTCTACGCGGTAGCTGTTAAGCAAGACAAGCTTAGGCACGCCCATGCTGGCTACCGTTTGCAGGACGCGGCGCAGCATCTTCGGCCGGGGCAAGGCCAACAGCAGAGTAACGGGCAATTTGGCTGGCGGAGTTTGCTGCAGCTCGATCTTGAGTTCGGCTTCCGTGGCGTCCAGACGCAGCAGTTGTCCCTGGCCCATTTGGCCGCCTAGCAGTCCGACCCTCAGGCACTCTCCCGCCTCGGCGCGGTGAACCTCATGGAGGTGTGTCAGACGGCGGCCACGCAGAACTACCCGATCGGCGGCGACAAAGTCGGCCGCCTCCAGCAGCAACAGATTCACGGACGTGAAACGGGTGGTTGATCGCCGGGGTCGGGTTCGCTGCCGTCTGCATCACCGCGAAATTCTTCTTCGCGCTTCTTCACCATGCTGCCGCAGATTAGACCGGCCTCGAACAGTATCCACATAGGCACAGCGAGCAAGGCCTGGGAGAACACGTCGGGCGGCGTCAACACCATGCCAACGACGAAGCAGCCGACCACAACGTAGGGACGGCTTTTGCGCAGGGTGGCTACGTCGACGATGCCCACCCAGATCAGCAGGAAGGTCGCTACCGGGATTTCGAACGCCACGCCAAAGGCGAAGAACAATGTCAGCACGAAGTCGAGGTACTGACCGATGTCGGTCATCATCGCCACGCCTTCGGGTGTCACGCTGGCAAAGAAGCCGAACATGATTGGGAAAACCACGAAGTACGCGAAGGCCATGCCGCCGTAGAAGAGGAAGATGCTGGAGATCAGCAACGGCACCGCAACGCGCTTTTCATGCTTGTACAGACCGGGCGCAATAAAGCTCCAGATCTGATGCAGGATGACCGGCATCGACAGGAACAGCGCCACCATCATCGTCAGCTTGAACGGTGTCAGGAACGGCGAGGCCACGCCTGTGGCGATCATCGTCGCGCCTTCTGGCAGGTAGGCCCGCAGCGGTGCGGCCACCAGCGCGTAGATCTGCTGGGAGAAGTAAAACAACCCGCCAAACAGCAGCAGTATCGCCACCACGCAGCGCAGTAGCCGCTTGCGCAATTCGGTCAGGTGGGCAATCAGCGGCATTTCCTGATCATCAATGGATGTATTGCTCATGGCTCAGGCGATTTGTCCGGGCGAGGTACGGGGGCCGTGTCGGCGGGTTTGGCTTCTGTGGACGCTGCCTCTTCGAGGTGGCTAGCATCCGGTGGCGGTGTGGCCGATTGCGGAGATGGCGTGCTGTTGGCGATGGGCGAGCTGGGCATGATGCTCTGCTTCATTTCCCGCTCAAGGTCGAGGATGCGCTCGTTGTGTAGCTGACGGCGAATCTCGTCGGCGCCAATCTCGCGTTCGACCTCGGACTTAATATTCGCAAAGCTTCGCTTGGCGCGACCAATCCAAAGTCCAGCAGTGCGCACCGCACCGGGCAAGCGCTCAGGGCCGAGAACGAACAGCGCAACCAGGCCGATCAGCAGCAGTTCGGTGAAACCGATATCGAACATGGCGCGTCAGTTCTTCTTTGTCGGTTCTTCGACCTTGCGGGCCTCGGCATCGATGGTGTGGTTTTGTTTCTCATCGACACCGGGCTTTTCCTCGTCGGTGCCCATGGACTTGCGGAAGCCCTTGATCGCATCGCCAAGGTCGGAGCCCATGCCCTTGAGGCGCTTGGTGCCAAAAAGCATGACCACGATGAGCAGAACGATCAGGAGTTGCCAGACGCTGATTCCACCAAAACCCATGCTGCAGTACTCCGAAGTTGTCTATCAGGAATGTGGGCGCGCGGCTTTTTCCGCATGCCCAGAGAGACCGAATCGCCGGTCGAGTTCGTCCAGAACCGCCTGTGGATGCTGATCCAACGCGGCCAGCATTACCAAACTGTGAAACCAGAGGTCGGCGGTTTCGTAGATCAGGTCGCTGGCGTCACCGCTTGCGGCAGCGTCTTTGGCGGCTAGTATGGTTTCAACCGACTCCTCGCCGACCTTCTCAAGAATCTTGTTGAGTCCCTTATGGTAGAGGCTGGCCACATAGGAACTGTCTGCCGCGGCTCCCTTGCGGGCTTCCAGCACCTCGGCCAGGCGGGAAAAGGTATCACTCATGTGTGTGCTCCGCGTATATCGCGTGCGGGTCCTTGAGGACCGGTTCGACAGTCTTCCAATCACCGTTCTCAAAGACTCGGTAGAAACAGCTTTCACGCCCGGTGTGGCAGGCAATGCCACCAAGCTGTTCGACCATCAATACGATCACGTCGGCGTCGCAGTCCAGGCGCAGCTCGTGCAGCTTCTGCACGTGGCCGGATTCCTCCCCCTTGCGCCACAGCTTGCCACGCGAACGTGACCAATAGATGGCGCGGTTCTCTGCAGTGGTCAGTTCCAGCGCTTCGCGATTCATCCAGGCCATCATTAGGATGCGCCCGGTCTGATGGTCCTGGGCGATCGCCGGTACTAGCCCGTCTTCGTTCCAGTTGATTTGATCCAGCCAGTTCATCGGATTCTCCACTCTGTACGCTCAGTGTGCCAGCCTGCCCGACCGCTGGCTATCGGCGCACCACGATGTAGATCCCGGCCGCCAGCATCAGCCAGGCGGGCCAGGTCGCCAGCGCGGAAATACTCTCGGCCGCCGCCGCCAGCGTGGCGCCCCCGGCTAGCAACGCGGCGCCGACCAGACGCAATGGCCAGTGATGATGGTGTTCGCGCCAGGGCGGCGGCAGGTTGTTAGCGTGGGGTCCCGACATGCGCTCAAGCAGCTCGCGCGTCATGCCCGCCAGGTGCGGCAGCTGTTCGATCTGCGCCTGGGCGTTCTTCAACAGTTGTTTCGGGCTCATGCGTTCGCGCATCCAGCGCTCGAGGTAAGGCTGGCCAGTGGCCCAGAGGTCCAGTTCCGGGTAGAGCTCACGGCCCAGACCTTCGATGTTGAGCAGCGTTTTCTGGAGCAGGACCAGCTGCGGCTGGACTTCCATGTTGAAGCGGCGCGCGACCTGGAACAGGCGGACCAGCAGCTGGCCGAAGGAGATGTCCTTTAGCGGCTTTTCGAAGATTGGCTCGCAGACGGTACGGATTGCCGCCTCGAACTCATTGACTTTGGTTTCGGCCGGCACCCAGCCCGAGTCGATGTGCAGCTGTGCCACCTTGCGGTAGTCGCGTCGGAAGAAAGCCATCAAGTTGCGTGCAAGATAGTCCTGATCCTCCGGGGTGAGACTGCCGACGATGCCGAAGTCGACCGCTATGTATTGCGGGTTCCACGGCTGGTGCGTGCTGACGAAAATGTTGCCGGGATGCATGTCGGCGTGGAAGAAGCTGTCGCGGAAGACCTGGGTGAAGAAGATCTCTACGCCGCGCTCGGCCAGCTGTTTCATGTCGGTGCGCTGCTCAGCCAGGCGCTTCATGTCGGTCACAGGCACGCCGTAGATGCGCTCCATCACGAGCACCTGCGGGCGGCAGTAGTCCCAGTAAACCTGAGGGACATAAAGCAGCGGCGAACCTTGGAAGTTGCGCTTCAGCTGACTGGCGTTGGCCGCTTCGCGCAGCAGGTCGAGTTCGTCGTAGATGGTCTTGGCGTAGTCGTCGACCACTTCTACCAGGTGTAGGCGGCGGGCCTCGTTGGAGGCGCGTTCGGTGGTCTTCGCCAGCAGGAACAACCAGGCAATGTCCTGGCTGATGATTGGTCGCAGGTTCGGTCGTACCACCTTGACAACCACCTCTTCACCGCTGCGCAGTTTGGCGGCGTGTACCTGGGCGACCGAGGCGGACGCCAACGGCTTGCTGTCGAATCGGGCGAACACTTCGCCCACTGGCGCGCCCAGCTCACGTTCGATGAGTGCCGTGGCGACTGCCGAGTCGAACGGCGGTACCCGGTCCTGAAGCATGGCCAGCTCTTCGGCGATGTCGAGCGGCAGGAGGTCGCGTCGGGTCGAAAGAATCTGGCCGAATTTGATGAAAATCGGGCCGAGCCCTTCCAGCGCCAGGCGCAGGCGCGCCCCTCGAGAGAGTTCGGTGCGCCGGCGTGGCAGCCAGCGCCATGGCAGCAGGTAACTGGTCGCACGCAGCCACCACGGCATCGGCAGGTCGAGAATGATGTCGTCCAGGCGGTAGCGGATCACCACCAGCAGGATGCGAAACAGGCGGCGGGCCGCGGCGAACAGCTTCATTCGGATCGGTCTGGTTTTTGGGAGTGGGTGAGCCGCTCGATGCGGGCTTCGAGTCGGTCGAGGTCGAGCTTGAGGCGGTCGAGTTCAGCGAAGCGTGTTTCAGCCTCAGCTATGCCGACCAGTGTGCGTGATTCTTCGCTGAGGTATTCGGCCAGGTTCTGTTGCAGGCTGTCGGCAGTTTGGCGCAACCAGGCGGATTGACGCCGAGCGCTGGAACCGAGCAGATGCGCACCGACCGGACCCAGCCAGCGCGACACCTCGTATTCCCAATCAAGCTCGAGATCCTGCAGAACTTCGGCGAGGCTCATCAGCGCGCCGCTGTCGCCTTCGATTTCGACATCCGGACCATGCAGGATGGCCGTCTTGTTGCGGTTGGTCGCCAGGCGCAGCAGATCCGTGGCGGAAGCGCGCAAGCGGCAATCCGGCTCGCTGCCCCATTGCGTTGCTAACCGCAGGCCATCGGCATCGGCCAGGATGAATAGTTTCCAAGCCGGTGCCGTGCAGTCGATTTCTATGATTCGACCACTGAGCTTGGACAGCCGCGGCAGGGCGGTCGGATCCAGGCGCAGAACGCCATTGAGGCCGCGCTCGGCGCCGGCCAGCAGGGCAGCGCGCAGCATCAGGGCTTGATGCCGCGGTGCAGGGCGACGATGCCGCCGGTCATGTTGTGGTAGGTGACGCGCTCGAATCCGGCGTCGGCCATCATGCCCTTCAGGGTTTCCTGATCCGGATGCATGCGGATCGACTCGGCTAGGTAGCGGTAGCTTTCGGAGTCGTTGGTGATCAGCTTGCCCATCATCGGCAGGAGGCTGAACGAGTAGGCGTCGTAGGCCTTGGAGAACAGCTGGTTGGTCGGTTTGGAAAACTCCAGAACCAGCAGCCGACCGCCGGGCTTGAGGACGCGCAGCATGGACGCGATGGCGTCTTCCTTGTGCGTCACGTTGCGCAGGCCGAAGGCGATGGTAACCACATCGAAGTGGTTGTCCGGGAACGGCAGCTTTTCGGCATCGGCCTGAACGAACTTGACGTTATCGGCCACGCCTTTATCCAGCAGGCGGTCACGTCCAACCTTGAGCATCGAGGCATTGATATCGGCCAGTACGACTTCGCCGGTCGGCCCGACGATGCGTGAGAACTGGCGCGCCAGGTCGCCGGTGCCGCCGGCGATATCCAGCACCCGGTTGCCGTGGCGGACACCGGACAGCTCGATGGTGAAGCGCTTCCAGAGGCGATGCACGCCGCCGGACATCAGGTCGTTCATGAGGTCGTACTTGGCGGCCACAGAATGGAATACCTCTGCCACCTTCTGCGCTTTTTCGCTCTCCGGCACGTTCTTGTAGCCGAAGTGGGTGGTGGCTTCTGCGTCACGCTCTTTGCGGGGATCGGTCATGTCACTGTCACCGGAAGAATGTGCCGGCATTCTAAACCTAAAAGCATCCTCGAGCGCCAAGCCGCGAGCGGCAAGTCAGCACAGTCCATGCTGGCCGAACACAGCCTGACAGTCGGCGCTGGGCGACGGCGTTCAGACGCAAATCGAGCAAGCCCTGGTGCAGGCGCTTCGATCCTGAACCCCATTTGAGCGCAAGGCTGCTGCGATTTTTTGCAACCCCGGTGACCCGGTCGTGGATCAATGAAGCGCGGTCCACCGTAGCCGGTGCCTACACCTGGAAGCTTAGAGCATCAGTTTGACCGGTGAGATGTCCGGATCACGGGACTTACCAGCGCGGGCAAGTGCGTCGAGGTAGTCCGCCCACATCTGCTGCTGATCGGTCGCCAACCGGTAGAGATAGTCCCAGCTGTACAAGCCGCTGTCGTGGCCATCGCTGAAGGTCAGCTTGAGCGCGTACTGCCCGGCCGGCTCGATCCCTTCAAGCCCGACGTTGATCTTGCCGGTCTGCAAGATCGGATTGCCGTGACCCTGCACCTCGGCTGAGGGCGAGTGGACTCGCAGAAACTCAGCGGATAGCACATAGCGCTGCTCTGGCCCGTACTCCAGCTCCAGTGTTTTCGACGTTTTGTGCAGCTTGATTGCAGTTGGGATACGCATCGATTGCTCCTGACAGCGCGCCGAGCCTCGTCCATGAGGCGCAGTCGCTGGTTTCAAAGGATATAACGCGACAGGTCTTCGTCTTCGGCCAGTTCACCGAGGTGACTGTTGACGTAAGCGGTATCGATGCGGATCGGCTCGCCATTCTGCTGTCCGGCCAGGTCGCCAGCGCTGAACGAGACCTCTTCAAGCAGGCGCTCAAGCAGCGTGTGCAGGCGGCGAGCACCGATGTTCTCGGTCTTCTCGTTGACCTGCCAGGCGATCTGCGCCAGGCGCTTGATGCCGTCCTCGGTGAATTCAATGCCCAGCCCTTCGGTCTTCAGCAGCTCACGATACTGCTCGGTCAGCGAGGCGTGTGGCTCGGTAAGGATGCGCTCGAAGTCTTCCGGCGACAGCGCTTTCAGCTCGACGCGGATCGGCAGCCGACCCTGAAGTTCCGGCACCAGATCGCTGGGCTTGGACAGGTGGAACGCGCCGGAGGCGATGAACAGGATGTGGTCGGTCTTGACCATGCCCAGCTTGGTGTTGACCGTGCTGCCCTCGATCAACGGCAACAGGTCGCGCTGCACGCCTTCACGGGAGACATCGGCGCCGCTGGTGTTGCCGCGCTTGGCGACCTTGTCGATCTCGTCGATGAAGACGATGCCGTGCTGCTCTACCGCTTCCAGTGCGCGGGCTTTGAGCTCTTCCTCATTGACCAAGCGCGCGGCTTCTTCATCGCGGACCAGTTTGAGGGCGTCCTTGATCTTCAGCTTGCGGCTTTTCTTCTTGCCTTTACCCATGTTGGAGAAAAGGCTCTGCAGCTGATTGGTCATCTCCTCCATGCCTGGGGGAGCCATGATCTCGACCCCGGCTGGGCTCTCGGCCACTTCGATATCGATTTCCTTGTCGTCGAGCTGGCCCTCGCGCAGGCGCTTGCGAAACAGCTGGCGCGTATTGGAATCAGTGCTCTGCACCGGTTGCTCCTCATTGAAGCCGGCCGGGCGAGCCTGAGGTAGCAGCGCGTCGAGGATGCGCTCTTCGGCGGCATCTTCGGCGCGATGGCGCATCTTCACTACTTCCTGCTCGCGGAGCATCTTCAGTGCCGCATCGGCGAGGTCGCGGATTATCGACTCGACATCACGGCCGACATAACCCACTTCGGTGAACTTGGTCGCCTCCACCTTGATGAACGGCGCATTGGCTAGCTTCGCCAGGCGCCGAGCGATCTCGGTCTTGCCCACGCCAGTGGGGCCGATCATCAGGATATTCTTTGGCGTTACTTCCGGGCGCAGCTCGGCGGAGAGCTGCATCCGCCGCCAGCGGTTGCGCAGCGCAATGGCAACGGCACGCTTGGCGTCGTCCTGGCCGATGATATGGCGATTGAGTTCGTGGACGATCTCGCGGGGCGTCATGGACATGGTGCGGTACTCCGGGGCTCGAGGGCGATCAAATCGCGCTGTCGAGCTCCTCGATGGTGAGATTCTGGTTGGTGAAGACACAGATGGTGCCGGCAATGTTCAACGCGGTTTCGGTGATGTCCTGGGCGGACATGCTCTGGTCACCTTTCTGCATCAGTGCCATGGCGGCGGCCTGGGCGAAGCCGCCGCCGGAGCCCATGGCGATCAGGTCGTTCTCCGGCTGCACCACATCGCCGTTGCCGGTGATGATCAGCGAGGCGTCTTTGTTGGCTACCGCGAGCATGGCTTCCAAGCGGCTCAGTGAGCGATCGGTCCGCCAGTCTTTAGCCAACTCAACGGCCGCCCGAACCAAATGACCCTGATGTTTTTCCAGCTGACCTTCGAAACGCTCGAACAGTGTGAAGGCATCGGCGGTGGCGCCAGCGAAGCCCGCCAGGACCTGGCCGTGATAGAGGCGCCGGACTTTCTTGGCGTTGCCTTTCATGACGGTGTTGCCGAGGGAAACCTGGCCGTCGCCGCCCATGACGACTTTGCCGTTGCGGCGTACTGAAACGATGGTGGTCAAAGGAAAATCTCCACGCAGCGGGGCGATGAATGCCCGAATGCGCTTGATATGGGGACACTGCCGCGCATTTCAACCGATGCGAGGGAATCGCGTCTTGCCCCCTTATGAACCTGCCGATGTGACGCCAGGCGGCTCGCCGTGCAGGCAGGGCTGAGCGTTACGGATCGCCAAGCGACACGCACGGGCCCGCTGTTGGCGAGGCAGCGCTATTGCAGCGCGAAGTCCAGCTGTCGCCAGGCCTCGTAGACGGCGACGGCCACGGTGTTGGAGAGGTTCAGACTGCGGCTGTCTGGACGCATCGGCAGGCGCAGGCGCTGCTCGTTGGGCAGCGCGTCGCGGATCTCCGGCGGCAAACCGCGGCTTTCCGGGCCGAACAGGAAGGCATCGCCGCGCTGAAATTTGACCTCATGAAAGGGTTGCGAGCCTTTGGTGGTAAAGGCGAACAGGCGAGGGCGGCCGAGGCTCTCTAGGCAACTATCGAGATCGGCGTGTCGCTTGAGCGGCGCGTACTCGTGATAATCCAGCCCGGCGCGGCGCAACCGTTTGTCATCCAGCTCAAAGCCCAGCGGTTCGATCAGGTGCAGGCTACAACCGGCATTGGCGCAGAGCCTGATAATGTTGCCGGTATTCGGCGGAATCTCCGGTTGAAAAAGGATTACATGAAACATGCGCGGCACCGACTCTGAAAACGACCGGCATTCTACTGCGGCTAACGACCCGCTACCTCGCCTTCGCCGGCGCTTTTTCGGCTCGCTGGTGCTGCTCGGGCTGTTGTTCGGCTCTTTTCTCGGCCACGTCTTTCGGCCTGGCCCGGCCGAGCTGTTGCGTATCGAGCCTGTAGCGAGTGGGCTGCAGCTATGGTTTAACCGCGAGCCGGAGCTCTACAGCCAGGACGTCGAAGGCGCCGTGGGCATGCTGTTTCAGTCCAAGGGCAGCGCCGATGCGGGGCGTATAGCGGTTGGGAGCACCAGTGCTGGCTGGCGCGTGCAGACGACGGAAAAGGGGTTGTTGCTGCATTTCGTGGCGACCCGACCGCTCGTAGCGGCCTGGTCGGGTGAAAAAATCGATGGCGAGTGGCGCTTGCTGGTCGAGGTCAAGCCGCGCTAAGGCGCAGCCGCTGGCTGCGCCAGTTCAGGTCAGGCTTCGTCGCTCTCATCCTCGTCTGCGCTGTCGCCCATTCCCAGCTCTTTGATTTTGCGCGTCAGCGTATTCCGTCCCCAGCCCAATAGCAGAGCCGCATCACGGCGGCGGCCGGCGGTGTGCTTGAGTGCAGTCTCGATCATGATGCGTTCGAAAGCCGGTACCGCCTCGTCGAGCAGATTCGATTGGCCGCGAGCCAGCGCCAGGTCGGCCCAATGGCGCAGCGCCTGCTCCCAGTTGTTGGACGGCATGGCATCGGCCGGCTGATTGAGCAGTTCCGGGGGCAAGTCGTCGACATGCACTTCGCGCCCGGATGCCATCACCGTGATCCAGCGGCAGGTGTTCTCCAGCTGGCGCACGTTGCCCGGCCACGGCAGATTTTGCAGGTATTCCTCGGTTTCGGGCTTGAGCAGCTTGGTCTCGACTGCCAATTCGGTAGCGGCACTGGCGAGGAAATGTGAGGCGAGCGTCGGAATGTCTTCGCGGCGGTCGGACAGGCGCGGGATATGGATGCGGATGACATTCAGCCGATGAAACAGGTCTTCGCGAAACTTACCGGCCTGAACCAGGGTTTCCAGGTCCTGGTGGGTAGCGGCAATGATGCGCACGTCGACCTTGACCGGTGTATGACCGCCGACCCGATAGAACTCGCCGTCAGCCAGTACGCGCAGGAGGCGGGTCTGGGTGTCGGCGGGCATGTCGCCGATCTCGTCGAGGAACAGCGTGCCGCCATCGGCTTGCTCGAAGCGGCCGCGACGCTGGTTGGCAGCACCGGTGAAGGCCCCTTTCTCGTGACCGAACAGCTCCGATTCCATCAGATCCTTTGGAATCGCGGCCATATTCAGCGCAATAAACGGGGAAGCCGAACGTGGGCTATGCCGGTGCAAGGCATGAGCGACCAGCTCCTTGCCGGTGCCGGACTCACCGTTGATCAACACAGTAATGTTTGAGTGGGAGAGGCGGCCAATGGCGCGAAACACCTCCTGCATCGCTGGCGCTTCGCCGATGATTTCCGTTGTGTGGCGTTGATCGGCGGGTGCCTTTAGCCCTTGTTGCTCTTTGGCGTGCTGGTTGGCGCGCTTGACCAGCGATACCGCTTCATCCACATCGAAAGGCTTGGGCAGGTATTCGAACGCGCCGCCCTGGTAGGAGGCCACCGCGCTGTCGAGGTCCGAATGTGCGGTCATGATGATCACGGGCAGGCGCGGGTAGAGGTCGCGGATCTGCGCCAGCATGTCGAGACCGCTCACACCCGGCATGCGGATGTCGGAAATGATCACATCCGGCTGCTGCCGTGCGAGTTTCGCCAGTACACCATCAGCGCTTTCGAAACTTTGGGTGGTCATGCCTTCCTGTTGCAGCGCTTTCTCCAGGACCCAGCGGATGGAGCGGTCATCGTCGACAATCCAGACAGTTTCGCTGCGGCTCATGCGGTTGGTACTCCTTGTTCCAGCGGCAGGAAGATCGAAAACGAGGTGTGCCCGGGATGGCTTTCGCATTCGATCAGCCCCTGGTGCTGGCTAATGATGTTCTGGGTAATGGCCAGGCCTAGACCGGTGCCGTCGGGGCGGCCGCTGACCATCGGGTAGAAAAGCGTGTTCTGCAGTTCGGCGGGAATACCTGGGCCGTTGTCGATGATTTCGATCCGAGCGACCAGCCGATGGCGGATATGACCAATGGTGAACTGGCGCAGCGTGCGAGTACGTAGCGTCAGGCGGCCTAGCCCCAGTTCGGTTTGCCCGGCAAGCGCCTGCATGGCGTTACGCATGATGTTGAGCACGGCCTGAATCATCTGCTCGTGGTCCATCAGGACCTCGGGAATACTTGGGTCGTAATCACGCACCAAAATGAGGCTGCCTTGGCATTCGGCTTCGATCAGGCTGGCGACATGTTCGAGTACCTCGTGAATGTTGGTCATCGCCAACGATGGCAACTTGTTTGAGCCGAGCATCCGGTCGACCAGATTTCGCAGGCGGTCGGCCTCTTCGATGATGACTTCGGTGTAATCCTTGAGGTGTTCTTCGGGCAGTTCGCGAGCCAGCAGTTGGGCGGCGCCGCGTATTCCCCCAAGCGGGTTCTTGATTTCATGGGCAAGCCCGCGGACCAGCATCTTGGTGGTTTCCTGCTTGGATAGCTGCGCCTCTTCCTTGGTGATGCGCAGCAGCCGGTCGCGTGGCAGCACTTCCAGCAGCAGCATCGTCTCCTGCTTCGTCAGTACCGGCGTCACGGCGTAGTCGACGGTCAGTGACTGCCCGCTGGCCGAGGTGAGCGTTGCTTCCCGCTTGGTGAACGGATGGGCTTCTTCGACAGCCAGGCGCAATGCAGCCAGGGCTTCCGACGACTCGGTGAACAGTTCGCTGATGAACTGGCCGTGGCTGCGTTGGCCGCTGACTGCCAGCAGCATCTCGGCAGCGGGGTTCATGTATTCCAGGCGCAACCGTGAGTTAAGCAAAAGGGTGGCGGTGGTGAGATTCTCGATCAGCAGGCGCTGTAGGGCTTCGTTGATCATGGCAGTCTGCGTCCGGGGTGTACGTCAGGAAATGCAAGAAGCAAACCAAGGCGCTCCTTTTCGGCGCGGCGCCGCGAGCACTAGCGCTCCAGAGCAGGGCGTCGAACAGGAAGGGGAGCGCTACACAACATGGCTTAAACTATGCACCATTCAGGTGCGCAGCATGGTCACAGAAAGGGCACGAATGGAATATCTTTCTTTTCCTTCGGTTTATCTTTCAGCGGGCATTCTGGCCGAACGCCGTAGTCGCCTTTCTTGCAAGGGTTGACCATGCGGCGTTGCGCAAGGGAGGTGCGCATCATGTGGAACACGCGAGGCGCGCTGGCCTGTAGGCGCTCGCCCTGGCTGTCGATCACTTCGACCACCAACTGGTGGGTACCTCGGTCGACGTTTGGCAGCATCAATACGGGGCTTTCACCTGGCGCGCCCACAGCCGCACCATCAAGCAGCAATTGATACTGATGGCCCGGATGCAGGGCTGGCGTGCTGGTCACACTGACTGCCAGCTCACCGGCATTGTTGCGAATGGTGGCGTCGGGATCGGGCTGCACGATATCGAGCAATGTGTAGCCTGGTGTGGTCGCCTTTAGAACCTTAACCGCTTGCTTCGGCGGCGGTACGGGCTGTGCCGCCATGCTGTTAGCCGGTTTGGTCTCGACCTGCTCGGCGGCGCGGCCGCCCGGGCGATCGGTGAATACGCGGTTACCCTCGGCATCGGTGTAGCTGTAAATGGCTGCGCTCGCGGGCAATGCGAACGCTAGCAGCAGCCCCGAAAGCCCCAGCCGCGTGGTGCGTCTCATCGGCGCGCCGGGCTGGAGGTGTGGACGCGCTGAACGGTGAACTGCTCCTCGGCCTGCTGCACAACTTGGCCCCCGCTGAGCACCTGTACTTCGAGCAGGTGGGTGCCGCGATCCACGTTTATTAACTGTAGTGCGGTCGCGCTGCTGGGTTCTGCCTGGGGAACGCCGTCGAGCAGGAAGCGGATCTGGTGGCCCTGCTTTAGCGGCGGATCGAGCTGGGCGTTGACGATAAAGGTGCCGCTGTTTGCGCGCAGCGCTTGCTCGTCCGGAATACCGCCGATCGCGACGCTCCGATAGGGTTGCTGACGCTCCCCGCCGCTCTGCTCGTTGGCCAGCGGTGGTGGAGCTGTTGGCGTCTTGATATCAACGGTGTTGGCGGGCGGAAGGTCGACAGCGTCTGCCTCGACGCCCTCGGGTGGCTGATTGGTGAAGACGGTGTTGCCCTTGTCGTCGGTGTATTTGTAAATCTGTGCCATGGCCGGGGCCATGAGAGCGAGTAGCAGGCTGAACAATGCAATGCGCATGGGAAGCTCCGCGGTAGGGGTGGCGAGAAGCCTTGCACCGTGCTGGCGGCGAGGCAAGCGCGACCGTTGCGATTTGGGATCGACGCCACTCCGGTCGTTTGTCGTAACGTCGGTATCACCAACTGATGACATCGCAGAAACGGAAAAGCCTCCCGAAGGAGGCTTTTCTGTCACGCGTACTGGCTTAGACGCTGTAGTACAGGTCGTATTCCAGCGGGTGAACGAAGGTACGGACCTTGATTTCTTCCTCGCTCTTCAGCTCGAGGTAGGCATCGATGAAGTCATCGGAGAACACACCGCCCTTGGTCAGGAACGCACGGCCCTTGTCGAGTTCTTCCAGGGCTTCCTTCAGGCTGCCGCATACCTGCGGGATCAGCTTGCCTTCTTCTGGCGGCAGATCGTACAGGTTCTTGTCAGCAGCATCGCCGGGGTGGATCTTGTTTTGGATGCCGTCCAGGCCAGCCATCAGCAGTGCAGCGAAGCACAGGTATGGGTTGGCAGCCGGATCCGGGAAGCGCGCTTCGATACGGCGGGCTTTCGGGCTGGAAACGTAAGGGATACGGATCGAGGCGGAACGGTTACGAGCCGAGTAGGCCAGCATGACCGGTGCTTCGAAGCCTGGCACCAAGCGCTTGTAGGAGTTGGTAGCCGGGTTGGTGAAGCCGTTCAGCGCCTTGCCGTGCTTGATGATGCCGCCGATGAAGTACAGGGCGGTTTCGGACAGGCCGGCATAGCCTTCGCCAGCGAAGGTGTTCTTGCCGTCTTTGGAGATCGACATGTGTACGTGCATGCCCGAACCGTTGTCGCCGTACAGCGGCTTCGGCATGAAGGTCGCGGTCTTGCCGTAGACATCGGCCACGTTGTGCACGCAGTACTTCAGGGTCTGAACTTCGTCAGCCTTGTTTACCAGCGTGTTGAACTTGACGCCGATTTCGTTCTGACCGGCAGTCGCCACTTCGTGGTGATGCACTTCGACGACCAGGCCCATCTCTTCCATGGCGTTGCACATGGCAGTACGGATTTCGTGGTCGTGGTCGCACGGCGGAACTGGGAAGTAGCCACCCTTCACGGCCGGGCGATGGCCCTTGTTGCCGCCTTCGACGTCCTGGTCGGTCATCCAGGAGCCTTGCTCGGAGTAGATCTTGAACATCGAGCCGGAGATGTCGGACTTGAACTTCACCTGGTCGAAGATGAAGAACTCAGGTTCCGGGCCAACGAATACAGTGTCGCCGATGCCGGTGGACTTGAGGAATTCCTCGGCGCGCTTGGCGATGGAGCGTGGGTCGCGGTCATAGCCCTGCATGGTGCTTGGCTCGACGATGTCGCAGACCAGAATCAGGGTTGGCTCTTCGGTGAACGGATCCAGAACGGCAGTTTCATCGACCGGCATCAGGATCATGTCGGAGGCTTCAATGCCTTTCCAGCCATGGATGGACGAGCCGTCGAACATTTTGCCGTGCTCGAAGAAATCTTCGTCGTGAGCATCGCGCGCCGGAACGGTCACGTGGTGCTGCTTGCCCTTGGTGTCGGTGAAGCGCAGATCAATCCACTTCACATCGTAATCTTTGATCAGTTGAAGCGACTTCGACATGGTGCTCTCCAAGTGGTGGAAGCGTTGACAGATATGCTTCCGGAATCTAGGGGGTGAAGCCGAGCGGGCGATACTCCGTCAAGGCGACCTGCCTCACAAGGGAGCAAATTACATGCCAGTGCTCCGAGATGGATCCGAGCACCCTTGTTAAGCCGCCCTAGCGTACTCGCCGTCGTTTAGTGCAGCTGTGCTTGTTTATATGCGCTCTAAATTGGTGCGAAAAGTAATGGGATTGTTCCATAAGGGTGCAAGGTTGGGCTTTCCGATAAAACTGTCTAAAGCTTGACCAAATTCCGATATACTCCGCCCCCCTCTTTTCACGCCATGCTGGCGCTGCGCTGTTTCCATGAAACTGATCGTCAAGGTTTTCCCCGAAATCACCATAAAGAGCCCACCGGTACGCAAGGGCTTCATTCGCCAATTGGCGAAGAACATCCGTACCGTGCTGCGCGACCTCGATCCCGAACTGCGGGTGGAGGGGGTGTGGGACAACGTTGAGGTGGAAACCGCGCTCAGTGATCCGAAAATCTTGCACCAGATGATCGAGCGCCTGCGCTGCACGCCGGGCATCGCCCATTGCCTGGAAGTGCACGAGTACCCGCTAGGCGATCTGGACGACATCCTCGCCAAGTGCAAGGCGCACTATGCCGACCGTCTGCCGGGCAAGATCTTCGCCGTGCGATGCAAACGGGCAGGCAAGCACCCATTCAGCTCGATGGATGTAGAGCGATATGTTGGCAGCGAGCTTCGCCAACAGTGCGGCGCCGCTGGCATCTCGCTCAAAGCACCGGAAATCCAAGTGCGGATGGAAATCCGCGACCAACGCCTGTTTGTCGTGCACGCACAGCACGACGGTATTGGCGGCTACCCGCTGGGCGCGCTGGAGCAGACGCTGGTGCTGATGTCCGGCGGCTTCGATTCCACCGTGGCGGCATATCAGATGATGCGCCGCGGGTTGATGACCCATTTCTGCTTCTTCAATCTGGGTGGTCGCGCCCATGAGCTGGGCGTGATGGAAGTTGCCCACTATTTATGGAAGAAGTACGGCAGCTCCCATCGCGTACTGTTTATCAGCGTGCCGTTCGAAGAAGTAGTCGGTGAGATCCTGGAAAAGGTCGATAACAGCCACATGGGTGTGGTGTTGAAACGCATGATGCTGCGCGTCTCGACTCAGATCGCCGAACGTTTGCATATCGACGCGCTGGTAACCGGTGAAGCGATCTCTCAGGTCTCGAGCCAGACGCTGCCTAATCTGTCGGTTATCGACTCGGCTACCGATATGCTGGTGCTGCGTCCGCTGATCGCCAGCCACAAACAGGACATCATCGACACCGCTTCCGAGATCGGCACCGCCGAGTTTGCCAAGAACATGCCCGAGTACTGTGGCGTAATTTCGGTGAACCCGACGACCAAAGCCAAACGTTATCGCGTCGAGCACGAAGAGAAACAGTTCGACATGGCGATCCTCGAGCGCGCTCTGGCGAATGCCCGGCAAGTGGCCATCGATCGGGTGATCGACGAGCTGGGCCAGGATTTGCAAGTTGAAGAAGTTATCGAGGCGAGTGCCGGGCAGGTGGTAATCGACATTCGCCACCCCGACCTTGCCGAGGACGAACCTCTGCAACTGCAGGGCATCGAAGTGCAAACATTGCCGTTTTATGCACTGAACAACCGATTCAAGGAACTGGACGACAATCGCCAGTACCTGCTGTATTGCGATAAAGGTGTCATGAGCCGCCTGCATGCTCATCATTTGCTGAGCGAGGGGCATGTCAATGTGCGCGTTTATCGTCCGAGCTAAACAGCCCGGCCTGCTGGGCGGCAGTATCCGCCACCGCCCTCCCGACCCGCTTTGCGGCTGAATCGCCGCAACACGTCGCTAACGATTTGTTCCCTTCATCCAATTTTTTCGCGTTGGGCAGCTTGAAGCATTTGCCGAGTAGCCCAACCCAACTACGAGACCACTACTGTGATCGACAATCTTCGCAACATCGCCATCATCGCTCACGTTGACCATGGCAAAACCACTCTGGTCGACAAGCTCCTGCGTCAGTCCGGCACTCTGGAGCGCGGCGAGCTCAACGACGAGCGCGTGATGGACTCCAACGACCAGGAAAAAGAGCGCGGGATCACCATCCTGGCCAAGAACACCGCGATTCGCTGGAACGACTACCGCATCAACATCGTCGACACCCCCGGCCACGCCGACTTCGGCGGTGAAGTTGAGCGCGTGATGTCGATGGTCGACTCCGTGCTGCTGCTGGTCGATGCCCAGGACGGCCCGATGCCGCAAACCCGCTTCGTGACCAAGAAGGCCTTCGAAGCCGGCCTGCGTCCGATCGTGGTGATCAACAAGGTCGACCGTCCGGGCGCGCGTCCTGATTGGGTGCTGGACCAGATCTTCGACCTGTTCGACAACCTCGGCGCCACCGAAGAGCAGCTGGACTTCCAGGTCGTCTACGCCTCGGCCCTGAACGGCATTGCCGGTCTGGATCACACCGACATGGCTGAAGACATGACCCCGCTGTACCAGGCCATCGTCGACCACGTACCGGCTCCGAAGGTCGACATGGACGGCCCGTTCCAGATGCAGATTTCAGCGCTGGACTACAACAGCTTCCTCGGCATCATCGGTGTAGGCCGTATCGCCCGTGGTCGCGTCAAGCCGAACACCCCAGTCACTGCCATCGACATGCACGGCAAGAAGCGTAACGGCCGTATCCTCAAGCTGATGGGTCACCACGGTCTGCACCGTGTCGACGTCGAAGAAGCCACCGCTGGCGACATCGTCTGCATCAGCGGTATGGATGAACTGTTCATCTCCGACACCCTGTGCGACCAGAACAACGTCGAAGCGATGAAGCCGCTGACCGTTGACGAGCCGACCGTTTCCATGACCTTCCAGGTCAACGATTCGCCGTTCTGCGGCAAGGAAGGCAAGTTCGTCACCAGCCGTAACATCAAAGACCGTCTGGACAAGGAGCTGCTGTACAACGTAGCCCTGCGCGTTGAAGAAGGCGACTCGGCCGACAAGTTCAAGGTCTCCGGTCGTGGTGAGCTGCACCTGTCGGTACTGATCGAGAACATGCGCCGTGAAGGCTTCGAAATGGCCGTAGGCCGTCCGGAAGTGATCATTCGTGACGTCGACGGTGCCAAGCACGAGCCGTTCGAGAACGTCACCATCGACATCCCGGAAGAAGCTCAGGGCAAGGTCATGGAAGAGATGGGCTTGCGTAAGGGCGACCTGAGCAACATGGTTCCGGATGGCAAGGGCCGTGTGCGCCTTGAGTACAACATCCCGGCTCGTGGCCTGATCGGTTTCCGTAACCACTTCCTGACCATCACCAACGGTGCGGGCATCCTGACCTCGATCTTCGACCGCTACGACGTGATGAAGTCCGGCCACATGTCCGGTCGTCAGAACGGCGTATTGGTTTCGGTCGAAACCGGCAAGGCACTGACCTATTCCCTGGAAACCCTGCAGGCGCGCGGCAAGCTGTTCGTCGAGCACGGTCAGGAAATCTACAACGGTCAGATCGTCGGCCTGAACAGCCGTGACAACGACATGGGCGTAAACCCCACCAAAGGCAAGAAGCTCGACAACATGCGCGCCTCGGGCAAGGATGAAACCATCGCCCTGGTTCCGCCGGTGAAGTTCACCCTGGAGCAGGCGCTGGAATTCATCCAGGACGACGAGCTGTGCGAAGTCACGCCGAAGTCGATCCGTCTGCGCAAGAAGATCCTCGACGAAGGCGAGCGCAACCGCGCTGCGAAGAAAGCCAAGGCTTGATTTTCGCTTCGCTCCAACAGAAGGCGCCTTAGGGCGCCTTTTTTGCTACCCGCAAAAACTGCCAAACAAACGCCTGGGCTCGAAATCAGTTCAATGCATCGCTTAAAGATACGCAGTACTACTTAGATCGCGGGTCGTTCGGGTGCTCTGTGGGAGAGTCGTTACAGGTCTAGCGCTGTTTATACAGGCACTGGCTTGCTTGCCTGCTCAAGCTATATCGAGTTGTAACAGGTGCTTGCCGCGATGGTACCTCGCGTTAGGGAATGCCGAAGAGCAACGATGCAAGCGATCCAAAGCATTTGTTAGTGAGGCCGCATCTGAGCAAGAGCTGAACGCGATTAGTGAGGCGTTACAGCGTGGTCAGTGACTGGCGATAATAGGTTTATCGACGAAGTGCAACGCCTCACCGAGCGAAAAGCCAATGTAGGCTGCGAGCCAAAAACGAAAGTAAATCTGTTCCGTTTTTTTTTCTTTTTGACAAAAACAAAAACGCCCTAACAAAAGACCGGGCGTTTTTGGTCTCTTCTGCTGGGTTAAGGGTGCATACAACTCTGATGCTATCTCAATAATCGCGCCATGACTCTCGTAGGCACTAGCCTTTTCTTTCCAATATTTTCCATTTGTGAATAATATTTTTGGTAGTAAGGTTTCGCTTCCTCTTGAAGTCCTTTCTCCCAAAGGACGTCGGCCAGATTCAACATGAGTACAGTGCGTTCAGGCGATATTTCTTCTACGTTTCGAAGCACGCAAAGAGCTAGATCAAGCTCGTTCGCTTCAGCTAATGCATAGCCAATGTCGTTATAGATCGAAATG
This sequence comes from Pseudomonas sp. NPDC077408, assembly GCF_050269105.1. Taxonomy (NCBI): domain Bacteria; kingdom Pseudomonadati; phylum Pseudomonadota; class Gammaproteobacteria; order Pseudomonadales; family Pseudomonadaceae; genus Pseudomonas; species Pseudomonas sp. NPDC077408. The sequence continues at coordinate 92,017 of NZ_JBNNHS010000012.1, forward strand.
TCGCGTTTAGCGGTTGGAGGTTTTCTAATTGTTTCCTTATTTTTTCTGTCAGAGCTATAGGATCTGATTGCTTCATAGTCGCGGTTTGCCAGTCTGGTAAGAATTATTTGGTGAATAAGCTTAGGGGAGTCAGTTTCCCCATCTTTCAGCTTTTGTTTGGCCAGTTCACTTGTTGGATAAAAGTAATACTGCCTTTCTCCATTTTCTGCGTCCCCCTCGTAGCCAGAGATAAGCCTTTCCAGCCTTTCCAGCCTTTCGATTGATCCAGAAACCTCCTTAAACACGTAGCTGATATATTGCGTTCCTTTTAATCCTAAACCACTGTGGTTCAGGTCATAAGAACAGGTAATAACTAACGCATTAGACCCGTCGGGTAACGCGAGCGAGTAGGAGCTACTAAGCGACGGTTCTCCTCCCTCCGGGTTGCATCGCACTGGAAGGACCATGCGCTGCCCACCTTCCTGAATCAACTCAGCTGTTAGGGCCTTTTCGTCGCCATCGCTAGCGGTGTTAGAAAAGTGTATCTCATGGCTTCCTAAGAAACTTGGTGATAGGGGCTTGATTAGCTCTTCGGCTACACAGGTATTAACGAGGAGGATCGAAACTATTAGTGGCTTAAGGAAGTTCATTTATATCTCAAAGAGTCCACGGAGCGATTCGAAAAGTTTGACACGTTCGGGTAGGCCGATAGTCCCACCGTTAACGATTGTGGAAACGTCCGCGACGTGAGCGGTAATATCACTCTCAGTCCTTGCGCTATAAGATTTCAGTATTTTTCCATTCAAATCGTTCATTTCCCACCAGACAAAGGCGGACTCAATTCCATATTCAAGGTTGCTGGTAACCAAGTCTGGATTGCTTACAAAATCCTGGTGGTCCTGTGCGTTTTTTTCATTATGTATGCGGGTATAGGCTATGTAGTTATTTTTGCCGGTAAGCTGAATAATTCCTCGGCCACGGTACTTGTATCCGTCGCGGCTTTCTTCATCACCATTACCATTTCGGCCAGCGTAAACATAGCTGCCTAGGTTTTCTGCGTTTCTTTCGTATTTGGCAGCTTCTGTCCATAGCTTTGGCCTTAGCCTAGGGGAGATCTTGCAGTCGTCCTTGCTCGCGTCGTAACCACGTATGTTGTTCTTGCAGCCAAATACTTCCCGCATACGCTTGGCAGAATAGCTCAAGTTTTCTGATCTCACTATAAAGCCGCTTTCATGGCCGACTTGAGATAGAAAGTTGGCAATAAGTAGCGGCGTGTCTATCTTGTATGATATGGCGTATTTATTGAGGTGCGGAAGTACAGCTTCAGCGTAATTGTCAGTAATGCTAGGGCTCGCAGTTTTGAGCATTTTAAGAGTAATGAACTCTTTGCGTTTCGCTTTAAAGAGGACTGTTAACCACTGAGGCTGTACATGCCAAGCCTTACCATCCCCACCGATCCCGTGTTTTTCGGCTAGATCGCTCCACCAGCTCAGCTTCTCGATTCGCTGCTTTTCCGTTTGCCAAATCAGATTCGGTCTTCCAGGCTCTTCCTCCAGTAACGGATCCAGCTCATCCCATTTACTTTTTTCCCAGAACCATTCGCTTTCATGTCTGGTGATCAACTGTCCGATCAGTTGCGCCTGCCAAGGTTTGGCTAGGGCAGCACGGATTTCCCGGCTGCTCAATGTGCCGTCATTGTCTGTGTCGACGATGTCATGCAACCGGGCCAGCGTCAGGATGGGGCCACCGTCTGCCTTGTTGATCTGGGCGCGGTAGTTTTGCTGTTCTTCCGTGCTCAGCAGGCGGCGGGCGTTGAGACTATAAGCAAGCTTCTCGACAGCAGTCCCGGTTTCCTCGACGCATTGGAAGCCTTCCCATTCCCAAGGGCTATGGCGGGTAGTGATCAGCTCCTGCTCGGCGAGCCAGCCATCGATGGGGTTGCCGTTTTCGTCGGCGAACAGGCCGTTCAGTCGCCACCATATGGTTGTGCTTGCTGGCGTACTGCCTTCGGCAGGGATAGTGACCTGAATCTTGTGCGAAGCCGGCAATCCATCCAGCAGCGTTTGCGGAATTATCAGGTCGACACCGACTTGCGAGCCTTCATCGCTGAGTTTGGGTGGATTCTCAGCACCTATGTCCTCTCGATGAGCGATCAGTTTGCTGGCGCCTTTGTAGACCTTGAGCAGGGTTTTCTGGCCGTCTGGCAAGCGGCTGGCCCAGGCGCGGCTGCGCGCGATGAACGCAGGTGCATCATCGCAGCTGAACAGTTCGACATGGACCATGTGCTGGGCGGCGCTGTCGTGGTTCTGGTACAGGCCTGGATGGCCGATCAGATCACCGGCCTTGATCGGCAGCCCGCTCTCGAGAACGACTACCTTGTCGTATTCCGTTGGTTCGCTGTGCGGTTTGAGCAAACTGGTGGATACATAGCCGGGCAGTTGCCCTTGATCGTCAGCAGCCAGCGCGGGCTGTGCCGTCCCGCTGATGATGCTGATCAGCTTGCTGAATTCGCCTTCCGTTTCGCCAATGGTGACTTCAGCACCCTTGCACAGCTCTGATAGTTTGGTGGTGTTCTTACTCGGGCCTGCGCGAACGCTCAGACCGTCTCTCTGCGTATTCACGGTATAGCGCTTGGCCTCCCAGAAAGCGGGGCGCGCCAGGTCCGGTTTCGCTTGGTAGCCTGCCCAGTCCAGCAGATGCATGTACAGGCTGTAGAGGGTCAGGCTTGGAGGGTTTTGCTCATTGCTAAGGCTGCCGTCAGCGTTCTTTAGTGGCGGTGGCTGGAGGCTGTGCTTGACCAGCACGAACCCCGTGGAAAAGGGCGCTCGTTTCACGCGCGGGATCTCGTCAGTGAATTCGCTGACCGGGTAGCGCTCGTCGATGCGGTAGGCAATCACTTCGCCATCGGCTATACAGCGCACGCTCGACTGATTGAAAAATGCTGCCGTGCCATCGTCGAAATGTACGCCGCCGTGCCATAGGCCATTCTCCCCAGTGGGGTAGTAGCCACCCTTGGCGTTAGCCATATGGGTCATGAGCTGCAGTGGGTTGCTGTTCGGTTCCTTGCTGGGAAACGGGTATGCCCAGTTGATCGGCTTGTTTTCGGCCATCGATGCTTCCTTACTGTTCGAGCTGGCCTGACGGCCGCCCCTGTCCTTTTCTAGCCGGAGAAATTGAGAGAGCGCTTGCGTTTGCTGGTTACCTTGGCTCCCTCGCCCGGTGGTACCTGTTCCATCAGGCTCCCCGCCTTATCCCTATCAGCCATTCCCGGCGGCACCGGCGGCTTGATCTTTATCCCTGCTCCCTTACCTGGCGCACCACCGGCGTTGATCTTGATCATCGGGCCGCTGACGGTGATGCCGCCGGGGTCTAGCTTGATAAAGCTGCCGCCTGCTTGCAGGGTCAGTTCGATGCCGGCTTCGATGACCATCTTCTGGCCGGCTTTTAGGTGAATCTCGCGGCCGGCTTTGGTCAGTTGGGCGGTGCCGAGCTTAATGTGCTGGGCCTGGCCGACGGTGAGGTGATCTTCAGGTTTGACTTCGACCTTGCGGTGGCCGACGACGGTCAGGTGTTCTTCGGCGCGGAACTCGCTGTAGCTGTTCTTCTCAACGGTGTCGTGGCGTTCGTGGCCAACGCGGATCTTCTGGTCGTGCTCGATGTTTTCGTCCCAGTCCCGCTGGGCGTGGATATAGATTTGCTCGGCGCCCTTGCGGTCTTCGATGCGCAATTCGTTATAGCCGCCACCACTGGGCGAGCTAAGCGTCTTGAAGACGCTGCGGGTCTTGTTGGCTGGCAAGTCGTAAGGGACCTGATGCTCCTTGTGGTACAGGCAACCGGTAACAAGCGGCTGATCAGGGTCGCCTTCCAAAAAGGTGATCAGCACCTCCATCCCAACGCGTGGGATGGCTATGCCGCCGTAACGGTCGCCTGCCCAGCTTGAACTGACGCGTAGCCAGCAGCTTGTCTTGTCATCAGCTTGGCCGTGGCGATCCCAGAAGAACTGGACCTTCACGCGGCCGTATTCATCGCAATGGATCTCTTCGCCGGCCGGGCCTGTAACCACAGCGCTCTGGCTACCGAGCACCTTAGGCTTGGGGTGGTTCAGGGGAGGGCGGTGAGGGATATCCCAGGGCGTCGCGGTGAAGCGGTTGCGGTAGCCTTGGGTAAAATCTGTGCTTTCGCCTGATTGCGTAACCGACTCCTCCAGCACCTGAGGCTGTTTGCCTTCGTGAAGCACCTCGGTGAGCAGCCAGAGGTCATTCCATTCACGGCGCGGGTGATCTGCGATTTCCAGTAGGTGCCCGCTGACCAGCCGTGGCTGGTCGCTTCGGCCTTCAGCCAGGCGGTAGTCGGCGCGGTGGCGTTCCAGGGACCGCTGAGATAGGTGCTTGCCGCGTGTGCGATCAGTGAAGCGGCCCGGGTAGTCATAATCTTCGAGGTCTGGCTCCGGCAATTTTTGCCCGTCTAGCGGTTGGCCCTTCTGTGGGGCCTCCATCACCAGGCGCGGCTGTTCGAAGTCGTAATCGCGCCGGCTGACGCGGTTGGTACGGGTCTCCAGGCGCACCGAGAAGCGTTTGATCACCGGCTCGTCGGCGACCAGCCCGCTGTCCTGCAGGTACGCGGTGGGCTGGCCGAGTTTCGGGAAGCTCGTCTGGTCATCACCGAACACCAGCACATGGCCCTGTGCGCTGTGCTCAAAGTGATAGTGGATGCCTTCTTCTTCACACAGACGCTGGACGAAATGCAGGTCGGTTTCGTCGTACTGAGTGCAGTAGTCACGCTCGGGATAGATCGCCGGGCCGAGCTGAAATCGATAGACGTCCGCTTGTATGCCGTGACCTTCGAGCACCTGAGCGATGATTTGCGGGACGGTCAGGTGTTGAAAGATGCGCTGATCGGTGCGGTGCGCGAGGTAGGCCAGTTGCGGAACGAGGGTCACCTGGTAGCGGGTCAAGCGTTTGCCGGACTCGCCCTGGGCGACGCGATAGATCACCCCATTGATACCGTTGCCTGCCGGCGAGAGTGCTAGGAAGGCTGGCTGGTGCAGCAGGCTTTGCAGATCCAGATCGGCGTGCTCGCTGACAAGCTCCAAGTCGAAGCGGTAGGGCTGGCTGATGGCCTCGCGACCGTTGAAGGCGAGTACCTGCAGGTCGTGAACGATGCCTTCGATGGTGAGGCTGAAATGGGCTTCATTGGCCGCGTTGAACATGGCGCTTCCTTGTTTCCTTGTCATCCATGGGCGCGCCCGAACCAGCGCTGCAGGCGGCTTGGTGCGGGGCGGCGGAATATATTCAGCAGTTGGGTCAAGCTCGCTGTGCGCTGATCAGCATCAAACGCCAGCGCTGCCTGCAATGTGAGCCAGCCATGAGCCAAGTGCGGTGGGCGTTGTAGTTCCTTGTCGAGGGCCAGCGCTTTTGCCTGCTTGGCACTTAGCCGCCGGAACGGGTGGCGGCCGCTGGCCATTTCATAAAGCAGGCAACCGAGTGCGTACATATCGCTGGCTGCTGATGGCTCGCCGCCGTCCAGAAGCTCAGGGGCTGCATAGCGCGTGGTCCAGGCCTTGAATCGGTTGCGGGACAGACGAGGCAGATTCTTCAGCACGCCTTCGAGCGGCTGGCCAAGCCCGTAGTCGAACAAGCGCAGACCATCCTCCGCCAGTATTACGTTGCTTGGTTTGATGTCACCGTGAATGACACCGCGGCTGTGGGAGTAAGCCAAGGCTTCGATCAGCGGCACGGCGATTTCGCGTAACTCGTCCCAGGTGAGGCCTTCGGGACGTTCGCTGAGCAACTGGTCGAGCGTGGGTCCCTTGAGCAGTTCGAGTGTAATGAAGGCGCGCTGGCTGAGGGCGTCCACGTCAAAACCGAACAATCGCACAACGTGGCGGTGACTCAAGCGTGCGGTCAACGCGAACTCGGTATAAAGCAGCGCATGTGCGTCGGGGTACTCGGTGAACTCGTCGCTCAGGGTTTTGACGGCGATGTAGGGTTCCGGGTCGCCAAACTGCTCACGTAGAAGGTCCCGCGCGCGGTAGACGGCGCCCATGCCGCCGACGCCGAGCAGCCGTTCGATCAGGTAGCGTCCTGCCAAGACTTCAGGCAAGTCGCTAGCGGCGGTGGCTGCGGCGGATGTGGCCAGACTCGCTGGTGTGGTGGCCGAGGCAGCGAAAGCGAAGTAGGTGAGGTCTGATGCCGGCTCTGCACGCAGGGGCTCGTTCATAGGCGGATCACCACAGCGCTCAGGTTGTCTCGACACGGACCGTCCATGGCCTCGTCAAACAGCCGCTGCAGGGCTAGGCTCGTTGACGGTGCGTTGAGCGCTGCTCCCAGACTGTCCGGCGACAGGCTTTGGTAGAGCCCGTCGCTGCACAGCAGCAAGGTATCGCCTGGATACACGTCGAACTCGAGGATATCCAGCGTCAGTTGTTCGCTGGCGCCGATGGCGCGGGTAAGGGCATGCGCTGCAGGGTGGCGCGCGGCTTCCTGCGGGCTCAGGCTCTGCTCATCGATCAGCTGTTGCAGCAGCGAGTGGTCGCGTGAGAGCTGATAGAGCCGCCCGCGGCGCCAGAGGTAGCAGCGGCTGTCGCCAGCCCAGACGCAGGCGGCGCGATCGGCTTCCATCAGCAGCGCGACCACGGTGCTGCCAATCACGGGGTCGGGGCGGTCAGCCGTGACTGTCAGTTCCTGGCCCAGCCTGCGGTTAAGGTCATGCAGGCAGCGGCGCAAGCTGACCAGGCGCTCGGACATGTCGCCCTCAGGCAACACGGCGAGCTGCTCGACGATCAGACGGCTGGCCAGCGCGCCGTTGTGGTGGCCGCCCATTCCATCGGCGACAACCCAGAGGCCTTGCTCGGGACGGTCGAGAAGGGCATCTTCATTGCGCGCGCGAACTTTACCCGTATCGGTCCGCGCGGCGCTGCGCCAGCTGTAAGCCAGGCTTGCGGTGGCTGACATCACAGCGTTGCCGGAAGCTTGAAGTCACGCAGCCGGGCGATGTCGAACGGGTTCGGCGAGCGCTGGCTGTGCAATAGGTAGTTAGCGTTGCGACCTCCCAGATTGGCCTTGAGCATCAGAACGTCGCGACCGCTGTGGTAGTCGACCTGCATCAGGTCCAGCAGACGGAACAGCGACCAGGGGCCGGTGTTCTTCTCGATGCCAACGCGGCGCCCGCCCAACTCTTCGACTACCAGGCTGGTGCGGCCGTCCTCTGCATCGGCTGGCCAGCTGAAGGCGGTCTGCATGATCGGACCGTGGCGGTATTCCATCTGTTGATTACCGAAGCGGAAGTCGGCGCGACCCAGGCTCGAATCCAACGAGTAGGGTTCGAGTTTGAAACGAATCTGCGGCTCGTTCGGGTTTTCTGCAAAGAAACTGCGGCGGATGGTTTGTGCGTTACTCATTTGCGACAGGAATTCGCGTGACAGGGGCAAGCCACGGCCGTCGACTCGACGAAGTTGATAGTGGCCAGCGCTTCCGCTGACGAACGCCTTCAGGTAGCGATCAAAGAACCCGTCAGCGACGCCTTGCGTCTTGAAGAACTCCCTGAAGTCAGCGATGGCCACATCACTCTCGCTGTGGGCGCTAAACGGATAGCGCTGGCGCAGCGAACCCTTGTAGACCGCGTAGAGCTCGCTCTGGTAGCGCTGGTTGAGGTAGTGATAGGCATCGTTTAGAACGAGCGTCCAGCTGTCTTCGGCGAGGAGGCCGAGCCAGTTACCGATCGGTTGTGGCAAGCGCGCTGCGCTCGCCCGCAACTGGTTGATTGCATCACGTTGCCCGCCCATGCGCGCCTTGGCGAGTTCGAAAGCCGCCTGATCAGGCGCGCTGGCGTGGGTCAGGCTAGCCAGTTGCAATTGAAGAGCGTCGAGGGCTTGCAGTGTCGGAACAAGCTCGGCGCTGGCGCCTGCGTTTTCATCGAGCAGCCGATGCAGCGGTTCGAAGCGGCGCTCGAGTGTTTTGCGCGCCGTATCAGGCAGGTTCTTTGCTAATGCTGCCTGTGTTTGCTCTGCAGCGGCCGAAGCCAGCTTGGCCGCCTTGCCGAGCTTGCCGTTGGCTTCCTTGAGGGCATCGGCCGCCTCCGTGGCATCGCCGGCGGCATCGGCTGCGCCGGCGAATCGGGTGTTATCGCGCACCTCGACGAGCAATTGCAGCAGCGGCGAATTGGCTGCGCTCAAGCCGCTGAGAAGTACCGAGCCCTGGCCAGCACCTGCGATGGGCTCCAGCGCCAGCTGAGCTACCGCTTCGCTCCAATAGTTGGCGTAGTCACGGAAGTAGAGCTGCTCCATCTCGACCATCAGCCGTCCAAGATCTTTCAGACTCAAGCTGTCGCCTTCGCCGAGCACCCAGTTGTCGCGGAGGATCTCGCGTACCAACTCGCTGCCTTGGGCGAGATAAAACTTCTGATAACCATGCTGGGTATAGAAGCCAGGAATTGTGTAGTCGCTGCCGCTGAACAATGCGCCCTGCGGGCCAAGACGCTGACTGAACCGGTAGTCAGGCAAGCTGCGAGCCTGGTCGCGCAACATGCGATAGACGACGTTGGCTAGCGACTCGCTGCGCAGCACCTGACGTGCCTCGGTAACGAGCTGGTCGTTAAGCGCATAAGGAGCGAATCCGTCATTGAGTAGCCGCTCAAAATGGGTGTTGAGACCGTTCTGCGCGACGGCGTTTCCGGCGTAGCGCAGCGACCAGTCGGCGGCGAGCCAGTCCTTGAGGAAGTCGTCGTCGCGGCGTTCTTCCAGGTTGAGCATCAGGTAGGCGCGCAGGCTGCCAAGCAGGCGCTCTCGATCAGTGAGATTGGCGCGGATTTGGGCTTCGAGCTGACGCGCAACGCGAGGCAGCAGTAGGGTTTGCAACTCGCGGCGGTAGGCCTGATAGACGGTGGGATCGACCAGCGCGCCCTGGTAGAGCCCGCCGCGCTGAAGGTAGGACACCTTAGCCTTGTCTGGGAACACCTGGGCGGCCGCATAGCTGGTATCCAGCGCCTTGAGCGTACGCAATGCATCATCTTGGGGAGCGATTTCCTGGAGCTCGCGACCCAGCTGGTCAGCGAGGTTGCGCAGCTGCTCGAGTCGTTCGTGATTGTCGGAGAAACCGTTTGCCCAGAGCGCACCAAACAGTGCCAGGCAGGCGAAGCTCGCGGCATACAGGACGCGCTGACCCCAGTCGATGCGGCGTACTTCCTTCTGATCCAAGCCGGCCAGGTCCGCCTCGGGGAAAATCACGCGGCTTAGCAGGTGATTAATGAAGCGCGCCCGACCGCTACGGAACGTCGGCAATGTACTGCTCGACAAACCGAGGTTGCGTCCGATGCCGCTGGTGAGCGGGTCGAGTTCACCTTGCAGCTGCGGTGCGCTGGTCAAGTAGAACCCGCGCAGTTGGCTGGCACGCTGGTAGCGGTTGCCGGAAAACGCCAGCTCGACGAAGAGGCACAGCCGCTCGCCGATCTGGCCGAGCTGATGCGGAAAATCGAGAATGCGCCCCCGGCGCTGGGTGTCGCGCTCCTGGTGCATGCGCAGGATGACCTGGCTGTTGAGTCGGCGCAGCAGTTCCTCGAACTCGCCCCGGACTGCATTGACGTCGGTGCCGTCCTGCTCCTTGCGGAAGCTGGCCCCCAGCACCTGATCGCTTTCTTCGCGCGAGAGTTGATCGAAGAACTCGTCGAAGCCAAGCACCTTGTCCGCTTTACTCAATACCAGATAAACCGGTACGTCGGCCCCGAGGCGCTGGTGAATTTCGTGCAGGCGCTGACGGCTCTGGCGCGCCAGCGTCTCGAGTTCCAGTTCGCTCGAATGAAGCAGCTGCTCGACCGGAATGTTGATCAGTACGCCGTTGAGTGGCCGTGCACGGCGGCGACGCAGCAGGCCTAGCAATGTATCCCAGGCTTTGCCGTCGACTCCCGAGTCCGGCTGGGTCAGGTATCGGCCGGCGGTATCGATCAGCACGGCGTGGTCGGCGAAATACCAGTCAGCGTAACGGGTGCCTGATACATCTTTGGTCAGACGCTGGTTTTCACCGCGGTTGAGTGGGAAGTCCAGGCCGGAAAAGTCCAGCAACGAGGTTTTGCCACTGCCCTGAGGGCCGAGCAACAGGTACCAGGGCAGGTCGTTGCGCCATTTCTCACTGCGCCCGCGGTACAGGCTCGAACTCTTGAGCGTGCGCACGGCGTCGCGGTAGCGTTGGCTCAGGATGCCTTGTTCCTCACTGACCAAGCCCTCACGCCGAAGTCGCTCCTGCATTTGTTCGTCGCTGGCTTCGGCCTGTTTGCGGCGGGTGCTACGCCAGCTGGCGAACACGATGAATAGACCCCAGACCAAGCACAGGCCGGCAATGGTCAGCAGGCGGCTGGTCGAGGGCTCCCAGAATTTGTAGTCGTCCACCGCCAGCAGCGGTCCGACGAACCACACCAACAGGGCCAGGGCCAGCAAGACGCACAGGCTCCATACCCAGGTCTTGCGGAAAAACGCGGCAAGCTTGCCTAAAAAAACCTTCATGGCGTTACGTCCTTGTTACGGCTTGGGCTCGATCTGAATGGTTGGATCGATGGATTGGTATGGTTGAAGGACCGTTTCGCGCTGCTCGCCCAGCACCCAGGCAAAACCGGCGTAAAGCATCCCAAGGCAGATCAGGGTGCACAGCGCGACCATCCACCACGGCACGATGCGCACCAAGCGCCGGCGGGTATCCTTCAGACCCTGCCAGTGTGGCGAGACCTCGCGCGGTACGTCGCCGCGCAGTTGACGAATCTGCCGGTAGAGGCTGTCTCGCACCGCTTCGAGTTCGAGCATGCCGCGCGGCATGACCCGGTACTTGCCCTCGAAACCGAGCGACAGGCAGAGATACATCAGCTCCAGCATCGGCAAGTGCTTGACCGGGTTGCGCGAGAGGCGCTCGAGCAGCTGGAAGAACTTCTCGCCGCCAAAAGTCTCGTTATGGAAGGAGGAAAGCAGACTCATCTGCGACCATTCACTTTCGTTGCCCCAAGGTGTGGTCACGACAGCCTCGTCGATTGCCGTGCATAACACGTAACGGGCGGCCATCACCTGGCTGCTTTCCGCACCATCGTGCAGGGCCCGGTGTTCGAACAGCTTGAGTTCGCCGGACAGGCGCTGGTTCAGCGCGAGCAGATCTTCGCCTTCGTAGCTGTGCTTGAGCCGCACCACTTCCGAGAGCAGAGAGGAGGCCGCCGCGACCAATGGGTTGAGGCTGATGTTGAAGGTTTCGGCCGGACGCAGCCGCGCTGCGTAGATCATCCGCTCTTCGAGCTGCTCGAATTTGGGTGGCGTGCTGAAGTCGGTCAGCGGGCTTTGCGCCGGGGCATCGCCGTGGCGATTGAGGATGACGGTCTTGTCGTCCTGTGCGTAGTCCATTTCTCTGATCATGTCGGTCAGTTCCTGATCGCCCAAAATTTCAGCTCAAGGCCAGTGAATTCTCCGGACACGTGGAAGGCGAAGCCGCCGGAACGCTCCAGCTGCGCCAGTTCCTCGGAGTTGAGTTCCAGTGCGAAATAGGTCTTACCGGAATGAAATGGGATCTGCCGCGGCGCCACCGGCAGCGGTTTCACCTTGATCCCCGGCAGGTGAAGATTGACCAACTGGCGAATACGCTCCACCGGACCGACCTTGAGGTGAGCTGGCAAGCGCGTTCGCAACTCTTCGGAGTCGCATTGGGCGCTGGCTGCGAGTACGAACGAGGCGCTGCCGAGCAGCTTGTGGTCGTGCAGCGGTGAGACCTGGATGCCGTACTGGCGCTGCTGCAGTAGCAGCTCGATGGCGTGCTGCTCAAGCACCATCGACAGGACCTGGCGAATCGCGTCCATCAGCTTGCGAAACGACAGACCCTGGTCATTGTGCAGGTAGCGACCCTCCAGGCGAGGGCGCTTGGTCTCGCTGGAGAACGTCGCGAGTTCCCCCAGCAACCCCAGCAGCTCACGGTAGATGTGTTCGGGATGGATCCGGTCGATGCCCATGTAATGGCGTAGCACGGGTTCGTAGCGGTTGATCAGCTGCAGCATCATGAAGTCGCCGACTTCTGCGCCGCCTACTTTGCCGGTCGCGCGAATACGCTCGGCCAGGATGTCGCCGCGATGCCCCAGCATGCTGATCACTTCCTTCAGGCACGACAGCAGATAGCTGGACGCCTGGAAGTCGATAAAGGTCGGTATGTACTCGGGGTCGAGGCTGATGACCCCATCCGGTGTGGTGTCGAGGATGTCGCAAAGCTTGAGTTTCACGTAAGCCTGGTCGCTCTGCTGCTCACCCAGCAATAGCCGAAAGTCCGGTCGCCCAGTGCTGACCTGGCTGCTGCTGCTGTCGCCTGCGTTGGAGTCAGTGACCTCTTCGTCGAACGCGGTATAGCGCGCCAGCACGTCCTTCTGTTCTGGGCGGCGGCTCTCGATGTGATTGCCGGTCACCAGCGGTAACGCCAGGTACACAGGCGTATTTCCAGTGTTGGGCGGCACGTCCAGGGCCAGTGGCTCACGCTCGGCGCCAATCTCGAAAAGGCTGCCATCAGGAAGTAGACCACTCGCCTGGCTAAGCACCAGCTTGCCCATGTTGAGGAACTGACGGTCGATCTCCAGTCCGAAGAAGCCCCACGCGTAATGGCCTAACTTCTGTGTCCGCAGCTTGAGCTGCGCGTCGTAGTAGCGATCGCTTTGCTGGAAATGCTGTGGACGCAACAGCATGCCTTCCTGCCAGATGACTTTGTTCATGCTCATCAATCAGTCTCCCTTCGCGAGCGGATCGATGGCCTTGATGCCGTGCTCGTTCAGCATCAGCTCAATGCGGTTCTGTGCCTTGTCTTGCAGCGGGATTACGAAACGCCAGCTCGATTCAGGCAGGTCGCGATAGGCGGCCAGCACGCCGACATAGCGGCTACCGTCCTGAACAAACAGCTTGAGGTCGCGCTGCTCGCCTGGGCGCAGTTCAAGCTCTTCCTGAATCACCATGTCCGGGGACAGGGCTTCCTTGGGTCGCTGGTAGAGCGAGAAGAAGTCGGCGTTCTCGAAGGCCACCGGATGCTTGAGCTCCAACAGGCGGATCACGACGGGCGAAGGGCGGCCGTTAAGGTCGGGGTTGAGCCTGTCGCTCCCCTGCAGCGACAGGTCCAGCTTGGTCAGATCTGAGTTGGGCGTGAGCGCAGAGCAGCCGCTCAGAACGGCAAGTGCCGCCATCACTGCGGCGGGTAAAAAGCGTGACATGGACATCATCCTTGAAGGTCTGTGTTGAGCGTGGCGATCAGGCGGGCCTGCTCTTCGTAAGCCTGGGCGAAGTCTCGAGCAAACAAACGTTCGCCCCAATCGTCGTCACGCTGCATCGCCGAGTGCAGCCGCTTATAGGCACGCCAACGATTACCGGAGGTGGAAATAAGAGGTTTGTTGTCACGCTCGAAGCGCAGCGCCAGCTGATCAGGGGACAGTTGCTCCAGCATGCCTTTGATGGCGGCGCGACTGGCGGCCAGCATGGCCACTTGGTGCGCCTGGAGATCACGGTAAGCGCGCCCCATGGCCTGTTCCGCAGGTAGCTGCCCCGGTTTGCCGCCGCGCAGCAGGAGGTTCAGGGCTTCCCCGCTGTCGATGCTGTGCTTGAGCGGGTTGTTGCCAGCACTCTGCACGGTGGTCACTGACAGGCGCATCTCGTTTTTCAGCTCGCCCCGGGTGCGCAGCGCCTGTTGAAGCCCACCGACGCTCTGCTTGAGCAGACATGCGGCCTTGAGGGCCAATGCTTGACGAGCTTCTTCGTCCAGGCCGCCCAGATCAACGCCGAGCGCTTCACCGAAGCGCGTCCAGAAGTCTGGTGCTAGACGTTCGGGCTCCGGTGCGATCTGGGGTGGTGTGGCCTCCTTGGGCATCACCAATTCGGGAACCCGGAGGTTCTCCTCGTCGATCTGCGCATAATCGCGCTGCTGAGCTTGGGCGCGTGGGGGCGCGAGGACCGCAGTCAGGTCGTCGACCTCAGCGTAGACGCGTTCCTGCTGATCGAGAGCAGTCAACGGGTCGAGGTCAAGAAAGGCATCGTCGGGGATGATGCTGCCGGCCGGCTGCGGGCGGCCGATATCGCCTTCGAAAGAAGCGGGGTCCTGAATCAGTCGTGCGCGGATTTCGAAGTCGCCCAGGCAGTAGACGCTGCCATGCTCGATGCGTTGGGCCCGGCCTTTGTCCAGGCTGGCGCCAGAGTCTTTGAGCTGAATGCCGTTGCTACTGGTGTCGGTGAGGAAGAATGTCCCGTCGCGGTAGCTTACTTCGGCGTGTCGGCTGGACAACACCCGCTTACGGTCCGGGATTACCCAGTCGCAATCCTCAGCGCGGCCGATGATGCCGCCGGCCTGCTTGAAGGTCTTACTGCTAATCAGCCCTGGCGCGAACTGCTGCGCACTGACCATATCGAAAACCAGTTCCATGGCTTCTTCTCCTTGGCGAGTCAGCTACTGCGTGTCGATGCTTGCGGATCACCCAAAGGGCGATACTCGTCGTCGTTGAATTTGTAGTTACCGGAGCAGCCGGCAAGGGCGAGGGATGCGATGAATAAAACGAGGGCGCAATAGCGGGCTAGCACGCGATTTCCTCCTTGAAAGCGTGTGGGCAGACGGCCCCGCTGACCGATAACGGCGAAGCGAGACTCAGGCTGTGCATTGAAGTTCACCCAGATGTGAATGTGGGTGAACGGGGTCACGAAAAACGGGCGACTCGGGACTGAAACGAGAGCTGCAGCTATAAATGCTTTCGCCCTCGTCAGACCTAACGAAACTGCTAGGCGAAGGCTTGGGCGCTTTCTTTTTTGATGGCAGCAAGCCGCTCTGCTGCCTGGTTGTCGTTGATGGCGCGCCATTGCGCGACCAACTCCGCAATATCGACTCGTTCTGCGTGTTCGCCGAACACGCTGCGTGGCGTCACCAAGCGTTCCGCCTGTGCAAGTAAACGTTGCTGGGTTCGAGTAAGAGCGGGACTCTGTTCAGCTCGAACACGTTCCCCCTGTTCGATTGCATCGGCATAAATGGCACGTAGTTCCAGATCGCTTTTGCCGTAGAAACGCATCTCACCCCTGCGCCTGATTTCCCAGCGGAACTCATTGAATGAGCGCGCTTGCCAGTTTTCCAGTAGCTGGGCGGTGCTTAGCAGCTGGGCATAGATGTCACGGATTTCAGCCTCGCTGAAGAGCTTTCCGTTGCGCTCTTCGACGCTGGCATTCCAGCGCAGCAGATTAGTGAGCGCTGCTCGTGCATAGCCGCTATCGCTGGCATGGTGAGTACCCGCAAGTGCAAGCCGATTCGGCATATCACCATCCAAGCCGATTTCGCCAACGTAGCGTGCGCAGGTTTGCTCATCGATCAGCGCGCAGCCCGGTTGCCACAGAACCGCTGCCTCGCTTCCGCCCCCTGGTTTCCGAGGCATGAAATGCCACTGCTCGCCGTGGTGCTCGTAGGAGTCGCCCTGAAGATTAACGAGCCCTGCAAGCAACAATGCGATGCCGCTTACTGGCGAGCTGAAAAGCAGAGCTGTACCGGGGAGAGCCAGTTTCCACTCCGCGTCCATCCAGGGCAAAGGCACGGCGGGAACTGGATCGTTATGGTTGACGATACGGTGGTGGGTAAGCGGCTGGGCGGCTTTAACGAAAGCAGCGTCGCCGGCGCGCGGTGCGCCGTAGGTATAAAGGATGACCTTCGGTTTGGTGGGCTTACGACGCAGCCACTCCGCAAGCAGAAGGGCAACTGCTCCCCCTAGGCTATGGCCACAAATCACTAACGTTTGCTCGCCTGTGTAGAAGGCATTGAGGTAGCGCTCAACGAAGGGTTTCGCTGCTTTGTAGCCACCATAGAACCCGCGATGTGCCTGGCCTTCGCCATCCTCAAATGGCACCTGGCGAGCATCAGCGTCGCGGCTGGCATCTGCCAGCATTTCCTGAGTGCCGCGCACCGAGATCAGTACTACTTTGTCGTTATGTGTAATGAAGGCTTGGGTATTCGCGACCGCGCTGTATAGAAAATGCACGTCTTCTGGGTTGTGCCATTCATCCCGCGCTTCTTTTCCGTAGCGATCTGGATCGTAGGGCACAATCTCGAGGCGCTTCGAATAAGCAACTTCCTCACAAAGTAAATGATAGGGGCCCGCACCATCGAACTGCGTTGGCTTGACTCGACGTCCCAACTGATTCTGCAGCACATGGCCGATGCTCCCAATCGAGTCGTAGGGAGGAGGTGAAGAGACGTAAGGCTTCTTTTCGGTATTAAAAGGGGCGTAAACGAACGTACTCATCAGCGCGAGGTGGTAAGCGTTCAGTGCACAGAAGTCAGTATCGCGGGAAAGTAGTGGACTATAGGCGCGGAGCGCTTTGATTTCGATCACATGGTGTTGGTTTGGACTGAGCGCAATGCCTTGCTGATCGTGTGCCAAACCTGAGTTTCGCTTTAGTTCTGCTTTAGATCTGGGCCCCCAGGTATTGTCGGGTTCTGGAAGGTGACAGGAGACCTCAGCGAAGTCACTGACTTCTGCTCGAAGGAAGCGAGCCTGCTCTCTTATCGCCCGTGCTTCCGCCAGATAGGTATTTCCGTCAGCACCACGAGGCCCTGCCGGTGATTGCTCGGCAGCGACTTGCAACGCCGTAAGGGCTATACAAAAACTTTCTCGACGAGAAATGGCTGCATACCAGGGATCGCCGCCGGAATAGCTATCCAAAATTGACAGAACAACCGGGCCGCAATGAAGGTTGTCTGTTCTCGTATAACCGTCACTGTCCAGCACATCGAAATACTGTTGGCCTTGACTGTCCTGCAATTGGTACGAGAGGCCTGCATAGGGTTTTCCGTCGCCATGCTCATCTACTAAACGGAAGCTGATCCAATCGCGGCTGAGAGGGCATCGCATCGTTACGTTAGACACTGAGTCGTTCATCCATGATCACTCTGTGCAGTTGGGGTAGACCGTGCATTGCCGGCCATCCATCTGGAAGGTGCGGTATTGCGGTGGGTCCGTGCAGAGTTCCTCGAACCTCGTTCCCCAGCGGCCCGTGCACGGTTTCCAGCCGGTATCGGTATTCAGCCAGTAACCACTGAGGTATGGACGGTCTTCATCGTTTAGTTTGAATGCCAGGTTTACCGTCTTGTTCGGCAGTTGGTCACGGGATAAATAAAGCCCTGCGCTTTTGCAGCTCAGTTGCTTCGATAGTTCTAGTTCGAGCTTGCTGATCTGAAATAACCATGAGCATTCGGCTGTTTTGGATAGAGTCCCGTTTGCTTGAAATGCTGGAGCACGCTCGGGTAGTTGGTCGACTATGGTCAACCCACCGTTGTCATAAGTTTGTTGCCAGTCCTCGTCGCCGTAACGGGCATTGATGAACAGCCCGACCCGGGCCAGCGGCAGGTCGCACGTACCATCGCGGTAGTTCACTGGAATACGGAATCGGTATTCATGAGGGTGACTGTCAAAATCTGCTTTGAATGTCTTCGTCTGGCTCCGGCCGCCGCAGTTTCCCGCTGCTCCGTAGTGAGCCTGTGCTTTGAGGGCAAAGTCGGCGGGCAGCTCACCTTCTAGCGTGAAGGACTCAGCGCCTAGCGGACCCACCGTGCTGCAAGCATTAAGGGAAAGGGCTAGCAGCGCCGGCCACCACAGCAAGGCGCCGGTATAGGATTTCTTGGTCGGATTCATAAGAAAGGTTTCCGTGCATTGGGACTCGAAAGCACCGTGCTGACCCGGGCGAAATGGGCTTCTGTTGTTTCATGCTCGGCGGGCGCCCAAGCCGGGTGCTCAGCAAGCGCAGGGTCCAGTTGGTGGAGCAGCAAGAAATGCAGCTGTTGTTCAGCAAGCCAATTCCAGCGTCGGGCTTTATCGAGTTGCTGATCCAGCCAGTCCGTTAGCAGACGAGTTTCGGCGAGATCCGCGGTGGCCTTTGAATGGTTCTGCCACAGCCAGAGCTCAAGATTGTGTCTGCTGATATGGTGCTGCACCGTTTCCGGTTCGGCTATCGCCAGCCATGGCGTCTCGAACGGTGCGGGGTACTGGCCGGGCCGCGGATTATCGAAGCACTGCCAGTATTGACCATCCCAGCACAGCGCACTGCGTAGAGGGCCGAGCAAAATTGGCCGTTGGATTTCCTCTATCTCGCTAAGATGGTGCGCAATTACGCGGTTATCCTGAAATCGGTAAAGCGAGCGTTGCCCCTGTTCTTCGATCAACATCCGCTCGCGCCAGTGCTGGCTTAAGAGCGACAGGTCGAGCTGCTCCGCGCTTGCAAGCCAACCCCAGTTTTGCGCGGGTGAGTCGAGTAGCGACCGTATCTGCTCTGGATTCGAATCGCTTAACAGCACCAGCCAGGGCCCGACTTCCGCCATATCCGCGACCGCGGAGTCCTGATAAAGATTGACGTATTGCTGCATCAGGTCAGATGCAAATAGCCCTTCGACCGGATTGGGCTTTGCCAAGCTGTCCAGGATGAGCAGCAGCTGCCGCTGCTCAGCCTGTTGCTCATCGAACCAAGCATGGACTGTATCTATCATCGAGATGCTTCCACTTGGCACAATCCGTCCCTGCACGCTTCGCAGATCGGGCAGCGACTTGCGCCGATCTGCCTGGCCTTGCGGGCTATCTGCAGCTGGGTATTAGCCAACGCCAGTTTCGGCTTTGTACCGGCCTTGTCCTGATCCGCTGCCCAAGGCATCACCGGTGCCAGAATGCTCAGCCCTGAACCCTTGCCCGGTGCTCCACCGGAATTCATCTTGATAGTCGCGCCGCTCAAGGTCACGCCACTGGGGTCGAGTTTGAGGAAGCTACCGCCTCCAGCGGCGGTGAGCTCCATCCCCGCATCGATGATGACTTTGCTGCCGGCGTAGTAGTGGATCTCGTTGCCCGCTTCGACGAACTGCCCGGTGCCGATCTTAATGTGCTGGGTATTGCCGACAGTGAGGTGATCGTTGGCGCGGATTTCGGTCTTTCGATCGGCATGGGTTGTGCGGTGTTCTTCGGCCTTGAATTCGCTGTAGCTGTTGGCCTCGACGGTGTCGTGGCGTTCGTGGCCGATGCGGATCTTCTGGTCGTGTTCGATGTTCTCGTCCCAGTCGCGCTGGGCGTGGACGTAGATCTGCTCGGCGCCTTTGCGGTCTTCGATCCGCAGTTCGTTGTAACTAGCACCGCCGGGTGAACTAAGGGTCTTGAACACGCTGCGGGTCTTGTTTGCCGGCAGGTCATAGGGCACGACGTGCTCTTTGTGGTACAGGCAGCCAGTGACGAGGGGCTGGTCGGGGTCGCCTTCGAGGAAGGTGACCAGCACTTCCATCCCAACGCGGGGGATGGCGATGCCGCCGTAGCGGTCGCCGGCCCAGTTAGAACTGACACGCAGCCAGCAGCTGGTCTTGTCGTCGGCCTGGCCTTCGCGATCCCAGTGGAACTGGGCCTTCACGCGGCCGTACTCGTCGCAGTGAATTTCTTCGCCGGTGGGGCCTGTGACCACTGCGGTCTGACTGCCGAGCACCTTGGGCTTGGGGTGCTTCTGGGCCGGGCGGGAGGGAATGTCCCAAGGCGTGGCGGTGAATTGGTTGCGGTAGCCCTGAGCGAATCCGTCACGAGATAAGGTATCGCGCGTTACCGATTCCTCCAGCACCTGCGGCTGTTTGCCTTCGTGGAGGATCTCGTTCAGCAGCCAGAGCTGGTTCCAGTCACTGCGCGGGTGTTCGTTCAGGGCGAGAAGATGGCCGGTGACCAGCTGCGGCTGGTCACTCTCGCCTTCGGCCAGCTCGAAATCGCTGCGGTGACGCTCCAGTGCACGCTGGGACAGATGCTTGCCACGGGGGCGCTCGGTGAAGCGGCCGGGGTAGTCGTAGTCTTCCAGGTCCGGTTGGAACTCGCTCTGGAAGGCGCTTTCCATAGTCAGGCGCGGCTTCTCGAAGTCGTAATCGCGGCGAGTGACGCGGCTGGTGCGGGTCTCGACCCGCAGGCCGAAGCGCTTGACCACCGGCTCGTCGGCGACCAAACCGGAATCCTGCTGGTACGTCACCGGTGCGAGCTTGGGAAACCCCGTCTGGTCATCTCCGAAGACCAGCACATGGCCGGTGGCGCTGTGCTGGAAGTGGTAGTGAATGCCCTCTTCCTCGCACAGGCGCTGGATGAAGTGCAGATCGCTCTCGTCGTACTGCACGCAGTAGTCGCGCTCGGGATAGACCGAGCCGAGGCCAAAGCGAAAAGCGTTGGCCTGGATGCCATGCTCTTCGAGCACTTGGCTGATGATCTTCTCCACCGTCAGGTGCTGGAAGATGCGTTGGTTGGTGCGGTGAGCCAGGTAAGCCAGCTGCGGGCGCAGGGTGATGTGGTAGCGCGTCAGGCGCTGGGCGGAATCGCCCTGCGCGACACAGTAGATCAAGCCATGGATACCGTTGCCGGTCGGTGATAGGGCCAGGAAGGCCGGCTGGTGCAGCAGGCTTTCCAGATCCAGATCAGGACGTTCGCTGACCAGTTCGAGCTCGAAGGCAAAGGGCTGCGACAGTGCCTCGCGTCCCTTGAATTCGAGCACCTGTAGATCGTGCTCGACGCCCTCGATAGCGAGGCTGAAATGGGTGTCGTTGGCCGGGTTGAACATGGTCTCTGGTCCGTCCTTAGATTTCTGCTGGGCTGATGTTCAGCCGTTCCATGCGATAGAGCAGGGTGCGTCGGGGCAAGCCCAGCTCGCGGGCGGCCTGGCTCTGGTTGCCGCCGTTCTTGCGCAGGCAGTCGACCAACAAGTTGCGCTCGACCCGATCCAGCCGTTCGCGCAAGTTCATTGTGCTGTCGAGTTCATCATCCAGCTTGCGCAGATTGAAGTGCATCGGCAGCAATTCGCCGGACTCGCAGAGCAGCACGGCACGTTCGACCAAACCCTTCAGCTCGCGCACATTGCCTGGGAAGCCATAACCGGCGAGCTGTTCCAGCGCGGCGTCGGACCAGCGCACGGTGTCGCGTTGCAGGAATCCACAGGCGTTGTCGGCAAAATGCCGCGCCAGTCGCAGGATGTCTTGCCCGCGCTCGCGCAGGGGCGGCAGTTCTATCGGAAAAATGGAAAGCCGGTAGTAAAGATCCTCGCGAAAACGACCTTCCTCGACGCGCTTGTGCAGGTCTTGGTGAGTTGCAGCGACGATCCGGACATCGACCTTGTGGGTGCGAGTGCTGCCCAGCGGCCGCACTTCGCCTTCCTGCAGGACCCGTAAGAGCTTGGCCTGCAAGGTCAACGGCATGTCACCGATCTCGTCTAGAAACAGCGTGCCGCCATTGGCCGCATCGAACAGCCCTTCGTGGTCACGATCAGCACCGGTAAAGGCCCCCTTGCGATAGCCGAACAGTTCACTTTCCAGTAAATGCTCCGGTAAAGCCGCGCAGTTCTGGACGACAAAGGCCTGGCTGCGTCGCGAGCCGCAATCATGAATGGCGCGGGCAACGAGTTCCTTTCCGGTGCCGGTTTCGCCGGTCAGCATAACGCTTACCGGGTTGTGCAAGACCTTGCTGAGCAGCCCGTAGACTGCGCGCATCCGTGGACTGTCGCCTATCAGGCCATAGCCGCTGGCGCAGGGACGCGTCGATGCAGCGGGTGCGAGATCTGGTTGCCGAGTATCACGCAAGCGATTGAGCAGTTGCGCCTGGCCAAGGGCGAACCGGCCAAGGTTGGACAGCGTGGCCGAGCCCGCCGCGAGATCTTGATGGGTGTTGCTGGCAGCCACCAGTAACCCGGCGGTATGGCCCTCAGCGTCCTGCAGCGGCAGGCACAGCAGGCTGCGCCATGGGCGCGATGTTTCTGGCAGGAAGCTGGTCTGGTGCAGGCTGGCATCGAGTGGCGCGATGCTCAGTTGCTGGTTCTGGCTGAGGCAATACTGCAGCAATTGTTCGTCGCGATAGTCGCTGGGCACGCTGGTCGCCTCGTGCCCCCGCGCTCCCTCCAACCATTCGGCCGAAAGCGTCAGGCGCGTATGGGTTGCGTCGAGCAGGTAGAGCTGAGCGAGCGAGCAGTGCGTTAGTTGTGCGACCAGTTCGGTGAGCCCATTGAGCCAGGCGTCCGTGTCGGTGTTCCATGCCAACTCGGCGAAGCGCTCGAGTAGCGATCGCGTATCGCACGTTGAGGTCGGTTCGACGAGCATGGGCGGGACCTTAAGCGAACTCACAGACAACTGCTCCGTCGCCGTCGAGCGTGGCGTGTACCCGTTGCAACGTTTCGCCGCCGGCCATGGCGTCGAGCAGCCGGTCGACTACCAGTGGTTGCAGGTGCTGGTCGATGAGATGGTCGATCAGCCGCGCGCCGCTTTCGCTGTGAGTGCAGCGCTCGGCCAGATGCGCCAGCAGCGCCGGGCAGTGGCTGAACTGCAGCTGACGCCACGCGAGGCGCTCCCCGAAGCGGGTGAGCTTGAGCCCCACGAGCTCATTCAACACCTCACCCTCGATCGGGTAATAGGGCACCACGCGCATCCGGCCGAGCAGTGCCGGCTTGAAGTGCTGCGCCAGCTGCGGACGAATGGCTTGCTCCAGATCGTCGGCGGCGGGGCGCTGGCCACCTGCGCAGAGGCTGGCGATGCGGTCGCTGGCGAGGTTGCTGGTCATCAGGATCAGGGTGTTGCGGAAGTTGATCTCGCGGCCTTCTCCGTCGTTGGCCACACCCTTGTCGAAGATCTGATAGAACACGTTCATCACGTCCGGGTCGGCCTTCTCGACTTCGTCGAGCAGCACCACCGAGTAGGGTTTCTGCCGGACGGCCTCGGTGAGCATGCCGCCCTCGCCGTAGCCCACGTAGCCTGGCGGCGCGCCGATGAGCCGGGAAACACTGTGTTTTTCCTGAAACTCGGACATGTTGATGGTGGTGAGAAAGCGCTCACCGCCGTAGAGCAGGTCGGCCAGCGCCAGGGCGGTCTCGGTCTTGCCGACCCCGCTGGGGCCGACCAGTAGGAACACGCCTACCGGCGCGTCGGCGCGGTTGAGGCCGGCGGCGGTCGCGCGCATCGAACGGTCCAGTGCCTCGACAGCTTGCGCCTGGCCACGCACCCGCTGGCGAAGGTCGCTGGCGAAGGTCAGCACTTTGCTGTTGTGCTCGCGTGCCAGTTGCGAAAGTGGCACGCCGGTCCAGTGACTGATCACTTCGGCTACTAGGCGTGGGCAAACCTCGAAGCTGACCAGGCGCTCGTGGGTCTGGGCGCTGGCCAGCTCGACCTGCACGTCCCGCAGCTCCGCTTCCAGGGCATTTATCTCCTGCGCCGTTTGCGTGGACGCTTCGTCAACGGCCGCCTGACGGGCCGACGCGCAGGCCTTGCGCAAGTCCAGTAGCCGCTCGGCGAGCTCGCGCTGGACGGACCAGCGGGTTTCTACGTGTTCGAGTTCGGCGCGTGCTTCGCTCAGCCGGAGGTCCAAAGCGTCGAGCGCTTCGCGGTCTACGCTCAATCCGGCATCGAGGTCTCGACGTACCGCTTCGCGTTGGCGTTCACCTTCGGCAATTTCCCCACGCAGGCGCTCCAGTGCTTCCGGTGCGGCCGCAAGGCTGATGCGCACGCGGGCGCAGGCGGTGTCTAGCACGTCGACGGCCTTGTCGGGTAGCTGTCGACCGGCCAGGTAGCGGGCTGATAATTCGGCGGCGGCTACCACTGCGTCGTCGCGCAGATAGATGCCGTGACTCTTTTCATAGACAGGCGCCAGGCCGCGCAGGATGGTCACCGCCTCGGAAACGGTCGGCTCGTGCAGCTGCACCGGCTGGAAGCGACGTGCGAGGGCCGGGTCCTTCTCGAAGTACTTTTTGTATTCACTCCAGGTTGTGGCGGCGATGGTGCGCAGCTCGCCCCGGGCCAATGCAGGTTTGAGCAGGTTGGCCGCGTCGCCGCTACCCGCCTGACCACCCGCGCCGATCAGCGTGTGGGCTTCGTCGATGAATAGGATGATTGGTTTGGCCGAACCTTTGACTTCATCGATCACGCCCTGCAGGCGGCGCTCGAATTCCCCTTTGACGCTGGCGCCGGCCTGCAGCAGGCCCAGGTCCAGGGCCATGAGTTCGACGCCTTTGAGTGTGTCCGGGACTTCGCCGGCCGCAATGCGCAGTGCTAGGCCTTCGACGATGGCGGTCTTGCCGACTCCGGCTTCGCCCACCACGATCGGGTTGCTTTTGCGCCGGCGGGCAAGAATGTCGATCATCTGGCGGATGGCGCCATCGCGACAAAGGACGGGGTCGAGCTTGCCGTCACGGGCCTGCTGGGTGAAGTTATGGGTGAAGCGCGAGAGGTTCGATTCGCCACCGGCAGTGGGGGTGCCTGCGGGTTGTTGCGTCGGCTGTTGGGCCAGGGCGAACTCACGCAGTCGCTCGGCGTTGAGCCTGGCCAGCAACGGTTGGTAGTGACTGCCCGCGTAGCGCATCGGGTTGCGCAACAGCGCCAGGATCAGCGCGGCCTGGTCGATCTGGCTCTGGCCAAGTTCGAGGTTGCCGACCAGCAGCGCGTCCTGTAGCCACTGCACCAGCTCCGCGGAAAACACCGGATTGCGCGACTCGCTGTGCTCGCCACGTGGTTGCAGCGCCTGGGCCAGCGTGCCGGGTTCGACATCGGCGTCCAGCAGGGCGCGGTTCAGTAAGCCTTCGGGGCGCTCCAGCAGGCCGAGCAGCAGGTCTTCGACCAAGATCTTGTTGCCGCCACGGACCACGCAGCGCTCCGCCGCGGTTTCCAGATCATGCTTGGTCTGCGCATCCAGAGCCTGGACCAGTTGTTGGAGGTCTACGTTGATCATCTTCATCTTCCTTAATGAGTCTGGCTGCCCAGGGTGACCATGCCGTCCGCGCGCTCGCTACCGAGCCAGCTGGTCCAGCCGAGGCGGCAGGTGTTTTCGGCGCCGATGCGCAGGTCGCGAATATCGTCCTGGCGCAATTGCAGGCGGATGTCATAGTCCAGCGGATCGCGCAGGGTGAAGCGCACCAGTGCACAGAGCGGTTGATAGCCGGTGCCGACCGGCAGAAATTCGTGAAAGCGGCCCCAACTGAGTTGCCGGATGTGGATGCGGAACTTGCCGCCACGGTCCCGCACCCGCTCGCCCAGCACTAGGCTCTCGCCGAGCTGGCTGTTGGCTCGGCCGAGGCGGTTCTGCTGCTCGGTGAGAATCTCTACCTGGCGTTCGAGGCACTGCTCGATGCGCAGGTCCGCGTGCTTGAAGTAATAGCGCAGCACCGATTCGATCAGTGCTGCCGAATGTGCGCGTAGGCTGAGTAGGCCCAGGTACGGTAGAAGGCGCTTCCAGTTCAGCTCCGAGGCGGCGCGGATCTGCTCACCGCCCAACCCGATGAGGGCGAACAGCTGCTCGGAGAGCGGGTCGCGTGCGCCGCTGGTGAAGCGCGTGCGGTAACGGTATTTCTGCCAGATCGGCAGTATCAGGCGCTGCAGGCGGTTATTGAACAGGTCGAGAAACTCGCGCGTCGGGTTACCTTCGGCGCTATCGCCGAGAGCCTGCTCACCATAGAAGGCAGGCAGTGGCGAGCCTGCCCCAAAGAGGCTGACCAGGTTGATCCGCAACTGCGCGCGCAGTTGCCCATGCTCTTCGAAGAAGTGCACGCGATCGACGTCGCTGCCAGGGAAACCCAAGCTCGGGTTGGCCTGGAACTCGAGGTGCTCGTAGAGCGCCTCTTCGTCCAGGTCAGGATGCGCGGCTTTCAGACGGTCCATCACCAGTAGCACACCCTGGAACAGGCTGTACTCGCGGATACCCCGGCTGATCCGGTTTAGAGCAGGGGCTGCTGCCCCATGCGCGGCGTCCATTGGTACACCTCTCCCTGTGTGCTCCTGACGCGCAGCTCGTGGTACGAATTGAGGCTGGCGTACAGCGCGAAGAATTCATTGAGTATCGAGGCGAAGAGGAATAAGTCTCCCTCACCCAGATAGCCCTCGGGGTCCATCACCAGCTCGGTGCGCACGCCGCGCACCGGCAGGCCACGGTGCAGCCGGTCAACGTGCTGATGGCCGATCTGCTTAAGGCCGCCGAGCAGGCGCTTGCTGACCTTCTCCGCGTGCTGGTCGTAATAGCGTGGCAGGTCATAGGTCTCGAGGATCACCTTGAGCGCCTCGACGTTGGCCAGCGACAGGTAGTTGAGCGACATGTTGCTGATCAACTTCCAGAGGAAGTCACGATGCAGCGGCGGCGCGTAGCTCGGCGTCACGGCGCTGATGTTGCGGAAGGTCAGGAACTCCGGCGTGTCTTCGCTGGGTAGACAGATATCGCCCAGGCGCAGCTGGCGCGGCAGGTTCTGGTTGGTGCAGGTGAGCTCGATGGACAACGTCTCATGCTGGTCCAGGTTGCGCAGGCCAAAGCTGAGGTAGGTCTCCAGGCCGTCGCCCAGCATCGAGGGCTGCTGACGCACGCTGTAGTGCGGGCGCGCCACCGGTACGTCGAAACTGGGGTCATGCTCGAAGGACTCGAACGGCACGTATTCTTCGTAGCCCATGCCGCCCGGCTTCCAGCCGGTAACACGGTCGACCGAAAAGACACCGCAGTGGGTGCTGTCGAGTTCGGATGGCATCAGCAGATACTGGTCCTGCTTGCCGTCCAGGCGAATCGGGATGGCGTCGTGTTCGAACAGGTTGACCACCGGAGTGCAGTACAGGCGCACGTTATCCAGCGTCGGGCGGATGCGCTGCACGCCAGCCTTGTGAATGTCAAAGCGCAGCTCGAAGCCACGCGCCTGTTCCAGCACCTCCTGCGGCAGACGCTTGATGACATCGAGGCCAAGCAGGTCGACGAACAGGAATTTCTCTTGGAAGGCGAAGTATTCCTGCAGGTAGCGATATCCCCGAAAGGTGTTGAGCGGATATGGGATCAATGCCTGATCTTCGGTAAACCCCACCGGCTGAAGCTTTGACGGATCGATATGGAGTGCGGGCAGCGCAACGCCGAAGCCGTCACTAAATGGTTTGCCGTTGGCATCCAGTGCAATCAGCTGCACGTCAGCGACGTTGCGCAGCAAGCTCAGATAAAGCATCTGGCTGATGTAACGCTCGCCAGCGAGATGAAGGCGCAGCTGCTTGAGATTCAACTCACCCAGTTGCCCATCGGCCGTCATTTGCAAACGCAGGCTCAGCAATGCGCCACCGCCTTTAACCGAATAGTCCAACGCGTCGAGCGCCAACGGCAGAACCTCGGTAGCGTAGGCGGTACGGAAGCGGCAGGTCACACCCTGGATCGGCTTGGATTCGACCGGCGTATTGCGCGGCACCATCAACGCAGGGCCTGGTCGATTGACTGGGTCGAACTGCAACATGCTGAACGCCGGCAGCGGGCGCATGTAGTTCGGCCACAGCAGGTGCATCAATGAGTGGGTCAGCTCCGGCAGCTCGTCATCTAGCTTCTGGCGCAGGCGCCCGGTGAGAAAGGCGAAGCCTTCCAGCAACCGCTCGACATCCGGATCACGCCCGGCCTGACCGAGGAATGGTGCCAGCGCCGGGCTACGCTCGGAGAAGCGCTTGCCGAGTTGGCGCAGGGCGGTGAGTTCGCTCTGGTAGTAGTGGTTGAAGGACATCAGCCGGCCATCCCTGTAAGACGCATGGTCAGCCGCCAATCACAATGGTGCCGGACCCGGCGATCACCGGATTACCGTGATCACCCATCGTACCCACGGTACTAGCCGGCTTGCCGTTGATCAGCACTGTTGGGATGACCGCACTGGCCAACGCACTGCCGCAGGACGTCGGGTCGCCCATACGGGCGGCAGGCATGCCGTCGAACAGGACGTCAGGAGAGCCGGCCGCGATGGGGTTGGTGCCGTGGCCCTTTTTCGGGCAATCGGTGGGGTCGCCCAGTCGGGCTGCGGGTTTACCGGACATCAGGCTCTCCTTAGTGGACTTTCACTTGTCCGCTGCCGTCCAGGCTCGCGGAAAAACTTACTTGGCGCTTCGAACCGTCGACTTCCAGCAGACCTTCGATGGCGAAGGACAGGCTCAGCGGGTCATGCGTGCGGGGCAGGGATATCACTCGGACCTGGCTCAAGCGGGGTTCGTACGCCTCGATGAAGCGTTCAATGGCGATACGCGCCTGTTGCAGCGAGTCGTGCAGCGACAGGCGCATATCGTTCAAATCGGGCAACCCGTAGTCGGGCAACGTTTGCACACTGCCCGCCCGGGTGCTGAGCATTTTGGCCAGATGGGCAGCCACTGAAGCCATTGCCGCGACTTCACGGCTCCAGCCGGCGCGCTTGTCGGCGTCACCGCCGAGGCGTTCGAAAAGGCTGCCGTAGGCCATCTCAGGTTCTTCCCACGAACAAAACACGGTGGCGACGCTGCGCGTTCTCGCGCAGTGCCAGGAAGGACGAACGACATGTGCTGCCTGCCCACAAGTTCGGCGTGACGCAGCACTGCGCGAAAACGAGCGCGTCCCGAAGGGTTGCGCAACGCCGGTGTGTTTTGTTCATGGGCAGAACCTCACTCCTTGTCCAGCTTGCCAACCAGAGACAGGGTGAAGTCAGCACCCATGTACTTGAAGTGCGGACGCACGTTCAGGCTGACGCGGTACCAGCCCGGCTCCCCGTCGACATCGCTAACGACCACTTGCGCGGCGCGTAGCGGACGACGGCTACGGACTTCGGAGCTTGGGTTCTCCTGGTCGGCCACGTATTGGCGTATCCACTTGTTCAGTTCCAGCTCCAGATCAGTGCGCTCTTTCCAGGCGCCGATCTGCTCGCGCTGCAGCACTTTGAGGTAGTGCGCCAGGCGGTTGACGATGAACAGGTAAGGCAGCTGGGTACCGAGCTTATAGTTGAGCTCAGCGTTCTTGCCTTCTTCGCTGTTGCCGAAGAACTTCGGCTTTTGCGCAGAGTTGGCCGAGAAGAACGCGGCGTTGTCGCTGCCCTTGCGCATGGTCAGGGCAATGAAGCCTTCATCGGCCAGTTCGTATTCACGACGGTCCGAGACCAACACTTCGGTCGGGATCTTGGTTTCGATCTCGCCCATGCTCTCGAAGTGGTGCAGCGGCAGGTCTTCAACGGCGCCCCCGCTCTGCGGGCCGATGATGTTCGGGCACCAACGGAACTTGGCGAAGCTGTCGGTCAGACGGCTGGCGAAGGTGTACGCGGTGTTGCCCCACAGGTAATGCTCGTGGCTGTTGGCGACGTTTTCCTTGTAGACGAAGGATTTGACCGGGTTGTCTTCCGGGTCATAGGGGTTGCGCAACAGGAAGCGTGGAACGGTCAGGCCGACGTAACGGGCATCCTCCTGCTCACGAAAGCTCTGCCATTTGGCGAATTGCGGACCTTCGAAGTGATCTTTCAGGTCCTTGAGATCCGGCAGACCCGTGAAGCTTTCCAGGCCGAAGAACTTCGGGCCTGCCGCGGCGATGAAGGGGGCGTGGGACATGCTGGCGACCGAGGCCACGTACTGCATAGTCTTGATGTCAGGCGCGCTCGGGTCGAAGAAGTAATTGGCAATCAGGGCGCCGACCGGCTGGCCGCCGAACTGGCCGTACTCAGCGGTGTAAATGTGCTTGTACAGGCCGGACTGGACGACTTCCGGGCTGTCCTCGAAGTCGTCGAGCAGGTCTTGCTTGGAGGCATTGAGGACTTCGAGCTTGATGTTCTCGCGGAAGTTGGTGCGATCGACCAGCAGCTTGAGGCCGCGCCAGGAGGATTCCAGTGCCTGGAACTGCTGGTGGTGAAGGATCTCGTCCATCTGACGGCTAAGCTTGGCGTCGATTTCCGCAATCATGCGGTCGACCATGGCCTTCTTGACCGGCTCGTGCTCGTTCTGTGGCTTGAGCAGTTCCTCTATAAAGGCCGACACGCCGCGCTTGGCGATGTCATAAGCCTCGTCATCGGGCGTCAGTTTGGTTTCGGCGATGATGCGGTCGAGAATGCCAAGTTCGGCAAGGTTCTTGCCGCTTTCAACGGCTGCTGCGCTAGTACTCATGGTGTTGGCGTTCCTTGTCGGAAGTAATCAGGCGTCCAGTTGTTCTTTCGCGGCGAGACCCAGCTCACCGAGTACACGGTCACGCGAGTCGTCGTCGGCGAGTACGTTTTCGATCGCTTTGCGGAAGGCCGGAGCGTTACCCAAGGGGCCCTTCAGCGCCACCAGGGCATCGCGCAGTTCCATCAGCTTTTTCAGTTCGGGAACCTGCTCGACCAGATTGGCCGGGTTGAAGTCCTTCATTGAATTAATGTCGAGCTGCACCGCCAGCTCTTCATCCGTGGCCTCGTCTTGCAGGCGGTTAGGCACTGAGAAGGTCAGGTTCAGCTCCTGCTTTGCCAGGACTTCATCGAAGCTGTTTTTGTCGATGGAAATCGGCTTACGGTCCTCGATCTTGCGATCATCGGCGCGCTGGGTGAAATCGCCGAGCACCATCAGCTTCAGGGGGAGTTCCAACTCTTCCTGTGCACCGCCAGTGGAGGGCTTGAAGGTGACGTTGATGCGTTCTTTGGGGGCTACCGAGCCTTCTTTGGCCATGGTTCTTCTCCTTTGCGTTTACGGCCCGGGGGCCTAATCGAGTACCACTTCGAGGTCGAGGTGGCACAGCCTGCGGTAAATCTCATCCTTGCTTTCACGCACGGCGTGGTTCTGCGGCAGCAGCTCACAGCAGCTGTGCAGCAGACGCAGCACCTCGAGGGCGAGATCGGGTTCCCAGTCGCCCAGGCCCGTGGCCTGCAGCGTCTGATCGAGGGATTCGAGTTGAGTCTTGGCCAGGTCGTATTTCTTGGCCTGGAAGCACAGCCGGGCCAGGGTCAATTGCCAGAAAAAGCGCTCGCGTCCGCCGCGGGCCTGGTTGAGGCCGAGCTTGAGCTTCTGCACGGCGCTTTTGAGGCCGTCTTTACGCAGCTGTTGCAGGACTTCTTGGAGCGCCTCCTCCCAGGCAGGCGTGGCACCGCCGTGGTGAGTGTGCGATTCGTTAGGCTTCTGCGCGGGCTGTAAATGGGGCATCACGCGGGCGCTTATCCAGGCGCGGGTTTCTGCGTCGGCGAATGGGGCACCATCATGGAAACGCAACTCGTCGAGGCCCGGCATGCGCTGGATGAACAGTGCGACCTGGATCTCGACCTCGCGCATGGCCTGCTCGGCGTCGAGTTCGTGCAGGCATTCCCAGGCCAGGCGCTGGCCGTCTAGCCAGAACGGCGCTCTTGCGATGCTGGCTTCCAGGTCGGCCAGCAGGTCGGCGTAAAGTCCTTGAGAGAAGCGCTCGCGATAGCTGGCGAGCTTGTCTGCCGGGATGCCGCGTAGCGCCGTGATCTGCTCGGCGTTGCGTTCGGGAAGGCTGTCAATGGACAGCCACAGCAGGGTCCGAGCCAGGCGCAGAGGCTTGAGGTCGGTGGCTTTCTGCTTGAGCCACCAGCCGCAAAGTGGTCGGGCTTGATCCTGCAAGCTGCGCAGGCTCTTGTGGGCGTCTTTCTCGTGCTCGACCGGGGTTGTGGCCGTAAATACCTGGGCCGCTACCTGCTTGACCTGGGCTATAGCGGCGCCGACAGCTCCTGGCTGCGGATGTGCAGCGCCGGCTCGCTTGACCATTTCCTCGAGCCGGCGGCATAGAGGTAACAGGAGTGGCGCCTGTGTTCCTAGCTTCGCCGCCAGGCAGCTGTCGAGGTTGCGCAGCTCGACCGCGATCTGCTCGAACAGCGGGAGCTGTTCGCCCATCGGCACATGGTCAGCGAGCACCTGTTCCATGCGTGGGACCAGCCAGGTGATCGCGGCGGCACGAGTGCGGTCCTTACGTGGGTGGATATCTTGCCAATGGTCGAGACATAAGAAGCCGAGCATGGACAGGCCAGCATGCAATCCGATAAAAGAATCACGCTGATACAGGCTCCAGGTCAGCCAAGCGGCGATACGCAAATCTTTAGTTTGGGTGCTGAGCAGGCCTTCGCAGCCTTCGCGCACGGCTTCCCAATCTACGGCCCCCGCAGCGTGCAACGACGAAGCCTTGCCAAGTTCCTGCTCGAGCAGCTCATACTCGGCGGCATAGCGAACATCTTCGCCAGCGAAGCCGGTGGCTGTGATAGGAGCTTTAGCCATCGCCAATACCTGGGCGGCTAGCTTGCTTGAAAACGTCATTCCATGACTCAACTGATGCCTGCCTAGCAATGTTGCTGTAGCAGGGGCGCTCCATGCGCAACGACTTTGCCGCGTGCGAAAAAACCGCACGTCAATGAGATGCGAATCCTAGGGATTAGCTCTGGGGACAACTGTGAAGTGGTTTTCATCTAAGGCGATGAGCCGGTTGCAAGGTTGGCTTCGTGCGCCTGAGATGAGCAGTAGTTAACTTTTTGAGGCGGGCTCGTGTTGAACCTCAACTTGAAACGCAGGTCTCGTCAGCCTTTTGTGAGGCAAGGCTGGGTCTAAAAACGCGCCTTCCTGGCTCTCTATATATAGGTGCGTTTAATCTTCACAAGGAGCAGAAAATTCATTGACGTGAGAACCTCAGTGCCTATAATGCGCACCTTCTCCGGCGCAGGCCTTTAGCGAAACCTCTTGTAAATCAAGGAGTTAGCGAAAATAAAAGGTTGCATGGATGGCGAATTCGAGTAGAATGCGCCGGGCTGGCAGGGTGGTGGTTGAGTCCTGTTGGTGGCTCTGGTCAGGTTGATCGGAAGCGGTTGAAAGAGGTGGTTGA
>NZ_JBNNHS010000013.1:0-110136 GCF_050269105.1 Pseudomonas sp. NPDC077408
CTGAATGGGCATAAAAAATCCGATACCAGAGGACTGGTATCGGATTTTCTAGAAGCCCCGGCCTGGACTCAAATGCTTAAGTGAACAGCATTACGCCAAGGCGGGGCTTTTGTGTACCACTACGGTTATTTCTTTCCGAGCTTCTTCAGCTCTTCGTCACGCAATTCGCGACGCAGGATCTTGCCCACGTTGGTGGTTGGCAAGGTGTCGCGGAACTCGACGGTCTTGGGCCGCTTGTAGCCCGTAACGTTGTCATGCATGTGCTGCATGACCTGCTCCTTGGTCAGGCTTTCGCCCGGTTTGACCACTATGAACAACTTGATCGCCTCGCCCGATTTTTCGTCTGGCACGCCAATCGCTGCACACTGCAGCACACCGGGCAATGTGGCGAGCACGTCTTCCAGTTCGTTGGGATAGACGTTGAATCCGGACACTAGAATCATGTCTTTCTTGCGGTCGACGATGCGCATGTAACCGTCGTCCTGGATGATGCCGATATCGCCTGTCTTCAACCAACCGTCAGCATCCAGGATTTCATCAGTGGCATCCTGGCGCTGCCAGTATCCCTTCATCACCTGAGGACCCTTGACGCAGAGTTCGCCGATCGCGCCCATCGGCAGGTCGTTACCCTCATCGTCGATGACTTTGCATAGTGTCGATGGCATCGGGATGCCGATTGTGCCGATCTGAATGCCGCCGAACGGGTTGACCGAGACTACCGGGCTGGTTTCGGTCATGCCGAAGCCTTCGCAGATCTCGCAGCCAGTGACTTGCTGCCAGCGCTCAGCAGCGGCCAATTGCAGGGCCATACCACCGGAGAACGTGGCTTTCAGTGAAGAGAAATCCAGCTTGCGGAAGTCTTCGTTGTTGCACAGCGCCACAAACAAAGTGTTGAGACCAACAAAACCGGTGAAACGGTACTTGCCGAGATCCTTGACGAAGGTCGGCAGGTCGCGTGGGTTAGTGATCAGCACGTTATGCGCGCCGATCAGCATCATGGTCATACAGTGAAAGGTGAATGCGTAGATGTGATAGAGCGGCAGCGGCGCAACCATGGTTTCGCAACCATTACCCAGCTCGGAGCCCATCAACGCACGGCACTGCAGCATG
Organism: Pseudomonas sp. NPDC077408; assembly: GCF_050269105.1. NCBI lineage: Bacteria > Pseudomonadati > Pseudomonadota > Gammaproteobacteria > Pseudomonadales > Pseudomonadaceae > Pseudomonas > Pseudomonas sp. NPDC077408. The sequence goes on from NZ_JBNNHS010000013.1 coordinate 1,111, forward strand.
TTGGCGACGATGTTGCGGTGGGTCAGCATCGCTCCCTTGGCTACGCCTGTAGTACCACCGGTGTATTGCAGAACCGCCACGTCATCACTGGCCGGATTGGCTTCGCGCAACGCCTTGCCGCGACCCAGCGCCATGGCATCGGTGAACTTGACCGCCTTGGGTAAGTTGTAAGCCGGCACCATCTTTTTCACATGCTTGACCACAGCATTGACCAGCATACGCTTGACGGTCGGCAGCATGTCGCCGACTTCGGTCACCACCACGTGGCGGATGCCGGTTTTCGGAAGCACTTCTTCTGCTAGGTGGGCCATATTGGCCAGGCAGATCAGGGCCTTGGCGCCGGAATCATTGAACTGATGTTCCATCTCCCGCGCCGTGTAGAGCGGGTTGGTATTAACCACAATAAGACCAGCGCGCATGGCGCCGAACACGACGATGGGGTACTGGAGAACGTTGGGAAGCTGGACCGCGATGCGATCGCCGGGCTGCAGATCGGTGTTCTGCTGGAGATAGGCTGCGAATTCACCGGACAGTTTGTACAGCTCACCGTAGGTCAGGGTCTTGCCGAGGTTGCTGAAGGCCGGCTTGTCTGCGAATTGCTCACAGGACTGTTTGAGCACAGCCTGAATGTTCTGGTACTCATCGGGATTGATCTCGCTCTTGACCCCGACAGGATACTTATCCTTCCAGAAGTTATCGGTCATGGAACCCCACTCCTAAGCGACAGCTTTACTGCATATAGCAGCTGTTTTGTTGTGTTTTGTTAATTTTTGTACGGAAGTTCCCGCCAAAAAGTGGACTGGAGGTTAGCAGTTTTGGAACTGGCCGAACAGTGTCCGGCTAGCTCAGAAAGGACACAAAGTGACCGGGGCGGATTAGCCGGTCACTTCTAGAGCGTCATCAGGCGTCGCTCGGTTCAAGCCTGATCGCGCAATTCCCGGCGAAGAATCTTGCCCACAGGTGTCATCGGAAGCGAATCTCGGAAGACCACGTGCCGGGGCACTTTGTAGCCCGTGAAGTTTTCCCTGCAATAGGCCTTCAGCTCATCGACGGTCAGGCTGGCGTCGCTGCGCACAGCGAACAACTTCACGGCTTCACCGGACTTCTCGTCGGGCACGCCGATCGCTGCGCAGGCAGCCACCTTCGGGTGCGCCATGACCACGTCCTCGATCTCGTTGGGGTAGACGTTGAAGCCGGACACAATAATCAGGTCCTTCTTGCGATCAACGATGCGGACAAAGCCATCGGCATCAATCACCGCGACATCACCAGTTTTAAGCCACCCCTCAGCATCCAGCACCTCGGCAGTCGCGTCTGGGCGTTGCCAGTAGCCCTTCATAACCTGCGGACCTTTGACGCAGAGCTCACCGCGCTCGCCGAGGGGGAGCTCGCTGCCGTCATCGTCGATCACTTTCAACGTCGTGCCCGGCACCGGCAGGCCGACGGTTCCCAGACGTGAATGTTCACCATGAGGATTGGCGCAGACCACAGGTGAAGTTTCGGTCAAGCCATAGCCTTCGGTCACAGTGACGCCGGTCATGCCCTTCCAGCGCTCGGCTACCGCGGAAACCAGCGCCGTGCCGCCTGAGTTGGTGCCCTTGAGCGAGGCGAAGTTGATTTTCTTGAATTCAGGATGCGACATGAGCGCGACGAACAACGTATTCAGTCCGAGGAAGGCTGTGAACTCCCACTTCTGCAGCTCTTTGACGAAACCATCAATGTCGCGAGGATTGGTGATCAGCACATTATGGTTGCCGGTCACCATCATGCACATGCAGTTAACTGTGAAGGCGTAGATGTGGTACAGCGGCAGCGGCGCGATCATGATTTCCTGCCCTTCCTTGATGATCGTGTGCCCCTGCTCGTCCAGCTGCTGCATGTTGGCGTGAACCTGCTGCATATTCGCCACCAGGTTGCCATGGGTCAGCATGGCGCCTTTGGCCACGCCAGTCGTGCCGCCGGTGTATTGCAGGACTGCAATATCGTCCAGCGTCAGCGCAACCGGCTTGAGGCCATGCCGCCCACCATCACGCAGCACGTGCTTGAACGACACGGACTGCGGCAGGCTGTAAGCCGGCACCATCTTCTTTACATGCTTGACAGCAGCGTTGACGAGCAGCCCCTTGAGCGAAGGCAGCATGTCGCCGATACGCGCCTCGATGAGGACCTCGATACTGGTGTCGGGTACAACTTCCTGCACGAGCTTCCCGAAAGTATTCAGGTACACCAGTGCCCGCGCACCGGAATCCTTGAACTGGTGGCGCATCTCCCGCGCGGTATACAGCGGGTTGGTATTGACCACGATAAGCCCGGCGCGCAACGCACCGAACACAGCGATGGGGTATTGCAGCAGGTTGGGCATCTGCACTGCGATGCGGTCACCGGGCTGCAGGTCGGTGTGATTTTGTAGCCAGGCCGCGAAAGCCGCCGAGTAACGTTCCAGGTCCGCATAGGTCAGCGTCACACCCATATTGCTGAAAGCGGGACGGTCTGCGTGAGTCTTGCAGGAGCGCTCGAATACTTCCACCACCGAGCGAAAGCCGCCCAGGTCCACGTCGTTGGGCACACCAGCGGGGCGTTTGTCATTCCAGAAGTCAGGTTGCATTGTTATTGGCCTCTATACCTGAGAGTGTCTGGCCCACTCGCGGCGGGCTGTGGCGAACTTAACAGCTCCGCTGTGCCGCGCAATAGCGAGGCGGGTGTAATCAGTGGCGTGAATCTCCAGCCACTGCGCTAACCCTGCCCTGGAACAGGACAACCCCGCCGCAGACCTCTAGAATGCAGCCACCCAAGCGCCCACACCGGCGCGCCCGCCATTACCTGCCGCGGCTTCTGTCGAGGCTGGGGCTATCGTCCGTTTCCGTATTCCGAGGTTTACGCATGAGCACATTGAGCAATACCCCCTACGCTGATCTGGAAGTGGGCCAAAAGGCCACTTACAGCAAGACCGTAGAAGAACGCGACATTCAATTGTTCGCTGCAATGTCAGGCGACCACAACCCGGTCCACCTGGATGCCGAGTTCGCCGCCTCGACGATCTTCCGTGAGCGCATCGCCCATGGCATGTTCAGCGGCGCACTGATCAGCGCAGCCGTCGCCTGTGAGTTGCCCGGGCCCGGCACCATCTACATCGGCCAGACGATGCGCTTCGTCCTTCCGGTCAAGCTCGGCGATACCTTGACCGTGCGCCTGGAGATTCTTGAGAAGCTGCCAAAATTTCGCGTCCGCATCGCCACTCAGGTATTCAACCAGCGCGACGAGATGGTCGTTGACGGCGAGGCCGAAATTCTCGCCCCGCGCAAGGCACAGACCGTCGAAATCAAAGCCCTGCCCCCGGTCACAATTGGCTGAATCAACGAACATCGCTAGAGCCTTCCGCCGCACAAGCCCATCGTTTGACGGCTGCTGAACTATGCAGGGAGGCTCACGCACCACGGCGTCTGATTGTCGCCCTTCGGCAATTGACTGGCCCCAGCGACATGAGGCGCATCGGTACCTTGGGGAGCAGCCTTCAAGCACACGCCAAGACGCCAAGCCACGGTGTGCCAATGAATCAATATCCCGCCCTGAACCCGCCACTCGGTTCATGCGCCCCCAGCGCCGCCGCTGAAACGCAGGCAAAAAAAAGGGCGACCTAAGTCGCCCAAATGCCTTGCGTGCTCTTTGCCTCTAGCCGGATCACCGCTTCTTATGCGCGTCCCGCCAGATGAAATATCCGAAACCGCCAAGGAAGGCGACCATAAGGCCGACCGTGACCACCCCTGCGAGCACCACATTATCGACGAACATGATTTCCTACCTCCAAGCTGTTTCGCTGTCTGATGGCTGCATAGTCTTCCTCTCTGCCGATAAAAAAATTGACCGACGTCAATCGCTGCGGAGCCTTTGAACAAAGGCTCCGCAGGAGCTGATCTGGATCAAAAAAAACGGGGTTTCAGAAGGATGCTGCGGGACAAAAGCCACGCGATCGGCTGTCGCACTGGCTTGGAAACGGACGGTCAGAGAGACCTGTCAGCGCTTTTTCGGCTTGGTCTTGGGCTTCTTCTTCGGCTTGCTCAGCGGTAGCACTTGCTCGAAGGCCTGGCGCATCTCGACGAGTCGCTTTTCCTTGATGTCGTGGATGCGCTTTTCACGTTCAGCGCTGAAGTCGATCAGCTTTTCGTCACTGCTCATAGGATGGGCTCGCGGATGATCTGGCGGAAAGTCAGGTTGAGACGCGGTGCTCGGACCTTTCGTGTTCTGGCGATCTGGTGCTGCCAATGATGCTGTGTGAGACCGCTCATGACCAGCAGCGATCCATGCTCGAGCGCGATGGAGTACTCAATACGGCTGGTTCCCTTGCGGCGAAAGTCGAAGCGCCGCGTTGCGCCAAGATTGAGCGAGACTACCAGGGGCCGATGGCCCAGCTCTCGCTCGTCATCGCTGTGCCAGCCCATGGCGTCTTGCCCGTCGCGATAGAAATTGAGCAGCGCACCGTTCAACGACTGGCCGACCTGCTGTTCCACCTGCTGGCGGATATCAGCCAGCAATGGCGTCCAAGGAAGCGGTTCATGAGTGAGGCCTGAATACCGGTAGAGCGCGTCAGCATCGCCATACCAGGCGACCAGTCGCGGCACGGCGATGCTGCGGCCATAGAGTCTTATCTGTGGTTGAGTCCATGGCGTCTGTGCCGAAAGCTCCGAAAGCCATTGATCAGCCAGGCCTGCATCGACCCATTGCGGGAAGTAGCGCAGATCCGCATCTGGCAGCTCGATCACCTCGCTGTTGACTGTTCGAGTCGAATCAAACCTCGACATCCACCCATAACCCCTGTCGCGGAAGCTCTTCAAGGGCGGCCTGATCTTCTTCGGCGGTCTCGCCCTCGGCCAGCTCCTGAGCGGTATAGCCACGACGACGCTGCCGCCTGCGTTGCTCGTCGCGAAGCATCTGCTCGGCTTCCTGAGGGTGACGACGATCGAGGCCCACCGAGCTTTCGTTGGCGCTCGGCTGAACGGGCGTCACCGGCGCGATTTCAGGTCTCGGCTTGACCACGTCCTGTTGCGCGGTGACCTGGACTGTACCGGGTGGAATAACTGGCAGCATCTGTGCTCTCCAAAAGCAACGCCAAGATCAAGGGCCATTCGGACAGCCCTGAACCAACCGAACGCTTAACCTGCTGTCGACTTTAACAGCAACGCTACACTGACTGGCGCGGCATCTATCGTCGCTCTATCGGCAGTGTTCCGTTAATATAGCGGGCTTTTTCACAGCGGAGGCAGGGCATGGCGCAGCAGTATCTACCAGGGCAACGCTGGATCAGCGACAGCGAAGCGGAACTCGGTCTGGGAACCATCCTCATGCAAGATGGCCGCATGCTCACCGTGCTCTATCCCGCAACGGGTGAGACTCGCCAGTACGCCGCCCGCAGCGCCCCGCTGACCCGTGTGCGTTTTGTTCCGGGCGACGAGATCACGCATTTCGAAGGCTGGAAAATGACCGTGCGCGAGGTCGACGATGTCGACGGCCTGCTGGTCTATCACGGCCTGACTGCACAGAGCGAAGCCCGCACGCTGCCGGAAACCCAGCTGTCGAACTTTATCCAGTTCCGCCTTGCCAGTGATCGCCTGTTCGCCGGGCAGATCGACCCGCTGAACTGGTTCAAGCTGCGCTACCACACCCTGGAAAACCAGAGCAAACAGCTGACTTCTTCGCTGTGGGGGCTGGGCGGCGTGCGTGCGCAACCCATCGCGCACCAGCTGCACATTGCTCGTGAAGTCGCCGACCGCATCGCTCCGCGCGTTTTGCTCGCGGACGAAGTGGGCTTGGGCAAGACCATCGAAGCCGGCCTGGTGATCCATCGCCAGCTGCTCTCTGGCCGCGCCAAGCGCGTGTTGATCCTGGTTCCGGAAAATCTTCAGCATCAGTGGCTGGTGGAAATGCGCCGCCGTTTCAACTTGCAGGTTGCCCTGTTCGATGACGAGCGTTTCATCGAAAGCGATGCCAGCAACCCGTTCGAAGACACCCAGCTGGCCCTGGTGTCGCTGGAATGGCTGAAAGACGACGAGCGCGCTCAGGACGCTGCCTTTGCGGCCGGCTGGGACCTGCTGGTGGTGGACGAAGCGCATCACCTGGTCTGGCATCCGGAAAACGCCAGCGCCGAATACAAGCTGGTCGAGCAACTGGCCGAAGTCACCCCCGGTGTTCTGCTCTTGACCGCTACCCCTGAACAACTCGGTCAGGAAAGCCACTTCGCACGCCTGCGTCTGCTGGACCCGAACCGTTTCCATGACCTCGAAGCCTTCCGCGCCGAGAGCGCCAGCTACCAGCCGGTCGCCCGCGCGGTGCAGGAATTGCTCGACGAGGGTCGCCTGTCACAGGAAGCGCACCAGACCATCCATGACTTCCTCGGCGCCGAAGGTGAAGCCCTGCTCGCTGCGGCCACCGATGGCGACATCGAAGCCAGCAGTCGCCTGATCCGGGAGCTACTCGACCGCCACGGCACGGGCCGCCTCTTGTTCCGCAACACCCGCGCCGCTGTGCGCGGTTTCCCTGAGCGTCAGCTACATCCCTATCCGCTGCCCTGCCCCGCCGAGTACCTGGAGCTGCCGTTGGGTGAGCACGCCGAGCTGTATCCGGAAGTCAGCTTCCAGAGCCAGCAGGAGGAGCCGGATGCGCAGAACCGTTGGTGGAATTTCGATCCGCGCGTCGAGTGGCTGATCGACACCCTGAAAATGCTTAAGAAGTTCAAGGTGCTGGTCATCTGTGCCCACGCCGAGACCGCGCTGGATCTGGAAGACGCCCTGCGCGTGCGCTCCGGCATTCCCGCCACGGTATTCCATGAAGGCATGAGCATTCTCGAGCGCGACCGCGCCGCCGCCTACTTCGCCGACGAGGAGTTCGGCGCGCAGGTGCTGATCTGTTCCGAAATCGGCAGTGAAGGCCGCAACTTCCAGTTTGCCCATCATCTGGTGCTGTTCGATCTGCCAGCGCACCCTGACCTGCTGGAGCAGCGCATCGGTCGTCTCGACCGGATCGGCCAGGCGCATGTCATCCAGCTGCACGTGCCGTATCTGGAAACCAGCCCGCAGGAACGTCTGTTCAAGTGGTACCACGAGGCACTGAACGCCTTCCTCAACACCTGCCCGACCGGCAACGCCCTGCAGCATCACTTCGGGCCGCGCCTGTTGAATCAGCTGGAAGAAGGTGACGACGACGAATTCCAGAAGCTCATCGAAGAAGCCAGCGCCGAGCGCCAGCGGCTGGAAGCCGACCTGCACGCCGGCCGCGACCGCCTGCTGGAACTCAACTCCGGCGGTGGCGAACAGGGCAAGGCCTTGGTTGAAGCTATCGAAGAGCAGGACGACCAGTTCGCCCTGCCGATTTACATGGAAGAACTGTTCGACGCCTTTGGCATCGACAGCGAAGACCATTCCGAAAACGCACTGATCCTGCGCCCCAGCGAAAAGATGCTCGACGCCAGCTTCCCACTCGGCGACGACGAAGCCGTGACCGTCACCTATGATCGCGAGCAGGCGCTGGTCCGCGAAGACATGCAGTTCCTGACCTGGGAACACCCCATGGTGCAGGGCGGCATGGATCTCGTGCTGTCCGGCTCCATGGGCAACACCGCGGTCGCGCTGATCAAGAACAAAGCGCTCAAGCCCGGTACCGTGCTGCTGGAACTGCTCTATGTCAGCGAAGTGGTGGCACCGCGTGCCCTGCAGCTGAACCGCTTCCTGCCGCCACTGGCGCTGCGCTGCCTGCTGGATTCGAACGGCAACGACCTGGCTTCGAAAGTCGCGTTCGAAACCCTGACCGATCAGCTGGAAAGCGTCCCGCGCGCCAGTGCGAACAAGTTCGTCCAGGCCCAACGCGACGTACTGGCCAAGCAGATCGCCGACGCCGAAGCCAAGGTCACCCCTCGCCACACCGAGCGCGTCGCCGAAGCACAGCGCAAGCTGAAGGCGAGCCTCGACGAAGAGCTGGCACGCCTGACAGCACTGCAAGCGGTCAACCCGAGCGTGCGCGACAGCGAGATCGAAGCCGTGCGCAAGCAGCGCGAGGAAGGCCTGTCGATGCTGGAGAAGGCGGGGCTGCGTCTGGAGGCGATCCGCGTGCTGGTCGCTGGCTGAGGTTTACCACGGTACGAAAAGGCCGGCTGTGAGCAATCGCAGCCGGCCTTTTTGTTTGCGTGTCCGGACGGTTTTTCAGTGCTTGTCCATCGAGATCAATTACGTGCAACCGAGCAACCGCTCTCGCATGTTCAACCCTTCCCACATGAGAGTCGGTGCAGTACTAACGCCGCGCCACCGCCAGCAGTTGCCTGGCCTTTCGCTGGTCGTCTTCGTCCAGCTCTGCGAGCAGCTCCGGTTTTCCGGCAATTAGCAACGCCAGGGGTAAACCGTCGCGATAGAGGATGCGGTTGCCTGCAATAGCGGGGACGCGCTCGCCAGGTAGCAGCGTGCCGACCTGATTCAACGGGTCGACCGCCGAAACGGCAATCATCTCGCCGGTCAGCGGGCGCTTGCGTACCTCACGCAGCAGGCCAACCGCTTCGGGCAAGGCGAACTGTTCGCCCGGCACGCCCGCCACGAAACGCCCGCCGCGAATGTCTCCACGCGCTTCGAGCCGATGGTAGACCCGCAGAAGATCCCTCCAGGGCGGCAGCCAATCCGCCTCCCGGTCCAGCAAGCGCCAAAACACCACGCCGTAGCGACGCAGCAAGGTCATCGCAATGTGCTCCAGCACTTCGGGGTCGAGCGCGGGCCGACGCGCCGAGGTCTCGACCGGCGCTGGCGTGCCTTTGCGCACCAGCGCCCAACGGCCGGCATCAGCCATGCCGCCGATAAATGCGCCGCCGCGGCTCTGTCGGGTGCTGCGTGAACGCTTCGCAGCGGGCGCTAGTAGCGCCCGCAGACCGGCGAAGCTGTCCGCATTGACCAGCCCTACCGCGACCAGCTCACCTAAGGCATCCTCCAGTTCGCTGCGCAACAGGCGTGCGTCCTGCTGGAGTTCGTCGAAGAACAAAGCACCCTGTCCTTGCAACGTCTCGAACACTCGCTGCGCGCGTGACGAAAGCTCGGGCTGCGGCGCCTCGCTGGCCAGTGCATACCAGGCCGCCAGCTGCCGGCGCGGCAGCAGTACGATAGGCGTGCCGCGCACCGGCCCGCTGCTGGCTTTGATCCGCCCGGCCAGGCGCGTCCAGACGACGCGCCCGGAGCGACATAGCTCGTCCAGCCAGGTGCCGCCGTAATCCTTCAACCGCGCAGGCAGCAGGTCGCTTTCCCAAGCGCCCGCAGCGGCTTGGAAGCCTTCCAGTTGCTCGACCACGGTACCGAGCGCCTCGCGGCCCTGCATTCGCGTGGCCTCGGATAGGTGCTGCCAGTCGAACAGAAACCGCATGAAATCGGCGCGATCGACCGGTTCGATTTCGCGGCGCAGGCGCTTGACCGTGTAACGATGGATACGCGCCAGCAGGTGCCGCTCGCACCACTCATCTTCACGTGCGCCAGGCGTGAAGCGGCCGCGTAACACATAGCCTTCGGACTCCAGGCGCGTCAGCGCCAGCGCAACCGCCGAGGCCGGCAAGGCCAGCGGCCGGGCGATAAGCGGTACCGGCAAGGGGCCGAAGCCGGTCAGGCGCGCGCGGATCAGCTCGACCACCGCGTCGTCTTCGCTAGAGTGCTGATCGAAGCCCGGCAACAGCTTGAGCACCGGCTCGCAACGACTGCTGGGATAGATCGACTGCAGTAACGCCAGACGCTCGATGGGTAACCAGAGCGCGCGATCCTGCGCGACCTGCATCCGCGTTGCGCGCCCGCCACGAGCCAGTTCGCTCAGCCAGGCCAGCCACTGGGGATCGGCCTGCGCTTCCGCTTCAGCGATGCAGCCCAGTCCCGTCAGCGCTTCGTGCAACTCGTCCGGATTGCGTGCCTGGGGCCAGGCTTCCTCGCCCACCGCCTGGATCGCAGCGGCATCCAGCGCGCCGAGGTCATCGGAAGATTCAGGGTCGGTCCAGCGGCGATTGAGCACGGCCTGGGTTCGGCGCTCTTCCAGTGGCGCATCGTCGAGAAAGGCGTACGGCCGCGCGCCCAGCACTTCCATGGCCAACGGCGATGGTGCCGGCAGGTCGCGCGCCAGCAGCTCGATTTGGCCCGCCTCGATGCGCCGCAACAGCGCCAGCCAGCCTTCGCTGTCCATGGCCTCGTGCAGGCAGTCATTGAGCGTCTGTGCAACCAGCGGATGATCCGGCACCTCCCGCTCGCCGACGATGTTCTCCAGGCAGGCGACCTGGTCCGGGAAAACGGTGGCAAGCAGATCTTCACTCTTCATTCGCTGCAGTTGCGGGGCCACCTTGCGCCCGCCGGCCATCCGCGGCAGCGCCAGAGCGGTAGTCGCGTTCCAGCGCCAGCGCACCCCGAACAACGGCGCATCGAGCAGTGCCTGGATCAGCACCGCCTCGGCGCTGTTAGGGTGCAGGTAGCGCCACACCTCATCGAGCGGGAAACTGTGACTGGTGGACAGCGAAAAAATGATCGCGTCCTCGGTCGCCGCGGCCTGGAGCTCGAAATTGAAGGTGCGGCAGAAGCGCTTGCGCAGCGCCAGGCCCCAGGCACGGTTGATCCGGCTGCCGAACGGCGAGTGAATAACCAGCTGGGTGCCACCAGACTCGTCGAAGAAGCGCTCCATGATCAACCGCTGCTGCGTCGGCAGCGCGCCCAGCGCGGAACGGGCGCGCGCCAGGTACTCGACGATCTGCCGCGCCGCGGCGTCTGGTAGGCCAAGGGTGTCGGTGAGCCAGTCGATGGCCGGCTGGAGCCTTGAATAGACATCCGAGACAACGGTGCCATCGGCTTTTGTAGGAGCCAGCTCGCTGGCGATCCCAGCGGACTCAAAAGCATCGCCAGCAAGCTGGCTCCTACGAGACTCAGCTTTCGCCAGACGCTCATCAACCTCCCCTCGCAGTCGCGCCACCGCTGCGGATAACTCGTCGCTACGCCCGGGCGCCTCGCCAATCCAGAACGGGATATTCGGCGGCTGGCCTTGCGCGTCCTCTACCCGCACCCGCCCAGATTCGACCTTGATGATGCGGTAGGAGGTATTGCCCAGCTGGAAGACGTCGCCGGCCAGGCTTTCAACAGCGAAGTCTTCGTTCACGGTGCCGATATTGAAGCCCTGGGGCTCGAGCAGGACCGAATAGTCGGCATTGTCAGCGATGGTGCCGCCGGAGGTCAGCGCGGTCAGACGGCCGCCGCGTCGCCCGCGAAGGCTGCGGCTGACCAAGTCACGGTGCAAATAGGCGCCGCGCGCACCGTGACGGGTGGTGTAGCCCTCGGCGAGCATTGCCAGCAGCGCCTGATAGTCCGTCTCGCTCAATTTTGCGTAAGGCATGGCCCGGCGAATCAGCGTCAACAGCGCGTCTTCCTGCCACTCCTGGCAAGACACCTCGGCCACGATCTGCTGCGCCAGCACGTCCAGTGGCGCTTTGGGAATCACCAGTGTGTCCAGCTCACCGCGACGCACGCTGTCGAGCAAGGCGGCGCATTCGATCAAGTCGTCGCGTGAGCTGGGAAACAGGCGCCCCTTGGACACGCCACCGACCTGATGTCCGGCGCGCCCTACGCGTTGCAGGAAGGCAGAAATCGAGCGTGGCGAGCCCAGCTGGCAGACCAGTTCGACATCACCGATGTCGATGCCCAACTCCAACGAAGAGGTAGCCACCAGCACCCGAAGCTCGCCGCGTTTGAGCCGCTGCTCGGCATCCAGCCGTTGTTCGCGCGCCAGGCTGCCGTGATGGGCGGCGACCACTGCGTTGCCGAGACGCTCACTGAGGTGCCGCGCGGCCCGTTCGGCCATGCGCCGAGTGTTGACGAAAACCAGGGTGGTCCGATGTTCAGCCGCCAACGCGGCAAGCCGGTCGTACACCAGCTCCCAAACGTCGTTACTCATTACCGCTTCCAGCGGGACCGGTGGCACCTCCAGCGCCAGGTCACGCGCTCGCCCGTGGCCCACATCGACGATTTCGCAGCGGCGCTCCGCACCGACTAGGAAATCAGCAACTGCCTCGATGGGTTTCTGTGTTGCCGACAGGCCGACCCGCACCAGCGGGCATGCGCACAACGCCTCCAGCCGTTCCAGCGACAGCGCCAGATGGCTGCCACGCTTGTTACCGGCGATGGCATGAATCTCATCGACGATCACGCTGCGAACACCGGCCAGCATTTGCCGACCGGACTCGGAACCGAGCAGCACATAAAGCGATTCTGGCGTTGTCACCAGAATATGCGGCACCCGCTTGCGCATCGCTGCGCGCTCAGCCTGCGGCGTGTCGCCGGTGCGCACGGCGGTGCGAATTTCCAGAGATGGCAGACCGAGCGCTTGCAGCTGCGCGGAGATACCCGCCAGCGGCTGTTCCAGATTCACGTGGATATCGTTGGACAACGCCTTGAGCGGCGAGACATAGAGCACCGAAGTCTGGTCCGGGAGCCGGCCTTCGGCAACGCCCTGCTGCACCAGCTGGTCGATGGCGGCGAGAAAGGCAGTGAGCGTCTTGCCCGAGCCGGTTGGGGCTGCGACCAGCGTCGACTGGCCGGCGCGTATCAGAGGCCAGGCGCGGGCCTGAGCGGGAGTCGGCACCGGAAAGCTGCGACCGAACCAGCCGGCCACGGCAGGGTGAAACGCAGCCAGCGCTGGATGGACGAGAGAGTCTGTCATCTCCTGAATATGCTGCCGCAGCGGCTCATCTACAAGGCCGACTCAGCACATCCCGTCGCGTCAAAGGAAACGGCAGCGCCGCCTGGCGGTCCACTTCATACAGCCCGAAGACGGAGAAACCCATGAGCAACCAAGCCTTGAACCTGGACGAAGCGATGCAGCTCGTTTCAGAAGCCTTTCTACCTTGCGGTTGCGTGACCAGCGCCAACCCTGACGACGACAGCTTCGGCTTTACCGTGATGTCGGGCAGCGGTACCGAAGTGCTACGCGTTGCCAGCGTGTCACGCGAGGAATACACCAGCCCACAGCGCCTCGGCAGCGTCATCGAGCAAGCCAGGCTGGATGTCGAAGACAAGGATCAGCGCCTCGAGCCCTGGACCATGCCAGCCCTCGATGACGACACCGGCATCCCGGAAACCCCGCCGAACTATTGAGGCTTCTGCCAGCTGACGAGGACGACCATGAGCGACCCGGTACTTCTGATCACCGGCGCCTCCTCCGGGATAGGCGCTGCCACTGCCCGCCTCGCGGCTGAGGCCGGCTACCGCGTTGCCCTCGCCTCGCGCTCCGAGGACAAGTTGACGCGACTGGTGAATGAGCTTGGCGGCCCCGAGCGCGCGTTGGCGATCCGCTGTGACGTGAAGGAATACGCCGAGCAACAGGCCATGGTGGAGCAGGTGCTCAATCATTTTGGCCAGCTCGATGCGGTCTACGCCAATGCCGGCATGCCGGGCAGCGAAGGCGGCTTCAGTGGCGCCGATCCCGAAATCTGGCGCGAGATGTTGCTCACCAACGTCTACGGCGTCGGCCTGACGCTGCGCTGCAGCCTCGATGCGCTAAAGGCCAGCCGTGGCCATCTGCTGCTGACCGGCTCAGCCGCGGGCCGCTTCGTGATTCCCGGCTCCATGTACAGCGCCAGCAAATGGGCGGTGACCGGCATGGGCCTGAGCGTGCGTGAAGAGCTGCGCGGCACCGGCGTGCGCGTCACGCTGATCGAACCGGGGATGGTCGATACACCGCTGTTCGATCAGCCGCCCCCCTATGCGCTACAGCCCGACGACATTGCTCGCGCGGTGGTCTATGCGCTGTCGCAACCAGGCCATGTCGACGTCAATGAGATCCTGATCCGGCCAGTCCCGCCGATCGAAACCGGTTAGCCGGTCGGCTTTTTCAGACCGGACCGATCAAGCTGTGGAACAGCAGACGATGGAAGGTGGATGAGCGTCGAGCGGCCTGGCGATTCAACGCAGGGCTGCTTTCATGAATAACTTGGAAGAGGCGACCAGCCGCACGCTGCAGAAACTTTTGCGCCTCGCTTCGGGTCGCTTAATAGACGCGGTTTTGGCCGCTCCATGCATCGATCGGGGGGATGTCCATGGGTAACCTGGCGCAACAGCCGAAACAGCAACCGGCCCTGGCCGACATGGATCACTTGCTGCAGCGCTTCCAGCAGGTACGCGCCACCAGTGAGGCAATTTGTGCACCGCTGCAGATCGAAGACTACGTCATCCAGAGCATGCCCGACGTCAGCCCGCCGAAATGGCACCTGGCGCATATCAGCTGGTTTTTCGAGGCATTTCTGCTCAAGCCTTATCTGCCAGGCTACAAGCCGCTGAATGCGGCTTACGACCACCTGTTCAATTCCTACTATGAAACCCACAGCACGCCGTTCCCACGGGTTCAGCGCGGGCTGATCTCGCGCCCTGGCGTAGAGGACGTCTACCGGTTCCGCCAGCATGTCGATCGGGCAATGGGTGAGTTGCTGACCCATCCGCCACAACAGCACGCCGCTGAGATCATGCACCGGGTCGAGCTGGGTCTGCAGCACGAGCAACAGCATCAGGAATTGCTGTTGATGGACATCAAGCACATCCTTGCGCAGAACCCGCTGCACCCTGTCTATCGCAGCGACTTGAAACCTGCACCCGCACTGCATAACGACCGCGTTCGCTGGCACAGCTATGCCGGTGGCGTGCGTCATATCGGCCATGCTGGCAGTGGCTTCGCGTTTGATTGCGAGACGCCGCGACACCGCCAATTCGTCGAAGATTTTCAGCTGGCCGACCGCTTGGTCAGCAACCGCGAGTACCTGTCGTTCATCGCAGACGGCGGCTACGCGCGAAGCGAACTCTGGTTATCCGATGGCTGGGCGCATATCCGCCAGCACGGCTGGAACGCCCCGCTGTATTGGCATCGTGAGGACGGCGGCTGGTGCGAAATGACACTTGCCGGATTACAGCCACTGGACCTCGAAGCGCCCGTCTGCCACATCAGCTTCTATGAAGCGGACGCTTATGCACGCTGGGCCGACGCCAGGCTGCCCACGGAAGCCGAATGGGAGGTCGCCGCCACCGACCAGCCACGGCGCGGCAACTTTCTGGAAAGCGACCATCTGCAACCTGTTTGTGCCAGCGTGCCGCATGAGGGGCCGGCACAGTTGTTCGGTGATGTCTGGGAATGGACCGCCAGCGCCTATCGCCCCTACCCCGGCTTCCATCCGCTGGAAGGCAGTCTGGGGGAATACAACGGCAAATTCATGTCCGGTCAGATGGTCTTGCGCGGCGGTTGTTGCGCCACGCCTGAGTCGCACATCCGCGCCACCTACCGCAACTTTTTTCAGCCGGCGATGCGCTGGCAATTCGCCGGGCTGCGCCTGGCCAGGGAGCTATGAAACATGGCACTAGCCGTACACTTTCATGACCAGACGCAGCCGACCCACGATAGCTCCCTGCGCGACGAGGCACTGGAGGGTTTCGCCGCATCGCCGAAGCACATCTCGCCGAAGTTTTTCTACGACCGACGCGGCTCGGAGCTGTTCGAGCAGATCTGTCTGCAGCCCGAATACTACGTGACCCGCACCGAGGAAGAGATCCTCGCCAAGGCGGCAAACGAGATACTGGAAATCGCCGGCCCACAGACCGACCTGATCGAGCTGGGCAGCGGTGCCAGCCGCAAGGTACGCCTGCTGCTCGAGGGGCTGCGGCCGGTCAGTTACCTTGGCATCGATATTTCTGAAGACTTCCTGCTCACCAGTACTCAACGCCTCGCCGCAGACTATCCCTGGCTTGAAGTGCACGCAGCCTGCGCAGATTTCTCAGACGAGCTGAAGCTGCCGGACGATTTCACCTTGCATCATCCGCTGGTGTTTTTTCCGGGCTCTAGCATCGGCAATTTCACCCCACTGGAAGCTCGCAAACTGCTCGGGCACCTGCATGCAATCCTGCCGCCGGGCGGTGGCCTGTTGATTGGCGTCGATCTGGTCAAGGACCGCAGCGTCCTGGAGGCGGCTTATAACGATCGCGCCCACGTCACGGCCGCGTTCAACCTCAACCTGTTGCAGCGCATCCGCCAGGAGCTCGATAGTGATATCGACCCGTCGCGTTTTACCCACCGGGCGTTTTTCAACGAGCAGGACTCGCGGATAGAGATGCACCTGGTCAGCCGTGAGGCGCAGGACGTGATGATCGAGGGCCAGCGGTTCCATTTCGATGCGGGTGAAAGCCTGCATACCGAGAACTCCTACAAGTACACCTTGCAGTCGTTTGCCGACCTGGCCAATAGCGCCGGCTTCGACTGCAGCGGTCAATGGACCGACGCTCAAGATTTGTTCAGCGTGCACTACCTGCAACGTCGTCCATGAGGCTCATCACCCAATACGTATCCGCTCTCACCCTCGCGCTTGGCCTTGGCAGCGCTGCTGCTGAGGAACAGCCGCTGCGACTCAAGGACCTTCAGCGCTGCGGCGACCTGTTTTCAACCGAGCAGCTAACGTTCTGCCTGCGCAGCGAAGGCGTCGCCCAGGCGGATCTGAAGGTGATGCTAGGCGGCAAACCCGTCGAAACCGAACAGCAACAGCATGGTCGACTCCGCCTGACACTGAACCGAAAGGATCACCAGAGCGGTCCGCTGTGGCTGGAGCAAGGCGATCGCCGCAGCAATCCGGTCTGGCTCACCCTCAACGGTAGCCACGTCGTGCCGGCGAGCCCGGACGAAGTAGCCAAGAACATGGATGGCCTGACCACCTACGTGGACCTGGTCAGCCTGATCATCGAAGAGGATCACGACGGACTGGAGGAATCGCGACGCCTGGCGAAGAAATATGGCGCCGAAGTGGTTGGCGCCATTGCCCCACTCAATACTTATCAGCTGCGGTTGCCGGCCAAGAACCTGACCGAGCGCGACGCGCTGGTGCTGCGCCTGGGTAGCGAAACGAGCGTGGATGCGGTGGTTATTGAGGAATCGGGTGCCGAGGAGCCGCTGGAAGAAGACACGCAAACCAAGCCTCGCAACAGTGAATGGGTGGCCAACCGCTTTCTCGATGCCGTGGATTTCTATTTGCACCGGCTGCCCGGTCAGAAACCGTCTATCAAGACCCATCCGGTGCGGATTGGCATCATCGAGCGCGGCGTCGACTTCGATTCGCCCGAATTCGCGGCCTACCTGGGCAGCTGCGACCCAGCCAAGCCACGCACCTGTATCTACGCGCGTGATGCCGAGTCTCCAGCGGACCACGGCACCAGTGTCACCGGCATCCTCGCGGCACGCAGCGTCGACCCAGGCGACAGCGGCTTCCTCAGCGCCCTGGAACCGACCAGTTCCGGCTTCGAAGTGATCGTCGAGCGCAACTCGGATGCAGGCATCACCGCCAACGTCGCGGCCTCGGTCAATCTGGTCGAGGACGGCGTGCGCGTGCTGAACTGGAGTTGGGGCATTCACCGCGTCGGCACGCTCGACGTGGACGGCGAGAAGATCGATTCACTGGTGCGCTCCGGCGTGGCGATGAGTGGCTATGAAGAACTGCTTGAGGAGTTCTTCCTCTGGTTGCGCCGCGAGCATCCGGACGTGCTGGTGGTGAACTCCGCCGGTAACGGATCGGCGCATTCCGGCCAGGACGACTATCGGCTGCCCTCCTCCTTTATCACTGACCAACTGCTGGTGGTGGGCGCGCATCAGCGCGACTTCAGCAAGAACGTACCGGTTGACCACCCGGACTACGTGACCAAGCGCCCGTCGTCCAATATCGACATGCGAGTCGATATCACCGCCTCGGCATGCACCCGAGCGGCAACGCTGGAACTTGGCAAGCGCGGTGAGGTGCATTGCGGCACCTCGTATGCCACGCCAATGGTCACGGGGGTCGTCGGTGCGATGCTGTCGATCAACCCGGCCCTTGAGCCGGCACAGCTGCGTGAACTGCTGCGTCGAAGCGCGCTCACCATCGGCCGCAACAGCGACTTTGAAGCAGTAGAAGCCGATGACCTGACCGCGCCGATCCTGCCATCTGAGCGCAGCTACCAGCTCGACAATCAGGACATTGGCCGCTCCGCTCGCCTGGACATGCGCAAAGCATTGGAACTGACTGTCGACAGCCTGCAGCAGGTTCGTTGAACAACGGGCCGGCCACGGCCCGTCAACCACGTTATTTCCTTACGGCTGCAAGCTGTAGTTGCTTAGAACAATGCGGCTTCGCTCTGAAACACTCTGCAATAAAACCAAACGCATGACCATTCAAAGTCAAACCGCTCAAGCAAAGCGGCAACGCTAGGCCAATTTAGCCGTCAAATTTCGTAGTCCCGCGTTCAAACTCAGTTAAATCAGGAACTTGCTTAATACTGTCATTTCAATATTTATAAGCCACTATGTAATGGCAATATAGCAATCAGCCATTAAATATTTTCCGTTGCGTGGTTTTTTGGCGCCAATATAAGTTCAAAATTTAATAATCAATCTATATAAAGCCTATGCACGCAGCGACCGGGAACTTCCTGAGCCGCTAAAGCGTTGCCTGGTGGCGTCAACGGTCGGTGCTTCGTTCGATGCATGGGTCTTTGGGTGCCTTCGCACTTTTTAAAGGGCTTCGGCCCTTTGTCGTATTAAGTTTCGGAGATATCAATGCTCGTCAAAGCGACGGTTTGCACACGTAACGTGCTGCTCGGTGCTGCGTTATTCGCAGCCACTCTAGGCATGATCAGCCCAATCCAGACGGCCCACGCCGCTGCAGCCTCGACGGTTTCCACCCTGCAGACAGTCGCCACTGCCAAGGTCAACGACTTCACCGGTCCCCAATGGCTCAAAGGTAGCTGGCGCCAGTCGGCCGGTCTTTCGATCCCAGCCACAGCAGCCAATAAAGCGGCGTTCAAGAAAGGCGCCCAGGTCCGGACGGCAGACGGGCAGGTCCGCACCGTCAAAGTGGTTTACTTTTCAGGCGCCAACATGAGCGTGATGCTCTCAGGGGCGACGCTGAATGCATCTAAGAATGGCCATCCGAAAAGCGTCTCGGCCCTTGGCACAAGTGCCGCTGCAGGTAGTGCCGTAACTGCGCCCAGCAACAATGTCGCAGCTGATACTTCATCTCACAGCAGCGCAATCAACAACTACACCAATAACGACTGGTTGAATGGTGTATGGCGCAGGTCCGCAGGTTTTTCGATTCCCGCCAGCAGCGCGAACCGCTCGGCCTTCAAGGTCGGCTCCTCGGTGAAGTTGGCTGACGGCCAGGTGCGCAAGATCAACGCCGTGTATGTGTCCGGCAAGAACATGAGCCTGATGCTTTCCGGGGCGACCCTAAGCGGCAAACTCGGCTACCCGAACAAGCTGTTCTCGGCCACCGGCAGCAGTGCTCCGGCTTCGCCAGTTGCTCCAAGCAAGCCCGCTGCTCCGGCGCCAGAGCCGGTGGTTAGCCAGCCTGCGGCAGGCTCCTCCATGACGACTGCACTCAACGCCTTTAACGGCGGCGATTTCGTCAACGGCGTGTACAACACCAGCAAATTCGTCGGCATTTCGGTCAAGGCGACGGCAGAGAACAAGGCGGCGTTCCACAAGGGCGCGAAAATCCGTTTCTTCGGCGGCCAGGTGCGCACCATCAAGCTGATCTACCATTCCGGCGGCAACATGACCGTCATGGTCGATGGCGGCCCTATCGACGGCAAGGCTGTAGGTTATCCCCGTACCATCTCGGTTAGCAGCACCGGCTTCAGCAATACAAGCCCAAGCGCTGGCAGCACAGCACCCGCTGCCGGCGGAGCAGCACCGGCGCATCCGATCAATCTGGTTGGCATCAACCTGGCCGGCGCGGAGTTCGGCGCAGATGTCGCATTGCCCGGTGTGTACCTGAAGCAGTACATCTATCCAGGAGAGGCTGATTTCAAGCGTTACGCTGAGCGCAATCTGAAGCTGGTGCGCTTGCCGTTTCGCTGGGAACGGATTCAGCCGCGACTCAACGGCGAACTGAACAGCGTTGAGCTTGGCCGCATGCTGGCAACGCTCGACCACGCAAAGAAATACAACATGCAGGTCATCCTCGACATGCATAACTACTACCGCTACCACGGCAAGATGATCGGTTCCAACGAGGTGCCCGTGAGCGCGTTTGCCGATGCCTGGCGGCGTATTGCGCAAAAGGTCGCTAACCACCCGGCAGTCTATGGCTACGGCTTGATGAACGAGCCCCACACCACTAACGGTAAGTGGCCCGCCGCCGCACTGGCTGCTGCAAAAAGTATCCGCACCCTGGACGCCGATAACTGGGTCGTCATCGCGGGCGATCGCTGGTCAAGCGCCTTCCATTGGCCGTCCTACAACACTCAGTTGGTGAAGGACTCATGGATGCGCGACCCAAACAACAACCTGATGTTCGAGGCCCATCTATATTTCGATAAGGATTACTCGGGCTATTACACCAACCGCTACGAGAAGTACGACCCGATGATCGGCGTGGTTCGCGCAAAACCCTTTGTCGAATGGCTAACCCGCTATCGTCTGCGGGGCTTCATCGGTGAGCACGGGGCCCCGGACTTCTCACCATCGGCGGTGGTTGCCATGGACAACCTTCTCCAGTACCTAGGCCAGCACTGCATTCCCAGTACGTACTGGGCAGCCGGGCCTTGGTGGGGCGACTATGCGTTGTCGCTGGACGTAAAAAGCGGCAAACCTCGCCCTCAGTTGCCGATACTGCAGAAGCACGCCGCTAACAAATCTTGCGGGGCCGTTGGTCCGCTGCGGTAAAGACCTAACCGGCGCCCCGCATCTGCGGGGCGTTTTCCTACCGGCCCTAGCCTGCTGCCGCTAAGTCGTCGAATACTTCCGGGGTCAAAGCCGCCTCGCCTTTTTCGTCCAGACGGCGACGGTTCTCGGTTCGACCTGCCCCACCCTCCAGCATCTCCATCAGGCGCACGCCTCGGTCAGTCAGCACGAAATTCTCGCCATTGCCGCCTTGCTCCTCCGGGCGCGTCACCATGAAACCACCTTCGAACAGCATGCTCTCGTAGTTTTGCGCCTCAGCCTTCAAGGAATCCATGTTGGGCATTGGCTGGCCGGCCTCTTCCGCCGCCAAGGCATGCTCGTCAGCGTACTGACGTGGCGCGAAACTCTCGTTTCCGGATTTCTGCGCTTCGCGCAGCAGGCGTAGCATCAAGTCCCAGTCGTAGGTCATGTCCGTTCTCCTGTTGCGCCGCTTCGGGGAGGCGGCCATTGTTATTCGGACCCCATCCGCCGCGGCATGGTTCGATCCAGCGCAACCGCAAAAGGCTGAACTAAAGCGCGCCACTGGCGATCCACCAGATAGGTCGTTAATCAAGGAGCGCACCATGAAACGTCTGATTGTCCCGTTCACCCTCGCCCTGCTGGCTAGCCAGCCAGTGTTCGCCGAGCAATGCACCACCGACCAGATCAATGCCAAGGCCAAAGAGCTTGCCGACCGCGTCAACGCCCTGACAGAGAGCGATCCGAAGCGAGCCGCGGAGATCAACGAAGAGTTGCGCGATATGGAGGTCAAGCAGACTGCAGAACAGTTAGGCAGCGAATGCGAGGCCTACGAGAAGCGCATCATGCATGTGGAGCAGGCGGAGAAGCAGGCCGATATCGCACCGGCCGAAAAGCGCTAAGCATGGAAACGAGCCAGGGCAGCGATGCCGCCCCGGCTATTGCAGATCATTCTGCTGCGGGCTTTTTCCGCCGTAGAGGCGCGAGACCGTCCTGACTGACGAGCGGTGACGCTGGCGCTTCGCGTTTGGCGTTCTTCGGTCGCTTGGCTACTGGCTTGGCTGCGGCCTTGCCCTTCTTCTCTGCGGTTTTTTTCTTGTCGTCCTTTTTCTTCTTGGTGCCGGCGGCCTTGCCCGAGGCCTTTAGATTCTTCGGCCCCATGTAGCTGCCTTTCAGCCCTTTAATGACGCGGTGTTCGAAGCGCTGCTTGAGGTAGCGCTCGATGCTCGACATCAGATTCCAGTCGTTGTGGCAGATTAGCGAGATGGCCAAGCCTTCAGCCCCAGCGCGGCCGGTGCGGCCGATCCGGTGTACATATTCATCGCCCGAACGCGGCATGTCGAAGTTGATCACCAGATCCAGACCTTCGATATCCAGCCCACGCGCGGCCACATCGGTGGCCACCAGCACCTTGACCCCACCTTCCTTGACCCGGTCGATGGCCAGCTTTCGGTCTTTCTGATCCTTGTCGCCATGTAGAACGAAGGCCTTCACGCCTTCCGCGACCAGACGGCCATAGAGACGGTCTGCCTGTACGCGGGTGTTGGTGAAAATCACGGCTTTCTTGTAGGTCTCGTTGGCCAGCAGCCAATGCACCAGCTTTTCCTTATGCTCGGTGTTTTCGGCCGTGATGATCTGCTGGCGCGTGCCCTCGTTGAGCTCGCTGACGCGGTTGAGCTGCAGGTGCAGCGGATCACGCAACACGGCGGCGCTCATTTCGCGCAGCGCGGCGCCCCCGCTGGTAGCCGAGAACAACAGGGTCTGCTGACGCTTGGCACATTCTCCTACCAGGCGCTGCACGTCTTCGGCGAAGCCCATGTCGAGCATGCGGTCGGCTTCGTCAAGGATCAGCAACTCGACATCCTTGAGGATCAGGGTACCGGCGTTGAGATGTTCGATCATCCGGCCCGGTGTGCCGACTAGGATGTCCGGCACCTTGCGCAGGATCGCCGCCTGGACCTTGAAATCCTCGCCGCCGGTGATCATTGCCGACTTGATAAAGGTGAACTGCGAGAAGCGTTCGACTTCCTTGAGTGTCTGCTGGGCCAGCTCACGGGTCGGAAGCAGGATCAGCGCACGCACATCGGTACGCACCACGGCATCGCCGATCAGCCGATTGAGCATTGGCAGCACAAAGGCGGCGGTCTTGCCACTGCCGGTCTGTGCCGTCACCCGCAGGTCACGCCCTTCCAGCGCGGGGGGGATAGCCGCTACCTGTACCGGGGTCGGCTCGACGAATTTGAGTTCGGCGACCGCCTTGAGCAGGCGTTCGTGGAGGGCGAATTGGTCAAACAAAGGTGACACCTCAAGCAAGTCGAAAAAAACGTGGCATAGAGTAACCCGTCCGACGCGCGCAGAGTCGTCTTTGTACTGCGCGACGACAGGCCGACCGACAGCTAGAACCGGAAGTTCAGGTCGTGAAAAACAGCATTGGCTTCGCTCGCCGTCTCGGCGGATAGCGCGAGTCAGGGCAACGTCACTGAGGCTCGCAGGTCAGCTTGATGCGCAGGCGGATCACGTCGCGCTTGAACTTGGCGGTCATGGGCTTGCGTTCCCCTGACTCGAGCGTGACCCGTCGGGTGCGTGGCATTTCCGGTCCGTTGCGAAACGAGGCGGTACACTCGACCGGGCGGTCCCCAAGGTTCTGCAATACCAGGCCAGCCATATCGCGGTCGATGGTCTCGGTGCTCGCCAGCACCTCGGCGCCGTTGAGCTCCTGCTCGAGGTCCACGGGGTAGCTGACGGCAAGCGCACTCAGTGGGAAGATGACGAGCGCAGCGAAGCAGAGTCTTTTCATTTTTTATGTGGGCTCCTCGAATAGGCGACCGCCAGCGTACCAGACCGACGCAACAGGAAAACAATGGAATGAAAGTGCCCCGTGTGACCCTTGATCAATGGCGAACCCTGCAGGCGGTGATCGACCATGGCGGCTTCGCCCAGGCCGCCGAAATGCTGCATCGTTCGCAATCCTCGGTGAGCTATACGGTGGCGCGCATGCAAGAGCAATTAGGCGTCCCCCTGTTACGTATCGATGGCCGCAAGGCGGTACTGACCGATGCCGGCGAGGTGCTTTTGCGCCGCTCCCGGCAGCTGGTCAACCAGGCCGGACAGCTGGAAGAGTTGGCGCACCACATGGAGCAAGGCTGGGAAGCTGAAGTGCGGCTAGTGGTCGATGCCGCCTACCCCAACGCCAAGCTGATCCGTGCGCTGACCGCGTTCATGCCGCAAAGCCGGGGTTGCCGGGTGCGGCTGCGTGAAGAAGTGCTGTCCGGTGTTGAAGAGGTCCTCAAGGACGGCACAGCGGATCTGGCGATCAGCGGCCTGGATATCACCGGCTACCTTGGCCAGGAACTGGGCACTGTCGAATTCATCGCTGTCGCGCACCCCAACCACTCGCTGCATCAGCTGCAACGCAAGCTCAGCGTCCAGGATCTACAAAGCCAGATGCAGGTGGTGGTGCGCGACTCCGGCCAGCGCCAGCCGCGCGACAGCGGCTGGCTGGGGGCCGAACAACGCTGGACGGTCGGCAGCCTGGCCACTTCGGTCGGCTTCGTCAGCAGCGGCCTGGGCTTTGCCTGGCTACCTCGACACATGATTTATCGCGAACTGGCAGAAGGAGCCCTCAAGCCGCTGCCTCTGGTTCAGGGCAGCGTTCGCCGGCCGCTTTTCTACCTCTACACGAACCCCGACAAACCGCTCGGTCCGGCCACACAGATTCTCATCGACCTGATCAGGACGTACGATGCACAAGCGCAATCGCCTGTTCAGCCGGTGAGCAACATCAAGCACGACGGCTGAAGCACCTGTGCAACCGGCCTGCATGAACGGGCTGACCCAGGCTTACCCATACCAGGAATAGACCATGAAACGACTCGCACTCGCCGCCTGCTCACTGCTGCTCGCCGGCAACCTGTTCGCCGCGGAGAATCCTCACGTACTGCTGAACACCAGCATGGGCGAAATCGAAATCGAGCTGGAGGCCGAAAAGGCCCCGGTCAGCGTGAAGAACTTTCTCGAATATGTCGAAAGCGGCTTCTACGACGGCACCGTCTTTCACCGCGTGATCCCTGGTTTCATGATCCAGGGCGGCGGCTTTAACGAGGGCCTGAGCCAGAAGAAGACCCGTGAGCCGATCAAGAACGAGGCCGACAACGGTCTGCACAACGTACGTGGCACCCTCGCCATGGCGCGCACACAGAACGTCGACTCGGCGACCAGTCAGTTCTTCATCAACCACCGTGACAACGACTTCCTTGACCATGGCAGCCGCGACTTCGGCTATGCGGTATTCGCCAAGGTGGTGCGCGGCATGGACGTGGTTGACCAGATCGCCCAGGTGCCGACCGGCAACCGCAGCATGATGCAGAACGTACCGCTAACGCCGGTAAAGATTGTCTCAGCGAAGAAACTCTGACCTTTCCACGTCAGTCGACAGTGTGCACGGCACCCGCCGTGCACCGGCTGCTGAACAGGAGACCTGACATGAGTGAACAGAACATGCTGAACACCGCCGAAGGGGAAGCACAACTGCTTCAAGACCTACTAAGCGCGGAGCGCGCCGGGGCCAAGGTCGCCGGTGAAAGCCTGCAACAGTGCAACGATCCAACCCAGCAGAAGTTGCTCGAGCAGATCCGCCAGGGCGAGGTCGACAGCTGCCGGCTGGTCCTGAACTGCATGAATCATCTGAACATCGAGCCCAACCGCGAAACCGGTGCGTTTTACGGCAAGGCCATGGCCATCGAGTCGCTGGACGAGCGCCTGACTTTCGTTGACCGCGGCCAGCAGTGGGTGATCCGCAAGCTGCGTGAGTACCTGCCCGGCTGCAACGATGATTTCATCCGCACGGAGCTGGAAAAAATGCTGAAGATTCACGAGATCAACAGCCAGGCCGCCTGATGCCTGGCTCGCCGAGCAGTGCAGTGCAGTGCAGCTGAATTAGATCAGTCGGCGGCGACGTCCCAATAGCGCTGCCAGCGTGCCACCAGTTCTTTAGGCGCCTGCGAATAGATCTTCTCCCCCAGCTTGAGCGCGGCGCTCTGCAACTCGCTACGACGTTCTGCTATGGCAGTGTTGAGTCGCTCACGCAGGGTGTCGTCGCCGAACAATGCCGGCTGACTCTGCGTCAGCTCCGTCAGCACCGCCAGATCATGATCATCGCCCAGCTGATCCGCCAGATCCTTGAGCGAGTCGCTGCGCAGCTGCATCAGCTTCGGCCAACTCGGCGTCAGTAGCCTGGTCTGGTACCAGTGATCCTTGACCCGCTTGCGCCACTGGTGGAGCTGTTCGTCGCTGAGATCGAGCTTGGTTTTGGCCAGCTCAGCGCAACCGTCTGAGTAGGTGCGTTCGACACCGCCAGACAGCAAGTCGAAGCCCTTGGCTTGAAGTGACCAGGTGTCGATGCAGCTTCGCGCATCCTTCAGCTCATCGATCACTCTGCCGATGCGCGAATCGAGGTCGGTAGTGCCACTTTCGGCCTGCTTCGCCCGAGCCTGCAGGCGACGCCGGGTCAGCTTGAAATCCGCCTCGGCGAACAGGTTCGGGAAACGCTTGGCCAGCGCATCCCAGCTTTCCAACATGGCAGTAGCGTCACGCGACTCGGCCAAGGCGCGCCCCAGATCACGCAAACGGTGATTTTCTCGCTGAAACTCGTTTCCCAGCGGCTTGCGCACCAGGCGCAGAAGCGCCCGCAACTCTTTGAACCGTTTGCGCGCCTGATGCACGCCCTCGGCGCGGTCTTCGGGTGCAACGCTCAGCGCCTCGATGGCTTTGTCGATGCCCTGCCGGGCGACTTTTCGCACCTCGGCGGCAGGGTCTTGCGGACGCAGCTTGTAGCCCATGACAACTCCCGTTCAGGCCCGCTGCCACACTCGCACAGCAGGCATGACGGGCGATTCAACCGTAGCGCTTGCGCGCCTCGATGGCCAGGCCGCTACCGATACTGCCGAAGCGATTGCCTTCAACGTGGCGTGCCCGTGGCAGCAAGGCGGCGACGCTATTGCGCAGCGCCGGGATCGCACTGGAGCCGCCCGTGAAGAAGACCGTGTCGATGTCCTCGTGCTTGAGCCCGGCACTCTTGAGCAATTGACTGACATTGGTGCGGATTCGTTCGAGCAGGGGGTTGATCGCCGTTTCGAATACAGGACGCGTGAGTGTGGCTTCGAGGCCGGGTTCGATTCGCGCGAAGTCGATCAGGAAGCGTTCATGCTCGGTCAATTCGATCTTGCCCTGCTCGACCTGCATCGCCAGCCAATGCCCGGCGCGTTGCTCGATCAGGCTGAACAAACGGTCGATTCCGGTGGGGTCGACAATGTCGTAGCGCATGCTCTGCAATGCACGCAGCGAAGCTGGAGCGTAGACCGCGTTGATCGTGTGCCAGGTGGCCAGATTGAGATGAGTGCTGGTGGGCATGGGTGCATCGCTTTTCATCCGGCTGCCGTAGCCGAACAGGGGCATTACCCCCTGCAAGCTGAGCTGCTTGTCGAAATCGGTACCGCCGATGTGCACGCCAGAGGTGGCAAGGATGTCATCCTGACGGTCATCGATCTGCCGCCGCTCCGGTGCCAGCCGCACCAGTGAAAAGTCCGAGGTACCGCCGCCGATGTCGACGATCAGCACGCGCTCTTCCCGCTCGATGCGTGACTCGTAGTCGAACGCTGCGGCGATGGGCTCGTACTGGAAGGAGACGTCCTTGAAACCGATCTTGTTGGCCGCAGCGGCGAGTGTATTCGCCGCTTCCCTATCTGCATCCGGGTCGTCGTCTACGAAAAACACCGGGCGGCCCAGCACCACCTCATCGAACGAACGCCCGGCCTGCTCTTCAGCGCGTTGTTTGAGGGTCCCGAGAAACAGCCCGAGAATGTCCTTGAACGGCATGGCACCGCCGAGCACGGTCGTCTCACTCTTGAGGAGCTTGGACCCCAGCAGGCTTTTCAGCGAGCGCATCAAACGCCCTTCGTAGCCTTCTAGGTATTCGGCCAAGGCCAGGCGACCATAGACCGGACGACACTCTTCGGTGTTAAAGAACACCACCGAGGGCAAGGTCTGCTGATCGCCTTCCAGCACCAACAGCGGCTCGGCGTCAGGACGCCACCAACCGACCGTGGAATTGGAGGTACCGAAGTCGATGCCGCAGGCGCGGGCGGGGGACGAGTTATGCATGTGCGGTCCGGACTTCTAAAAACGGCCGCGCAGTTTATGCGAGCCCGCCGGCAAATGCAGGCCAATCGTCGGGCGGGCTCAACCAGGCAAACCACTGCGGCAGTCGAGCGCCGCCGCAGTGGAGCGCCGTTAGGCGAGTGACGGCTCGGCAGCGGCCGCGGCAGCGGAGTCGGTCATGCCGTCCGTCATGCGCTTGGCGTCATGGCAGAAAGTGCGGGAGGCCTGGAACAGGAACACCATGGTAAGCAGCAGCGAGCCGGGGATCAGGTACATCGCACCGTGTAAACCTTCGGCGCGGAAGACTTCGCTCATCTCACTGGCACCTGCGGCAAGCATTGCCGACTCGGCAAAGTGGTCCGACAGCAGCCCCACCACCACCGTGCCCATGCCACCACCAAGCAGATACAGACCGGCGAAGAACAGGGCCATGGCGGTGGCGCGCAGACGCGGTTCGACGACGTCCTGAATGGCGGTGTAGACGCAGGTGTAGAAGTTGTAGGAGAACAGCCAGCCGATACTGAAGACCGCGACGAACACGCCCACCTCAATCCGCCCGGCAAGCAACGCATAACCGGTCAGAGCGGTGGCGATGAGCATGCTCACCGCAGCGAAGATCAGGCGGCCGCGGGCAAAGCGTTGATGGATCTTGTCTGCTACCCAACCGCCGAGGGTTAAACCGATCAAACCCGTCAAGCCGACGATCACCCCGGTGGCGATCGAGGCCTCCACCAGCGGCACCGCGTGATAGCGCATCAGCAACGGCACCATAAAGGCGTTGCAGGCGTAGGTGGCGAAGTTGAACGCCAGCCCCGCCAGCACCAGCCACCAGAATGTGCGGATCGCGAACACCTTGCGAATCGGCTGCTCCACACGCGCCTGCGACACTTTTACCGTTTCCGCCGCGCCACGCTGGGGTTCCTTGACGAAAAAGATGAACAGCGCCAGCACCAGACCAGGCACTGCCGCGATGAAGAACGGTGCGCGCCAGCTGCCGAAATATTCCACCATCGAGCCAATGGTGAAGAAGGCCAGCAGCAGCCCCAGCGGCAGCCCCAGCATGAAGATACCCATGGCCCGAGCGCGTTTGTGCGCCGGAAACAGATCGCCAATCAGCGAATTGGCCGCGGGTGCATAGCTGGCCTCACCGATGCCGATGCCCATGCGCACCAGCAGAAAGGTCCAAAAATTCCAGGCCAGTCCGTTTACAGCGGTCAGCCCGCTCCAGACAGTCAACCCCCAGCCCATGATCTTGCGCCGTGAGCCGATGTCGGCCATGCGGCCCAGTGGCACGCCGGCGATGGCATAGATGATGGTGAAAGCGGTGCCGATCAAGCCCAGCTGGAAATCGTTGAGATCCCACTCCAGGCGGATAGGCTCGGCAATGATTGCCGGTATGGTGCGATCGAAAAAATTGAACAGGTTGGCCAGAAACAGCAGAAACAGGACGCGCCAGGCGTTCGCGGCTTGGGTGGATGGCTGCATGACGTCGCTCTCGATTTATTGTTATGCGTCGGTCGTGTGCCGACCGATTCTCGGAACTGACTCTAGGGTTCTAACGTGCGTCTGTCTGTCACCATCACTTTCGCTGATGCCGGCCGATGCGACGGATCAGCTCTGCCGCCAAGCCTCTAGCCAACCAAGGCTGGTTGAGGTCCCGGCGCTATCGGGGCGGTATTCGGCCGCCAACCAGCCGGAATAGCCCACCGCTTGCAACGCTTCGAGCAGCGGTTCGAACGCTACCGAACCCGTGCCGGGCGCGCCACGGCCGGGACAGTCGGCGAACTGCACATGACCTATCCGCGATCCCAGGAGCCGGATACCAGCGGCGACGTCCAGCCCTTGACGGGCCATGTGATACAGGTCCAGCTGAGCCTGGCAATTGGGATGGTCGACGCGCTCCAGCAGCGTTTGCAGATGCGCGGGTGTATTGATCAGAAAGCCGGGCATGTCGAGCGGATTGATCGCCTCGCACACCACTCGAACGCCAAGTAATGCGAACGCCTCGGCGCTTTTGCGCAGATTGGCTGCCAGGGTTTCCAAGGCTTGCTCACGCGAGACACCTTCGGCCAGCCGGCCCGGCAAGACGTTGACGCACAGTGGGCGCGTCATGGCCGCATAGGTCAGGCATTCCTGAAGCGCCGTATCGAACTCAGCCTGCCGTGACGGCACCGCCGCCAGCCCCGCACCGCCCTGCATGAAATCGCCAGCCGGCAGGTTAATCAGCACCAGCGGCAGACCTGCACGCTCCAGCAACTCCTTTAGCTGCAGGGCCGGCAGCTCGTAGGGGAACTGGATTTCCACACCGTCGAACCCGGCAATCCGAGCGGCCATGATGCGCTCGGCCAACGGCAGTTCGGTGAACAACATGGACAGGTTGGCTGCAATTTTCATTGATCTTGCTCCCGGAACATCCTGACCAGCGTGGACGGGTCATTTTCCAGCTCGCCCTGACTACCGTGCAGGCGCATCAGCTGTGCGGCGAGTCCGGTCATGGGCGTGGCTCCGCCTGCTTCACGAGAGAGCTGCACGGCCGTGTCGAGGTCCTTGAGCAGGGTGCGAACGCGCCACTTCACCGGCTCGAACTCGCTGTGGGCCATTTGCGGGGCGAGGATCTGCAGCGGTTTGGAATCGGCGAAACCGCCAGCCAGTGCCGACGCGATGAGAGTGGCGTCGACCCCGCAGCGTTCGGCCAAAGCCACCACTTCGGCGATGACCAATGCATTACAGGCGACGATCATCTGGTTACAGGCTTTGGTCACCTGGCCGGCGCCGACATCGCCCATGTGGGTCAACCGCTGGCCGAGGTGTGCCAACACGGGTCGAACCCGTTCGACATCCTCGCCGCGCCCGCCTGCCATGATTGCCAGGCTGCCCGTCTCGGCACCCGCCGTTCCGCCGGACACCGGTGCATCGACCCAGCGCATGCCGCTGCGGGATTCTAGTTCGGCGGCCATGGCGCGCGTGGCCGTTGGCTCCAGACTGGAATGATCGACCAGCAATTGGCCCGCTTTTGCTCCCTCGACGATACCACCCGAGCCAAACACCACCTCACGTACCACCGCGGTGTCTGCCAGACAAAGCAGCACCATGTCTGCGTCGCTGCATAGGTCGGCCGGATCGCTGGCCTGTCGCGCGCCGGCCTCTATCAGCGGGGCGCACTTTTCGGGGGAACGGTTCCAGACCGTCAATCGATAGCCGGCAGCGAGCAGCCGGCGGCACATTGGCAGGCCCATCAGGCCGATGCCGGCAAAAGCGATCAATGGCAAATCAGACATGCGGTGGGTTCCTCGAAAACCGGGCCCGGGATTCTAGCGCCGCGCAGGCGCCGATGGCCAAGCCGGCCTCAAAGCAGCTCCCCTTTGTCCCACAAGCGCACCAGCTCCCCAGGCGCTTGCTCTTCGGGGACTTGCAGCAGCATCTCGCCGTCATGCTCGTTTTCGCGATAATGAAGTTCGATCTGGTAGTAACGACGGTCGCCCTGCCCGGCGTCGGCACTCGCCAACGGAAGGCAGCCTTCCAGCACGGAGCAAATCTGGCCGCGCTGGCGTTCGTCACAGCTGGCGAAATCGATCTCACGCGGCCGAGAGAGTGCCTGCATCGCGGCGAACCCGCCCTGCCGTGAGAGGCGAACGGTTGCTTCTTTGCCCAGCGGTGGTAGCTGTTTCATGAGGTCTCCTCGTCGGGGCCTGTTCACAGCACAAGGACACCGACATCTGTCCATGCCTGCCTTACCGCCTGAGCCTCGCTACTGCCGGCACCGAAGCGGATCACCGCGTTATCGAGCGTCAAACCAGCGAACGCGACGAAATCCGCATCCTTGGCCAAACGCTGATCACAGAGGGTGTCATACCAGATGCGCCCAGCCTTCTCCCAGGCGTAACCGCCGAGCGCCCGAGCGGCGAGATAGAACGCGCGATTGGGAATGCCGGAGTTCAGGTGCACACCACCATTATCGTCACGGGTGTCGATAAAGTCGCGCATATGCGCCGGCTGCGGGTCCTTGCCCAGCAGCGGATCGTCATAGGCGCTGCCGGGGCTGGCCATTGAGCGCAGTGCCGAGCCGCTGACCTTGTCGGTCAGCAACTCGGCGCCGATCAACCAATCGGCCTGGTCCGCTGTCTGCTTGAGGCTGAATTGTTTCACCAACACACCGAACACATCGGATAGCGATTCATTCAGGGCACCGGACTGATCGAAGTACAGCAGCCCGGCTTCGCTTTCGATGACGCCATGGGTCAGCTCGTGCGCCACGACATCCAGAGATCGCGTGAAGCGATTAAAGATCTCGCCGTCACCATCGCCGAAGACCATCTGCGCGCCGTTCCAAAAGGCATTCTCGTAGCCAACCCCGTAGTGCACCGTGCCGATCAGTGGAAAACCATGATTGTCGATCGAGTCGCGCCCGAACACCTGCCAGAAGCATTCGTGAGCCTTGCCAAGTGCATCGTAGGCCTCGTCGACCGCCGCATCGCCAATCGGCGGCTGTCCCTCGATTCTCGCCAGCATCCCAGGCAGCAACATCTGCTGCCCTGCATCGTGAATGCTGCGTCGCGGTTCGCCGGGCAGGTCTCGTTCAGGCAACACGCTGACGATTGGCTGACGGTTGGGTGGCCCGGGGTTGGGCAGCAGATGATGAATATGGGACAGGGTGCCGAGCGCTCGTTCGCGCTGTGGGGCGGAGCCGTGCTCAATGATCCGGCTGAGTACGTAAGGCGGAATGAAGCCGTGGCGCATGGTTGAGTTGTGCATGGGTTCCCCTTTAGCCAGCTCGCTTGCAAGGCATCCACGCACGTTGATCCGATTAAGGCGCAGCGTTGTCGTGCCGGCTGTTTTCGATGTCTGCTTTCAGCAGGCTAGAGCAAAAGCCCAAGTCGGCAAGCCGCAAATGGGGCGCTTTGATTTTGGGGAGCGCAGCGGGAGATTCAGCCAGTGATCGAGCTGTCGTTGGCGGCAACATGCACCTCAGCGATCACGCTGCTGCGGTTGAGCGCTTCGATGGCCTGATCGAGCTGCTTGATGCAAAGGTCGACAGCCATTTGACGCAAAGACTCTGGCCACTCATGGTCGGTAACCGGTTCGGTCATGTCCAAGATATCGAAATAGCCGACGAGCATCCCATGCTTCACTTTTAGGGTTTCGCCAGCTGAAAGGACTGTGAGCGGATTTCGCGAGGTGATTACCGCCCCCGCATCGAGCAGTTCGTCGATGTGTTTACGCAGCGCATGGAGTGCGCGCTTGTCCTGGGTCGAATCCATATCAAAAAGCCATCATCCATAAAGGCGGCGGATTCTACTAAATGTGACAAACATCACAAATGCAATTTCAAATCTGCCGCACCGACCCCGCGTTATCGACTTGCCCCAGATCAAGCTGCGGGTGCGGAGCCATGCGTTAGCGCTTCGAAATGCTTTGCATCATGGGGCTTCTCTTCGGTTCGCCAGAGATACCGAAATCATCCTGACGAGTATCAACAAGCTGACCCAGACAAATCTCGATAGCGACGTGCCGTGATTCTGAGCACGGCCAAACGTGCCTGGCGATGACGGCAACCAAGCTCCGAATGCCGCTCTCATTGAAGAGCCTCCCATTACGCACCGTGAATGTGCAATCGTGAAAGTCGACGGTGATCGGACAGCGCCCGGTCAGGCCTGCTCCGGCGTTGAGCAGACAATCGATATGCCGGCGCAATGTATGGTTTTCACGACGTTCGGAGCGCATGGCGGTCATCTGCCGGTCCGGGGGCGCATCACCGCTAGCTGATCGTCCTGCATTAGCACGCCTGGCCTTGCTTGACCGAAGCGCCTTTCTCCGGATTATTTTCAAGCTCGGTGTCAATGGCATTGTCGAGCTGACGACAGCAGAGATCAGCAGCCATCTCGCGCAATGACTCCGGCCATTCGCCGTCTGTGGTCGGCTCGATCAGCGCGAGCGATTTGTAGTAACTGATGAGCATGCCGTGCTCGACCCGCAGGGCCTGACTGCCATCGAGCAGGATTAACGGATCCCGCTGGGTGATAACGGCCCCGCTCGCCAGGAGCGCATCGATGTGTTTTCGCAGCGCATGAAGCTTCCGCTTTTCTTCTCTGAAATCACTCATGCCGCAACCCTCGTCCTTGAAGGCACCGGATTCTAGTCAAACCTTGATGGCACTTAAATATCTAAATGCCACTACAGCCACCGTTTGCTGCTCTAAGCTGAGCAGCATTTGATCCATGTCATTATCGCCTGTGCCCACGCGGGGGGCTTATCGCAGTACGTGTGGGTTCCCGTCCGGACACACCGCGCACCAAACTGCCACACCCCGGCGTTTATCTCCGTTTCGCCAAGTGGCAGCGCCATCTCGGCCAGACGCTTGCGTTGGCGCAGCCTTCTACCTCTATAATCCGCGCGCTTTTTCCGCTATTGAACCGGAGAACCACAATGCTGAAGCGCACCCTGGCAGCCGTCACCGGCCTTGCCCTCTCGTTGTCTATTGTCACCACCCATGCCGCCGACGTCCTTCGCGTATCGGCCATCCCCGACGAAGCCCCGACTGAGCTGATTCGCAAGTTCGAACCGCTGGGCCAGTACCTCGAAAAAGAACTGGGCATGCCGGTGAAATTCACGCCGGTTTCCGACTACGCGGCAGTTGTCGAAGCACTTGCTTCCGACCGCCTCGACCTGGCCTGGCTCGGCGGTTTCACCTTCGTCCAGACTCGCCTGAAAACGGGCGATGCGATCCCGCTCGTACAGCGTGAGCAGGACGAGAAATTCACCAGCAAATTCATCACTGCCGATCCCGAGGTCAAAACGCTGCAGGACCTCAAGGGCAAGACCTTTGCGTTTGGCTCCGTGTCCTCGACCTCCGGCAGCCTGATGCCGCGCTACTTCATGATCAAGGACGGCATCGACCCCGAGCAGTTCTTCAAGCGCATCGCCTATTCCGGCGCCCACGACGCCACGGCCGCCTGGGTTCAGGCTGGCAAGGCCGACGGTGGCGTACTCAATGCCTCGGTTTGGGACAAGCTGGTCGCGGCTGGCAAGGTCGACACTGACAAGGTGCGGGTCATCTCAACCACGCCGCCCTATTACGACTACAACTGGACCGTACGCGGCAATCTGGAGCCGGCGTTGGCCGAGAAGATCAAAAACGCGTTTCTCAAACTCGACCCGAAGAACCCGGAACACAGGAAGATCCTTGATCTTCAGGCCGCAACGCGCTTCATCGAAACGCGCCCGGAAAATTACGAAGGCATCGAGGAAGCCGCGCGCGCCGCTGGCCTGTTGAAGTGAGTTCTGCCAGTCGGTCCGCTGCAACTCTGCGGACCGCTCGGGCAGTACCAGGCGAGCACGCTTGAATGAGCGTGTCGATGCTGTCTTCGAGCCCGCGCACTTCGCTAACAAACCAGACCGAACCGGCCCTGAGCCTGTCCGGCGTAAGCTATTGCCATGCCAACGGTCACGTCGCGCTGCGCGACGTTGACCTGCAGATCGCGAAAGGCGAGCGCGTTGCGCTTATCGGCCCCTCTGGCGCAGGCAAGACCACCTTGTTGCGCTTGCTTGCCACGCACGTGCAGCCGAGCAATGGTGAGCTCGAACTGCTCGGCTGCCAGCCCTGGACGTTATCAGTCGGTGCCCGGCAGAAACTGCGTGGTCGCATCGGTCTGATTCATCAGGCACCACCGCTGCCACCCCGCCAACGCGTGATTACCTCGGTGCTGGCCGGGCGGCTGGGGCACTGGTCGCTCGGCCGCAGTCTGCTCAGTCTGATCTATCCGCTGGACAAGAACGGCGCAGCCGAAGTACTGGGTAAGCTGGATCTGGCAGACAAGCTCTATGAGCGCTGCGATCAGTTGTCCGGTGGTCAGTTGCAGCGCGTCGGCATCGCCCGTGCGCTGTACCAGAGCCCGGCGCTCATGCTGGCAGACGAGCCGGTATCCGCGATGGACCCGGTGCTAGCGGCTTATTCGTTGAACGTACTAAACCGCGAAGCGACGCGTTGCCAGGCCACACTCATAGCCAGCCTGCACGCGGTCGAGCTGGCGCTGGAGCACTTCCCTCGGGTGATTGCCGTTCGTGACGGGCGAATCCTGTTCGATAAAGCATCCAACACCGTGACGCCGGGCGAGCTCGATGCACTCTATGCCAACGACCAGCTAGAAGGCTTCGCACGCGTTGAGCCGACACTGGGCCAGAGCCTGCATATTCCGCGATGCTGAACCCCGCCCTCACCCAGCGCGACCCTGCCGCTCGCTCACGCCTGTTGCTGACACTGGTAGCGCTGGCTCTGCTTTGGCCTGGACTGTCATTAAGCGAGCTGGATCTCAGCGTGCTCGTCGATGGCAGCAACGCCGACACCATGGGCGCCTTTTTGTCCGGTTTCTGGCCTCCGGCACACGACAGGGAATTTCTACTTCTGCTGGGGCGTGCAACGCTGGAAACGCTCGCCATCGCCACGGCGGGTATGGCGCTGGCGCTTGCTGTAGCCATTCCCTGCGCGCTTCTGGCAACACGCGCGCTGTCGATTTCAGCCCTGAGTCGCGGCGGCCGTCCGCACTGGTGGGCGCAGGCCGTTCGCTGGCCCGTTCGAGGGCTGCTGATCCTGCTACGCAGCGTGCCGGAAATCGTCTGGGCGCTGCTCTTCGTGCGGGCCGTCGGCCTTGGCCCAACCGCTGGCGTACTGGCCATCGCCATCACCTACGCCGGCATGCTCGGCAAGGTCTACGCAGAAATCTTCGAGTCGGTCGATCCGCTGCCGACGCGCGCATTGATCGGCGCGGGCGGTTCACGTCTGCAGGCCTTTGCCTACGGCGTGCTGCCACAGGCAACGGGCGAGATGCTGTCCTACACCGTCTACCGCTGGGAGTGCGCCATCCGTGCGTCGGTCGTCATGGGCTTTGTCGGTGCGGGCGGCTTGGGTCAGCAGATGGATCTGTCGATGCGCATGTTCGCCGGCGGCGAAGTGGCGAGCATGTTGCTGACCTTCCTCGTGCTGGTGCTGGTAGCGGATCTGTTCAGCCAGCTGCTGCGCAGGAGGTTCGTATGAAGTCGCTTGCGCGCTATGCGCTACCGCTATTGCTAATCATGGCGGTGGTCGCTTCGTTCGCCTACTTGCAGCTCGACACCAGCGCACTGATGAGCCGTGATGGCGCAGTGCAAATGGGCGAATACGCTGCTGCTTTCTTCAGCCCCGATCTGTCAGCGCCGCACCTACGCGCAATCGCTCACGGCGCCCTGGAAACACTGGCGATGTCGGCCATCGGCACGCTTCTCGCCGCCGTGCTCGGTTTGATACTGGCGCTGCCAGCCTCCGGACGCTTCGGATTGGTCTCCCAGGGTGCTTCACGGCTGCTGCTCAATGCGCTTCGTGCGATACCCGAACTCGTCTGGGCGGCGCTGATGGTGCTGGCGGCGGGCCTGGGACCGAATGCTGGCACCCTGGCCCTGGCGCTGCACACAGCCGGTGTGCTGGGTCGCTTGTTCGCCGAAGCGCTGGAAAACACACCGAGCGCGCCAAGCGAGGCGTTGCGGCTGGCCGGCAGTGGGCGGATCGGTGCGTTCTGCTACGGCACCCTTCCGACGTTATGGCCGCAAATCATGGCTTATACGCTGTACCGCTGGGAGAACAACATCCGCATGGCTAGCGTGCTCGGCTTTGTCGGCGCCGGCGGCCTCGGACAGATGCTTTACATGAGCCTCAGCCTGTTCCAAGAGGCCCAGGCCTCGACAGTCATTCTGGCCATGCTGCTGATGGTACTGGCAGTCGATGCGTTGAGTGGCTGGGCGCGCCAGCGCTGGGTGCGCAGCTAGCGACTGACTTGAATCAGTGCAGGCTGGGCTTGGCTGCCCTTTCCTGCACCAGCACCCAGGGCGCAACGACCACTGCCCAGAGTGACGGATCGCGTTCAAGCCAGTCCTGGGCCTGTTCTGCCTCAAGCTTGCCGAGACGGCCTTCTGCTAGCCATGCGGTCACTTTTTCCCGATCATCCTCAGCGACCGCCTGTGCCGCCGCGATCAGATCAAAGTCGCTGGCCACCCGTAGCAGCGCGCCACGAGCAAAAAACGGTTGCAGCTCCTGCCAGGTAATCGAGGCTGTTTCGCCGAGCAGCTTGGCATAGAGAGTGCTTGATTCTTCGCTCATGAGGTTCACCCGGTCTGAAAAGGGCGCAATGATAGCGCTCGGGTAAATCTCATCAACCGGATGGAATTCCTGACTGTGCAAACAGGTGCTGACGCTTCTACACTGTGCCGGTACAGTTGCCGTACCGTTTGGGGACGTTGAGCCCTTAACGACACTGCAGCCCGCAGGATCCAAACAATAATGATGCAAGTGGAGCGCATATGAAGACCAAGCAGCGTCTTTCGAAACTATTCATGGCTATCGCTTTGACGGGTGCAGCGAGCTACACGCTGGCCGCCGACAACATCAAGATCGGCTTGGCCGGTCCGGTTACCGGGGCTGTCGCGCAGTACGGGGACATGCAGTTCATCGGTGCCCAGATGGCCATCGAGCAAATCAACAAGGAAGGTGGCGTCAACGGTCAGCAGCTTGAAGGTATCGTTTATGACGACGCCTGCGACCCCAAGCAGGCCGTGGCGGTTGCCAACAAAATCGTTAACGACGAGGTCAGCTTCGTCGTAGGTCACCTCTGCTCCAGCTCCACCCAGCCTGCGTCCGATATCTATGAAGACGAAGGCATTCTGATGATTACCGCAGCATCGACCAGCCCGGACATCACCTCTCGTGGCTACGAGCTGATCTTCCGTACCATCGGTCTGGACAGCCTGCAGGGCCCGACCGCCGGTAACTACATCGCAGACACCGTCAAGCCGAAGAATGTAGCTGTTATCCACGACAAGCAGCAGTACGGCGAAGGGATCGCGACCGCGGTCAAGGAAACCCTGGAGAAGAAAGGCGTCAAGGTTGGCCTGTTCGAGGGCATCAACGCTGGCGACAAGGACTTCTCCTCGATGATTTCCAAGCTCAAGCAGGAGAATGTCGACTTCGTCTACTACGGCGGCTATCACCCAGAGCTGGGCCTGCTGCTGCGTCAAGCCAAGGAGAAGGGCCTTAATGTCCGTTTCATGGGCCCAGAAGGTGTAGGCAACAAGGAAATCTCCGCCATTGCCGGCCCGGCTTCCGAAGGCCTGCTGGTCACCCTCCCGCAATCTTTCGACCAGGATCCGCGCAACCAGAAGCTGGTCGACGCGTTCAAGGCGAAGAAGCAGGACCCGAGCGGCCCGTTCGTGTTCCCAGCCTATGCGGCTGTTCAGGTGATTGCCGAGGGTATCGAGAAAGCCGGCAGCACCGACACCGCGAAGGTGGCCGAAGCGCTGCGTAGCAACACCTTCGACACCCCGACCGGCAACCTCTCGTTCGACGAGAAGGGTGACCTGAAAGACTTCAACTTCGTGGTTTACGAATGGCACCAGGACGGCACCAAGACCGAAGCCAAGTAAACCTATAACCACAACCGATCCGAAGCCCACGGCATCCGCTGTGGGCTTTGTTTTAGCTGATCGGGGCCAACCCGGCCACAAGCACGGGACGCCCCAGCAACACCTTCAACCAAGCGAGTGGCCTGCACAGCTGGCCCGCCTCGAACCTGGCCCGTGCGTGATCCGCATATAGCCCTTGGCGCCGCATTCTCCGTGCAGCGTGTTCGAAGCAGGTCCGCCTTGGCGGTCGAGCACGGGCTGCTGGGTGTTCAGGAGAATGTAATGCCTGAGCTTTACCACTACTTCCAACAGCTGATCAACGGCCTGACCGTTGGCAGCACTTATGCCTTGATAGCCATCGGTTACACGATGGTCTACGGCATCATCGGCATGATCAACTTCGCCCACGGCGAGGTGTACATGATCGGCTCGTATGTCACCTTTATCGCCATCGTCGGGCTGACCATGATGGGGCTCGATTCGCTGCCCATCCTCATGATCGGCGCATTCGCAGCAGCCATGATCGTCACCAGCGCCTATGGCTACAGCATCGAGCGGGTCGCCTATCGACCGCTACGCGGAAGCAACCGGCTGATCCCACTGATCTCCGCGATCGGCATGTCGATCTTTCTGCAGAACGTCGTCCTGCTCGCCCAGGACTCCAAAGACAAGGCGATTCCCAACCTGATGCCCGGCAACTTCATCTTTGGTGAAAGCGCCATGAACGGGGTGGTGATTTCCTACATGCAGGTGCTGATCTTCGTCGTCACCATCATCGCCATGATGGGCCTGACCCTGTTCATTTCCCGCTCGCGCCTGGGCCGTGCCTGCCGCGCCTGCGCCGAAGACCTGAAGATGGCCAACCTGCTCGGCATCAACACCAACAGCATCATCGCCCTGACCTTCGTCATCGGCGCTGCGCTGGCAGCCGTCGCAGCCGTTCTGATCAGCATGCAATATGGCGTGATCAACCCGCACATCGGCTTCCTGGCCGGAATCAAGGCGTTTACCGCTGCGGTACTTGGCGGTATCGGAAGCATTCCAGGTGCCATGCTCGGCGGTCTGGTACTGGGTGTAGCTGAAGCCTTCGGCGCTGACATCTTCGGAGACCAATACAAGGACGTGGTTGCGTTCAGCCTGCTGGTGCTGGTGTTGCTGTTCCGTCCGACTGGCATTCTCGGCCGTCCGGAGGTTGAAAAGGTATGACTCGCAATCTGCGCACCGCATTTTTCAGCGCACTGCTGGTATTTGCCGTAGCGGTACCGGTTTTCGGCCTGAAACTCACCACCGTCGGCATTCGACTCGAAGTTCATGGCAGCGACGCTCAGACCTTCTGGATCATCGCAGCCTGTGCGGTTGCCATGTTCTTCTGGCAGCTGTTCCGTCACCACGCGGCGGCCGGCTGGGCGGCGTCGCCCAACCTGCCGAGGGTACCGGCCGGAGCGGGCAACTTCCTGACCCTGCCGTCGACCCAGCGTTACATCATCATCGGCCTGATTCTGCTGGCGCTGGTGTGGCCATTCTTCGGCTCACGCGGCGCGGTGGATATCGCCACGCTGATTCTGATCTACGTGATGCTCGGCCTCGGTCTGAACATCGTGGTCGGCCTGGCAGGCTTGCTGGATCTCGGTTACGTCGGTTTCTATGCCGTTGGCGCTTATACCTATGCCCTGCTCTCGCACTACTACGGGATCGGATTCTGGGTGGCGTTGCCGATTGCCGGAGCCATGGCTGCGCTGTTCGGCTTTTTGCTGGGCTTCCCGGTGCTGCGCCTGCGTGGTGACTATCTGGCCATCGTGACCCTGGGCTTTGGTGAAATCATCCGGTTGTTGCTGCGTAACATGACCGACCTCACCGGCGGCCCCAATGGCATCAGCGGCATCGAGAAACCGACGCTCTTCGGCCTCTCGTTCGACCGCCGCGCCGCCGAAGGCATGCAGACCTTCCACGAGTTCTTCGGGCTGGAATACCAGTCGATCAACAAGGTGATCTTCCTCTACCTGATCGCCGTGCTGCTGGTGCTGCTGACCCTGTTCGTGATCAACCGCCTGCTGCGCATGCCCATCGGCCGCGCCTGGGAAGCCTTGCGTGAAGACGAGATCGCCTGCCGCGCGCTGGGCATGAACCCCACCGTGATCAAGCTTTCGGCCTTCACCTTGGGTGCGACCTTTGCCGGTTTCGCCGGCAGCTTTTTCGCGGCGCGCCAGGGCCTGGTCTCACCGGAGTCGTTCACTTTCATCGAATCGGCCATCATCCTCGCCATCGTCGTATTGGGCGGCATGGGCTCACAGTTGGGCGTGATTCTCGCCGCCATCGTGATGATCCTGCTGCCTGAACTGATGCGTGAGTTCAGCGAGTACCGCATGCTGATGTTCGGCGCCTTGATGGTGCTGATGATGATCTGGCGTCCGCAGGGCCTGCTGCCCATGCAACGCCCCCACCTGGAGCTGAAGCGATGAGCCGCCCGATTCTCGAAGTAAGCGGCCTGACCATGCGCTTCGGCGGCCTTTTGGCCGTCAACGGGGTTGGCCTGACCGTACACGACAAACAAGTGGTTTCGATGATTGGCCCCAACGGGGCCGGCAAGACCACGGTGTTCAACTGCCTGACCGGCTTTTACCAGCCCACCGACGGCAAGATCCTGCTGGACGGCGAAGCGATCCAGGGCCTGCCCGGTCACAAGATCGCACGCAAAGGCGTAGTGCGGACATTCCAGAACGTCCGCCTGTTCAAGGACATGACCGCAGTAGAGAACCTGCTGGTTGCTCAGCACCGGCACCTGAACACCGGCTTTCTGTCCGGCCTGCTGAAAACCAAGGCGTTTCGCAAGAGCGAGCACGAGGCGATGGATTTCGCCGCGCATTGGCTCGATCAGGTCAACCTGACCGATATCGCCAACCGCCCTGCCGGCACCCTCGCCTATGGCCAGCAACGCCGACTGGAGATCGCCCGCTGCATGATGACGCGCCCGCGCATCCTCATGCTCGACGAGCCGGCTGCGGGGCTGAACCCAAAGGAAACCGAAGACCTGAAGGCGCTGATCGGCATGCTGCGCGACACCCATGGCGTCACGGTGCTGCTGATCGAGCACGACATGAAACTGGTCATGAGCATTTCCGACCACATCGTCGTGATCAATCAGGGTTGTCCGCTGGCTGACGGCACGCCGGAGCAGATCCGCGACAATCCGGACGTGATCAAAGCCTATCTGGGAGAGGCGTAACCATGCTGTATTTCGAAAACGTCTCGACCTTTTACGGCAAGATCCAGGCGCTGCACAACGTCAACGTAGAAGTCCGCAAGGGCGAGATCGTCACCCTGATCGGTGCCAACGGCGCCGGTAAATCGACCCTTCTGATGACGCTCTGCGGTACCCCCATGGCGTCCGAAGGCAGCATCCGCTTCGAGGGCGAGGAGCTGGTCGGCAAGCAGACCTGCGACATCATGCGCAAAGACATTGCCGTGGTGCCCGAAGGGCGGCGCATCTTTGCCCGCCTGACGGTCGAGGAAAATCTGGCCATGGGAGGTTTCTTCACCAACAAGGCCGATTTCCAGGAGCAGCTGGACAAGGTGTTGTTGCTGTTTCCACGACTGAAGGAGCGCTTCCAACAGCGTGGCGGCACCATGTCCGGCGGTGAGCAGCAGATGCTCGCCATTGCTCGCGCGCTGATGAGCAAGCCCAAGCTGCTGCTGCTCGACGAACCGTCGCTGGGGCTGGCGCCGATCATCATTCAGCAGATCTTCGACATCATCGAGCAGCTGCGTGAAGACGGCGTAACCATCTTCCTGGTCGAGCAGAACGCCAACCAGGCGCTCAAGCTGGCCGACCGCGCCTACGTGCTGGAGAACGGTCATATCGTCATGCAGGGCAGTGGCGAAGAGCTGCTGGTCAACCCCAAGGTCCGCGACGCCTACCTGGGCGGCTGATTCTGGGATGGGGAAAAAGCCGGGCACTTGCCCGGCTTTTTCATGTTCGCACGCAAGGGATGACAAGCGCGGACGGAGCCTTTATCGTGCTCCGCGTCACGTCATTCCCGACGCCCACCAGGGTGTCCCGACGAGGCCCCTGGATCAGCAGACAGGGCATAACTGAGCTGGCAATTCTGAACTCAACTCAGGAGAAGCCGGCCATGACTGCCAGCCGTATCTGGATCAAGAACCCCCTCGCCCTCTACACCGCCAACGATCACAAAGCCCCAGGCGGGCTGGTGATCGACCAAGGCGTCATTGTCGAAATGCTCGCCGCCGGGCAATCGCCATCGTTCGCCGTCGACAGCACTTTCGACGCCCGAGAGCACGTCGTGCTGCCGGGGCTCATCAACACGCACCACCACTTCTATCAAACCCTCACACGCGCCTGGGGCCCCGTGGTCAACCAGCCGCTGTTTCCGTGGCTGAAGACCCTGTATCCGGTCTGGGCGCGCCTGACACCGGATCGCCTGGCGCTCGCCAGTAAGGTGGCTCTGGCCGAGCTGCTGCTGTCCGGCTGCACCACCGCGGCGGATCACCACTACCTGTTTCCGGATGGCCTCGAAAACGCTATCGACATACAGATCGACGTGGTCCGCGAGCTGGGCATGCGCGCCATGCTCACCCGGGGTTCCATGAGCCTGGGCGAAGCCGACGGCGGACTGCCGCCGCAACATACCGTACAGACAGCCGAAGCGATTCTTGAGGACAGCGAGCGGCTGATCGGCCTCTATCACGAACGAGGCGCCGGCGCGCAGATACAGATCGGCCTCGCACCCTGCTCGCCATTTTCGGTTACTCCGGAAATCATGCGCGCCAGCGCCGCGCTGGCCGAACACCACGACGTGCGTCTGCACACGCACCTGGCCGAAACCCTGGACGAAGAAGAGTTCTGCCTGCAGCGCTTCGGCCTGCGCACCGTGGACTACCTGGACAGCGTCGGCTGGTTATCGGACCGCACCTGGCTCGCGCACGGCATTCACTTCAACGAGGAGGAAATTGCCCGCCTCGGCGCGGCCGGCACCGGCATCTGCCATTGCCCGTGCTCGAACATGCGACTGGCCTCAGGCATCTGCCCAACCGTGGCGCTTGAAGCGGCGGGCGCGCCTATCGGCCTTGGCGTGGACGGTTCGGCCTCCAACGATGCCTCGAACATGATTCTCGAAGCCAGGCAGGCGCTATACATCCAGCGGCTGCGCTACGGTGCGGAAGAGATCACGCCTGAGCGGGCTCTGGGCTGGGCGACACGCGGCTCGGCACGGCTACTGGGGCGCGACGATGTGGGCGAGCTGGCGGTCGGCAGGCAAGCCGATCTGGCCCTGTTCAAACTCGACGAACTGCGTTTTTCCGGCAGCCACGACCCGATCTCGGCCCTGCTGCTATGCGGCGCCGACCGTGCGGATCGGGTGATGGTCGGCGGGAAGTGGCGCGTGATCGATGGCCAGATCGACGGTCTGGACGTGGCCGGACTGATCGCCAA
This sequence comes from Pseudomonas sp. NPDC077408, assembly GCF_050269105.1. Classification (NCBI taxonomy): domain Bacteria; kingdom Pseudomonadati; phylum Pseudomonadota; class Gammaproteobacteria; order Pseudomonadales; family Pseudomonadaceae; genus Pseudomonas; species Pseudomonas sp. NPDC077408. The sequence goes on from NZ_JBNNHS010000013.1 coordinate 45,809, forward strand.
CCACAGCCAGGCCGCACGCGAACTGATCGCGGGCTAGCCCCAAGGCAGCGGTTTCGCTCAGGGGCTGGCGAGTCGTATGACCGGCGAGCCACGACGCTCGCCGGCGTCAGGACTGAGCAGCCAGCTTCTCAGTGCTTCGATAAGCCAATCTTGAGCGAAACACGCGGATCAAAAGCAAACTGCCGGGCCAGGTCGGACGGCCAGTTTGCTCAGGCGAGTCTATGCATGCGGCGTTGGGCGCAGCGCCTTGGCCATGCACTGCAGGGCCTCACGCGGCCCACCGCAAATCAGCGTAGCGGGCACAGCCAGCATGAGATTCAGGGGCAGGTCGAACGCTTCCAGTTGCAGCCCATCGCAGTCTAGGCCAGGCACGCCACAGAGCTGCGGATGCTGACGTTGCAAGCGTTCGGCATAACTGCCCTCCCCCTCCAGATAGCCATAGATCGGCTTGCCCTGTGCCGCGGCATAACCGACTTCGAAACTGGTGCCGCTGTCCGGCTCACCACCTCGAAAGAAGTTCAGATCGGCAAGCACCGCATCGGCTTGATTGAGCAAGTCTAGGTTAGCCCGGTAGATCCAGGCTGCCTGCTCACGCGGTGCCTCGATCCCGTTCGGTATCTGTTTATCCAGCGGATACAAACCGATGAAGCCGAACTCGCTACACAACGCTTTGAGCCGCTCACCATGCTCTAGCGCGTCAGACCGGAACACACCGGGGCCGGCGAGGTAAATACGCAACGTCATCGAGGTTCCGTCCGACTGAGCAGGTCATAGCCCGATCAGCGCAAGCACAATGAAGGAGGCGAACAGCACGAAGAGGGTCATCCCTCAATTGTGTAAGTTTCGCCTTCGTTCAGATGGATAACGGCAACAGTAATAGTGATCAGAACGACGGTTAGCTGCGCCAGCGTCATCACTGTCTGAAACGGCTGGCTACTATAACAGCGCCAACGCCTCGATGATCGGCTGCCCGAATCACCGTAGACAGCGAGGCATCAAGCGCAACCTTAACCGCTGACTGCTTGCAGCTGGCCAGGCGTCGCGCGAGGTGGTCAGAACTTCCGGTACAGCCGCAATGGCACTACCAACAACACGCCAGAATGACGGTGCTCCGGGTTTGGCCGGGCTCACCGTAGTTCCCTGGAGGCTTGATGGTCCGACGCACTAAGCCGTAGCAAACGCCGCTTCGCATGCACCGTTCCGGATCGGCGGTGCCAAGCGCAGGGTTAGAACGCGGCCAGGGCGCTGAACAGCTTCCGTAACTGTCCAGCTGGTCAGCTTTTTGCATCTGATGCGGTAATCCTTGAGACCGACAGACTAAGCGGCATAAGCGTAGGAGCGGAGTCATCCAACCCGCCCCCAACAAACCCATTCCTCGCTTCGCCGACTCCACGCCTGTCGCCCCAGGCAGCAAGACCTGTCTGCCCGAGCCACACTCAAGACATATTCAAACCCGCCATTTGGCGTTGAATGTGGTCATCCAAGGTCTGCCCATCGGACGCATTGACTTTTGAGTCAGTAATTTCTTGACCGAAAAGTCAGATAACGATAATTTCCACCACCAGAGCCCAGAACAAAAACTCCCCCGGAGGCCCGCCTTGATCCAGTTTCTTCTCAATCGAGAACTGCGCCGTGAGCAGACACTCGATCCGAATACCACCGTGCTGGACTACCTGCGCGAACACCGCGGCAAGCCCGGTACCAAAGAAGGCTGCGCTTCCGGCGATTGCGGTGCCTGCACCGTCGTAGTCGGCGAACTGGACGGCGACCGTCTGCGCTACCGCACCCTCAACTCCTGCCTGACGTTTGTTTCTGCCTTGCACGGCAAGCAGCTCATCACGGTTGAAGACCTGAAACATCAGGGTCAGCTTCACAGCGTTCAGCAAGCCATGGTCGACTGCCACGGCTCGCAGTGCGGGTTTTGCACGCCGGGCTTTGTCATGAGCTTGTTCGCGCTGCAGAAGTCTGCGGACGGTTATGACAAGGCCGATACCCACGAAGCGCTGGCCGGTAACCTGTGCCGCTGCACCGGCTACCGCCCGATCCTGGATGCCGCCGAGCAGGCCTGCTGTGGCAAGCAGCCGGACCAGTTCGATGCGCGCGAAGCCGAGACCATCGCCCAGCTCAAAGCCATCGAACCTCATGAAACCGCTGAGCTGAACAGCGGCGACAAGCGTTGCCTGTCACCACTGACCGTGGCCGACCTCGCTGAAATCTACGGTGCCAATCCGGAGGCTCGTCTGCTCGCAGGCGGCACGGACCTGGCGCTGGAAGTCACTCAGTTTCACCGTGAACTGCCGGTGATGATCTACGTCGGGCATATCGCCGAGATGAAAAAGGTCGAGGTCACTGACAGTACGATCGAAATCGGCGCTGCCACCTCCCTGACCGATTGCTACGAAGTGCTTGCGCAGGAGTACCCGGACTTCGGCGAGCTGCTGCATCGCTTCGCCTCCCTGCAGATCCGCAACCAGGGCACCCTGGGTGGCAACATCGGCAACGCCTCGCCCATTGGCGACTCGCCACCGCTGCTGATTGCCCTGGGCGCGCAGGTGGTACTGCGCAAAGGCAGCAACAGCCGCACCCTGCTGCTGCAGGACTACTTCATCGACTACAAGGTCACCGCCCGCGAGCAGGGCGAATTCATTGAGAAGATCATCGTGCCGCGCGCCCAGCCGAACCGGGTGTTCCGCGCCTATAAGGTCTCCAAGCGCCTGGACGATGACATCTCCGCTGTCTGCGCAGCCTTCGATCTGAAACTCGAAGGCGGCCTCATCGATGACGCCCGCATCGCGTTCGGCGGCATGGCTGCCATTCCAAAGCGCGCAGTTGCCTGTGAACGCGCCCTGATTGGCGCGCCGTTCAATGCAGATACCATCGAACGGGCCTGCGAAGCCTTGAGTCAGGACTTCACACCGCTGACCGACTTCCGCGCCAGCCGCGAGTACCGCCTGCTGGTCGCACAGAATCTGCTGCGCAAATGCTTCCACGAACAACAAGCGCCGGCGTACGAGACGAGGGTCACTTCCTATGCATAAGCCAACCAAAACCCAGGAAGAAATCGCAGCCCTGTTCAAGCAGGATCTAGTCACCGGCGTGGGACGCAGCGTCAAGCATGACAGCGCTCCAAAGCACGTCACCGGCGAAGCCGTCTATGTCGACGACCGGCTGGAGTTTCCTAACCAGCTGCATGTGTACGCCCGCATGAGCGACCGCGCCCATGCCCGTATCGTCAGTATCGACACCAGCCCGTGCTACGACCTGCCCGGTGTCGCCATCGCCATCACTGCCAAGGATGTGCCTGGCCAGCTGGACATCGGCGCCGTCATGCCCGGTGATCCGCTACTCGCTGACGACAAGGTCGAGTACGTTGGCCAACCGGTCATCGCCGTCGCCGCCGACAGCCTGGAAACCGCGCGCAAGGCGGCCATGGCCGCGATCATCGAATACGAAGACCTGGAACCGGTGATCGACGTAGTGGATGCGCTGCGCAAGAAGCACTTCGTACTCGACAGCCACACCCACAAGCGCGGCGACTCCAGCGCGGCACTGGCCACCGCACCGCGCCGCCTGCAAGGCAGCCTGCACATCGGCGGCCAGGAACACTTCTATCTGGAAACCCAGGTGTCTTCGGTGATGCCTACCGAGGACGGCGGAATGATCGTCTACACCTCGACGCAAAACCCCACCGAAGTGCAGAAGCTCGTCGCTGAAGTGCTTGGCGTCTCGATGAACAGGATCGTCATCGACATGCGCCGCATGGGTGGCGGCTTTGGGGGCAAGGAAACCCAGGCCGCCGGCCCGGCGTGCATGTGCGCGGTGATCGCACACCTCACCGGCCGCCCGACCAAGATGCGCCTGCCGCGCATGGAAGACATGACCATGACCGGCAAGCGCCACCCGTTCTACGTTGAGTACGACGTTGGCTTCGATGACGATGGCCTGCTGCACGGTATCGAGATCGACCTGGCCGGCAACTGCGGTTATTCGCCGGATCTTTCCGGCTCCATCGTCGACCGCGCCATGTTCCACTCCGACAACGCCTATTACCTGGGCGACGCGACCATCAATGGCCATCGCTGCAAGACCAACCTGGCCTCGAACACCGCCTACCGTGGCTTTGGCGGCCCGCAAGGCATGGTCGCCATCGAGGAGATCATGGATGCGGTGGCACGCCAGCTCGGCAAGGACCCGCTGGATGTGCGCAAGCGCAACTACTACGGCAAGACCGAGCGCAACGTCACGCCCTACTACCAAACCGTCGAGCACAACATGCTCGAGGAGATGACCGCCGAGCTTGAAGCCAGCAGCGAGTACGCCCGCCGTCGGGAAGAGATCCGAGCATTCAATGACAAGAGCCCGATCCTGAAGAAGGGCCTGGCACTGACCCCGGTGAAATTCGGCATCAGCTTTACGGCTAGCTTCCTCAACCAGGGCGGCGCGCTGGTGCACGTCTACACCGACGGCAGCATCCATCTGAACCATGGCGGCACCGAGATGGGTCAGGGCCTCAACACCAAGGTCGCGCAGGTGGTGGCCGAGGTGTTCCAGGTCGATATCGACCGCATCCAGATCACCGCCACCAATACCGACAAGGTTCCGAACACCTCACCGACCGCGGCCTCCAGCGGGACCGACCTCAACGGCAAGGCGGCACAGAACGCGGCGCAGACCATCAAGCAGCGCTTGATCGAGTTTGCCGCGCGGCATTTCAAGGTCACCGAAGAGGACGTCGAGTTCAAGAACGGCCAAGTGCGCATTCGCGACGAGTACCTGTCGTTCGACGAGCTGATCCAGCAGGCCTATTTCGGGCAGGTGTCGCTGTCGTCCACCGGTTTCTACCGCACACCAAAGATCTACTACGACCGCAGCCTCGCGCGCGGCCGGCCGTTCTATTACTTCGCCTATGGCGCGGCCTGTTCGGAAGTGATCGTCGACACCCTGACCGGCGAATACAAGATGCTTCGCAGCGACATCCTGCATGACGTTGGCGCCTCGCTGAACCCGGCCATCGACATCGGCCAGGTGGAAGGCGGCTTCGTCCAGGGCATGGGCTGGCTGACCATGGAAGAATTGGTCTGGAACGACAAGGGCAAGCTGATGACCAGCGGCCCGGCGAGCTACAAGGTGCCGGCCGTTGCTGACATGCCGCTGGATCTGCGGGTCAAGCTGGTTGAGAACCGCAAGAACCCCGAGGACACGGTGTTCCATTCCAAGGCCGTCGGTGAGCCGCCGTTCATGCTTGGGATCTCCGTCTGGTGTGCGATCAAGGATGCTGTGGCGAGCCTGGCGGATTACCAGGTTCAGCCGAAGATCGACGCGCCAGCGACACCGGAGCGAGTGCTGTGGGGTGTGGAGCAGATGCGCAAGTTGAAGCGGACCGCCGCAACACCAGCGGTCGCGGAAACAACACCGGCCTGACGCAGGCCCTACGTAGGGTGGGATTCAGCCAACAATGGCTGACTCGATGGTGGGCTGAAGCGAAACGTTCCCCGGCGCACCAACGGGCAGATTTCGATGGTGGCCTAAAGTCCACCCTACGCCCGATGCGAAATCTTCGGAGGCCAAGCCGAAACGTTCAGCCAGGCTCTTTTCCCGGAGCAAGGACTGGCGACCCTAGGGCCCTCCACCCAGAACAAACGAATGCCATAGGCATCGGAGAACGACATGAACAGCTGGATAGACGCCCTCGCCGACCTGCAGCAACAAGGCGAACCCTGCGTGCTGGTAACCATCATCGAGGAGCGTGGATCGACGCCGCGCAACGCTGGCTCGAAGATGGTCGTCAGCCGTGAGCGCCTGTACGACACCATCGGCGGCGGCCATCTGGAATACAAGGCGCAAGAGATCGCCCGCGAGATGCTGGAGAGCCGCAGCCGCGATACCCGTCTGGAGCGCTTCTCGCTGGGCGCGAGCTTGGGCCAATGCTGCGGCGGCGCCACCGTCCTGCTGTTCGAACCCATGGGCCAGCCCCAGGCGCATATCGCCGTGTTCGGTGCCGGTCACGTGGGGCGCGCCCTGGTTCCGCTGCTTGCCAGCCTGCCGTGCAAGGTGCGCTGGATCGATTCCCGCGAGAGCGAATTTCCTGAGCAGATTCCTCAGGGTGTCGAGAAAGTGCTTAACGACGAGGTGGTGGACGAGGTGGAAAACATGCCCGCCGGCAGTTACTTCATCGTCATGACCCACAATCACCAACTCGACCTGGAACTGACCGCCGCGATCCTCGAGCGCAACGATTTCACCTACTACGGGCTGATCGGCTCGAAGAGCAAGCGCGCCAAGTTCGAACATCGCCTGCGTGACCGTGGCTTTCAGCCGGAAACGGTGCAGCGCATGCGCTGCCCGATGGGCATCGCCGAGGTGAAGGGCAAATTACCGATCGAGATTGCCGTGTCCATCGCAGGCGAAGTGATCGCGACGTACAACGCCAACTTCGGTGAAAAAACCGCGGATGGAGAGAAGCCGGTGCCCATGCTAGTCCCCGCTTCGCGCCGCTCGCGGACAGGCTGATTTTTCACTCCTCTCTTTCCTTTTTGGAAGGCGAACCCGGCCATGGCCGGCCATAAACTTTTACCCAAGAGCGGGCCTCCCACAAAAACGAAAAGCTTGCACGGCCCGCTCTTGTGGGAGGCGCGCCCCGCGGCGAACCGGCCGCAGGTCGGCTAAAAGCTTCGCCCCGAGGCGGGCCTCCCACACGAACGCCTTACCTCTACACCTTGATTCGAGACTCACCATGCCCCAAGCCAAAGCCTACCGTGCCGCCCTGCTCCACTGCCTCGCCGATCCGCGCGAAGTTGGCATCGAGCAATCACACGAATATTTCGAAGACGGCCTGCTGGTGGTCGAGGACGGCAAGATCGCGCGCATCGGCGCCGCCGCCGACCTGCTGCCAACGCTAGCGGCGGACACCGAAGTCGTCGAGTACCGGGACGCGTTGATCACCCCCGGCTTTATCGACACACACATCCATTACCCCCAAGTTGGCGTGATCGGCTCCTACGGGACTCAACTGCTGGATTGGCTGGAAACTTATACCTTTCCGAACGAAGGGCGTTTCAGCGACATGGCGCATGCCCGCGAGCAAGCCGACCTGTTCCTCAGCGAGCTGCTGCGCAACGGCACCACCACAGCGCTGGTGTTCGGCACGGTGCACAAGCAGTCGGTGGACGCCTTCTTCGAAGCGGCGGAAAAGCTCAACCTGCGGATGATCGCCGGGAAGGTTTTGATGGACCGCAACGCGCCGGACTTCCTCACCGACACCGCCGAGTCCGGCTACGCCGACAGCAAGGAACTGATTGAGCGCTGGCACGGCAAAGGCCGTTTGCACTACGCCGTCACCCCGCGCTTCGCACCGACCAGCACACCCGAGCAACTGTCCCTGGCCGGCAAGCTGTTCGCCGAATTCCCCGACCTCTACATGCACACGCATATCTCCGAGAACAAGCAGGAGGTCGAATGGGTCAAGGAGCTGTTCCCCGAGCGCAAGGGTTATCTGGACGTCTACGACCACCACGGCCTGATCGGCGCACGCTCTGTCTTCGCTCACGGCATCCACCTGTGCGATGACGAATGCAAGCGCCTCGGCGAGACCGGTTCGGCAGTTGCCTTCTGCCCCACGTCCAACCTGTTCCTCGGCAGCGGGCTGTTCGATCTGGCGAAGCTGGAAGGCTACGGCGTACGGGTAGGCCTGGGCACGGATGTCGGCGGCGGCACCAGCTTCTCGCAACTGCAAAGCCTCAACGAAGCCTATAAGGTGCTGCAGCTGCAGGGCCAGAAGCTCGATGCGTTCAAGGCGCTGTACCTCGCCACACTCGGCGGCGCGCGAGCCCTCTATCTGGACGACAGGATCGGCAACCTGGAACCGGGCAAAGACGCTGACTTCGTCGTGCTCGATTACAAAGCGACGCCGCTGATCGACTACCGTCTGAGCCAGGCCACGACGCTGCAGGAAAAACTCTTCGCCCTGATGATTCTGGGTGATGACCGCGCGGTGAAAGAAACCTACGCGGCCGGGGTTTCGGTGCACCGGAAAGCGTAAGCCGAATACCGCTGTGTAAATGGGTTTCATGCTGCGAGTAATGAGACACGCGAATCTGGTTGGCTAAAGCGGAGCGCCGCCCGGCCCACCCTACGCAGACCCACAAATGAAGACCGCGTACTGCACCGCGGGCTTCGTCCACTGTAGGGTGGGCTACAGCCCACCGCGACGGGGCCGCAAAACAATTGGTGGGCTAAAGCCCACCCTACTTCATGGCAAAGGAGCGCCGCCGGTCCACCCATGCCTGTCCTGGCATGCAGCTCGTAGAGTGGATGTCGCTCCTTACATCCACCACCAGTTCGCACGGAGCTCAAAGAACGCGCGATCGGTGAAGCGTCATCCGCCTTACGGCTTCAGCGCGGCCATCAGCGTGTCGAGGTTGTGCTCGAACATGCCAAGGTAGGTGCTGGCTGGCCCCTTACTTGCCAGCGCATCCGAATACAGGGTGCCGCCGACGGTGGCTCCGGCCTCGTCAGCGATCTGCTCGATCAGCCGCGGATCACGGATATTCTCGACGAACACGGCCCGCACGCCTTCGCTGCGTATCTGCCGGATCAGGCTGGCGACGTCAGCCGCCGAGGGCTCGTCATGGGTGGACAGCCCCTGCGGCGCGATGAATTCCAGCTGCCACGCCTGCCCCAGGTAGCCGAATGCGTCGTGGCTGGTCACCACCTTGCGCTGACTGGGCGGCAAGCTCGCAATCTGGGTATCGGCTCTCTTGAGCAATGCGTGCAGACGGGTCAGGTAGGCATCGCGGCGCTCGGCGTAAGCATCGCGGTGGGCTGGGTCCAGCTCGCCAAGCGCCTTGGCAATGTTGCGCACGTAGATCTCGGCATTGGTGAGGCTCTGCCAGGCATGCGGATCCGGCGCTCGCTCACCGTCCTCATCCAGCATTAACGGAACGACGCCGGCACTGGCATTGATGCGTTTGCCGGTGGGCTCGCTGCTGGCAAGCACGCGCTCCAGCCAAGGTTCGAAGCCCAGGCCGTTGGCGATGATCAGGTCGGCGCGCAACAGAGCCTTGGCATCGTCCGGGCTGGGCTCGTAGAGATGCGCGTCGGCATCGGCATCCACGAGATTGATCAGGTCGATGTGGTCGCCGCCGACTTCGCGAGTCAGATCCGCCAGGATGCTGAAGCTCGTCACCACATTCAGTTTTTCCGCCGCTTGCAACGACAAAGGCAGCCACAAGGCCAGGGCGAAAAGCAGGTAACGCATGATGAGCACCTCAAACAGTCATGGGAAATGGAGACGAGCGCAGCAGGCCGTGAACCGGGCCGGCTACCACCGAGACCAGATAAAAAACGCCGGCCAACAGCACGATGCACGGCCCGCTGGGCAGGCTGGCGTAGAAGGAAAGCAGTAGCCCGAGCCACACGCACACCGCACCGATCAGCGCAGCAAGCGGCAGCAGGACCAGCAATCTGCGGCTCCAGAAGCGCGCCGCTGCGGCGGGCAGCATCATCAGCCCCACCACCATCAGCGCGCCGATGGCCTGGAAGCCGATCACCAGATTGAGCACCACCAGCGTCAGGAAGGCGGCATGCGCCAGCGGACCGAAGCGACTGATGCTGCGCAGGAACAGCGGATCAAGACTGTCCAGCGCCAGGGCGCGATAGCTCAGCGCGAGCACCATCAGGCTGAACACCGCGGTGCCGAGCATGCCGTACAGCGTGGTCGTATCAACCGCCAGCGCCGAGCCGAACAACAGGTGCAACAGGTCCAGCTTGCGTCCGGCCAGCTCAAGCAGGAGCACCCCGCTGGCCAGCGAAATCGGATAAAGCGCAGCCAAGCTGGCATCCTCGCGCAGCCCGGTACGCCGCGTGACCCAGGCTGCTGCGCCCGCCATACCGAGGCCCGCCACCAGCCCGCCCGCGGTCAATGCTGGCAGGCTCAAGCCGAACAGCCAGAACGCCAATGCTGCACCGGGCAGGATGCCGTGGGCGATGGCATCACCGATCAGGCTCATTCGACGCAGGATCAGAAACACGCCCAGCGGCCCGGCACTGCAGGCCAGCGCCACGCCACCAAACAGGGCCCGGCGCATGAAGGCGAACTCGCCGAAAGGAGCCCAGAGGATGTCCGGCGTCACGCGACCTGACCGAGCCGTTGCCGCTCGGCCATGAACTGACGGATCGATGCCCTGATGCAACCGCTGCGCGCGATCAGCAACCCCTCGCAGTTTTTCCGCTCCAGCCCGGCAAGGTTATGGCTGACCAGTACCAGCGTCCTCCCCTCCTGTTGCCAGCGCTCGACGTGCTGCCAGAGCAAACGCAGCCCCACGTTGTCCAATGCCGCCTCGGGTTCGTCGAGCAACAACACCTGGGCATCGGTCAGGCTCAGGCGCGCCAACAAGGCGCGCTGCAATTCGCCGCCGGACAGCGCATGCAAGCCCTGGGTTTGAAGATCGAGCAGCCCCCAATCCATTAGCGTCTGACGCAGCCGCGCCTGACGCTCGCTCCGCCCGAGCCGGCTGCGCCAGAAACCGGCACTGACCAGTTCGGCAAGGCGGATGGGGAACTGCCGATCCACATGCTGTTGTTGCGGCAGATAGGACACACCTCCCAGAAGCGGTACGTTGACGTCGACTCGCCCTGCCAGGGGCCGGTCCAATCCCGCCATCACCTTGAGCAAGCTGCTTTTCCCCGACCCATTGCTGCCGATGACTGCGGTCAGGCTGCCTGCGGCGAGCTGCAAATCCAGCGGGGGCGTAAGAGCGCGGCCACCGGCGCCCCACTGCAAGCCATGGCACTCAATCATTATTACCTCGGTATTCGGTTGTTCCATGCCGCGACATGCTCAACATAGCCATCTTCACCAACGCGAAGGCGGTGCGACGGCTGTACTGGCGGAGGGCATCAAAAATTTATGCATAAGTTATAACATAACATTATGCGCATCCATCAAGGGTCGCGCAACAGGGTCGCAGAGGGACATTGAGGATCGGAGAAAGGGAAAACTGCGCACTCTGGCAGCTTGAAACCGACAGAGCGAAGGCCGTAAGAACTCATGGCAATGTGTCAGCCCCGCTACCGGAGCATCGGCCACAAGGGCTGATTTTTACGTGCTCATGCCTGGCACTATGGCCGGCTAGCGATTAGCTGCCGACGCTGACGCAGGGCGCGTCAGCGCAACCAGCAAAGAATTAACGTGCCGTGCGAGGCTTTTTCTTCGCCAGAGCGAGATGCGAAAAGACAGCGTGCAGATCGTCTGACGCGCTGTCTTCATCGAGGTTGAGCTTGCTGTCGATGTGATCCATGTGATGCATCATCAGACTCACGGCCCTCTCGCTGTCGCGCGCGGCAATGGCGTCAATCAGCTGGTTGTGTTCGTCGTAGGAGCAATGTGAGCGATTGCCGCTTTCGTACTGGGCAATGATCAGCGACGTCTGCGACACCAGGCTGCGCTGGAAACTGACCAGCGGCGCGTTCTTCGCGGCCTCGGCCAGCTTCAGGTGAAATTCGCCGGAAAGACGAATACCGGCGCCGCGATCACCGCGGGCGAAACAGTCCTGCTCATCGGTCACCATCTGCCGCAGCTCGCTCAGCTGGTCAGCGCTGGCGTGCAGCACAGCCAGTTCGGTAATGGCGCGCTCGACCATGCGCCGGGCAAAGAAGATCTGCCGCGCTTCGTCAACGCTCGGGCTGGCAACCACCGCGCCGCGGTTCGGCCGCAGAAGCACTACACCTTCATGGGCAAGCCGTGACAGGGCACGGCGAATGATGGTGCGGCTTACACCGAAGATCTCGCCCAACGCCTCTTCGCTGAGCTTGGTGCCCGGCGCCAGTCGCTGTTCAAGAATTGCATCAAAGATATGAGCGTAAACGATGTCGTCCTGGGTCCCGGTACGGGCCTTGCCGCTTCGTGTCGGCTTTTTCAAAGGCTGCAACTGTTCGTTCATGGTGACTCGCGTCGGAGGGGTCGGCGGGTTCGAACTTTACTGCCTTTCGTAACGCAGCTGGGAGACGCCAATACGAAAACAAGCAAATAAAGCGCATTTTATTGTGCACAATCAGTGCACCAATAATATTTCCATAACTCAAGCGGCCGCGCTAATCCGCACGCTTTCGCCTGTCACATCGCAAGCTGAATCAGGGAATACGCGGCAGCTAGGGAATTGCCTGTTGCATTTCTTGTATACAAAAGCATAATCGCGTCAAGCCTTTCTGACCTTTCGGTCAACAAACCGAATGAAAGCGCCCCACCATCACCTGCCCTCGAGAGCGCTGCTCTGGGTGATAGACAACAAGAACGATGAGGAACACCTTGTGGAAACCACCAAGCAGGAACAGCCGGCCCTCGGCCTGCAGCCAGAAAACCCCGGCTTGCTCGACCGATTTTTCAAACTCAGCGCTCACCGAACCACTATCAAGACAGAGATGCTCGCCGGCCTGACGACCTTCGTCACCATGGCCTACATCATCTTCGTCAATCCCAACATCATGGCCGACGCAGGTATCGACCACGGTGCAGCCTTTGTCGCGACCTGTATCGGTGCAGCGCTCGGCTGCCTGTTGATGGGCCTGTATGCCAATTGGCCGGTGGGCCTGGCGCCCGGCATGGGCCTCAACGCGTTTTTCACTTATACCGTGGTGGGCGAGATGGGCTATAGCTGGGAGATCGCCCTCGGGGCGGTATTCCTTTCCGGCATCCTGTTCATGATCATGAGCCTCTCCCGTCTGCGCGAGTGGTTGCTCAACAGCATTCCGATGAGCCTGCGCTTCGCAATGGGTGCCGGGGTCGGGTTGTTTCTCGGGCTGATCGGCCTCAAGACCGCCGGTATCGTTGTCGACAGCCCCGCTACCCTGCTGACCATGGGTTCGTTCGGAGAGCCCACCGCCCTGCTCGCCGCGGTGTGCTTCTTGATGATCGCAGTGCTCAGTCATCGCAACGTGTTCGGCGCGATACTGCTGAGCATGCTGGCAGTGACCGGAATCGGCTGGGCGATGGGGCTGGTCGAATACAACGGGCTGGTATCGATGCCGCCCAGCCTGGCCCCAACCTGGCTGGCCATGGATATCGCCGGTGCGTTGAACGTGACCATGGTCAGCGTGATCCTGGCGTTCCTCTTCGTAAATATGTTCGATACTGCCGGCACCTTGATGGGCGTTGCGCACCGTGCGCATCTGGTGGATGAAGACGGCAAGATCCAGAACCTCTCGCGCGCACTGAAAGCCGACAGCACATCCAGCGTCGTGGGCGCCTTCGTTGGCTGTCCACCAGTGACCAGCTACGTGGAAAGCGCTTCGGGCGTTGCCGCGGGTGGACGCACTGGCCTTACGGCTGTCACCGTCGGCGCGCTGTTTTTGATTGCGATGTTCTTCGCACCGCTGGCCGGCATGATCCCTGCCTACGCAACGGCTGGTGCGCTGATCTATGTGGCGATGCTAATGATGAGTGGCATGGCGCACATCGACTGGAAGGACCATACCGATACCATCCCGGCCATCGTCACCGTGGTGATGATGCCGCTGACCTTCTCCATCGCCAACGGCATCGCGCTGGGCTTTCTGACCTATGCGACGCTCAAGCTGCTGACCGGCCAGCGCGACAAAGTCTCGATCAGCCTGTATGTGTTGTGTGTAATCTTTATCGCCAAGTTCGCCTTCCTGTAAGCCAGGCGAGCTCAGAGCCCCATCGCTTCGGCGGTGGGGCTTTTGCACGTTCTGCCCTGAGACAAACCTGCTGAGCGACGTTGTCACCAGCCCTATGATCAGCGCGCCGCGGCCGTCTGCCGGCACGCAATACCTGCTATGCGCCATATGAAGGAGCACAGAGATGAGTCTGGAAACCTGGTTGTTGTTCGCGAGTTCGGCGTTGGTGGTCATCCTGATCCCTGGCCCGCTGTCGCTGCTGATGATCAGCAACAGCCTCAACTACGGCCTGCGACGTTCCTGGCCGGCGTTTGTCGGCGGGGTCAGTGCATCGATCTGCCTGCTCAGCGCTTCGGCGCTGGGGCTAGGCGCACTGCTGCTGGCATCGGAGCAAGTGTTCAGCGCTCTGAAAATCATCGGTGCGTTTTATCTCTTCTATCTGGCGTGGCAGAGCTGGCAGGAATCACGCCGCCCCGCCAGCGGGCCCAGCGTGACAAGCAGCGACGTAAGCCCGCGCTTTCGCCAGTTGTTCTGGCGGGCGTTCGGACTTGGCGCCAGCAACCCCAAGGACATCCTGTTCTTCGCCGCCTTCCTGCCGCAGTTTCTCAGTGCAGATCGGCCCTTCATGCCGCAGCTGCTGGTGATGATCCTGACCTGGGCGGTTCTGGATCTCTGTTGCAAGCTGGCCTACGGGCTGGGGGCACATGGGGCGGCGCGTTACCTGCGCACGGGCAAGGGGCAAGTTTGGTTCAACCGCGCCAGCGCTGCGCTGTTTGGGGGCGCAGGGGCGGCTTCGTTGGTGAGTCGATGAGGACGCTGAGTCCATTACACGCGAGCACCTGCGCCATGAATCGGTGCCGACAAGCGCTTGTCGCGCGGGCTGAAGTTCAGCACCGTCCACACCGCTGCCAGGCACCCTACGAGAAAACAGTAGGGTGGGCTTCAGCCCACCGGCCTTGACGCACCGGATTCGGTGGGCTGAAGCCCACCCTACCTGTCTGATCGACAGCGACCAGACACCACCGAACGCCCATTTCAAAAAAAACCCGCCATCGCTGGCGGGTCGGGGACTCAGGGGGAGTCAAGGTTTCACGCATGGGAGAAGTACCGCCGCGCCGCTGCAAACGCGGCATGGCCATCAGCTACCCCGATAGGTCGAGTAGCTATACGGCGAAATCAGTAGCGGCACGTGGTAGTGATCCTGCTCGGCACTGATGCCGAAGCGCAGCACCACTACATCCAGAAAGGCCGGTTCGGGAAGCGTCACGCCACGTGCGCGGTAATAGTCGCCGGCCGCGAACTGCAGCTGGTATACGCCGGAACGATAGTCTTCCCCCTCCAGTAGCGGCGAATCGCAACGGCCGTCGGCATTGGTCTGACGCGTGGTAACCAGTTCGAGGCGTTCACCTTCGACCCGATAGAGTTCGATGCGGATATTGCTGCCCGGGCAACCGTGGGCGGCATCCAGTACGTGAGTAGTCAAACGTCCCATAGATTCAGCATTGCGGGTTAACCGCCAATGCTCGCCTCCTTTAGTGATGAATGGTGGAGTTGGGTCGAGCATAGCATCTCGAATTAAAAATTAAAGACAGTTTAGAAAGAAATTGTACACAGTTTAAAATCCTTCAATCTGGCCCGCTTTCTGCTCACTAATTCTTACGCGGGCTTCTAGCGCACATGAAGTCGGTTATCCGAGCGCTCACCAATCCCCTAGGCACTGATGAGTGAACGAACAAAGCTGAGATTTTTGATTTACAAATCGCAAAACGTTTTGTATACAATTGAGCCATGACGGTTGCCCAGTACCTCCTAGCGGCGACCCGCGGATCAAACAAGGAATAACAACAGTGAGCGCCGACTACCCTCGCGACCTCATCGGCTATGCCGAGGACCCACCCCATCCACAGTGGCCGGGCGCTGCCCGTATCGCCCTGTCCTTCGTACTCAACTATGAAGAAGGTGGCGAGCGCTGCGTGCTGCATGGCGACAAGGAATCCGAAGCCTTCCTGTCAGAGATGGTTTCAGCCCAGCCGTTGCAGGGCGTACGCAACATGAGCATGGAATCGCTGTACGAATATGGTAGTCGCGCCGGTGTGTGGCGCCTGCTCAAGCTGTTTCGCAAGCACGATATCCCGCTGACCATCTTCGCCGTGGCCATGGCCGCGCAGCGTCACCCGGATGTGATCAAGGCCATGGTCGCCGACGGTCACGAGATCTGCAGCCACGGCTATCGCTGGATCGACTACCAGTACATGGACGAGGCGCAGGAGCGCGAGCACATGCTCGAAGCCATCCGCATCCTCACCGACATAGCCGGCGAGCGTCCGCTGGGGTGGTACACCGGCCGTACCGGGCCGAACACCCGCCGCCTGGTACGCGAGGAAGGCGGCTTCCTCTATGACTCCGACACCTATGACGATGACCTGCCCTACTGGGACCCTGAATCGACGCCAGACAAACCGCATCTGGTGATCCCCTACACGTTGGACACCAACGACATGCGCTTCACCCAGGTGCAGGGCTTCAACAAGGGTGACGATTTTTTTGAGTATCTGAAGGACGCTTTCGACGTGCTGTACGCCGAAGGGTGCGAGGGTGCGCCGAAGATGTTGTCCATTGGGATGCACTGCCGTCTGCTTGGTCGCCCCGCACGGCTGGCGGCGCTGCAGCGCTTCATCGAGTATGCCAAGGGCCACGAGCAGGTGTGGTTCGCTCGGCGCGTCGACATCGCCCGCCACTGGCACTCGACCCATCCCTTTACCCAGGAACGCAGCCAATGACACCGTTCAAGACCATCAAGCCCTCCACCCTCGACCGCGATGCCTTTATCGCAACCTTCGCCGACGTCTATGAGCATTCACCGTGGGTAGCGGACACCGTATTCCAGGCCGGCGTGGACGAGACGCTCGATTACGTCGAGGTGATGCACACCCGCATGTCGCAGGCGATGCTGGCAGCCCATCACGACACCCAGCTGGCGCTGATCAATGCCCACCCGGACCTTGCCGGCAAAGCCGCGGTACGGGGCGAGCTGACCGCCTCAAGCACCGCAGAACAGGCCGGCGCCGGCATCCATGAGTGCACCCCGGAAGAGTTCGCCCGCTTTACCGAATTGAACGATGCCTATAAAGCCAAGTTCGGCTTCATCTTCATCATGGCCGTCAAGGGCAGTAACCGGCACCAGATCCTGGCGGCGTTCGAAGAGCGCATGCACAACTCGCAGGATCAGGAGTTCGCGCGGGCCCTGGCTGAGATCAACAAAATCGCCCTGTTCCGTCTGCAGGCGATGTAAGCAAGCACCATCAGACGACACGAAGAGAAGAACAACGTATGAAGAGCTACGCCGTACCTTTCGAAAAATACGTCAACCTGGCCGACGCCCGCCTGGGCACCAAGGCCATCTCCGTCACAGACGACTGGTTCGCCGACGTCAACCGGCTGTTCCAGCCGACGCCGGCCGTATGGAAGGAGGGCGTTTTCGATGACAACGGCAAGTGGATGGACGGCTGGGAGTCGCGCCGCAAGCGCTTCGAAGGCTTCGACCAGGCGGTCATTCGCCTCGGCGTGCCCGGCTCGATCAAGGGCGTCGACATCGACACCAGCTTCTTCACTGGCAACTTCCCGCCCTCCGCTTCGCTGGAAGCCTGCTTCCTCGCCGAAGGCGATCCGGACGACAACACGGTATGGACTGAAATCCTTCCCGCGGTAGAGCTGCAGGGCAACAGCCATCACTACCATGAGATCGCGTTCGACAAGCCGGTCAGCCACCTGCGCTTCAACATCTATCCGGACGGTGGCGTAGCACGTCTGCGCGTGCACGGCATTCCGTACCGTGACTGGAGCCGCGTCGGCGACAACGAGCAGCTCGACCTGGCCTCGGCCCTCAACGGCGGCCGCGCGCTGGCCTGTTCCGATGAGCATTTCGGTCGCATGAGCAACATCCTCAACCCGGGCCGCGGGATCAACATGGGTGACGGCTGGGAAACCGCACGTCGCCGCACGCCGGGTAACGACTGGGTCATCGTCGCGCTGGGCGCGCCTGGCGAGATCGAGCGCATCGTCGTCGACACACTGCACTTCAAGGGCAACTACCCGGACAGCTGCAGCATCCAGGCGGCCTACGTCAAAGGTGGCACCGACAGCCAGATCGAAACCCAGAGCCTGTTCTGGCGTGAACTGCTGCCGAGCCAGAAGCTGGAAATGCACGCCGAACACGAGTTCAGCGAACAAATTGCCAAGCTTGGCCCGATCACCCACGTGCGCCTGAACATCTTCCCGGACGGTGGGGTCAGCCGGCTGCGGTTGTTTGGCAAGGCTGTTAAGTAGTGGCTGTAGGGTGGGCTTTAGCCCACCGGTTCTCAGCGCGGGTTAACCACATGAGCCTCTGTGACTAAGCCATGGTGGGCTGAAGCGGAGCGCCGCCCGGCCCACCCTACAGGCGGCATCGGCCAGATTTCGCCGCTGACATAGAGACATAACCCTGTAGGAGCGAGCTTGCTCGCGAATGACGCAACCGAGGATCGCGAGCAAGCTCGCTCCTACATTTTTCAGATAATGAGCACAGCATGCGCACACTCAAGATCGAACCGTTGACTAAGGAAGCCTTTGCCCCCTTCGGTGATGTCATCGAAACCGAAGGCAGCGACTACTTCATGATCAATAACGGTTCCACCCGCCGCTATCACAAGCTGGCGACGGTCGAGACCGCGCAGCCGGACGACCAGGCCATCATCAGCATTTTCGCCGCCGACGCGCTGGAAATGCCGCTGGTCATTCGCATGCTCGAAAGACACCCGCAGGGCAGCCAGGCATTCATTCCGCTGCTCGGCAACCCCTTTCTGGTCGTGGTCGCGCCATTTGGCGATGCACCTGTACCGGGTAACGTCCGTGCCTTCCGCAGCAACGGCAGGCAGGGCGTCAATTACCACCGCGGCGTCTGGCACCACCCGGTGCTGACGATCGAAAAGCGGGATGAATTCCTGGTGGTCGATCGCAGCGGTTCTGGCAACAACTGCGACGAGCATTTTTTCACCGAGGACGAGCAGCTTCTCCTCGACCCCCACCGGGACTCCGGCCAGGCAACCGATTGATCAGCGCGGGCATGACCGGCGCGGCTGTGGACTAGCCGACACCAGACATGCGTGCTTCGGAACAAGCGGGACACTTGCGACGAGTCGAATAAGAAGAAACAGCGGTTGGCGTGCCAGCCGTGCAAGAGGTAATTATCGTGGAAGCACATCTGACCGAATGGCTGAACCTTACTATTCGCTGGATTCACATGATCGTCGGCATCGCCTGGATCGGTGCGTCGTTCTACTTCGTCTGGCTGGAAAACAACCTTAACCGCGCCAACCCTCGAGACGGCTTGTCGGGCGATCTCTGGGCGATTCACGGCGGCGGCATCTACCACCTGGAAAAGTACAAGCTGGCACCGCCACAGATGCCGGACAACCTGCACTGGTTCAAGTGGGAGGCCTACACCACCTGGCTGTCGGGCGTGACCCTGCTGATGGTGGTCTATTACCTCAACCCCACGCTTTACCTGATCGCACCTGGCAGTGATCTGGCGCCAGCGATGGCCATTGCCATCGGCTTCGGTTCGTTGATCGTCGGCTGGTTCGTCTATGACCTGCTCTGCGACTCGCCGCTAGGCAAGAAGCCCGCACTGCTAGGCCTGATCCTGTTCGTCCTGGTGATCTTCGCCGCCTGGGCTTATTCGCAAGTGTTCAGCGGTCGCGCGGCCTACATCCACACCGGCGCGCTGATCGGCACCATCATGGTTGGCAACGTGTTCCGCATCATCATGCCGGCTCAGCGCGCGCTGGTTGCGGCCATCGAACAGAACCGCACGCCGGATCCGTTGCTGCCAGCCAAGGGCCTGCTGCGTTCGCGCCACAACAACTATTTCACCCTGCCTGTGCTGTTCATCATGATCAGCAACCACTTCCCGAGCACCTATGGCAGCCAGTACAACTGGCTGATCCTCGCCGGGATTTCGGTACTCGCGGTACTGGTGCGCCACTACTTCAACACCCGTCATGACAGCAACCGCTTCGCCTGGACGCTGCCGGCTGCGGCAGTCGGCATGATCTGCCTGGCGTTCGTCACCGCGCCCAACCGTCAGGGTGGTGTTCCCAACGCCGTGCCGACCAGCCCGCGCGAGCAGAGCATTGAGGCGCAACAGGCCGCTGCAGCAGCGCCGGCCGAGCAAACCGGCAACAGCGAGTTCGCCGAAGTCCATCGCATCATCAACGAGCGCTGCACCGTTTGCCACGCCGCTCAGCCGAGCAGCCCGCTGTTCAGCGCAGCGCCTGCAGGGGTGATGTTCGATACACCTGAGCAGATCCGCCAGCAGGCCGCGAAGATCCACGCCCAGGCCGTCGCGAGCCAGATCATGCCGCTGGGCAACATGACCAACATGACCCAGGAGGAGCGCGACCTGCTCGGCGCCTGGATCGACAAGGGCGCGCCGATCGACTGATCAGCGCCAACCAGCCGCGCTCCTGGGCGCGGCTTTTTTTCACCTGTTCGACGCTCAAGCCACGCAGCACGAGGCGAGGCCTCAGCTCAGCCCGAGATCAACCCCAACGGACGGCGATAGCCGCCCCCCGAGCACCCTATCCCGGCCCCGCACGTTCAGCGGGGTCACCGCGACCATCCAATAACAAAAGCGTCCGAGGTGTATTGCATGAACGATGTGACCGAGCGGGAAACCGCCCCAGCGGAGAAGCGACTGCCCTTGCTGCAAATGCTGCTGGTGAGCTTTCAGCACGTGCTGCTGATGTATGGCGGTGCAGTGGCCGTCCCGCTGATCGTGGGTCAGGCCGCCGGGCTGTCGCGTGAAGAAATCGCCTTCCTGATTAATGCCGATTTGCTGGTGGCGGGTATCGCCACGCTCGTGCAGTCGATGGGCATCGGGCCGGTGGGCATCCGAATGCCGGTGATGATGGGCGCCAGCTTCGCCGCGGTCAGCAGCATGGTGGTGATGGCAGGCATGCCCGGCGTGGGCATGACCGGGATTTTCGGCGCGACCATCGCTGCCGGTTTCTTCGGCCTGTTGATTGCGCCTTTCGTGTGCAAGATCGTGCGGCTGTTTCCACCGCTGGTGACCGGCACCGTGATCACTGCGATCGGGCTTTCGCTGTTTCCGGTCGCGGTCAATTGGGCGGGCGGCGGCAGCGGTACTGGCCAGTTCGGTGCCTTGCCCTACCTTGGCGTGGCGGCAGCGGTACTGGCGGTGATCTTGCTGATCAACCAGTTCATGCGTGGCTTCTGGGTCAACGTGTCGGTGTTGGTTGGCATGGCGCTGGGCTATGTGCTGGCTGGCAGCCTGGGCATGGTGGACTTGTCCGGCATCAGTGCTGCGCCAGCCTTCCAGGTCGTCACGCCAAACCACTTCGGTGCGCCGCAGTTCCTGCTCGCACCGATCCTGTCGATGTGCCTGGTGGTGGTGATCATCTTTGTCGAGTCCGCCGGCATGTTTCTCGCGCTGGGC
The DNA here is from genome assembly GCF_050269105.1 of Pseudomonas sp. NPDC077408. NCBI lineage: Bacteria > Pseudomonadati > Pseudomonadota > Gammaproteobacteria > Pseudomonadales > Pseudomonadaceae > Pseudomonas > Pseudomonas sp. NPDC077408. The sequence goes on from NZ_JBNNHS010000013.1 coordinate 66,936, forward strand.
AAGATCACCGGTCAGGAAGTGGACCCGAAACAACTGCGCCGCGGTCTGCTCTGCGATGCCGGGGCGACCTTTCTGGCCGGCTTCATGAACACCTTCACCCACTCTTCGTTCGCGCAGAATATAGGCCTGGTTCAGATGACCGGCGTGCGCAGTCGTTACGTCACAGCCATTGCCGGGCTATTTCTCATCAGCCTGAGTCTGCTGCCGAAGGCCGCGTTCATGGTTGCCTCGATTCCCGCAGCGGTATTGGGCGGCGCGGGCATCGCCATGTTCGGCATGGTGGCAGCGACCGGCATCAAGATCCTGCAGGAGGCCGATATCGGCGACCGGCGTAATCAACTGCTGGTCGCGGTAAGCATCGGTCTGGGCATGGTCCCGGTGGTGCGTCCTGAGTTCTTCGCGCAGTTGCCGCACTGGATGGAGCCCATCACCCACAGCGGCATCGCCGTAGCCACCCTAAGCGCAGTAACGCTCAACCTGCTGTTCAACGTACTCGGTGGAGCCGAACGCCAGGCGCTCACAGGCGCTGCGCATCACTGACAAACTCATTCCCTGTCAGCCCCCAGGCCCGCCATGTGCGGGCCTGATTTTTTCTGCCTTGCTTTATTCTCCAGGCGCCCGACACTCGACAAGCATCGCACCACCGTTAAAATGCCCCGCCGTCCTATCCCCGCCCGCACGAACGAGAAGGTCTGACCCATGATCGAAGCAACCTGGATCGCCTTCGCATTCATCCTCGGCCTCGCGGCACGTTCGATCGGGTTGCCACCCCTGATTGGCTATCTAGGCGCCGGCTTTGCGTTGGCCGCCTTTGGTGAACACGTCGGGGTCGGCCCGACCGACAGCGTGATTCTCGAACACCTTGCGCATCTGGGTGTGCTGCTACTGCTGTTCACCGTAGGCCTCAAGCTCAAGCTGAGCAACCTGGTTCGCCGCGAAGTCATCGGCGGCAGCCTGCTCCACTTCGGCATATCCAGCCTGGTCGTACTGCCGGCGATTCTCCTGTTTCTCGACACCAGCTGGCGCGAGAGTGTGCTGCTGGCGGTCGCATTGTCGTTCTCTAGCACCGTACTGGCGGCCAAGGTACTGGAAGGCAAGCGCGAGCTGCGTGCCTTTCACGGCCGAGTGGCCATTGGCGTACTGATCATTCAGGACCTGATCGCCCTGGTGGTGATGAGCATCGCCAGTGGCAAGGTTCCTTCGGCTTGGGCGCTGCTGGTGTTCGGCCTTCCGCTGCTGCGCCCGTTGCTGTTCCGCCTGCTCGATCACAGCGGCCACGAGGAGCTGATGGTGCTGCTGGGGCTGATGCTGGCGCTGGTCGCAGGCGGTCTCGGCTTCGAATATGTGGGCCTCAGTTCGGAACTGGGCGCACTGGCCTTTGGTGCAATGCTGGCCAAGCACAAGCGCGCCACCGAGCTTTCCAATTCGCTGTGGGCCATCAAGGAAGTCTTTCTGGTCGGCTTTTTTCTGCAGATTGGCATCGGTGGATTGCCGGGCATGGAGGCCATGCTCTTTGCCGGCGCGGCGGCGTTGCTACTGCCGTTGAAAGGCGCACTGTTCTTCTTCCTGTTCCTGCTGTTCCGCCTGCGCGCGCGCAGTGCCTTTCTCAGCGCCTCGAGCCTGACCAACTACAGCGAATTCGGCCTGATCGTTGCCAGTGTGGTGCTCCCGCAATGGCTCACCCCGCTGGCCATCACCGTGGCCCTGTCGTTCGTCATTTCCGCTCAGCTCAATCGTATCTCCCACCCGCTCTACGACCGCTTTGCCAGACGCCTGATCCCTCTGGAGCGCAACACACGCCACCCTGACGAGCAACCGGTGTCGCTGGGTGACGCGCAGATCCTGATCATGGGTATGGGCCGCACCGGACGTGCTGCCTACGATCACCTGCAGAATCAGGGCTGGCGATTGATCAGTCTCGATTCGGACCCGGTAACCGTAGAAAAGAGCAGCGAGAAAGGCCGCCACGTACTGTTCGCTGACGCCGAAGACCAGATGTTCTGGGAAAGCCTGGAGATGAACAAGGTCGAGGCGGTGATCCTGGCGATGAACGATGCCGAAGCCAAGATCATCTCCACGCGCAAACTGCGCGGCAAAGGGTTCGAAGGGCTGATCGTCTCCCATGCGATGTACGAAGACATTGCCCAGCAGATTGAGGAGGCCGGCGCAGATCGCACCTACCTGACCATGAGCGAAGCCGGCGCCGGCCTGGCCGAGAACGTCTCCCGCGAATTGCAAGCCAACCGCTGACCGGTAACCGTTGCAGCGCCATGCCTGGCGGGCTATCGAGGCTCGCCCGCCATAATTGTGCACAATTTTCAAATTTCTTGTTTCAACAGCTGTTCACAGGTTGTTATAGTCGAGTCCAACCTGACCGATCGAACAGCTTTTCGACGATCAGGTAGCGAGGTCCGTGCAGCCTCGAAAGCCCATGACCGAACAATAACGAATGGCAGGCTTGACTCATGACCGCAACCGAATCCAGGAGCGGTGACGCTCCCAACCAGGACCTGATCTATCAACTCGAAGATCGCCCGGGTCCGATCCCCGCTACATTCGCGGCGATACAGCACGTACTCGCCAGCTTCGTCGGGGTCATCACCCCCACCCTGATCATCGGCAGCGTGCTAGGCCTGGGCGATTATGTGCCCTACCTCGTCAGCATGGCGCTGTTCGTCTCCGGCATCGGCACCTTCATCCAGGCCAAGCGCATTGGCCCAATCGGCGCCGGCATGCTCTGCCTGCAGGGCACCAGCTTCGGCTTTCTCAGCGTGATTCTCGCGGCCGGCTTTATCGTCAAGAATCGCGGGGGAACGCCGGAAGACATTCTGGCCACGCTGTTCGGCGTGAGCTTCTGCGCGGCTTTCGTGGAAATCGCTGTCAGTCGATGCATCGACAAGCTGCGCCGAATCATCACGCCCGTGGTCACCGGCACCATCATCAGCCTGATGGGCCTGTCGCTGATCAAGGTCTCGATGACCGATATCGCTGGCGGCTACGGCGCTGAAAACCCGGGCGCCCTGCAGAATCTGGCATTGGCCGGACTGGTGCTGGGCACCATTATCGTACTCAACCGCTTCGGCATTCCGCTGCTGCGCTTGTCAGCCGTGATCGTCGCGCTGGTGGTCGGCTACGTGGCCGCCTGGATGATGGGCATGGTGGATTTTTCCAGCCTCGCCGCCTTGCCGGCCGTCAGCGTGCCGCAGCCATTCAAGTTCGGCTTCGCCTTCGACTGGATGGCCTTCATCCCGATCGCGGTGATCTTTCTGATCACACCGCTGGAAACCGCTGGCGACCTGACTGCCAACTCGATGATCTCGCGCCAGCCGGTCAAGGGCCCGCTGTACATGAAGCGGATCAAGGGCGGCATTCTTGGCGATGGCTGCAGCTCGCTGCTGGCGGCCACCTTCAACAGCCTGCCCATGACCACCTTTAGCCAGAACAATGGCGTGATCCAGCTGACCGGCGTCGCCAGTCGCCACGTCGGGCTCTACATCGCCGGCATCCTGATCCTGCTGGCGCTGTTCCCGGTAGTCGGAGGCGTGTTGCAACTGATGCCCAAGCCGGTGCTTGGCGGCGCCACGCTGATCATGTTCGGCACCGTAGCCATCGCCGGGATCAAGATCCTCGCCGAAGCGGGCCTCAACCGCCGCAACATGCTTATCGTGGCGATCTCGCTGGGCCTGGGGCTTGGCGTCGCCGCCGTTCCGGAAGTGCTGACCAACCTGCCCGATGTCCTGAAGAACATCTTCGGATCACCGATCACCATCGGTGCCTTCAGCGCCATCCTGCTCAACTTCTTCCTCCCGCGCGAGCCGGAAGAAATGGATGATTACGATCCGGACAATCTGATCGAGGACTCGGTCGGCACCAACACTTTGGCCGTGAATATCCCCGATTACTCCAAAGTCCATCCGAAAGCCACCACCTCGGACCCTTCGGCTCAGCTGACACCTACCGGCTGATCGACCCCGCGCCCGGCCAGACGAGCCGGGCGCTGCACCCGCATTCATCACAACAACAAAACCAAAGGGTATCTCCATGACTTTCAAGCGCACTCCCCTGTCGCTGGCACTGGCCGGCTGCCTGCTGTCCGCCCCGGCCTTCGCCGATGGCATGCTGCAGTGGCAGAACAACAGCCTCAGCTATCTCTACGGCAAGGATTTCAAAGTCGACGCTGGCGAGATCCAGCAGACCGTAACCTTCGAGCATGCCAGCGGCTGGAGCTGGGGCGACATGTTCCTGTTCGTCGACAGCAAGTGGTACAACGGCCTGTCCGGTGACGATGGACACACCTACTACGGCGAGTTCAGCCCGCGCCTGTCGTTCGGCAAACTGAGCGGCCAGGACATGAGCTTCGGCCCGGTCAAGGACGTGCTGCTGGCAGCCACCTACGAGCGCGGCGAAAGCAGCGCCGGCCGACCCAATCAGACCTACCTGCTCGGCCCAGCTGTCGATCTCGACGTGCCCGGCTTCGATCGACTGGCCATCAACGTCTACTATCGCAAACCCGACGGCACCACCCGCCGCGCCTCGGGCCAGTGGCAGGTCACGCCGACCTGGGCCATGACCTTCCCGGTCGGCAAATCGGACATTCTGTTCGATGGTTTCATCGACTGGGTAGTCAACGATGCCGGCTCCGAGCGCAGCGGAGACTTCATGTCGAAAAACCTGCATATCAACCCTCAGATCAAGTACGACCTGGGCAAGGCGCTGGACGGCGAGCCGGGCAAACTCTACGTCGGTATTGAATACGACTACTGGTCTGACAAGTACGGCATAGAAGACGGTGGGTTTGTGAGCGATCTGGTCGGGGGCACCAACCAGAACACCGCCAGCTTGCTGGTAAAGGCTCACTTTTAACCGCAGCCAGCTACAAAAAAAAGCAGCCAGATGGCTGCTTTTTTATTGCTACATGGCTACCGGTGATAGCGAACCGTCAGCGCGCAGCCACTCATCAAGAGGGACGCGCAGGGCCATCAGAGCTTGAAGCTACCCATCTGCCGACTGAGATCATCCGCCAGACGACTCAACTGCTGACAATCTTCACGACAACCCTGCACATCGCTGGCAGTCGCCTGTGCCAGATCGGCAATGCCTTGCACGTTATGGGTGATCTCCTCAGTAACGCTGCTCTGCTCTTCGGTCGCTGCCGCCACTTGGGTGTTCATGTCACTGATCGCCTCGACCTGTTCGGTGATGGCACCGAGGGAAAGCCCCGTGCGCTGGCTGGCTTGCACCCCAGCACCGGTCGCAGCCTGTCCCGCATGCATCGAATTGACTGCATTCTCGGCACCACTCTTGAGCCCCTGGATCATTTGCTGAATTTCATCCGTCGACGTCTGGGTCCGGCTGGCAAGCGTTCGTACTTCATCGGCAACCACCGCGAAACCACGCCCCATCTCGCCGGCACGAGCCGCCTCGATGGCCGCGTTGAGGGCCAGCAGGTTGGTCTGTTCGGAGATGCTCCGGATCACCGCCAGCACCTTGTCGATGGACGCGACCTGCTGCGCCAGGTCAGTAACCGACTCAGCCGCACGGCTAATCTCGCCTGACATCTTCTCGACATGAGCGATCGAGTCGCTGACGACTTTACGCGCGTCCATCGCCTCGCTGCGTGCACCTTGTGAGGCCTGTGCGGCATTGCTGGCGTTGCGCGCGATCTCCTGCACGGTCAGGCCCATCTCATGCACCGCAGTGGCAACCATATCGGTCATCTCATGCTGACGACCGGCACGTGTCGCGGTGTTGTCGACCACCTGAGTCACCTGTCCGACAGCGGTGCGCAGTTGCTGGCTGGTGTTCAGCACATCGCCGATCAATTCGCGCAGACTACCGATGAACCGGTTGAAGCCACGCGCCAAATCACCCAGCTCGTCGGCCCGGCTCTCGTCCAGACGACGGGTAAGGTCGCCACCGCCGCCACCAATTTCAACGAGCGCCTGGGTGACCTGGCGGATCGGCTTCACCAGCCCGCGCGCCAGCAGCACCACCAGGCCAAGGAAAACCAGTGCGATGCAGGCGCCAATCAGGCTAATGGTCCACATTGTGCGGCGCGCCTCGGCAAAGATTTCTGCTTCCGGCACTTCACTGACCAGCACCCAACCCAGACTTTCCAGAGGCTGAGCGATCGCCAGGAAGGCTTCGCCGTCACGCTCGAATCGCACCGCGTCGGGAGCGCCATTGAGGAGCTTCTGCGCGGCATCGCTGCCTGTCAGCGCGCTAAGCTCGACTTGGTCGTTGTTCTCGGTTTTGGGGTGAACCTTGACGCGGCCATCCGCGGCGATGAGGTACACCTCACCGCGCTCGCCGAAGCGGAAGTTGCTGACCAGCTCGGACATGCTTTTGAGACTGAAGCCAAGACCCGCCACACCCACCGTCTTGCCGTCAGCCTCGATGCGCTGGTTGATGAACAAGGTCGGCTGGCGAGAGGCTTTGTCGATGTCGATTTCAAAGCGCCGTTCGATACCGCTGTCGACCAGGCCGTAGAACCAGCCGTCACCCGCAGCACTGCGATTGAGCGTTCGCGAGAGTCCCGCTTCGGAGTAGTAGTTGCCACTGTCGAGCACGGCAATCGAGGTGGTCAACGCGTTCTGCTGAGCCTTGACGCCCGCAAGGTAACGGCCCATCGCGTCCGCCTGGTCAGCGCTCTCGCCTTCACGCAGCCAGTCCTGAACCAGCGTATTGCCGGCAATCCCGGCCGTCGCGGTAATCGGCGCCGCCAATGTGCGCTCAATATCGTTGCGGATTGCCGAAATATTGGCAGGCAACGCTTGCCCGACCAGGTAGCGCTCGGCGAGGCGATTGACTGCCGATGAATAAATCAGAATGACGATCAGGATGCTGGTCAGCAAGGCCGCCCCCATGCTGACGATCAATTGCCATTGAATACTGCGTTGCATGAAAGGCATGTGCGTTACCTCTGTTGTTTTTTGTTAACGTACACAACCTTGATAGCAATGTGTATACATAAATAATGTTTGACGCCAACATTCTATCGGTCGAAACAACCGAGGCTTGATGACCGTTTGGCGGACAGCGCAGTGCCAGCTCGATTGAGCGCTGTGGACCGGCGCTCTTGACTTGCTCCCTCTACAGACATGACTCGGCGGAAGGCATACGCTTGCCGTCTTCCAGCGCTCAGGCTCCGCTCATCTAGGTTGCCGTCCTGCCTTGAGGCCGTTCGGAAGCCGATGCTAGGATGCGGCGGCAGGCCACCAGGCTGGGTGGTCATGAATTGAACAGGCCCTATGTCCAGTATCCGCGAACGCAACAAAGAACTGATCCTTCGTGCTGCCAGCGAAGAATTCGCCGAGAAGGGCTTCGCCGCCAGCAAGACCAGCGACATCGCGGACCGCGCCGGGCTGCCCAAGCCCAACGTCTACTACTATTTCAAAAGCAAGGAAAACCTCTATCGCGAGGTACTGGACAGCATCGTCGAGCCCTTGCTGCAGGCGTCTGCTCCGTTCAATCAGCCGGGCGAACCGGCTGACGTGTTACGCGCCTACATCCGCACCAAGATTCGTATTTCCAGGGAACACGCTTGTGCCTCTAAGGTATTTGCCAGCGAGATCATGCATGGCGCGCCACATCTACCAGCCGAGCGTGCCGCGCAGCTCAATGCTCAGGCTAGCCATAATGTGGCTCGCATCCGGGGCTGGATTGAAAAGGGACTGATGGCGACGGTCGACCCTCATCACCTGATGTTCAGCATCTGGGCGGCGACCCAGACCTACGCCGATTTCGATTGGCAGATTTCCGCAGTTACCGGCAAGCCAGAACTCGATGATGCTGACTATGAAGCCGCCGCGGAAACGATCATCCGGATGGTCATCAAGGGTTGCGAGGTAAAGGAAGCGAGTCCTGTTGGCTAACTCTGCGATCAAAGCTCGCTGGGGCCTATGGCATAGCCCTGAGGCGTCTCTTTACGGTTCACTCTGGATTCGATCAAGGGCCCGGCAAAACATCCAACAATCTGATACGTTTTGCCTCGCGCGCATACCCGCCGTCTTTGACGCATCACTCACGACAACCAATACTTGCGCTGGGCACCGGCTCGGAAGAAGGAAGTTCTATTGACCGCATTGCGCAACAGTCTGTCTAGGAAGCTGCTCCGCATCGTTCTGCTGTCTGCGCTTGCCGTTGGCCTGGTACTGAGCTGCGCGCAGATCGTCTTCGATGCCTACAAGACCCGCCAGCTGATCGATGCCGAAGCCCAACGAATCCTGCGTATGACCCGCGACCCGTCCACTCAGGCGATCTATAGTCTGGACCGGGAAATGGGCGCGCAGGTCATGGAAGGACTGTTCCAGCACGAGTCGATTCGTAAAGCCTCGATTGGACACCCCGGGGAAGCGCCGCTGGCGGCCAAGTCCCGCCCGCTCATGCCACGTTCCTCGCGTTGGTTGACCGACCCGATACTAGGTCGCGATCAGGAGTTCTCGATCCCCCTGATCGGCCGCCCGCCTTATAACGAGTACTACGGCGACCTGCGTATCACACTCGATACCGCCCCCTATGGCGAAGCGTTTCTCAGCAGCTCGGCCGTGCTCTTTGTCGTCGGCATCCTGCGTGCACTGGTACTGGGCTTACTGCTGTATCTGATCTATGAATGGCTGCTGACACGACCGCTGACCAAGCTCATCGAGCACATGTCGCGTATCAACCCGGGCCGCCCCGGCGAACACTCGTTGCCGATGCCTAAGGGGCATGAGCGCAATGAACTGGGTCTTTGGGTCGAAACGGCCAACGGTCTGCTCGCCTCTATTCAGCACAACATGCAGTTGCGCCATGCCGCCGAAAGCAACCTGCAACGCATGACCCAATACGACTCGCTCACCAACCTGCCCAACCGCCTGCAGTTGCAACAGCAACTGGACAACATTCTGAGCGAAGCCGCCCGGCTGCAACGTCGCGTGGCCGTGCTCTGCCTCGGGCTGGACGATTTCAAGGGCATGAACGAACAGTTCAGCTACCAGAACGGCGATCGCCTGCTGGTAGCGCTGGCCGATCGTCTACGCAGCCAGAGTGGGCGTGTCGGAGCACTCGCCCGGCTGGGCGGCGACCAATTCGTACTGGTGCTGGTCGGTTTCGAACAACCCTACGAAGCCGCCGAGCTGGCGCAGAAGGTGCTCGATGATCTGGAGCGGCCCGTCACCCTCGACGATCAGCACATACGGTTGCGCGCCACCATCGGCATCACCCTGTACCCCGAAGACGGTAGCAGCACTGAAAAGCTGCTGCAGAAAGCTGAGCAGACCATGACACTGGCCAAGAGCCGCTCACGCAATCGCTATCAGTTCTACGTAGCCAGCATCGACAGCGAAATGAGGACGCGCCGCGAGTTGCAGAATGACCTGGCCGAGGCGCTTACCCGGGGGGAGTTTCATCTGGTCTATCAGCCGCAGATCGACTACCGCCTCAAACGCATCACCGGTGTCGAAGCCTTGCTTCGCTGGTCTCACCCAAGCGGCAAGATGGTTCCGCCCGATATATTCATCCCTCTCGCCGAACAGAACGGCAGCATTATCGCCATAGGCGAGTGGGTGCTCGACCAGGCCTGCCAACAACTGAGCGAATGGCATCAACAAGGTTTCAGTGATCTGCGCATGGCAGTCAACCTGTCCACGGTTCAACTGCACCACGCCGGGCTGCCGGCTATGATCAGCAACCTGCTCAGCAGTCACAGGCTGCCGCCCGAGACGCTAGAGCTCGAGGTGACGGAAACCGGCCTGATGGAAGACATCGCCGCCGCCACCCATAACCTGCACTGCCTGCGCCGCTCCGGCGCATTGATCGCCATTGATGATTTCGGCACCGGCTATTCATCGCTGAGCTATTTGAAAAGTTTGCCGCTGGACAAGATCAAAATCGACAAGAGCTTCGTTCGCGATATGGCGGCTGTTGAAGGCGATACGACCATCGTTCGAGCCATCATCCAGCTGGGCAAGAGCCTGGGCATGCTAGTAATTGCCGAGGGTGTGGAGACCGCCGAGCAGGAACGCTACCTGATCGACGAAGGCTGCAACGAAGGCCAGGGTTACTACTACAGCAAACCCGTAGCGGCGCCTGAACTAACCGCTTTGCTAGAGCAATCGCTGGGGTTCGAGCACAGGCTCAACTCCGAGCAGTTATAAACGCTGCTCGCCGCGCCGTGCACCAAGCGCGGCCCCTCTAATGCCAACCCAAGAGCGTCACCGATGAAGCGTTTTGTATTGATCGACACCGCCGAAATTCCGGATGGCGGCGGCGCCCTGTGCCTGTTCGAGTATGGCGACGACTTCGTTATCAAGATTCAGGGCGGTAACGGTAACCAGCTTATGAACACCCGCACGCACGGCTCGGAAGACGCGCTGGCGGAGATACCCTGCCGCAAGATCGCGCAGCGGCCGCAACCACGCGTGCTGATTGGCGGCTTGGGCATGGGCTTCACCCTCGCTTCGGCGCTCAGACATCTCGGCGATGATGCCGAGGTGCACGTCGCTGAGCTGGTTCCCGGCGTGATCAACTGGAACCGTGGCCCGTTGGGCGCGAAGTCCGGCATGCCGATCAACGATCCAAGAACCCGCGTGCTGCGTAGCGATGTCGCCGAGGTTCTGAAGAGCGAGCCGCAGGGTTATGACGCCATCATGCTCGATGTAGACAACGGTCCCGAGGGGCTGACCCGCAAGAGCAACAGCTGGTTGTATTCCTCAGCCGGGCTCGACGCTTGCGCCAGGGCGCTGCGCCCCAAAGGTCTGCTTGCCGTATGGTCGGCCAGTGCCGATCAGGCCTTCTCCCAACGACTTGCCAGGTCGGGTTTCCTCGCCGAAGAAGTCCAAGTGTTCGCGCACGGGAATCGCGGCACCCGGCATACCATCTGGATTGCTGAAAAGCGTGGATGATGATCATAGCGTCCAGTGAAGATGACTTAGTGCCGTCAAAGCAGCTGTCCGCTTCCGAGGCGCTCGCCTACACTCAAAGCACCCAAGACCGGTCCGTCCCCATACCGCGCAGTGCTCAAGTGGTACGTACGATGAAAACCGAGCCTCCCCCCTCGCTGGAAACTGTTCTGGATTTGATGCTTGATGCGGTCTGCGTGGTCGACGCCGATGGCTGCTTCGTCTATGTCAGCGCTGCTTGCGAAAGCATTTTTGGCTATACGCAGGAGGAGATGATCGGTCGGCAGATGATGGAGCTGGTGGCGCCCGAAGACCGCGAGCGCACCCTGCTGGCGGCGCAGCAGGTGATGTCAGGCCAGCCCAGCCTGCATTTCGAAAATCGTTATATCCGCAGAGACGGACAACGAGTAGATATCATGTGGTCGGCCCGCTGGTCAAAAGATGACCAGTTACGTGTCGGTGTGGCGCGCGACATTACCCGACGCAAGCGTTCCGAATCGCTGCAAGAAGCGGTCTACGCAATATCCGAGGCGGCCCATAATGCCGCCGATCTGACCTCGCTGTTCGAACAGGTCCATCAGATCACCAGCCGGCTTATCCCGACGCCGAGCTTTTTCGTCGCCTTGAACGCGCCCGATCAGGGCCGGCCGACATTTGCTTACGTCAGAACCGATGGCGAGCCAGCACGACTTCCCCTCGATCCGGCTGCGGTGCTGTGCGCAGAAGTCACTCGGACCGGGCAGGCGCTGCTGCTGACAGCGAGTAGCGAAAACGTCTGCGACACCCTCAAGGCATTGACCGCCACGGAGAGCTTCTGCTGGTTAGCAGCGCCACTCTCGACCCGTCAGGGCTGCATCGGCGCGCTACTACTCAACGATACGGCACAGAACGCGACTTATTGCGAGCAAGACATAGACCTGCTGCAGTTCATAGCCAACCAGGTCGCCACCGCCATCGAACGCAAACAGCTGCAGGCTCGCCTCGAGCGGATGGCGCAATACGATGAGCTTACCGGTCTACCCAACCGCGCCTTCCTCTTCGACCGGCTAAAAACCGCCCTGGCGCGCGCGCGGCGCAATGACGAGCGGTTATCACTGCTGTATCTGGATCTTAATGGGTTCAAACAGGTCAACGATGGTTATGGGCACAGCGTGGGCGACCTGCTGCTGCAAGCCTTCGCTCGTCGGCTTACCCAACACACCCGTGAAACCGACACGGTTGCGAGAATGGGTGGCGACGAATTCGTCGTGTTGCTGGAAGGCAGCCCGACAGCAGCCGATACGGCAGTTGTAGTCACTCACATTCTCGCAGCGATGCAGGCGCCGATAGAGCTCGCCGGCTTGGCCCTTGCGGTTCAACCGAGCATCGGCGTGGCTCACTTTCCAGAGCACGGAACTGACGAAGCATCGCTGCTCAGGCGCGCTGATGAGGCGATGTACCAAGCGAAATCAGCGAGCGCACAGCAGCGCGCAAATAACGGCCCTGTCATCGACATCGCGCTCCATCAAAATCATCGCTAAGCGATACGTGCATGGCTGGCTGACTCTGCCGTCGTGGCTCAACCTACCACCCGGGTTGCCAGCAACGCCGCGCCAAGCAGACAAAGCATCGCCCCGCCAGCCGCCTGCCCGCGATAGCGCCGAACGAGCACTTCCTCACCATGACTGGACAGCACGAACGGCAAATCCTCAGCGGGGCGCGCCAGCTTGTGCAGCGCTTGCCGGCCGCTGGCTAGTCGATGGCGTTGTTGCGCTTCCAGGCTGGCGGCGAGGCGCACACGGCTCCACTCCGCCTGATCGAGCTGGCCGTCGCGATTATGGTCAAAACGCTGCAATAGTCCGGCGTAGTCTTCTTTCCATTCGCGCACCACTTGGCCCTGGGCAGCCTGCAGGTCAAGGCCGTGCCGGCCACCACCAGATGTACGAAACTCGCCAATCGCATACAACGGCTCGTCAGCGTGCAATCGCTCTTCGGTGTACCGGTACTGACGGTGGCCAGTGAGCCAGGCCAGCACACCGCTGGACGGCGCACCTCGAGGGTGGCGCTGGTCACCAGTCCAGCAATCACGCCGTGCGGGGAGTACTTCAGCGCCTCGAGGATCGATCAGGCAGTCTCCGGTCGCATCAAACAACCGCAACAGCCCATCGCTGCTGCCCTGTTCCAACACGTTCCAGCTGCCGCGCTTGCTGCCGGTTCGGTACTCCTCGATACGATAGCGCCACCAGAGGCAGGGCGTGGCCGTCAGCGGTGCTATTAATGGCGGCGTATCGGGAAGGTCGCGCAGCACCCCGGCCAGCTCGACATAACCTTGCGCAGCCGAGCGAATCCTCGAAGTCGGCGTATCCAGCAAGTGGCGCAGTTTCGACCAGCGACTGACCCACAGCCAGCCGCCAACCAGACACATCGCCACGCCTGCAGCGATCAGCAGCACCTGAACCCCCAGCTCAACTGAACAGCGGCTTCAGGTCGACATTGGCTTTTTCCGCCTCGCTGAACTGCAGCAAAGGGGCGGCGCGGAAACCGAACGCGCGAGCCAGCAAGACATCGGGAAACTGCTCGATGCGTACGTTGTTCAGATTGACTGATTCGTTGTAGAGCTCGCGGCGATCGGCGATACCACTTTCCAGCCCACTGATGCGCTGCTGCAAATGACGAAAGCTCTCGTTCGCACGCAGCTCTGGATAGCTCTCGGCCAAGGCGAAGAGGCGTCCGAGTCCGGCGCGCAGTCCGGTTTCGGCCTGGCCAAGCGCACCAACGTTGCCTTGCTCGCGCGCATCGGAGACCGCAGTGCGCGCCCTGATCACCTGCTCCAGGGTGCTGCGTTCGTGCTGCATGTACTGCTTGCAGGTTTCCACCAGCTTGGGCAATTCATCATGACGCTGGCGCAACAGCACATCAATGTTCGACCAGGCCTTGCTTACTCCATGCTTGAGTCGCACCAGACCGTTATAGAGAACCACGGCATAAGCCGCGGCGAGAAACAGCAGGACCCATGCAACGGCGGCACTCAGGCTCATCAGGGCGACTCCATAAGGTAACCAGACTCGGAGGTGGCATTCTAGCCGCACCGGCTGAGGCGATACGCGACCTGTTACACGCATTTTCTTTGCACAAAATGCAAATCTTTCGCATTATGTTCTGCATCCGTTTGTCGCAGCCCTGCTGTCGGCTCACTCACACCACCCTGCAAGCAAAGGAACCCGCCATGCTACGCACTCCCGTCTGGGCTACCGCCAGCCTTCTGGCTGTCGCCATTTCACTCGCTGGTTGCGGCGAAGACAAAGCACCGGCCGAACAGGCCGCTGCCCCGCAAGCCGCCACAACCCAGAGCGAACCGGCACCGGCTGCCCAAGAGACCGTGAACAGCGAAGCCGCGCAGGCAGTGGTCAAGCACTACGCCGATATCGCACATGCTGTCTTCAGCGACGCGCACAGTGCCGCTCTGAAACTGCAGGAAGCCGTCGACGCTCTCCTGGCCAATCCGACCGAAGAAACCCTGCAAGCGGCCAAAGCGGCCTGGATCGCCGCCCGCGTTCCGTATATGCAGAGCGAAGTGTTCCGTTTCGGCAACCCGGTCGTCGACGACTGGGAAGGTCAGCTCAACGCCTGGCCGCTGGACGAAGGCATGATCGACTACGTCAAAGGCGACTATCAGCACGCCCTCGGCAACCCTGGCGCCACCGCCAACATCATCGCCAACAAAGAGCTGCAGATTGGCGAAGACAAGATCGACGTCAGCGAGATCACCGGTGAGAAGCTTGCCAGCCTTAACGAACTGGCCGGATCCGAAGCCAACGTCGCCACTGGCTACCATGCCATCGAGTTCCTTCTCTGGGGTCAGGACCTGAACGGCACCAACGCTGGCGCTGGCGAACGTCCGGTGAGCGACTTCATCGAAGGTGAAGGCTGCACCGGCGGCAATTGCGACCGCCGTCGCGCCTACCTGAAGGCCGCCACCGAGCTGCTGGTCAGTGACCTCGAAGAAATGGTCAACGAGTGGAAGCCGGGCGCAGACAACTACCGCGCCCGCCTCGAAAAAGAGTCGGCCGAAAATGGCCTGCGCAAAATGTTCTTCGGTATGGGTAGCCTGTCGCTGGGCGAGCTGGCCGGCGAACGCATGAAAGTCGCACTTGAAGCCAACTCGCCAGAAGACGAGCACGACTGCTTCAGCGACAACACGCATAACTCCCACTACTACAACGCCAAAGGCATTCGTAACGTCTACCTCGGCGAGTACGAGCGCATCGATGGCAGCAAGCTGACCGGTCCAAGCCTGGCATCGCTGGTCGAAGGCACTGCGCCTGAGGTCAACAGCACTCTTAAGACGGACCTGGAAACCACCGAAGCCAAGCTGCGCGTGCTGGTCGAAAGCGCCGAGAACGGTGAGGCCTTCGATCAGTTGATCGGTCCAGATAACAGCGAAGGCCAGGAAAAGGTCCGCGCTGCGATCGCCGCGCTGGTTCAGCAGACCGGTTCGATCGAGAAGGCAGCTGCCGCATTGGGCATCAGCGACCTGAACCCGGACACCGCTGACCACGAGTTCTGATACACCGGCCTAAGGGGTGGCGCAACGCCGCCCCTCTGGCACTGATGCGCCCTCTGACGCCAGCTTTACTGCTTGACTGGCAATCGGCTTTTCGCCAAATGCAAATTGCTCTTATTCAACCACCCGTAGCCTGCTAACATTAGCGCCCTTTCAAAGGCCTTGGGCTACCGATGCGTCCGTTTTTCTTCCCTGTCGTTTCGCTGCTGCTGGCTTTGGGCCTGACGGCTTGCGATGAAAACCCGCCACGCTTTGAACAGGCAGAACCAGGCGAGGCGCTATCGGGTGGCAGCACCACGGTCATCAAGTCCGACCAGAACGCCTTCTCGATGCCATCCGCCAACCTGTCACCGGTTCGCCGTCTGGACTTCAGCGTCGGCAACAGCTTCTTTCGCAACCCTTGGGTCATCGCGCCCTCCTCGACGACGGCACGCGACGGCCTTGGACCGTTGCTCAACACCAACGCCTGTCAGAACTGCCACATCAAGGACGGTCGTGGTCGTCCGGCGGAAGCCGAGCGTGGCAATGCAGTGTCGATGCTGGTGCGCCTGTCGATTCCGGCAGGCAAGGAGCACGCCGAGGTTATCCATGAGCGAGGCATCGCGCCCGAGCCCACCTATGGCGGCCAGCTGCAGGACATGGCGATTCCCGGCGTCGCGCCGGAGGGCAAGGTTCGCCTCAGCTACAGTACGCACACCGAACGATTCGCCGACGGCTTCCAAGTCGAACTGCGTTCGCCGCAGCTGACAATTACTGACCTGGGCTACGGCCCGATGCATCCCGACACCCAGTTCTCGGTTCGCGTGGCGCCCGCAATGGTCGGCCTTGGCCTGCTGGAGGCGATCCCGGAAGCGGCGATACTCGCCAACGCCGACCCGGACGACCGCAACGGTGATGGCATTTCCGGGCGCCCGAACCGGGTGTTCGATCAGGTCACACGTGAGACCAGCCTGGGTCGCTTCGGCTGGAAAGCCGGGCAGCCGAACCTGAACCAACAGAACGCTGATGCATTCTTCAACGACATGGGACTGACTACCAGCCTGCTGTCGGGCAACAGCTGCACGCAAGCGCAGACCGATTGCCTGGCGATGCCCGACGGCGGCGAGCCTGAAGTCAGCGACCACATTCTGTCGCTGGTGCTGTTTTATTCACGCAACCTGGGCGTACCGGCTCGACGCAACGTGGATGACCCGCAAGTGCTGGCGGGCAAGACGTTGTTCCACCGCGCGGGTTGCCAAAGCTGCCACATCCCGAAATTCACGACTGGCGAGGCGGCCGAGCCGGAACTCGCTAACCAGGTGATCCGCCCGTATACCGACCTGCTGCTGCATGACATGGGCGAAGGGCTGGCCGATCACCGTCCGGAATTCGAGGCCACGGGGCGTGAATGGCGTACCCCGCCGCTCTGGGGCCTCGGCATGACCGAGGCTGTCAGCGGGCATACCCAGCTTCTGCATGACGGTCGCGCGCGCAATCCGCTCGAAGCCATACTCTGGCACGGCGGCGAAGCGGAGCGCGCCAAGCAGGCCGTGCTCGGCTTCGACAGCGATGAGCGCAGCGCCCTGCTGGCCTTTCTCGAGTCTCTTTAATGCCGAACCAGACGCACCCGTGCCCAGCCCTGAGGAGCAACATGTACCCCAACCGAATCTTCCGTGCCGTCACTGCCACCGCACTGGGCCTGCTATTAGGTGCCTGTGCACCATCCGATCCATACGCGCAGACAAGCCAGGCACTGACCGAGGAAGTGCTGTTGCCTGCCTATGCCGACTGGGCCGAAGCCAACCGCCGTATGGCAGCCAGCAGCATCGCCTTCTGTGCAGACAACGAAGAGCTGGCCGATGCGCGCGAGGCGTTTCTTCAGGCGCAGCTCGCCTGGGCCGGATTGCAGCCCTTGCTGATCGGGCCGATGGGTGAGGGCAACCGGGCCTGGCAAGTACAGTTCTGGCCTGACAAGAAGAACCTGGTTGGTCGCCAGATCGGCTCGCTGTTGAAAAGGAAGCCCCAACTGACGCAGGCGGACCTGGAGAGCGGCAGCGTCGTACTGCAAGGGCTTTCTGCCTATGAATATGTGCTGTACGACAAGGCCGTCGATCTGACCGACAGCGCGACCAAGGCGCGCTATTGCCCCTTGCTGCAAGCCATCGGTGAGCATCAGCAGAAGCTCGCGGCCGACATGCTGCAGACCTGGAAGGCCAAAGACGGCATGGCCGCCCAGCTGAGCGAATTTCCCAACGAGCGCTACGCCGAATCAGCCGAAGCGATTGCCGACCTGCTCCGAGTCCAGGTCACTGCACTGGACGGCCTGAAGAAAAAACTCGGCGCACCGCTGGGTCGCCAGAGCAAAGGCTTTCCGCAGCCCTTCCAGGCCGAAGCCTGGCGCAGCGATGCCACTCTGCCCAGCATCGATGCCGCGCTCGCTGGCGCTCAGCAACTCTGGTTGGGCACGGATGGGAACGGTCTCAAGGCGCTGGTACCGACCGAGCAGGCTGATCTGACCAAACGCATCGATGTCGCGTACGAAACGGCGCGCCAGCATCTGGTGGATATCATGCTGCCGTTCAGTGAGTTGATTGCCGACGAAGCCGGTCGAGCACGTCTCGATGCGCTGTACCAGGACATCGATGCTTTGCACCGTCTGCACCAGACCGAACTGGCGCGCGCCCTCGGAGTGCAGATCGGCTTCAACGCCCACGACGGAGACTGATATGAAACGCCGTGCTTTCCTCGGCCTGGGCAGCGCGCTGGTGGCCGCCTCAGCCGTTGGCGGCTGGGCGTTGACCCATCACACCGAACAACCGTTACTTCTCTCGGCGCGTAACGATGCCGATGGCCGCCACTATGCGGTCGGCTACCGGCTCGATGGCAGCCCGGTATTCGCCACGCCGGTCAAGGAGCGCTGCCACGATGTCTATGCGCATCCGCACCTGCCGCTTGCGGTGTTCGTCGGGCGTCGACCGAGCCGTGAAAGCTATCTGATCGACAGCCGTGACGGGACGTTGCTTCAGGTACTGGCGTCACCACCTGACCGCCATTTCTATGGCCACGGAGTGTTCCACTCCAGCGGTGACTGGTTCTATACCACCGAAAACGATACCGCCGAAGCCGGTCGCGGCGTGCTTGGCGTCTATCGCGTCGAGGGCCGCCAACTGATACGGAGCGGTGAGCGTTCGACCCACGGTATCGGGCCGCACCAGCTATTGTGGATGCCCGATGGCGAAACCCTGGTGATCGCCAACGGTGGTATCCGGACCGAGGCCGACAGTCGGGAAATGATGAATCTCCACGCCATGGAGCCCAGCCTGGTGCTGTTGCACCGCGATGGCACGCTGATCAGCAAGGAACAGTTACCCGAGCAGATGAATAGCGTGCGTCACCTCGCGGTAGCGGCGGACGGCACGGTGGTGTCGGGCCAGCAATATGAAGGCGACCCGATGGATCCGGTGCCACTGCTGGCGATCAAGCGTCCCGGTCAGGCGTTCCAGGCTTTCCCGCTGGGTGAAGCGCAACGCCAGACCATGAACCAGTACACCGCCAGCCTGGCGATCAATGACAGCCTTCGCCTGCTGGCCGTGACCGCGCCGCGTGGCAACAAGGTGTTCATCTGGGACTTGGATACTGCCGCGCTGCGTGAGGAAATTCATCTACCGGACTGTGCTGGCGTCGGGGCAGTCGAGCAAGGTTTTGTCGTCAGCTCCGGACAGGGCCGCTGCCGCCTCGTAGACTGCACCGGCAAGGCGTTCGTCAGTACCCCGCTGCAGCTACCCCCAGGGCTTTGGGATAATCATCTGCGACTGGTCTGAAAGCCTTCAAGTATCGAACAAAGCGGCCGAAAAGCCGGCAAGCGAACAGTCTTTCTGACTGCACGTTGGAAACTTGCCCCTAGCGCAAGCGCATCCTCTTCGATACGAGAACGCCCAGATGTTCCTGAAAAAATCCCTGCGTGCCCAGCTGCTCGCGCTGATAGGCGGAAGCTTGTTGTTGATGCTGGCCATCGCGCTCGCCAGCTTTTCGTTTCTCTCCGATGACATCGGGGCGTATCAACGTCTTCTCAAAGGACCGATCGAAGCCTCACGCCTCATCGATCAATCCAACCTCGAGTTCAAAGTACAGGTTCAGGAGTGGAAAAACGTATTGCTGCGCGGTAAGTCACCGGAAAACCTGACCAAATACTGGCAGAGTTTCGAGGAGCAGGAACGCAAGGTACAAACGCTGCTTGGCACGCTGGTACAGCAAAGCCAGGGCGACCCGGCTTTGTCGGGCCAGATTAAAAGCCTGCGTGACGAACACTTGAAGCTTGGCACGGCCTATCGCGCGGGACGCGATGCATTCATCGCTGCCGGCGCGGATCCGGCTGTAGGCGACGCGGCTGTCAAAGGCATCGACCGGGAAACCAGCGAGCAGCTCAGCGCACTGGTCGCACAACTACGTGATTCGGCCCTCGGCAGCTCGGACACCATCAGCGAAGCGGCAGACCGGACCATCACCGCTGGGGCCCTGATCATGCTTGCCGCAGGCGTGCTGATCGCCCTGTTCAGTGCCTGGCTGGTCAATCGCAACCTGATCAATCCGATCCGACATCTGATCGATCATGTTGCCAATCTCAGCAAGGGCAACTTCAAAGAGCGTGTGGACACCAGCCGCGCTGACGAACTGGGTCGTCTGGCGGTAGCCGCCAACGTGCTGCGCGACTTCCTCGCCGATACCTTCACCCGTTTGCAGCGCAGCACATCAGATTTGGACACCGCCAGCGGGGAGCTCAACGCGATTGCGGCCCTGATGGGCCAAGGCACCCGCGAGCAGTTTTCCCGAACCGATCAGGTCGCCACAGCGATGCACGAGATGTCTGCCACCGCGCAAGAGGTCGCACGCCATGCGGCCGACGCTGCGCACGCCGCAGACGCTGCCGACCAATCTGCGCAACAAGGCGAGGCCATGATGCGCTCGACGATCGAGACGATCACCCACATGCGTGGCGAGATCAGCAATACCGCCACCGTGATCCGTCGGCTGGAAGCCGACAGCGGTCGCATCGGCAAGGTGCTGGAAGTGATCCGCGGCATTGCCGACCAGACCAACCTGCTCGCGCTGAACGCAGCCATCGAAGCCGCCCGTGCCGGCGATGCAGGCCGCGGCTTCGCCGTGGTAGCGGATGAGGTGCGTACGTTGGCCAAGCGTACCGCCGACTCGACAGCGGAAATTCACCAAATCATCGACACCGTACAGACGGGGGCGGTGAATGCCGTGCGGGCAATCGAAAGTGGCCAGAACCGCAGCGATGAAGGCGTCGAACAGGTCACCGAAGCGGGCGGCATGTTGCAGCGCATCACGTTGGAAGTGGAAGCGATTCGCGACATGAACCGCCAGATTGCGACCGCTGCAGAAGAGCAGACATCCGTCGCAGAGGACATCTCACGCAACCTCACTGAGATTACCGCCATCGCCACGGCCAATCAGGACAATGTTGAGCGCACCGAGAAGGCCAGCCAGGATCTACATGGGCTGTCCGCTCAGCTCAGCGAAGTCACTCACCGCCTGGCGGGCTGATTGCCAATTCAACGGAAAGGCCCTGCCCACCCGGGGCCAGGCGGAATTTGGTCGACAGGCATCTAGGGCCCCAGGGGCGCCGTTAGCGTCCCTCCCCTTACCGTCAGACGAAGCCTGATATCCCGCTTTACTTGCACCCACTTCATGGCTAACGTCCATTCTCCTTCTGCTCCAGGGCTGAAGCGCCATGGCAGCGAATAGCTGCACCTGCCCGTGGCTCGCGTGTTCAATAGAGCTGCGTCGCTTCATAGCCATGGTCAGCCGGCTCATTACTCCAAGGAATACGGAAAATGTTGCGCCGCATGCTGCTGATGCTTGGCGCGGTGATCGTCGTGGTATTGATCCTTGCCGCCCTCAAATTCAACTCGATCTACTCACAGATTCAGCAATTCAAGGCGCCTAAGCCGCCGATCAATGTCGAAGTCGTTACCTCCAGCAAGCAGCCCTGGCAGAGCCGTCTACCGGCCATCGGCACGCTTAGCGCATCGCAGGGCATCGACCTTTCGGTGGAGATCGCCGGCACCATCAGCGATGTGCAGTTCCGCTCGGGGGAAAAAGTGCGGCAGGGTCAGCCCATCGTCCTGCTCGACAGCGAGATCGAGCAGGCGAGCCTGGCAGCTGCAGAAGCGGACCTGCATCTGGCAAAGGTGGAATTCCAGCGTGCACGCAGTCTGATCGACGGACAGGCCATATCACGCAGTGAGTTCGATCGGCTCAACGCCCAGTCGCAGAAAGCCGCCGCTACGGTCGCCCAGCTGAAGGCCAGCCTGGCGAAAAAGCGCATTCTTGCGCCCTTTTCCGGCACCATTGGGATTCGTCAGGTCGATGTGGGTGACTTCGTTGCCGCCGGCACGCCGATTGCCACCCTGCAGGACCTTTCGACGCTGTTCGTCGATTTCTACCTGGCCGAACAGCAGGTGCCGTTGCTAGCCATTGGGCAAGCCGTGCGCATCCAGGTCGCCGCGTTTCCCGGCGAGCAGTTCGAGGCACGAATCGTCGCGCTGAATCCCAAGGTGGAAGTCACCACCCGTAACGTGCAGGTGCGTGCGGAGCTGGATAACCCCGACGAACGCCTGCTGCCAGGGATGTTCGCCGATCTGCAGGTGCTGCTGCCCAGCGAGGCGCCACGGGTCGTGGTACCGGAAACGGCCCTCACCTACACCCTGTACGGCAATTCGGTTCTCGTCGTGAAGGCCGGTGAAGCGCCTAGACCCGAGGAAGGAGCTGAAGACGCCACCGAGACTCCCGAGCGCGACGAGCCCTACCTGGTCGTGGAGCGCCGTTTCGTCACGACCGGCGAACGCCGTGACGGCCGCGTTGTGATCCTCGAAGGTCTGGAGCCTGGTGAACAGGTTGTTATCGCCGGTCAGCTCAAGCTGGACAACGGCGCTCATGTCGCCATCGCCGAGCAGCGCACGCTCGAACTCGAGCCAGACAGCGCGTCGGACGACCGCTGACTGAGGCACTGACTACAGGGACACAGATCGCCATGGCTTTTACCGACCCGTTCATACGCCGTCCCGTGCTGGCCAGCGTGATCAGCCTGCTGATCGTGCTGCTTGGCCTACAGGCTTTCAATAGCCTTGTGATTCGCCAGTATCCGCAGATGGAAAGTGCGCTGATCACGGTGACCACCGCCTATCCGGGCGCCAACGCGGAAACCATCCAGGGCTACATTACCCAACCGCTGCAGCAGAGTCTGGCCAGCGCCGAAGGCGTGGACTACATGACCTCGGTCAGCCAGCAGAACGTATCGATCATCTCGGTTTACGCGCGCATCGGTGCCGATACCGACCGGCTTTACACGGAGCTGCTCAGCCAGGCCAATTCGGTGAAGAACCAGTTGCCGCAGAACGCCGAAGACCCAGTGCTGAACAAGCAAGCCGCTGATTCCACGGCGCTCATGTACATCAGTTTCTACAGCGAACAACTTAGCAACCCGCAGATTACCGACTACCTGTCGCGCGTCATCCAGCCGAAGCTGGCCACCCTCCCCGGCATGGCCGAGGCAGAGATCCTCGGCAATCAGGTATTCGCCATGCGCCTCTGGCTGGACCCGGTGAAGCTCGCCGCCTACGGACTTTCGGCGGGGGACGTGAACGAGGCCGTGCGCAAGTACAACTTCCTCTCGGCGGCCGGCGAGGTGAAGGGGCAGTACGTTGTCACCAGCATCAACGCCGATACCGAACTGAAGACCCCGGAGGCCTTCGCCGCCATTCCGCTGAAGACCCAGGGCGACAGCCGCGTGCTGCTCGGAGATGTGGCGCGGGTCGAGATGGGTGCTGAAAGCTACAACGCTATCAGCTCGTTCGACGGCATTCCGTCGGTCTATATCGGCGTCAAGGGCACCCCGAGCGCCAACCCGCTGGATGTGATCAGCGAAGTACGCGCCGTCATGCCGGAAATCGAGTCGCAGCTACCACCCGGCCTAAAGGTCACCATCGCCTACGACGCCACCCGCTTCATCCAGGCGTCCATCGACGAAGTGGTAAAAACCCTCGCCGAGGCCGTGGTGATCGTGATCGTCGTAGTGTTCCTGTTCCTCGGCTCGCTGCGCTCGGTGCTAATCCCGGTGGTCACCATTCCGTTTTCGATGATCGGTGTGATGTTCTTCATGCAGACCATGGGCTACTCGATCAATCTGCTGACGTTGCTGGCCATGGTGCTGGCGATCGGCCTGGTGGTCGATGATGCCATCGTGGTGGTGGAGAACATCCACCGGCACATCGAAGACGGCAAGACCCCGTTTCAGGCGGCGATCGACGGCGCGCGGGAGATCGCCATGCCGGTCGTCACCATGACCATCACCCTGGCGGCGGTCTATGCACCCATTGGTTTTCTTCAAGGCGTGACGGGCGCGCTGTTTCAGGAGTTCGCGCTGACGCTGGCTGGAGCGGTACTGATCTCCGGCGTGGTGGCGCTGACGCTATCGCCGATGATGTGCTCTCGCCTGCTGCGTCATGAAGAGAACCCGACTGGGCTGGCCCATCGGTTGGACCTGATCTTTGACCGGTTGAAAGTTCGCTATCAACGGGCGCTGCACGGCACCTTGGACACCCGGTCGGTGGTGTTAGTGTTTGCACTGATCGTCCTCGGGCTGATTCCCGCCCTGCTCACTTTTACTGAAAGCGAGCTGGCGCCCGAAGAAGACCAGGGCATCATCTTCATGATGGCCAGCGCGCCGCAGACGGCCAACCTCAACTACCTCAACGCCTACACCGATCAGTTCCTGACTATCTTCAAAACGTTTCCCGAGTACTACTCCTGGTTTCAGATCAACGGCTTCAACGGCGTCCAAAGCGGCATCGGAGGCTTCCTGATGACGCCCTGGGACGAGCGAGAGCGGACGCAGATGGAGGTGCTGCCCGAGGTTCAGGCGCAAATCGACAAGATCCCAGGCTTGCAGGTCTTCGGCTTCAACCTGCCTTCCCTGCCCGGTACCGGCGAAGGCCTGCCGTTCCAGTTCGTGATCAATACGGCATCCGATTACGAGTCGCTGCTGCAGGTGACCGAGCGCATCAAGGAGAAAGCCCAGGCCTCGGGCAAGTTCGCCTTTCTCGACGTGGACCTGGCATTCGACAAGCCTGAGATCGTCGTCGATATCGACCGCGAAAAGGCCGCACAGATGGGCGTGACGATGGAAGACCTCGGCATGACCCTGGCGACACTGCTTGGCGAAAGCGAGATCAACCGCTTCACCATCGAAGGCCGCAGTTACAAGGTGATCGCGCAGGTCGAACAGGCCTACCGAGACAACCCAGGCTGGCTGAGCAACTATTACGTGAAGAACGATCAGGGCGAGATGCTGCCCTTGTCCACACTCATCACTGTCAGCGACCGCGCCCGTCCCACTCAGCTGAGCCAGTTCCAGCAGCTCAATGCCGCAACCATCCAGGGCTTTCCGATCGTCAGCATGGGCGAGGCCATCGATACGTTGCGCAGCATCGCTCGCGAGGAGGCGCCGCAGGGGTTCACCTTCGATTACGCCGGAGCCTCGCGCCAGTACATCCAGGAAGGCAACGCTCTGTATATGACCTTTGCACTCGCCTTGGCCATCATCTTTCTGGTCCTGGCGGCGCAATTCGAGAGCTTCCGCGACCCGCTGGTCATCCTTGTTACGGTGCCACTTTCCATCTGTGGAGCGCTGGTTCCCCTGTTTCTCGGCCTGTCGAGCATGAACATCTACACGCAGGTCGGACTTGTGACGCTGATCGGATTGATCAGTAAACACGGGATCATGATTGTCGAGTTCGCCAATCAGCTGCGTCGTGAACAGGGGCTAAACCGCAGAGAGGCTGTCGAGGAAGCCGCAGCGATACGTTTGCGACCGGTCCTGATGACCACTGCCGCGACAGTATTCGGCATGGTTCCGCTGATCCTGGCCAGCGGTGCCGGTGCGGTGAGTCGCTTCGATATAGGAATGGTGATCGCCACGGGCATGACCGTGGGCACCTTGTTCACGCTGTTCGTGCTACCAGCCGTCTATACCGTGCTGGCAAGCCCTGAGCGTGCCGGTAACGCGGCGACGGTAGATTAACCGTCGATAGTGTCAGTCAACGCCAAAGGGGCAACGTAGAGGCGGATCGACTCAACT
The DNA here is from genome assembly GCF_050269105.1 of Pseudomonas sp. NPDC077408. Taxonomy (NCBI): domain Bacteria; kingdom Pseudomonadati; phylum Pseudomonadota; class Gammaproteobacteria; order Pseudomonadales; family Pseudomonadaceae; genus Pseudomonas; species Pseudomonas sp. NPDC077408. The sequence continues at coordinate 92,497 of NZ_JBNNHS010000013.1, forward strand.
GCGCCCTACAAGGCTCTGCGACAGCCCGTACATGAACAGCAGCAAATCCTGATCAGGTTGGGTGTTCTGTATCTCTGCGCGAGCAATACGCGGCACCGCACAGTGGCTGCTCTGGTCGCTTTGGGCAACAACTCTGGCATCCGGTTCGCTCCATGCCGCCGCACACAATGATGCGACGCCGAGCGAGCCGGCTAGGAATACTCCTCGAGCAATTTCAAGTTTCATTGCGCAAGCCTTTGTTATTTGGTGAATCGAGAAAGTCACCATAGACGACGTACTGCCAACGCGCCTAAAAAAAAGACAAATGGATCAAATTTCTTAAAAAGGCCACAGGAGCCGAGGCGACTGCATACGCCACGGTCGGATCAACCGAAACGACGGGCATAAAAAAGCCCCGCACGAGGCGAGGCTTTTTCTGATGCCAGGGACCGGCTGAATTACATCATGCCGCCCATACCACCCATACCACCCATGCCGCCCATGTCCGGCATGCCACCAGCAGCCTTGTCGTCAGCCACTTCAGCGATCATCGCTTCGGTGGTGATCATCAGGCTGGCAATGGAAGCCGCGGCCTGCAGAGCCGAACGGGTTACCTTGGCCGGATCGAGAATGCCCATCTCGATCATGTCACCGTACTCGTCGGTCGCAGCGTTGTAACCGTAGTTACCGCTGCCCTGCTTGACCTTATCGACCACAACGCTTGGCTCGCCACCGGAGTTGGCGACGATCTGGCGCAGCGGCGCTTCGACAGCGCGACGCAGCAGAGTGATGCCCACGTCCTGATCGGCGTTTTCGCCCTTCAGCTCGGAAATCGCCTGCAGTGCACGGACCAGAGCGACACCGCCGCCAGGTACCACGCCTTCTTCAACGGCAGCACGGGTTGCGTGCAGCGCGTCTTCGACACGGGCCTTCTTCTCTTTCATTTCAACTTCGGTACCGGCACCGACCTTGATCACGGCAACACCGCCAGCCAGCTTGGCCAGACGCTCTTGCAGCTTCTCTTTGTCGTAGTCGGAAGTGGTGTCTTCAACCTGCTTGCGGATCTGCGCAACGCGAGCTTCGATGTCGACCTGCTGACCAGCACCATCGATGATGGTGGTGTTTTCCTTGTTCAGCACAACGCGCTTGGCATTACCCAGGTGCTCCAGGGTAGCGGTTTCCAGGCTCAGGCCGACTTCTTCGGAAATCACGGTACCACCGGTCAGGATTGCGAGATCCTGCAGCATGGCCTTGCGACGATCACCGAAGCCAGGTGCCTTGACCGCAGCAACCTTGACGATGCCACGCATGTTGTTGACGACCAGAGTCGCCAGGGCTTCGCCTTCAACGTCTTCGGCAACGATCAGCAGCGGACGACCGGCCTTGGCAACGCCTTCCAGCACCGGCAGCAGTTCGCGGATGTTGGAGATCTTCTTGTCGACCAGCAGCAGCATCGGGCTGTCAAGCTCGGCCACCATGGTGTCCGGCTTGTTGATGAAGTACGGAGACAGGTAACCACGGTCGAACTGCATGCCTTCTACGACGGACAGTTCGTTTTCCAGGCCCGAGCCTTCTTCAACAGTGATCACGCCTTCTTTACCGACCTTTTCCATGGCTTCGGCGATGATCGCGCCGATGGAGCTGTCGGAGTTGGCGGAGATGGTGCCGACCTGAGCGATGGCCTTGAAATCGGCGCATGGCTTGGACTGGTTCTTCAGCTCAGCAACGATGGCGATGGTCGCCTTGTCGATGCCGCGCTTCAGATCCATCGGGTTCATGCCGGCAGCGACAGCCTTCAGGCCTTCGTTGACGATCGACTGAGCCAGAACGGTAGCAGTGGTGGTGCCGTCGCCCGCGTCATCGTTGGCACGGGAAGCAACGTCCTTGACCAGCTGCGCGCCCATGTTTTCGAAACGGTCTTTCAGCTCGATTTCCTTGGCAACGGAAACGCCATCCTTGGTGATGGTCGGAGCGCCGAAGCTCTTCTCGATCACGACGTTGCGGCCTTTCGGGCCGAGGGTCGCTTTTACCGCGTCAGCCAGGACGTTGACGCCAACCAGCATCTTCTTACGGGCGGAGTCGCCGAACTTAACTTCTTTAGCAGCCATGTTGATTCTTCCTCAAATTCTGTTGATGGAACGCAGTTCGCTGTAAGCGAGCGCTGATCAGGCTTCGACGACGGCGAGAATTTCGTTCTCGCTCATCACCAGCAGGTCTTCACCGTCAACCTTGACGGTGTTGCTGCCGGAGTAAGGGCCGAATACGACCTGATCGCCAACCTTGACGGCCAGCTGACGGACTTCGCCGTTGTCCAGAACGCGGCCAGTGCCAACAGCGACGATTTCGCCACGGTTTGGCTTCTCGGCAGCGGAGCCCGGCAGCACGATGCCGCCTGCGGTCTTGGTTTCTTCTTCGCTGCGACGAATTACGACGCGGTCATGCAGAGGACGAAGCTTCATTGTCGATCTCTCCTAGTACAGTGGTTTCCATGCCGATGCATTCTCATCGGCGGGTTGGCAAATCCGGCGGTGCCGGTTGCGGCCCGCAATGCGAGCCGCAGAAGACGGACTGTCAAAATGCGACAGCGACCTTGCGGTGACCGCTACATGCGGGCGTCAAAAATGATTTCAAGGGCGGGACGATGATTTTTTGCATTTACAGAAGATAAAAAGGCATGCCGTGGCATGCCTTGCTGGAGCGGATACGACCTACTTGTCGCGACGTTCCCACTCCCCCTCGATGACGTTAGGCCGCTGTGGCCCGTCGCGGTGTTCCTGCTGCTGGCGCAGATCGTCGGCAAAGGCTCGGCGACGCTGAGCCTGCGCCTCGACACGCCGCCCGACAAAGCCGAGGAACAGTTTGCGCGTCGGTGGAAACAGCACCAGCAGCGCGACGACGTCGCTGAGAAATCCGGGCAGGAACAACAACCCCCCAGCAAGGGCCATCATCAAGCCCTGGAGCATTTCCCGTTCCGGCAACTCACCGCGAGCCAACCGCTCGCGTGCACGCCAGGCGGTGGCAAATCCGGCCAGACGCATCAGCAGGATGCCGGCCATGCCGCTGATGATCAGCAGGAGAATGGTGGGCAACACGCCGATGGAGCTGCCGACCTTGATCAGCAACGCCAGCTCGGCCAGCGGAAACAGGAGAAACAGCAGTAAGAATATTCGCATCGATAATCCTTGGCGGAAGAACGGCTTCCGATTTCGTGTAGATGACGGCGGGCTGCAGCGAATTCAACCCATCCACCAGATAGGCTGTAACCGGATTATTCTTCGCTGCGCTTACGCGAGTATCAATCAGCGGCGAGCCATCGCCACCAGTGCCTGTCGCACGGCGCCTGGGCTGGTACAGCTATCCGGAAATACCAACCAGTGAATGGCCTGACCGATGCTCAAGTGAAAGCCTTCGCTATCGATTCCAATCATGCGCGCCTCCGGGGCAGACGGCAGGCCTGCCTGGTGAACGTAGTGAGCAATCGCCGAGCTGTGGTCCTGATTCATATGGTCAAGCATGTCGACCTCGCCACCGCTTGCGCGTGCAAACGGATTAGCCAATGCCACCTGATCCAGCCAATGGATCGCGCCGAAGCCCCCGATGTAGCGCCAGCGCACCGGCTGCAACGTCCAGAAGTCAAAGTCGTGAACGCGATGGTAGTCGCGCGATTCCGGGAAGTAACGGTAATAGCGTTCGGCCGCGGCGCCGACCGCAGCTTCGTCCGTGAGCGGCACCGCCTCGGCCAGCAGGGTGAGCCGGCCGGTTGCCTGCACGTCCTCGGCGCCACGTTCAGCGACCAGCAGAGAGCAGCGCGGGTCTGCCTGCAGATTCTTCGTATGCTGGGCGATCCGACTGATCAAGATCAGTGGCCAGCCTTCTTCGTTCAAGCAGTAAGGGACTGCTGAGCCAAAGGGAAATCCGGGCATGGCCTTGGAGTGAGTCGAGAGCACGCCGCGGTATTCCTTGAGCAGGAGTTGTCGGGCATGCTTGGCGGCTTGAACGCTCACGGGTGTTCCTCAACAGGGACGATTCGGCAGGGCATCAGCATAACGGTTTCGTCAGCGGACGTCGTTTACCGACGTCGGCAGGCATAGATAGGAGATAGGCATGCAGCTGAAAGACAAGGTCATCATTATCACCGGCGGTGGCCAAGGGCTCGGACGCGCAATGGGCGAGTACCTTGCCAGCAAAGGCGCCCGCCTGGCGCTGGTCGACCTTAATCAGGATCGGCTGGATGAAGCCGTGGCAGCCTGCAAGCACGCTGGCGGTGACGCACGCGCCTACCTGTGCAATGTCGCCAACGAAGAGCAGGTTAGCCACATGGTGAGCCAGGTCAGCGACGACTTTGGTGGCCTGGACGGCTTGGTCAACAACGCCGGCATTCTCCGCGATGGGCTCACCATAAAACTCAAGGACGGCGAACTGTCGAAGATGAGCCTGGCGCAATGGCAGGCGGTGATCGACGTCAACCTCACCGGCGTATTTCTCTGCACCCGAGAAGTCGCCGCGAAGATGGTTGAGCTGAAGCGCCAGGGCGCGATCGTCAACATTTCCTCGATATCCCGTGCCGGCAACATGGGCCAGGCGAACTACTCGGCCGCCAAGGCCGGCGTGGCTGCAGATACCGTGGTGTGGGCGAAGGAGCTGGCGCGCTACGGCATCCGCGTAGCCGGTGTTGCACCCGGCTTCATCGAAACCGAAATGGTCGCCAGCATGAAACCCGAAGCGCTGGAGAAGATGACCGCCGGGATTCCGCTGAAGCGTCTGGGCAAACCCCAGGAGATCGCCCACTCCGTGGCCTACATATTCGAGAACGACTACTACACCGGGCGCATCCTGGAGCTCGACGGAGGCTTGCGGCTGTAGAGCACCAGAAACGAAACCGGGCGCACTGAGGCGCCCGGTCGATCACGCTATAAGCCTTACCAGCCCACACCGAATCCGATGCTGTAGCGGGTTTCATCCAGCTCGCTCTCCGCACCGCTGACGATGTCCTTCTCGGCCTTCATGTTGAGCGACGCCCAGTCGGTCACTTTGTAACGCAGCCCCATTTCCGCGTCGAATTGATAGTCGGCGACATTTTCCAGTGGCTTGCCGATTTCACCGTTACTGAATATCTCGAAGGTCTTGCCCACCAGATAACGGTTGTAATTCCACTTCATGGCCAGCGAGTAAAACTGCTCCGTATTGCCGTTGGCGAACTCGTAGTCACTGCGGTTGGCCAGCGAAGCCAGCGAGAACGCGCCCAGTTCGTTGTCCCAGAACTGGTAACCCGGACCTGTACCCACAGTGCGCTGGCGCCGAACGTCCTCGATCTTGTCACGCTTGTATTCCAAGCGACCCTGCCAGAACCAGTGCTCATCGAGGAAGCGGTCCAGCGCGTACTCGGCCTCCCAGTTATCGGTGGCAGTTACACCGTCGCGGTACTCCCGGTTGTAGGCGCCGGAACCGTTGTGACGCCACAGGCCATGGCGCGCAGAGGTTTTGAACGAGATGTCATAGTCATCCGTGTCAGTTTCGGCACGTTTGTAGTCCAGCGCTACGTCAACGTTACCCTTCCAGGTCAGGTCCTGAATGAGTGGCTTCGGATGGATGATCTGGGTGATCGACTTGAGCGGGACCGTACGCGGCGCGCCACCATTACTCAGTGTGACCATGCCGTCATCGGCCGCTTGTAGTGATTTCGCGACCTCGCCAGAGGCATCGTCCTCCTTGACCAGCAACTGCTGGTTGCTTTCCAGTGTCGCGACCTGGCTCCATTTCACAGGAATGGAGCCACCGTACTCGGTTTCGATGAGCAGCTTGCCGCCATCGAGCACGCTGATCTTGCCAGTCAGGCGATCACCGTTCTTCAGCCACACGGTGTCGGCAAATGTCGGCAGAGAAAGCGTGGAAAGGGTTACGCAAAGCAAGGTTCGTGAGAGCGGTCGGGAGAACATAGGCAAGAGGGCGTCTGCGGGTATAAGAGAAAGGCAGGCATTATCCTTATGCGCCCCAAGACAACAAGCGCTGGCCGCCAAACGGAGCCTCGATCACCACCAGCCTCATCACTAATGGAGCCTTTACATGACGCGCCAGCCCTCTGATGCAGCGCACAGCGATCCGCGCACCGGTGACGCCGAAACCCGACGTGCCGCGTTATATCTGACATTAGCGCAGATTCCCGAAGGCAAGGTCACCAGCTATGGCGAACTTGCCGCCGTCGCCGGGCTGGGCCGTGCCGCACGCTGGGTCGGGCGGGTCCTGTCACAATTGCCTGACGATACGCGTCTGCCCTGGCACCGGGTGATGGGCGCAGGCGGCCGCCTGAGCCTGGCCGCCGGAACCGTCTCCGGCGAGGAGCAACGTGCCCGACTTCGCGCTGAGGGTGTGCAGGTGATCAACGACCGCGTCGACATACGTCGGCACGGCTGGCATTCAGCGGAGCACAGCGGGTAGAGTGCGCGCTTCATGTTCTGTCCCTGATTTGCCTTTATGTCCCGTGAAACCTGGCGCGCCGCGCTAGCCGCCTATGCCAGTCCAGCCTCACTGACTCTGCTGATCCTTGGCTTCGCTGCCGGGCTTCCTGCGATCCTGGTTTTTTCCACGCTTTCTGTATGGTTGCGCGAGGCGGGTGTGTCTCGCGAGACCATCGGTTTTGCCAGCTGGATCAGCCTCGCGTACGCGTTCAAATGGGTTTGGTCGCCGATGCTCGACCAGTGGCGGTTGCCCTGGATTGGCGGCCTGGGCCGGCGACGCTCGTGGCTGGTGTTGTCGCAGGCGGTCATCGCGATCGGCCTGATCGGCATGGCCCTGTGCAATCCGCAACAGAACCTGACCATGTTGATCGCACTGGCCGTAGCGGTGGCTTTCGCCTCGGCCACGCAAGACATCGCCATTGATGCCTATCGGCTGGAAATCGCCGAGGACAAATTGCAGGCGACGCTGGCCGCGAGCTACATGACCGGTTATCGCGTCGCCATGCTGCTGGCCAGCGCCGGCGCGCTGTTTTTAGCCGAGTGGCTGGGCTCTAGCAACGTCGAATACAACCAGGCCGCTTGGGCCACGACCTATATTGCCTTCGCTCTCCTCATCCTTCCGGGTCTTGTTACCAGCCTGTTGATTCCCGAACCCCAAGGCGCCGCGCCGCTGCCTCATGGGCCGTCCAGATTCAGCTTCAACCACCAGATGGCTGCGGTCGGCCTGCTGCTGGTGCTGCTGATTTCCGTTCCCGCGATGATCAACGCATTGATCGCCCAGGCCTGGCCACGTGCAACGCTGTATTTGCTGTTTATCATCGGTTCGCTGTCACCCTGGGGACGGTCACTGATGATTCCGGTGCGCCAGATGCTGCAACAGGCAGGCCAGCGCCAGCGCCCGGCACGCTTCGATTTTGTCCACCAGGCCGTATCGGTAATCATCCTGATCATCCTCATGGTGTCTACAACGGGGATGTTCCAGTCCTACTGGGGCGGCTACTGGCCACGCGGCACCATGTATCTGCTGATTTGCTGGGGCTGCCTCTCCGGACCGGGGCGGATTCTGATGGGGCCGGTGCTGACGCCCATCACCGACTTCATCCTGCGCTATCGCTGGCAGGCGCTGTTACTGCTCGGACTGATCGCCACCTACCGGATGTCCGATACGGTAATGGGCGTCATGGCGAACGTCTTTTATATCGACCAAGGCTTCAGCAAGGATCAGATCGCCAGCGTCAGCAAGCTTTTTGGTTTGATCATGACCCTGCTTGGCGCTGCGTTTGGCGGCTTGCTGATCGTGCGTTTCAGCATCCTGCCCATTCTGTTCATTGGCGGTGCGGCATCGGCCGCGACCAATCTCATGTTCATGTTGCTGGTGGAAATGGGCGCCAACCTCAACATGCTGATCGTCACGATCTCATGCGACAACTTCAGTGGCGGACTGGCCTCGACCGCATTCGTTGCCTATCTTTCGAGCCTGACCAATCTGAAGTTCTCTGCGACTCAGTACGCCCTGCTCAGCTCGTTGATGTTGCTATTGCCAAGGCTATTGGGTGGCTACTCGGGCGTGATGGTCGAGCAGCTCGGTTACAGCAACTTCTTTCTGGTGACTGCGTTGCTCGGCATTCCGACGCTGGTACTGATTGTCTGGCAATGGACACGCAGTCGTCCGCCATCCACCAGCGCCGAGCCGATATCCTCGACCGAACATAGCTAACCAAAAAGCCGGCTACTGCCGGCTTTTGTCATATTGCAGAACAGGTCTTAACGCTGGACCAGGTGTACCACCCGCTGCGGGAATGGAATACCGATCCCGGCTGCGTCGAAGCGCTCCTTGACCAACTCAGTAAAGCCGAAGGTCACGGGCCAGAAGTCACCGGTGGCGACCCATACCCGCAGCGACAGATTCACCGAACTGTCGGCCAGTGCAACAACATGGACCACCGGATCAGGATCACGCAGCACACGCTCGTCTTCAGCAATCTCCAGCAGGATCTTGCGCGCCAGTTTGATGTCGGCGCCGTAGTCGATACCGATATTGATGTCCGCGCGACGACGCGGCTCGCGGGAATAATTGGTGATATGGCCATTCGAAAGGCTGCCGTTGGGCACCACGATGGTTTTGTTATCGGCAGACTTGAGGACGGTGTGGAAGATCTGTATCGAGTGCACAGTCCCGGATACGCCCTGAGCTTCAATCCACTCACCGACGCGGATGGGTCGGAAGATCAGAATCAGCACACCGCCAGCGAAGTTGCCCAGGCTGCCCTGCAACGCCAGGCCAATCGCAAGGCCGGCTGCACCGATTACAGCGATAAATGAGGTGGTCTCGACGCCGATCATCGACGCAACGCTGATCAGCAAAAGTACCTTGAGGATGACGCTCGCCAGGCTCTCGATAAAGCCATGCAGCGAAGCGTCGAACTGGCGGCGCTTCAGTACGCCACCCAAATTGCCGACGAGCTTGTTGATCAGCCACCAACCGATGAGGAAGGTGAAAAGCGCCAGCGTAACTTGTGCGCCGTATTGAACGACAACAGGCAACCAGGCCTCGGAAAGCTCGCCCAGGTAATCGACACTGAAATCCATTGAAAAGGAATCTCCTTGGGACACCGAGCGCCCGGACTAGGGCCGCTCGGCAAATGCGGGAAGTGGCACGAACGTGCGCGGGGTGATCAATCGCGGAAGTTATTGAATTGCAGCGGCATTTCAAAATCCTTGGCGCGCAGCAGGGCGATGGCTTCCTGCAGGTCGTCGCGTTTCTTGCCGGTTACACGTACCTGCTCGCCCTGAATGGCCGCCTGCACCTTGAGCTTGGCCTCCTTGATGTACGCTACGATCTTCTTAGCCAGCTCCTTGTCGATACCCTCGCGCAGCACCACCTCCTGCTTGACGGTTTTGCCGGACGGATAGGGATCCTTCAGCTCCAGACACTGGATATCGATCTTGCGTTTGACCAGGCTCAACTTGAGGATTTCCAACATCTGCTCCAATTGGAAATCTGCGTCGGCGGTCAGATTGATGGTCAGTTCCTTGAATTCGAAACTGCCTTTGCCACGCAGGTCATAGCGCCGGTCGAGTTCCTTGACAGCGTTATCTACCGCGTTGGTTACTTCGTGTTTGTCCAGTTCGGACACCACGTCGAACGAGGGCATGGGCTTCCTCCTGTGGAAACGGCGCAACGGTGTGACCCAGCGCGCTTAGCTTGACGGTTCAAATGCGCCATCATTATAACTGTTCGCGCTGCTCAGGCCTTTCCATTCCCTGTTGCAGCCCCTCTCCTTCTCCGAGTCCCTGAATGCCCAACCCCCAACTCAGCATCCTGGTGGTCGACGACGCCAAGTTCTCCAGCGTGATGATAGGTCGCGCACTCAGCAAGGCCGGGTACGAAGACATTCGTTTCGCCAACAGTGCCAGCGCGGCGTTGGAGCTGATTGAACAACGCCCCGCCAATGTTCTCCTAGCTGATTGGCTGATGCCGGAAATGGATGGCCTGGAGCTGACCGCTCAGGTCCGCCAGCAGGACGAGATGTCCGATCATTACACTTACATCATTCTCCTGACCGGCCGCGACGGCCAAGACGTGCTGAGCAAGGCCTTCGATCACGGCGTGGATGATTTCATCGGCAAGTCGGTGATGAACGATCAGCTCGTGCCCAGAGTGTTTGCCGCCGATCGACTGTGCGGCTCACTGCAGCGGCTGATGCGCGAAAACCGTCTATTGACCGAAAACATCGCCAGTCTGGAAAAGCGCAACCTGATCGACCCGATCACCGGGCTCGGAAACAGTCGTTACCTGCATCAGCGCCTTGGCGACAGCTTGCGCCAGATCGAAAGCCGCGGCGGTGCGCTGTGCTTTCTGCTGATAGGCTTGCCGGAGGTTCCCAGCCAGCGGGAACGCTACGGTGAACAGTTTCATCAGGACCTGCTGCGAAGTGTCGCGAGACGTCTCCAGCAACTGGTACGCCCGCTCGACGTCCTCACCCGCCTGGATGATCGCCATTTCGGCGTGCTAACGCTGATTGATGACTTGCGCGGGTGCGCTCCGAGCAGTTTCAAGCGGCTGCATGAAGGACTCAACCTCAAGGCGTTCAAGACCGATGAGGGCTTCATTTCAATCAAGGCCGGTATCGCGATGATCAGCCTCGATGCAAGCGCGCTACCGGTCGATCCCAAGCGGGTCATCGCAGAGGCTGGATCGTTATTACCTGACGCATACGCCACCGGACGTATCGTGCCCATGCGCTACAAGCAGCCCGCCTGATGGCTGGCACCTGGCACGTACTGGGTGCCGGCAGCCTGGGCGGGTTGTGGGCGACGCGCCTGTTTCGCGCCGGCGTGCCGCTGCGCATTATCCTGCGTAATCCCCAACGGCTTGCGGAGTACCACGCCGCGGGAGGGCTTGCGCTGATCGAGAATGGTGCGAGCCGTGTCTATCCAATACTGGCAGAGCAACCAGGGGCTACGACACCGATAGAGCGGCTACTGGTCGCCTGCAAAGCCTATGACGCAGAGGCCGCCGTCGCGGAACTAGCGCCGCGACTTGCCAAACAGTCGGAAATCCTCCTGCTGCAAAACGGGCTGGGCAGCCAGCAGGCCATTGCGGCACGTTGGCCTGAGAGCCGCTGCATTTTCGTTTCCAGCACCGAAGGGGCTTACCGTCAGGCCGACTTTCGAGTCGTGCATGCCGGTCGGGGCCACAACTGGCTCGGCGATCCGGTCAACCATCAAGCGCCGCCCTGGCTTGCCGAGCTGGACATGGCGGAGATTCCGTACGTCTGGGCGGACGACATCATGGGCAAACTCTGGCGAAAGCTGGCGATCAATTGCGCCATCAACCCGCTTAGCGTGCTGAGCGATTGCCGTAACGGCGAATTGCTGAATCATCCCGAGCCGCTGCACCGGCTCTGCAACGAGCTCAGCGAGGTACTGCGGGCATGCGGCCAGCGCGCAGCCGCCGATGGGCTCGAGGCGGAAGTGTTGCGCATCATCGAGGCGACCGCGCAAAACTATTCATCGATGTATCAGGACGTGCGGAGCGGGCGCCGAACCGAAGTCGGCTTTCTGCTTGGGCAGGCTTGTCGGGCCGCACGTCAGCATGGCCTGGCGACGCCCGAGCTGAACGAACTGTTCGAGCGACTCCAGACGCTCCTGCGCTGTCACGGATTGCCCGCCGACTAAGCCCCCGCTACCCTGCAGAAACACCCTTCGCCCGTGCCTGCCATGACCCTGCGCCAGCGCCTTGAAAATCTTCCGGTCGGCCGCAAGCTGCTGATCGCTTTGCTCGTGCTGCTAGCAGCCTTGCTGCTGGTCTCCAACCTCACGTTTATCAGCGCGGCCTATTGGATATCCCGGCAGAGCGTCGCGCCCCAGGCGATGCATACCCTCGGCGCGCTGTTCGCAACACCCGAGCTGAGTGATCGCGCCCTGGAATCCAAAGCGGCTGCTGACGAGCTACTGGGGAAGCTGAACGAATATGCGCCGCTGCGGGCGGCTGTGGTCTATGACCGCACGGGGCGCAGCCTGGCTGAACTGTATCGTGGCGATCGGCTGGACTTACCGCAGCAGGTGAGCGACTTGCCGGCGTGGCAGAAGAGCGAGATGCGCGCCAATCTGTTGATCGAGCTGCCACAGGCTGCGGGGCCACCAGGTCATCTATTGATGGTCGCCAGCAGCGAACTGCCAGGCGCGTTCTACACGGGCACCTTGACCGCCAGCCTCGCCATCCTGCTCGCCAGCCTGCTGCTATGGGCGCTGGTGGCGCGGCAGATTCGTCGTCTGATTACCCGGCCGATCCGCGACCTAGAAGCCCTGTCCCGCCAGGTGACCCGAGAAGAAGACTACTCCCTCAGGGCGACACCGAAAAACCGGGACGAGATCGGCCACTTGGCCGATGCCTTTAACACCATGCTGTCGCGCATGGAGGCTCGCGAGCAGCAGCTCAAGCGTGCCCGAGACGATGCCCAGGAAGCCTTCGATCACGCGCAAGGCCTGGCAGAGGAGACCCGTCATTCCAACCGCAAGCTCGAGCTCGAAGTCCAGGTTCGCAGCAAAATCGAAAAGAAACTCACCGGATTCCAAAACTACCTGAACAGCATCATCGACTCGATGCCCTCGGTACTCATCGCGCTCGATGAGCAGCTCTACGTCACCCAGTGGAATCAACAGGCCAGTGTGCTATCCGGAACGTCAATCGATGACGCCTTGAACCAACCCGTTTTCATCGCCTTCGAGCCGCTAAGGCCCTTCCTGGCTCAGATCCGTCGTACATCTGAGCATCATCAGGTCGAGAAGATCGAACGTGTCACCTGGGCCTTCAATGGTGAGCCTCGGCATTATGCATTGACGCTCTATCCCCTGATGGGCGGTGGGGGTCGGGGCGTGGTGATCCGTATCGACGACATTACCGAGCGGATCAACATGGAAGAAATCATGGTGCAGTCGGAAAAGATGTTGTCGGTGGGCAGCCTTGCCGCAGGTATGGCGCACGAGATCAACAACCCCCTCGGTGCCATCCTGCACAACGCACAGAACATCCGCCGGCGGCTATCGCCTGAGCTTGAGCGGAACCGCGACGTTGCTCTGGATACCGGGGTCTCGCTGGAAGCCGTCAACCTGTATCTGCAGCAAAGGGAGATCCCGCAACTGCTCGACGGTATTCAGCAAGCCGGATCGCGAGCGGCCAAGATCGTCAGCCACATGCTGAGTTTCAGTCGCCTGAGCAACCGGCAACTGGCGGAGTGCCCGCTGGCCGTGCTTATTGACCAGGCGTTGGAGATTGCCGGCAACGACTTTGCACTGATGGACGGTTTCGACTTCCGCTCTATTGAGATCCTCCGAGACTTCGATCCCCAAGTGGACCGCGTCCCCTGTATCGCCAACGAGCTGGAACAGGTGTTGCTGAACTTGCTGAAAAACGCCGCGCAGGCTATCCATCAAAGACCGGAGCGAGGCCGCGGGCAGATCATTCTGCGCACACGGCTGAATCCGCCTTGGTGCGAGATTCAGGTCGAAGACAATGGCAGCGGGATTCCTGAACATATCCGCAAGCGAATTTTCGAACCCTTTTTCACTACCAAGGAGGTGGGTCAGGGAACCGGGCTGGGTCTTTCCGTTTCGTATTTCATCATCACCAACAATCACAAGGGCCAGATGGAAGTGCAGAGCAGGCCGGACCAGGGCACCTGCTTTACGCTGCGCCTGCCGCTGACATCCGCTATTGAACTTAACAACAGCTGAATCAAGGAATCCAGATGGGCAACCGACTCTCGAAGATCTACACCCGCACCGGTGATGCCGGAGAAACCGGCTTGGCCGACGGCCGCCGAGTGCCCAAGGATCATCCGCGAATCGAGGCGATGGGCGAAATCGACACCCTCAACAGTCAACTGGGCCTGTTGCTGGCCGAGCTGGCCGAAGCCCAGGCGCGCTGGCCGGATCTGGCCGAACTGATCGAAGTTCTGGGGCCCTGCCAGCATCGTCTGTTCGACCTGGGCGGTGAGTTGGCGATGCCTGAGTATCAGGCACTGACCGCCGCCGAGGTCGTCCGTCTAGAGGCGGCGATCGATCATTGGAATCAGGAGCTAGGCCCGCTGGAAGACTTCATCATGCCGGGCGGCTCACGGCTGATTGCCCTCGCCCATCTGTGTCGGAGCATGGCGCGTACCAGCGAGCGCCGTTGTCAGCAACTTAATGCGATCGAGCCGCTACGCGCGGTCGGCCTGGCTTACCTCAATCGCCTGTCGGACCTGTTCTTCGTAGTGGCCCGGCTGATTGCGCGGCGTCAGGGCTGCGCAGAAATCCTCTGGCATGCGGCCAGTGCGCCTGCCGATGCCTGAGCAAACGCGGCGGCGCGAGCGCTTAATCGACGGGCTGCACGCGGCTTGGGAAGTCCTGATCGTCCTGCTGGTGTGCATCAACCTTGGGCTCATCCTGTTCGATAGCCTGTTCATTTTGCAGCCAATCAACGACGCCCTGGCCGAATGGACTCCCGCCGTGCATCAACGCTACGACGCGCTGATTCACCAGAACTTCCAACACATCGACCTCGCCTTCGTCGCGATTTTTGTCTTCGACGTGCTGCTCGGTTGGACCGTCGCGTTGTTTGAACGCCGCTACGCACGCTGGTACTACTACCCCTTCGCTCACTGGTATGACGTGCTCGGCTGCATTCCGTTAAGCGGCTTCCGCTGGCTGCGGGTACTGCGCGTCGGCAGCCTGTTGATCCGTCTGCAACGGTTGGGGCTGATCGACATGCGACGCTGGGCGGTGTTTGGCCTGGCCAACCGCTATTACCTGTTGCTGCTCGAAGAACTATCCGATCGCGTCATGGTTCGCCTGTTCAGCCGCATGCAGCAGGAGATCGGAGCCAGCGACGACCTCTCCCGCCGCTTGCTGCAAGAGGTCGTCAGGCCGCGCAAGGAACGGCTGCTCAACGACCTTTCCCGTCGCATGCACAGCATGTTGGAGAGCGGCTACCGGGACAATCGGGGGGCCATCGAAGGCTATGTAGGCGGACTAATTCACCAGGCTCTGCTGAACAACCCGGAGGTGATCAGACTGCGCCGCCTGCCCATGGGGGGACGAGTCGCCGATACCCTGGATGAAGCGCTCAGTGATATCGCCGCCCAGCTACTTCAAGGAGCCGCCGAAGGACTTCAGAGCCCGCAGTTCCAGAGACTTGCACGAAACCTGGCCGACGAGTTCTTCGAGGCCTGGGTTTACCAGGACGAGAACACCGACCTGGCACTCGAAGAGCTGCTGGTGGATGTCATCGAAGTCCTGAAACAGCAGGTCCTCGATCGACGCTGGAGTCGTTTTGTCGGCCCCATTCAGCCACCTTTACCCCCAGGCTAGCGACGGTTCGCCGCGGCAACGCCTTCCTGCTGGTCGAGTCGAGCCCCGACTACCATCTCGGTCGCCCAGTTAACGAGGATGTCGGTATAGGCCTTCTGGCAGCAATCACTGGTTAGCGCATGATCAGCACCGAGAATGATCCGGTGCGTCAGGGAATGCGTCTGATGGAAGGCGGCGCGGTAACTCATGATGGTGCTGTGCGGAACCAAGTGATCGTGCTCGGACTCGACGATCAGCACGTCGCCGCGAAAGTCGGCGCAGGCTGCCAGTGCACGGTTTTCCTCCGGCACAACTCGTCGACCACGCAGTTGATTGAGCAGATCCCGGTTCAGCTGGCGCTTGGGCACCATCCAATCATCGTCCCCGTACAGCGCTGGAACCCGCATGGCCAACCATTTAACTGGCCTCAGCGCCGTAAGCAAAGCTGACAAGTAACCGCCGTAACTGGTGCCCACCACGGCAATCGCCGATGGGTCGATGTTCGGGTGTTGCGCCAGCAGATCGTAGGCGGCCAACAGATCATTGAGATTCTGCTCGCGCGTAACGGTCTGCTGTTGCGCCAGCGTCAAGGCATGGCCGCGCAAATCGAAGGACAAGCAGATGCAGCCCAATCCCGCTATACCTCGAGCGCGCGTCAGGTCACGTTCCTGACTTCCCCCCCAGCCGTGCACGAACAGGACGCCGGGCAGTTTGGTTGGCGGTGAGAGGAAAGTACCGGCGATATGTTCATCGTCAACCAGGATGTCTACGCATTCACTCTGAGTCGCCATAATCCTCCACCACTACGTACTTGGTGATAAAGCCAACCTCGGCGTCTTCGTCCCGGAACAGTACGGTCGCACCGGACGGAACTACTTGCGACTCACCATAGACTTCAACGGTAGACGCCCGTACTGCGCCGCTCTGGCCCTGCATGAGGGTCTCAAGCGCAGCGATTTCGGCACCGCTTGCGCCACCGATCCGCCATGACTGCTCCAGCACACCGGAACAGGCACGACCACGACCGTCGACGCCCTGGGCAATGTCGTAGTTACGACGGGACGCGAAAAATCCTCGAAAGCACGCCGATGCGGCATCGTCGTAGACCTGCGCTTGCATAATGGCCAGCCGGGCCTTCTCCGGAAGATCGAGCCTCAGCAAGGCCTCGAAGTCACCGTCCGATACGACCAGATCTGATCCGCCGTAAACCGTCTCGCCAGAATTGTCAGACGTCAGGCGCTGAGTCCCATAGTAGCTGAGCGTTCTCCCCGCCACCCGAATTTGCCCAACACTGAAGGTCGTCACGTGCTCCAGGTTGGCCTCGAGCACCAGCCCATAGTGAGCCATCTCCTTCTCGTCGACGTGTTCCAGCGCATTATCCAGCTGTTGCTCGGAATTGATGCGCTCCTGCCCTCTTCCGCCGGTGGCTCGCACTGGTTTCAGCCTCAGCGAACCTTCATGCAACAGCCGCCGCCCGGCTTCGCGGGCATCTGCGAGCGAAAAGACGCTATAGCCGGGAAGCACGCTGCCACTGACACGCGCCGCGAAGTCACGAGACCAACCAACTGGCGCATCTGCATCCGGACGCACCAGCGGATGCGTGATGGCCTTGGTTTCGATGAATGCCTGCGGTACCACGCCACCGAACAGATCTTCCTCATCATCGAGGCCTAGCTCACGGGCTGCGTCTGTACCGATGATGGTGCCAGACGGCACGAAATACAGTGGATGCGAATACTCGATGGATCGGTCGTACTCACCGAGAAACGTCAGGCCTTTAACTGCCGCTAGACGCTTGGCCAGATGCTCATGCACGGCCTTTTCATGTTTGGGGTCTCTGGACCTGTTGGCCAGAGTCACTACTGCCCCGCGGGGCGTTTGCGGCGCATCCGCATTGATCATATGAGGACTCGCTCCATGGACTGCTGATACATGCACGGCGAGCGGATCGATAGCCGCCCGTTTCGCTCGTTACCACCCGAGCCAAAGCGGATCCGGTGTAATAAGGTAGACCTTGGATATCGACTATCTATCCTTCGAATCGCATCCCGTGTGGGTCTGGACGTCAGCAGCCAGAAACAAAAAAGGGGAGCAGACCTTGGCCTGCTCCCCTTTCTTTTTACCTCGACGCTCAGTCTTCGACAGAGCTGCGGATCAGGTGGTCGAAGGCACTCAGCGACGCCTTGGCGCCCTCGCCAACAGCGATGACGATCTGCTTGTACGGCACAGTTGTGACGTCACCAGCGGCGAAGATACCCGGCAGTGATGTCTCGCCGCGCGCATCGACGATGATCTCGCCGCGCGACGTCAGCTCTACCGTACCCTTCAACCAATCTGAGTTCGGCAGCAGGCCGATCTGCACGAAGATGCC
>NZ_JBNNHS010000014.1:0-65591 GCF_050269105.1 Pseudomonas sp. NPDC077408
CCGTTGAGGTAGATGCTCGGCACGGACATGACCTGGCGAATGGTGACTTCTTCCTGAAACAGCGCACCGTCGATGGCGACGTGGCGGATGTTCGGATTGAGCACGGCCATCAGGTTAAGCGCCTGGACCACGTCCGGGCAGTTCTGGCAGGACAGCGAAAAATAGGTTTCGAAGTTGTATTCACCGTCGAGGTTCTTGATCTGCTCGATGACTTCAGGTGCGGTCTTGGACGGATGACCACCGACCTGCAGCAGGGCCAGCACCAGCGAGGTGAACTCGTGGCCCATCGGAATGCCGGCGAAACGCAGACTGATGTTGCCACCGATACGGTTGAGCGCAAACGAAGGTTTGCGTAAGTCGTTGCCGTCGGTGCGCAGGGTGATCTTGTCGCTCAGGCTGGTAATGTCTTCCAGCATGGCGAGCATTTCCTGGGATTTGGCGCCGTCATCGAGGGATGCAACGATCTCGAACGGCTGGGTGACCTTTTCCAGATAGGTTTTCAGTTGCGCTTTGAGATTGGAGTCCAACATGAGCAGCGTTCCCCTTGTTGCGGAATTCGGGTAATAAAACGCCCGGGCGGTTCACGCCCAGGCGTTGGAACTCGGACCTATGAATCGTCCGAAAAACAGCGAGTTGGACGCTGCGGTGGGCGCAGCGCCTCTCGGCTGTTTAGATCTTGCCGACCAGATCCAGCGACGGGGCCAGAGTGGCTTCGCCTTCTTTCCACTTGGCTGGGCAAACTTCGCCTGGATGCGCAGCGGTGTACTGAGCAGCTTTCAGCTTGCGCAGGGTCTCGGAGACGTCGCGAGCGATCTCGTTGGAGTGGATCTCAACGGTCTTGATCACGCCTTCCGGGTTGATCAGGAAGGTGCCGCGCAGGGCCAGACCTTCTTCTTCGATGTGCACGCCGAAAGCGCGAGTCAGCTGGTGGGTCGGGTCGCCGATCAGCGGGAACTGAGCTTTACCGACAGCTGGGGAAGTCTCGTGCCAGACCTTGTGAGAGAAGTGGGTATCGGTGGTAACGATGTACACCTCGGTACCGGCCTTCTGGAACTCGGCGTAGCTGTTGGCAGCGTCTTCGATCTCGGTCGGGCAGTTGAAGGTAAAGGCTGCCGGCATGAAGATCAGCACCGACCACTTGCCCTTGAGGGACTCTTCGGTGACTTCGATGAACTTGCCATTGTGGAAAGCGTTAACTTTGAACGGCTGGACTTGGGTATTGATCAGAGACATCTACTAACTCCTTTTGGGATTCAGAACTTAACGCCGCCTAAGATAGCGCAGGCAGCGAGATATGGTTAATTGATTGAGGAAATAGACTCGATAGAGTCTTTCTATCTAACCGCTATCAATCTACGACGGCCCGTAAGACACCATCATTGCCCGACAATTCAGGCGAGGGTCGTACGCGAGCCGCTACCGCTCATGGCCAGAATGCCCGAATTCCTGCGACGCCCTGCGCACCAACCTGAGCAGCCCTCGCCACATCACTCGGACCAAGGCCGCCCAGTAGATATGCAGGCTGAGCGAAGCCTAGCAGCAGTTGGGCAGCGCATTGCCACCCCAAAGGTCTCGCTTCGGGGTGCGAGGCGGTAGCAAGTATCGGCGAGAGCACAATGAAATCAACCCCCATCTGCTTCGCCAGATCTAACTCGGCCAAATCGTGGCATGACGCGGCGAGCCATCGCTCCGGTTCTATGGGCCTGCCCGCGTCGGCGTACCTACGCAGCTGCGAGGCCGTTAGATGCCAACCGGCGTCCGGAAAATCATGGGCCCACTCCAATGGCCCTTTTAGCATTACCTGCGCACGCCCCGCACAAATCTCCAGCACTTGAGCTGCCAGCGCCCGGTACCGAGCGTCCGGCAGCGAGGGGCAGCGTAGCTGCAGCAGCCGAACCCCTGCATCCAACACGGACGCCACACCGCAAAGCAGCTCCTGTGGCGCCAAGTTGTCCGGGGTAATCAGGTACGACTTCGGCAGACGAGCCGCAGCGATTATCGGCCGGTTTGCCGCCGGAAAGTCATAACGCGGCAGATCCTCCGCAGACACCCAAGCCAACGGCTGCCCCTCGGCCCCGTGCGGCTCGCCGTCAAACTCAAGCACTTCCCAGACATCGAGGAGCACTTGCTTGTCCGGATAGTCATGGCGCACTTGGATCAGGGGCCTCGCAGCAATTACCGCAATGTCCAATTCTTCTGCCAGTTCCCGCGCAAGCGCAGCCTCTGCAGTCTCACCTTCCTCGACCTTGCCGCCGGGGAACTCCCATAGCCCACCTTGGTGCTTGTCTAAGGGGCGCTTGGCGATCAGCACATGACCGTCGGCGCCACGGATCACGCCGGCGGCGACGTGGAGCCGTTTCATGTTCCGACACCAAACGGAGGTCCGCCCGTCGCTGGGACCTGCCGCAGCAGTTTATTCACCATGCCGATTGCCAACGGATCAGGTGCGGTATTCAGCATTGATCCGCACGTATTCGTGAGAGAGGTCCGTGGTCCAGATCGTCTCGCTGCAATCACCGCGACCGAGTTCGATACGAATCTCGATTTCTTCCTCAGCCATGACCGCGGCGCCCTGTTCTTCCGTATAGCTCGGCGAACGTCCACCCTGGCTGGCGATACATATGGCGCCCAGATAGACATCGATCTTGCTCACATCCAGCTCGGGAACGCCTGCACGACCGACCGCCGCCAGAATGCGCCCCCAGTTCGGATCGGAGGCGAACAGTGCTGTTTTGATCAATGGCGAGTGCGCGACAGCATAACCAACATCGAGGCACTCCTGATGGTTGCGGCCACCGTTGACCTGGACCGTGACGAACTTGGTGGCACCTTCGCCGTCACGAACGATGGACTGAGCCACTTCCATGCTGACATCGAAGACCGCCTGCTTGAGCTTGGTGAACAGCTCACCAGAGGCTTCTGTGATTTCAGCGACGTCAGCCTTGCCGGTAGCGATCAGCATGCAGCAGTCGTTGGTCGAGGTGTCGCCGTCGATGGTGATACGGTTGAACGACTTGTTGGCCGCATCCTGCAGCAGATCCTGCAATACGGGCTGAGCGACCTTCGCATCGGTTGCGATATAGCCAAGCATCGTCGCCATATTGGGACGGATCATGCCGGCACCTTTGGAAATACCGGTCACGGTAACCGTCACGCCAGCGTGCTCGAATTGACGGCTCGCGCCCTTGGGCAGCGTGTCTGTAGTCATGATGCCGGTGGCGGCTTCGGCCCAGTGATTTTCATCGAGGTCGGCCAGCGCTGCGGGAAGCGCCGCCTCGATCTTCTCAACTGGCAGCAACTCACCGATGACGCCGGTTGAAAACGGCAGGATTGCATCGGCGTTAACGCCAGCCAAGGTGGCCAGGCTGGCACAGCTGCGGATGGCTGCCTGCATTCCAGGCTCACCAGTTCCAGCGTTAGCGTTTCCTGTATTGGTCAGTAGGTAACGTACCGTTCCCTGAGTCCGCTGCTTCGCAAGAATGACGGGCGCTGCGCAAAAGGCGTTGAGGGTGAATACACCCGCAACCGTTGAGCCTTCAGCGCAACGCATCACTACGACGTCCTTGCGGCCAGGTCGCTTGATACCCGCCGAAGCGATGCCGAGCTCGAAACCGGGAACCGGGTGCAGTGTAGGTAGGGGACCAAGACCGACAGCCATTGATGCGCTCCTTCAGAAAGGATGGATGGCCTTCGGCCACCGAAAATCAGGGAGAAAAACGCCGCGAGCGGCTAGAGCCGGTCGCGGCGCGGGTCAACACAGAAGGGTCAGCTTACTGAACCTGTCCGTGGCAATGCTTGTACTTCTTTCCGGACCCGCAAGGGCAAGGTTCGTTGCGCCCGATCTTTTGCTCGATACGGGTGGGAGCTGCAGCTGCCGCTACATCGCCCTCAGCCTCTGGATCCTCTTGGTCTGCTTCCAGCGCCGAAACCTCGGCATGCTGAAACTGCATACGCTGCGCCAGCTCTTCAGCGTCGCGGCGCAAACGCTGCTCCTCCTCGGCTGGGTCTTCGCGACGAACCTGCACATGGGACAGAACCCGAATGCTGTCGCGCTTGATGGACTCGAGCAGTTCCTGAAACAGCGTAAAGGACTCGCGCTTGTATTCCTGTTTCGGGTTTTTCTGAGCGTAGCCGCGCAGGTGGATACCATGACGCAGATGATCCATCGTCGACAGGTGATCCTTCCACAGATCGTCGAGTACGCGCAGGACAATCTGCTTCTCGAAAGTGCGCAGCGCCTCGGCGCCAGCCATTTCTTCTTTCTCGTTGTAGGCCGCTATCAGCGCCTCGAGGATGCGCTCGCGCAGCGTCTCCTCGTACAGCTTCTCGTCTTCGTCGAGCCATTGCTGGACCGGTAGCCGCACTCCGAAATCACTGTAGAGCACCGCTTCGAGCCCACTGATATCCCATTGTTCGGGCAGCGACTGCGGCGGAATGTGCTGATTGATAGCGTAATCGAGCGCCTCGCGGCGGAACTCGCTGATGGTCTCTCCGATTTCCTCGGCGGCCAGCAGACTGTTGCGCATGTGATAGATCACCTTGCGCTGCTCGTTGGCGACGTCGTCATATTCGAGCAATTGCTTACGCATGTCGAAGTTGCGGCCTTCGACTTTGCGCTGGGCCTTTTCGATGGCGTTGGTCACCATGCGGTGCTCAATCGCCTCACCGGACTCCATGCCCAGTGCCTTCATGAAATTCTTCACCCGATCCGAGGCGAAGATGCGCATCAAACTGTCTTCCAGCGACAGGTAGAAGCGACTCGAACCGGCGTCGCCCTGGCGCCCGGCGCGCCCACGCAGCTGGTTGTCGATACGGCGCGACTCGTGACGCTCGGATGCGATTACATGCAGGCCACCCGCCTCGAGTACGGCCTGATGACGCTTCTGCCAGTCGGATTTGATTTGCGCGACCTGATCATCCGTTGGATTCTCGAGCGCCGCCACTTCAACTTCCCAGTTGCCGCCGAGCAGGATGTCGGTGCCTCGGCCTGCCATGTTGGTAGCGATGGTCACCGCACCCGGGCGTCCCGCCTGCGCGATGATTTCCGCTTCTTTGTCGTGGTGCTTGGCGTTTAGCACCTTGTGTTCGATGCCTTCGCTGACCAGCAGACGCGAGACATATTCAGATGTTTCGATGGTTGCAGTGCCCACCAGAACGGGACGACCGTTGTTCTGGCAATCCTTGATGTCCGCGATGATGGCAGCAAACTTCTCTTCCTGGGTCAGATAGACCAGGTCGTTGTAGTCCTTACGTGCCAGCGGCTTGTTGGTCGGAATCACCATTACCGGCAGGTTGTAGATCTGCATGAATTCGAACGCTTCTGTGTCTGCAGTACCGGTCATGCCCGATAGCTTTTTATACAGACGGAAGTAGTTCTGGAAGGTGGTCGACGCAAGCGTCTGGCTTTCCGGCTGGATCGGCAGCCCTTCCTTGGCTTCGATGGCCTGATGCAGGCCCTCGGAAAGGCGACGACCTGGCATGGTCCGACCGGTGTGCTCGTCAATCAACAGCACCTGGTTATTCTGGACGATGTACTCGACGTTGCGATGAAACAGCTTGTGCGCACGCAGGCTGGAATACACGTGGGTCAACAAGCCAAGGTTGTGGGCGGAATACAGACTCTCGCCTTCGGCGAGCAGCTCTGCTTTGGTCAGCATTTCCTCGACGAATTGGTGACCCGACTCGTTCAATTCGACCTGACGTGTCTTCTCGTCGATCGAAAAGTGACCTTCCTGGGTAACGACTCCCTCTTCCTCTTCAATGTGCTGCTTGAGCAGAGGGATCAGCTGGTTGATTTGCTGATAGAGCTTGGAACTGTCTTCGGCCTGGCCGGAGATAATCAGTGGCGTGCGGGCTTCATCGATAAGGATCGAGTCGACTTCGTCGATGACTGCAAAATTGAGTTCGCGCTGGTTCTTTTCTTCGAGACTGAACGCCATGTTGTCGCGCAGATAGTCGAAGCCGAACTCGTTGTTCGTACCGTAGGTTATATCGGCCGCGTACGCCGCTCGCTTCTCTTGCGGCGGCTGGAAAGGTGTGACGATACCAACCGTCAGGCCCAGGAACTCATACAGCGGACGCATCCAGTTGGCATCGCGACGCGCCAGGTAATCGTTCACCGTAACGACATGTACGCCTTTGCCCGCCAGTGCGTTGAGGTATACGGCCAAGGTCGCTACAAGTGTCTTGCCTTCACCGGTACGCATCTCAGCAATTTTGCCTTCATGGAGCGTCATGCCGCCGATCAGCTGTACATCGAAGTGACGCATGCCCATCACACGCTTGCCTGCTTCGCGGCAAACGGCAAACGCTTCGGGAAGAATTTGGTCGAGGGTCTCGCCTTGGCCGAGGCGGGCCTTGAACTCTTCAGTCTTGCTCCGCAACTGCTCGTCGGAGAGAGACAGCATCTGCTCTTCGAGCGCATTGACGGATTGAACCGCCTTGAGCATGCGCTTGACCTCACGCTCATTTTTGCTACCAAAGAGCTTCTTCATTAAAGGCGCAAACATATCGACAAAAACTTCCATGCTGGGGATGGAGGCACGGCCGCAGGGCCACCACGGCTTCGTGCAAAGGGGGCATTCTACTCGGAAACGCCCGAGAGGAAAGGTGCCTGCTGCGCAGCTGCGCCAGCCAATGGCGCCTGGAACCAGGCGATCCGGTCGCAGGTTTGACGGGTGACAGCGCGATCAGAAGGCTATTGCAGGGTTCTGCTAATATGTCGGTTCTTCACTCACGAGCGTCAACCATGTCGTTTCGCCCCTTGCCGGCCCGAGCCTCTGCGTCGCTGCTGCGAGAGGCCAAACCGCTAAAAGCGCTGTTTGGCGAAGCGAGGCGACTGGATCGACTACAGCAACTGGTCGACGGCCAGTTGCAGCCCGCAGCACGAGAGTTTTGTCGTGTGGCCTCATGGCGCGAGGGAACACTGCTGCTGATCGTTACCGACAGTCACTGGGCAACGCGACTGCGCTACCAACAACGACGCTTACAACGGCAACTGCTGTGTCTGGAAGAATTCAGCGGCCTGAGTCGTATCCAGTTCAAGGTACAGCCCCCCGAAACGCCGCGGCACAAACCCGGGCCGCCGCCAGCACTGTCGGCGCGTGCAGCAGACAATATCCAGGAAACCGCTCGTGGCATTAAGGACCCCAAGCTCAGGGCCGCGCTTGAGCGGCTCGCCAGCCACGCCCGCCCCGACAGAGATGCTTGAACAGCATCCGCAGGCACCACGGCCACATGCCTGGCAATTGAAAGTCGCACCCCGTGCGAGCCAGCGTTAGGATGTCTGCCGGATCACAGTGAAAAGAGGTTTCAATGGTTAACTATTCGCGCGCCCCCTCGCCATGCTGATCGGCGCGCTTCTAGTCGCAACATGGCTGATCCTATTGGTTCGGTACCCCCTTCGAGCGGTACCGATTTCGCTGGGAGCGCTGCTTGGCCTTGGTATCGTTGCGGCCTGGGTGATCTGGCAAGAACAACGGGAAGAGCAGCTGCTTGCTCAACTCCAGCTGCGGATGTCGTATGCACCGACTAGCTGCCCGGCCGGACAGCCGTTGCTCATCATTCTGGACAACCATAGCCCCAAGCCAATGCGCAAACTGAGCTGGGAGGTAGCCGCCTACTCCCCCGGTTCCAGCCTTAATCTGGTGACCTCCAACTATGACGCGCCGCAATACCGTGGCCCAGGGGACCTGCAACCCGGCCAACGCTGGCAATCCTGCGCCCCGCTACCACCGCTGCGCTCAGGCTACCGGAGCAGCAACCTAGACTTTCGCGCCGAGCGGCTTAGAGGCCACTTCGCCAATTGAGCTGACAGTTTGATACCTCGACGCTTTTCAATCTTCGCCAGGCAGCTTATGCTGTATGGATAAACAGTATCCCATTCATTTGAGCCGAGGTGGCAGATGGCCGTCGAAGTTGTGTACCGCAGCAGCCGGGACCTGGAGCGCTTGTTCATGGATAAAGCCGAAGCCGATCGTCACGACAAAATGCTCGAGCTGGCCGAAGCCCTGGCTGCGGCACTGCAGAAGGCTACGCCTTCACTGAGCGAACAGCAGGCCGACGACATCGGCATCTTTATGGCCAGACACCGTGACCTGTTTGCGAAGGCATTTAAAAACAATCCGGAGGCATTGGAAGAGCTGCCAGCTTCCGCCGCGCCATCCTGAGACATTATGGCCCTGCGGTGATCCGTCGCAAGGAACACGTCCAGCGGGCGAAACTAGTCAATCGGTACTAGGTCCATTGGGGGCAGTCATCCAATTAGGTACCGGCATGAACAGTCCTTTCCAGAAAATCAGCGATGTGTTTCAGCCAGACTACAACGTCAATTTCAGCATCCAGAAACCCGACGGAAGTATTCTGCTAACCCTGACCGACACGGCAGGTGTGGCGGTGAAGCGTTTCATCAGCTCCAGCCAATGGCGGGACCAGCAGCAGCTCGAACGCTTGATCACCAGCCTGCAGTTCAGCCTCGCCATCGAACGAGGCGGACAGACCAGCTCTTATCGCCTGACCAAGCATTCGCACTCAGCCGTTCAGTAACCGTCGACCTGATTGCCAGGAGGCTCTGCAACTCCGACGATCACCCTGACTAAACAAGAACAATAGTTAGCCTCCCTCCGCCGGAGCAGTGCAGCCGGCGCCTGTCATGATTCGCGGCACGCATCTAGCCCTACTTCCCCTGACGAGGGTCACAGCCAGGCCAAAGCCTTGGCTCGTGCCACCGCCTGCGTACGTCTGGCCACCCCGAGTTTGGTATTGATTCGCCGGGCATGAGTCTTGACTGTATGCAGAGAAATAAACAGTTGCTCGGCAATCTCCTGGTTCGAACAACCCTGCGCGATGAGACGCAGAACCGTGAGCTCGCGGTTGCTCAGGATGGCCTCATCACCCGGGGCAGCGCTCTCTTCAGGCTCTCGCTCAAATTGCAGCAACCGATCACGCAGGCTTTCTCCCTTCCCTGCAGGCAACATCTTGGCAAGCCATTGTGGCTGGCGATGCTGCAACTCGTACAACGGCTTGACCAGATGCTGCTTTGCGGCCTCGCCGAGCGCCTTGCGAAGCTCCAGCTCCGCTTCGTCATGCTGGCCTTCCATTTGAAGCGCTTCGGCGAGCGTGAAGCGACACTCACAGGCCAGCCCCAACCGCTGCGAACGGAGGTTTTGCTCGATAAGTTCACGCAGCGTGTCGATGGCCAACGCACCCCGGTCGGACAGTAGATCGATTACCGCAAGGTAACGCTGAACCCGCGGCAGCAACTCGTAGAACCCAGAAGGTGCGATATACGCGTGGCCCTCGTAAAGTTCGAGCACCTGTATAAACACGGCCCTAGCCTTCTTCAATTGCCCCTGATGCAACCACGTCAGTCCAGTTATCAACGGCAGAATGCCGCGGAAACGGGCCTCCGGCACGTGTCGCCACTGTGCCAACCGCTCGGCCTCTCGCAGCCAATGGTAGGCCGTAGGGAATTCCTGATTGCGAGCTGCCAGCTCCGCCAGCCCGGCATAGCCAAAGAAGACATATGAATCACCACAGGTTTCCGTCTCGACTCGACCCTGCTGATACGCCTCGCGGGCCGGCTCGTCGAGCCCCTGATAAGCCAGCAGATGGCCCCATAGCAGCTTCAGTCGGCCGATGATCGGGCTATGGCCGACACCGTCGCGTAGCACCATCAGCGACTCTTCCAGCACTCCAACGGCTCGCTCGAACTCGCCAGTAATTTCCAGCAGTTGGATTCGATCAATGCTAAGCATCGCTTCATACAGCACGCTGCCCTTAAGCCGCGCAAGCTTCATGCCTTCGCTATTGTAATGCTGGGCCAACTCGAGCTGGCTTTCGGCTATCGCCTGCTGGGACAACGCCTGATAACAAAGCACCCGTTGCGCCCAAGCGTGGTCAGACAGAACCTCCAGAGCCTGAAGGCAATAGTCCCTGGCCTCAGGCTCGCCACGCAAACGCGCTAGAAAGCCGCGCAACGCTTGCCACTGAGCAAGCAGCTGCGCCTGACGTCGAGCATCGGGTTGAGGAAAGAACTTGGCCAGATCGGCGAGGCAGTCATCCACTTCGTCTAACCGAGCAGAAATGATCAAAGCCCAGCCATGCAGCACGATCAGCCGGGTCGTGCTGTTGAACAAATCTTGTGGAAGTTCACTGCGCCACTTCATGAAATGCGAAACGTTGTCGCCGATGAGCAGCTGCTCCTGCCCGTAGCGCTGTAAGAAGTTGGCTGCGACTTCTGGCTGTCCTGCCCACAATGCGTGCTCCACGGCCTCACGCATTTCACCGCGATTGGCAAACCACTGACAGGCACGCAGGTGCGTCTGGGTGGGTGATGCAACACCTGGCATGCGTTGCAACATCAACGCTAGCGGCCGCCACAGGCGATACCATTCACCACAGTTGTCGGTTTGGCGAATGAACAGCTGGGATGTCTTGAGCACATCAAGAAGATCATGTCCTATGCCGTCGAGGACATGCTCACACAGCTGCGATGAAAAGCGCGGCATACGTGCCAACGCGAACAGCGCGCGGCAGATATCCTCACTCTGCCCCTCGAGCACCTCGCGCTGCACATAATCCCGCAACAATGACGTACCAGCGGTCAACCGCTCACGAACCGCCTGCTCATCAGCATTTAATAACAGCAGACTGACACCGGCCAACCACCCTTCGCTGCCCGCCAATAGCTGCTTGAACGTGTCATCGGCGAGCTCCAGACGGTGTGCTTTGAGCAACAACCGCAGCTCGCCAGCCGTCAGCGCCAGCGCCTCGGCTTCCAGCTCGAACAAGTCACCTTGCAGCAATAGCCTGGGTAGCTTCCAAGCGGGTTGCCGACGGCTGCTAACCCACCAGCTGACGGATTCGGGCCCCCTTTCGATAAGCAAGTCGAGGCAGGCGTCGAACGGCGCGGTTACCTCTCTTGGATAATCATCCAACATGATCCAAAGCGGCCGCGGAAAGTCATTCAGCAGGTTGATGAGATCTTGCTGAACGTCCCCGCTCTCTGAAGTTGTACCGCTTAACGCCCGGCGCAACTGTGAACACAGAGCTTCAGCAGAGAAAGCCCTGCCGCCGAGATCAAGCCATACGAGATGTGTATCGGCAGGCACCATCCGCGCGCACTCATTCATGAGTACGCTCTTGCCAAACCCGGCGGGTGCGCAGATCAAACGCAGTCGACAACGGGCCTCGAGCAGTGCATCGACGAGTCGTGGCCTTGGTATATGCAGCGGTGGAAGACGTGGAATAGTCGCAACTTGAACCTGCGCGGCGGCTTCTGTGCTGAGGGCACCAGGGTTGAAGCGTACGGACATAGCGAGGTTTCTCTTATTCGTATCAGTCCATTGAGAAGCGCATTGAGCGCTGCGTCAGCACCTATTCCAGGGCCAGTCGACATGGTCGTATCGATGCGCTTGCGCGGTAATAACCTGCACGATTGTTGCACCTTTGTCGACTCGCCTTGCAAGCAAAACCGCCCACACTGGCTGGATACCGATCTCTAATGGCTGAAAAATATCACTCCTGCCGTGCCGACAATAAAAAAGGCGGCCAACTGGCCGCCTTATTCACCGTACAGATACTATTTGATCAGCGCACCCCGGCATTACGCAGTGCAGCAGGCGTAAAGTCGCGAGCAGAGGCTTTGTAGCCGAATTCGTGCGCCGGTTCTTCGTTACTCAAGCCGATAGCGATATAGCGCCCCGAGATAATGTCGTAAAGCGCCTCGAAGGCATAGGCGGGCACTTTGTGCTGATAGTACTGCAACATGTGCGCCTCACCGACGCGCCACAATTGGCCGCGGCCGTCGTACAACTCGGATTGCACAATAGTCCAGGTATCTTCATCTACGAAGAAACGACGCTTGGCGTAGATGTTGCGCTCACCCTCCTTGAGGTTGGCTTCGATCTCCCAGACACGATGCAACTCGTAACGCGCGAGATCCTGATTGACGTGACCGGCTTTCAGAATGTCGCTGTACTGCACGTCGCTAGAATTGATCTCGTAGCTGTTGTAAGGGATATACAACTCCTTCTTACCGACCAGCTTCCAATCGTAGCGATCAGGCGCACCGCTAAACATATCGAAGTTGTCAGTGGTCCGCATGCCGTCTGCTGCGGTACCTGGACCGTCATAGGCAACCTGCGGGGCGCGACGCACGCGGCGCTGGCCGGCGTTATAAATCCAGGCCTGCCGCGGCTCTTTCACCTGATCCAGTGAATCGTGTACGAGCAGAACGTTACCAGCGAGACGCGACGGTGCTGTTACCCGCTGCTTAAAGAAAAGCAACGCGTTCTTCGCGCGCTCTGCATCCAGATCCGTCATGTCGCTAGGGAAAGCCACTTCGTCTTCGAAGTGCACCAAGGTGTAACTGCCATTGGTTTGCGGGGTTGCTTGGACAATATTACGGCGCACGTTGCCGCCGCGGTACCGCGTGATATGGTTCCAGACGACCTCCAGGCCGTTCTTTGGGATAGGAAACGCGTAGTAGCGGCTGTCGGAAAAATTGGCGATACCGTTACCGCCGTCAACCAACTCGGTATTTAAAGCGCTTT
This sequence comes from Pseudomonas sp. NPDC077408, assembly GCF_050269105.1. Classification (NCBI taxonomy): domain Bacteria; kingdom Pseudomonadati; phylum Pseudomonadota; class Gammaproteobacteria; order Pseudomonadales; family Pseudomonadaceae; genus Pseudomonas; species Pseudomonas sp. NPDC077408. Next base: position 12,555 of record NZ_JBNNHS010000014.1, read on the forward strand.
TTTTGGCTGCTTCGTAGATGCGGTCTGGCACTGCCGCAGTGCGGTGGGTTGGAAAGACCCGCATCTTGTACGTTTCTGGATAACGCTTGAACATCGCCTGCTGGCCCGCAGTCAGCTTGTCCTTATATTGATCAACATTCTGCGCGGTGATAACGAATTCAGGCTGTTCGCTTTTGAAGGGATTGGTCAGATGCCCGTCATCCAGCGGTGCGGCATCGGTGGACAAACCGCCTGTCCAGGCGGGAATCGTTCCTTCTGCGTTACCCGCCTTCTCGGCACCGAGTGGAGTCAAAGTATTGCCGAGCTTTGCGGCTTCCTCTGGAGAGACTGCAGCCATCACACTGCTTGCCAGCAGCGAGAAGGCCAAGACACTGAATAATTTTTTTGTTGTTTTCATACGCTTCCAGTTCCTCTTGATCTTGTTTTGGCCGGAGGCCTTGTATGTAGACTGGCGCGTAGCGGAGCTCTCAGAAGAGCTCCGTACGGCGATATTGAAATAGCCTCCTTAGAAGTTCACGCCCATGCTCAGGGCAAGAAAGTCGCGGTCAACCAGCGTGTTGTAGTCGCCACCGAAGAAGTCGGTATAAGACAGGCTGGCCGTATAGCGGTTCTGATAGACAGCGTCGACGCCAACGCTCACAGCTTTCGAGCCTTCGTTGAATAGACCGTTCGGTCCGTAACCGTCGACATCGTGAGAGAAGGACACGTTTGGCGTGAGGTTCACCCCAGCGAATACGTTGCTGTAATCCGCAAGTGCGCGCAGGCGGTAGCCCCAGGAATTGGCGGTTACGAAGCCTTCAGTACCGTATTCGGTCGCGCCATATTGTCCATAGATAGAATCACGGCCGTATCGAACTTCGCTCTCGCTCTCTAGACCACCAACGTGAGCGTAACCAATTTCACCTACGACTGTAACCCGACCGGCACCAAGAACCTGGTCAAAGAAATGAGTGAAAGTCGTTTGAAATTGGGTAATTTCCTTGCGGTTATACCCATGAGTATCATTTCCAATATTCGCAGGGTTGGTCAGAGCGAGTGTTACGTCAGTCGTATTGATCTGGATCGGAGCATTTGGGCGATAACTGATTTCGCCTGACCACGCCGTACCAGTAGGCAATGTGGTAGAAAAGCTAGCGCCATATAAGCGGATATCTTCAGGATACTCTAAGAAATACTCGCCGCTGTTAAGAAGTACAGCCGCGGCTAAATTGCCAGCACCACCCGCTGCGATAAACGCTGGCAGGCCTGCAGTGGTAGTGCTCAGCACAGGAGTGCGGCTATGGTAATTCATGGCGTATAGGCCGTACTCCGCGGCATCCGCCAACCAACGGACAGCTAAACCGTATTGACCCGAGTCTTTGGCATCTCGATCGCCCCCCCTAGGGATAACAATCCCCTCCTCATTCACATCAAGTCCAAAATTCGCCGCAAGGAACGCTGCGGTTGCCGGGTCAAAAGAGGTTGCGCCGACCGTGTAGTTGTCATCGCAACCATCCGCGGCTACGTCGTTACTCGCGAAGAACGTCCCACAGTTATCAATAATCGTCTGGTCCCACTCCAGCTGGTAAAACGCCTCCATACTGAGCCGATCACTCAGGCTCTGGGAAACGTAGAGCATATTGACAGGGATCAGGCCTTCCTTTATCTCGGCGCCTGGTCGACGGAACGCCGCAGCATCGAGCGGGTTGATCGAGTTGATCGAGTTACCAATAAAGGTGCTTTCACCCCAGCTGACCACTTGCTTACCAAGGCGAACAGTGCCTGGCAGGTCGCCTAGGTAATAGTTGTGATAGAGAAACGCATCGAGAATTTGAGCGCCTGATGATTGGGCAGCTTCCTTACGATTGTTGTCGCTGATGTCCTTGAACAGCCGGTTTTCATCCTTCAATTCAAAGTCGTACCAATATTTGCCACGAATAAAGGCACCGCTATCGCCATAGCGCAGCTCAAGATCGTGGATGCCCTTAAAGATTTTCGAAAAGGTTTCGCCTTTTTTGAAATTTAAACGGCCGTCGTCACCGGTCTGGGTGTAGCCGGTGCCGCCATTTGCAAGCCCCACCAGATCCATATCCCGGTCCGTCGTTGACCAGCTGGCGCCGATCGACATCGCCGAGTCCAACTGCCCCTCCACTTCCCCAATATTGAACGTGACAGCGTAAGCGGGTGATGCAATGCCCAACGCGACCGCGAGGGCCAGGGTCTTGGGCTGGAAGATTCCTTGCCTTGTTGTTTTTGTCATGAGGCGCTCCTGGTTGGTTCGAAGTACGTTCACCCTAACCACACGAAGGCAGAGGGTTAAGCGCACTAAGGTTTGATTTGCTTTGTCATTCTTAAGTATGAATGGCCTTCCCAGTACTGGCCTGCAACCGGATAGCTGCCAGCGCAGCGGATGACCTTCGACGAAGCTACCCGAGAGCTTAGCCGCCAGTCAAAGAGACGCAACCCTCTAAATAGAGCAGTTGCGATGCTGTTCGCGAGGATTTAGGCGGAGCTGAGCGCAACTGGTCAGCGTTCACTCGAACAGCCGAGCTCCACGCGGGCACAGGAACCATCCGCCGCGACGAACAGACACGCAGCCAGACACGCAGCGATGCGCAAGAGCGTTACCAAAGCGCAACGCGTGGGGCGAAACGAAACAACCGGAAGGGAATGGAACGCCAACGCTCACGGACACCAGAACCGCTGCCGAGGCGCAAAGACAGAGCGAGACAGCCTGTCGGCAGGAAGCCTTTAGGCCGATGCGAGAAAGACCACCGCGCGTTTTTTATCGCTTAGGTCCGAAGCCGCGATCCGAACGTCTACAGAAACGCGACTTTTAGTGCCAGCGGGTAACTCGTCACATGCCTTTAACAGCAAAAATGCCAGGCGCGTTCCGCCAGTATCCCTTGTAGTCCATGCCATAGCCGAACACGTAGCGATCGACGCAGCTGAGCCCAACATAATCAGCCTTAAGATCTGGGCGCGCCTTGCGCTGATGATCCTTATCGACCAGCACCGCAGTGTGCACAGCGGCAGCGCCGGCATGCCGGCAGAAATCAATGATCGCGCCGAGCGTGTGCCCTTCGTCGAGGATGTCGTCGATAATCAGCACATCACGATCCATGAACGAGATTTCTGGCTTGGCTTTCCAGAACAGCTCGCCTCCGCTGGTTTCGTTGCGATAACGCGTCGCATGCAGGTAGGAGAGTTCCAGCGGGAAATTCAGCTTGGTAACCAGCTTGCCAGAGAAAATCAGCCCACCGTTCATCACGCAGAACACCACAGGGTTTCGGTCGGCCAGTTCAGCGTTGATTTTCGCGGCCACCGCGTCGATTGCCGCTTCGACCTCCGCGTCGGAATAAAGGCAGTCGGCTTCAGCCATGATCTGGCGGACGTGTGCAAGATCGACGGACATGGCGATGCTCCAAGACAGTTGAAAGTTGAAGCAGCTCGATCAGCCACCCTCAAATTAAGGGGCGCGACGATACCGATGCATCCATGCGCAGGGCAAGCCCTCTCGGATACATGAATAGCCGCTAACACCCTGATGCATTAATCTACGCCGGTTTATTCGACCGCCGGAGCCAACCATGACCACTCGAGAGATCCGCCACCCGCTTATTCGCCACAAACTTGGGTTGATGCGCCGTGCCGATATCAGTACCAAGAATTTCCGCGAACTGGCGCAGGAGGTTGGCTCGATCCTGACGTACGAAGCGACTCGCGACTTGCCGTTGGAAAACTACAGCATCGACGGCTGGTGTGGCCCGGTCCAGGTTGAAAAGATTTCTGGCAAGAAGATTACCGTTGTGCCGATTCTCCGAGCAGGTATCGGCATGCTCGACGGCGTACTCAGCCTGATACCAGGTGCAAAGGTCAGCGCGGTCGGCATTGCACGTAATGAGGAAACTCTGCAGGCGCACACTTACCTAGAGCGCCTCGTCGATGATCTCGATCAACGCCTGGCGATGATCATCGATCCGATGCTGGCAACCGGCGGATCGATGGTTGCAGCAATCGACATGCTGAAAAAGGCCGGGTGCAAGGAAATCCGCGCCCTGGTTCTGGTGGCTGCACCGGAAGGCATTGAGGCCGTGGAAAAGGCACATCCGGACGTCACCATCTATACCGCCTCCATTGATGACCGCCTGGACGAGAACGGCTACATCATGCCCGGCCTGGGCGATGCCGGAGACAAGATCTTCGGCACCAAGCAGAAGGACATCTGAGATGCCGCAACCCATGGAAGAACCGCTAGGACGTCAAGTGCTGGCGGGTGCGCAGATGCTGTTCGTGGCGTTCGGCGCGCTGGTACTGATGCCGCTGATTACCGGGATGGACCCCAACGTCGCGCTGTTCACCGCCGGTATTGGCACCCTGTTGTTTCAACTGGTCACCAAACGCCAGGTACCCGTATTCCTGGCGTCGAGTTTCGCTTTCATCGCGCCGATCATCGCCGCCAAGGGTGACTTTGGCCTGCCAGCGGTGCTTGGCGGCGTGGTCGCGGCCGGCATCGTTTACATGTTTCTCGGCTTTGCGGTGCGCCTTAAAGGCCCTGGATTCATAGACCGGCTACTCCCTCCCGTAGTGATCGCACCGGTAATCATCTCCATCGGTCTCGCCCTATCGCCCGTCGCAGTCAATATGGCCATGGGCAAAGCCGGTGACGGCAGCGCTCAGCTGGTGCCCTACACCACGGCCATGATGATCTCAATGCCCGCCCTGCTGACGACCCTGCTAGTGGCCGTACTTGGTAAAGGTCTGTTCCGGCTGGTGCCGATCCTGGCTGGCGTCGCTGTGGGCTATGGTCTGTCGTTCGCGTTTGGTGTCGTGGATACGACCGGGATCGCGGCAGCACCATGGCTGGCAGTGCCGAACTTCGTCACACCGGAATTCCACTGGGGGGCAATTCTGTTCATGGTCCCGGTCGCGCTGGCACCCGCTATCGAGCACATCGGTGGCGTGGTGGCGATTGGTGGCGTGACGGGCAACAACTTCATCAAGAAACCGGGTTTGCACCGCACGCTCCTGGGTGACGGCCTGGCGACTTCAGCAGCGGGACTGTTCGGTGGCCCGCCTAACACCACGTATGCGGAAGTGACCGGCGCGGTGATGCTCACCAAGAACTACAACCCGAAAATCATGACCTGGGCGGCGGCCTTCGCCATTGTCCTGGCTTTCATCGGGAAGTTTGGAGCTGGGCTGCTGAGCATTCCAGTGCCAGTCATGGGCGGCATCCTCTGCCTGCTGTTCGGCTCGATCGCGGTGGTTGGTCTGAGCACTCTGATTCGCCATCAGGTGGACCTGGCCGAAGCGCGCAACCTCATCATCGTGTCCGTGACGCTGGTGTTCGGCATCGGCGGTATGACGTTCGGCTACGGGGAATTCAGCCTGTCCGGTATCTCGTTATGCGCCATCATCGCGCTGTTACTCAACTTGGTGCTGCCCGGCGGTGAAGGCTGGAAAAACAAGCAAATCGAAGAAAACAGCTAGCCTATTGCGCCAGCACGAACGTGCTGGTTTACCTTCTCAGCGGCATTAGCGGCATGCAGCTATCCCGATGTAAGACGCGTAGACTGCCGCGATGACTCAATCTGCCATTCCCCACCGCCAGCTGCCCGACGAGACGGTCAGCTGCAGCAGCTGCGCCGCGTGCTGTTGTCGCCTCGAAGTACTGCTGCTGACCGACACTGGCGTCCCGGAGCGCTTCATCGATGAAGACGACTGGGGCGGCCAAGTGATGCGCCGCCTCGACGATGGGTGGTGCGTAGCACTCGACCGGGACAGCATGCGCTGCACCATCTACGCTCAGCGGCCGCTTATCTGCCGGGAGTTCGAGCTGGGCTCGGATGACTGCCTGGACGAGCGCAAGGGCTCAGCAAATGCTTATATGGAAGGCTGACGACAGCGCCATCAACCTCCACAGCCTCCAAGATCAGTGATCAGAACGAGGCTCGATAATGCACTGCGTAGCTTTCGATACCGTCGTTGGGATTCTTGATGCCTGCGTTGGAATAATGGATGGCTCGCACGCCAACCTCATGTCCGCCTGCGAAGCGCAGGCCAGCACCAAAGCGGTCCTCGAACTGAAAAGACGAGCCCAGGTCGTTGTTTTCCACTTCGGTATTCTCGAATGCTGCGATGCCGATGCCCGCTTCGAGATAAGGCGTCACTGACCCGCCGTTGAATTCATAGACGAAGACCGGTGCGAGCGAAATGCTGTGGTTGCTTGAGGTCTCGTCGCCTTCCCAGTAGGTATAGCCTGCATCCCAGTACCCAGTTAGCCGACCTATGCTGGTCTGGAACCAACTACGGTTGAAGTCGAATTGCGCGCCCAGCCGATAGGTCGTCGTCGACTCGCCTGTGCGGCCAACGGCAGCAGTCAGGTCGAGTGCATGTACGGCAGCCACCTGCCCCATCGAGATAGCCGCAACTGCAGCGAGGGAAATCAGTTTTTTCATACGGAATGTCCTTATTGGAACGTTGGCATCGCTTGTCTTTTGCTAAGTATCACCCCAATACAGAGGCCTGCCTGCGTGGGGAGTTCCTAAACAGAACAGTATGAAACTGTACCGTTTTCGCCCCAAAGTACCGGTAGAACGCAGGCCAATCGGCGGGGATCGCCACTGCTCCAGAAGCGCACGGTGGCTTTACCGTCGCTTAGCTGGCCGTTGGCTGCTAGCAAGGTCTCGAGATGCCGCGCGACCGCAGCACCGGTATCGACCAGTGCGACCTCAGGGGGAAGCATTTCGCGCAGCAGCGGCTTTACGAAAGGATAATGGGTACAGCCGAGAATCAGCGTATCGCAGCCCTGCGCGATCAATGGCCGGACCAGGCTCTCAAGCAGCGCGCGGGTGCCTGCCGTAGCGAGCTCGCCCGCTTCGATACGCTCGACGAGGCCCGGGCATGGCTGCGTGATGACACGCACGTCGCTGGCGAAACGGTCCAGCAGCGCCGCAAATTTAGCGCTCTTCAAGGTGCCCGTTGTGGCCAGCACGCCCACCACCCCGCTGCGGGTTGCCCGGGCGGCTGGTTTAACCGCAGGCTCCATCCCAATCAACGGCAGCTGTGGATACTGCTCTCGCAAGTCCGCCACCCCTGCGGCCGTTGCGGTATTGCAGGCCAGCACCAGCGCTTTGGCGCCTTGCTCAAGCAAAAACCCAGCGATAGCCCGGCAGCGCTCGCGGATGAACTCCGGGCTTTTTTCGCCGTAAGGGACGTGACCGCTGTCCGCTACATACAGCAACGACTCATGAGGCAGGCGGGCACGAATCTCCCGGAGCACCGACAGCCCGCCCACACCAGAATCAAAAACCCCAATTGGGCCATTGTCAGACACGGCCGCTTCCGCAGACTGCGCAGGCCGGGTCGCGCTTGACCTTCAGCTCGCGGAAACGACTGGACAGCGCATCCACCAACAACAGGCGGCCAATCAAAGGCTCACCGAAACCGACAAGCAGCTTGATTGCCTCAAGCGCCTGCAGGCTACCCACCAAGCCGACGACAGGCCCGAGCACGCCTGCTTCACTGCAAGTCAGCTCAGCCTCAGTGCCATGGCCGTAGAGGCAGTGATAGCAGGGGCTGGACTCGACCCGAGGGTCAAACACCGATAGCTGCCCTTCGAGCCGTATGGCCGCGCCGCTCACCAGCGGTTTCACGGCCGCTACACACGCTGCGTTAACAGCCTCACGAACCGCAAAATTGTCCGTGCAATCCAGCACCAGGTCGACTCCTGCCACAGCGGCACCAAGCGTATCGGCATCCATCGCTGCCCGGTGCGGCACCAGCTTGACCAAAGGGTTGAGCGCAGATAGCCGAGCCATTGCCGAGTCCACCTTGTGCAACCCCACCGATGGCGTGTCGTGAGCAATCTGACGTTGCAGATTGGTCAAATCGAGCTGATCGAAATCCGCCAGATGGAGTTCACCGACACCGGCGGCGGCAAGATACAAGGCGACGGGCGAACCCAGCCCGCCAAGCCCGACGATCAGCACACGGCTCTGCTTAAGCTTGAGCTGGCCTTCGATATCAACCTGTCTCAGCAAGATCTGGCGGCTGTAACGCAGCAGCTCGTCATCGCTCAGCATGCACTACTCCTCATTGGGTTCATCGCAGCCGCCCGAAGCTGACACGCTCGTGGTCACCGAAATCCTTGCGGCTAGCGACATCGACGAAGCCGCCATCGAACAACAGGGTCCGCACCGCCATAGCCTGATCGTAACCGTGCTCCAGTATCAACCAGCCGGACGAAAGCAGATGAGTAGGCGCCTGCTCGATGATCAGCCGGATGTCATCCAGTCCATCTTCTCCCGCCACTAGCGCACTGCTCGGTTCGAAGCGCACGTCGCCCTGCAACAGATGCGGGTCACTGGCGGGAATGTAGGGCGGATTGGAGACGATCAATCCATAACGCTGGCCCGCGAGCGAAGAGAACCACTGGCTCTCGATAAACCGCACATTGCCGAGCCCAAGTCGCTGAGCATTACGGTTGGCCAGCGAAACGGCTTCGCTGATGCGGTCGACGCCGGTAAGCCGCCAGGTCGAGCGCTCAGTTGCAAGCGCCAGGGCAATCGCACCGGTCCCCGTACCCAGATCGAGCACATCCGCCGGACCAGCTGGAAGCATATCCAACGCCGTTTCAACCAGCAGTTCGGTGTCCGGTCGCGGAATCAAGGTATGTGGCGCCACTTCGAGATCGAGACTCCAGAATCCCTGGCGGCCCAGAATGTAAGCCACTGGCTCGCCAAGCCGACGACGCTCAAGGTAAGCCGCAAAGCGAGCCTCGACCTCGGGTAGCACCTCGCAATCAGGCCAGGTGCGCAGGTAGCTTGTCCCCTTGCCCAGCGCGGCCGCAAGCAGCCACTCGGCATCGAGCTTGGCGCTCGGCGAGTCGGGCAGCTGGGCGGCACGCAGCAGGTAATCGATTGTCGCCATGTTCGGGTTTCCAGGACTCAGAGGTACGCCGCCATCGACAACCGGAAGGATTGGATAAGCGAGCGGTCAGTCGCCCAGCGCAGCAAGCTGATCGGCTTGATATTCCTGCAGCAGCGGTTCGATCACCTGCTCAACTGCGCCGCTGACCACTTCATTGAGCGAATACAACGTCAGGTTGATGCGGTGATCCGTAACGCGCCCCTGTGGGAAGTTGTAAGTCCGAATACGCTCGGAACGATCACCCGAGCCCACCAGCAACTTGCGCGTATCGGAAATTTCCTTGTGCGCTGCGCTGTCCTGCACATCTTGCAGCTTGGCGGCCAACCAGGCCATGGCCCGAGCACGGTTCTTGTGCTGCGAGCGCTCTTCCTGGCATTCCACCACAATGCCGCTGGGCAAGTGGGTAATACGCACCGCCGAATCGGTCTTGTTGATGTGCTGACCGCCAGCTCCGGAGGCGCGGTAGGTGTCGACGCGCAGGTCAGCCGGATTGATTTCGATGGCGATCTGCTCGTCCGGCTCCGGCAGGACCGCAACGGTGCAGGCCGAGGTATGGATACGTCCCTGGGATTCGGTTTCGGGTACGCGCTGAACCCGGTGTGCGCCCGACTCGAACTTGAGCTTGGCGAATACGTTATCGCCCTCGACTCGCGAGATCACTTCCTTGTAGCCGCCGTGTTCACCCGGGCTTTCGGACAGGATCTCGACGCGCCAGCCTTGCCGCTCGGCGTAGCGGGAATACATACGAAACAGATCGCCAGAGAAGATCGCTGCCTCGTCGCCACCGGTGCCAGCGCGAATCTCGAGGAAGACGTTACGCCCATCCTTGGGATCCTTCGGCAGAAGCATGCGCTGCAGCCGAGCCTCGATCGCCTCGAGCTTTCCGCGTGCTTCGGCGACTTCTTCCTCCGCCATCTCGCGAACATCCGGATCGTTGTCCTTGAGCAATGCCTGAGCACCCTCGAGGTCGGACTGCATCTTGAGGAATTCGCGATAGGTGGCGATGACCGGTTCGACTTCGGCGTACTCGCGCGAATAGGCGCGAAAACGGGTCTGATCGCTGATCACCTCAGCGTCACCCAGTAACGCTGTCAGCTCTTCGAAGCGGTCCTGCAGAGTATCGAGTTTGTTGAGCAGCGACGCTTTCATGGTTTGTCCGTGCTGTCTTGCAGGGCGAAGAGGTCCTGGACGATGCTCAGAGCCTCCACACGCCCTTCGGCAGAAAGTTTTTTCAACTGAACGCTGGGCGCGTGCAGCAGCTTGTTGGTCAGTCCCCGCGCTAGCTGCGCCAGCGCATCCTCGGGCGTGCCGCCATTGGCCAACAACCGCTGGGCACGCAGCAGCTCCTCATCACGAAGGCGCTCGGCGTGCTGCCGATAAGCCTTGAGCACATCCACAGCGGCCAGCTCACGGAGCCGCGCCATGAAATCGTCAGTCCCGACCGCAACCAGCTCTTCGGCGGCCTGTGCAGCGCCCTGACGGCTCTTGAGATTCTCTGCCACCACTTCATGAAGATCATCAACGGTGTAGAGATAGACATCATCCAGATCGGCAACCTGCGCTTCTATATCGCGCGGCACGGCAATGTCCACCATGAACATCGGTTTGTGCTTGCGCTTCTTCAGCGCTTGCTCGACCGCCCCCTTGCCGAGAATCGGCAGCTGGCTGGCGGTCGAGCTGATGACGATATCGCTGTTGTAGAGCTCCAGCGGAATGTCAGCAAGCAAGATGGCATGAGCACCGAACTGCTCGGCCAGCGCGCTCGCGCGTTCGAGGGTACGGTTGGCCACCACGATGCGCTTGACGCCCTGTTCATGCAGGTGCCGGGCGACCAGGGTGATGGTCTCGCCAGCGCCGATCAGCAACGCCTGGCTGCGATCAAGGTTGGCGAAGATCTGCTTGGCCAGGCTGACCGCAGCGAACGCGACTGAAACCGGGTTTTCCCCGATGGCGGTGTCGGTACGTACGGTTTTAGCGGTGCTGAAGGTGGCCTGAAACAAACGCCCCAACAGCGGGCCGACGCTACCGGCCTCACGCGCCACAGCATAGGCGGACTTCATCTGCCCGAGGATTTGCGGCTCACCTAACACCATCGAATCCAGACCGGAGGCAACACGCATCATGTGCCGAACCGCCTGGTCGTCAGTGTGCACATAGGCACACGCCTTGAGATCGTCGAGGTTCAACCGATGATAGTTGGCAAGCCAAGCCAGCACCGTCTCAGCCTCGAGCTGCTCCTGTTCCAGGTAAAGCTCGCTGCGATTGCAGGTCGATAGAATCGCTGCTTCACGCGTGGGCGTGACTCGACACAGCTGCTGCAGCGCCTCGACCATCTGTTCTGGCGTGAACGCCACACGCTCTCGCACGTCCACCGATGCGGTCTTGTGATTAATGCCAAGCGCGAGGAAAGCCATGCAGGATCGCTGATTCGAAAACGGAGCGCGCGATTCTCCTACTTCGCCTGCCTCAGAACAACCATTGCCAGACATTGTCTGTAACGGACCAAGCCCAGAAAATGCTGGGCCAAAGCCGAGCCATGTGCTTGCCTGGTCGCTTGTGTCATCATGCCGCGACCGCAGACCAGCCTAATGTTCCCTATGAAAAAACTCCTCGCCCTCAGCGCCGTTCTATTTCTCGGTGGCTGCCAAAGCTTCATGCAGAGCCCCCCGGACAGCGGCCCGCCGATCGAGGAGGTCACGGCGGAGCCTGTGGCAAAAAGCCCAAACGAGTATGGCTCGTTCAGCGGCGATACCCTGTATGCATTACTAGTGGCAGAACTGGCTGGCCAGCGTAATCGCTTCGATATCGCCTTGGGCACCTATGTCCAGCAGGCCAACGCGACGCAGGATGCCGGCGTCGCGGAGCGCGGTTTCCGCATCGCCGAATACCTCGGCGCAGACCAAGCGGCGCTGGATACGGCCATCATCTGGGCGAACAATGCACCGGACAATCTCGACGCCCAGCGCGCTGCAGCCGTTCAGCTGGCGCGCGCGGGGCGTTACGAAGAGTCCCTCTCGTTCATGGAAAAGGTGCTCCGGGGTCAGGGCGACACGCATTTTGACTTCCTCGCGCTGTCCGCCGCTGAAACCGATCCGGACACGCGCACTGGCCTGCTCAAGAGTTTCGACCAGTTGCTGGCAAAGCATCCCGACAATCCCCAACTGAAATTCGGCAAGGCCGTGTTGCTGCAGCAGGACGCTCGCCCTGAAGAAGCACTCGCGCTGCTCGAGGAGCAACCAGCCAGCGAGCAGCAGATCCCGTCGATTCTGCTCCAGGCTCGTCTGCTGCAGGTTTTGGAGCGCACCGATGAAGCCATGCCGCTATTGGAAAAAAGCCTCCGCCAGCACCCCGAAGACAAGCGCTTGCGGTTGACCTACGCACGGCTGCTGGTGGAACAGGATCGATTCGACGAAGCCATGGGTGAATTCGCCACGCTGGTTCAACAATACCCAAGCGACGATGACTTGCGCTTCTCGATGGCGCTGGTATGCCTCGAAGCGCAAGCCTGGCGTGAAGCCATTGTTTATCTAGAGGAACTGATCGAGCGGGGGAGCCATCTCGACGCCGCTCATTTCAATCTGGGCCGGGCCTACCGTGAGCTGGGCAAGCACGAGCAGGCACTGGCCGCGTTCGCCAAGGTCGGCCCAGGCAACGAATATTTGCCGGCGAAACTGATGCAGGCGGAGCTGCTGTTCACCCTCGACCGCAACCAGGAAGCGTCACAGCTGCTGGCAAGCGCTCGAGACGAGCAGCCCGATTACGCCATACAGCTGTACCTCATCGAGTTGGAAGCGCTTTCCGGCCAGCAACAGATCGAAGCAGCCTGGAAACTGGCGGAACAGGCGCTGGTTGAGTTTCCGGACGACCTGAACCTGCTCTATACCCGAGCGATGATTGCCGAAAAGCGCGGCGACCTGGCTCAGCTGGAACGAGACCTTCGCTACATCATCGAGCGCGAGCCAGACAATGCCATGGCTATCAATGCGCTCGGCTATACGCTTGCTGACCGCACCGACCGCTATCAGGAAGCACTTGATCTGATCGAACAGGCTTATCGGATCAACCCTGACGATGCCGCAATTCTCGACTCGCTTGGCTGGGTCAACTATCGGCTGGGCAATCTGCAGGAAGCAGAAGCCCAACTGCGCAAGGCGCTTGAGCGCTTTCCCGACCATGAAGTCGCCGCTCACCTTGGCGAAGTACTGTGGTCTGCTGGCAAGCAGCGCGAAGCGCGGGCCATCTGGGCGAAAGCCTTGAAGGCGCAGCCCGATAGCCAAGTCCTGCGTGACACCATCAAACGACTGACAGGCTCGGAGAAACCCTGACCCATGAAGCTGATGCGTAACCTGCTGGCCCCCACCCTCGCCTTGCTGCTAGCTGGCTGCGCCGGTCTCGGTCCGCAGGAGTCAGTTGAAGGCCCCGGCAATGCCGAAGACTGGAAGACCCATAAAGCCCATATCAGCGAGATCGATGGCTGGCAGATCAGCGGCAAGATAGGAATTCAGGCACCGCAGGATTCCGGCAGCGGCACCTTGTTCTGGCTGCAGCGCCAGGATTATTTCGATATTCGTCTCTCCGGCCCCTTAGGTCGCGGCGCTACGCGCCTGACTGGACGCCCCGATGCGGTGGCGCTGGAAGTTGCCGGCCAGGGACGCTTCGAGGCCGACTCGCCGGAAGCATTGGTTGAAAGCCAGCTGGGCTGGCAGCTACCCGTCTCCAACCTGCTCTGGTGGGTACGCGGCCTACCGGCTCCGGACAGCCGCAGCCGCATCGCCCTCAACGCCAACGGGCAGCTAGCCAGCCTGAAGCAAGATGGTTGGGATGTTCAGTACCTGGGCTATACCGAGGAGGACGGTTATCCGCTGCCAAATCGCATCAAATTGGCAGGTCGTGACCTGAAAATCACATTGGTGGTCAAGGACTGGCAACCGCGCCAGCTCGGACGCTGATGCTCGCATTGACACTCCCTGCCCCAGCCAAGCTCAATCTCATGCTGCATATCCTCGGCCGTCGCGCCGACGGATACCACGAGCTACAAACGCTGTTTCAGTTTCTCGACTATGGCGACGAGCTGACTTTCAGACCTCGATCCGATGAACAAATCCGATTACATACGGACCTCCCGGGCGTCGACCATGACAGCAACCTGATCGTGCGCGCTGCACGCCTGCTGCAAAGGCGCAGCGGCTGCACTCAAGGCGCCGACATTGAATTGAGCAAGCGCTTGCCCATGGGCGGCGGTATTGGCGGTGGAAGCTCCGATGCGGCCACCACCCTGCTTGGCCTCGATCACCTCTGGCAGACCCATCTGGGCGAAGACACGCTGGCGGAGATCGGCTTGGCATTGGGTGCTGATGTTCCGGTATTCGTTAGAGGCTGCGCAGCCTTTGCCGAAGGGGTTGGTGAACGCCTGCAACCGGTCGAATTGAGCGAACCCTGGTACCTCGTAATCGCCCCGCAAGTCTCTGTTAGTACAGCGGAAATATTTTCCGACCCAGAGTTGACACGCAATACCCCGGCCATTACAGTTCGCAGCCTTCTTGCAGGGGGCGGTCATAACGACTGTCAGCCGGTAGTCGAGAGGCGTTACCCAGAAGTTCGTAACGCTTTGAGCTTGTTGAACAAATTTGTTCCAGCAAGAATGACCGGCACTGGAGCTTGTGTGTTTGGGAGCTTCCCAAACAAGGGTGAGGCTGATAAAGTTTGCCGCCAACTTCCAGCCGATTTACCAGCATTCGTCGCTCAAGGCCGCAATATTTCGATGTTGCACCGAAAGCTTGCGCAGCTGGCACAGGAAGCAAGTGGTTAGAGGTTGTAGGTTACAGGGGCGTCGCCAAGCGGTAAGGCACCAGGTTTTGATCCTGGCATGCGTTGGTTCGAATCCAGCCGCCCCTGCCATAACCTTTCGGGGTTAATACAGCCGGACAAGCACTTTCAGGGTTACATCTACAGGGGCGTCGCCAAGCGGTAAGGCACCAGGTTTTGATCCTGGCATGCGTTGGTTCGAATCCAGCCGCCCCTGCCAAACATCACGAGAGCTGTTCAAAACGCCTGGCCTTTTGAACAGCTTTTTGTTTCATCGGATCCACCCTCAGGCAGGTACTGCGCGTGTCCAAGATGATGGTCTTCACGGGGAACGCCAACCCCGACCTGGCCCGGCGTGTTGTACGTCAGCTGCATATCCCTCTCGGTGACGCCTACGTCGGAAAGTTCTCCGACGGCGAAATCAGTGTCGAGATCAATGAAAACGTTCGTGGTAAGGACGTCTTTCTGATTCAGCCGACCTGTGCGCCCACCAATGACAATCTGATGGAACTGGTTGTGATGGCAGACGCCTTCCGCCGGTCCTCCGCCACTCGCATCACAGCCGTCATTCCCTACTTTGGTTATGCCCGTCAGGATCGCCGTCCGCGCTCCGCACGCGTGCCGATCAGCGCTAAAGTCGTGGCTGACATGCTCGATGTGGTTGGGGTCAACCGTGTGCTCACTGTTGACCTGCACGCTGACCAGATCCAGGGCTTCTTCGATATGCCGGTAGATAACATCTACGGTTCGCCGGTCCTGGTCGACGATATACAGGCTCAGCGCTTCGAGAATCTGATGATCGTCTCCCCCGATATCGGTGGTGTGGTACGAGCTCGTGCTGTCGCCAAATCGTTGGGTGTGGATCTGGCGATCATCGACAAGCGTCGTCCGAAGGCCAACCAGTCCGAAGTGATGCACATCATCGGTGATATCGAAGGCCGGACTTGCATCCTCGTCGATGACATGGTCGATACCGCCGGCACCCTGTGCCATGCCGCAACCGCTCTAAAAGATCATGGCGCGTCCAAGGTCTTCGCGTATTGCACACACCCAATTCTGTCCGGTCGCGCCATCGAGAACATCGAAGGTTCGGTCCTCGACGAGCTGGTCGTGACCAATACCATCCCGCTGTCCGCAGCGGCGCAAGCCTGTACTCGTATTCGCCAGTTGGACATCGCGCCAATGGTGGCTGAAGCGGTTCGCCGCATCAGCAATGCTGAATCGATCAGCGCGATGTTCCGCTAAGCCAAACGCTTAGCCCTTTGCGCAGAACGAAAATGTGCCCCGCCTCGTGCGGGGCTTTTTGCCCAACCGCCCGGTAGCGCTGGTCGCGAGCGTTTCGGGTGCGTTGTTATCCTGGAGAAACACAATGACTGATTTCACTCTGAATGCCCAAGTGCGTTCCGACCTGGGGAAAGGTGCGAGCCGCCGCCTGCGTCGTAACGCCAACCTCGTTCCAGCCGTAATCTACGGTGGTGACAAGGCTCCGCAGTCCATCAGCCTGCTGTTGAAAGACGTAACCAAGCTGCTGGAAACCGAAGCCTCTTTCAGCCACGTACTGACCCTGAACGTCGACGGCCAGAACGAATCCGTTCTGATCAAGGCGCTGCAGCGTCATCCGGCCAAAGGCTTCGTTCTGCACGCTGACTTCGTCCGCGTCGTCGAAGGTCATAAGCTGACTGCTACCGTACCGCTGCACTTCCTGAACCAGGAAACTTCGGTAGGCGTTAAGCAGCAAGGCGGCGAGATCCTGCACAACATCAACGAAGTGGAAGTCTCCTGCCTGCCGCAGGATCTGCCTGAGTTCATCGAGGTCGACATGGCCAACGTTGAAGTCGGTCAGGTACTGCACATGACTGACCTCAAGCTGCCGAAAGGCGTTGAGCTGGTCGCCCTGGCCCACGGCAGCGATCTGCCGGTTGCCAACGTTCACGCACCTCGCGTGAACAAGGAAGACACTCCGAAAGAAGAAGGCGCTGCCGAGTAATCCACTCGCCATCACCTGAGGAAGGGCCTCTGTCGTGACTGCCGTTAAACTGATCGTCGGCCTGGGTAACCCAGGCCCTGAATACGACCAGACCCGGCATAACGCAGGGGCCCTTTTCGTTGAGCGTCTGGCTGCCCACAAGGGCGTCAACCTCAGCGTCGATCGCAAGTATTTCGGCCTGGTCGGCAAGTTTCGCCACCAAGACGAAGACGTCCGCCTGTTGATCCCCACCACCTTCATGAACCGTAGCGGTCAAGCGGTGGCGGCACTGGCCGGTTTTTTCCGAATTCCTCCCGAGTCCATCCTGGTTGCCCACGATGAGCTCGACATGCCCCCCGGCGTCGCCAAGCTCAAACAAGGCGGCGGCCATGGCGGGCATAACGGGCTTCGCGACATCATTGCCAAGCTCGGTAATCAGAACAATTTCTACCGCCTGCGTCTGGGCATCGGCCACCCAGGTCATAGCAGCCTGGTGACCGGTTACGTACTGGGCCGAGCGCCCCAGGCCGAGCGCGAAAAGCTGGACGCCAGCATCGACTTCACCTTCGACGTGCTACCCGAAATTCTCGCCGGTGACTGGACGCGTGCAATGCAGCGTCTGCACAGCCAGAAGGCCTGATCGAACTCGACGCAGGAACGCAAGACAAGACAACGGCTGAGCTGAAGGCTTGTACTACAGCGCATCACGAAGCCGTTTAACGCAGTTTGGCAACGCCGGTAGCGCAGAGCTGCCAGCCAACACCGAGGCAAGACACCATGGGATTCAATTGCGGCATCGTCGGCCTGCCCAACGTCGGCAAGTCCACCCTGTTCAACGCGCTGACCAAGTCCGGAATCGCTGCGGAAAACTTCCCCTTCTGCACCATCGAGCCGAACAGTGGCATCGTGCCGATGCCCGATCCTCGCCTGCAGGCCTTGGCCGACATCGTCAAGCCCGAGCGAATCCTGCCGACCACCATGGAATTCGTCGACATCGCCGGCCTCGTCGAAGGGGCTTCAAAGGGTGAAGGTCTGGGCAACAAGTTCCTCGCCAACATCCGTGAGACCGATGCGATAGCCCACGTGGTGCGTTGCTTCGAAGACGAAAACGTCATCCACGTCTCCAACTCGGTCGACCCCAAGCGCGACATCGAAATCATCGAACTCGAACTGATCTTCGCCGATCTCGACAGCTGCGAAAAGCAACTGCAGCGCGTGACGCGCAACGCCAAAGGCGGCGACAAGGAAGCCGTAGCGCAGAAAGCGCTGCTGGAAAAATTGATCCCCCACTTCACCGAAGCTAAGCCGGCCCGCACGCTCTTGAAGAAGCTGGGCGATGATGATGTTCAACTGGCCAAGGGCTTCCATTTGCTCACCAGCAAGCCGGTCATGTACATCGCCAACGTGGCCGAAGACGGCTTCGAGAACAACCCGCACCTGGATGTGGTCAAGGCAATCGCCGCCGAAGAAGGCGCCCTCGTGGTACCGGTGTGCAACAAGATCGAAGCGGAAATCGCCGAGCTCGACGATGGCGAAGAAAAGGACATGTTCCTTGAATCCCTCGGCCTTGAAGAGCCCGGCTTGAATCGCGTGATCCGCGCCGGTTACGAGTTGCTCAACCTGCAAACCTACTTCACGGCAGGCGTGAAGGAAGTCCGCGCCTGGACTGTGAAAGTCGGCGCTACAGCCCCTCAAGGCGCAGGCGTAATCCACACCGATTTCGAGAAAGGCTTCATCCGCGCTGAAGTGGTCGCCTATAACGACTTCATCCAGTACAAGGGCGAAGCTGGCGCCAAGGAAGCTGGTAAATGGCGCCTGGAGGGCAAGGAATACATCATCAAGGATGGCGATGTGATGCACTTCCGCTTCAACGTTTAAGCGAAATTGCCACATTGGCATTCATTGATTGCCGCGCTCAAAGCCTCGCTCACGCGAGGCTTTTTTGTGTTCCGAGGTAAGAAGTCGTCGCTGTAAAAATTCGGGGAAGCCCCGCTTTCAAACATTCGGCTGACGACCGGTACGGAATCTGTTGATCAAGCGCGGAATATTCGCCCCGCTTGTGCGGTCGGAACAGGCAGACCTGCCGAAGCCGGAGCCCTGATGAACAGCCTCACCGAACCACCGCTACAACACCTCGACGATGCCTTTTTTGACCGGGACGCGCAAATTGTCGCTCAGGCATTGCTCGGTACCGTAATTCGCCACTGCGTCGACGGGTTGTGGTTGTCGGCGCGCATCATCGAGACCGAGGCCTATTACATCGACGAGAAAGCCAGTCACTCGTCGCTCGGCCACAGCCCCTCGCGGCGCGCCATGTTCATGCCGGCCGGCCATCTCTATCTCTATTACTCGCGGGGCGGGGACTCACTGAACTTTAGCGTTCAGGGGGACGGCAATGCGGTCTGCATCAAGGCCGGATACCCTTGGGTCGATTCGCTGTCATGTGAAGAATCTATCGAACGCATGCGCGCTAACAGCCCCGCCGCCGCAGGAGGCCCACGTCCCCTGACCCGCCTCTGCTCTGGCCAGACGCTGCTATGCAAGGCGCTGGGGCTGAAGGTAACGGAGTGGAATGCCCAGCGCATGGACCCTATGAAACTACGCTTGGATGACATCGGTGCGCGTCCGGATATCATCCAGACCACCCGCCTCGGCATTCCCGCCGGTCGTGACGAGCACCTGCCGTACCGATTTGTCGATGCCGGCTTTGCCGCACACTGCACGCGCAATCCGATGCGCCGTGGGCAACAGGAGGGTCAGGACTACGTACTACTACGCCGCGAGCTGTTAGCAAGCTAGCTCATCAGTCAAACAGCCCTGACCAGACGAACCCGGGTGATCTCCGACGGCGCCCCGAAGCGCAGCGGCGGTCCCCAGTAACCCGTGCCACGGCTGATATAGATCTGCATGTCACCAACGCGCTGCAGCCCCGCCACCCAGGGCTGCTGCCAGCGCACAAAATGCATCCACGGCCAAAATTGCCCGCCATGCGTATGGCCGGACAACTGCAGATCGCAGCCAGCCTCAACTGCCGCCTTAGCCGACCGCGGCTGGTGCGCCAACAGTAAGCGCGGCACGCCATCGGGCGCGCCTGCAAACGCAGCGATCGGATCGCTTCGATGGCTGGGCCGGAACAGCTCAGCTGAATAGTCGGCGATGCCAGCCAATACCAAGCGAGCACCGTCGTGTTCGAGTTGAACATGACGATTGAGCAACACTGCCATACCCAGCCGCTCAAACTCGGCAATCCAGCTGTCGGCACCGGAATAGTATTCGTGGTTGCCGGTCACCACGTAAGTGCCATGACGGGCGCTCAGTTGAGCCAATGGCGCAATGTCATCGGCCAGATCGGCAACACTGCCGTCCACAAGATCGCCAGTGATAACGATCAGATCGGGAGAAAGTCCATTGGCCCGCCTGACGATCGCATCGATATATCCCTGTTTGATTGTCGGCCCGACGTGGATGTCACTGAGCTGCACAATGCTGAAACCCTCCAGTGCCGGCGGAAGATCTCGCAAGGCGATGTCGCGCACGACTACTCGAGCCGTGCGCCGGGCGTTGAGCACGCCGAACAGAGTAACGGCAGCAACCGCGACGATGACCGCCAGCGCCGAGCCCTGCGCAATTGCAGCCGACTCCCAGCCCAGCAGTGAAGCCAACACCAATGCAAAGGCTCGCAGCAGTGCGAATATCGCCAGGCTGGAAAAGATTCCCATCGCCAGCAATCCGGACCACGCCAGCAGTGCACTGCCCGCCCCTCGCACCAGCACGCCGTAGCGCATCAGTACAGCCGAAAGCACGAGATAGCCCCACGCCAGAACGCTGCCGAACAGCCCAAGGGCAAGATCAGAAATCAGCGTGACACCGACGAATACATGCAAGCCAATCAGCAGTACCGCAACCAACAACCGCCTGTTCATGCAATACGTCTCTTGAGCAAGGGGGGCATTGTTACGCCTGCAACGAACGGGCTGCGTATCGGTAAGGACAAGTAGTTGAGAGGACTTACATGCACAGAAGCGCACCATCTCAGTCGAACACGCCACTTGCCCTCAAGAAGGGTACCTCGCAGCTTTCACCTCACAACAGGCGTACTCGGAATCGAAGACCATCACCACGGACATAGGCCGATCTGGACTTCGCCTCTCGGGGACGGCACAGCCGTCCTGATACGAGCAGACAAGTGACCGAGCGCATAGAGTTTTAGCGGAACGAACCCTGCGGTTCGTGTGCCCGATATTTGGCATGGCCCGTATCCGCGCAGTCAAAAGCTTGCGGTCTGATCTCGGAGCACCAGGCGCACGTCCCCGTCCGCCCCATCAACAATTCATGCGTGCAAGCTCGGACATCCGGCTGCGTGTAACGGCCCACGCGATTGAGGGCGTTCGGCAGCGCTCGGCGTATCCGGCCCTGCAGCCGGGGGCAACCAAACCGCTACATCACGCCTGGGTCAGGCATCGGATCCGGCGGTGGCGGCTCTTTTTCCAATTGTTCAAGTACTTCGTCCGGCAGAACGCCGCCATCATCCAGCTCGGTGTCACTCTCGGCGTCGTCGAGGTCGTTCATTGGCGATTCGTCCGCCAGCCAGGGATACAGCGGCGGATCGCTTGGGTGGGTAGTGCTGAGCATGATGATCTCCTCGCAGGGGTGCCTGCAAAGTTAGGCAGGCCCGACCCTGCATCGTTCGGACCGGTCATCCGTGACGCGCACAAGCTGCTTCACTCAGTAATAAGGGAAACAGCCGATGCGCGCGGTAAGCCTGATAGGTAGAAGTAGACAGCCAAGCGGCTGCAGCACGTGAGGTCAGTCCGGCGGGCCTCGCCCAGCGAGCTCTGAGCATGGCCATAAACCGCGACCACCTCGCAGCCAACCTGGCTGCGGCTGGCTGACCAAGGAGATCCAACAGAACGCCACGCTGGTACGCAACGAGCATCTAGCCAGCCTCGCTTTGCGCCGAAATTGGGCTTGATCGACAGCGCGCCGGCAAAGGTCGGACCGGCGGCATAAGCATTTGAAAAAGCAGGCAGAAAAAGCGCACCAGGAGGGTTGACACACAACTGCGCGGCGCGAATAATGCGCGCCACTTGGCTACGTAGCTCAGTTGGTTAGAGCATAGCATTCATAATGCTGGGGTCCGGGGTTCAAGTCCCTGCGTAGCCACCAAACTCAAGAAAGGGTTCAGCGAAAGCTGAACCCTTTTTTTTTTGGCCGCCGTTTAGCCAACCTCACCGAGAGCGCACCATGAGAGACGATTTCGACAACATCCGCGCCGAGCGCGAAGCACCCTACCTAGCTGTTGCCACTAACGCTAACAAGCATGCCGGACTTTGGAAACAGATCGCGATCGGCATCGTGGTTGGGCATCTGTCGTTGGCGTCGATTGGTGCGGTGGTCTGGATGGTCGCGGCTCAGCTGCTTGTTGGGGATGTGCAAATCGTTGCGCCGTGGGCTGGGAAGCAGGGGTAGAAACCCGCTCACACCGAAACACTTGATCTCCAAACATAAACGCGCGGCCCTCCTCTTCCGCGATTTACTGAAGCCGAACATCCACTGTCTCTAACAGCCCAGCGGCTTCCACGAAGCCACGGATTGGCTGTACTGAAATCGGCGACCAGCCTTAGGCTCAAGGCGAGCACGGCGACCCGGTCGCTCACCGGGTCGCCGCAGAAGGTAACGCTGCCCGTATGTCAGGGCTTCAGATAACCCGTCAAGCTCTCGATGCTTGCCATCCAGCGGGCGACGTGGCTGTATGGCGTGATATCCACACCCCCTTCCGGCGCCAGCACCACGTAGGGGTAGACCGCGCAATCGGCGATGGTCGGCCGGTCGATCGCCAGCCAGTCATAGCGCTGCAGATGATCGTCCAGCAGCTTGAGAACCGCCGGTGACTTTTCCAGTGCCGCGGCCTTGTCCAGTGGATAACCGAACTTCTGCACCAGCCGCGCTGCATTCAGGCTGTGCTGGATCTCGTTGGCGGTGAAAGACAACCATTGCACGATCTCCGCCTGCCCGCGGGGATTGTCCGGCCACCACGCCAGGCCGCCATAAGCGCCCGCGAGATAAACCAGAATGGCCTGCGAGTCGCGAACGACATGCCCGGCGTCATCCAGAATGGGTAATTGCCTCAGCGGGTTCAGTTCGGAAAGTGGCGGCCTCTTGTGTTCGCCATTGAGAAAATCGACGGCTATCAGCTCCAGATCGATGTTTGCCAGCGCTGCGAACAGCCGCACCTTGTAGCAATTGCCGGACGGACCCAGGTCGTACAGTTTCATTGCGCACCTCCTTCGATGAGCTGATTGAATTCAAGAACGTTGCCGTCGGGGTCGCGAATGAACAGCGCGATCCGCCGCGGGCCGATGGGATGCGGCCCCTCGGTAATGACGATGCCCTGCTGGTCCAGCCAGCCCTGAAGAGCCTCCAGGTCATCGACGATAAAGGCCGGATGAGTCATACCGGGCCGCTTGACCGGCGCATCCAACAGCACGTTGTGCGAGTCCTGAGCACGCGCACCGTTGAAGATCAGGTTGATGCGCACGCCATCCGGGCTGAGCATTTCATTCGCCTCGAACAGCGGAAAGCTCGCGCTCTCGACGAAGCCCAGCGCCTGGTAGAAGGCCATCGCGCGCGGCCGGTCGCTGACACGAATACCGATGTGGTCGTAGGCGAGAATTCGGGCGGGGCTGGCTGATTGATTCATGTGCGAAACTCCAAGAGACCTCAGTCCCTGTAGTGTCAGCCGCCCTGCGGGTTTCACCTATGCCGCGGGCCTGACAACATCTATGCAGCAATCGCACAAATCCAGGGGTGGCAATGGACAAGCTCAAGGCAATGGCCAACTTCGTTCGCATCGTCGACAACGGCAGCCTGAGCTCGGCCGCCGATGCCACCGGGCAGTCCGTGGCGTCGGTGGTGCGCTCACTGGCCGCGCTGGAACGCCACCTCGGCGTGCGGCTGCTGAACCGCAGCACCCGGCGCATGGCCCTCACCGACGAGGGCACGGAATACCTGGCCTGGAGCCGGCGCATGCTGGCGGACTTCGCCGACATGGAACAGCGCCTGGAGGCCAGCGACGGCGCCGTCCGTGGCCTGCTGCGCATCACCGCGCCAGTGGAGTTCGGCCAGCGTTACGTTGCACCGTTGGTGATCGGATTTCTCAAGGATCATGCAGAGATCCGCGTCGAGCTAATCCTGAGCGACCAGATCGTCCCGCTGCTCGACGAACGCCTCGACCTCGCCCTGCGCATCGGCCACCTGCCCGACTCGGCCATGGTCGCCCGACAAATCGGCAGCACCCGGCTGGTCACCTGCGCCAGCCCCGACTACCTGAGCACCGCCCCCGCCATCGACACCCCGGCGGCCCTCAAGAACCACGCCTGCATCGCCTTCGCCGCCCAGGGCCGCCACTGGTACTACCGCCACGGGGAAAAGGAACAGGCCGAAGAAATCACCCCACGCCTGACCTGCAACCAGATCCGCGCTGCCAGCCTGGCTTGTATACAGGGCGTGGGCATCACACGGCTGATGCACTATCAGGTCGCCGATGAACTGGCTGACGGTCGTCTGGTGAGGCTTCTTCGGGATTACGAGCCTGAGGACCTGCCGATCCAACTGGTCTACCCCCACGCCTTGCAGCTGTCGCCTAGGGTGCGGGCATTCGTTGAATGGGCGTGTCCGCGGTTGGAGCGCTTGATGCCGGGGCCGGATGAGAGATAAAGGGTGCGTTCGGCCAAGCTGCAGTGGATTCCTCTCAAAGCGAGCCTTGCCATTTCATGCGTGCTCACTAAGCGCCAGACAAACCTGATTGCGCCCTTGCGCTTTCGCTCGGTACAAGGCCTCGTCGGCAGCTTTGGCGTAGGTTAGCGGGCTGTCGCCCGTCGCGGGAATCCAGGCAGCGACGCCGATGCTGACCGAAAAGCGGATAGAACCGGCAGGCAGCTTGAGCTCCAGCTGAGCCACAGCGACCCGAATCTTTTCGGCAATGGCCTCAGCACTAGCTGCACTCATGCCGTAGAAAATTACTGCAAACTCCTCTCCGCCAAGACGAGCCGCAAACTCGTTATCGCGTCGGCTGAACGTCGCAAGCGTAGCGCCCAGCACAGCGAGACATTCGTCACCCACACCATGACCGTACTGGTCATTGATACGCTTGAAGTGGTCGATGTCGAGCATCAGGAAGGCGAGACACTGGCCTTCCGCACGGCCCCGCTCGATCGAGGCGCTCACCCGTTCCTCGAAGCCGCGCCGATTGCTGACGCCAGTGAGCGGATCGGTGCTGCTCAACCGACGAAGCTCCTGATTAGCTTGCTCCAACTGGTGCGTTCTCGAAGCGACTCGGTCTTCGAGCAGTGCATTGGCTTGCTCCTGCGCGACCAACAGCGCTTTCTGGGCGCGCAAACGGGAGGCTTTTTCTCGGTTGATGCGATCGGCCAACGCGATGGATAGAAGCAGGAATTCCAGTACGAAGCCCATCAGTTGAGCGGAACGCACGTAGCTGCTCATGGGAATCAAGCCTGCCATTGCCAACGTGAGGCACAGGGTGGTCGCAACCAACCCTGACCACGCGACGAGGAAGAAACCTGCAGAGGCATTACCCCGCAACCAGACGAGGAAAGCGATTGATAAGGCCAGTACACAGGTAATGAAGCCGCCGTGCTCGATATAGAGGTAGCCCATGGCCCAGGGGTTAACGACAGATACCAGCGCAGCGACACTCCAGTAAGCAATCACCAGATTGCTCAGACGCAGAACCCAGCCGCCTTCACCCTTGAGGTTCAGAAACTGCCGTTCGAAAAGACCTGCTGCGAGGAATGCCAAGCTGACGGAGAGAAAGTTCGAGCGTTGGGCGAACCATTGCCAGTCTGACCAAAGGAAGTACGGACCGTAGCCATACTCGCTTGCGACGTAGAACGCGGCAGACGCCAGATACCAGCAGTAGGAGATATACGACCGGTCTCTGGTGAATATAAAAAGCGAGGCGTTGTACAGCATCATGACCAGCATGGCGCCAAAGAAAGCGCCCATACGCAGGTTCTCGTTACGCTCTTCCAGATTGAACGCGGCCAGGTCGATGAGCCGAATGGGAAGAACCATGGGCTGCGTTGCCTGCAAACGCAGGTAAACCTCAGCTGCACCGGGCGGCAGCGTGAGAGGCAAAACCAGTACTGGACTCTTGAGAGCCCGTTCTGACGGGGTGACAGTACTGCCGGTGCTGACCACCTCCGACCAGCCACCACTGGCCCGGCCCAGCACTCGCGCTTCGACTCTTTCAAAGCTCCAGTCGATCAGGAGCAAGCGCCTCACCGTGTCCGGGCTGGGATTGACGAGGTGAAAACGCACCCATGCCCCCGCTGGCTGGTAGCCAATGTTGAGGGTCGGTTTTTCGTTTGATTGCCATGCACCCGCATAGGCGGCGCCGGCTACTGCGCTGAATGTCTCGGAATCAGGCGCAATCAGATACTCGAGGTTGATATCCCGGTTGTCGAAAGACTGCGCGATTGAAAGGTCGGTTATGGGTAACGCATAGGAATTGGCGCTACCCCACCCCAATACTGACAGGGCAAACACGCATACAAGGCAAACCAGAAGTCGCTGCATGTTGGCTGACGCGCTCGGAAAAGGGAGGATGCGAGTGGTGGCTCATGCGAGACGACCTCTCGGTTTAATATCGACCGATCGCCGCGCAGCTTGATAGCTGCGAACGCAACCACAGCACATCGCCCCCAAATCCAGGCCATTAGTTGAACGTCAGCTTCGCCCCCGCATAAATCGTCCGCCCTGGAGCAGGCTCGTAGTAGCGGCCGAAGTTATCGTTGATGCGCAGGTTGTCGTAGTAGTTGCGGTCCAACAGGTTGTCGATGCCGATGTAGGGCTCCCATCGCTGATCGCCCCACACCATCCGCCAGCCCAGGCGGGCGTTGGTTACCGCGTAGCCGGCGACCCGGTCGAGGTTGGCGTTGTCCGCGTACTGATGGTCGTAGGCATTGACGTTGACTCGTGCATACCAGTCGTCACGGTCATAGCTGACTTCGGCGAACAGGCTCTGCCTCGGAATCCCCGGGATGCGGTTGCCGCCGTAGCTCTCGAACTGGTCGAAACGGTAGCGGTTGTAGCTCCAGGCACCGGTCAATCGCCAGTAGTGTCCCAGCAACCAATCCCCGCTGAGTTCGACACCGTCGCGGCTTGAACGCCCCGCGTTGGTGTAGAAGGTGCGTCCGTCGACTTCCGGGACCAGCTCGTCTTCGATGCGCATGCTGTAGAGCACCGCTTCGTAGCGCAATCCCGGGTGCTCGCCCTTGAAGCCTATTTCGCGGTTGACCGACTGTGCAGCGCCGAGCGATGGGTTGAAGCCGCCCCCGGTTGGGTTGGCCATTTCGTTGATGGTCGGCGTCTCGAAGGATGTCGCATAACGCACGTACGCCACATGATGGGCGTCCAGTTGTCGGCTTAGCCCCAAGCTGTAGTTCCAGTCATCCAGGTTGCGCTCGCCCGAGGCATCGCCGTCGTTCAGATAGAGGTCCTTGGCCTCGAGCCGCACGCTGTCATAGCGCACGCCAGCGGTGAGCAGCCAGGCGTCGCCGAGGCTCAGCTGATCTTCGATAAACACACCCCGGCTGTCCGCCGTTTCGCGCTGACGCTGAGTCAGGGCGCCGGTGATGCCGCCGGGCAGGTTGTCGTTGCGCGAGCGCTCATCCCGCTGGCTTTCCAGGTCCATCCCAACGGTCAACTGATGTGGCAGGCCCGCCAGTTCCCGGTTAAAGGTGCGTTGGGCACCCACTCCGGCAAACCAGCGGTCGTAGGCTGTCTGGCCGTTGTTCTGCAACGGGAGACGGTTGCTGAACTCGCGCTGGCCGTAATAACTGCGCAACTGGTAGGTATCGCCGCCTGCAGCCTGGCCATCCCAGACCAGCGAGAGGCGCTGCTGCTCGACAGTTTCGTCAGCATCGAACTGAAGGCTCTGCGGCCGCGCCTGGGAACGGTCCGCCCGGACCTGGTCCAGGTTCAGACCACCGGGATCTTCGGCTCGGTTGTCGATCGCATGCAGGGTGAGGCCGAGCGTGCCGCCCTCCCCTTGCCAGCGCAGCTTGCCGGTGAGGTGGTTGGTTTCAGCGGTACCGTGCGTGCGGTAGCCGTCGAGCTGTGTGGCGTTGACGGCGAGCAAGGCGCCCAGTGATCCGGCGCTGCCACTGGTTTCCGCGCGCATGCGGCGATAGCCCAGCTCGCCGCCGGTCACCTCGACCTGCGTGAACGGTGTATCCCCTGGCTGCCGCGTCTGGATCGCCAGGACGCCACCGGCGGCATTGCCGTAAATGGTCGACGAGGGTCCGCGGATCACCTCGATGCGCTCCACCAACGACGTATCCAGCCCATCCATTTCGGTCTGCCCGTCAGGCATGGTCAGGGGCACCCCGTCGACCAGCACCCGCACGCCACGAACGCCAAAACTGGAACGGGAACCAAAGCCGCGAATAGACAAGCGCATGCCCTGGGACAGGTTGTAGCGGCTCTGCGAAAGCGCGCCCGGCACAGGCCCGAGCAAGCTGTCGAGGGTGAGCAACTGCTCGCCCGGATGGTCCTGCGCCGACACGGCGGATACTGCCATCGGCAGGGTAAACCAGTCGGATTCGGCTCGCGGCGAGCTCACCAACAGGGGATCAAGGGTGAGCGGTTCGCCCGTCTGCGCGAGCAATGGTCCGGTAGCCAACAAGAGCGATCCGGCAAGTAAGAGTCGATACATGGTTGAACCTTGTTGTTATGAAGTGACGTGGCTGTCGCCAACCGCTGTTGCCAGGCAAATTGCTCAATTGCCCTGGCCAAGAGGACGCGATTGGGCAGCCTCGGGAACAGGCACACCGGAACGCGCGTTCAAAGTACAGAAACCACTCGATGCGGAAAACCCTGCAAAGGCTGTGCGTCTGTAAGGCAACGCACATGCCAGGCAAGCCTGAAGACGTTACCCGTTGCCGTTTACGCCTCCGCAACGGCTTGCCAGCCGCCAGTCCTGCTGCCTCGGCAGGCCATTCTCAATCGCCGCCTCTGCATCCAGACTGCGGAAAACAGGCTGGGAGGCGCGCGCCTTTGTCGCAGCCGCGCGACAGTTGTCGCAGCCCCGCAACGGTTTGGTTGCGACAAGCCGCGTAAGGCGCGGCGACCGCGACCCGCGCCAGCCAGCGTCATAGCTGGCTTTGCAGCCATATCGGAACGGCTGGCACAGCGGTTGCTCTCCCTGAAAGACCTGCCCCACGGGGCGGCCAGACCAATAACAAGAGAGAGCCTGCGATGAAGCACCTAGATCCCTACCTGGGCCGACGGCCCACCACACTGCTTGGCGCCAGCCTTGCCGCCCTGCTGTCCCTCCCGCTGCACGCCGCCGAAGTCGACGGCAAACGCATCGCCAATGCCGACGCCGAGCCCGGCAACTGGATGAGCCACGGCCGCGACTACGGCGAGCAGCGCTTTAGCCCGCTGAAGAAGATCACCGACGGCAACGTCGACGATCTCGGGCTGGCCTGGAGCTACAAGCTGGACATCGACCGGGGTGTCGAAGCCACGCCCATCGTGGTCGACGGTGTGATGTACACCACCGGCCCGTTCTCCATCGTCTATGCGCTGGATGCGCGTACCGGTAAGGAAATCTGGAAGTACGATCCCAAGTCCGACCGTTCCCGCGCGGGTGAGGCCTGCTGCGATGCGATCAACCGCGGCGTCGCCGTGTGGAAAGGCAAAGTCTACGTCGGCGTGCTCGATGGCCGTCTGGAAGCCATCGACGCCAAGACCGGCGAGCGCGTTTGGTCAGTCGATACGCGCTACGACAAAGCCCGCAGCTACTCCATCACCGGCGCGCCGCGCGTGGTCAACGGCAAGGTGGTGATCGGCAACGGCGGCGCCGAATTCGGCGTGCGCGGCTACGTCACCGCCTATGACGCCGAGACCGGTGATCAGGCCTGGCGCTTCTTCACCGTGCCCGGTGGCCCCGACAAGCCCGCCGAAGGCAAGGGCATGGAGATCGCCAAGAAGACCTGGCACGGCCGCGCCTTTGTCGAACAAGGCGGCGGCGGTACCGCCTGGGATTCCTTTGCCTACGACCCGGAGCTGAACCTGCTCTACATCGGCGTCGGCAACGGCTCGCTGTGGGACCCGATCTGGCGCAGCGAGGGCAAGGGCGACAACCTGTTCCTGTCCTCCATCGTCGCGGTCAACGCCGACACCGGCGAATACGTCTGGCATTACCAGACCACGCCGGGCGATGCCTGGGACTACACCGCCACCCAGCACATGATCCTTGCTGACCTCGAGATCAAGGGCAAACAGCGCAAGGTACTGATGCAGGCGCCGAAGAACGGCTTTTTCTATGTCATCGACCGCGCCACCGGCGAGCTCTTGTCTGCCGAAAATATTGTGCCGATCAACTGGGCCAAGGGTGTGGATCTGAAGACAGGCCGCCCAATCGTCGACGACGAAGCCGCCGCATACTGGAAGGGTGAGAAAAAGGCCAAGCTGGTCCAGCCGGGCTTCTGGGGTGCACACGACTGGCACCCCATGTCCTACAGCCCGGACACCGGGCTGGTCTACATCCCGGCACACATCATGTCCGCCTGGTACGAGCACGTGCCGGATGCGCCGGCACGCAACAAGTTCAAGAGCATGTATCAGCTGGGCCTGAAGACCGGGATGATGCCGGAGGACCCGGAAGGGCTTGGCAAGTATGCCGACACCTGGTCCGGCAAGCTGATTGCCTGGGACCCGGTCAAGCAAGAGCAGGCCTGGGAAGTGCCCTACGTCACCATCTTTAACGGCGGCACCCTGAGCACCGCTGGCAACCTCGTGTTCGAGGGCAGCGCCGACGGCCGTGTCATCGCCTATGCCGCCGACACCGGCAAGAAGCTCTGGGAGCAGCCCGCTGCCAGCGGCGTCATGGCCGCCCCGATCACCTACAGCGTGGACGGCGAGCAGTACGTGACCTTCATGGCTGGCTGGGGCGGTGCCTTCTCGACCTTTGCCGGCGCCCTGTCGCTGCGTGCCGGTGTGCAGCCCTATGCCCAGGTGCTGACCTACAAGCTCGGCGGTACTGCCGAACTGCAGGAACCCGCGCCGCGTGAGGATGCGCCCAAGCCACCGCCTTTGACGGCCGATGCGGCTACGGTCGAGGCCGGCGCCAAGCTTTATGACGGCTACTGCTCGCAGTGCCACGGTATCCACGCCGTCAGCGGTGGCGTGCTGCCGGACCTGCGCATGCTCACCCCGGAAAAGCATGAGCAATTCATCGGCATCCTCCATGGCGCGCGCATCCCCGATGGCATGCCCTCCTTTGCCGAGGCTTTCGATCGCGAACAGATGGAGCAGATCCACCAGTACCTGATCAAGCGTGCCCACGACCGGATCGAGCACGGCCCGAACGACCTGCCGCAGTCCACCCAGAAAACGGCCAGCAACTGACCCTCAGGAGACCGACATGACTGATCCAATCACCTACCAGAACTACATTAACGGCGCCTTCGTCGCCTGCGACAACCACATCGAGGTGCGCAATCCGGCCACCGGCGCGGTGCTTTCCCGCGTGCCCGAGTCCGACGCCGCCACGGCCGAACGCGCCATAGCTGCTGCTCGCGCTGCGCAGAAAGCCTGGAGCCAGAAGCCCGCCATCGAGCGCGCCGGCCACCTGCGCACCATCGCCAGCAAGATCCGCCAGAACGCCGAACGCCTGGCCCGGGTCATCACCGAGGAAGGCGGCAAGATCCAGAGCCTGGCGCTGGTGGAAGTCAACTTCACCGCCGATTACCTCGACTACATGGCCGAGTGGGCGCGCCGCATCGAAGGCGAGATCATTACCAGCGACCGCCCGGGCGAGAACATCTTCCTGTTCCGCAAGCCGCTGGGCGTGGTGGCCGGTATCCTGCCGTGGAACTTCCCCTTCTTCCTGATCGCCCGGAAGATGGCGCCCGCGCTGGTGACGGGCAACACCATTGTCATCAAGCCCAGCGAGGAGACGCCGAACAACTGCTTCGAATTCGCCAAACTGGTGGCCGAGACCGACCTGCCCAAAGGCGTGTTCAACGTGGTCTGCGGCAGCGGCGCGGGCGTCGGCAGCGCCCTGACCACCAGCGACAAGATTGACATGATCAGCTTTACCGGCAGCGTCGGTACTGGCCAACGGATCATGGCCGCCGCGGCGCAGAACGTCACCAAGCTCAACCTGGAGCTGGGCGGCAAGGCCCCGGCAATCGTGATGAACGACGCGGACCTGGACCTAGCCGTCACCGCCATCCGCGCCTCGCGCATCATCAACACCGGGCAGGTCTGCAACTGCGCCGAGCGCGTCTACGTCCAGCGCGGCGTGGCCGAGCAGTTCATCGAGCGTATCGCCAGCGCCCTGGCCGAGACACGCTATGGCGACCCGATCGCCCAGGCGGACGTTGAAATGGGCCCGCTGATCAACGAGGCCGGGTTGCGCAAGGTCGAGCAGATGGTGCGCACCGCCCAGAGCCAGGGCGCGCAGCTGATTACGGGCGGTGCCGTGGCGGACCTGGGCAACGGCTTCCACTACCAGCCGACGCTGCTCGCCAACTGTTCGCACGACATGGAGATCATGCGCAAGGAAGTCTTCGGCCCGGTGCTGCCGGTGCAGATCATCGACGACCTGGACGAAGCCATCGCCCTGGCCAACGACTGCGAGTACGGCCTCACCTCATCCATCTACACCCGCGATCTCTCCGCCGCAATGAAGGCGGCCGCTGGGCTGGACTTTGGCGAGACCTACATCAACCGCGAGAACTTCGAAGCGATGCAGGGCTACCACGCCGGAGTGCGCAAGTCCGGCATCGGAGGCGCCGATGGCAAGCACGGGCTGTACGAGTACACGCATACCCATGCTGTGTACATACAGAGCTGAGTGACCTGAGGTGACCAAGAACCCCGCCCCGGCGGGGTTCTTGTTATTCGGCCGAGGCAATCGGCCAGCCCACCGAAACTACCGAGTCGCCAGCGCAGCGTCACCTGCGCGGCGCGGTGAGTCCGTGACGGTGGAGCTTGCGATACAGAGTGGCGCGGTTGATGCCGAGAGAACGAGCCGCTGACGTAACGTTGCCGCCGTGCTGTTCGAGTGTCGCTTGCAAATGGGCCGCTTCGGCAGCGTCGCGGGTCGTCTCCAGCGACTGCGCAACGGATGACCGCTCTGCCAGTACCGCCATGATCTCTGGCGGCAGGCAATCGAGACCGATCACCACATCGTCAGCCAGCGCGACGGCACAGCGCAGCACGTTGATCAGCTGCCGCACGTTGCCGGGCCATCGGTAATCGGCCAGCCGCTCCATCGCCTCGGAGGTCAGCTCGACCTTTTCATCACCGGCCTCGCGTCCTAGAACGCGACGGATTAGCCCGGCGCGATCCGCCCGGTCGCGCAAAGCGGGCAGCCTGACCGTCAAACCGTTGAGTCGGTAATACAGGTCCTCACGAAATTCGCCTGCGGCCACCATGGTGGGCAGGTCACGGTGCGTCGCGCAGACCAACTGCACATTCAGCGACACCGGCGTTGCGGCGCCCAGCGGCACCAGCTCCCGCTCGGCCAGCACGCGCAGCAACCGCGTCTGCAGGTGGGCCGGCATATCGCCAATTTCGTCGAGGAACAAGGTCCCGCCATTCGCCTGTTCCAGCTTGCCCTTCATCCCCTGTCGGCTGGCGCCGGTAAAGGTCCCGGCGCGATAGCCGAACAGCTCGCTCTCGATCAGCGACTCCGGAATCGCCGCGCAGTTGAGCGCCACGAAGGGCCCCTTGGCGCGCACGCTGCCCTGATGGATCGCCCGCGCGAAGGCTTCCTTGCCGGTGCCGGTCTCGCCGGTCAGCAGCAATGAAATATCCCGATCGAGCACGCGCCGCAGCTTTAGGACGCAGCGTTGCAGGCCTGGATCCTCCCCGGCCAAGTCTTCAAGCGTAGGCTCTACCGGAATGACGTTCAGGCCGCGCTCGCTTCTGGCGCGCGGCGCGGGGGTCGACGGCATACGTAGCGTGACCTCCAGCGCGGACCCGCCCTCCAGCCGTAACGATGCGCTGCGCTGGCCACCGTGCGTCAGGGTGATCAGCTCATCCAGTGACGTTGACAGGACATCCTGAACCGCCTCCCCCAACAGCGCGTTCCCATGGCCTGCGGCCATGAAGGCGGCGCGATTGGCGCCGAGGATCCGGCCTGCCGCATCGAGCGCCAGCAAGCGCTCATTGCCCAGGTCACCGGCATCGCCGCCCAGAGTCAGCATGGCGCAAGTGGCATAGCGCTGGTGGAAACTGGCGTTTTCGATGAGCCGGGCGTACAGGCCCACCAACTGGAGCGTCAGGTACTGCGCCTGCTTCGGCCCGCCACTGTTGAGGCACGAGGCATTGAGACAGCCCAGCAACGCACCCTGTGGATCGAACAGCGGCGCCACCGAGCAACTCAACATGGCGTTGCTGCTGAGAAAGTGCTCGTCCCGGTGGATGATCAGCGGCTGGCCCGCTGCCAGCCCCGTGCCGATGCCGTTGGTGCCTACCAGCGACTCGTCCCAGCAACTGCCGACCAACAGGCCCGAATCCGCATAGGGGCTGTACTGCCCGGGCAGCCGCGCGTCGAGCGTGATACCGCGGCGGTCACTGAGCAGCACCGCGAACCCGGCAGGAT
Organism: Pseudomonas sp. NPDC077408; assembly: GCF_050269105.1. Classification (NCBI taxonomy): domain Bacteria; kingdom Pseudomonadati; phylum Pseudomonadota; class Gammaproteobacteria; order Pseudomonadales; family Pseudomonadaceae; genus Pseudomonas; species Pseudomonas sp. NPDC077408. The sequence continues at coordinate 46,883 of NZ_JBNNHS010000014.1, forward strand.
TCAGACGCCGCGACAGCCCTTCCATGCCCTGGCTCGCGATGGCCAGAAAGTCATGGTGCTCTTCCTGATGCAGACGGATCTCGTGATGCTCAAGCTGAACGTGGGCGGCAGGTTGAGCCGGGTCGAGCCCGTGCTCGTGAACACTGCGGTACCAGGATTCGGCAATCAGCCGATCCGGGTTGGATCCTCGGTCGGCAAAGTGCGTGGCAACAAATGCAGAGAGTTCGGTTGAAAGCTCTGATGGCGGACGCGCGTTCATGTGGGACTCCAGACAAGGCGCCGAGTCGGGCCTTGCGTAATTGTTCGTATCGGCCGTGGAGCAGCCAAAACCAAGCCTAGCACGGCCAATCCAGGCCGGGCCGCCGCCTGCCAGGTTGCGGTCTTCAAGGTGCCCGTTTCGTTGATTGAGCTTCGTGGCGCTGAGAGGCTTGCGTGTTGTCGCTGGGGAGGAGCAGATATCGGCCTAGAAGCGGACAGTCAGCCCAGAAATATCTCTTTCACCTCTTGGTTGCGCGAAGCGCTTACGCAGAACGACCTCGGCAGTAAGCAGTGCTGAGTTGCTGCCATATCCAAAAGCAGCCCGTCGAAAAAAACCAACGAAACTAGCCCTAATCAGGAAATACGAATATTGGCGTCACATTCTCAATTGACATTTGAGACGATCGGTCTAAATGAGGAGCTGATGATGTTCAAGGCAATTCTTATTGAAAAAGATGCAGAGGCTTATCGGGCTCGCTTGACTGACCTTGATGAAGCGCAGCTCCCTGAAGGTGATGTAACCGTTCGGGTGGCCTACAGCACGCTGAATTACAAGGATGGGCTAGCCATCAGCGGTGGCAGTCCAGTTGTGCGTCAGTTTCCGATGGTGCCCGGTATTGATCTGGCCGGAACCGTGGAAGCCAGCAGCAACCCTCACTACAGGATCGGCGACCGGGTCCTGCTTAACGGCTGGGGTGTGGGCGAAGGGCACTGGGGCGGGTTGGCTCAGAAGGCCAAGCTACGAGCGGAATGGCTGATCCCGTTGCCCGAGACATTGAGCGAACGCCAGGCAATGGCAATCGGAACCGCAGGCTACACAGCAATGCTGTGCCTGTTAGCGCTGGAACGCCAAGGTGTGACGCCGGAGCGTGCTGGTTACAGGCGCCAATGGCGGAGTTGGCAGCTTTGCCATCGCGCTGTTAGCGCGTAAAGGTTATTCGGTCATTGCAGCTACGGGGCGTCCGGCCGAAGCTGATTACCTCAAGCGCTTGGGCGCAACATCCATCATTGATCGGAATGAATTGTCCAATCCCGGGCGTGCTTTGGCAAAAGAGCGTTGGGCTGCGGCGATCGACTCAGTAGGCAGCCACACGTGGCCAACGTATGCGCAGGCACACGCGCAGACGGGGTGGTCGCTGCGTGCGGTTTGGCCCAAGGTTTGGACTTCCCAGCGACCGTGGCGCCCTTCATTCTGCGTGGGGTTAGTCTGATTGGCATCAATAGTGTCACCCGTCCCTACAAGGAACGTGTGGAGGCCTGGGGCCGCCTGTGCACCGACCTGACCTATCGATATTAGATGAAAAAAACCAATGAAATTGGCCTGAGTGAAGCCATACCGGTTGCACAGGAGTTACTCGAAGGCAGAGTCCGGGGGCGTGTGGTGGTTGATGTAAACCGGTGAGCACCAGATAACTGCCCTCACCATTTACAGATCGTATTTTTCATAACGGAGCCGCCACCTTTTAGCTGCGCCAAGAGTTGACTGCCGTGGATGCGCAGCGCTCTTGCCAGCTATTCGTTCCTGCCGGCGGTCCCGCGGCGCGAGCCCAACCGGGATGACGACCCACCTCCGGCGAGGGCAGCAAATCCAGCCGCTCGGACTGAATTCGCTTGGCTTGGAACGTGGCCGAGAAAGACGACCCAAGCCAGCCAACAACCGGGCGCGCTCAGCGAACAAAAGTGGGATCAACCCGAGCCGCCGTTGATCCCCCAGAACCCCGTTGACGTCCCGCTTCATGCCGGTGCTACATTGCTCGTCCACAGCCGCACAACCAACCCCACTTAGCGAGGCCCTCATGCTCAACCATGTAATGGTCGGTTCGAATGATATTGAACGGTCAAAGCGGTTCTACGATGCCGTGCTCGGCCTACTCGGCGCAGGCGAGCCGATCCGTAACACCGGGCCTACTGGGCACACCCGCCTCTTCTACCGACACGATGGCAGCCTCTTCGGTGTTACCGAGCCCATCAACGGTGAAGAAGCGACGGTCGCCAATGGCGGCACGATTGGTTTCAAGTGCAATTCGGCCGAGCAGGTCCAGGCGTTCCACGACATCGGTGTGGCCCATGGCGGCACAACTTGCGAAGATCCACCGGGGCTGCGCGAAAGCAGCCTAGGCCCGATGCACCTGGGCTATGTGCGCGACCCTGACGGCAACAAGCTGTGCGCCATCTACCGCGCGCCATAATCTGCACTGCACCGCACAACCAAGAGCGGCGCCACCGTTGAACGTCTATGCGCTGCACCCCGGCTGCGGCGCATGAACGCTAACAAGACGGCTGCGTTCCGGGGCCCTCCATCCAGACGCACAAGTTCCCTGGCAGGCCTTAAGCGAACCCGCTAGCGCGGGCTTTGTTTCGCCTGACTTAAGAGCGGGCTACCTGCCCTAACCTGAGTCGCCAGCAGCAAACCGGCAAAAATCAGTCCGCCACCGATCCAATGAAATAGCTGCAAGCCCTCCCCTAATAGCAGCCAGCCGAGAATGGCGGTGAATACCGGCATCAGGTAGGTCGCCATCGCCGCTTTCGCCGCGCCAACGGTTTTGACGCCGTGATTCCAGGAAAGGTAAGCCACCAGCGACGCGAAGACCGCGGTATAGGCGATGACGGAAAGGTTGATCGTGCTTGGTTCGAAACCGCCGACATGACTGAGCTCGAACAGGTAGAACGGCAGGATAAACGGCGTACCGATTGCCATCAGCACGCCTAGCAGTGTCAAGGGCGGAACCTGGAGGAAGCCGCTCCAACGTCTCAATGACAGGGTGTACAGCGCCCATACCAGAACCGCTGCGAGCATGATGAGATCGCCGGCCTTGAAGGCCAAATGAGTGAACGCATCCCAGCTGCCGCGGCTGATGAGGTAGACCAGCCCGCACGCGGCGATGGCCATGCCGAACCAGGCGCGACGCGCGGGCCATTCGCCCAACAGCAGGCCGCCGCCGATGAAGGTGAACAGGGGCAGGCAGGTGTTGACCAGGGTGAGATTGATGGCCTCGGTGCTTTGCGCCGCGGAGTACAGCAATGAGTTGTAGCTGCTGATGCCCAATGCGGCGATCACTGGCAGCCGCCAACCCGCGGCGCGTAGCGTGGCCCTGTGTGTCCAGATGGAGCGCGCTACGAACGGCAGCAACAGGCAGGTCGCCAGCACCCAGCGCCAGAACGACAAGGTCAGCGGCGGTATAGCATCATGAAAGGCGCGCGCCACCAGCGCGTTGCCACTCCAGCAGAGCACAGCGAGCAGCAGGCCAGCGAAAGCCCATCCCTGACGCCCGTCCATCAGACCGGCCGGCGCGTGCGGAGGCGGTACTGCGGCGGCAGTTGATCAAGACCGCTGATCGTAACGTTGAGGTTCTTCCAGATGCCGTCTTTGATGCCGTAGATGCAACCGTGAACGGACAGCGGTTGATCGCGATGCCAGGCATTCTGGACGATGTTGGTGTGGCTGACGTTGGCCACCTGCTGGATGACGTTGAGCTCACAGAGGCGATCCACCTGTGCTTCTTCGGTGGGGAAGCTGGCGATGTGCTCGCGGTGTTCGTAATACAGATCGCGGATGGTGCGCAGCCAGCCGTCGATCAGGCCTAGCTGATCGTCACGCATCGAAGCGCGAACACCTCCGCAGCCGTAATGACCGGTGACGAGGATGTGTTTCACCTTGAGCACATCCACCGCGTACTGAATCACCGATAGGCAATTGAGGTCGGTGTGCAGCACGACGTTAGCGACGTTGCGGTGAACGAAGAGATCGCCGGGCAGCAGGCCGACAATCTCATTGGCAGGCACGCGGGCGTCGGAACAGCCGATCCAGAGATACTCCGGCAGCTGCTGCTTGGCCAGTTTGGTGAAAAAAGTAGGGTCTTCTTCGATGATCGCTTCAGCCCAGCGCGCATTGTTCTCGAATAACTGTTGAAGCTCGTTGCTCATCGCCTGCCCCTTCCATTCCGACACGCACGTTACGAACCGGTCGGCGTTTTGACAAGCACGCAGACCGGTGCGTCACAGCATTAGACCGTGAACAGCGGATTCGAAGGGACCTCAGCTCTCGGGCGGGAGGAAAAGGCGCGCAGGTCGCGCAGGAAATTGTCGCGCCAGGCGTCCAGGTCAGCGGCGCGTATTGCCCGCATCATGTGCTCGTAGCGATCCTTGCGCTCGGTGAGCGACATACGCATCGCCCGATCCAGCGCCTCGGCCATGCCGATGCAATCGTAGGGGTTGATGATCAGCGCTGAGGTCAGCTCGCGGGCAGCGCCAGCGAAGCGCGATAGCACCAGCACGCCAGGATCTTCGGGGTCCTGAGACGCGACGAATTCCTTGGCGACCAGGTTCATACCGTCGCGCAGCGGGGTGACGAAGCCGATGTCGGACTGGCGGAACAACCCCATCAGGGCTTTCCGATCATGGCTTTTGTTGAGGTAATGCAGGGGCGTCCAGTCCAGGTCCGACAGCCAGCCATTGATGTGGCCCGCTGCGCTTTCCAGCTGCTGACGAATATGTTGATAGGTCTTTACGTCCGAACGCGACGTCGGCGCGATCTGGATGAACTCGACGGCGCGACGATGCTCCGGGTATCGGTCCAGGAACGCTTCGTACGCCTTGAACCGCTCGACCAGGCCCTTGGAATAATCCAGCCGGTCCACGCTGATGATCTTCTTGCGATCGACGTCCGTGGTGCGCCGCATGGGCTTGCTTCGGCCTTTGTAGGACTCGGCGAGCGTCTGGATCTCATCCGGGACCACGCCGATGGGATACACCCCGGCGCGGAAATTCTGACCATACGCGGTCAGGCTCCCATCGGACTCAAGGATTCCCCGCACTTCGCGGGTCATGTAGTCCTGGAAGGCGAGCCGATCCGTTTCCGTCTGGAAGCCGATGAGGTCGTAAAAGCAAAGTGTTTTCAGCAACTCATTGTGCGGCGGAATGACGGTCAGGATTTCCGGCGGCGGGAACGGAATGTGAAGGAAGAAACCGATGCGGTTGCGGATGCCGAGCTGGCGGCAAGCTTCGGCGAAGGGAATCAGGTGATAGTCGTGGATCCAAATGATGTCGTCAGGTTCGAGCAGCGGTTTCAGTTTCTCCGCCAGCATCGCGTTGACCCGTCTGTAACCTTCGTACTCCTGCCGGTTGTACCGCGCCAGGTCGATCCTGTAGTGAAAGATCGGCCACAGCGTGGCATTGGAAAATCCACGGTAATACTGGTCGTAATCCTGCTTGGTGAGGCCCATCGTGGCGTAGGTGATATTACCGACGGTCTCGGTTCGGGTTTGCGGGGTGCTGCTTACATCGCCATTCCAGCCAAACCAGATACCGCCGGCCTGGCGCAATGCGTCGTGAACGCCAACTGCAAGCCCGCCAGCAGCGACCTTCCCCGCCTTGATCGGCGCTACACGGTTGGAAACCACTACTAGTCGGCTCATGTAGTTCTCGCTTCAGTCTGGTTTTATTGGATGTTGCTGCGGCTCGGACAGCGTGCTCTGCAATCCGTCGAGCCAGACGGCGACGGCTTCTACTGACGCCAGCCGCTGCATGGCTTCGGTCGGACCTGTGCCCACCTTGATCGAGACCCCGCCCAGTTCGTTGACCACCGTGAAGCCTGCCTCATCGGTCAGGTCATCGCCAATGAAGACGGGTGTCCGTCCGGCAAAAGGCGCCTCCTGCATGAAAGTCCGAATGACCTCACCCTTACTGGCGCCACGCGGCTTGAGTTCGAACACACACTTGCCCGGCTGTAGCGCCAGCACCTCACCATAACGGGCCACGAAATCTTCGGCCACGCCGCGCGCTATCTCTTCAAGCTCAGGAGCCAGGCGGAAATGCAGCGCAAAGGCGACGCCCTTGTTCTCCAGCGTCAGGCCAGGATGCTCAGCACATGCTTGCGCCAACTCGCGCTGGATGGCGTCGAACACGTCATTATCGAGGGTCAGGTTTTGCAACTCGCCGGTAGCGGTACGACGCTCGGCGCCGTGCACGCCGGCAGCGGGCAGTTGCAAAGGCGTGAGCAGCGCATCGAGCTGGCTGATCGGCCGGCCCGACACGACCGCAACAGGAATGCCATTGGCGCTCAGCTGTTCCAGTGCCGCCAGTGAACGAGGGGGGATGAAAACGAGTTCAGGGCGCTGTTGGATATCAGCGAGCGTGCCATCAACATCGAAGAAAAAAGCGCAGCTCCGAGCCTCTAGCTCGGGTTGATCATATTGTTTACTCATGTAACTGGGACCCCCGATCAACGGTGGTGGTTCGCGTTTTTTATCGCGGCCGCTGCCTGTAGTTCAAGATGCACGGCCACTGCAGCTTGGTTCATAAAGGCAGAACCGGCCAGCGGCCGGCCTGAATCTTCACATCGTCACCGGGTCACAAACTGCAAGACCAGAGTTCTAGCAGGAGGTTGTCATGAACGATTCCAAGCCTTACACCCCAACGGAAATCGACACTACCGAGGACCGCATGGGTTCAATCGAACAGCTCGATTTCGACCAGCATCGGGACGACCGTAAAGGCCGCATCGGGGATGAAGTTCCTGCCGAAGAACGCGAGAACGAGTTCCCGCCGGAGCGAGTCGCCGAAGCTGGAATGACAACGGGCGAGGTGCCAGGCGGCCAGACGACGATGGACGACATGGCGCCGGAAACGCTCATACCTGACGACGGCTCCCGCTCGCCACACGAGCCGGGCCATGGCGGGCCGGCCGACCAGGATCTGAGTGAAGTTTCGGAGCATCGCATCGGAGCCGATGTGGACCTGGACGAGGCCGAAGAGGGCCGCTCCGACCCACTGGACGGTAAACCCTGGGACGGCCCGGCAGATGGCGATCCGGACACCGGACTCGGCGGCGGTGACGCTGTACTACACGAAAATGACGATGTGATGGATGACAACGAACTAGGCGGTGACGCCCCGCTGGACTCTGGCCGGGACAAGGCGCCAGGACAGTAGCCTCACGCAACCGGCTGTCTGCCGTACGCAACGGATGTATGGCGACGATAAAGAAGAAGGCCCGGCTCTTTCGAGTCGGGCCTTCTTGCGTCAGACCTTCGCTTGATCAGTCGATCAGCGTACAGGCCATTACCAGCGCATCCTCCCGCCCTTCGGCAGATGGATAGTACCCACGGCGACGCCCCACCTCATTGAAGCCATAACGCTCATACAAGCGATAAGCCGAGGTGTTGCTCGCACGCACTTCAAGGAAGCATTCGCGACCGCCACGCTCCTGAGCACGCTGCATCAGGTGTTCCAGCAGTCGCAAGCCAAGCCCGTGACCCTGGCTCTGTGGTTTGACAGTGATGTTGAGCAGATGCGCCTCATCGAGGATGACGTTGATCACGCCGTGGCCGACCTGCTGCTCGCCCTCGAACATCACCCAGCACTCATAGGCGGTGAGCGCATCGGTGAAGATGCCGCGGGTCCAGGGGTGGCTGAAGGCGGCGTATTCGATTTTCAGAACGGTTTCGATATCAGCCGCGGTCATCGGGCGGAAGCTCACTGCATCACTCATGAACACTACTCGTGGATCCACTCAAACCGATCACCCAGCGCGGCATGCTGCGGCGCATGGCTCGCCACAGCTGCGCCTTGCTGCCGGGCTGCTCCATCAACTGCTCGAGCCCCGGCATCGTCAACGCAACGCCTAAGCCTTCGATTGTCAGCTCGCGATAGCAGGCGTCCGCCTCGACTTCGCCAGCAAACCGCAGCGCAGGCGAGCCGATCAGCCAGAGGCAGGCACAACCCATTTGTTCCAACTCGGCAGCGACCACGCCCTGCACGTAGTCACGTGCAGCTTCGCCGCCCTGATCGAGGCTGCCGCGATGGAGCAGCGGCCAGCGAATCGGCTCACCGTCTCCAACCTGCTGTGGGCTGTCCGGTAGTCTGGCAGCACGCAACAAGTCCTTGAGCAGGATGTAAGCAGGATCGCGGCTCTGGAAAGACTCACCCGTCGGCAGCTCGACCAGCAACAGCACATTGCCGGCACGCAGCAGCTGCAAGGCGAAGCGAGGGGGCGGTACGGCGGCTTTCTGCTCGGCGGCAACCACCTGCGCTTCGCGGGCCTTCGCCGCAGGTTTTTTCGGCTCGGGCACGGCGATGCGTGGCATGACCGAGCGAACCGCATCTGCGGCCGGACTCGCCGAAGCAGCCGTCGCCGTCGCAGCCGGCTCGGGCGCTGTGCTGCGGCTCGGCTGTGGCGTTGGTCGAAGCTCGACGACTGGCGCGGGCTCGGATACCGTCTCGACTATTTGCAACAGCTCTGGGCGCGAAGGCGCGGCAAAGGGCAGTTCGGCTCGTGGCAGCCAGGTGGTGATCTGCATGGCGTTGAGGAAGGCTCGACGCCGGCTTTCGGTAATCAAACCCCGGTCACCTGTGGATGAGCCTTGGCGCCAACCTGCATCAGGTTCAGCGCGTTGAGGTAGGCCTTGGCCGAGGCCACGACGATATCGGTATCGGCACCGTTGCCGTTGACGATACGTCCGCCCCTCTCCAGCCGCACCGTGACCTCGCCTTGAGAATCGGTGCCCTTGGTGATTGCGTTGACCGAGTAGAGCTGCAGCGTGGCGCCCGAGTTGGCCACCGACTCAATGGCTTTGAAGGTTGCGTCGACCGGCCCAGAACCCTGCGCTGACGCAGCCTGCTCGTTGCCATCCACGTTCAGCACGAGCTTGGCGTCCGGCACCTCGCCAGTCTTGCTCGCCACTTCCAGCGTCACCAGCTTGAAATGCTCGTGCACGTCCTCGGCCAGGGTGTCAGAAACCAGTGCCTGCAAATCCTCGTCGAAAATCTCGTGCTTCTTGTCGGCCAGCTCCTTGAAGCGCGCAAAGGCCGCGTTCAGCTCGCCTTCGCCCGGCAAAACGATACCCAGTTCCTCAAGCCGCGCGCGAAAGGCGGCGCGTCCAGAGTGCTTGCCCATGACCATCTTGTTGGCGTTCCAGCCGACCGACTGCGCGGACATGATTTCATAGGTTTCGCGGTGCTTGAGCACGCCATCCTGATGGATGCCGGATTCATGAGCAAAGGCGTTGGCACCGACGATGGCCTTGTTCGGCTGCACTGGGAAGCCCGTAATGCCGGATACCAGGCGCGAGGCGCTGAGAATGTGCTCGGTCTCGATCCGGGTGTGCACGTCGAGCAGGTCCTGACGCGTCTTGATCGCCATGACGATCTCTTCCAGCGCGGCGTTACCAGCGCGCTCGCCCAGGCCGTTTATGGTGCACTCGACCTGCCGAGCCCCCGCGACGACCGCCGCCAGCGAGTTGGCCACCGCAAGGCCCAGGTCGTTGTGGCAGTGAACGGAGAAGACGGCTTTGTCCGCGTTGGGAACGCGCTCGAGCAGCTGGCGGATGGTCTCCGCATATTGGTGCGGGATGGCGTAGCCGACCGTGTCTGGAATGTTGATGGTGCGCGCGCCAGCGTCGATGGCCGCTTCGATGATGCGGCAGAGGAAATCGATTTCCGAGCGGCCGGCGTCCTCGCACGAGAACTCCACATCAGCGCAGAGATTACGCGCCTTGGTCACCGCACGTACGGCCTGCTCGACCACCTGATCCGGCTGCATGCGCAGCTTGTATTGCATATGGATCGGGCTGGTGGCGATAAAGGTGTGGATGCGACCGGAGTTGGCGCCGGCCAGCGCTTCGGCGGCGCGCTCGATGTCCGCATCCACGGCACGGGCCAGACTACAGACGGTGCTGTCCTTGATGTGATCCGCCACCGCTTTGACCGCGGCGAAGTCGCCCGGGCTGGCGATGGCGAAGCCGGCCTCAATCACGTCCACTTTCAGCCGCTCGAGGGCCTTGGCGATGCGCAGCTTTTCTTCGCCGGTCATAGAAGCGCCGGGACTCTGCTCACCGTCTCGCAGGGTAGTGTCGAAGATGATGACGCGGTCGTTGCTGCTCATAGTCAAATCCTCACGGCTGCCGAGCGCCTCTGAGGGGGCGCTTGTAGACGGTGGATTGTCGCGTGAAATGAACAAGCCGGGAAGGCACAGCTGCATTCGTAGAGTGGATGTCGTTTTTTACATCCACCGTAAGCAGCATCGGGTGGAAAACGCCGGAGCTTTTTCACCAACCGCGGGGGGAACGTCAGTGGAAAACGCTTCGCGGTTTTCCACTCTACGAAAGCCGAAACGCCCGCCTTGGCCCGTAGAGCGAATGTTGCTTTATATCCACCACAGCCCTCAAAGCAAAAAAGGCCCCGCTGCTGAAGCAGCGGAGCCTTTCGTTCGTGTAGCTCGTGGCTGGCTTATTGATCCCAAGCGCGGTCGCCGTGCTCGTCCTTAATCCGCGTGGGCAGGCCCATCGCGTCGAGCAGTTTGAGGAATGGCTGCGCCGGCAATTGCTCGACGTTAACCATCCGCTGCGCATCCCACTCTCCGCGCGCTACCAGCAGCGCGGCGGCGACCGGCGGCACGCCAGCGGTGTAGGAAATGCCCTGACTGTCCGTCTCGGCGTAGGCCTCTTCATGGTCGGCCACGTTGTAGATGAACAGCTCGCGCGGCTGGCCGTCTTTGGTGCCTTTGATGAGATCGCCGATGCAGGTCTTGCCGGTGTAGCCAGGCGCCAGCGAAGCGGGATCGGGCAGTACGGCCTTCACCACCTTGAGCGGCACTACTTCCAGGCCCTCGGCTGTGCGGACCGGCTGCTCGGAAAGCAGGCCGAGGTTCTTGAGCACGGTGAAGACATTGATGTAGTGATCACCGAAGCTCATCCAGAAACGTACGTTCGGTACGCCGAGGTGCTTGGAGAGCGAATGCACCTCGTCATGGCCGGTCAGGTAGAGGCTCTGCTCGCCCACGACCGGCAGGTCGTCGGTGCGCTTGACCTCGAACATGGTGTTGGTCGTCCACTGGCTGTTCTGCCAGCTGTAGACCTGACCGGTGAATTCGCGGAAGTTTATTTCCGGGTCGAAGTTGGTCGCGAAATATTTGCCGTGCGAACCGGCATTGACGTCCAGGATGTCGATCGACTCGATGGTGTCGAAGTGCTCCTGCTGCGCCAGAGCGGCGTAAGCATTGACCACGCCCGGATCGAAGCCAGCGCCCAGAATGGCGGTGACGCCCTTTTCCTGGCATTCGGCCAGGTGCTTCCACTCGTAGTTGCCATACCACGGCGGGGTTTCGCAAATCTTGTTCGGCTCTTCATGGATAGCCGTGTCGAGATACGCGGCGCCGGTGTCGATACACGCGCGCAGTACGGCCATGTTCAGGAAGGCTGAACCCACATTGATGACGATCTGCGATTCAGTTTCGCTGATCATCGCCTTGGTCGCTTCTACGTCCAGGGCGTCCAGCACGTAGGCCTTGATCTCACCGGGCTGTTTCAATCCGCCCTTGGCCTGCACGCTGTCGATGATGGCCTGGCATTTGGAGATGCTGCGCGACGCGATAGCAATACGACCGAGTTCGTCGTTGTGCTGCGCGCACTTATGGGCCACCACCTTGGCGACACCTCCTGCACCAATGATAAGAACGTTTTTCTTCAATTGTTTTGTCACTCCTTAAGCCGCTGCCTCAGGAAAGGCTGGACAGGTAATCGTCAAAGTTGAATTCGCGAACCACCTCGACGCTGCCGTCGAGCTGCTTTACAACGATGGACGGCATTTTCAGACCGTTGAACCAGTTTTTCTTGACCATTGTGTAACCCGCTGCGTCGATAAACGACAGCCGATCGCCGATGGTCAGCGGACGATCGAATTGGTACTCGCCGAAGATATCGCCAGCCAGACAGGATTTGCCGCAGACCATGTAGCTGTGCTCGCCGTCGTTAGGAGCCATCTTGGCGTTGAGGCGGTAGATCAGCAGATCGAGCATATGCGCCTCGATCGAGCTGTCGACCACCGCAAGATTCTTGCCGTTGTACAGGGTGTCGAGCACAGTCACTTCCAGCGAGGAACTGAGGGTGATCGCCGCTTCGCCCGGCTCCAGGTAGACCTGCACGCCATACTTTTCGGAGAAGGCCTTCAGGCGAGCGCAGAACGCATCGAGTGGGTAGCCCTCCCCGGTGAAGTGGATTCCGCCGCCGAGGCTGACCCACTCGACCTGTTCAAGCAGAGGGCCGAAGCGCTCCTCAATCGTGGTGAGCATCTTGTCGAACAGCTCGAAGCTGCCGTTCTCACAGTTGTTGTGGAACATGAAGCCGGAGATCTTGCCCATGACCGCGGCGATTTTCTCTGGGTCCCACTCGCCAAGGCGGCTGAACGGGCGTGCCGGATCAGCGAGCAGGTAGTCGGAGCTGCTGACCTGGGGGTTCACTCGCAAACCCCGAATGGTGCCTTCGGTGGCGGCCTCGAAGCGCTCGAGTTGGCCGATGGAGTTGAAGATGATCTTGTCGCAGTTAGCGACCATCTCTTCAATTTCATCGTCGGCCCAAGCCACGCTGTAAGCATGAGCTTCCCCGGCGAACTTCTGCCGGCCAAGCTTGAGTTCGTACAGTGACGACGAAGTAGTACCGTCCATGTACTGCTGCATCAAGTCGAAAACCGACCAGGTGGCGAAGCACTTGAGCGCCAGCAGCGCCTTGGCGCCGGACTGCTCGCGTACATATGCAATCTTTTCCAGATTGCCCAGCAGTTTCTGTTTATCGATGAGGTAATACGGCGTCTTGATCATGTGTGCGTGCCCCGAAAAGGTCGCCGACAGGAAGCCGACCGCTTCCCGTTTGGAAAAAAGGGCGAATTGTGCCGGTAACTAACGCATATCGAAATAGCATTTCGACACTTCGTCGACTTTCATGATGTTCGGTCGCGATCAAATCGGTGAACGGCAGCAATGCGCCGCACGCTACCTGTGATTGATGACGTCCGGATGAACGGTCCTGTTTGCTGATCTAAATGCCGATCAGGGCGCATCCGGTCGTCTCCGTCTGCCATCACCCCAGCAGTGATGCAGTACAATTTGCGCCTTTTTTCATGGCTGGATTGGCGCCTCGATGATCGAACCCAAGCGCGTATTGCGCGCCCTTGCCGAACACTGGACATTGCTCGAGCCGCTGTGCGAGCGCTTCGATGCCGGCACCCTGAGCCTGATCGAACTTCGTCATCAGCTCGCTGCGCAACTGCCGGAAGGAACGCCCACCGACATCACGGCCCTGCTCGATCAATGGATTCGCCTGGACATATTGGTCCCGGTGGCGAAGAGCCCGAACCGCTTCGAGCTCAACGCGCAGATTCACGACTTCCTCGCCTACCTGCGCCGCGAACACCGACTTGGCCTGTGCCTGGAAATCGAAGCGTACCTGCGCCATCTCGAACGCCTGGCCGGACACATCCAAGATGCCTTCGAAATCCGTGACGGGCAGGATCTCGCCCGCCAGTTGCGCCTGCTCGACATGCGCGTACGTGACGTGCTGAAAAAGCTCGCCAACGACGAACAGGCGCTCATCGGTGTCGCCGATCGGGCCAAGACCAGTGACCGGCAAATTCCATTACGTCAGCGTTACGCCGAGGTCCTGGCGACCTGGGATGAATACGTAGAGCCGATGATTCAATTGGTCGCTGCTGACGGCGCCTTCGAACAGGGCGTTTACCGCGTCGAGCAGGTGCTCATGAAGCTGCTCGGCGAGCAACAACGGCTTGGCCAGCTGGTTGACGACGACCTGTTGCTGCGCACTCATGCGCGAATTCTGGAAATGCAAAGCACCGCCCAGCTCACCCTGCGTCACGCACGCGAGCTGCTGCTGCCCTTGCGCGAAGAGGCGCGCCGGCACAATGCGGTGACGCGAGGCGCCGCGCTGGCCTTGTCAGCCATTCGCAAGAAAGGACTGGACGCGGTGCCGCGGGCCTCACTGCCATTGTTCACCCGGCCACAGAGCACCTTTCTCGGCTCGGCCAGCCAGGTTGAGGCCTACGTCTACGCCCTGGCCCGCTTCGAGCCGAAACCGGCGCAGTTCCCCCGCGCGGGCAGCAAGCGCAAGACCGACGCACCGCGGTCGCCACTGACCGCACGGGAGATGCTCGACCGCTGCGAACAGGCGCTGCCTCTGCCGGACCTGATGCAATGGCTGTTGGAGCAGGAGCCGGATGGCGCGACCGATGAGCTGCTCTACTGGTTCTCACGGCTGTCCCGCGATGCGCGCTTTCAACGCGACCGCCTGGAGCGGCGCGAGTACCTGACCCGTGAGCATCAGGTCAGCCTTAGCTCCTTTGCACTGCTGGCCAATTCCGATGGTTGAGGTCGCGCCCCTTTGGCGATCTATTGCCCGCCCCGATTCGATTCCTTTTCGTGAAAAGCGCCTCGTGCCTGCTCACACGATGATTGACTGAGTTGCGTATGAACATTGATCTGAAAGAAATGACCCAGCTGGCGCCGATTTTCCGCGAACTCTTCAAGGGCTATCACCTGTCGCGCAGCGAGCCGGAGTGCTACGCCCAGCTGTCCAGCATGCAGGACCACTACCGCGCTCTGTTCAAGGCGCTCGGCTTCGAACTGGTCTGCGATCCTCGCGGCTTCTACTATTTTGTCCCCGAGCAGATGGGCGCACAGGTCAACAAGACCGCACAGCGACTGGCGCTGTTTACCTTCATTCTGGTCGAGCACTTGGCTGATCAGGGCCGCGATCCCCTCGCGGTGCTGGACGGGGGCACCCTGGGCCGGGATGAACTGCCGGCGTTATTGGACAAGTACCGGGACCTGTTTCTGCAGGCTGAAGTGACGTCCCAGGACGAGCTGGAGGAGAAGGTCATCCGCCGCCTAACTCAACTGGGTTTTACCGAAGACAGCAATGGGATCTACCGCTTCCTGCCGCCCATGCACCGCTTCCTCGACGTCTGCCTGTCCGTCCAGCAGGACCGCGACCTGGCAGCGAGCCTGCACAGCAGTGATCTCTCGCTTCCAGCGCCACAGCTGATCGCTGAGGAGGAAGAAGACGAGATCATCCTCTTGGACTATGCGGAAGATGAATCCGAAGAAGACGCGCTGGCGCGTGCCATCGCTGCAGAAAAGGAGCTTGAAGCATGAGCCAGGAACGCTACGGTATCCGCCGCTTCGCCCTACTGAACACTGCGGGTTATAGCCTCGGCATCTTTCCACTGGAAACGCCGCTGTCGGTCTACGGTGCGAACAACCTCGGCAAGTCCGCCTCGATCAACGCATTGCAGTTCCCGATTCTGGCGCGCATGTCGGACATGAGCTTCGGCAAATACAGCCTCGAGCAGTCGCGCAAGTTCTACTTTGCCAGCGACACCAGCTACATCCTCGTCGAAGTCGCCCTGCCCCACGGTCCTCATGTGATCGGCGTTGCCGGCCGCGGTCCGGGTGGCGGCTTCGGCCACCAGTTCTTCGTCTACCAAGGCTCGCTGGACCTCGATCACTACCAGCAGAACGGTACCTGCCTGCGCCAACGCGAGCTGTTCGCCAATCTTGAACGGGCAGGCATCAAGGCCTACGAGGCCAAGCCGGACGAGCTGCGGCGGCTGCTAGTCGGTGGCCACACCGCAATTCCGCTGGACATGACGCTCATCCCTCTGCGTTCGACCAGCGAGCAGAGCCTCAAAACCTTCCGCGCGTTGTTCATCAACCTGCTGCATATGCGCGAGATCACCGCAGCCAAGCTCAAGCAGCTATTCCTCGATGCATTCGAGCACAGCCTGCGCTCCGGCAGCGTCGACTACATTGCCGCCACAGAGGAAGCCTTCCGCGACGTACGCCGCATGGAGCAGGACTACCAAGCCCTAGTAGCGGCCGGTCCGCTGGTCGAGGCCCTGGCTGCGGGCGTGGCCCAGCGTGAACTGCTGCGCGGCAAGCTGCATCGCCTGTCTCCTTTGCTCGACTCGCTGCTGGGCACCTGGCAGGACTATGCCGGCGCGCGCAAGGAGGAACTGGTGATCCAGGCGGAGCACTATCGCCGCGAGCAGGACGGCCTGCAGAACGAACAGCGTGGCGGCACGGCCGAGCTGATGCGCCTGGAGCGCGAAATCAGCGAGATCCAGCGCTGGTTGGGAGAACTGTCCGTATTGAAGAACCGTTTCGCCCTGATCGACGATGCCCGTGTATTGGAACAGCAGCTGCTCGCCGCCAAAGATGCCCACGACGAGCTGGCTGGGGCGCTATCCCAGTCCCGCCAGTTCTCCAGCGAAGATTTGGACGAGCGCATGCGCGATCTGGAGCAACGCCTCAAGTCGGTCCGACAGCAACTGGACCATGCCGACAACAACAGCTATTCGCGCCTGCGCGAGGAGTTCTCACAAGCGGACGTTGATCGCCTGATGCGGCTGTTCAACAGGCAGCTGTTCAGCCTGCCGCTAGGGGACAAAGGCATCGCGCTGGATGATGGCGAGGCATGGGTCAAATCACTCGAAGCGGTCCTGAACGGCTTTAAGGGCGAGCGATTCGAAGCGCCGGGCGTCTCCATCGACCTTTCGCATATCGAACCACCGGCCCTTCAGGCGTTGGCCGACCGTGCTGCTCTGCGTGACCAGAAAGACCGCCTCGAGCGAGAGCTGAAGCAGCTGAAGGCGCAGCACTCAGTGGCAGTCGACCGGGCCGCCAGCAAGGCCCAGGCCGAACAACTCTACCAGCAGGTCCTCGATTCGCAGAAAGCGCTGGAAGATTTCCGTCGCTGCCAGACGCTGTCAACCGAGGAAGGCAGCAAGCTCGAGCAGCTGGCGCAGGCGGAGGCGGCGCAAGACGAGCTCAAGCGAACCAGCGATGCCTTTACCGAACGCGTCCAGCACCTGTCGGCAAAGCTGCAACTGGTCGGCCGTCAGCTGGCGGATCTGGAAGCCAAGGAGCGCACGCTAGAAGACGCGCTTCGTCGTCGCCAGCTGCTACCTGCAGATTTGCCCTTTGGTACGCCATTCATGGACCCAGTCGACGATTCGCTGGACAACCTGCAACCACTGCTCAACGACTATCAGGACAGCTGGCAAGCGCTGCAGCGCGTCGACGGGCAGATCGAAGCGCTCTATGCGCAGGTTCGCCTCAAGGGCGTCGCCAAGTTCGACAGTGAAGAGGATCCGGAGCGCCGGCTGCAGCTGTTGGTTAACGCCTACGCGCATCGCCAGGACGAAGCCCTCACACTCGCCAAGGCGCGCCGCGCCGCGGTTACCGACATTGCCCGCACCCTGCGCAATATCCGCAGCGACTACGACAGCCTTGAACATCAGCTGGCGCTGTTCAACCGCGAAATTAACAAGCGCCAGGTATCCAACCTCGAAAGCTTCCGCATCGTGCTGGCACCGAACAAGGATGCGCTTAAGCACATCGACCAGATCATCCACAGCGCCGGACAATACGAGCAAGGCGAGACGCTCTCAGTTTTCGACCTGCAGCAAAGCAGCGAGCAGGACAGCAAGAACGAGGAAGCCAAGGAGTACCTGGCACGCTTGGTTGCTGCCAACAACAATCAGCTCGGCCTGAAAGATCTTTTCGAGCTGGCTTTCGAAATCACCAAGGTTGGCGGCCAGCCGGTGATTCATACCGACATCGATGGCGCGGCGTCCAACGGCACGACCATGACCATCAAAGCGCTGACCAACATGTACCTGCTGCTGCACCTGATGGATCGCGAACAAGCAGGGCGCATTCGTCTGCCCTACTACCTGGACGAAGCTGCTGATATCGACGAGCGCAACCAGCAGGCGCTGATCGAAACCAGCTTGCAGCTTGGCTTCGTGCCGATCCTCGCCTCGGTTAAGCCACAGGTCTCAGCACACGTAGCTATCGACCTGGAGGGCGGCAGCGGCCCGAGCGGGATCTACATCGACGAGGCGGACTGGAAGTTCATCAAGCGTCGTGAGCGGTCCGAGACATTTGACGTCGCAGCTGCTCAAAGACCTACTAAAGAACTCGAGCCAGTCAGCTGAGCACAAGACCGGGAACTAACCAGCCTACCAATGGTGCGAGCTGGTTAGTTCAGCTTCAAACTCCTCCGCTGTACCGCCTTTTAGGGAGAGCGCTTACATGTTGAGCTGCGCGGCTAGTACAACCGCTACGGCTACGCATTGACCGGATAGGCGATAACGTCAGCCGCCCGATGTCTCGGATCGCGTTTACCTTACGCAGCGGTGCTTTCCAGCTACGCCTCGGCGTGAGCCTTCACAAATGCTATACAGCTCGCACAGCGCAGATCGCTCAGATTTAGAACCGCCGGCTAGCACATACCGATCCAAATAGTTCCCAGCATCATGATGATTGCGCCTGCCCCGCAGCGTGAGTCTTCGACATCTGACGCTTCCGGGCAGACTGCCTCACCTAGTCTGTCGAGGCGAATCATTTGATGTCAGGCCCACGATGGCTCGCCAGTTCCGAGCGAGTTCTGAACGCAGTGGCAGCGAGCTACAGGACCTTATGGGGTCGACAATGGTGCGAAGGTCCAGTCTGTTTCCCGCCCCAAAGACAAACCCCCGGTCCTCTTACGAAGATCGGGGGTTTGGTGTAGAAGCTTGACGATGACCTACTCTCACATGGGGAAACCCCACACTACCATCGGCGATGCGTCGTTTCACTACTGAGTTCGGGATGGGATCAGGTGGT
>NZ_JBNNHS010000015.1:0-45215 GCF_050269105.1 Pseudomonas sp. NPDC077408
GCGAACGCCTGACGCGGGCGGTTGGGCGTTGCGGAAAACTGGATGCGGTACATACGGACAAGTTGATACAGCTCGTCGCACAGCAACTTGGCCAGAGTGCGGTTACCGCTGCCTTGGATAATCCGGTAATGGAAGTCGAAGTCGCCTTCCTGCTGGTAGTAGCCGACGCCGGCCTGGAAGGCCTCATCGCGCTCGTGGGTGCTCAATACCTTGCGCAGGTCTTGGATGTCCGCCTCGCTCATACGCTCGGCAGCCAGGCGACAGGCCATGCCTTCCAGTGACTCACGGATCTCGTAGAGCTCGATCAGCTCGGCATGGCTGAGCGACACCACCCGTGCGCCAACATGCGGCACGCGAACCAGCAGCTTCTGCCCTTCCAGCCTGTGGATCGCCTCGCGCAGTGGCCCGCGACTGATGCCGTAGGTACGCGCAAGCTCAGGCTCCGATATCTTGCTACCGGGCGCGATATCGCCTTTCACAATGGCCGCCTGAATCCGTCGAAATACGTGCTCGGAGAGGGTTCCGCTGTCCACCTGATCAAGGCGGGGGACTTCCAGCGCATCCAGCATATTGTTGACACCTCAGCGGTTTATGGCCACAACTTAGCCCTGAGACCACGCTCGGTCAATAATACAAAAGTAGATTGTCGACAATCGCTCTATTGATGCTGAGGTCGCCTGGACCCATGGCGCCGCGTTACGGCTTGAGCCTAGCTTCGTGATCTGCCGCCCATGCTAGAATGCGCCGCTATATACGCCACGTCCGGCGCTCGCTCCGACGTGCTTCAGCCTGGCTCGTTGTTCCGGCCGCTTTTCCGACTCGACTACCTGGATTTATGAGCACCAAAACCCGCCTTCTATTGCTCTGCCTCTTAAGCGCCCCGCTCTGGTCACAGGCCGATGACAAAACGATCTACGGCCTGAATGAGCATGTGGCATTGCCGGATTTTGGTCTGGAGGTGCCAGCCAAGCTTGATACCGGCGCCCAGACTGCCTCGCTCAGCGCGCGCGACATCGAACGCTTCAAGCGCAACGGAAAAAGCTGGGTGCGCTTTTACCTGGCTATTGATGAAGCCCATGACCGCCCAATCGAACTCCCGTTGCAGCGCATCAGCAAGATCAAGCGTCGTGCTGGTGACTTCGACCCAGAGGAAGAGAAAACCTATACACCGCGCCCGGTTGTTGAACTCAATTTGTGTATGGGCAAGGCAAAACGCAGCATCGAAGTGAACCTCACGGACCGAAGCGCATTCCAATACCCACTTTTGATCGGTTCCGATGCGCTTTCTCGCTTCGGTGCCTTGGTCGACCCTGACCTTAAGTACGCTGCTGGCAAACCCGGCTGCATTATCGAATCTGACGCTGACGAGTAACCCCATGCGCGCACTTACCCTGCACCTGAAAATCCTGATTCTTTTGCTCGTCTCGCTGGGCATCGCAATCACCGCCTACCAAATATTCGTATTGGGCATTCCGGTGACTGAAGATGAAACCGATGACCTTTGGAATATTGACGCTAAGGTCGAATTCCAGGCCAACCCGCGCGAGCCGGTGAAGCTGCAGATGTACGTACCGCCGCTCAATCAGGAATTCGTCAGCCTCAATGAGAGCTTCATTTCCAACAACTATGGCGTGAGCATCAATCGTGCCGATGGCAACCGCCGGGTTACCTGGTCAGCGCGGCGGGTCAATGGCAAGCAGACGCTGTACTACCGACTGGTACTGACCCGACGCTATAGCGGTGAACAGACCAAGGCTACCGGCCCGATCTTCCGTGACAGCATTCCGGTTGAAGGGGCTGAGAAAATTGCGGCAGAAGCATTGCTATCACCCATTCGCCAGCATTCGGCAGACGTTGAAACCTTCATCAGCGAAGCCATCAAGCGGGTCAACAATGCCAATGACGACAACGTCAAGCTGCTGCTTGGCGGTGACGCTTCGACCCCCAACAAGGCACGGGTGATCGAGCTATTGCTGTCCATAGCCCACGTACCCATGGAGCGCGTACACACGGTTCGCCTGCAGGCCGACATGGCGCAATCTCCGGAGCTCTGGCTGCGGAGCTTCAACGGCGACAAATGGCTGTATTTCAATCCGGAAACCGGCGAGCAAGGTTTGCCTGATGACCGTCTGGTCTGGTGGACCGGCAACGAGCCGCTGCTGAACCTCGAAGGTGGGCGCAACCCGCAAGTTACCTTTACGCTCAACAGCAGCGAGATGAATGCCATCCGTCTGGCAAAACTGACTGACGAAAATACCGACGCCGACTTCCTCGAATATTCGCTTTACGGCCTTCCACTGCAAACTCAGCAGACCTACCAGATCATGATCATGATTCCGATCGGCGTTCTGGTCATTCTGATTCTGCGCAACCTCGGCGGTTTGCAAACACTGGGCACCTTTACACCAGTACTGATTGCGCTGGCCTTCCGTGAAACCCAGATCGGCTTCGGCATCATCCTGTTCACCGTCATCACTGCAATGGGCCTGTCGCTGCGCTCGTATTTGGAACATTTGAAACTCCAAATGCTGCCCCGCCTGTCCGTTGTGCTCACGTTCGTGGTGGTGCTGATCGCGGTGATCAGCCTGTTCAGCCACAAGCTTGGGCTCGAGCGCGGCCTATCCGTCTCACTGTTCCCCATGGTCATCCTGACCATGACCATCGAGCGCCTCTCCATCACCTGGGAAGAACGCGGCGGCGGTCATGCGTTCAAGGTGGCAGTCGGTACGCTCATCGCAGCTGCGCTGGCGTTCCTGCTGATGAACATTCCGGAGCTGACCTACTTCATCTTCACCTTCCCGGCAGTGCTGCTGATCATGGTTGGCTTCATGCTCGCGATGGGTCGTTATCGCGGCTACCGCCTGACCGAACTGTTTCGTTTCAAAGCCTTTTTGAAGGATTGAGCCATGTTCGGTCTAATCAAGACGTGGAAGGCCCTCGAAGCCAAAGGCATCATGGGTATCAATCGCCGCAATGCGGACTACGTGCTCAAGTACAACAAGCGCAACCTGTATCCGATCGTCGATGACAAGATCATCACCAAGGAACGAGCAATCGAAGCCGGTATCGATGTCCCGGAGATGTACGGGATCATCGAGACCGAGCGTGATATCGAAAAGCTCAAGGATATCGTCAAAGACCACACCGACTTTGTGGTCAAACCAGCGCAGGGTGCGGGCGGTGACGGCATACTCGTCATAGCCGATCGATTCGAGGGTCGTTACCGGACGGTGTCAGGAAAGATCATTACTCACGACGAGATCGAGCATCAGATTTCCAACATCCTCACCGGGTTGTATTCGCTGGGCGGTCACCGTGACCGCGCCCTGATCGAATACCGCGTTACCCCTGACCCGATTTTTAAGAGCATCAGTTACGAAGGCGTCCCGGATATTCGCATTATCGTTCTGATGGGTTACCCGGTAATGGCCATGTTGCGCCTGCCGACTCGGCAGTCAGGCGGTAAGGCCAACCTGCACCAGGGTGCCATCGGCGTTGGAGTAGATCTGGCGACAGGCATCACGCTACGCGGCACCTGGTTGAACAATAAAATCACCAAGCACCCCGACACCACCAACGCAGTGGACGGGGTACAGCTGCCGAACTGGGACGGCTTCATGAAACTTGCAGCCGGCTGCTACGAGCTTTGCGGCCTTGGCTATATCGGTGTCGACATGGTGTTGGATGAGGATAAGGGACCGCTGATTCTCGAGCTCAACGCACGCCCTGGCCTCAACATTCAGATCGCTAACGACTGTGGCCTGACCCACCGTGCCCACGCCGTGGAAAAGCGGGTCGAGGAGCTCAAGAAGGATGGGGTGCAGGAAACCCCCGAAGAGCGAGTGCGATTCGCTCAGGAGCTGTTTGGCCACATCCCGGCTCACGACTGAACCTGAGCCTGGCCCACTGGCCGGGCTTCCTCCGAACGAAACACATCATGCCCCTCTGCACGCTCCACACCCTTCCCTATCGCCCCGACCCAGCTTTCTGGTTCGAGCGCATCCACCATGCGCCCGGCGCAGTGCTGCTCGATTCCGGCCGGCCGGTTGCCGAACGTGGCCGATTCGACTTGCTCAGCGCATGGCCAATACAGGTTCTCGAACCTAGCGCGTCGGAAACGGGCGTTGAATTTTTTTCGAGGCTGCGTGAGGCGCTCCGTTCGTTAGGTGATGCCGAAGCGCCGCCGAACGCCGATCTTCCCTTTATAGGCGGCCTGCTGGGCTATCTCAGCTATGACTTCGGCTCACGATTGGAAAAGTTCTCAAATGATGCTGCCGACGACCTGGGTCTTCCCCATGCTCGGTTCGGCATCTATGCCTGGGCAGTGGTGAACGATCATCAGCGTCAATCCACGCACCTGGTCTTTCATCCATCAATGGATCAGACGGAACGCGATCGCCTGACCACGCTGTTCGAAACCGATTGGAAATCTCCACTCGTAACGTTCAGCCTGTCATCTGCCTTCACACCCGACCTGATACCCAGCAAGTACCAAGACGCGATCGAGCGTATCCAGCATTACATCCAAGCAGGTGACTGCTATCAGGTGAACTTCGCCCAACGCTTTCAGGCCACTTATAGTGGCGACCCGTGGCGGGCGTTCCGCCTCCTGCGTGACGCATGTCCGACCCCCTTCGCTGGCTTTATGACGACCGAAGAAGGAGCCATTGTAAGTGTCTCCCCTGAGCGCTTCCTGCGCGTGAGCGACAGGACAGTCGAGACCCGCCCGATCAAAGGCACTCGCCCTAGAAAGCTCGATCCTCGAAGCGATCAGGCACAAGCCGACGCGCTGATGGCCAGCACAAAGGACCGGGCAGAGAACCTGATGATTGTCGACCTGCTTCGCAACGACCTGGGCCGCAGCTGCGAAATCGGAAGTATCCGTGTGCCGGAGCTGTTTTCCTTGGAAACCTATCCCAATGTGCATCACTTGGTTAGCAGCGTCAGCGGGCGGCTTGCAACGGGCAAGGATGCGCTCGATCTGCTCACCGGCGCCTTTCCCGGCGGATCGATCACAGGCGCACCGAAGATCCGTGCTATGGAGATCATCGGTGAGCTAGAGCCTACTCGCCGCGCCATTTACTGTGGCTCGTTACTTTATCTGGATGTGCGCGGCGAAATGGATAGCTCTATTGCGATCCGCACCCTGCTGTTCCGAAAAGAAGACGTCTACTGCTGGGGCGGCGGCGGCATCGTGGCAGATTCAGCCTGGCAGGCTGAGTATCAGGAAACCCTGGATAAGGTGAGCGTGTTGCTGGAAACGCTGGAGACAACGCTAGAAGCATAAGGCTCCACGACGGATGGGCAAGCTGCCGTGGAGCCAATTTCTTTACAGCGTCAGCTTGCGGCTGGATGCCTTGATGAATTCTTGCTTGAGCGCATCGAAGGTATGCACCGCGGGAAACTGCGGGAACTCTCGGATGACGTTGTCCGGCGCATGGAAGAGGATGCCGGCATGCGCCTCGGAAAGCATGGTGGTGTCGTTGTACGAGTCGCCTGCTGCGATGATGCGGTAGTAGAGGCTCTTCAGCGCGATCACCGACTGTCGCTTGGGATCTTTCTGGCGCAGCTGGTAGTCCACGACGCGATCCGAGTCGTCGGTGATCAGACGATGACAGAGCAGCGTGGGGAAACCCAGCTGGCGCATCAGTGGCTGCGAGAACTCGTAAAATGTATCGGACAGAATCACGACCTGGAAACGCTCTCGCAGCCAGTCCACGAAATCGACGGCGCCATCGAGCGGCTTCAGCGTGGCGATGACTTTCTGGATGTCCGAGAGCTTCAGATTGTGCTCGTCCAGAATTCTCAGTCGCTGTTTCATCAGCACGTCGTAGTCAGGAATGTCGCGCGTGGTCGCCCGCAGCGATTCGATTCCGGTGGCCTCGGCGAAGGCAATCCAGATTTCCGGAACCAAAACACCTTCCAGGTCGAGACAGGCTATTTCCACGGGCGCGCTCCTTACAGCAGAAAAATTGAAGCGGCACTCTAACGGCATGGACCCATCGAAGCAACGCGTCGCTTATTCCACAAAGAGCGGTCTGTAGACCTGAAACGTTATTTAGCGTCATAACAACTGTTTGTTAACATCGTTGCCAGTAGAGCGCACCAAGCGCCAACCAAGGAAGCCGCCTGATGAGCCAACCCATTGATGTAGCCGCGCTGGCAGCCTCCTATGCCGGCAAATCCCCGCAGGACATTCTCAAACTGGCCTTTGATCTTTTCGGTGATGATTTGTGGATCTCGTTCAGCGGAGCTGAGGACGTCGTGCTGGTCGACATGGCCTGGAAGCTGAACAAGAGCGTGAAAGTGTTCAGCCTCGATACCGGACGACTGCACAGCGAGACCTATCGCTTCATCGAGCAGGTTCGCGAGCACTATGGTATCCCCATCGAAATCATGACGCCGGATCCAGCACTGCTACAGCCTATGGTCAACGAAAAGGGGCTGTTCAGTTTCTATCGCGACGGCCATGGCGAGTGCTGCGGGATTCGCAAGATCGAACCCTTGCGTCGCAAGTTGTCAGGCGTTCGCGCCTGGGCAACAGGCCAGCGCCGCGACCAGAGCCCGGGTACGCGCAGCCAGGTTGCGGTGCTCGAGATTGACAGCGCTTTTTCCACACCCAACCACAGCCTGTACAAGTTCAACCCACTGGCGCAGATGTCCAGCGAAGAAGTGTGGGGCTACATCCGCATGCTCGAACTGCCATATAACAGCCTGCACGAGCGCGGGTTTATCAGCATTGGTTGCGAGCCGTGCACACGTCCGGTACTGCCCAATCAGCACGAACGTGAGGGCCGCTGGTGGTGGGAAGAGTCGACCCAGAAGGAATGCGGCTTACACGCTGGCAACCTGATCGCTAAAAGCTAACGGCCGACGCTAGCCTTTCTCGATGAAGGGGCCTACGAATGGCCCCCTCGTCACGGCTTGGCACCGAACGTTCCCGTTTCGCCCGCTCCCTGCCTCTTGTCGAGGTGGGCTTAAAAGGTTGGCAGGTCGACGTTCATGAACAATTCATCCAGCTCGACCTTATTTTTGCAATGCACGGCTTTCTCCAGCATTTCGCGATCGAGATGCGGCGCAAAGGTTTCGATGAAGTCGCACATGAAGCCGCGCAGAAAGGTGCCGCGGCGGAACCCGATTTTGGTCACGCTGGACTCGAACAGCTCGCTCGCATCGAGCACGACCAGATCCGGGTCGAGCTTTGCATCGACGGCCATGCGCGCAACGATCCCGACACCCAATCCGAGGCGCACATAGGTCTTGATGACGTCGGCATCAGCGGCGGTAAAGACCACCTTCGGTGACAGCCCCCTGTGGCTGAACGCCTCGTCCAGCTTGGACCGTCCGGTGAAACCGAACACGTAGGTCACGATTGGATGCTCAGCCAAGGCTTCCAGCGTGAGCTTCTCCAGTTTTGCCAGCGGATGCCCCTGCGGCACGACGACGCAACGGTTCCAGCGATAGCACGGCATCATGACCAGGTCGCCGAACAGTTCCAGCCCCTCGGTAGCAATAGCGAAATCGACGGTTCCATCTGCGGCCATCTCTGCAATCTGCATTGGCGTGCCTTGGTGCATATGCAGCGATACGTCCGGGTATTGCTTGATGAATGCACTGATCACGGGCGGCAGTGCGTAGCGCGCTTGCGTATGGGTGGTCGCGATGCTCAGCGTGCCGCGCTTCTCGTTGGAGAACTCCTGGGCGATCTGTTTAATGCTTTCGCATTTACGAAGGATCTCTCCAGCGGTAGTGATGATCCGCTCACCAGCTGGCGTAACCCTGGTCAGATGCTTCCCGCTGCGCGCGAAAACCTCTACGCCCAGCTCATCTTCGAGCAAACGAATCTGTTTGCTTATACCAGGCTGCGAGGTGAACAGGCTTTGCGCTGTTGCCGATACATTGAGGTCATGATGCGCCACCTCCCAGATGTAACGCAGTTGCTGAAGCTTCATAGAGATCCCTCAAAGGCCAATGGCGCCCGGACGCCATCCATATTTTTATAACTTTAAGCACCAGAACGGCGGAATTCTAGGCCATTTCCGTATGAGCCGCCTGCAGATATCGAGCCATAGACTCCTTCCCCCCTTCGCCAAGGCAGAGCGACAAGCCCAACCCTCGCTCTTTATAGGTCTGCCAACCCAATCGCATTGCCGGGCCAGCCACAGAACCCGTATCTGGCGGTCCTATTGAGCTTAGCAGCCGAGAAGCGAACCACTACGGCACCGAGAACCGCCCAGCGGACATGAGCCGCCGGGCGGGCTGGCCAAAATCGTCAGAGCGCGCGTGCTGACAGGAAACGCAGAGCCTGGTAAAGCGTCTCGGTCTTCGGCATCGCAAATCCCACTCCTGCCGCAGCAGCCAGCGGAGCGGCATAGATCGCATCAAGCTCCATCGGGCGACCGTTTACATGATCGTGATACATGCTCGGCAGATAGTTGGGCATGTGATCGGTGGCCATCAACATTCGGTCCACCATCGCATCGGGCAGCGGCTCGCCACACGCGGCGGCAGCTCCACAGGCTTCCAGCATGATCGATCTAACCAGCGCTCGGCTGTTCGGATCTTTCATCAAGGGTTCCGTACCGGCGTCGAGCAATACGGAAAGACCGTTATACGGCAGATTCCAGACCAGCTTCTGCCAACGCGCCTGCGCGAGGTTCGTAGCCGCATTAGAGTCGACACCCGCCGCACGGAACATGAAAACACCCTCTTCAACCAAGCTCTGCTGCTCAGCAGCGCTGGCCGGGCCGGAGTGGTAGCCAAGATTCACTCCACCAAGCGCCTGGTGCTCCACAACGCCTAACGCTGATCGATGGGCGCAGATGAAACAGAGACCGCCCAGCAGATGGATGTCGTCCGGCAGCACCTGGCGCAGGGTCTCCTCAACCCCCAGGCCGTTCTGCAACACCACAACTTTGGCATTTTCCGCTGCAGCCTGGGCGATCAGGGGAGCCAACTCCGAATTGCTGGTGCTTTTCGCGCCAATCAGCAGCCAATCACATTTGGGCATTTGCGCAGCAATGCGGTAGGCCTGTACCGAGTCCAGGTGCATCGAGCCATGCACCGCACTGTTTATCTGCAGCCCATTCTGCAGAACCGTCTCGTATTCGCTGCGCAAAAGGAAATGCACATCGTAGCCAGCCCGGGCGAGCATCACGCCGTAAAAGCCGCCGATAGCGCCAGCACCGATGATTCCGATTCGAGATTTGGGAGCAGTCATGCGGGAACTCCAACTACAGATCAGTGGGACGCCATGGTTGGCGCACGTTAAACGGTCACCTTATCAGTGTCCCCAGGCAGCGCCCAGCGGCTATGAATAGCTACCTGGCACGCCAGCCACCGGCGATATGGCAGTCCGACTTCAAGATGATTGTCGAGGCAGCGCAATACGCGATAAGGTTCCGCTTCCCCGCTGCGCCCTCAAGCTCTGCTCCGCCGCACCGGGATTGGCTGGCGGACGGCATCTGTGATTGACGAGAACACGATGGCTGATTTACCGATCGATGACCTTAACGTTTCTTCCAACGAGACACTCATTACGCCTGAACAGTTGAAGCGTGATATACCGCTGACCGCTGCAGCGCTGGCGACCGTCTCCGAAGGGCGCCAGGTAATACGCGACATTCTCGACGGCAAGGATCATCGCCTGTTCGTCGTGATAGGCCCCTGCTCGATTCATGACCTGAAAGCCGCGCATGAATATGCCGAGCGTCTAAAAGTGCTTGCCGACAAGGTCTCGGATACCCTGTTCCTGGTCATGCGTGTCTACTTCGAGAAGCCACGCACCACGGTCGGCTGGAAGGGCCTGATCAACGATCCGTACATGGATGACTCGTTCAAGATTCAGGATGGCCTGCATATTGGCCGTCAGCTACTGCTCGATCTCGCTGAGATGGGCTTGCCGACCGCTACCGAAGCCTTGGACCCGATCTCCCCCCAGTACCTGCAGGACCTGATCAGCTGGTCGGCCATCGGTGCGCGGACCACCGAATCCCAGACTCACCGGGAAATGGCATCAGGGCTGTCGTCTTCGGTGGGTTTCAAAAATGGCACCGATGGCAGCTTGACCGTAGCGATCAATGCGCTGCAATCCGTATCCAGCCCACACCGTTTCCTGGGTATCAACCAGTCCGGCGGGGTCTCCATCGTCACGACCAAGGGCAACGCCTATGGTCATGTGGTGTTGCGTGGCGGGAATGGCAAGCCGAACTATGATTCGGTCAGCGTCGCAGTCTGCGAACAGGAACTCAGCAAAGCCGGCATCAAGCCCAACATCATGGTGGATTGTAGCCATGCCAATTCCAACAAGGACCCAGCCTTGCAGCCACTGGTGATGGACAACGTGGCCAATCAGATCCTCGAGGGCAACAATTCGATCGTTGGATTGATGGTGGAAAGTCACCTGGGCTGGGGCAACCAGCCCATTCCCAAGGACCTCGGCGATCTGAAATACGGTGTCTCGATCACCGATGCCTGTATTGACTGGGAAGCCACCGAAAAAGCCGTTATCGGCATGCACACGAAGCTTAAGGACGTACTGCCCAACCGTGCCCGCAGCTGACGCTGTCAGAAGCGGAAAAACGCCGGCTTGCCGGCGTTTTTTTATTCCCGGTCGAGACCGTCCGAGGAAGCACCCTGCCGTTCGATGTACCACTCCACATACGAACAGGAAGGAATAACCGTATAACCCTCCTTCGCGGCGTAATCCAGCGCATGCTGGGTCAATACGGCCGCAACACCTCGACCACGCAGCGCATCGGGTACGAAGGTCCGGTAGATATCCAGAGTTTGTTTGCCGAGATCAACATAGGCCAGATACGCGCGGTGACCATCCACGGTGGTCTCGAACTGATGGCTCGTTCGATCATGATGGATGTTTAGTTGTTCGGTCATCTCGCCTCCTCTGCAGGCTTGACCTGCCCTGTTTGTTTGGAAACTACGTGCAGCGTCCACACGTATTCTCCGTTCTTATTGTTAGCTGGACGACGCATGCTACCGCCAGGTAAGACTTGGCTTCAATTGCTTAAATCAGTAGCCGCCGCGCAATAAGCCGAACGAGCTGTAATCAAATGACCGACGCAGATGAAAACTGCAACTTTTCGGTACTCACACCGGTCCATGTATCGAGTGCAGCGGCTGAGTCTGGCTGTTTTTCAGCCAGTTTGACCAGCAGTTGCCGTTAAATGAATGAGCATGCAGAAAAAATGTGGTAGCGGCTGCTTGGCTCAGTTTACTTAGCGCAACTAATCGGTAGTATGTGCGCGCCAACTTTCCATAACGGGAGTTGCCATGGATTTCATCCTTAAGGGGAACACGATGAACAACGTTCTGAAATTTTCTGCTCTGGCTTTCGCCGCAGTTCTGGCCACTGGTTGCAGCAACAGCATGACCAAAGAAAGCGAAGCCCGCCTGACCGCGACCGAAGACGCCTCTGCCCGCGCTCAGGCGCGTGCCGACGAAGCGTACAGCCGTGCCGACGAGGCTCTGCAGGCTGCTCAGAAGGCCCAGCAGACTGCTGACGAAGCCAATGAGCGTGCACTGCGTATGCTGGAACGCGCCAGCCGCAAGTAAGCTTCAGGCAAAGAAAAGCCGACCTGCAATCAGGTCGGCTTTTTTATGCGCGCCAGATTCTCCTGGCGCGATCTACAGGCGCGGATTCTAGAAGACGTGCTCTTCATGAGTGGCCAGCGCTTGGCCCCGCTCGGCAATCTGGATCGGCAGGCCATCCTCGCCAGCGATGATCTCACGAACCATTTCCCAATCCAGCTGGAGGGAACCTGCAGCCTCATCACGCTTGAGCAATGTATTGATGACCACCGCATGCTTGTCCATGAGTGTCATCGGTTTCTCTTCGTCTTGAAGTGGCGTGTGTGCTTCCAGATAGATCTTGCCCTGGCTCACGCCAAATTTGTACGGCTCATCGATGATCCGCACCGAGGTGCCGACCTTGACCAAGCCTGCCAGCTCCAGGACGTTTTGGTTGAGCATACGGAAACAGCCATGACTGACGCGCATGCCGATACCGAATTTTTTGTTCGAACCGTGGATGAGATACCCGGGCAACGCCAGGCTCATCTTATAAGGACCAAGCGGATTATCAGGTCCTGGCGGTACGACCTTGGGCAAAGGATCGCCATCGGCAGCGTGTTCGTCGCGGATAGATTGCGGCGGGTACCAGGCCGGATTGCTTGTCATGGCTGAAATCCGTGTATTGCCAACCGGGGAACCCCACCCTTCACGCCCGATACCAAGCGGAAAAGTGTGCACCACGTTTTCGCCTTCCGGGTAGTAATACAGACGGTACTCCGCAAGGTTGATCACGACGCCTTCTCGCGGTCCGGGCGGCAGGATGTACCGCGTCGGTAGGATGATGTCGGTCCCTTCACCCGGTAACCAGGGATCCACGCCCGGGTTTGCCGCAATCAGTTCCAGATAGCCCAGATCATGCGTCTCGCCGAGTGCAGCGAACGTGTCCTCGTAGTTGGCCTTGATCACCTGAATCTGCCCAACCACGTCCTCACCCTCTGGAGGTAGCGGTAGTTCGAGAGCGACAGACTGGCCGGCCGAAAGCAAGGCTGCGAGTGACACACTGGAGGCGACTGCAAACGCACGCGAAAGCATTCAGGGGTTTCCTTGGGAAAGTGTTCGTGTTGGCGGCGATTGTACTCGAACCGCTGACGGCCGCCGAGCTACCAGGCGCTGACGGCAGACGGAAGGCCTTTACGCTGTGCGCTAAGTGCTTCACGGCAAGCGGGACAGAGGCGGCGATCTTTCAGATTCGAGCGCTCGATGTCTTGCCAGAGCGGGCGCGCTGGAAGAAAACCGCCACAAAGCGTGCGGTCAACCTGACCATTCAACTCAAGTTGCCGTAATGCCAAGTGCAGCCGATTTTCGCGGCAGGCAAACAGATCGAACTGCTCGTCTGGAACGATGAGGCGATAGGCAAAAAGGGTCCAGGCTGGGCGCGGCATCTGAGGCTCCGATTCGAGGGGCGCGACAGTAGCCGCGCGCACGTTTCAAAGCAAGGGTTCGAGCACCGGCCAGACGTTGTCCAGCAACTGCTGCTGCGCACTCGCAGTGGGATGGATTCGATCGGCTTGCATCATGCCCTCAACGCCCCCGATACCTTCGAGAAAAAACGGGACGTATGGAAGGCTCTGCTCGTCTGCAAGCGAGTCGAACGCGTCCGCAAATGCACTTGTGTAACGTTGTCCCAAGTTGGGGGGCAAGCGCATACCGAGCAACACGACCTTGGCATCGGCCTCGCGTGATAGGTCGACCATGGCTGCCAGGTTTTGATTCAGTTGTTTCGGCGGCTGACCACGGAGCCCGTCATTGCCACCTAACTCGATAATGACTACTTCCGGATCATATTCCTCCAGCAGCGCAGGCAACCTCGCCAGCCCTCCAGCGCTGGTGTCACCGCTGATCGAAGCGTTCACCACGCGATGATCGAGATTCTCTGTATCAAGGCGTTGCTGAAGCAGCTGTACCCAGCCCTGGCTGGTTTCCAGCCCGAAAGCGGCGCTGATACTATCCCCGACCACCAACACCGTTCCCGCCAAGGCGCCCTGAGCCCAGCACAGCAAAACCAGGACCCCACCTTTCAGCCAATTTCGCATCGGAATCTCCATGAGCGCCAGCATTCTTTACGCCCGGAACCTTAGCAAAGCGGTACCCAGCGCGGAAGGCGAGCTGGCGATACTAGACGATGTGTCATTGAGTCTCGACAAGGGCGACAGCCTTGCGATAGTCGGCACTTCCGGTTCTGGTAAATCGACACTGCTCGGCTTGTTGGCTGGCCTGGACCTGCCCAGCTCGGGCGAGGTGCACCTGGCCGGCCACCTGCTTGGCGCACTCGACGAAGACCAGCGGGCACGCGTGCGAGCTGAACACGTCGGTTTCGTCTTTCAATCGTTTCAGCTGCTCGACAGTCTCAACGCCCTGGAAAACGTCATGCTGCCACTGGAACTGCATGGCCGCCGTGACGCACAGGCGAAAGCTACCGAACTGCTCGACCGGGTTGGCCTAGGCGCGCGTTTGCACCATTACCCAAGGCAACTGTCAGGCGGCGAACAACAGCGTGTCGCCGTGGCCCGCGCATTTGCCGCGGAACCGGCGGTGTTGTTCGCTGATGAGCCGACCGGCAACCTCGACAGTCATACGGGCGCAACCATCACCGAGCTGTTGTCCGAGCTCAACCGCGAACGCGGCACGACATTGGTGCTGGTGACTCATGACGAACGCTTGGCACAGCGTTGTCAGCATCTGCTCCGCCTGGAAGGCGGTCGGCAACTCCTCGACGAGTTGAGCCGATGAAGAATGTCCCCGCCAGCCGCTTGGCGACGCTAGCGCTGCGTCAGCTGTTGCGTGATGCGCGCGCTGGTGAGTTGCGCGTATTGTTCTTTGCGCTGTTGATCGCGGTCGCAGCCAGCACGGCTATTGGCTATTTCGGCGCGCGCCTGAACGACGCCATGCTGCTGCGTGCAACCGAGTTTCTGGGCGCCGATCTCGTGCTGCGCGGCAGCGCGCCCGCCGAACCCGAACAGGTCGAGGCAGGCGAGCAACTACAACTCCAGCACGCTCGGGTGGTTGAGTTCTCCAGCGTCGTCGCAACGGATGACAACCTGCAGCTGACCAGCGTCAAAGCCGCTGACGATAGCTATCCGTTACGCGGAGAGCTTCGCAGTGCAGCAGCGCCCTACCAGCCAGAACAACCAGGTCCAGGCCCGCAGCCAGGCGAAGCCTGGGCCGAAGCGCGCCTGTTCCCCGCCCTGGACCTGCAGATCGGCGATCAAATAGAGGTGGGTAACAAGCCGCTGCGGCTGACCCGCGTACTGACTTACGAACCTGATCGCGTCGGCGATTTCTACAGCTTGACGCCACGCGTGCTGATGCATCTCGACGATCTAGAGGCCACCGGCGTGGTCCAGCCCGGTAGCCGTGTGAGCTATCGCGAACTCTGGCGCGGCTCGCCCGAACAGCTGGGAGCTTATGAAGAGCGCATCAAAGCCGACCTCCAACCACACCAACGTATCGAGACAGCCAAAGACGGCAACCGCCAAATCGGGGGTGCGCTGGGGCGCGCCGAGCGCTACCTGAACTTGGCCAGCCTGGCCGCCGTGCTGCTCGCGGGTGTCGCAGTGGCCTTATCGGCGGCGCGTTTCGCGTCGCGCCGCTTCGATGCCAGCGCGCTGTTGCGCTGCCTCGGTCTGTCACGCCGCGAAGCACTGATGCTCTATTCCCTGCAACTCGCCTACCTCGGCCTGTTTGCCAGCACGGTTGGCGCACTGCTGGGCTGGGCAGCGCAACATGGGTTGTTCTTCCTCCTGCGCGAACTTGTGGTCAGCGAAGTGCCACCGGCCACGCTCTGGCCGGCCCTGGCGGGAATTGCGACCGGCCTGGTTGCGCTGGCCGGTTTCGCACTACCGCCCCTGGCCGCGCTCGGTCGTGTGCCACCGCTGCGGGTACTGCGCCGCGACATGTTGCCGATCCCGCCAAGCTCCTGGCTGGTGTATGGCGCCGCCGTAATCGCCCTTGGCGTGATTATGTGGCGGCTCAGTCTGGACCTGAAGATTACCCTGGCGCTGCTGGGGGGTGGTCTGCTCGCCACCGCGATCCTTGGCGGGTTGCTTTTGCTGGCACTGAAAGGGCTGCGTCGAGCGCTTTCCGGGGCGTCGCTGACATGGCGTTTAGGGCTCGGGCAACTGCTCCGACACCCGCTGGCGGCGGCTGGTCAGTCGCTGGCTTTCGGCCTGATCCTGCTCGCCATGGCTCTAATAGGGCTGCTGCGCGGCGAACTGCTCGACACCTGGCAGAACCAATTGCCGGATGACGCCCCCAACCATTTTGTTCTGAATGTCCTGCCCGCCGACCGGGACGCATTCGCCGCACGCATCGACGCACTCTCCGATCACGTCGCGCCTTTGTATCCGGTGGTACCGGGTCGCCTGGTTGCCATCAACGGCGAGCCGGTGCGCCAGCTGGTCAGCAAGGAAAGCCAGGGCGAGCGCGCGATTCGTCGGGACCTGAGCCTGACCTGGGCCCAGGAAATACCTGCCGACAATCGCCTAACCGCCGGCCAATGGTGGCCTTCAGCGAGAGGCGAACTGCCTGGCGTGTCAGTGGAAGCCGAGCTGGCCGAGAGTCTTCAGGTACAGCTGGGTGACCGACTCAGCTTCACAGTTGGTGGGCTCACCCGCGACGTCAGCGTGACCAGTCTGCGGGAGGTCAACTGGGACAGCTTCCAACCCAACTTCTACATGATCTTCGAGCCACAGACCTTGGAGGATATACCCGCCACCTACATGACCAGCTTTCATCTGCCCGAAGGGAAGGATCGCGAGCTGGTACAGCTAGCCAGGGATTTTCCGTCCGCAACGATATTGCAGGTGAAAGCCTTGCTCAGCCAGTTGCGCAGCATCCTGTCGCAGGTTTCGCTAGCGGTCGAATATGTGCTGATGTTCGTGCTGGCAGCAGGGCTAGCGGTATTGTTCGCCGGTCTACAAGCCACGCTGGACGAACGGATTCGTCAAGGTGCACTGCTCCGAGCACTCGGAGCGGAGCGAACGTTATTGATCAGAGCCAGACGTACCGAATTTGGGGTATTGGGGGCCGCCAGTGGTGTACTTGCCGCATTGGGTTGTGAACTGGTCAGCGCCCTGCTCTATCACTTCGTCTTCGATCTTCGCTGGCAGCCGCATCCATGGCTGTTACTGCTACCGCTGATCGGCGCGCTGCTGGTCGGTGCGGCTGGGGTGCTGGGGACGCGGCGAGCCCTTAATGCCAGCCCACTGAACGTCCTGCGTGAAAATTGACCGGAGCAGGCTGAGCGTTTGACAACCTGTAGAATGCCCAGCCCGTGCCTGAACTGGAAACTCCATGAGCCGTTATCGTCCACCTCGCCCTGCCGGAACCCCTCTGATCACCCCCGAAGGCGAGGCACGGCTACGAGCCGAACTGCACGAGCTGTGGCACGTGAAGCGTCCACAGGTCACCCAGTCTGTCAGCGAGGCGGCGGCGCAAGGTGACCGTTCGGAAAACGCCGAATACACCTACGGTAAGAAGATGCTGCGCGAAATCGACAGCCGCGTACGTTTTTTGACCAAACGACTGGAAAAACTCAAGGTCGTCGGTGAACGACCCAGCGACCCCGGCAAGGTGTATTTTGGCGCCTGGGTGACAGTCGAGGACGAAGATGGCGCGCAGGCCCGCTACCGTATTGTCGGGCCAGATGAGCTGGACCTGCGCCAGGGGCTGATCAGCATCGATTCGCCGTTGGCGCGTGCCTTGGTTGGAAAAACGCTGGATGCTGAAGTCCAGGTGCAAACGCCCACCGGACCAAAACTCTGGTACATCGTCGCGATCGACTACCCATGACCAACCAGTTATCTTGAGACCGATTAGTCACGTATTTCTTCGATCTAGCGGTTAATTTCGGCTAACTTACAAATCATCACTTTCCTACCCAGCCAGATGTTCCATCTGGTAACAGACGCCTCGGTGGCCGCCACCAAGCCCGGCCACCATCCCGCAGGCGGAACGCCTGCGCTAGAGCCTCCTATCTATATCGCCTGGCAAACTGGCACGAATGCTGCGCCTGTAGCCACTGCAGTACGCGCTACGCGCGGTGAATGGCGAGGGATTGCCCAATGTCCAGTCACCCTTGATTGAGTGCATTCATGAACAAGAACAAGACTGTGTTCGCTCTATGCCTCGGAACCTTCGTGGCAATTTCAAGCCAGGCCCAGGCCGGCCTATTCAGCTCCAGCGGCTACACCCAGACGCGTTACCCGATCGTGCTGGCGCATGGCATGCTCGGCTTCGACAGCATGCTTGGCATCGACTATTGGTACGGCATTCCCCAGGCGCTTCGACGTGATGGCGCACAGGTTTACGTTACCGAAGTCAGCCAACTCAACACCTCGGAGCTGCGTGGAGAGGAACTTCTTCAACAAGTCGAGGAAATCGTTGCGATCAGTGGCAAACCGAAAGTGAATCTGGTCGGCCACAGCCACGGTGGGCCAACCGTGCGCTATGTTGCCGCCGTTCGTCCCGACCTGGTCGCGTCGGTCACCAGCGTAGGCGCGCCGCACAAAGGCTCCGACGTTGCCGACCTGTTGCGCAAGCTCCCCGAGGGCTCGGGTGGCGAAGCCATACTCGCCGGGCTCACCAACGGCATGGGGGCATTGATCCATTTTCTTTCGGGAAGCCCCAGTACCGAACCACAGAATTCGCTCGGCTCACTTGAATCACTCAACAGCGAAGGCGCCGCCCGTTTCAACGCGAAATACCCGCAAGGGGTTCCGACCAGCGCCTGCGGCGAAGGCGCGTACAAGGTCAATGGGGTGCGCTATTACTCCTGGAGCGGCACCAGCCCGCTGACCAACCCGCTGGATGTGAGTGACGCCATGCTGGGCGCCGGCTCGCTGGCCTTTGACGAAGCCAATGACGGCCTGGTTGGCCGCTGCAGCTCGCATTTGGGCATGGTTATCCGTGATAACTATCGGATGAACCATCTGGATGAGGTCAACCAGGTGCTTGGACTGACCAGCCTGTTCGAAACTGATCCGGTAACCATCTACCGCCAGCACGCCAACCGCCTGAAGAACGCAGGCCTCTGAGGCTCCGGTGGGGCCGCTCGGCCCCACACCTGACCACAAGGCATCCTTGATGAAAATGCTTGCCGCCCTGTTCGTATTGACACTTATCCTCGGCGTCGCGATGTACGGAGGTGTCCCGCCCGACCCTACGCCTGCTCAAGTCCTTGGCCGCCCTCAGCCCGTTCAGATCAACACTAGCGAGGTCAGTCCGCAACAAAGCCCAACACCCACCCGGAAGCTGGCGCGGGCTGACGCGATTGCCCGTCTACCGGACTCTTTTGCAGGTACACGGGTGGACGGCCGACTGCGGGCTGACGCGGGCGGAAGTCTGATCATCGATGCGGAGATACGCCGTGTCTTCGATTACTTCCTGGCCTCAATTGGTGAGGAACCGCTCGAAACCAGTGTCGCCAGGCTACGTCGCTACATCGAAACGCAGCTCCCGGAGCCTGCAGCGGACCATGCCATCCAGGTGCTGAGCCAGTACCTGGATTACAAAAGGCAGCTGCTGTTGCTGGAGCAGCACCATACGCAACAGGCCGACATTGAGGCCATGCGCGATCGCCTTCGCGCGGTTCAGCAGCTGCGTGCGGGAATCTTCGATGATCGGGTCCACCAGGCATTCTTCGCGCTAGACGAGGCGACTGACCACTTCACGCTGGAACGCCTGGCCATTCGGCACGACGCAACGCTCGACGCGTCAGGCAAAGGCGCGGCATTGGACAGGTTGCAAGACAGCCTGCCAGCGGAACTGCAGGATACAGTGGCGGTACAGATGCAAATGCAACTGCGAGAGCAGACACGTGCGCTGGCAGCCAACGGTGGCAACCCGGCCGATCTACGACAGCTACGCCAGCAGCTGGTCGGCAACGCAGCCGCAGCCCGCCTGGAGGAACTCGACCGTCAGCGCCAGGCATGGCAAAGCCGCCTGACCGCCTATAACCAGGCGAAACGCCGGATTGAACGCAGCCAGGGACTCGGCGAGGCGGATAAACGTGCCGCCATCACCCGCTTGGCGGCCGAGCAATTCAATGAGCACGAGCGCCAACGGCTGCAAGCTGCTGAGCAGCTGCTCGCCGCCAAGCGCGGCTAAGGATTCAATTGCTGGAAGCGCTCTGCGGACCGCCTTCGAGTAGGTACCGCTCCCGGGTGTAGGCCAGGTAGTACTTGTTCACGGCATTGACATAGCTGACCACACCCATACCCATGCTCGACATGGCAACGCGCTCAACCTGGAAAAACCACTGGTCCGGGTTAAGGCCTCGACGGCGGGCCTCGGCACGCAGGCTCTGGACCCGCTGCGGTCCGAGGTTGTAGGCCGCGAGCACAAACGCCATGCGCTCGCGCTCATTCAGCCTGGGACTGGAAAAGAAGGTTTGGCGGATATTTGCCAGATACTTCGCGCTGGCAAGCACGTTGTTATCCAGTTGACCGATATCCTTCACACCCATGCTACGAGCGGTCGCCGGCGTCACTTGCATCAGCCCGGTGGCTCCGCCTGCACCGCGCGCCGACGGATCGAGCGTCGACTCTTTGAAGGCTAGCGCAGCCAGGTTGAGCCAATCGATCTCTTGCTGCTGGGCATGCCGCTGCAAGGTCGGACGAACTTTTTCCAGGCGCTGTCTGCCGACACGATCCAGTGGATACTGCACCCGATAGAGTCTGCGATAGACGCGAACGAATGCTGCATCCTGGTTATCAGGCGCGCTGTAGGTTTGGAGGAAACGGTCGACGCTCGCACTTAGCATTCCCGCGTCCTTTTGCACAAACCAATGCATATCGGCGGGGTCGCCCAGTGTCAGCTGCGATTCGATGCGCAGCTTAGGCAATACTTTTGCCCAGCGCTCTGCAATGGGCTGCTCCACCACGGTAGCCGGGTAGACGCCAGCCTGTACCATCTCCAGCACGTCCTCCACCGCCAACGTGGGGTCAACCCACTCGACAGCGATCGGTGCCCGTCCGGCTTGCATCAGGCTCCGATTGAGCTTCTCCAGCGCGGGACCCGCTGCACTGCCGGCCGA
Organism: Pseudomonas sp. NPDC077408; assembly: GCF_050269105.1. Lineage (NCBI taxonomy): Bacteria > Pseudomonadati > Pseudomonadota > Gammaproteobacteria > Pseudomonadales > Pseudomonadaceae > Pseudomonas > Pseudomonas sp. NPDC077408. The sequence continues at coordinate 20,624 of NZ_JBNNHS010000015.1, forward strand.
CAGTGCCAGGCTACGACCTGATAGTTGCTCGAAGCTCTTATAACGAGCGCCACCCTGTCGACTCACCAACACCATCGGCACCTGAGCGATCACAGCACGGCTGCGGCTTATCCGGCGCGCCGCGCCTTGCGGCAAAATTTCTCCAGGGGCAACCAGATCACCCTCACCGCGTTGCAGCGCACCGAGCAACTGGTCCTTGGCCTTGGGAATGATTTTCAAGCTGATCGGCGTGCCCTTCGAACCACGATTGAGATACTGCTCGAAGGCGCGCAGGCGCACGTATTCCACACCGATGGGCTCGCCTTTGACCTCGCCGGAACTGTTACGACTTTGATTGACCAAAACCCGAAGAACGCCGCTGCGGCGAATATCGGCGAGATCGCGTACGGTACCCACCGACTGCCAGGCTGGCGGCCCCATCACCCGTGCGACCACCGGCCAGGGTGCAAGCACCAGCAGACACAGCAGTAGGGAAAATAATCGAGTCATTTCCGGGTATCGGCTCGAATGAGACAAAATGCACAGCAGCACCCTGCCGCAAAGTGGCGAAGACTCTCATAGCCTTTGCTTGGCCGCCAGCGGCACCTTCTAATAGGCTTTAATTAACAGTCGCAAATACCTGATTTTTATCTATATATTTTGATCTTATAAGCGAGACGCTTCATGCAACTTGTCGACATCGGCGTCAACCTCACCCACCCAACGTTTGCCCGTGATCCCCGTGCAGTAGTGGAGCGCGCCTACACGGCGGGCGTCACACAATTGGTTTTGACCGGCACTAGCCTTTCTGAAAGCGAAGCAGCACTGGCCCTCTGCCGGGAGCTGGATGAAGGCCGGCAACGGTTGTTCTGTACTGCAGGTATCCACCCTCATGACGCGAGCCAATGGAGGTCCAGTACTAGTGCACAGCTCAAAGCCCTACTCGCCGAACCCGAGACGCGCGCGGTCGGCGAGTGCGGACTGGATTTCAACCGGGATCTGTCCCCTCGTGCACAGCAGGAGCGGGTCCTGGAAGAACACCTACAGTTGGCAGTAGAAACCGGCCTGCCGGTGTTTCTTCACGAGCGCGACGCCGACCAGCGTCTGGTACAAATACTCCGGCCGTTCCGTGACAAGCTCAGCGCTGCGGTCGTGCACTGCTTTACCGGTGAGAAACGCGCGCTCTATGCCTACCTCGATCTCGACCTCCACATCGGCATTACTGGCTGGATATGCGATGAGCGCCGCGGCACTCACCTGCATCCATTGGTGCGCGACATCCCTGAAGCTCGCTTGATGCTCGAAAGCGATGCACCCTACCTGCTGCCACGCACGCTGCGGCCGAAACCTAAAGGTGGGCAGAACGAGCCGGCATTTCTTCCTGAAGTACTCCGTGAAGTGGCGCAGCATCGAGGTGTCAGCGAGGAACAGCTGGCGCAGAGCACGACCCGCTGTGCTCAGAAATTCTTCCGCATCGAGCCGCTGAATGAACACTGAACGGGCTCAAGCCCAACCACTTTCGGCCGTTAACAGAACGGGTTCGCAAAAAGGCGGCGATGCCACTGCGCGACGAACGTTCCGGTCATCGACATAAGAAGAGCATGCAATGGCTTTATTGATTCGCGATCTCTCACTGAAGTACAAGTTCTGGGCGCTGAACTTGGTGTCATTCGCTACCACGCTGCTACTGGTGCTCTTTGCCCTGCAACTCGAACAGCAATCGCGAAGCCACGACGCTCAGAACAATGCACAGCAATTGGGGGCTGTACTACAGGCCTGGCCAGAAGGCTCCGCAATACCTAGGAACGCCGACATTCAAGTATTTCCGGCCGGTCAGGCAATTGCTGTCGAGGGGCAACCTGTAACCGCCCGCCAAGGGTGGGTTGCAATCGAGCATGACCGGCTGTTCGGCAAGACACCGATCGTGGGCACCCAACTGGTAGCCCGACCGGGCGGGGACACCCTTGCCGTGCTGGCTCGTGTGCCCAGCACCATGCAGCTGCTGGGTGAACATTTCTTCAGCTATGCCATTGCTGTTGCTGTGTTGATGTTGGTGCTGCTGGCCGCATCACAGTTGTTGATCCACTTCCTGCTAAGCCATCTCAATACGCTCAAGAACGTAATGGTGCATGTCGAGCGCAGCGGCGACCTGTCGGTGCGAGTACCTTTGGCCAGCGGTGATGAAGTTGGCGAGATGGCTGCCGCATTCAACGCAATGCAAGCCGGTTACCAACGCATTGTCAGCACCGTTGCCCAGGCGGCGACCCGGCTCGATGACGGAGCCGCTCGACTGGCATCAAGCATGAGCGAGGTCCGCCAGGGCATGCTCGGCCAGCAGAGCGAAACCGACCAGGCAGCGACCGCAATCAACGAGATGACCGCCACTGTCCACCACATCGCCGAACACGCCAGGGAAACACGCGACCAGTCGCAGAGTGCCGACCGCCTCGCGGGCAACGGGCAGAATGTCGTGGGACGGGTCGAGCGCTCTATATCCAGCCTGTCGCAGGGCGTCCAGCAAACGGCCGAAACGATCGGCCAGCTGGCGGCCGACAGCCAGAAAATCAACGGCGTGGTCAGCGTTATCCACAGCATCGCCGAACAAACCAACTTGCTGGCCCTGAACGCTGCGATTGAAGCCGCACGTGCCGGTGAAATGGGCCGCGGCTTCGCTGTGGTTGCAGATGAAGTGCGCAGCCTGGCCAAACGCGTTCAGGTATCGACTGACGAAATCACCCAGATGATCACCGGCCTGCAAACCATGACCCGCGACGCCGTCGAATTCATGCAGGAAAGCTCACTCAAGGCAGACGACTGCGTGCGCGAAGCACGCGAGGCAGGACTCGCGCTCGAAGCCATTACTGCGGCAGTCGCACAGATGCGCGAAAGCAACACGCAAATTGCCGTGGCCGCTGAACAACAGAGCGAAGTTGCCGAGGAGCTGAACCGCTCAGTCACCGGCATTCGCGACGTCACCGAGCGAACTGTCCAGCAAACCGTCGAATCGGCAAACACCAGCGCAGAACTCGCGGCACTCTCCGGCGAACTCAGCAAAGCGATTCACCAGCTCAAGCTTTGACCGCATCAGCATGTACGGATGGCCTATTGGCCCGCTGGCGTAAGAGCCAGCGGGCGGCGCTCTGCTTATCCGAAGACGGTTACCGTCTGTCGACTCAATGCAACCAGTTCACCGCTGCCGGTCCATAACGCGGCCGCGCAATGACCGTAGCCGTCCTGAGCGTGCTCGATCACCGCGCGGTACCGGCACCATTCGTGGGTATCGAGTATCGGCAGTGGCTGGACAAACTCGATGGTCCAGGTCAGCGAGCTGCCCGGGGCGAAACTGTTCAGGTGTGGCAGCACGGCCGGTGGCCATGCGTCGACGAGGGCAAGCAGATGCGAGACAGTTACTGGTTCCCGGTCGACCTCGCCACGCTGACGAACCCATCCGCCCATTTCTCGCGATGTATTACCTGAGAAAGGCAGACCGCCAATGCCCCAGCGCATGGCCAGATGGCGGGTGAACTCAGGTGTCGCACCGCTGATGTAGGGCAGCTCCTGGCAGGCTTCCACCGGCGGCAGTTCTGGCGCCGGCTCAGCCTCCACCCTGACGGCGGAGACACGTGCTGCGCCGAAGCTGCCTTGCACCAGAGTCACCACCTGGCCGTTCTGGATGGCACGGCCGAGTACCTGACTGACCGCCTTGCCTTCACGCAGCACTTCAGCCTCGAAGCTGACGGGCACATCAACCGCAAGCGGCCCAACAAAGGTGATCGACAGCGACCGCACCGGACGATCACTCGGCACTTTCGCCTGCATGGCCTCAAATACCAGCGCCGCGGCCAACCCTCCAAAACCGGCCCGGCCTTGCCCCCAACTGGCAGGCACGACGACATCTTGAGGGGTTTCACGCACGGCTTGTAGCAGTTCGGACAGGGTCATTCCTACCTCGACTCGTTGTTATTGCGGTTCATCTTATCGCTGCGCGGACCAGCGGGGGCATCGCCGAACAGTTGGTGATGTCATGCCATCTCGAGCAGCTATAGGTTGTCGCCGTCGATACCACCCCGCGGCTTGCTCACTCTGGCACGCCAAGGCAGCTGGCGTCGCAAGCTTCGGATTGCAGTCTTCATCTCGGCCAGGTCGGTCGGCTGACCCGCATAACGGGCCTGTTCGTACAGTCCAGCGAACGCTTGAATCTGGGCGGCAGCACCCGGCAGCCGCGCTGCTGCACGTTGGGCGAAGTCGCGCGCACCCTCGCCTGCCTGCCGCGCCACGCCATGCCGCGCAAGCAATTGTTCGAAGCCCTGAAACTGGCGCAGTTGCGCATCTTGCTCCCGGCGCCAAGGCTTCAGGAGCAGAAGCGCCAGCAGGACAACTAGCAAAGCCCCCGTGACGACCATCAGTAGACCGAGCTTGCGGGAGTCGACTTTGCCGAACAATCCTTGCAGTACTTCCAGCTGACGTTCGCCCTGGTAATTAAGGACCCAGCGCTGCCAGCCGTAATTGAGACTGTCCCAGCCAAAACGCAGGTCGTTCAGCCAGCCAATGTCGCGGTAGCGCCGGAGGTCCATGATGGCGCCTTCGAACAGATCCTGCTCAGCGTCAAGCGCCTCCTCCAGCCCGCGCTCGATCCGTTCCGGCGCAACCTGAAATGTCGGATCCACACTGACCCAACCGCTGCCCGCCTCCCAATATTCAACCCAGGCATGGGCATCAAGTTGACGCACCGACAGGTAGTTGCCCGAAGGGTTGACCTCCCCACCCTGATAGCCAGCGACCACTCGCGCGGGGATACCGGCCGCGCGCAGCACGAAGGTCATCGCGCCTGCATAATGAATGCAAAATCCGTTCAGCGTATCGAAGAGAAAACCGTCGACGATATCCTCACCCACCGGCGAAGGGCGCAGGGTATAGCTGTACGGCTGCTGGTTGAAACGGCTGAGCAGCGCTTGCACCGTTGCCTTGGGCGTCTGATGCGCGCGTCGCAGCTCCGCCGCCCAGGCCCTACTGCGTAAGTTGCCAGTGGACGGCAGTTCCAAAGCCCTTCCCAGAACAGCAGGTCCAGCATTTGGCTCGCGCAGCGCCTCCGGCCAGGAAGTCGCTTGGTACAACAGCGGTTTGTCGACTGGCCGAGGGCGCGCCAGGTGGAAATCGCTCATCAGTCGCACATCGCCCGCGTCGACCTGCGCTACGTCCAATCCATACAACCATGGCCGCCCACTGGGCTGCATGACGATGCTGTATGCAACCGGTGCGCCCCGCGGTGACCATTCTGGGGTCTGCGGAAGCTGCGATTTGAAAGATTGCGACCATCGCCTTCCATCGAAACGCTCAAAGGTTACTGCTCGCCAGTACAGCTGATCCCTATCAGGGATCGGGCCCTCGAAGCTGGCGCGAAATGCCAGGGCACTCGAGCGACTCAGCTCGGCCATATCGCCTGGCGACATGCTGTCAGCCAGACCGGTGACGCCGCGATCCTTCGGTTGAGGCAATGACCAAAGCGGCCCTAGACGCGGAAACAGGACGAACAGCACCAGCATCAGTGGGATCGCCTGCAGGAGCAACGAGCCGGCCAGTCGCAACGTTGGCCAGGGATGAGTGCCCGCAGGGCTCTGCTGTAAGCCGATCATCGCCGCCAGCAGCGCGGTGATTGGCGCCAAGCTATAGATCCCAGCGAGCAGGCCGTCATTGAACAGATAGCTGGTGACCACGGCAAAGAAGCCAAGAAAGATCAGTACCAACGCATCGCGACGACTGCGCATCTCCACCAGTTTGAGAATAAACGCCGCGATCAGCAGCACCACACCTGCATCGAGCCCGATCAGCCCGCCGCGTGAGAAATAAACGCCAAATGCAGCACCCAGCATCATCAGTGCCTTTACCCAGCTCCGTGGGTATGGAGCGCGCATGCGGAAGATCTGCACCCGCCAGATCGCGCAACCCAGCCAGAGGCCGATGATCCACAGTGGCAGATGAGCCAGATGCGGCAGGATGACCAGCACCTGCGCGACCAACAGCCAGACCAGGCCGTTGCGTGGGATAGGCTGCAAGCTGCTCATTGCGGCGCCGCCGATTGCTGGCCGAACAGCGCCAGTGCTCGCAGACAACGGTTCCGGTGCTCAACACCCACAGCGGCCTCGATGGTGGTTTCCGCTATTCGGAGGGCGAAGGGTTGCTGGCGCGACGACAGTTCCACGACCCAGTGACAGAGCAACGACAATCGGGATTCGATATCACCGGCGAGTTCATCGAAATCCAGTAGCGGGTCCTCACCGGACAGCGCAGTGAAATCCTTCACCAGCAAGCCTTGACCGCGGGAATAGGCTTTCCAGTGCAATCGTCTTTTCGAGTCGCCTGGTTGCCAGGGACGCAAGCCCTGGTAATCGTCGATGCCGCTGCCCAGCGCCCGCGAACCTTCACCGTTCTCTTCGTCCAGCCCGACGGCCTGAGGCAGTTCGCCCACGAGTGGGCGTGGGTACACCAGCGCGGCGAGCTGCAAATCCACCCAGCTCCACGCCACGAGAATGCCCAAGGGGAATCTACTCTCAACGCGCAACCGTCCTGGTCGTAGCCAGCCACGGCGCTCGGTGGGCAGGCTAAGCTGCAGTTCACAGGTGGCTGCGGCCGGCACGTCAACCAATTGGAGCCCGCTTTTGGGCCATCCGACCGAGACGGCTTGGTAAAGGCGTCCGCGACTCTCCAGGCGCACCCGCAAACACGCCTGCTCGCCAAGAAAAACCGCCTCCGCCCCTCCTGCCTGCAATTCGAGACCCGCCAGGTTGCGCCAGGTATGCAAAATCGCCACGACAAATACCGAGCCCAGCAAAAACGTCAGGGCATAAGCCAGACTGTTCTCGTAGTTAATCGCGGCAAGCAGCATCAACAGCAGCGCGACGAGGAAGCTCATCCCGACCGCTGTGGGCATGATGAAGATGCGCCGCTGGTTGAGGCGTACGCTAGGGCCCGGAGGGATGCGTTTCAGAAGCCAGCGATCTCGTATCCGTGGTAGCACTCGCATAGCCGCTCCCCGTCAGCCCAGCAGCGGCGGCATCACAGCGCCGGCACTTCGCGCAACAGCCATTGCACCAGCGCGCCGCCGCCATGCCCGGTGGCATCGGCGCGTTCGCGCAACCGATGGCCAACCACCGAGGGCAGCACCGCCTGGACGTCTTCCGGAATCACGTAATCTCGGCCGTCGAGAAAGGCCCAGGCACGGGCTGCCGCCAGCAGCGCCAGGCTGGCGCGAGGTGACAAGCCCCAGGCAAATTGCGGCTGGGTGCGCGTGGCCTCGACCAAGCGCAGGACGTAATCGACCAGAGCATCACTGACGCGAACGGCGCTCACCGTCTGCTGGATAGCAGTGAGCTCGGCGCGATCCAGCTGGGGTTGTAACCGAGTGAGCAAATCACGACGCGAATCGCCGAGCAGCAACGCTTTCTCCGCCGCTTTGGCGGGGTAGCCCAGCGAAAGGCGCATGAGGAAGCGATCCAGCTGGGATTCGGGCAGCGCGAAGGTGCCGCCAGAGCTGACTGGGTTCTGCGTGGCGACCACGAAGAAGGGCTCCGGTAACGGCCGGGTCGCGCCCTCGATCGTCACCTGTCCTTCTTCCATGGCTTCAAGCAGCGCGCTCTGGCTTTTCGGTGTGGCCCGGTTGATCTCGTCAGCCAGCACCAACTCGGCGAAGATCGGTCCAGGGTGGAATACAAACTGACCGCTATCCTTGTCGAAAACAGAGGTACCGAGGATATCGCCGGGCAGCAGGTCGGAAGTGAACTGGATGCGCTGGAAGTCCAGCCCCATGACCTTTGCAAGCGCATGGCTCAAGGTCGTCTTGCCCATGCCGGGTAGGTCCTCGACCAGCAGGTGCCCCCTCGCCAGCAGGCAAGCCATGGCCAATCGCACCTGCGATTGCTTGCCGAGCAGCACTTCATTGACCGCCCGCAGACAGACATCCAATCGGGTGCGCATGCAACTCTCCTTTGTTTTATCCGTCGATCCTACTGACCCGGCCTAGCTCAAGCAAAGCGGTGAAATCCTGGTGTTACGAACTTGTGATATGACGCTTGATCCTGCGTGTGCTGACGTTGTGCCTCATCAGAGATCGAAACGTGCGTCATCACCCAAGCGGTCGAAACGTACGCGCCCACTAGGGTCGCTGCATCTCGAAACGCTCGCGCGTGTAGCTATATGCTGCACCGCCGAGCCTGCCGACTAGATCGAGCCGCGCGGAATCAACACGACCGCGCTCATCTAGCACGCGGTCATCGATATGCGCCAACAACACCTCAGCGAAGATGAGCTGACAATTGGGCGACTCGGAAGGATACGGCAGGATTTGCGCGACACGGCATTCGAAGGCAACGGGTGCACCAGCGACCCGCTGCACCTTCACAAGGCTCGCGGATTCGCTGGCAATCCCGCAGTGTTCAAATTCGCTGATGCCATGAGGCAATGCAGCCGCAGAGGCGTTCATCGCTTCGGCTTGCTCTGCACTGACGAGCTGCACAACGAGCTCCCCCGTTTCGTGCGCGTTGCGGGCGGTGTCTTTCGGCAAGCCGTCCTTGAGTCCGACGTTGATCAGCAGCGTTGGCGGGTTGCTGCTAATCACCTGGAAAAAACTGAAAGGCGCAAGATTGCTGACGCCTGCGGTCGAACACGTCGAGACCCAGGCAATCGGTCGGGGTGTGATGGTGGACGCCAGCCAGCGGTAGGCCTCGACCGGCGCCAGGTTGGAAAAATCGAGCAGCATGCGGATTCCTACTGAGTCGGTCTGGCACTCGGCCAGAACCGATGGATAAGAAGTGGCAGCCGGACGGCTGCCACAGAATCGCAGCGGTATTAGCGGCCTGCGCGGGATTCACGCAGATAGAAGCGCGCCTTCTTGGCCTTCTCGACGCAGCCCTGGTAAGCCTCGAATTGTTGCTGGGTCTTGGCGCCAGTCAGCAGTGCCATCGCCTTGGAATAGCTCACCGTGCCGGCGAACCCTTCCGCCTCGGCCAGGCTCTGCTCTTCCCAAGCGGCGTTCAGCTGAGATGCGCAGCTGTCTCGATAGGCCGTCTTGGCGGCGCAACCGGTAAGGGCAAGTGCCAACAGCGATAGACAGATAATGTTCTTCATCGATACATCCTCTTTTCCGAGACCTGCTCAGTTTTGTTGAACCGCGGCGCGCTCGCGCAAGAATTCCACGACCGCGTCCTGTTCACCTGCGAATTCGATCCGGGCGGCCTTGCTTTCGCGCTGGTAGGCGTACATCGGATCGTAGTACTGCCTTAACAACGTCTCGATCCACTCGCGGTGGAGATCAACCGAGCCGGTACTCGCTTGCTCGGCAAGCGCCTGATTCATGATTGCCGCCAGCCGTGTATAGCATTCACTGCCAAGCCGCCTGCTGATATTGACCAGACTTTGCTGCAAACGCTCGGCAAATGCGTTGAATCCTTCTGCGCCGTACTCAACGGTGAACTCTGCACAGAGGTCGATCACATAATCCTTGAGGATGCGGTCCACCCGTCCATCGAAACTGTCTTCGAGCCAGACCAGCGGATAGTGCTGCATCCCCTGAAATAAGGGCAGCGGAATCGAACAACGACCGACCAGCCGCGCTTCATCCTCCAAAACGAACTGCCTCGCACCCGCTTTCTGCATCTTCAACAAGCGAATCGCCAGGGCGTTCTCGAAGTCGATCTGCACCGGCTGCGGAGTGGCGCGCTTGCCGAAGCTAGAACCGCGATGATTGGCAATGCCTTCCAGATCGATTCCGTCGTCCAGGCGTGCCAGCACCTCGGTTTTACCCGTCCCAGTCATACCGCCGACCAACACGAAATTGTCATGCGCGGCGGCATGCTCAATGGTTTCAAGCAAAAAGTGCCGCATCGCCTTATAGCCACCGGTCACGCGCGGATAGTCGATCCCCGCCTCGGTTTTGAGCCACTGCTGCACCAGCTGTGAACGCAACCCGCCGCGGAAACAGTAGATGTAGCCCTGAGGGTTGTTGCGCGCGAAGTCGGCCCAAGCCTGGATGCGGTCGGCCTTGACTTGACCACTCACCAACCGATGGCCCAGTTCAATCGCCGCTTGTTGCCCATGCTGCTTGTAACAGGTGCCAACCTTCTGCCGCTCAAGATCGTTCATCAGCGGCAGGTTGACCACGCCGGGGAATGCGCCTTTGGCAAATTCCACAGGCGCTCGCGCGTCCATCATCGGTACATCGTTAAGGAACAGCTCAGCAAAGTTATCGGTATCACCACGCATCAACGTACCTCAACGGCATAGGCGCCGGCTTCGATCACTTCACCGATTGGCTTGAGCGTCAGGCCGAGTTCGGCGGCGACCGCGAGGAACTCCGCCTCGCCTTCCGGCGCGACCGCAACCAGCAATCCGCCACTGGTTTGCGGATCGCAAAGCAGCTGTTTCTGCACCTCGTCAATGGCCGCGATGCGGTCGCCATAACTGTCGAAGTTACGGCCGGTGCCACCGGGCACACAGCCTTGTTCGAGGTAGAACTCGACGCCGTCCAGACGCGGCACACAGGCGTAGTCAATGCGCGCGGTCACAGCGCTGCCATCGGCCATTTCAACCAAATGGCCAAGTAGCCCGAAGCCAGTCACATCGGTCATCGCCCGCACGCCGTCAAGCTTGCCGAAGCGGCTGCCGGGCGTGTTGAGCGTGCACATCCAGTCACGCGCCCTGCCGACATCCTCGGGCCGCAACTTGGCCTTTTTCTCCGCAGTGGTGAGGATGCCGATTCCCAATGGCTTGGTCAGATAGAGTTTGCATCCAACCGTGGCCGTGTCGTTGCGCTTCATCTGGCTCTTGTTGACCAGGCCGGTGACCGCTAGACCAAAGATCGGCTCGGGCGCGTCGATTGAATGCCCGCCCGCCAGCGGAATGCCTGCGGCTTCACACACGGCGCGACCGCCTGCGATGACTTCGCGGGCTATTTCCGGCGGCAGCACATTGACGGGCCAGCCAAGGATGGCGATCGCCATCAGCGGGTCCCCGCCCATGGCGTAGATATCACTGATGGCATTGGTCGCGGCGATGCGGCCGAAATCGAAGGGATCATCGACGATCGGCATGAAGAAATCCGTAGTCGATACAACCCCGCGCTCTTCGTCGATGCCATACACCGCAGCATCATCACGCGAGGCATTTCCGACCCACAAACGCGGATCGAGATTCTGTGCCCCGCTGCCGGCGAGGATCACGTCCAGCACCTTGGGTGAAATCTTGCAGCCGCAGCCGGCACCGTGGCTGTATTGGGTGAGGCGGATGGGTTCGCTCATCTGGGAAAGGTCTCGTGATGCTGGCAAAACGGGTGACGATTGTAGCAAGGCTGGTCACCGCATCGCTGCGCCATGGCCGATAGGGCTGCAATGAAGCGGCCGGCTCCTCGGCTTTAGCTTGAAGCTTGCAGCTTGCAGCTCGAAGCTTGAAGCTACAGCCCCATGCCAAAGGGAGAATCACATGGGCAACAAGGTCGCACTGGTATTGGGTTCAGGAGGCGCACGCGGTTATGCGCATATCGGCGTGATCGAAGAACTCGAAACCCGGGGGTACGAGATCACCTGCGTCGCAGGTTGCTCGATGGGTGCAGTCGTAGGCGGTATTTACGCAGCAGGCAAGTTGGAAGAGTACCGCGAATGGATCGAAAGCCTGGATTACTTCGACATGCTGCGATTGGTTGATCCGAGTTTCAGCCTCGGGGCGATACGCGGCGAGAAAATCTTCGGACGGATCCGAGAGATGCTCGGATCGGTCAACATCGAGGATTTGCCGATTCCGTTCACGGCCGTTGCGACCGATCTGACGAACCAGCAGGAAATCTGGTTCCAAGAAGGCAACTTGGAACTGGCCATGCGTGCCTCAGCAGCCATCCCAAGCCTGTTCACGCCGGTCATGCAAGGCAACCGAATGCTGGTCGACGGCGGGATACTCAACCCATTACCAATCGTGCCGGTGGTCTCAAGCCACAGCGACATCATCATCGCCGTCAACCTCAACGCCAATAACCATCGACAATACCCCCTGCCGGAAGTGGTCCGACCAGGACGCTTCGATGCCATGGTCAGCTCGATCAGCTCGCACCTTCCTTTCTGGCGCAGCAAGGGGCTTGAAGAGCATATAGCCGAACTCACCGCTGTCGATGGGCCTGGTGCGAGCCAGCCGCCGGGCGCCCCGTCTGGGCAAAGCGCGCCGAAGTCAGCCGAGGGTTCGATGGTGATCGACGTGGGCGGCCCGGCATCCTTGCTGGAACTCATCAACCAGAGCTTCGAGGTGATGCAATCCTCACTGACGCAATACAAGATTGCCGGCTACCCACCCAACGTGCTGGTCAACATTCCCAAGCGCGCCTGCCGTTTCTACGAGTTTTACAAAGCACCGGAGCTGATCAAGCTGGGGCAGATTATCGCCAGCGACGCGCTTGATAAGTACGAGCGCGAGCAGCTCTAAACAGGGAGCCGACAATCAGCAACAGCCGGCTAGTCGCGGACTGCTGCATCGTTGGATTGATTGCCCGATAGTTTTGCTGGCGTGACGACCCCAGGCACTTCCTTGACCAGCCAGTCTTCCAGGAGGCTGTAGGCAACTGCCAGCAGCGTCGGGCCGAGGAACAGCCCCATGAAACCGAACGCCAGCACGCCACCAAACACGCCAAGCAGCACCACCACCAATGGCAGGTTGCCTCCGCGACTGATCAGGTAGGGTTTCAGCACGTTGTCCACCCCACTGATGATGAACATTCCCCAGATACCCAGGAAGATCGCCATGCCGTACTGTCCCTGCCAGACGAGCCAGAGCGTGGCGGGGCCCCAGACCAAGGGTGGGACCATCAGGAAACTGAAAGCGAACGTCAGCAGACCAAGAATCAGCGCACCGGGTACGCCTGCAATGCTAAAGCCGACATATGCCAGAATCGCCTGAGCAGCAGCAGTGCCGATCACACCGTTGACGACGCGCTGGACTGTCCCTGCCACCAGTTCCAGATAATGATCAGCGCGATCACCGATCAATCGGTGCAGCAAGCTATGGACGAATGCAGCCAGTTTTGGCCCGTCGCGATAGAAAAAGAACACGAGTATCAGGCTGAGCGCGAGTTCCAGCATTCCCCCGCCTACGCGCGCGCTGCGCACCAGCAACCAGTTGCCGACTTGACCGACATAGGGCCGGATCGTCGCGAAAAAGGCCGTCCCTTGCTCGTCCAGCGTGTTCCAGATATTCAACAGGTTGTCGCCGATCAGTGGCAGCTCAGCGAGCCACGCCGGCGGTGCTGGCAGTCCCTGCACTTGCAGGTTGTGCACTAGCACGTTGAACTCGCGGATCTGGTCGGCAATGTTGAATCCGAGCCAGACCAGCGGCACGGCTACCAGCACCATCCAACCCCCGGTCAACAGGGTTGCGGCAAGCGTGGAATTGCCCTTCATCCAACGGGTCAGCACGCGCATGATCGGCCAGCTGGCGAATGCCAGCACCGCTGCCCAGAATAGCGCCGAGGCAAACGGGGCCAGCACCCACACACAGGCACCGAGCAGCACCAGGAGCAGAATCTGCACCAGCAGACGATCGTTGTTAAGCATGGTGTTACCTATGGAGAAGGCGGTGCACTTTGGAGCAAAGTGCACCAGAAGCAGTGGCTATTGCAGTCTGGAATATACCTTCAACGCAACAGCGTCATACGCAGCCCATCCTCGACGGAGGTCTCCGCTTCCATGCGCCGCGCCTTGATTCGTTCCTGTGTAAGCGCTTCATACCAAGCCGCAGCGCCTTTGCCTTTCAGCGAGACCCGTATCGTGCTGTCGAGCCGCAGGACATTGGCCAGCAGCGCGCCCCACTCCGCCGTCGGCTCTTGCGGCAATCGAGGCAGCCAGAGTTCGCCAGTGCTTTTCAACTGACGCAACAGGGTGCCCGGATTTGGCAGGATGATACCGAGCGACTGATCAGGCTCGAACTGCTCCACATGCAGATAAGGACGACCGTTGCCACGGGTTACACCGTATAGCGCCATCAACCGATCCGAATCGCCTGGCAGGCGCGCCAGCAAATAGGCTTGCCTCGCCTCTGGGCCGTACAGCGTCGAGCGATGAAACACCTCGTTAGCCCATAGACTGCTCGATCCGCACTCACGACCCTCACACCAGAAAAGCAGTTCAGCGCCCTCGTTCAACAGACGATTTCGTCCACGCTCGAACGCTTCGATGCCGGTATGGACATCAGGCAGCAGATAGGTAACTGCCGTTAGGTGGCCGCTGGCGGTGATCTGGTCGCTCATTCGCAGCCGCCCGCTGATACGCCGTATCGAATCCAGCGGATAGGTTCGGTCCAGCACGTCCCGCTCTTTGAAGCCTACGATTTCAGATTGCGGGTATCGCGGGAGCAGGTCGAAATCTCTGCTGCCAGGAAGATCCGCCGCATCAGCGGTACCGATAGCCAGGATCAGCGCTGTTATCCATCTAACTCGCATACGACACCTCAATGGGTCACGACCGACGGCGGGGTCTGACCCTTGGAGGTGGCAGTGGTATGGAGGTTGATCATTGCGGTGTTCCCTGCTGAGGCGATAGCCCAGCGTCACCAGTTGGCAAATGCAAGTCAAGCGGGGCTTTGCGACAGATTCTTGCGTAATCCCGTCCTGGCTCGATTCACCCTGCGAAGAACGGGTTGAAAATGGCCGCCACCGCTTCGGCCCCGACTTGATCATCCAAGTGCAGGTGATGGCCGCCGGGCAACCGATGCAGCACGAATGGCAAGGCCTGGGTCAGTTCGAGCATGGCCGGCTGGGTCAGCAAACCTTGCTCCGCCAGCACCAGGCTCGCCGGGCAGGCAACGCCATGCACGAATGCCAACGCGTGGGCACGAGTCAGGCGCATCGACGACGGAAGCATCAAGCGTGCATCAGTGCGCCAGGTATAGCCGCCGGGAACCGGCATCAACCCTCGCTGCGCGAGCCGCTCGGCCGCCTCGTGGCTGACCGCCCCCACGCCTTTCATGCGCGCCGCGACAGCCTGTTCGAAGCTGGCGTAGACCGGCTTTCGCTTGTCGTCGACGACAAGCAATTTTTGCAGCGATTCCCCAAGCTTCTGCGGCGCCGTTTCGGCTTCGCCGGTATAGGGGATCACCCCGTCGATCAGGGCCAGTCGCTCGACCCGATCAGGCATGGCACCGGCCAGCAACACCGACACGATGGCGCCCATCGAGTGCCCCAATAAAGAAAACCGCTTCCAGCCAAACTGTTCGGCCGTCTGCAAGACGTCGTGCGCGTAGTCCCAGATGTTGTACGCCGCCCCAAGCGGTCGATGATCGGAATGCCCGTGCCCTGGCAGGTCTAGCGCAACGATCCGGACGCCCTCAAGCAACGGCGCCAAACGCGAAAAGGTGGCCGCATTGTCCAGCCAGCCGTGCAAAGCAATGACTGGTTGACCGTCCTCCGGACCGTACAGGTGAGCCGCAACCTCGATATGTGGCAGGCTCAGACGGATCTCTTCGAACGTGACACTCATGCGGCACCCCGCCTGTCCAGTTCGGTCCAGCGACCGAACAACTGCCTGAGCAGGGCCGCGGTTTCATGCGGTCGCTCGAGCGGAAACATATGCCCGCCGGGCAAGGTATGCGCCTCGCCGTGCGCAACCAGCCGTAGCAGATAAAGATGATGGGGCAGCACAACTCGGCTCTCACGTCCCCGCACGACAGCCAGCGGCATCTTCAGCGCATGGGGCCAGCCGGGCGTCACATGCGGCACGCTGCGATAGATACGAATTTCAGTCTCCGGGTCGAAGCGCAAACGCACCCCTTGAGCAGTCGGCTCGAGCCCATGCTCGACATACGCATCCAGGCAGGCAGGATCGAAAGCACGAAACAGTGCCTTGCTGGCGAAGTAACGCCGCGCTTCGTCGACGCAACTGAACTGTTCGCGACGACCAAGGGTACGTCCCGCGGGCGTCAGACGATCAATGAAACCAAAGCGTTTACCCGCCCAGATCAAGGTCTGATCCAGCCAGGTCGGCATAGGCGAATCGAGCATGACCACCCCGCGATAAAGCTCCGGGCGTTGCAAGGCGGCGTGATAGTGCAGCATTCCACCAAGCGAATGACCGACTCCCCAGACTGGCTCCTGCAACGCCGCTAGCTGTTCAATCAGCTCCTGCACCAGGTTCTGCCAGTTGTCATCGACCGGGAAGCGCGGGTCATGACCGTGCTGATCGAGGTGGGTGACTGCGTACTCAGGCGTTAGGTCTTCAAACAGCTTGCGATAGGTGGCGGATGGAAAACCGTTGGCGTGAGCGAAAAAAATGCGTTGCATCATGAGTTATGGGCGCTGATGGAGACGACGGTCATTGTCTGGCGCCCCTTCCCTTAACGGCAATCGGCCGAAGCGGCAGAAGCAAAGGCAGTCCTGCCAAATAGAGCGTTTACGACGCCTCGATAGGCTGCGGACTGTTTTCGCCAATCGGCACGACCGCAACAGTCAAACGCGAGATGCAGCTCAGTTTGCCGTCATCCCCGTGCAGCCGTATGTCCCAAACATGGCTGGACCGTCCCAGATGAACCGGACGACAGACCGCGGTGACACGACCGCTGCGTACCGCGCGGATATGGTTGGCGTTCACTTCGAGGCCAACACAATAAAATCGGCTCGGGTCGATACATTGGTAGCTGGCCATCGACCCAACGGTCTCGGCGAGCACTACCGAAGCACCGCCGTGCAGCAACCCATAGGGCTGGTGAGTACGGGAGTCCACGACCATGCTGGCCGTGAGGCAATCCTCTTCGACGGCTTCGAAACGAATATCGAGCAGCTCGACAATGGTGTTCTGACGGTTGGCGTTGAGTTGCTCGAGGCTCGGTGGTCGCTGCCAAATGCTCACATGTCGCTCCTGTCTTTGTTTTATCTGCGGCAAGTCACTTGCAGTTGCAAGCGCAGCATCGATCGTAGCTAGTTGCAGTCAGACTGGATGCCGCAGCGCAACCAGGCGCATCAACCCCGCCGCAACGTGCTCCCCTTCCAATTCGGCCAGGCTGGCGGTTGCCATCGCAATAGGCGCGTCACGGTGACCACTGACCAGCCACCCGCCGAACACACCGACAAAGGGTTGATGGGTGACCAGCAACACATGCTGTTCGCTTCGACGATCGAGATAGAGCAGCGCATCGGCCGGATCAGATTCCGGCGTCAACCAGGGTACGGTTTCTACCGATCCGGTAAAACCGAGCGCCTGCCGGACGATCTCAGCAGTCTGCTGGGCTCGCTGATAGGGACTTGCCAGAATGGCCTGCAGCGGTTGCCCTTGTAGATGCGCGGCGGCGCGCTCCACTTCGACTCGGCCCGCAGCGGTGAGGTTACGCTCGGCATCGGTCCGGTTACGGGGCTCCGCTTCGCCGTGGCGCAACAGCCACAACATCATGGCTGCGGCTCCTGTTTTGGCGGGGCCGGCTGCACAGGAGGCACCGATTCCCTGTCGGCCGGACGCGGTTTCGGCCAATCAGACATCGGCCACGGTTTGCGATCGGTATTGAACGTGCCGAAACGGCCTATCTGCGCCACGTACTGGCTGAGGCTGTCACCCAGCTCCAGCAAGCTGTCATTGGCTTTGCCATTCACCGCCTGCAGCACTAACTGCGCCACGATTACAACCAGCAGAGCCAGTTCGGCCAGCTGCCAGACAAAAAAGAAAATCAGCATCCAGAGTGCGCGCAGAATCAGCGACTCGCGCTCTGCGCTACGTTGTGATGTGTTCATTGGTAGCTCCGTTGTCGTATCAGAAACCGTCGGTGGAAATGAAATCCACGTCGGTCTTCGGTTCACCGCGCATCAGCAGCGCAATCACCTGATCCAGCGTACGCCCCTCATACAGAATGGCATGCAGACCCGCGACCAGTGGCATGTAGACCTGTAGCTCCTCTGCCTTGGACTTCAATACCTTGATGGTATTGACGCCTTCGGCCACTTCACCCAGCCGCGACACAGCCTCATCGAGACTCAACCCCTCACCAAGAGCATGGCCCACCTGAAAGTTGCGACTCTTCGTCGAGGTGCACGTGACGATCAGGTCTCCCACTCCTGCCAGCCCGAGGAACGTCATCGGATTTGCGCCGAGCCTAACAGCAAAGCGAGTCATTTCAGCCAGGGCGCGCGTGATCAGCATACTGCGGGTGTTTTCGCCCATGCCGAGAGCCGCGGCCATACCTGCCATGATCGCGTAAACGTTTTTCAATGCTCCGCCAAGCTCGACGCCAAACCGGTCGGAACTGGCATAGACACGAAAGGTCCGCCCATGCAGCGCCTGCTGCACGCAACGGCAAAGCGCCTCATCGTCGCTGGCGACAACCGTCGCGGTCAGTGCATGCTCGGCTACTTCTCGCGCCAGGTTAGGTCCTGAAATCACCCCGATTCGAGCCTGTGGCGCGATTTCTTCGAGGATCTGGCTCATCAGCATGAAGCCCTGTGCCTCGATGCCTTTCGTAGTGCTGACCAACATCTTCCCCGATAGATGATCAGCGAAAGGTGATAAGGCTTGGCGCAAGGCGCTGGAAGGCAATGCTACGAAGATCAGCTGACACTCAGCCAGCGTCTGCCCTAGATCGGTGACAGGGCAGACGCCTGGCAGCAGCGTCACACCTTTCAGATAGCGCGGATTCTGGCGGTGCGTGCGAATGCTCTCGGCCTGCTCGGCATCGCGCATCCACAATCGGACGCTGTGGCCGTTCTCGGCAAGCAGGTTTGCGATAGCGGTTCCGAAGCTGCCGCCGCCAAGCACCGCAATGGGTTGCTGTTCAGTCATGGGGGATCCGTTTAGGCACCGAGTGCAATGGTCAGCATTATACGTAGCGCTCCGCACGCAACCAGTGCAAACCCTGATGGCAGCTGAATCATCCGATTACAATTTCCAGTCGCGCCGAGCGATCGCGAAAGACCGTTTATCCAGGCTTGCGTGTCAGCATCCTGGGGCGGCATTCCCCAATGGTCTATAAGAGGCAGAACGTCACATGGTCGTTGTCACGGATCAGGAGTGTTAAAGTATCGGCCCGTTTCTACCATGGTCGTCTCGTGGTTGGTCGAAACGAGCGGTACCCATGTCGCTGTGCTGTGACTTTCAGCGCAAGGCGGCAGTCTATGACTAGTCTTATGACCGGACTCGCTTATTCGAGTCGGATGAACGCAGCAAGCCCTCCATAAAGGGACCATTGAGGAATACGCATGACCAAACAACAGGCCTTTACTCGGGAAGATCTGCTCCGTTGCAGCCGCGGCGAGCTGTTCGGCCCCGGTAATGCGCAACTGCCCGCGCCGAACATGCTAATGGTTGACCGCATCGTTCATATCAGCGAAGTCGGCGGCAAGTACGGCAAGGGCGAGCTGGTTGCAGAGCTGGATATCAACCCTGATCTCTGGTTCTTTGCCTGCCACTTCGAAGGTGACCCGGTCATGCCTGGCTGCCTGGGCCTCGATGCCATGTGGCAGCTGGTCGGCTTCTATCTGGGCTGGCAGGGCAACCCGGGCCGTGGTCGTGCGCTGGGTTCTGGCGAGGTCAAATTCTTCGGTCAGGTCCTGCCGACCGCCAAGAAGGTTACCTATAACATCCATATCAAACGCACCATCAGCCGCTCTCTTGTCCTCGGTATCGCCGATGGCACCGTCAGCGTGGATGGTCGCGAGATTTACAGTGCCGAAGGTTTGCGTGTCGGCCTGTTTACATCTACTGATAGCTTCTGAAGGACTTCCGCATGCGTCGCGTCGTAATCACCGGCCTGGGTATCGTTTCCTGCCTCGGCAATGACAAAGACACCGTTTCCGCCAACCTACGGGCCAGTCGCCCCGGCATTCGCTTCAATCAGGCCTATGCCGATATGGGCCTGCGTAGCCAGGTCTCCGGCTCGGTTGACCTGAACCTCGAAGAGCTGATCGACCGCAAGGTTCTGCGCTTCATGGGCGATGCGGCAGCTTACGCCTATCTGGCGATGCAACAGGCCCTGGAAGACTCAGGCCTCAGCGCCGAGGAGATTTCCAACCCGCGCATCGGCCTCATTGCAGGATCCGGTGGCGCCTCTACCATCAATCAGATGGAAGCCATCGACATCCTTCGCGAGAAGGGCGTCAAGCGCATCGGGCCATACCGTGTACCCCGCACCATGAGCAGCACGGTTTCCGCTTGCCTGGCGACGCCGTTCCGCATCAAGGGCATCAACTACTCCATCGCCTCGGCGTGCGCCACCAGCGCGCACTGCATCGGCCATGCGATGGAACAGATCCAAATGGGCAAGCAGGACGTCGTCTTTGCCGGCGGCGGAGAGGAAGAGCACTGGAGCCAGAGCTGCCTGTTCGATGCCATGGGCGCCCTCTCCAGCCAGTACAACGAGACGCCGGAAAAGGCCTCGCGCGCCTATGATGCCAAGCGTGACGGCTTCGTCATCGCGGGTGGTGGCGGCATGGTGGTAGTCGAAGAGCTGGAGCATGCGCTCAAGCGCGGCGCTAAAATCTACGCGGAAATTGTCGGCTACGGCGCTACCTCCGATGGCTACGACATGGTCGCGCCGAGCGGCGAAGGCGCGCTGCGCTGCATGCAGCAGGCGATGGCCACGGTTGAAGGTGATGTCGATTACCTGAACACCCATGGCACCTCCACTCCGGTGGGCGACGTCGCTGAGAGCAAGGCCGTACGCAACATGTTCGGTGACAAGATCCCAGCCATCAGCTCGACCAAGAGCCTATCAGGTCACTCATTGGGCGCCGCAGGTGTTCATGAAGCGATCTATTGCATGCTGATGATGCAGGGCAACTTCATTGCCGGCTCGGCCAACATCGAAGAGCTCGATGCAGAAGTCGCTGACCTGCCGATCGTTCGCGAAACCCGCGAAGATGCCAAGATCGACACCGTCATGAGTAACAGCTTTGGCTTCGGTGGCACCAACGCAACGTTGGTACTGAAGCGCTGGAAAGGCTGATCAGCACAGCTAGTAAACGACAACGGCGCCTCAGGGCGCCGTTGTTGTTTGTGGATGTTTATATGTCGTCATCATCAGATCGCGTGACCGGACCGGAACGCGACCTGGACGAAAGCAGTAGATCAGGAGGCCTGCACCTGTCCTTCCACATCTCCATGCGCTATGCATGATGCTGCTGTAAAGAGCGCATCCGTCGAGGAGTTCAGCGCCGTCTCGGCCGAATCCTGAATTACTCCGATGATGAATCCGACTGCGACGACTTGCATCGCCAAATCGTTGGAAATCCCAAACAGGCTGCAAGCCAGCGGAATCAGCAACAGCGAACCGCCAGCGACACCAGAGGCACCGCAGGCACAAACCGCCGCAAGCAGACTGAGCAGGATCGCCGTCGGGATATCCACAACGATGCCCAGCGTGTTCACGGCTGCCAATGTCAGCACTGTAACGGTAATAGCCGCCCCACCCATATTGATGGTCGCACCAAGCGGGATCGAAACCGAGTAGGTGTCCTTATGCAGCCCGAGCCGCTCGCACAACTGCATGTTCACCGGGATGTTGGCTGCTGAGCTGCGGGTAAAGAACGCAGTGATACCGCTCTCCCGCAGGCAGGTGAACACCAGCGGGTAAGGGTTGCGGCGAATCTGCCAGAACACGATCAAGGGGTTAACCACCAGCGCCATGAACAGCATGCTGCCCACCAGCACCATTAGGAGCTGCAGGTAACCGACCAGCGCGGCAAAGCCGGACTCGGCTAAGGTCCCGGCTACCAGACCAAAGATACCCAGCGGAGCAAACCCGATGACGACCTTGACGATCAAGGTAACGCCTTCCGAGACATCGGCGATTAGATCGCGAGTGCTCTCACGCGCATGCCTAAACGCAAACCCAAGTCCAATCGCCCACGCCAGGATGCCGATGAAGTTACCTTCGATCAGCGCATGGACCGGATTATCCACGACGTTGAACAGCAACGTCTGCAAAACAGCCGCGACACCTGCTGGCGGTACGACGTCATTTGCCTGGCTGACCAACGTCAGGCTGGTCGGAAACATGAAGCTGGCGATAACGGCAACGGCTGCCGCACTGACCGTGCCCAACGCATAAAGCATCAGAATCGGACGAATGTGCGTCGGCTGTCCGCGCTTGTGATTGGCCAGCGACGCAGTGACCAGAACGAACACCAATACCGGCGCAACCGCCTTCAATCCTGCGACGAACAGACTTCCCAGCAAACTGACTGACGCTGCGGCCTCGGGCCACAGCCAGGCCAGAAGACAGCCAGCAACAAGCCCGACCACAATCTGCGTGACCAGACCGATACGGTTATAAGCTCGAATTAGAGGAGATGAGGGATTGGACATAGCGAAGTCTCGGCGTAGACGGCTGGATCAGGCGAGGCCCATCGCCCTGAAAGCGACAGCCGAAGCCCTGCGAAAAACGCCGGATGGTACGCATCTCCACCCGTTCTGCCCAGCTTTGGGGCAAAACGGATGGACTGACGCCTTGTAGCACAGTGCAGAACATGAAGCCCCTTGCGGGGCGTCGCCGAAACAAAGCGGGTCAGATAGGAAGTCGCGCTACCCGCTCGTTAAGATTAATCCCAGCGATGCCCGTACCTGGCTCGCCGCGCTGGCCTGAATAGCACCCAAAGATGGCTAAAGAGACAGGTCACGAATCTTGATCAATTAGCAGGAACGGACACCTCGAAATCCTGGTGTCGAGAAGGGGCGAATCAGGGGTGACGCCGGACGAGCGGCCATGGAGCCAACCCGACGCTACGCCCGTGTTTACCGCACCTCCGCCTGCCGCTTACGCGGAAGTACAGCGAGAAAATTGTCACGCGCCACTTTGCGTGCCACGGCCTCGGGCAACGCATCGAGGAAAGGATCAAATGCGCGCATCGCCTCCCCCAAACCTTCGAAGCGCCCCACCACATCGGAACCAATCATGAAGCGCGTAGGATGCCGCTCGACCAAGGCCACCCACTCGGGATCGGGTCCGCCTGCGCTATCCAGCAGATACGGACGAAGCATGGTCCATGACAAATCGACGTATAAATTCGGATAGTCATCGAGCAGGCGTTTGACGGTAGGTAGCAGGAAGTCCAGCTTCTTCTGGTGACGATGCAGCTCCTTGCTGGTACCAGCATGCGCCCAGATAAAGCGCGTATGCGGGTGGTTACGCAGCGGCTCTTCCAGTTCAGCCAGATAGAGCGGATTGCGCTCGCGCTTGGAGGTGATGTTTGAGTGCAGCATGACCGGCAGATCGAACTCGGCTGCCAGGTGGTAGACCCGCGTTAACGCTTCGTTGTTGGCACGGGGCGTATCGCCCTGAGTCAGAGCCGTCACATCATCATGCCGCGTGAAGATCTCACCAAGTCCCTGCCATAGACCTGGATCCATATCGAGCATCCGACGGATATGCGCATCGGCGTTCTTGTCATTCGGATTGAAGCCCGACAGAAACGGATGGAAGCGCTTGCGCTGCTCTTCGTCTAACTCCTTAAGTGCCGCAGCGACCACCACATCGGTCGCACTGTACCAGTAGACGGCCGCGTCATCGCCCGCGTAGTAGCGAGGGCGTTTGGGCTCATTCTCATGCCATTTCTTAGCAACCGGTATGCCGCTGATCATCACGTGATCGATATCGCCCTTGTCCATGGCCTTAAGCAGCTGGTCCATGCCAGCGCTTTCCTGAAAAAAGTCGACGAAGTGCAGATGGGCGTCGCTGTAGTGGTAGTCCCGTGCCTGTACCGGTGCGGCCGAGACAACCAGGCAAAACGCGGCGAGACAGTTTCGTATGTTGAGCAACCGATGTCCTCCTGATGGCACGCAGATAGACCGTCCCGTCGCTTGGCGGTTCATAACGCGGTGACGCTGTTACAAGCGAGCCGCGCTTTTAGCCTGATTTACCCTGGTTCTTTCAGCAAACGCAGCTGAACGAAAAAGGCCCGTCAGTGACGTAATGCTGTTCACTTAAGCATTTGAGTCCAGGCCGGGGCTTCTAGAAAATCCGATACCAGTCCTCTGGTATCGGATTTTTTATGCCCATTCAGCAGCAATTGCTCGACCTCGGTGATCTCTTCAATTTCTCTGATCTGAGTACCTTCACCCAGAACATTGCTGTTGAGTGGGTCGCCAGTGCGCTGAACCTTTCAGCGCAAGCCACCATAAGGCGTCGTCGCCTACCAAGCGATCAGGTGCTTTGGTTGGTGCTGGGCATGGCCCTGTTCCGAAATGAGCCCGTACATGAGGTAGCCAGACGTCTGAATATCTGCGCTCAAGGCTTGGCCTCCGATCAGTTGCTGGCGCGAAGCGGCGTGACTGAAGCGCGTAAGCGACTGGGGGCTGATCCGGTCGAATCGTTGTTTCGTCAGACGGGTAAACAATGGGGCTGCGAGCGATACGAAGGCGACGACTGGAATGGTTTACAGGTGTTCGCAGTCGATGGTGCATTACTGCGAACCCCCGATACACCTGAGCTAAGAGAACATTTTGGCTCTGGCAACACGGGCACTGGACGCCAGACGCCTTTTCCAATGATGCGGCTCGTCGCCTTGATGAACGTGCGTTCCCACGTGATCCTCGATGCCCAGCTCAGCCCCTACCGGGGCAGCGAAATGCGCTTGGCCGAAACCTTCCTAGGCCAGATTCCGGACAATTCGATCACGCTA
>NZ_JBNNHS010000016.1:0-41672 GCF_050269105.1 Pseudomonas sp. NPDC077408
GAAGTTCTTGTCCTTGCGACGCTTGGCGAACTCGGTACCGAGAATTTCCTCCCAGTTCGGGCCCCACTCGATCTTCTCCATGCGCTGACCGGAGATCAGCGAGCGCGGACGTGCCACCGGCTGGTGCTCGGAGATCGGCGCGGTGTGCAGGTTCTGGTAGTCGAAGTCGAACGGCTCGTAGTAGTCGTCGATGGTCGGCAGGTCAGGGTTGGCGAAGATGTTCGCCAGTACGCGGAACTTGCCACCGATGCGCGGGTTGATGGTGCCGTCGCCGTTGCGCACCCAGCCGCCCTTCCACTTGTCCTGGTTCTCCCACTCCTTCGGGTAGCCGATGCCAGGCTTGGTCTCGACGTTGTTGAACCAGGCGTATTCCATGCCTTCACGGCTGGTCCAGACGTTCTTGCAGGTGATCGAGCAGGTGTGGCAACCGATGCACTTGTCCAGGTTCAGGACCATGCCCACTTGTGAACGAATTTTCATTGTGCAACCTCCACAACCGGCGCCTTGATCTTCAGAGCGGGCATGGTCCGGGGACCATGCGCTGCCACCTTGGGTGAACGAATCTTCATGGCCTATTCCTCAGATGTCTTGCGGCAGGGGTTGCGGCAGGTCGTTGCCGTTCGGGCCGTCGAGCCAGTCGACCTTGGCCATCTTGCGTACCACGACGAACTCGTCGCGGTTGCAACCCACGGTGCCGTAGTAGTTGAAGCCGTACGCCTGCTGGGCGTAGCCGCCGATCATGTGGGTGGGCTTGAGCACCACGCGGGTCACCGAGTTGTGGTGGCCGCCGCGGGTCTTGGTGGTCTCGCTGCCGGGCACGTTCACGATGCGTTCCTGGGCGTGGTACATCATCACCATGCCTTCCATCACGCGCTGGCTGACCACCGCACGGGCGGTCAGGGCGCCGTTGGCGTTGAAGCACTCGATCCAGTCGTTGTCCTCGATGCCGGCCTTCTTGGCGTCGACTTCGGACATCCACACGATCGGGCCGCCACGGCTCAGGGTGAGCATGATCAGGTTGTCCGAGTAGGTGCTGTGAATGCCCCACTTCTGGTGCGGGGTGATCCAGTTGAGGACGATCTCGGTATTGCCGTTGCTCTTCTTGCCCTTCACGTAATCGATGGTGCGGGTGTTGATCGGCGGCCTGTAGCTCATCAGCTGCTCACCGAAGGCCTGCATCCAGGGGTGATCCTGGAAGAACTGCTGGCGGCCGGTGATGGTGCGCCACGGGATGAACTCGTGGACGTTGGTGTAGCCGGCGTTGTACGACACATGCTCGTCTTCCAGGCCTGACCAGGTCGGGCTGGAGATGATCTTGCGCGGTTGCGCCTGGATGTCACGGAAGCGGATCGCCTCGTGCTCCTTGGGCAGCGCAAGGTGGCTGTGGTCGCGGCCGGTGAATTCCGACAGAGCGGCCCAGGCCTTCACGGCAACGTGACCGTTGGTTTCCGGCGCCAGACTGAGGATGACCTCGGCGGCGTCGATGGCCGACTCGATCTGCGGACGCCCTTGGCTGACGCCCTCCTCGCGCACCTTGTAGTTCAGCTCGCCGAGGAAATCGACTTCAGCCTGGGTGTTCCAGTTGATGCCCTTGCCACCATTGCCGAGCTTGTCGAGCAGCGGGCCGAGGGAGGTGAACTTCTTGTAGGTGGCAGGATAGTCGCGCTCGACCACCGCCATGTTCGGGCAGTTCTTGCCCGGCTGCGGATCGACGCCAGCGGTTTTCCAGTCGGTTCCGCCGAATGGCTGGGCCAGTTCGCCGGGGCTGTCGTGCAAGAGCGGCACGGTGACCAGGTCCTTTTCCACGCCCAGATGACCTTCGGCCATCTTCGAGAAGGCCTTGGCGATGCCCTTGTAGATTTCCCAGTCCGAACGCGCTTCCCAGGCCGGGTCGATGGCAGCGGACAGCGGGTGGATGAAGGGGTGCATATCCGAGGTGTTCATGTCGTCCTTCTCGTACCAGGTCGCGGTCGGCAGGACGATGTCGGAGTACACGCAGGTTGAGGACATGCGGAAGTCGAGGGTGGTGACCAGATCGAGCTTGCCGATGGCGCCGTCGTCCTGCCATTCGGCTTCGAGCGGCTTGAAGCCGTCACGCTTGCCGAGGTCCTCGTTCATCACGCCGTTCTTGGTGCCCAGCAGGTACTTGAGCATGTACTCGTGGCCCTTGCCCGAGCTGCCCAGCAGGTTGGAGCGCCAGATGAACATGTTGCGCGGGAAGTTTTCCGGGCTGTCCGGCTGCTCGCAGGAGAAGCGCAGCGAGCCGTCCTTGAGCGACTGGGTGACGTAGTCGACCGGCGACATGCCGGCGGCTTCGGCGTCACGACAGATCTGCAGCGGGTTGCGGTTGAGCTGCGGCGCGCTCGGCAGCCAGCCAGCACGTTCGGCACGGATGTTGTAGTCGAGCATGTGCTCGGGGAACTGCGATTTGTCGGCCAGGGGCGAGAGCACTTCGTGAATGCTCATCTTCTCGTGGCGCCACTGCGAACTGTGGTTGTAGAAGAAGCTGGTGCCGTTCATCTGGCGCGGCGGACGGCTCCAGTCGAGGCCGAAGGCCAGTGGCAGCCAGCCGCACTGCGGACGCAGTTTTTCCTGGCCAACGTAGTGCGCCCAGCCACCACCGGTCTGCCCCACGCAACCGCACAACATCAGCATGTTGATCAGGCCGCGGTAGTTCATGTCCATGTGGTACCAGTGGTTCATCGCCGCACCGACGATGATCATGGAACGGCCATGGGTCTTGTCGGCGTTGTCGGCGAATTCACGGGCGATCTGGATCGCCTTCTCACGCGCCACGCCGGTGATGACTTCCTGCCAGGCCGGAGTGCCCGGCACGCTGGCGTCGTCGTAGCTGGAAGCGACGTTGGCCCCACCCAGACCACGGTCGATACCCAGGTTGGCGGCCATCAGGTCGAATACGGTGGCGACCTTGGTGGTGCTGCCGTCGGCCAGGGTGATGCTGCGTACCGGTACGCGGCGCAGCTGGATGCTTTCGCCTTCAGCGTGCTGGAAGTGCTCGTGGAGGATGCCGCCGAAGTACGGAAAGGCGACCTCGGCCGTCTCGCCGCCATCGATCTGGGTCAGGCTCAGGTCGACGTCACGGCCGTCCTTGCCTTCGCGGGCTTCGATGTTCCACTTGCCCTTCTCGCCCCAGCGGTAGCCGATCGAGCCGAGCGGCGAAACCAGCTCGCCGGTGGTGCCGTCGACAGCGATGGTCTTCCACTCGGGGTTGTTTTCCTGGCCGAGGTTGTCGGCCAGATCGGACGCGCGCAGGAAGCGGTCGGCGATGTAGCTGCCGTCCTTCTCGTTCAGGCGCACCAGCACCGGCAGGTCGGTGTAGCGCTTGGCGTAGTCGCGGAAGTAATCGCTCGGCGTCTCGAGGTGGAATTCCTTGAAGATGACGTGGGCGAATGCCTGCGCCAGGGCGGCATCAGTGCCCTGCTTCGGGTTGAGCCAGAGGTCGGTGAGCTTGGCGACTTCGGCGTAGTCCGGGGTGATGGCAACGGTCTTGGTGCCCTTGTAGCGGACTTCGGTAAAGAAGTGCGCGTCCGGGGTACGGGTCTGCGGGACGTTGGAGCCCCAGGCGATGATGTAGTTGGAGTTGTACCAGTCGGCCGATTCCGGCACGTCGGTCTGCTCGCCCCACACCTGTGGCGAGGCCGGCGGCAGGTCGCAGTACCAGTCGTAGAAGCTCAGGCACACGCCACCGATCAGGGACAGGTAGCGGCTACCGGCAGCGTAGCTGACCATGGACATGGCCGGGATCGGCGAGAAACCGATGACACGGTCCGGGCCGTACTGTTTGACGGTGTAGACGTTGGCGGCGGCGATGATCTCGTTGACTTCTTCCCAGCTGGAACGGATGAAGCCGCCCATGCCGCGCTTGCTCTTGTAGGACTCGGCCTTGGCCTTGTCCTCGACGATGCTGGCCCAGGCGTCCACCGGGCTCATGCTGCGCCGGGCTTCACGCCACAGCTTCAGCAGCGGCTTGCGCACCTTGGGGTACTTCAGGCGGTTGGCGCTATAGATGTACCAGCTGTAGCTGGCGCCACGCGGACAGCCGCGCGGCTCGTGGTTGGGCAGGTCGTTGCGGGTACGCGGGTAGTCGGTCTGCTGGGTTTCCCAGGTGATCAGGCCGTTCTTCACGTAGATCTTCCAGGAGCACGAACCGGTGCAGTTCACCCCATGGGTGGAGCGCACGATCTTGTCGTACTGCCAACGGGAGCGGTAGACGTTCTCCCAGTCGCGGGATTCGATGCGGGTTTCGCCATGACCGTCGGCGAACTCGCCTTGCTTCCTGTTGAAGAAGCGTAGTTGATCGAGCAGGTGGCTCATTGGTTTCTCTCCTCACTCCGGTTGCGAACCACTGGCCCGACCGGTCGGCTTATCAATCTCGGCTGGCGCCCGCCTCAGGGACTGACGCATCAGGGCTATGAACGTCAGGACGCGAGCTTCTGGCGGGCCTCCAACTCGCGGTCGACGCTGGATACGTAGTACTCGTCGGAGAACGCTCCCTCGGGCTCCTTCAGCCAGAGCAGGCAGAGCCCGAAGCTGACGAACGCACCGGCGGCAATCACCATGAAGAACTGCGAGGGGGTCACGAAGGTGTAAAGGGTCAGGTAGCAGACGGCGCCAACGTTGCCGTAGGCCCCGGCCATGCCGGAGATCTGCCCGGTAACCCGGCGCTTGATCGAGGGGATGATCCCGAAGGTCGCGCCCTCGGCGCCCTGGACGAACATCGAGCAGGCCACGGTGATGACGACGGCGACGATCAGCGGCCAGGACGCGTTCATCAGCCCCATCAGGAAGAACCCGACGGCGATGCCGAGCATGTAGGCGAGCATGACGAAGCGGCGGTTGCCGAAGCGGTCGGAGACCAGCCCGCCCATGGGCCGCGCCACCAGGTTCACGAAGGCGAACGAGGCGGCGATGATGCCCGCGGTGGTCGGGGTTAGGCCCCAGGTCAGCTCGAAGAACATCGGCAGCATCGACACCACCGCCAGCTCTGCACCGAAGTTGGCGAAGTAGGTGGAGTTGAGCGCGGCCACGGTGTTGAAAGGGTACTTGTCGTCTTCCGGCACGCCCTTCTTCAGGATCGGTATGTTGACCCGTAGGATCTGCACCACCTGGAAGATCACCACCAGCGCGATCACCGAGTAGCAGATCGCCGCGCCGGTCGCGCCCAGGTAACCCAGCCCCTCGATGCGCCAGACCAGGATGCCCAGCACGCCGACCATGGGGATGGTCCAGACGATCAGTTTGATCATGTCGGCCCAGGTGCTGACTTCCAGCGCGCTGGCCTTGTGCGGCTTGCGGTGGATGGTGCCGGCCGGGCCGTCGGTGAGCGCGAACCAGTAGTACACGCCGTAGACGGCCATGACGATCGCCGAGCTGGCAATCGCCCAGCGCCAGCCTTCCGGGCCACCGAAGGCATGGATGGCGATGGCCGGCAGGCTCATGGCCGCCGCTGCGGAACCGAAGTTGCCCCAGCCGGCGTAGAAACCTTCGGCGAAACCGATGTCCTTGGGCTTGAACCACATGGCCGTCATATGGATGCCAACCACGAAGCTGGCGCCGATGGAGCCGAGGATCAGCCTCGACACCAGCAGCTGGACGCGGGTGTCACCGAAGGCGAAGAACAGCGCGGGCGCGGCCATCACCACCAACAATACCGAGAACACCCGGCGCGGCCCCCAGTGGTCGAGCGCCATGCCGACGAGAATGCGCGCCGGGATGGTCAGCGCCACGTTGGCGATGGCGAACAGCTTGAGGTCTTCGGGCGTCAGCCAGTTCACACTTTTCAGCATGCTTGAGGCCAGCGGCGCCATGCCGAACCAGACGAAAAAGCAGATATAGAAGGCGATCCAGGTCAGATGCAGGGCCCGGATCTCGGGGCGCTTCCATTCGAACAGCGTAGAAACTCTCATGTTGAGCTCCTCACTCAGGGGCAGGCTTGGATCAGGACCGGGCAAGGCGCCCGGCGGGCCAGGAAGGCGCTGACGCTGCCGAAGGTCATGTAGTCGAGCTCGTCGACCAAGAGATTCAGCGAGCGGGAGATGAAGCCGCCGTCCGGTTCGTTGGAATGCCGCGCGATCACTAGCAGGTCGGGCTTCTTGTGCTCGGCGGCCTTGAGAATCATCTTGCGGGCGTCGCCTTCGGCGAGCATCACGTCGACGTCCAGGCCGAAGGCGCTGACCTTGGCCGCCGCCTCCTGCAGGAAGGCCTGGAATTCTCGGCGTTCACGCTCGTAGAGCTCGGCCGCCGAATCGCTGGTATCGCGGGTGTCTTCCACCACCCCGATCAGCATGATCAGGGGGTTGAGCGGACCGAACATCTCGAGGGTGGCGTCCAGGGCTTTCCGGGCGTTCCGCGAGTTGTCGTAGGCAAGCATGATGTTCATGGCGGCTCTCCGGACTCAGGGGTTCTTCACGTAGGCGTTGGGGCGCAGGTAGAACCACCAGTTGAGGATCAGGCACAGCGCGTAGAACACCGCGAAGCCGTACATCGCCACTTCCGGGGTGCCCGCCTTGACCTGTTCACCGATCACGATCGGGGCGACGAAGGAGCCGTAGGCGGCGACAGCGGAGGTCCAGCCGAGTACCGGGCCAGCCTTCTCGCGGTCGTAGATGACGCCGATGGTGCGGAAGGTCGAGCCGTTGCCGATGCCGCTGGCGGCGAACAGCACCAGGAACAGCACCAGGAACAGGAAGAAATACTCTTCAGGCTGGGCCGAGCCGTAGGCCTGTTGCATCACGTAGCCGGCCGCGACCGAGGCGCCAACCATGACCACCGAGATCACCTGGGTGACGATGGAGCCGCCGACCTTGTCGGAAATCCAACCGCCCAGCGGGCGGATCAGGGCGCCAATGAACGGCCCGATCCAGGCGTAGGTCAGCGCACTCGGTGCGTTGGGGTTGGCGACGCGGGTCACCACGCCATCAGCGCCGACCTCGTTCATGAAACCGAAGATCACCGTGATCGACAGCGGCAGCGCCATGGAGAAGCCGATGAACGAGCCGAAGGTCAGGATGTAGAGAACGCTCATTGACCAGGTGTGCTTGTCGCGGAAGATCGCAAACTGGCGCTTGATGTTCGGGCTGATGCTGCCCGGCAGCAGGCGCAGCATGCCGAGCGTCGCGCCGATGGTCAGCAGCATCACGCCCCACATATTCAGCACGCCGAGGCCGGTCGGCGCAGGCAAGTAGAGGTACAGGCCGACGGCGGCGGCGAAAAAGGCCACGGCGTAGAGACCGAGAATCTTGCCGAAGGCGTTCAGCGGGTAACCCGGCGTCGGCGAGATCACCAGCAGGTTGTTCATGCCGAACCAGCCGGCGAAGGCCAGCGGCACCAGGAACAGCAGCCAGACCCAGCCACCATTCTGGATCCAGGTATCGGTTCCGGCAGGAATGCCGCCGATCAAGGTGCCGCTGTCCTTGACCAGTGTCATCGGGTCACCGGCGATAAAGCCGAACACACCGGCAGTCATCACCAGCGGGATCAGGATCTGCATGGTGGTGACACCGAAGTTACCGAGGCCGGCGTTGAGGCCCAGCGCCAGCCCTTGCTGGTTCTTCGGAAAGAAAGTGCTGATGTTGCTCATCGAGCAGGCGAAGTTGCCGCCGCCGATACCGGAGAGAAAGGCCAGCAGCTGAAAGACCCACAGCGGCGTGTCCTGGCTCTGCAGGGCAATGCCCGCACCGGCCGCCGGAATCATCAGCAGTGCGGTGGTGAGGAAGATGGTGTTGCGCCCGCCAGCGATGCGGATCATGAACGACGCCGGGATGCGTAGAGTGGCGCCGGTGAGGCCGGCGATGGCGGTCAGGGTGAACAGCTCGGCGGGCGCGAAGGGAAAGCCTAGGTTGAGCATCTGCACCGTGACGATGCCCCACATCAGCCAGATGGCGAAGCCCATCAGCAGACTCGGGATGGAGATCCACAGATTGCGATTGGCGACCCGCTTGCCAGTGGTGTCCCAGAAAATTTGGTCCTCCACGTCCCACTTTTCGATATTGCTCATGGTCGATCCTCTTGGCGCCAAGACCCTGCCTGCAAGCGCAGCGGGTTCAGGAATGGCTCGCACGCTAAGCGGGGGGGATCGATCCGAATTTGACTGGAGTCAATACAGCGAAACTGGCGTTTTGCCACAGGCTCCCTGACTACCCCTTCCGAGGTATTCCTTTTCCAACAGTCAAACCGTTAGCGAATCAGTAGGTTAGGTAGCATCACAGGGTCAGTTGCGGGGGGCCTGGAGGGGGCCAAAACGCATTGGAGGTACGCTCTCACCCGTGGTCAGCGGAATCGACGAGGCGCAGAATGAGGCATCGTCTGACCGTCGAGCCGAACATGCCTTCAACCGAAAGCGAGCCGCTCTCCACCCGACATTCGATCGTGTTCAATACGCTGGTGGCCTTCGTGGTGATCATCGGTGTCTCGCTGCTCAGCATGCTTGCCAACCTCTACCTGGCCGACGCCCTGGAAGGCGATGCCGAGGCGATCAATCAGGCCGGCAGTTTGCGCATGCAGGCCTACCGCCTGGCTTTCACTGCCGAACACGGCTCGCAGGCGCTGCTCTACGAGCGCATCGAAACCCTGCAGCAGACGTTGCGCTCCGCCTCGTTGCGCTCGGCCTTGCACCGCCACGGCAGCACCCGTCTGCCGGCTTTGCACGCTGCGGTTTCGCAGCATTGGGAACAAGACATGCGCCCATTGCTTGATGCGCAACCGGCGCGGCTAGAGGACTACCGTCGAGAGGCGCCGGCCTTCGTCAGTGAGCTGGACACCTTCGTCCGTACGCTGCAGGAGGCATCGGAAGGCAAGCTCAGCGTCATCCGCGCACTGCAGGCCAGCACCCTGTTCGTCATCGTGCTGATCGCTTTCGTGCTCATCTACGGCCTGCACAACAACCTGGCCACGCCACTGCGCAGCCTGACCAAGATGGCGCGCGATATCGGCAAGGGCGACTTCAGCGGCCAGGTGCAGATTCCCGGCGATACCGAGCTCAGCCTGCTGGCCCGCACGCTCAACCAAATGAGCCAGGAACTGGCCAGCCTCTACGCGCAAATGGAACAGAAGGTGGATGACAAGACCGCCGCCCTGACCCGCAGCAACGCCACGCTGCAGCTGTTGTTCGACAGCGCCCGGTTGCTCTACAGCAAACCGGACGACCCCACGCAGATGATGGGCGCGCAACTCAACAAGGTGCAGCAGGTCCTCGACACCGGTCCGATATCGCTGTGCCTGAACCGTTCCGCCGAAGCGGGCAGCCACACTGCGATGACTTCGCACGATTTGCAGCCGCCTGAATACTGCCAGCTACCCCAGTGCGATGCCTGCCCGGTGAACCAGAGCGGCCGACTGCCGAGCGGCGAAAAACTGCTGACGTTCGAGTTGCGCTCCGGGCCGGATGATCTGGGCTCGCTGCGGGTGGCCTATCGCGCAGGCGAGCCATTGCAGCCCTGGCAGACGCTACCGCTGACGACCCTGGCCGACCTGTTCGCCGCATCGCTGAGCCTGGCTCAATCGGGCCAGAAACAGGCACGCCTGGCACTGATGGAGGAGCGGGCAGTGATCGCCCGTGAACTGCACGATTCACTGGCCCAGGCGCTGGCCGCGCAGAAGCTGCAGCTGGCAAGGCTGAAGCGTCTGATGCAGAAGCAAAGCGACCAGGCACAACTGGACGACAGCGTGCAGCAGATCGATCAGGGCCTGAACGCGGCTTACCGCCAGCTACGGGAACTGCTCACCACCTTTCGCATCAAGGTCAACGAACCAGGGCTTAAACCGGCGCTGTATGCAACGATCGAAGAGTTCAGCGCTAATTCGGGACTGCAGGTCGAGAGTGACTATCAGCTCGATCACTGCCCGCTCACGCCCAACGAGGAAGTGCACTGCCTGCAGATCGTCCGCGAGGCGCTTAGCAACGTCGTCAAGCATGCCGAGGCGGAGCACTGCTGGCTGAGCCTGACCCAGGACAGCATCGGCACCATCCACGTGAGGATCGAGGACGACGGCATTGGCATCAACCCCGAGGAGCAGCGTGCCGGCCATTACGGCCTGATCATCCTGCGCGAGCGCGCCAACAGCCTGAACGGCACCATCAATATCGGTCGGCGCCCCGCCGGAGGCACACTGGTGTACCTGAGGTTTCCGCCCGCCTACCGCCACATTTCCCCGGAGCCAGGAACATGTCACGCATGAACGAAGGGACTACTGCACGAATCCTGCTGGTCGACGACCACCCCATGATGCGTCGAGGCTTGCGTGACCTGCTGGAACTGGAAAGTGATCTGGAGGTGGTCGGTGAGGCGGGTAACGGCGAGGACGCCATCCACCTCGCGCAACAGACCGAGCCCGATCTCATCCTGATGGACCTCAACATGCCGGGTATCGACGGACTGGAAACCACCCGCCGCATGCGCGATGCGGACATCGACGCACGCATCGTCATGTTTACCGTCTCCGATGAACAAAGCCATGTACTCGAAGCCCTGCGCAACGGTGCTGACGGCTATCTGCTCAAGGACATGGACGCCGAACAACTGGTCGAGCAGATCCGCCTGGCGGCGACCGGACGCATGGCCTTGAGCCCCGAACTGACCCAGGTGCTCGCCGAAGCGATCCGGGTACGTCCGAAACCCACCGGCCAGGTGCCATTCTCCAGCCTGACCAAGCGCGAAAAAGAGGTCCTGCGCCTGATTGCCAAGGGCCAGAGCAACAAGATGATTGCCCGTAAGCTCGGCATTACCGAAGGCACCGTCAAAGTCCACGTTAAGAATCTGCTGCACAAGCTGGGCCTGCGTTCGCGGGTGGAAGCGGCGGTCTGGGTACTGGAGAACGAGGCCAAAGGCTGAACCGGATGCGCCCGGTGTGCGCCACGGCTCAGGCTGCAACAACACTCCAGCGCCCTTGATAACCATCAATGCCGTTAGCGCGCACGGCTCTATCGTCTCGCCACGCCGACTGACCGAACCGTCAGCATCGCGCCCGTCCGGACGTCAGGAGCGCTCCATGTTCAAATTTCCGTTAACCATTGCACTGCTACTCGGCCTGCTTGGCAGCCTTCCCTGCCAAGCAGGCATCAGCGACGCTGAAGCGGTCAACCGAGCCGGCATGCAGCGTATGCTCAGCCAACGCATCGCCAAGACGTACCTGATGATCGGCACCGACACCCGTGTCGACCTCGCCGCCAGTCAGCTCGACAACAGCATTGCCAGCGTCGAGGAGAATGCTCAGTGGCTCGATGAATACGCCGCTGACGGGGATATCCGCAAAGCATTGAACGAGGCAACTGACACCTGGCACCAGTATCGTCAGTTGGCTCTGAGCCGCCCGGACCGCAGCCAATCCGCCGAACTCCTGCGCCTGGCTGACCGCTTCCTCAGCCAGAGCGAAGCGCTGGTCGGGAAAATCGAGCGTCACAGCGGCAATCAGGCGGCCCGTCTGGTCAATCGCAGCGGGCGCCAACGCATGCTCAGTCAGCGAATCGCCATGCTTTACCTGGCCATGAGCTGGAAGCTTCCCGAGCAGCGCTTGCGCGGCGATTTCGATGCTGCAGTCAATGAGTTCGAACAGGGGTTGAATGAGCTGAAGGCGGCGCCGCAGAACACCGCGCAAATCGTCAGCCAGCTCGAAAAGATCGATACCCAATGGCGTTTCGCCCGAGCCGGATTCACCTTGGCGGACGATTCACGCTTCGTGCCGACCGTAATCGTCACCACCAGCGACTCGCTGCTGCGCAAGCTTGAACAATTAACGCTGGATTATGAACGCCTGGCCGGTAGCGGCCGATGAGTGCACGAGGCAGAGCCCTCCGGTTCAACCGAGAGGCAACGGCGCTTCGTCAGCGCCAACGCGAAGCTGCCCTGCTTCCGGCGGCATCGGTCAGGCGAGCGGATCCCCTCGACGGAACGGCTGCGGTGCCGCGTCACCGGACGCGGGCTCTACGGCCGGAGGCGTGTCACCAAGCTTGAATGGCATCGGTGATTCGCTGACGAGGCGATGGGTGGCAGGCTCAAGGCGCTCCGGCTCTGGCTCTGGCTCCGGACGCTCGCGAATAGCGCGCCAGGCGAGACCGGCGAACACCACAGCCAGCACGCGATAGAGCATGGAGGCGAGATCGAAGCCGACCAAGTCACCGCCATCCAGCCAGAGCGACACCAGCCTCCCCAGCACCAGCGCCGCCATGGTCATCACTAGCATGATCAGCGCTGGCCGGGCTCGCTCCGGTGCACGCGCGGCCCAGATCAGGAACAATGCCAGCCCCAGCTGCAAGCCGCCGTAATAGACACGCATGTGACTGACCGACGCGGTTTCCATCAGCAGCATGCCGTTGAGATTGGCCATCTCGTGAGGCCACAGCCAGTAGGCCAAACTGAGACAGGCCATCACCAATGCCTGCGCGAGCAGAACGAAACGGGCAAAACGCATCGAAAACTCTCCTGACAGCGGCTCCGCACCACGATGGATATCCGACCGGATCGCCCCGTTTTGGTTCGCTCCACGCTTGTTCGCCGACTCCTGTGACATTCGCTCACACCGGCAGGCTTGGGTGCCTGCGAGCAGGGGGCTATGCTGCGCACAACCCCGCCGGAGAGACCTTCATGCGTCGTTTATTGCTTGTCACCGCTCTTTTCGCCAGCCTCGCTCAAGCCGCCGAGCCCATCGCCATCGAGGTGCACCGCGACGCCAATTGCGGTTGCTGCAAGGCCTGGATAGAGCATCTGGAAGCCAACGGGTTCGAAGTCGACGACCACGTTGAACCCGACATGGCCGCCGTCAAGACCCGCCTCGGCGTGCCCCATAGCCTGGGTTCCTGCCATACCGGCGTGATCGATGGAAAATTCGTCGAAGGCCACGTCCCGGCTGCCGACATTCTGAAGCTTCGAGCACAGCCCGATCTGATCGGTGCGGCGGTACCCGGCATGCCGATGGGCTCGCCAGGCATGGAAATGGGCGACCATAAAGACGCGTTCAAAGTAATCGCTGTGAGCGACGAAGGTGAGCAGTCGGTGCTGGCCGAGTACCCGGCAGACTGACGTAACAGACGAAACGTTTGTAGCGCCGCTGAATTTGCTGACGCTGAGGCCGGTCTGATCAGGGTAAGAACTGGCAGAAGGACTCAGGCATGCGTTGGAAAAAAGCTCGTCGCAGTGACAATGTGGTGGACGCTCGCGGCCGAAGCGGAGGCATCGGTGGCGGGCGCCTGACCCTGGCGGGCGTCGCAGTCGTGGTGGTAATCGGCCTGTTGTCCGGCCAGGATCCCATGCAGATTCTCGGTCAGCTGGCTGACCAATCAGGTCCTGCAACGACCCAGCAGAGCAACGCCCCAGCCAACGGTGAGGACCCGCAGGTTGCCTTCGTCCAGTCCATCCTGGGCGACACCGAGGACACCTGGCGCGCCTTGTTTCAGCAGTCCGGCCAGCAGTACCGCGACCCGACGCTGGTGCTATTTCGTGGTGGCGTGAACTCGGCCTGTGGCTTCGCCAATTCCGCGGTTGGCCCCTTCTACTGTCCGGGCGACCAGCAGGTGTATCTCGACCTGCAGTTCTTCGACGAGATGGCGTCGCGTTTTTCGGTCGCGGGCGATTTCGCTCAGGCTTATGTGATCGCCCATGAGGTCGGCCACCACGTACAGACACTGTTAGGCGTCTCGCAACAGATGCAGGCTGCCCGTCAGCGCGGCGCGCGCATGGAGGGCGACAATGGCCTTCTGGTTCGCCAGGAATTGCAGGCGGATTGCTTCGCCGGAGTCTGGGCCAACCACGCCCAACAGCGTCATGCCTGGCTTGAGGCGGGGGATCTGGAGGAAGCACTGAATGCGGCGAACGCGATCGGCGACGACCGTTTGCAGCAACAAAGTCAGGGCCGAGTCGTTCCAGATGCCTTCACCCATGGCACCTCTGCGCAACGGGTGAAGTGGTTTCGTATCGGGTTCGACAGTGGCGACCCGACACGCTGCGATACCTTCCAGACGCAGCGTCTGTAACCCGGATCGCAGTCGCGCCGTTCAGTCGACCCAGCGATAGACAGGTGCATCCGCACCGCTATCGACCTTGACTTGCGCGCAGTGGCGCAAGCGCACCAGCAGACGCTTGCCCATCTGAGCGCTGCCCGCCAGCGCTTGTAGCTCGGCCAACAGCTGAGGCCCGTCCATGCTCTCTGCCGTTCGCAGCAACTGCTGCGCATCGTGCCAATGAGGATCGACGGTAGGCTTATCAGCCAGCTGCGACGGGGCAGCCGTAACCTGTGCAGCGGGCATCTGACGTGCCAACTGCGCCCAGTCGTGATCGTCCATATCAATGCTGAGGTCCACCGCTAGATCGCCCACATGGCCGCGAATTCGAATCATCGCCATTCTCCTGAAAAACTAGATCGCATGCTCCCATGGGAGGTAGGCACTGGCCAGACGTTACGCACGTTTGTTATAACGTAACCCTCAATCCATATGGAGATCACCATGCGCCGTCTGCTGCTTGCCCTGCCCTTCGCCTTACTGCCAGGTTTTGCTCTGGCTGCTGAACACGATCACGACCATGCGCACCACGACAGTCTCAGCGCCCACGAGCATGGCGCTGCGGAACTGGATGCAGCGCTGGACGGCTCCACGCTGGAAATCGAGCTGCGCAGCCCGGCGATGAATCTGGTGGGGTTCGAGCATGCGCCGAGCAGCGAAGCGGACAAGCGCAAGATTGCCGACGCTCGCAAACAGCTGGAACAACCGAACAGCCTGTTTGGCCTGCCTGCAGCAGCCGTCTGCACCCTGGCTGAAACTGAGCTCGAGAGTCCGTTATTCGAAGGCGAGGCCCATGACCATGGCGAAGAGCACGAGCACGACGAAGATCATGAAAGCCAGCACAGCGAAATTCACGCGCACTACCGCTTCGATTGCGCCACGCCCCAAGCGCTGCAGGCGCTCGATCTGCAAGGCTTGTTCAAGACGTTCCCCGGCACTCAGAAAATTCAGGCACAGCTGATCGGTCCAAAGGGTCAACAGGGCGCCCAACTCGACGCGGACCAGCCACGCGCGACGTTCTGATCCGATCCCGTCTGCCGCCGCCTGGCCCGACGCAGTAAACTCACCGGCTCGCCTGATACGGATCATCTCGATGACCGCACCGTTGCTCGAACTGCACCAATTGGGTTTTGCCTGGCCGGGCCAGGCAGAGCTGCTCGACATCCCCAGCTTCACGCTGGCGCGCAACCAGAGCCTGTTTCTCAAGGGTCCGTCGGGCAGCGGCAAGACGACACTGCTCGGACTGATTGGCGGCGTACAGAAAGCGCAACGCGGAACGGTCCAGTTGCTCAGCACCGACCTCGCCGCGCTCTCTGCCGGTGCTCGGGATCGCTTCCGGGTCGATCACACCGGCTACATCTTCCAGCAGTTCAACTTGCTGCCCTTTCTTTCGGTGGCCGAAAACGTCGGCCTGCCCTGCCATTTCTCCAAGACAAGAGCCGAGCGCGCCCGCCAGCGGTACGGCAGCGTTGCGCAAGCGTCGGCAAGCCTGCTCCAGCATCTCGGCATTCCGAAAAGCCTGCTCGATCGACGTGCCGAAGCGCTGTCGATCGGACAGCAACAGCGCGTCGCCGCGGCGCGCGCACTGATCGGGCAGCCGGAACTGGTGATCGCTGACGAACCCACCTCTGCCCTCGACGCCGATAGTCGAGAAGCTTTTTTGCAGTTGCTGTTTGCCGAATGCGAACAGGCCGGCTCGAGCCTGTTGTTCGTC
Source organism: Pseudomonas sp. NPDC077408 (assembly GCF_050269105.1). Lineage (NCBI taxonomy): Bacteria > Pseudomonadati > Pseudomonadota > Gammaproteobacteria > Pseudomonadales > Pseudomonadaceae > Pseudomonas > Pseudomonas sp. NPDC077408. Next base: position 15,726 of record NZ_JBNNHS010000016.1, read on the forward strand.
AGCCACGACCAAAGCCTGGCGCCACTGTTCGACCGTAGCCTCTCATTGGCAGACCTCAATCGCGCCGCTCGCGCCCCGGAGATGTAGGCCATGTACCTGTTGCGTCTGGCCTTGGCGAGCCTGAACAACCGCCGTTTCACTGCGCTGCTCACCGTATTCGCCATTGCGCTCTCGGTATGCCTGCTGCTCGCCGTAGAGCGGGTGCGCACCGAAGCCCGCGCCAGCTTTGCCAGCACCATCAGTGGCACCGACCTGATCGTCGGCGCCCGCTCCGGGTCGGTGAATCTGCTGCTGTATTCGGTGTTCCGCATCGGCAATGCCACTAACAACATTCGCTGGGAAAGCTTCGAGCATTTCGCCGAGCATCCGCGAGTCAGCTGGGCGATACCCATTTCGCTGGGCGATTCCCATCGCGGTTATCGAGTGATGGGCACCAGCGGCGCCTATTTCGAGCATTACCGTTACGGTCGCAAACAGCTCCTGCAACTGGCGCAAGGTCGCCCGTTCGCCGAGGACCCGTTCGAAGTGGTGCTGGGAGCCGAAGTGGCCGAGGCGCTGCAATACACGCTGGACGACAAGTTGGTGCTGGCGCACGGCGTCGCCACGGTCAGCCTGGTCAAACATGACGACAAGCCCTTTCGTGTAGTGGGCATCCTCAAACGCACCGGCACGCCGGTGGACCGCACGCTGCATATCAATCTGGCGGGCATGGAGGCGTTGCATATCGACTGGCAGAACGGCATGCCAGCCCGTGGCGCTGCTCGCATCGATGCGGAGCAGGCGCGCCAGATGGATCTGCAACCCAAACAGATCACCGCGTTCATGCTTGGCCTCAACAGCAAGATCGCGACCTTCACCCTGCAACGCGAAATCAACCAGTTTCGCGGCGAGCCGCTGCTGGCCATTCTGCCCGGCGTGGCGCTGCAGGAGCTCTGGAGCCTGATGGGCACCGCTGAACAGGCACTATTCGTGGTGTCCTTGTTCGTCGTGCTGACCGGATTGATCGGCATGCTCACCGCCATTCTCACCAGCCTCAACGAGCGGCGCCGGGAGATGGCGATCTTGCGTTCGGTTGGTGCGCGGCCTTGGCATATCGCCGGCCTGCTGGTGGTCGAAGCTTTCAGCCTGGCACTTGCGGGTGCACTGTTCGGGCTCTTGCTGTTGTATGTCGCCATTGCGGTCGCGCAAGGGCCGCTGCAAAGTCACTACGGTCTTTATCTGCCGCTGGCGCTGCCAAGCGCCTATGAGTGGTCATTGCTGGCGGGCATACTGCTGGCTGGGCTGTTGATGGGCTGTGTGCCGGCGTGGCGCGCCTATCGGCAGTCGCTGGCCGACGGCCTGTCGATCAGACTATGAGGAGTTCCATGTCTCGCCTGCTGCTTGCCACCCTGCTCGCCCTCGCAGCGCCCTTCGCAGCTGCCGATGTTCGTGAGCTGCAATGGTCGGACCTGATCCCGGCAGACGCGCCGCCACCACCACCGCCGGTGGCGCTTCACGACATGTCGCAACTGGCCGATGCGCTCGCTGCGGAAGCGGGCCCGGCAGCGGCTCAGCAATCGCCGGCCGAGCCGGTCGTCGAAGAGCTAGATGGCGTTCAGGTCAAGCTGCCCGGCTACATTGTGCCGCTGGACATGAGCGAGGATGGGCGGGTGACGGAGTTTCTGCTGGTGCCCTACTTCGGCGCCTGTATTCACGTGCCGCCACCGCCTTCCAACCAGATCGTGCATGCCACCAGCGAGCTTGGCGTAAAGGTGGACGAGCTGTACCAGCCCTTTTGGATCGAAGGCCCGCTAAAAGTCGAACACGCCACCAGCGAACTGGCCGATGCCGGCTATCGCATGGAAGCGCAGAAGATCTACCTCTACGAGCTCGAATAAGGCAGCGGAACCCAGCCTGATCGGCAAGCTGAGCGGCATCGAGCAATACCCCTCCTGAAACTAGTTTCTTTCATGCTGGGATCTGATTGCCAAGGATATGGCAGCGGCCAACAACCGTTAGCGAAGCTGACGGCGATGCATGTTATTTGTGCCGAACCGCTCTGTGTCGATCAGCGCTCTATGTCCATAACGCATAAACGCGAAACCCCGCCACTGTGGCGGGGTTTCTGTGTGCATCTGCTATGCAGCGTGCTCCGCGCTAGGCTTGATTGGCCCGTAATTGCCTGGGCACCCCTTTCTCAAGCGGTCCAGACAACCCGATCAACGAGTACTCGCGACCTGGCGCTGCCGCTCGAAGCTGAGCTCGCCTTCGGCCCACTCACGCCAGGAACGAACCTTGCGCCGCTCGGCGCCTGCGCGCTCGGCCTGTTTCAGCGCATCGAGACCAGCCTGCCAGTGGGCTTGCTCCAGTTCCAACTGAGCAACGTTCAGCCAGAACTTGGCGCTACCGGATTGAGCCGCGAGATCGCGGTAGATCTGCGCCGCTTCCGAACGCTCGCGTGCCTGCCACCAGAGCATGCCCAGACGCTCACGCCGCTTGGCATCGCTGGCTAGAAGGCGTGACTCAAGCATGCCCTGCAGCAGCTTCGCACCTTGCCAGGGCTGGCCAGCGGCACCGGCAAGCAATACCAGATTGTCCAGCTCGGCTTCGCTGAAGCGCAGTCCCTTGGCATGGGCCGCACGCAGGGTTGCCAGCGCCTTGTCCTCATCGCCGGCCATCTGCTGCAAGCCTGCCAATTGCCGCCAGCTCTTGGCCTGATTCGGATGGCGGACGAGAAGCCTGCTCTGCCAGCGCTCTGCTGTCTCGTAACGCTTCAGCTCAGCGTTACCGGCTACCAGAAACTGCAACCAGGTGTCGGCCGCGTTGGGGTTGGACTGGACATAGCGTTCGGCCAGTGGCAATGCCTTGGCATGTTGCCCGAGCCCCTGATAAGCCTGCACCAGCATCTGCAGGACTTCTTCGCTTGCATTGGCCGGTGAGCCCAACAGGCTGACGACCTTGGCATAGCGGCGTTCGACCAGGTTGAGTTTCGCCAGATTGAGCCGCTCGTTGGGCAGTATCGACTCGTCAAGCTTGCCACTGGCGATCGCCTTGTCGAGCAGGTCCAGCGCTTGGCGATTGTTGCCTTCAGCCCAGGCCAGATAGGCACGGCTGCGCCACAACAGTGCTTCCTCTGCGCTGCCCGGTTTCGCCTCGGCCTGTTTGAGCGCTCGGTGGGCAGCGCCGTAGTCCCCCTTCTCCTGCGCACTTTGAGCACGTTCCAGCGCTTTGAACACCGAGGGATCGACGCTCTGCGCCGCTTGAGCCGATACAGCAAACAACAACGAGATCAATAACAGCAAACGGGGCATGTCAGCGTTCTCCTTGCAGGCGGAAATGCAGGGTTTTAACGGCTTCGCGCGATACGGCAGAACCGTTTTCGGTACGCGGTGCGAAACGCCAGCGGGCGGCAGCACGACGGGCCTCGCGATCGAACACGTTCGGCGGCGAAGCCTCCATCACGCGAATATTTTCGACCTTACCGGCGGCGGTGATGGTAAACGCGAGCTTTATATGGCCCTCAATACCGCGCTGACGCGCCCTATAGGGATATTCGGGACGCACATCATTGAGCGGCATGACCTCCTGCTCAGGTCCGGATTGCGATGCCGTCTCGTCCGCTGACGGCGCTGCTGGTGCCGGCGGTGCTGCTGGAGCAGACGCGGCCGTAAGTCCTGCGAGGCTGGGCGCGGGCGCACTTGCAATCGACACACCGGTATCGATGTTCGGTAAGGGCAGATCAAGCTTCGGCAGATTGGCACTCGGCGTGGCCATGCTCGGTGTCGGCGGCGTTGGGGTCTGGGGTGTCTTGGGTTGAGGCGGTTGCGGTGCCTGCTGCCGCGAGCGGGTCGCAGTGCTTTCGTTGCGGTTGTCCATCCGCACGAAATTGGCGATGGCAACAGGGTCGTCGGTCACCTCGCTACGGGGCGGGTTAACCATGCTCAGCATCAACGCAAACAACAGCAACGCCACCACGCAGGCAGCGACGAAGGACAACCCGACGCGGGTCAGTCCACGAACCATCACTGCGCTCCCGAACTGGCGGCCAGAGCCACGTCCTGAACCCCGGCGAGACGTGCCTGATCCATCACCTGGACCACAAGACCTGTGCGCGCATCCTGATCGGCTTGCACCACTACCGCGCCTTCCGGCTGGTCGACACGCATGCGCTCGACGTGAGCCCTCACGCTGCGTACATCCACAGCTTGCTTGTCGATCCAGACCTGACCATCGGCCGTTACCGCAATCAGGATGTTGCCTTTGTCCTGCGCGCTGGCGGTGTCGGCCTGTGGTCGCTGAACCTCGACGCCAGACTCCTTGATGAAGGAGCTGGTGACGATAAAAAAGATCAGCATGATGAAGACCACGTCGAGCATTGGCGTCAAGTCGATGCCGGTGTCTTCTTCCTGCTGATAATGATGACGACGCATACGCATCCGTAAATCCTCAATCGTGACGCAGCTGGTCGGCCAGCCGGTCGAGAGCCAGGCGCGAAATACGTTCGAGACGCGCCAGGCTGAACAGTCCAGTAATAGCCAGCACCATGCCGGCCATGGTCGGCAGGGTCGCCTGCCATACGCCCGCTGCCATGCCGCGAGGGTTGCCGGTACCGTTGAGTGCCAACACATCGAACACTGCGATCATGCCGGTCACGGTGCCAAGCAACCCGAGCAACGGATACATTGCAACCATGGTCTTGCTCATCCGCAGCGGGCCGGAAAGCTGTTGCTGCGCCTGAGCGAGCCAGGCACTGCGTACCGCACGCTGCCAGCTGCCAGGTTCGTTGGGCAGCTGCCCCCAGGCCTGGCGACGGGCTTCCACCCAGCGCGGAAACACCCGGCGCATGAACCACAAACGCTCGAAGACCAGCGTCCAATACAGCACGCATAGCGCAGCCAGCGCCCACATCACCGCGCCGCCCGCCGCCATGAAGTCGAGCAGCGCATAACCGCTGTCGACCAGACGCAGCCATTGGCCGTGCAGATCAGTCACGACGCGGAGTCCCCGAAAGATGCAGTGCGATCAGGCCAGCACTTTGCTGTTCGAGCAGCTGGATCAGCGCCTTGCTGCGGCTGGCCAGCAGGCTATGCAGGAACAACAGCGGTATCGCTACAACCAGACCCAACACCGTGGTAACCAACGCTTGGGAAATACCGTCAGCCATCAGCCGAGAGTCACCACCGCCACTCTGCGTAATCGCCTGGAAGGTCACGATCATGCCGGTCACCGTACCCAGCAGGCCGAGCAACGGCGCGACGGCGCTAAGCAACTTGAGCAGTGGCTGACCGCGTTCGAGTGGCGGTGTTTCCTGGAGGATCGCCTCGTCGAGCTTGAGCTCAAGCGTCTCGAGATCGGACAGCTGTGGCTTCGGTCCCAACACGCCGATGATGCGCCCCAGCGGGTTGTCGTCACGCGGTTGATTGAGCTCGCGCGTCTGCCGGCTTACTGCTCGCCCAACCCGTGCTAGGTAGACCATGCGCCAGATGGCGAGGATCAGGCCGACGGCACCCAAGGCAAGAATCACCCAGCCGACCAGCCCGCCCTGCTGAACGCGGTCCCACAGTTGCGGCTGATGCTGCAGTTGGGCCAGCAACGAGCCGCGGCTCGGGTCGATCGGCAGAGTGGCCAACGCCTCGCTGCTGTCGACATAGTCATTGACCATCCCCATGCCGGCAGGCTGGCGGCTAGGCGCCAGCAATTCGCGGGCGTCGCTGTCGTAGCGAAGAAAATCATCGGCAGTGAACGCCGAGAAGTTACCGACCCGCAGGACCGGCTGGGTGGTGCGCTGTCCGTCGACGCCCACTACCGGCAGCTCGACACGCTCTACCTGGCCACTGGCCGTAAGGTCTTCAAGCAGGGTCATCCAGAAGCTGTCCAGATCCTCAGCCGACGGCAGCGTGCGGCTTTCCGCCAATGCCCGCAGACGCTGCAGGCGCTCCGGGTATTGCGCGTTGAGCAGGCTGTCCTGCCATTGCCCGGCGATGTCACCAGCACTCTGCCGCACCACACCGAACAGTTCTCCAAGGTGACCGACGCGCTGCGCCAGCAGCTTTTCCTGCTCGGCCAACTCGGCTTCCTGGCGGTCGAACTCTGTCTTCAGACGCTCGGCTTCGGCTTTCTGCTGTTCAAGCGCGGCGTTGGCTCGCGCCAGCAGTTGGGCTTGCTCGCTGCGATTCTGGATGAAGGCCTGCTCGCGCGCTTGCATGGCGTCGACTTCCGCGGCGCGTTCGCTGCGAATGCGCTGCAGCAGCTGATCAGGACTCAACGGTTCGGCAGCCTGGGCCATTGCCGGCAACAAGCCGATGAGCAACAACGTCAACAAGCGGCTCATTGCGCAGCCTCCTTGGCCAGGGTCTTGATGGGCAGTTCGAGCCAGGTTGGGGCTTGCTGTTGACGAGCGATGGCAATGGCCTTGGTGATTGGCCGACGCGCGCTGCCATCGAGTACTTCCCAGGCGCGGGTCTGCGGATTCCACCATCCGCTTTCGTGAGCATCCAGCGTCTGGTAATACAGCATGGTCCGCCCCAGGCGCAGGAATTCAACGCTGCGGCTGCCACCCTCGACCGGCAGCTCACCGCGCCACGCTTCCAGGGTGCGTCCGTAATCGCTCTCGATCTGATAGGCCTCGAGGATGCGACGGTATTTCTCAGCGAGACTGACGTCTGCGCGCGCCTGCATGTCCTGCAGGCTGGCGAGCCGATCGGCGCGCTCGTCGGGGAGGAACGGAAGGTCTGCCGCGATGAACTCCTCGAGCACTTCGATCATCCGCCCCATCTGCGGTGCAACGGCTTCCTGGGTGCGTTCGATGCTGTCCAACTGACGCTGAAATCCGTCCAGTTCCTTGCGCTGTGCAGCGGTCAGCTCGACCAACTGCTCGTTGTAGGCCTTCAAGGCCTCCGCCTGCTGAACGGCGTTGCGGTAATCGGTGAGCATCTGCCGCGTCGCGTCATCGAGCTGCTCGATACGCGCTTGCGACGCCTTGGCTTCTGCAGCCAGCTGCTGGCTTTCTTCCAGCGCAGCGTCCAGCGGAGCTGCATGGAGCTGCACGCAGCAGGGCAACACGGCGACCGCCAAGAGGCGGGGTATAAGGGCATGCATTGATGGGTCCTTGCAGACGAAGGTCAGACCAGAAAAGAGAAACATTATCATCTAGATCCGCAAAAGAAGGCAACCCGGGCAATACGTCGCAGCCAGGATAAAGCGGAACGTTTCGTTGAGCTGGATCAAAGTCGGCGAGCCCGCACGCCCTACCATGGCCACCAGTCGCAACACACCATGTCTGGATGGAGTTCCATTATGCGTAAGACCCTGTTTACCGCGTCCGTGCTGGCCGTAGCCCTCGCCTCCCCCTTCGCCCAGGCCCATCAGGCTGGTGATGTGATTGTCCGTGCTGGTGCGATCACTGTTGATCCGCGTGAAGAGACTTCAGGCGTAGTAGTTGACCGTGGAGTCCTAGCCGGGACAGACCTGGGTGGGAAAGCATCCCTCGACAGCGATACCCAGCTGGGCCTGAACTTCGCTTATATGGTCACCGATCACATCGGAGTTGAGCTGCTGGCAGCTAGCCCGTTCACTCACGGCGTCTCAGTGTCCGGTACCGGCCTTGGTGGCATTGCCGACGGCAATCTCGGCGAACTTAAACACTTGCCGCCAACCCTCAGCCTTGTCTATTACCCAATGGCAACCACGTCTGCATTCCAGCCATATGTTGGTGCCGGGGTTAACTACACTTGGTTCTTTGATGAAAGTGTCAGCAGCAACTTCACTGATCGTGGCTATGACAATTTCCGAGTAAAAAACTCGTGGGGATGGGCAGCTCAGGTTGGCATGGACTACATGCTGACAGAACAGGTCATGCTCAACGCGCAGGTCCGTTACATCGATATCGACACCGACGCCTATATTGACCACCCTGGCCTAGGCATTCGTGCAAAGGTTGACGTGGAAGTTGACCCCATGGTCTACATGGTCGGCCTCGGCTACAAGTTCTGAATCCGTCGGCATTGCCGAATCTCGGACAAGACAAAGGCGCCTCTCGGCGCCTTTTCTATGCCTGCGGATAACGCTACATACCTAGCAATTTCGCTAAGCCGTCACGCATTCCGGTAGCAGGCTCAGGTAAACGATAGCGCTGCAGCAGCCGCGTATTGTTAGCTCGCGAATGACGGATATCTCCCTGTCGCGCCGCCTGGTATGTCACCTCGGGTAACTCGCCGAGCACATCACCCACTGCACCAAGCAGTTGGTTCAGCGAGGTCGCCTGGTTAAGGCCAACATTCACAGCACCCACCTCCACCACAGGCAGCTCTAGCGCCTGCAGCAGTAGCTCTACCAGATCGCCTACGTAGAGGAAATCCCGGGTCTGTTCTCCATCCCCATAAACAGCAATAGGCAATCCCTTCTGTGCCCGCTCGGTAAAAATGCTGATCACACCTGAATAGGGTGAGGATGGATCCTGCCGCGGACCGTAGATATTGAAGAAGCGGAAGACTGCCGGCTCAAGCCCATGCTGACGCCGGTAGAAATCAAGATAGTGCTCACTGGCAAGCTTGTCCGCCGCATATGGAGTCAAGGGCGCCTTGGGCGTGTCCTCGTCGATGGGCTGGCCTTCGCCATTGTTGCCGTAGATCGCCGCGCTGGAGGCGAAGACAACCCGGCGTACACCTGTCTCGCGCATGGCCTCACACAAATTCAGCGTGCCGACCAAATTACTCTGGTGCGTGCCAACCGGGTCATCGACCGAAGCCTGTACTGACGCCACCGCGGCAAGGTGCACAACGGCGCGACATCCCCGAACTGCGCTGCGCATGGCTTGTGCATCCGCCACATCACCCACAATCAGCTCAACGCTCCCATCGTCCGGTAAATTGCCGCGTTTTCCGGTGGACAGGTTGTCCAGCACCCTAACAGGGTAGCCTCGCGCGACAAGCGCATCGATAAGGTTGGAGCCAATGAAACCGGCGCCACCGGTAACCAGAATCGGTAACTCAGCCATGTCGATAGTAGCGCTCCAGCAGGCTCGGCAGCCCAGTGCGCCAGGCGCGCGGCTTGATGCCGAAGGTATTGAATATTTTCTTGCACGCCAGCACGCCATGCTGCGGCTCGTCCGCTGCATCCGAGCAGGCTGCGTGGGCGATGGGAGTCAGCTTCTCGACCGCCAGCTGGCGATGGTTAGCCGCTTCGGCCAGAAGCGCCTGGCCAACCACCAACGGGGTTGACGCCTCGTGCCCACCATAGTGGTAGGTGCCCCACAACGGCGCCTCGCAATCGAGCTGCTTCAATACAGCCAGGATGACCCGCGCAGCATCTTCAACAGGCGTAGGGTTGCCGCGACGATCATCAGCGAGACACAGCTCGTCGTTCTGCTCAAGACGTTGAAGGAACCGACCCAGCAAGCCATCTGAGCTATCGTCAAGCAACCAACCAAACCGTAGCAAAACGTGCCGTGGGCAAAGCGAACGCACACTCTGCTCCATACGCCAAAGGGCGCAGCTGCGAGCGTCCAGCGGCGCCACCTCGTCTTTTTCGCTGTAGGAGGTGGTTCTGGCCCCATCAAAGACGCGGTAGCTGGATGGCTGCATCAGTACAAACTGATGATGCTGGCCCAGCTCGGCCAGGCGCTCGACTGCGCGCTCCTGACTGGCGAGCACCGCTTCATCGACACGCCCGCTCTGGAACCAGTCGAAGTAATAGGCGAGGTTGATCACGATATCCGGGCGGTTATCGTCGAGCAAAGTAGTCAGACTTGGCGCATCCCAGCCCTGACTGGGCGGGCGTGGCGCGAGGAAGCCGATGTCCTCCTCGGCACCCAGGCGGATAAGCGCCTGACCCAGGGCATTACCGCCGCCCAACAGCATCAGGCGCATTCGCATGGAGTGAACTCTAGAACGGGATATCGTCGTCGAAGCTGTCGTAGTCCGGGGCCGGCTGCTGGGCAGGCTGCGGCTGAGACTGCGGGCGCGATTGTTGTTGCTGTTGCGGCTGGGAGTCACGCTGAGGGCGTGGCTGAGGCTGACGAGGCGCGTCATCGGAGCTGCCACCACGGCCGCCGAGCAGCTGCATGGTGCCGCCCATGTCGACTACCACCTCGGTGGTATAGCGCTTGACGCCATCCTTTTCCCACTCTCGGGTTTGCAGGCGACCCTCGATATAACACTGCGAGCCCTTGCGCAGGTACTCGCCAGCAATCTCGGCAACCTTGCCGAACAGCACAACACGATGCCACTCGGTGCGCTCCTGCTGCTGGCCAGTCTGCTTGTCTTTCCAGCTGTCGGTGGTGGCCAGCGTGATATTGGTCACCGCATTGCCATTGGGCATGTAGCGGGTTTCCGGGTCGCCGCCGACATTGCCGATCAAGATGACTTTATTCACCCCTCTGGCCATGGGTAACTCCTTTGCTGAAACATGAATGTAGTTGGCTGGAATCCTCGTGATCGGGAAACAACCAATGACCGGCAATCTTACCCTACCGCCGGAGGTCGGCCAACCGGTGCGACCGGACGATGCCCAAAGCTACAAGTCTGTCGACGGGCAAGTGGCGTCGCTCGATCAGGCCACCAAGTGATCCAGTGCAGCCCGATCCAGCGCTTTCAGGTCCACCTTCACATAAGCAGCGGCCTCCTCGGTGATGACCACTGCGTCGGACACACCAGGGACCGCCATCATTTGTTCGGTGAGCGCCGGATTACGCGCTGCCCCGGCCGACAGCGGCAGACGAAGCCCCGTTACATAGGGAGGCTCACGCATACTCCAAGTCACGGCAAACCAGAGCGAGCAGAGCGCTGCACAACCAGCAAATACCAGGCCTAGCCCACCCTGCTGATAGAGCCAACCGCCAAGCACGCCGCCCAGGCCGGAGCCGAGAAACTGACTCGTTGAGTAAATCCCCATCGCCGTTCCCTTACCACCTGCAGGGGCGACCTTGCTAATCAGCGACGGCAACGAAGCTTCCAGCAAGTTGAAAGCGATGAAGAAGACGATCATGCCGGCGACCAGCGACCAGAGCCGATTGCCGAACCACCAGAGAAACAACTCGGAGAGCACCAGTACAGCTACCGCGCCAAGTACCACGCGCTTCATCTGTCGCTTTTTTTCACCATATATGATGAAAGGCACCATACCGAAGAAACCTACCACCAGCGCGGTAAGGTACACCCACCAGTGCTCCTCCTTGGGCAAAGCGGCTTCATTCACAAGCGCCAACGGCAACGCCACGAAGCTGGCCATGAGAACGGCATGGAGCGCGAAAATACTGAAATCAAGCCGAAGCAGATCGGGATGACGAAGCGTTGATCCCAGCGCCTGCCTGGCAACCCCGGATTCGCGGTGCCTGATATGTGCAGGCGCGCGCGGAAGCACGGCTACGACGAGAATGCCTAGCACCGCCATGCCTCCAGTTACCCAGAACAACCCTGAGAGTCCGAATGCGCTTGTCAGTAGCGGACCGACAACCATCGCCACCGCGAACGATACGCCGATGCTCATGCCAATCATCGCCATTGCTTTGGTGCGATGCTGTTCCCGAGTCAGGTCGGATAGTAAGGCCATTACCGCAGCCGAAATCGCGCCGGCCCCTTGTAGGACGCGACCGGCGATCACCCCCCAGATGGTGTCGGCCGTTGCGGCGAGCACAGCGCCCGCGGCAAAGATCAGTAGCCCGAAATAGATCACCGGAAGGCGTCCAATTCGATCAGAGATCATTCCGAACGGAATTTGCAGCACCGCTTGGGTCAAACCATAAGCACCAATGGCGAGACCAATGAGTGCCGGCGTTGCGCCCTGCAGATCCATACCATAGGTTGCCAGCACCGGCAGAACCATGAACATGCCGAGCATGCGAAACGCGAAAACCAGGGCTAAGCCGGAGGCTGCACGGGTTTCGCTAGTGCTCATGCCCTCGCTGTAAGGATCATGCATGTGGGGTCTCGCTTGAATTAACCGGCGGCGATTCTAGCAGTCATCCCCTGCTCGGCACAGGCTCGCTACTTTGCCGTGATGTCGCCCCTGGCCGTATACTTTCGGGTTTTCGCCCGCCATGCGAGGCTGCTTTGGACAAGATTCTGATTCGTGGGGCTCGTACCCACAACCTGAAAAACATCGACCTGACCTTGCCACGCGACAAACTGATCGTGATCACTGGCCTGTCCGGTTCGGGCAAGTCCTCGCTGGCCTTCGACACGCTTTATGCCGAGGGCCAGCGCCGCTACGTCGAATCCCTATCGGCGTACGCCCGGCAATTCCTCTCGATAATGGAAAAGCCCGACGTCGATACCATCGAAGGGCTCTCTCCTGCCATTTCCATCGAGCAGAAGTCGACCTCGCACAATCCGCGCTCCACGGTTGGCACCATTACCGAGATCTACGATTACCTGCGACTGCTCTATGCACGCGCTGGCACGCCACGATGCCCCGACCATGACGCGCCACTGGAGGCCCAGACGGTGAGCCAGATGGTCGACCAGGTGCTGGCACTGCCGGAAGGCCGCAAGCTGATGCTGCTAGCCCCAGTCATCCGCGAGCGCAAGGGCGAGCACCTGGCGGTATTCGACGAGCTGCGCGCTCAGGGCTTTGTCCGCGCGCGGGTCAACGGTCGGCTCTGCGAACTCGATGAGCTGCCCAAACTGGACAAGCAGAAAAAACACTCCATCGACGTTGTGGTCGATCGCTTCAAGGTCCGTAGCGATCTTCAGCAACGACTCGCCGAATCATTCGAAACCGCACTGAAGCTCGCCGACGGCATAGCCCTGGTCGCCTCGATGGAAGAGGGCGATGACAGCGATGAGATGATCTTCTCGGCTCGCTTCGCCTGCCCCATCTGCGGGCACTCGATCAGCGAGCTGGAGCCCAAGCTGTTCTCCTTCAACAACCCAGCCGGGGCGTGCCCGACCTGCGACGGCCTCGGCGTCAAACAATTCTTCGATGCCAAACGCCTAGTCAACGGCGAGCTGACGCTGGCTGAAGGTGCTATTCGTGGCTGGGATCGCCGCAACGTCTATTACTTTCAGATGCTCGGCTCACTCGCCTCGCATTACGGCTTCAGTCTCGACGAACCGTTTGACTCACTGCCGCCCGACCAGCAGAAGTTCGTTTTGCGCGGCAGCGGCAAGGAGAATATTGACTTTCGCTACCTGAACGACCGCGGGGACATCGTCAAACGTTCGCACCCCTTTGAGGGCATCATTCCCAACCTCGAGCGCCGTTACCGTGAAACCGAGTCCAATTCGGTGCGTGAGGAGCTGGCCAAATACCTCAGCACCCAGCCCTGCCCGGAATGTCGAGGCACCCGGCTGCGCCGCGAAGCTCGCCATGTCTGGGTCGGGGACAAGACGCTGCCCGCAGTGACCGGGCTGCCTATTGGCGACGCCACCGAGTATTTTGGCGGTCTTACGCTGCCAGGCCGCCGAGGCGAGATTGCCGATAAGATCCTCAAGGAAATCTGCGAGCGCCTCCAGTTCCTGGTGAATGTCGGCCTCGACTACCTGACCCTGGACCGCAGCGCCGACACCCTATCGGGCGGCGAAGCTCAGCGCATCCGCCTGGCGAGCCAGATTGGTGCCGGCCTGGTCGGCGTCATGTACATCCTCGACGAACCTTCCATCGGGCTCCATCAACGGGACAACGAGCGCCTGCTGGGCACGCTTCGCCACCTACGGGACATCGGCAATACCGTCATCGTCGTAGAGCACGACGAAGACGCCATCCGTATGGCGGATTATGTGGTCGATATCGGACCGGGCGCCGGCGTTCATGGTGGCCAGATCGTCGCTGAAGGCACGCCAGACGAGGTAATGAGTAACCCCGCCTCGCTTACAGGCGGCTACCTTTCGGGCCGAGTGAAGATCCTCTACCCCGAAAAACGCACTCCGCGCGACCCTGAAAAACTGCTGAGGTTGAAAGGCGCCCGCGGCAACAATCTACGTAATGTCGATCTAGAGATTCCGGTTGGACTGCTTACCTGCATCACCGGCGTGTCCGGGTCGGGCAAATCGACGCTAATCAACAATACGCTGTTTCCGATCACCGCCACGGCCCTGAACGGCGCTACCACTCTTGAAGTGTCGCCGCACGATTCGTTCGACGGCCTGCAGCATCTGGACAAGGTGGTGGACATAGACCAAAGCCCGATCGGCCGTACGCCACGCTCCAACCCGGCCACCTACACTGGGCTTTTCACGCCTATTCGAGAACTCTTTGCTGGCGTGCCGGAAGCACGTTCACGCGGCTATGGCCCCGGGCGCTTTTCCTTCAACGTCAAAGGTGGGAGATGCGAAGCCTGCCAGGGCGACGGCGTGATCAAGGTGGAGATGCACTTCCTTCCGGACATCTACGTGCCCTGCGACGTATGCAAGGGCAAACGCTATAACCGCGAGACACTAGAGGTGAAGTACAAAGGCAAGAGCATCACGGAAGTACTGGGAATGACGATCGAAGAAGCCCGGGAATTCTTCGATCCGGTCCCTGCGGTGGCGCGCAAGCTGCAAACGCTGATGGATGTCGGGCTCTCCTATATCAAGTTAGGACAGAGCGCGACCACCCTTTCAGGCGGAGAGGCTCAGCGGGTCAAATTGTCACGCGAACTCTCCAAACGCGACACCGGCAAGACGCTCTACATCCTCGATGAACCAACCACTGGGTTGCACTTCGCGGATATCCAGCAACTCCTAGACGTGCTCCACCGCCTTCGCGACCACGGCAATACTGTCGTGGTGATCGAACACAACCTGGATGTAATCAAAACCGCTGACTGGCTAGTCGATCTGGGGCCGGAAGGAGGCTCGAAGGGCGGTCAGATCATCGCAACAGGTACGCCGGAACAAGTGGCCTCAATGCCCCAGTCACATACCGGCCACTTCCTAAAACCCTTGCTGGAGCGCGACAAAGCCTGACAGCATAAAAAAGCCGGGCATAAGCGCCCGGCCTTTAACATCAGCTATCCAGCTATCCAGCTATCCCGTCGGGATCAATCCCAGGCCTCTCAACGTCCGCCCATACGCCAGAAGCAGCACCCACGGTATACGGGTGAGCGTAGCTCAACGCATTCACTCCGCCTTAGGGTCGCTTACCCTATTGGTGGTCGACAACGTCTCGCTCCCTACCGCCACAACCGTAACGCGCGCGTCCGCGACACAAAGAGCGGGCACATAGCGGGCCCATGACCACGAGCCTAGCGAACTGTGACTAGCAGCAAACGAAGAGCGGATACCTTAAGCAGCCATGTTTCGCTCATGTCATCTTCAGCTGAATGCCTGCGATTGGCCTGGCGTTCTAGAAAGACGCCTTCAAAAAGCCAATACACCAATCAGACTAGGGTAATAAGGAACCAATCTACCCGCATAAAAAAACCGAGCATAAGCTCGGTTTTTTTAAGTAAGCAAAACTTACTCAGCAGCTTCCACTTCACCGGTGACCGGACGGTCAACAAGCTCAACGTAAGCCATCGGCGCATTGTCTCCGGCGCGGAATCCGCACTTGAGAATACGCAGGTAACCACCCTGACGAGCGGCGTAACGCGGACCTAGATCGTTGAACAGCTTGCCAACAATAGCCTTGGAGCGAGTACGGTCGAAAGCCAGACGACGGTTAGCGACGCTGTCTTCCTTAGCCAGAGTGATCAGCGGCTCGGCTACGCGACGCAGTTCCTTGGCCTTGGGCAGGGTTGTTTTGATCAGTTCGTGCTCGAACAGCGACACAGCCATGTTCTGAAACATGGCCTTGCGGTGAGCGCTTGTGCGGCTGAGATGACGGCCACTTTTACGATGACGCATGATTGAAATTCCTTACCAAACGATCAGTTCGGTGACTATGGTCGATCAGGCCGTAGCCTTATCGTCCTTCTTGAGACTGGCCGGCGGCCAATTGTCGAGGCGCATGCCGAGGGACAGACCACGAGAAGCCAGAACATCTTTGATTTCGGTCAGAGATTTCTTGCCTAGGTTCGGCGTCTTCAACAGCTCGACTTCGGTGCGCTGAATCAGATCACCGATGTAGTAGATGTTTTCTGCCTTGAGGCAGTTCGCCGAACGTACGGTCAGTTCCAAGTCGTCAACTGGACGCAACAGGATCGGATCGATCTCGTCTTCCTGCTCGACCACGACCGGCTCGCTGTCACCCTTAAGGTCGACGAACGCGGCCAACTGCTGCTGCAGAATGGTCGCGGCACGACGGATCGCTTCTTCAGGATCCAGGGTTCCGTTGGTTTCCAGGTCGATAACCAGCTTGTCCAAGTTGGTACGCTGCTCAACACGAGCATTTTCGACAACATAAGCCACGCGACGGACCGGGCTGAAGGTTGCGTCGAGCTGAAGACGCCCAATACTGCGGCTTTCATCTTCATCGCTCTGACGTGCATCAGCCGGCTCGTAGCCACGGCCGCGAGCGACCTTGAGCTTCATGTTGATCGAGCCATTAGCCGCCAGATTGGCGATCAGGTGATCGGCATTGACGATTTCGACATCGTGATCCAGCTGGATATCGGCAGCGGTAACAGCGCCCGCGCCCTTCTTCACCAGGCTCAAGGTCACTTCATCACGGCCGTGCAGCTTGATGGCGATACCTTTGAGGTTCAGCAGGATTTCGATGACATCTTCCTGCACGCCCTCGATAGCGCTGTACTCGTGGAGCACACCGTCGATCTCAGCCTCGACCACAGCACAGCCGGGCATGGAGGACAACAGAATGCGACGCAGCGCGTTGCCCAGGGTATGGCCAAAACCGCGCTCGAGGGGCTCGAGTGTGATCTTGGCACGGGTCGGACTGACCACCTGCACATCGATATGGCGGGGGGTCAGGAACTCATTTACCGAAATCTGCATGGATACACCTATTTTCTAGCCCTTACTTGGAGTAGAGCTCGACAATCAGGTTTTCGTTAATGTCGGCTGACAGATCACTGCGCGCCGGAACATTTTTGAAAACACCGGATTTCTTGTCGGCATCTACTTCGACCCATTCAACGCGACCGCGCTGTACGCACAGTTCAAGGGCTTGGGCGATACGCAGCTGGTTGCGGCATTTCTCACGAACGGCTACCACATCACCAGCTTTAACCTGGTAAGACGGAACGTTCACAGTCTGACCGTTGACGCTGATCGACTTGTGCGAGACCAGCTGACGCGATTCGGCACGAGTAGAGCCAAAGCCCATGCGATACACGACGTTGTCCAGACGGCACTCGAGCAGTTGCAGAAGGTTTTCACCGGTGGCGCCCTTGCGGCTGGCAGCCTCCTTGTAATAACCGCTGAACTGGCGCTCGAGAACACCATAGATACGGCGGACTTTCTGCTTCTCACGCAGCTGGGTGCCGTAGTCGGACAAACGACCACGACGCTGACCGTGAACACCCGGTGGGGTTTCGATGTTGCACTTCGATTCGAGCGCGCGCACACCACTCTTCAAAAAGAGATCGGTGCCTTCACGACGAGACAGTTTGCACTTGGGACCAATATAACGAGCCATTTCTCACTGTCTCCTGATTACACGCGGCGCTTCTTCGGCGGACGGCACCCGTTGTGCGGGATCGGCGTCACGTCGGTGATGCTGGCGATTTTATAACCACAGCCGTTCAATGCACGAACAGCAGATTCACGGCCCGGACCAGGACCTTTGACATTGACGTCTAGGTTCTTGAGGCCATATTCCAGTGCCGCCTGACCAGCGCGCTCAGCAGCCACCTGGGCAGCGAACGGCGTGCTCTTACGGGAGCCGCGGAAACCGGAACCACCGGAAGTCGCCCAGGACAACGCATTGCCTTGGCGATCGGTGATAGTGATGATGGTGTTGTTAAAAGAAGCATGGATGTGGGCGATGCCATCAACCACCGTCTTTTTTACTTTTTTACGAGGACGAGCAGCAGGTTTTGCCATGATTAGATTCCTGTCGATGCGCTAATGCGATTACTTGCGGATCGGCTTACGCGGACCCTTACGGGTACGAGCGTTGGTCTTGGTACGCTGACCGCGCACTGGCAGACCACGACGATGACGCAGGCCGCGATAGCAACCCAGGTCCATCAAGCGCTTGATCTTCATGTTGACTTCGCGACGCAGGTCACCTTCAACGATGAACTTGCCCACTTCGCCACGCAGCAGTTCAACCTGCTCGTCAGTGAGATCCTTGATTTTTGCTGCCGGGTTTACACCGGTAGCGGCACAGATTGTCTGTGCGCGAGTGCGACCAACACCATAGATGTAGGTCAGCGAGATAACAGTGTGCTTGTTATCCGGAATGTTTACGCCTGCAATACGGGCCATTCAGTGAAACTCCAATTGACAGCTACCCAACGCCCCGGAAGCCAAGAAAAGGGCGCGAGATACTAACGCTGTAATAACAAATAATCAACCCGGCAGCGCACTAGCTGCCGGGCCCGAGCCTTAGCTCACAATCAGCCTTGGCGCTGTTTGTGCCGCGGTTCTGCGCTGCAGATCACTCGAACGACGCCTTCGCGACGAACGATCTTGCAGTTGCGGCACAGTTTTTTGACCGATGCGCGAACTTTCATGACCAACTCCTAGAACCTTACGAGCCGACTTCAGCGAAGCATTCCGCTGCCGTAGCCCTTCAGGTTGGCTTTTTTCATCAGGGAATCGTACTGGTGGGACATCAGGTGTGACTGCACTTGGGACATGAAGTCCATTACAACCACGACCACAATCAGCAACGAGGTCCCGCCAAGGTAGAACGGCACATTTGCGGCTACCACAAGGAACTGAGGAAGCAAGCAAACAGCCGTCATGTACAGGGCACCGAACAAGGTCAAGCGGGTCAGCACACCATCGATATAGCGCGCCGACTGCTCACCAGGACGAATCCCTGGAATAAACGCACCGGACTTCTTCAGGTTTTCTGCGACGTCTTTAGGGTTGAACATCAACGCCGTATAGAAGAAGCAGAAGAAGATGATGCCGGCACTGAACAACAGGATATTCAACGGCTGACCGGGAGCAATCGCCTGCGAGATATCAGCAAGCCAGCTCATGCTTTCGGACTGGCCAAACCACTGACCCAACGAAGCCGGGAACAACAGAATGCTGCTCGCAAAGATTGCCGGAATCACACCAGCCATATTGACCTTCAAGGGCAAGTGACTTGTCTGCGCAGCGAAGACCTTACGACCCTGCTGACGCTTGGCGTAGTGCACGGCAATCCGCCGCTGACCACGCTCAATGAAGACCACGAAACCGATGATCGCAACAGCCAGCAGACCCACCGCCAACAGCGCAATGATATTGACATCACCCTGGCGAGCCGACTCGAAGGACTGCCCAAGGGCGCCCGGCAAGCCAGCAACGATACCAGCAAAAATCAACATCGAAATGCCGTTTCCGACACCACGCTCAGTGATCTGCTCACCCAGCCACATCATGAACATCGCACCCGCCACAAACGTCGTGATAGCGACAAAATAGAAGCCGAAGTCACTACTGAATGCGACGCCTTGGCCGGCCAGTCCGACGGACATGCCAATAGCCTGCACGATCGCCAGAACGAGCGCTAGATAGCGCGTGTACTGGCTAATCTTGCGGCGACCTGCCTCGCCTTCCTTTTTCAACTGTTCAAGCTGCGGACTGACAGCTGTCATGAGCTGCATGATGATCGATGCCGAAATGTACGGCATGATCCCCAAAGCAAAGATACTCATGCGCTCCAGCGCACCACCTGAAAACATGTTGAACAGGCTAAGGATGGTCCCTTCGTTCTGACGGAACAGCTCGGCCAACCTGTCGGGATTGATCCCCGGCACCGGGATGTGCGCCCCTATCCGATAGACGATAATCGCCATCAGCAAAAAGCGCAGACGAGCCCAGAGTTCAGACAGCCCGCCATTACTCAGCGCGGAGAGAGCACCTTGCTTAGCCATTTATTCCTCGAACTTGCCGCCAGCTGCTTCGATAGCCGCACGCGCACCTTTGGTGGCGGCGACGCCTTTCAGGGTCACAGCGCGACCAACCTCACCTGACAGCATGACTTTCACACGCAGTACGTTCTGGTTGATGACATTGGCATCCTTGAGGCTCTGCACGGAAACGACGTCGCCTTCGACCTTAGCCAGCTCGGATGTACGCACTTCTGCGCGATCCATGGCTTTTAGCGAAACGAAGCCGAACTTCGGCAGACGACGATGCAGAGGCTGCTGGCCGCCCTCGAAACCGGGAGCAATCTTGCCACCGGAACGGGAGGTCTGACCCTTGTGACCGCGGCCACCGGTCTTACCCAGGCCGCTACCGATACCACGACCCACACGCAGTTTTTCGCGACGGGCACCCGGCGCAGAACGCAAATCGTTCAGTTGCATGGCTTAGCCCTCCACACGGAGCATGTAATAAGCCTTGTTGATCATGCCCCGATTTTCAGGAGTGTCCTGAACTTCGACGGTGTGACCAATGCGACGAAGGCCAAGGCCCTTAACGCACAGCTTGTGATTGGGGATACGGCCACTGACGCTTTTAATCAGCGTGACCTTGACGGTGTTAGCCATGATCAGGAAATCTCCTCGACGCTCTTGCCACGCTTGGCAGCGATCGACTCGGGCGACTGCATGGCTTTCAAACCCTTGAACGTGGCATGAACCACGTTCACAGGGTTAGTGGAGCCATAGCACTTAGCCAGAACGTTCTGCACGCCAGCAACTTCAAGAATGGCGCGCATGGCACCACCAGCGATCACGCCAGTACCTTCGGAAGCAGGCTGCATGTAGACCTTGGAAGCGCCATGCGCCGCCTTGGTAGCGTACTGCAGCGTGGTGCCGTTCAGATCAACCTGGATCATGTTGCGGCGAGCCGCCTCCATGGCCTTCTGAATAGCAGCCGGTACTTCACGGGACTTGCCGCGACCGAAACCTACACGGCCCTTACCATCACCGACCACGGTCAACGCGGTGAAAGTGAAGATACGACCACCTTTTACAGTCTTGGCGACGCGGTTAACTTGAACCAGCTTCTCAATGTAGCCTTCGTCGCGCTTTTGCTCGTTATATGCCATAACTTAGAACTCCAGCCCGCCTTCACGAGCAGCATCAGCCAGTGCCTTCACACGACCGTGGTACTTGAAGCCAGAACGGTCGAACGCCACCTGGGTGACACCTGCGGCCTTAGCGCGCTCAGCGACCAGCTGACCAACTTTCTTGGCAGCGTCGACGTTGCCAGTGGCACCGCCACGCAGTTCTTTGTCCAGTGTCGAGGCGCTGGCCAGGACCTTGCCGCCGTCGGCCGAAAGGACCTGGGCGTAGATGTGCTGGGAAGAGCGGTACACACAAAGGCGTACGGTTTCCAGCTCGCGCATCTTCAGGCGTGCCTTGCGAGCGCGACGCAGACGAGTAACTTTCTTTACGCTCATTTGCTATGCCCTACTTCTTCTTAGCTTCTTTACGACGGACCACTTCGTCCGAGTAACGCACGCCTTTGCCCTTATAAGGCTCGGGACGGCGGAAGTCGCGGATTTCAGCAGCCACCTGACCGACCAGTTGCTTATCGACACCCTTAATCAGGATATCGGTCTGACTGGGGGTCTCAGCGGTAACGCCTTGCGGCAGTTCATATTCCACCGGATGCGAGAAGCCGAGAGCCAGGGACAGCATTTGACCTTTGGCTTGCGCCTTGTAACCAACACCAACCAGCTGAAGCTTACGCTCAAAGCCTTGACTGACACCGATCACCATGTTGTTAACCAGTGCACGGGTAGTACCGGCCATGGCGCGATTCTGCTGATCGCCATTGCGAGCAGCGAAACGCAACTCACCAGCCTCGTGAATCACTTCCACGGACGAGTGCACATTCAGTTCCAGAGCGCCCTTGGCACCCTTTACCGAAAGCTGCTGGCCGGATATGTTGAATTCAACACCAGCGGGCAGCTTGACGGGGTTCTTAGCAACGCGAGACATGCTTATCCCCCCTTAGAACACTGTGCAGAGCACTTCGCCGCCAACGCCAGCAGCGCGGGCAGCTCGATCAGTCATCACACCTTTGTTGGTGGACACGATCGAAACACCCAGACCGCCGCGAACCTTCGGCAACTGATCAACGGATTTGTACTGGCGAAGGCCAGGACGGCTTACGCGCTTCAGCTCCTCGATGACCGGACGGCCCTCGAAATACTTAAGCTCGATAGACAGCTGCGGCTTGGCGTCGCTGCTGACGTTGTATCCTGCGATATAGCCTTCACCCTGAAGAACGTTGGCTACTGCCACCTTCAGAGTGGAAGACGGCATGCTTACGACGGACTTTTCAGCCATCTGGGCATTACGGATACGAGTTAGCATGTCCGCTAACGGGTCCTGCATACTCATGGGCTCTTGGCTCCTAATACAAAAAAATAAGCCCGCGAAGGCTCGTGTCGCCTGCTAGAAGAGCGAACGCCAAAGGCGTGGCTCGGGCGAGCCGGACATTCTAGAGATAGTCTAGAAACGAATCAAGCCCCATAGGGGCTTGATTTTGGAACAGCAAGCCCGACAGGAACGCCGGGCTACCATTCTTACCAGCTGGCTTTGACCAGACCTGGTACGTCGCCACGCATAGCGGCCTGACGCAACATGTTACGCGCAAGACCGAACTTGCGATAAACACCGTGCGGACGACCGGTCAAACGGCAGCGGTTACGCAGGCGCGAAGCGCTTGCATCACGAGGCTGCTTCTGCAGAGCCACCTGAGCTTCCCAGCGCGCTTCCGGAGTGGACTCCGGATTGGCGATGGTTGCTTTCAGCGCGGCACGCTTCTGGGCGTACTTAGCAACCGTTTGCTGACGCTTCAGCTCGCGGTTCTTCATGCTTTGCTTAGCCATGTGCCTACTCCAATCAGTTACGGAACGGGAAGTTGAATGCACGCAACAGCGCGCGACCCTCTTCATCCGTCCGAGCAGTAGTGGTCAGAGTGATGTCCAGACCACGCAGGGCATCGATCTTGTCGTAATCGATTTCCGGGAAGATGATCTGCTCTTTCACGCCCATGCTGTAGTTGCCGCGGCCGTCGAACGACTTGGCATTCAGGCCGCGGAAGTCGCGAACCCGAGGCAGGGAGATCGACAACAAGCGATCCAGGAACTCGTACATACGATCACTGCGCAACGTCACCTTGACACCGATCGGCCAGCCTTCACGGACCTTGAAGCCAGCGATAGACTTGCGAGCGTGAGTCACAACGACCTTCTGGCCGGTGATTTTCTCAAGATCGGCAACCGCGTTATCGATGATTTTCTTATCACCGATTGCCTCGCCAATACCCATGTTGAGGGTGATCTTGGTAATGCGCGGAACTTCCATCACGTTACCAAGCTGAAGCTCTTCTTTCAGCTTGGGAGCGATCTGCTTCCGATAAACTTCTTTTAGTCGTGCCATGGTTATCTACCTAGCAGTCTCAAGCTTCAACCGGCTTTTGGGTCGACTTGAAGACACGAATTTTCTTGCCGTCTTCAACCTTGAACCCAACGCGGTCAGCCTTGTTGGTTTCGCCATTGAAAATAGCGACGTTAGAGGCGTGCAGTGGCGCCTCCTTCTCGACGATACCGCCCTGAACGCCCGACATCGGGTTCGGCTTGGTATGACGCTTCACCAGGTTGATACCACCAACAACCAAACGGTCGTCAGCGAGAACCCGGAGCACCTTACCGCGCTTACCCTTGTCTTTGCCGGCGATGACGATGATCTCGTCGTTGCGACGAATCTTTTGCATGCGGCTTCTCCTTACAGCACTTCAGGCGCGAGCGAGACAATCTTCATAAACTTCTCTGAACGAAGTTCACGCGTCACCGGCCCGAAAATACGGGTGCCGATTGGCTCCTGCTTGTTGTTCAACAAAACAGCAGCATTGCCATCGAAGCGGATGATGGAGCCGTCTGGACGACGAACACCGTGACGGGTACGGACTACTACAGCAGTCATTACCTGGCCTTTTTTGACCTTGCCACGTGGAATCGCTTCCTTCACGGTAACCTTGATGATGTCGCCGATGCCGGCATAACGGCGGTGCGAACCGCCGAGAACCTTGATACACATAACGCGACGAGCGCCACTGTTATCAGCGACATCGAGCATCGATTGAGTCTGAATCATATAATTTCTCCGACCCTTAGCCCTTAGACTTCGACGGCACGTTCGACGACATCAACCAACATCCAGCACTTGGTCTTCGCCATAGGACGAGTCTCGCGAATCGTGACCTTGTCGCCGATACGGCACTGGTTGGTTTCGTCGTGGGCGTGCAGTTTGGTCGAACGCTTCACGTATTTACCGTAGATCGGGTGCTTGACGCGACGTTCGATCAGAACGGTGATGCTTTTGTCCATCTTGTCGCTGACGACGCGGCCAGTCAGCGTGCGGACAGTTTTTTCAACTTCAGCCATGATCACTTACCTGCCTGCTGGTTGAGCACAGTCTTGACACGAGCGATGTCGCGCTTGACTTGCGAGAGCAGGTGAGACTGCCCCAACTGGCCAGTTGCTTTCTGCATACGCAGATTGAACTGGTCGCGCAGCAGCTCGAGCAATTGCTCGTTTAGCTGCTGAGCGGATTTTTCACGAAGTTCATTCGCTTTCATCACATCACCGTCCGCTTAACAAAGGAGGTGGCGAGCGGCAGCTTTGCAGCAGCCAGGGCGAATGCCTCACGCGCCAGCTCTTCGGAAACACCCTCGATCTCGTAGAGCACTTTGCCCGGCTGAATCTGGGCTACCCAGTACTCGACGTTGCCTTTACCTTTACCCATCCGCACTTCAAGCGGCTTTTTGGAGATAGGCTTGTCGGGGAAAACACGGATCCAGATCTTTCCGCCACGCTTCACGTGACGAGTCAACGCACGACGTGCGGACTCAATCTGACGCGCAGTCAAACGACCACGAGCGACAGACTTCAGAGCGAATTCGCCGAAGCTGACTTTGCTACCGCGCTGAGCCAAGCCACGGTTGTGACCAGTCATTTGCTTGCGGAATTTTGTACGCTTTGGTTGCAACATTTGGCGTACTCCTTACTTGGTAGCTTTTTTACGAGGCGCAGGCGCTTGAGGCTTGAGCTCTTCATGGCGACCACCAATTACTTCGCCTTTGAAGATCCAGACCTTGACGCCGATCACACCGTAGGTGGTGTGCGCTTCGTAGGTGTTGTAGTCAATATCGGCACGCAGGGTGTGCAGCGGCACACGACCTTCCCGATACCATTCCGTACGGGCGATTTCAGCCCCACCCAGACGACCGCTCACCTGGATCTTGATGCCCTTGGCACCAATACGCATTGCGTTTTGTACCGCGCGCTTCATGGCGCGGCGGAACATTACGCGACGTTCCAGCTGCTGAGCGACGTTCTGTGCTACCAGCATTGCATCGAGCTCCGGCTTGCGGATTTCTTCGATGTTGATGTGCACAGGCACACCCATTCTCTTGGTCAGGTCCTGACGCAGCTTCTCAACATCCTCACCCTTCTTGCCGATCACGATGCCGGGACGAGCGGTGTGGATGGTGATGCGTGCGGTTTGAGCCGGACGATGGATGTCGATACGGCTTACGGACGCGCTTTTTAATTTGTCTTGGAGGTACGCACGCACGTTCAGATCTGCAAGCAGATAATCGGCGTATGTACGACCGTCTGCATACCAGACGGAAGTGTGCTCCTTGACGATTCCCAGGCGTATGCCAGTGGGATGTACTTTCTGACCCATCTGATCGACTCCGTTACTTGTCCGCAACCTTGACAGTGATATGGCAAGACCGCTTGACGATGCGATCAGCGCGGCCTTTGGCACGCGGCATGATGCGCTTAAGCGAACGCCCCTCGTTTACGAAGACCGTAGAGACCTTCAGGTCATCCACGTCAGCGCCTTCGTTGTGCTCGGCGTTGGCTACAGCCGACTCCAGCACTTTTTTCATGATCTCGGCGGCTTTCTTACTGCTGAAAGCCAGCAGGTTGAGCGCTTCGTGATCGCCTCGGAGAACTACACCAGCCCGGCGGTGATGGAAGCCCAGGGTTCGGTACTGACCAACAAGTACGCCGATT
>NZ_JBNNHS010000017.1:0-24450 GCF_050269105.1 Pseudomonas sp. NPDC077408
TGGCCTAGGAAGGTTTCGGCCAAGCGCATTTCGCTGCCCCGGTAGGGGCTGAGCTGGGCATCGAGGATCACGTGGGAACGCACGTTCATCAAGGCAACGAGCCGCATCATTGGAAAAGGCGTCTGGCGTTCAGTGCCCGTGTTGCCAGAGCCAAAATGTTCTCTTAGCTCAGACGAATCGGGGGTTCGCAGCAATGCACCATCCACCGCGAAAACCTGTAAACCATTCCAGTCGTCGCCTTCGTATCGCTCGCAGCCCCAGTGTTTACCCGACTGACGAAACAACGATTCGACCGGATCAGCCCCCAGTCACTTACGCGCTTCAGTCACGCCGCTTCGCGCCAGCAACTGATCGGAGGCCAAGCCTTGAGCGCAGATATTCAAACGCCTAGCCACCTCATGTACGGGCTCATCTCGGAACAGGGCCATGCCCAGCACCAACCAAAGAACCTGATCGCTTGGTAGGCGACGACGCCTTATGGTGGCTTGCGCTGAAAGGTTCAGTGCACTGGCGACCCACTCAACAGGAATGTTCTGCGTGAAGGTGCTCAGATCCGAAAAATTGAAGAGATCACCGAGGTCGAGCAATTGCTGCTGAATGGGCATAAAAAATCCGATACCAGAGGACTGGTATCGGATTTTTCTAGAACCCACGGCCTGGACTCAAATGCTTAAGTGAACAGCATTACGGCGCTAGGCCGGGGTTTCTTTTTACCGTGCACGCGAAACGCTACCATCGAAGTCTATAGACGAGCTGAGGCCGAACATGAGCTGGCATCCACACATAACCGTGGCGACGATTGTCGAGGTCGATGGCCGCTTCCTTATGGTCGAAGAATCGAAAGGCGGCCGTTTGGTACTGAATCAACCGGCGGGGCACCTTGAACCCCACGAAACATTACGCCAAGCCGCGGTGCGCGAAACCCTAGAGGAAACCGGCTGGGAGGTCGCGCTCGCGGGTGTAGTAGGTATTTACCTATACACTGCACCTAGCAACGGCGTGACCTACCAACGCGTCTGCTTTGCGGCCACTCCGGTTCGCCATGAGCCGCACCGCGAACTCGACAGCGGCATTGTCGCAGCGCTCTGGATGACTCGAGACGAACTGGCCAACCAACCGGAACGTTGGCGCAGCGAGCTGATCCTGCGCTGCATTGATGACTATCTGGCTGGCCCGCCACACGATCTCGCCGTGATACGAGACTGAGGGACCTTAACCGCTGGCTTGACCGGCCTGTTAGAATTGCACGCTTTGCAGTTAACCCTGAGTCTTTATGCCTGATTCACCGTTCGTTGCCCCTGAAAACCTGCGCGTCATTGTCGGCATGTCCGGCGGTGTCGACTCGTCAGTTTCCGCTCTGCTTCTCCTCGAACAGGGGTACCAGGTCGAGGGCCTGTTCATGAAGAACTGGGAGGAAGATGACGGAACCGAGTATTGCACTGCTCGGGAGGATCTAGCCGATGCCCAAGCCGTCTGCGACAAGATCGGCATTAAACTGCACACGGCAAACTTTGCCGCTGAGTACTGGGACAACGTGTTCGAGCACTTTCTCGCTGAGTACAAAGCAGGCAGGACGCCGAATCCTGACATCCTTTGCAACCGCGAGATCAAATTCAAGGCGTTCCTTGATTATGCCTTGGCGCTCGGCGCCGACCTGATCGCGACCGGACACTACGTACGGCGACGAGACATCGATGGGCGCAGCGAGCTGCTCAAAGGGCTGGACTCGAACAAGGACCAAAGCTATTTCCTTCACGCTGTTGGCGGCGAGCAGCTGAGCAAAACCTTATTCCCGGTGGGGGAGCTGGAAAAGCCAGCGGTCCGGGCAGTTGCCGAAAAGCACGGGTTGGCGACGGCGAAAAAGA
Organism: Pseudomonas sp. NPDC077408; assembly: GCF_050269105.1. NCBI lineage: Bacteria > Pseudomonadati > Pseudomonadota > Gammaproteobacteria > Pseudomonadales > Pseudomonadaceae > Pseudomonas > Pseudomonas sp. NPDC077408. The sequence continues at coordinate 1,866 of NZ_JBNNHS010000017.1, forward strand.
AAGACTCGACCGGAATTTGCTTCATCGGCGAGCGCCGTTTCAGCGATTTTCTCAAGCAATATCTGCCTGCTCAACCGGGCAACATCGAAACGATAGATGGCGAAACCATAGGTCGCCATCACGGCCTTATGTATCACACCATCGGCCAGCGACAGGGTCTGGGTATCGGCGGCCTTAAGGACGCAAGCGACGAGCCCTGGTACGTGTTAAGCAAGGATCTCGAGCGCAACGTGCTAGTGGTAGGTCAAGGCAACGACCATCCCTGGCTGTTTTCTCGCGCCCTGCTCGCCTCAGAAATCTACTGGGTCAATCCGATCCAACTGACCGCCCCCCTGCGGCTCACGGCGAAAGTTCGCTATCGGCAGAGCGACCAGATCTGCACACTGGAACAGACCACCAACGGCTATCGAGCGGTTTTCGACGAACCTCAACGCGCTGTAACGCCTGGCCAATCCGTGGTGTTCTACAATGGCGAGGTTTGCCTCGGTGGTGGCGTGATCGAGACCGCAGAGCCCTGGTTCGCCGGAGCCCGCCCATGACGCCACGACAGGAACAACTAGTAGCTCTTGGGGCTGTATTCGAAGCTGCAGCACTGGTCGATCGAATAGCCCGAACCGGTCAAGTGCCGAACGCAGCCCTGGCGAACCTGTTGGGCAGCCTGTTGGTGCGAGAGGACAAACCGGCTTTGGAGATTTATGGTGGAGATGACTTGAATCTCCGCGAGGGCTATCGCGCCCTTGTCGGCGCACTGGAGCGAGACACCAGCAGCCTGCAACGCGAGCCGCTGCGCTATGCGCTGGCGATGATCGGCCTGGAACGACAGCTTGATAAACGCCGTGACCTGTTGCAGGTGATCGGAAGCCGCCTGGACCAGATACAGCAGCAGGCCGATCACTTTGGGCTGACCCACGAGAACGTAATCGCCTCTTTTGGCGGTTTGTACCAGGACACACTGAGCACCTTTCGCCAGCGCATTCAGGTCCAAGGCGACATGCGCCATCTTCAACAGAACGACAACGCAGCAAAAATACGCGCACTTCTGCTGGCAGGGATTCGTTCAGCGCGGCTCTGGCGCCAGCTCGGCGGGCACCGTTGGCAGATGGTATTCAGCCGGCGCAAAATGCTCGACGAGCTATATCCCATGTTGAAATCTGAATAACCGCAACGCGGAGCGCAACGTGCTTACTGGCTACAGCGGCAATTAGCCGTCCGCTTCGTGTATAATCTGCGCCCTCTTTTCGTCGCTCGACTGTCCGAGAATGCCCTCTATGCAGCTTTCCTCGCTCACCGCGGTTTCCCCTGTCGATGGCCGCTACGCCGGCAAAACCAGCGCCCTGCGCCCCATTTTCAGCGAATTCGGCCTGATTCGCTGCCGCGTTCAGGTTGAGGTCCGCTGGCTGCAACGCCTAGCTGCACATGCCGGGATTCCAGAGGTGGCGCCCTTCTCGGAAGAGGCTAACGCACTACTCGATCACCTTGCCGAAAACTTCCAACTCGAACATGCCGAGCGCGTTAAGGAATTCGAGCGAACCACCAACCACGACGTAAAAGCGGTGGAATACCTCCTCAAGGAGCAAGCCAAGCAGCTACCAGAACTGGCCAAGGTCAACGAATTCATCCATTTCGCCTGCACCAGTGAGGACATCAATAACCTGTCCCATGCTCTGATGCTACGCCAGGGTCGCGATGAGGTTTTGCTGCCCCTGATGCGCCAGCTGGCGGACGCAATCCGCGCCTTGGCTATCGCGCATGCAGACGTACCCATGCTCTCCCGTACCCATGGTCAGCCCGCTTCGCCCACCACCTTGGGCAAGGAACTGGCTAACGTGGTCTATCGCCTGGAGCGTCAGATTGCGCAGGTTGCGGCGGTACCGCTGCTCGGCAAGATCAATGGCGCCGTCGGCAACTACAATGCTCACCTGTCGGCCTATCCCGACGTTGACTGGGAAGCTAACGCGCGAGAATTCATCGAAGGCGACCTAGGACTCTCCTGGAACCCTTACACCACACAGATCGAGCCTCACGATTACATCGCCGAGCTATTCGATGCCGTGGCTCGATTTAACACCATTCTTATCGATTTCGATCGCGACATCTGGGGCTACATTTCGCTGGGCTATTTCAAGCAGCGCACCGTTGCCGGCGAAATTGGCTCCTCGACCATGCCGCACAAGGTCAACCCGATCGATTTCGAGAATTCGGAAGGCAATCTCGGAATTGCCAACGCACTGCTAAGTCACTTGGCGAGCAAGCTGCCCATTTCCCGCTGGCAGCGTGACCTGACCGACTCCACCGTACTGCGTAATCTGGGAGTTGGCTTTGCTCATAGCATCATTGCGTACGAGGCAAGCCTCAAAGGCATCGGTAAACTGGAGCTCAACGAAGCGCGAATTGCCGAGGACCTCGACGCCTGCTGGGAAGTACTGGCCGAGCCGATCCAGACCGTCATGCGTCGGTATGCCATTGAGAATCCCTACGAGAAACTCAAGGAGTTGACCCGAGGCAAAGGCATCAGCCCCGAGGCGCTGCAGACTTTCATCGAAGGCCTGGATATGCCGGCCGAAGCCAAGCAGGCGCTGCGCAAACTGACCCCGGCCGCCTACATAGGCAACGCCGCCGATCAGGCCAAGCGGATCTGAGCGAACTCATTATTTGCACGCCCGGCTGTGCCGGGCGTTTTTATTTGCAGCTCTTAAACAGAGCAAGGTACCTGGCATGACTTCCGACACCCCTTTGCAAATCCTTGGCGGGATCAGCGCGCGCGAGTTTCTTCGTGATTATTGGCAAAAAAAACCTCTACTGGTCCGCCAGGCAATTCCCGGGTTCGAGAACCCGGTTTCCCCAGACGAGTTGGCCGGCTTGTCCCTGGAGGAAGAAGTCGAGTCACGCCTGGTCATCGAACATGGCGAAACTCCGTGGGAGCTGCGCCGCGGCCCCTTCAGCGAAGAGACCTACCAGAACCTGCCGGAGCGTGACTGGACGTTGCTGGTCCAGGCCGTCGACCAATTGGTGCCAGAAGTTGCCGAGCTTATCGAGCACTTTCGCTTCCTGCCCAATTGGCGGATCGATGACATCATGGTCAGCTTTGCAGCACCGGGGGGCGGTGTGGGCCCGCATTTCGACAATTACGATGTATTCCTCCTCCAAGCGCATGGCCAGCGTCGCTGGCGCGTAGGACAGATGTGCGACAGCGAGAGCAAAATGCTCAAGCATGCCGACCTGCGCATACTCGCGGATTTTCAAGGCACCGACGAATGGGTACTCGAGCCAGGCGACATGCTTTACCTGCCACCAAGACTGGCTCATTTCGGTACCGCCGAAGATGCGTGCATGACCTACTCGCTAGGCTTCAGAGCCCCCAGCGCAGCGGAGGTCCTTACCCATTTCACTGACTTCCTGGCGCAGTTCCTGCCTGATGAGGAACGCTACAGCGACGCAGATATGCTTCCGATCGAAGACCCGCACCAGATCCAAAGCGATGCGCTGGATCGCCTGCGCGCGATGCTAGCCGAGCATATGGGCGACGAGAGATTGCTGCTAACCTGGTTCGGCCAGTTCATGACCGAACCGCGCTATCCGGAGCGAGTCCAGGGTCCGGAAATCGACGAGCAGGCAATGCTCGCAGCATTGGATGATGGCGCCATACTCGTGCGAAACCTGAGTGCACGCCTGGCCTGGAGTGAAGTGGACATCGGCTTGTTGCTGTTTGCCAGCGGTCAAAGCCGGCTGCTTCCAGGCCATCTGAAGGAGCTATTGAAAATGGTTTGTTCAGCCGATGCGCTCCATTCCGAAAATCTCGCTGGCTGGCTGAGCGACGAGGATGGGCGTAATCTCGTCCTGCAACTGGTCAAACAGGGAAGTCTGGAGTTTGCTGATGAGTGACATAGAAGTTCGCATCGCCGACTGGCAGCAGGATAACGCCGACTTACGCCGGATTAGGGAAACTGTGTTCATTGCTGAACAGTCAGTGCCCCCGGAACTGGAGTGGGACGCTGACGATGTCGAGGCCGTGCATTTCCTCGCCTTGGAAAGCGGCTATCCGATTGGTACCGCGCGACTGCTTAATGACGGGCATATCGGTCGCGTTTCGGTATTACGCGACTGGCGCGGAATGAACGTCGGCGGCGCGCTGATGAAAGCGGTCATTGAAGAAGCCGAGCGGCGCGGCCTTAACGAACAGCGACTCACCGCCCAAGTGCATGCCACATCGTTCTATGAGCGCCTTGGCTTCGAAGTAGTCAGCGAAGAGTTCCTCGAGGCCGGCCTTCCCCACGTCGATATGCTACGAAAGAGCCACTAGGCATATGATGCATGACGACCCGGATCACTCTATCAGCGAAGACGCCCCGTCGATGATCGAGTTCCAATCACCGGGTCGCTTCCAGATTGATAACCCAGCGGTACAGCCTGCTCTCCAACGAGACTGGCAGGCAGCGCCGTCTACGCTAGGCGTCAGCACTACAGTTCAGACTTTCAATGACATGGGCGAAGCTCGTAAGCATACGCTTGCGCTGATTGAGCAGGTCAGGCGCAGCCTGAGCATCTATACGCCGGACCTGGAACCTTGGCTGTACAACCACAGCTGCATTCAAAAGGCATGCTCGCAGTTTTTACGGGCCCATCCACGCAACCGCTTGCGTATCTTGGTGGGCGACTCGTCTCGCGCAGTCAAAGAAGGTCACCGCCTGGTCACTCTGAGCCGCAGATTGACTAGCAACTTGCACATTCGCCGCACTCATCAAGATTATCAACTACAAACCTCCGCGTTCCTTGTGGTCGATGGGTGCGGCATGCTAATTCGCCCGAATGCGGATCAATTTTCTGGTCATGCGCTATACCGAGACCCTGGTCGCGCTCGCCAACAGCTAAGGCTATTCGACGCCGCCTGGGACCGTAGCCTTCCTGATCCCGATATGCGGAGTTTTTTGCTATGACTCGTCGTTTTATCGCTGCGTGCCTGTTAATCGCTAGCTCGGCGCTTAATGCTGCGACAGAGGTAATTCCGCTGGACTTCCGAATGGCGGAGGACGTGCTACCGATCGCCCAATCAGTTGTAGGGGATCAGGGCAAAGTCAACGCATATGGGAACCAGCTGATCGTGAACGCGCCGGCCGCTGTGATCACTGAGCTGCGCGATGTGCTGTCCAAGCTAGATACCGAACCTCTCAGGCTGCTTATAAGTGTCGATACCCAAAACTCGGCCGCAGGCAGCGAAAGTGGCTATCGGGTCGACGGCACAACCCGCCTCGGTGATGTTGAAATCCAGAGCGGCGACGGCGAGAAGAGAGGCAGAGACCAGGCGCGCATCATTCGCCGCAGCACCAACAGCCAAGGCGGAGGTGTTCAACAGGTCCAAGCCACCGAGGGCTATCCTGCATTGATTCAGATAGGCCAAAGCGTACCAATTACCACCACGGGGGCCGACGGCTACGGGCAGATCTATCAACAAACTCAGTATCGGGATGTCACGCGAGGTTTCTACGCCACCGCTACGGTTCAGGGCGACCGGGTGCAGGTTACGATCAGCAGCCATAACGACCGTATGAGCGCAGCCCAGCCAGGCGCAATCAACGTCCAGCAAACCGATACTCGGGTCAGCGGACGGCTCGGCGAATGGATCGAGCTCGGCGGCGTTGACGAATCTGCAAGCTCCAGCGATAACGGAATGCTACGCAGATATTCCACAGCCGGCAGTCAAGACCTTTCCCTGCGACTAAAAGTAGACACGCTGAATTAAGAAAGTTCAGCAGACAAATAACGCTCGGTTAAGAAATGTAGTGCCTACCAAAGTTCACTACAAAAACATTTGACGAACCATTTTAGCCGGAGCATGATGGCCCCGCTCCCGCTAACCAGAGACTCTGAAAGGGTCTCCGGATCGCGCTCAGCCAACCAGCAGAGGCGTTCCGTGACTGTACTGCCCACAAGGCGGACTGACGAGGTTGCGACTGGAACGAGTCGTCCTGAGGGACGGGGAAGCGATTAACGCATCAGCTCGAGACATCAGTTCGCTGATCCACTCAACGGCCCCGCGTCGCTGTGTGTTGGAATGCCACGATCATTCCACAGCTAACCGAATCCTCTTGCGGTCGTAACTGCATACCCTCCTCCTCTTGGTTCAATCCTCGTCTCGGTCGATATTTCGACGCTCTGCCACGTGTTGTCCGCTTCATCAGCGCAAGCACGTAGGTTTCAGTGGGAAAAGTCGGTGCTCAACCAAACACGAATTTCTTTGAAGGATTGACCATGTCCGCTTATCAAAACGACATCAAGGCCGTTGCCGCTCTGAAAGAAGCAGCTGGAAGCAGCTGGAGCGCGATTAACCCCGAATCCGTAGCACGTATGCGCACACAGAACCGTTTCAAGACCGGTCTGGAAATCGCGCAGTACACTGCCGACATCATGCGCAAGGACATGGCTGAGTACGACGCCGATACGTCCGCCTACACCCAGTCGCTAGGCTGCTGGCATGGTTTCATCGGTCAGCAGAAACTGATCTCTATTAAGAAGCACCTGAAAACCACCAATAAGCGCTACCTCTACCTGTCGGGCTGGATGGTTGCCGCGCTGCGCTCCGAGTTCGGCCCGCTGCCAGACCAGTCGATGCACGAGAAGACCGCAGTCTCCGACCTGATCGAAGAGCTGTACACCTTCCTGCGCCAGGCCGACAGCCGCGAGCTGGACCTGCTGTTCACTGCTTTAGACGCCGCTCGCGAAGCCGGCGACACTGCCAAGGCCGCCGAGATCCAGTCGCAGATCGACAACTACGAAACCCACATCGTCCCGATCATTGCCGACATTGACGCTGGTTTCGGTAACCCGGAAGCCACCTACCTGCTGGCCAAGCGCATGATCGAAGCCGGCGCTTGCTGCATCCAGATCGAGAACCAGGTTTCCGATGAGAAGCAGTGCGGACACCAGGACGGCAAGGTAACCGTTCCTCATGCCGACTTCCTGGCCAAGATTGCCGCCGTCCGCTATGCATTCCTCGAGTTGGGCATCGACAATGGCGTCATCGTTGCGCGTACCGACTCCCTGGGCGCCGGTCTGACCAAGCAGATCGCAGTGACCAAAGAGCCGGGCGACCTGGGTGACCTGTACAACTCATTCCTTGACTGCGAAGAGATCACCGAAGCCGAACTCGGCAACGGCGACGTTGTGATCAAGCGTGAAGGCAAATTGCTGCGTCCTAAGCGCCTGCCGAGCAACCTGTTCCAGTTCCGCAAAGGCACCGGCGAAGCGCGCTGCGTACTCGACTGCATCACTTCGCTGCAGAACGGCGCGGACCTGCTGTGGATCGAGACTGAGAAGCCTCATGTTGGCCAGATCGCGGCCATGGTTGACGAGATCCGCAAAGAGATCCCGAACGCCAAGCTGGTCTACAACAACAGCCCGTCCTTCAACTGGACCCTTAACTTCCGCCAGCAAGTATTCGATGCATTCGTTGCCGAAGGCAAGGACGTCTCCGCCTACGACCGCGCCAAGCTGATGAGCGTTGAGTACGACGAAACCGAGCTGGCTCAAATTGCCGACGAGAAGATCCGCACCTTCCAGAAGGATGGGTCCGCTCATGCTGGTATCTTCCACCACCTGATCACGCTGCCGACTTACCACACTGCCGCGCTGTCGACCGACAACCTGGCAAAAGGGTACTTCGCAGATCAGGGCATGCTGGCCTACGTCAAAGGTGTACAGCGTGAAGAGCTGCGTCAGGGTATCGCCTGCGTCAAGCACCAAAACATGGCTGGCTCCGACATCGGCGACAACCACAAGGAGTACTTCGCTGGCGAAGCGGCTCTGAAGGCAAGCGGTAAAGACAACACCATGAACCAGTTCCACTAAGAACTGAATATGGCCCAGGCGCCGCCTGGGTCAATGGTGTAACAGATGTCTTGGCATCTGCAAAAAGCTGCCCCTATATGGAGCAGCTTTTTTTGTGTACGACGCGCAAACGAGATCTAGTTTACCCCCGCCTCCCCTTCCCCTCGCACCCTCTTTGCGCAGACCCACCCAAACAGAGCACTACTGACAAGCCGATCAAAGGCGTTCGACATTCATCACAGTGCTAACCCTGAACGACGGCATTGGAGCTCGTTTAGGCATGGCCGCCGCTAGCTGCTTCCTAGTTAAGGGGTGTTTAAAGGATGCCTTTGATGCTGCGTATGACGGCGCTGCATCCCATCAACCTGGACAGCTAGCGCGAAAGCTCTACCAACCAGATGAACATGCATATCTAACCTCGCATGCACAGTCTTCCCCGATAGGAAGGCCTTCAGCTCTAAAACGGACGTAGCTAGAGCAAAAAAAAATCCGATGCCAGAATCTGGCATCGGATTTTTTGAAAGCTTAGAAGGAGCCCAAGACTAAACAGGGCACCCACCAGCTAGCGAAACAAGATACGAATTAACGAACCTGTGCTTCGACTTCAGCTTCTACACGACGGTTGATCTGACGGCCTTCCTCGGTGCTGTTGTCAGCAACCGGGCGGGCTTCACCGTAACCGACCGAATCGACACGCTGGCTCTCAACGCCGTACTGGTTGACCAGTACCTCGCGGACAGCCTGAGCACGACGCTCGGACAGACGCTGGTTATATTGATCGGTGCCCACCGAGTCGGTGTGACCTTCAACGGTGGTGTTGGTCTGAGGGTACTGCTGCATGAAATCAGCCAGGTTCTTGATGTCGTTGTAGCTCTCTTCGCGAACGCGGGCCTTGTCAAAATCAAACTTGACGTCCAGCTCGACGCGAACGAGTTCTGGCTCTGGCTCCGGCTCGTTGTCGACCATTGGCGCCGGCGCTGGCGCAGGGGTCGGCTCGACCTGTGCTACCTGCTGCTTAGCACCACCACCGAAGTTCAGACCGACACCTACGCCAGCCATCCACTCGGCTTCGTCCGCATCGATGTTGTACATGCCGTCAACACTCGCCTTGGCGAAGAAGTTTTCGGTGAAGTAATACTTCACGCCAGTACCGACGTTGGCGAAGGTGCTGTGATCACGACCGCCACGGGCAGCTTGACCAATGCTTTGGTGAGCGGCACCTGCGGATACGTAAGGACGCAAACCAACGCCCGGCTGGCCGAAGTGGTAAGTGGCGTCCAGAGAAGTCAGGCTACCCTTGATATCTTTGTGCCCGCCTGCGCCGACCGAGTCCCGGGACGTCAAGTCGTGGTATTCGCCGTACGACAGACCAAGCGAAACGTCATCAGTCAGGAAGTAGCTAGCGCCAGCTCCGTACAGTTCGCCGTCACGCTGAACATCGCGCGAGCTATCGGTGAAGTAATGCTTACCGAATGCTTCCACCTCTACGGCACCTTGGCCCTGGGCCAGCGCGCTAATAGAAGTGGCGGCAACCAAAGAACCAATTACAACGCCTAAGGTGTTTATAAGCTTCATCCGTAAATCCCCATCTGTGGTGAGTATCAGAACAATCTAAGGAAACCGGCTAACTGCAAGCCCAAGCTGTTCGCTAACGATAGGACAGCTTAATGCCGTTAAGTTTCAGCGATTCCCGAAAATTTTTCGCGTAATTTATCTAGCGCCCGCTTGTAACGCATCTTTGTTGCGCTTAGTCCCATGTGCATGATGTCGGCAATTTCCTGAAACTCCAGTTCTGCCACAAAGCGCAGAACGAGAATCTCCCGATCGATCTGGTTCACATGGACCAGCCACTTGTCTAGCTCCGGCCTTTCCTCAACGTTCGGCGCCTTTTCCTCGGACGCCTCTTCCACAGGATCAAGGCTCAAAGCGTCCAGTAAGCGGCGCTTGCGGCGCTCTTTCCGGTACTGAGTAATACACTCGTTGTATGTAATGCTATATAGCCATGTCTTGAACTTCGATTTACCTTCAAAGTTCTTTAAACCATATAAAACCTTGAGCATCACTTCTTGGCAAACGTCATCAGCGTCTCGGTCGTTTCCTAAATAACGTGCGCATACGTTGAAGAGTGTACGCTGATAACGGCGCATCAGCTCTTCATAGGCTCTCGTTACATGAAACAGCTCCGCATGGGCGCGCTGCACCAGCTCCTCATCGGAGAGCTGGCGCGGGTCGTAGCTCATGGTCGGCGGATGGGTTTTAGTCAAGGCGCTTCGAACCGGCAATAATCGTGGCGGCCGTTCGCGGTAACCCGCAGAAGAGGCTGCGCACTTTAACAGAATACCGGGCCTAACGGCTGCCTACGCGCTGCTCTAGCAGCACTCTATTTGCAACCGAGATCAGCTCGCCTTCATCGGTAAGCAGCAAGGTCTTCGCGGTTCCAATCTCTTCGATCGAACCCTCCAGCTCCTCGATGCGCACCCTCTGGCCAACCTCGTAAAGTTCACGAACGTAAATGCCGGCGATAATCTGACTCACCAAGTCTCGGCTACCGAGACCGAAAGCCAACGCAACCGCCAACCCGACAGAGATCAGTGCAATTGCGATGACGTAATTAAGCAGCTCGGTCTTAACCTCCAGCTGGCCGATTGCGACGGAGATAATGATGATGATCACCAACCCCTGCGCGATTCGTCCAAGCCCGGCGGAATATTCAAGGCCAACGCTTTCAGCAGCGCCTCGCACCAAACCATTGACCAGCTGCGCCAAGAGTATGCCAACCAACAGGATCAGCCCCGCTCCGAACACCTTGGGCACGTATAGCGCGAGCATATCGAGCGTCGCCGAAACGCGAGCGAGTCCCAGAGATTCCGCAGCCGACACCAGAAAGATCAGCAATACGAACCAATAGACGATCTTGCCAATCAAGGCCGAGATCGGCATGCGAATACCGGCACGCCCAAGCAACTTGGTCGCCCCGGTACCGGCAACCAACCGGTCCAGACCCAGTTTTGCCAGGACCTTCGACAACAGAGTGTCCAGTAGCTTGGCGACGACAAAACCAACGGCAACCAGCAAGAGCGCCCCGAACAAACGAGGAATGAAGGCAGCGATAGGTTGCCAAAGGGCGCTCATAGCACCCAACAAGCTCTGGCTCCAGGGATCGAGTTCCATGATCAGTCGACCTTATTGAAAGTAGTACGGGAACCGGAATGGCGCCGAGTGACTGCCGAAGTGTGCGGTGCGCCAGCGCTAAACGCGATCAGCACAGCCTGTAGCCAATGCCCCATCAGGCCAAACAGGTCGCCAGCGCCTACCTGCCGGTTGGCCGTTTTCAGTACACGATCCAGGCGGGCATCGTCATGACGCTCCGACTGCGTGTTGAGCATGTCCCGCAGGGATTCTTCAAAGGGATCGTGCATGTTTACCTCTGCAACAGTGAGACTCTGACGGCACAGCCATATCAGTAGTCACATCACACCCATTTCAATCGGCGGAAGATCCACCATTGGAAACAGGCCACCGCACCAATAAGCACACAAGCCACAACAAATCCATAAGGATGCTCGGACCCAGGGATGCCGCCCACGTTGATCCCAAGCAAGCCTGTGAGAAAGCTCATCGGCAGAAAAAAACCGGTAATGATGCCGAGCAAGTACATGGTCCTGTTCATCCGCTCGCGCATTCGCCTTTCTTCTGCTTCTAGCACTAGATTGACTCGCTCACGGACCAGCTCCAACTCCTCCAGATAGCGAATCAACCGGTTGCTCAGCTCGTTCCAGTAATCTGTATCGTCATCAACAAACCACGGCAGATGATTGCGCGTGAGCTGCGCGTATATCTCGCGCTGTGGTAACAGAAAACGGCGCAGACCAGCGGCCTGGCGCCGCAACGACAGCAACTTGTCTTGAGGCGGTGTATATCGTTCATCCGTCTCGACTCGGTCTTCTTCTCCATCCAGCTTTTCCGTCAGAACGGCAACGAGCTCATCAACCCGCTCGGTCAGCGCGTCAGCCAGGCCGAGCAATACTTCGGAGGCCGTTTTCGGACCAACACCGGCATCAAGCTGCTGGAGCACCACTTCGGTCGAGCGCAGCGGCCGCAGGCGCAACGAAATAACCCTGCGCGCATCTGCGAATACCCGTAGCGAAACCATGTCCTCGGGCTCCGCGTCGGGATTCAGGTTGACGCCTCGCAGGAATAGCAGCAACTCGTCGCCAGGCAGCGCCAGCAAACGTGGACGAGTATCTTCTTCCAGTAACACGTCGCATGCGAACGCGCTCAGGCCGCTCCGGTCGCGCAACCAAGCCTGGGCCTGAGCCTGACTGCGATCCCAATGAAGCCACAAGCTTTCATGCGCGGCTAACTCCAAAGAGGAAATGTCTGCATAGGCAATTCTGCGTGCACCACCTTGCCCGTTTAACACAAGGGCATGTAGAAGCCCTGTACGGCCTATTTCGTCAGGCAACGGTCGCGTCTCCTACAAATCGTAAAAAAGCCCGGCATAGCCGGGCTTGATCAACCAACCGCAACGGGCTAGTCGGGCATCTTCAGCTCTTCGGGCGAAACGATAATGCCGTTGTTGTCGGCATAAACGTATTCACCAGGGCGGAAAGTCACTCCACAAAAGGTCACCGGTACATTGCGGTCGCCTATTCCGCGCTTGTCGGTTTTCATGGGATGAGTGGCCAGCGCCTGGACGCCCAGTTCCGTTTGCGCGATCACGTCGACATCACGGATGCAACCATAGATCACCAGCCCCTCCCATCCATTGCGCGCTGCTTTCTCAGCAAGCATGTCCCCGAGCAATGCACGACGCAGCGAGCCGCCACCGTCTACCACCAGCACCTTGCCTGCGCCGTTTACATCTACCTGCTCCTTGACCAATGAATTGTCTTCGAAGCATTTGATCGTGACGATCTGACCACCGAAGGAGTCGCGACCACCAAAATTGCTGAACATCGGCTCCACCACCTGCACCAACTCAGGGTAGGCATCGCATAGATCAGGGGTGATGTATTGCATGGTAAGTCTCCTCAAACTTGAAACGCGTCAGGCTCGGTCGCCACCATGCTTCAAAGATAAGCAATTTGCCTACCCGCACCGGCTTCCAGCCACAACGGCTATAGCAGCATTAGCGGAAGCGGCATGCATCGCGACAGAGATAAACGGCATTGGCTGATAGAACCGCTCGTGCTCAACGCAAAAAAGGGCGGAAACCGCCCTTTTTGCCGTGCTGTGTTTATTTGATCTCGGCGTCAGCCAGGAAGAACCAGGTATCGAGCACCGAGTCCGGGTTCAGCGATACGCTCTCAATACCCTGCTCCATCAGCCACTTGGCCAGGTCCGGGTGATCGGAAGGCCCCTGACCACAAATGCCAATGTACTTGCCCGCTTTGTTACAGGCTTCGATCGCATTCGCCAGCAGCTTCTTGACTGCAGGGTTACGTTCATCGAACAGGTGGGCAATGATGCCGGAGTCACGGTCCAGTCCAAGCGTAAGCTGGGTCATGTCGTTCGAGCCAATGGAGAAGCCATCAAAGAACTCGAGAAACTCATCGGCCAACAAAGCGTTGGAAGGCAGCTCGCACATCATGATGATGCGCAGGCCGTTCTCGCCACGCTTGAGTCCGAATTGACCGAGAATGTCGATAACCTGCGAGGCTTCGCCCAGGGTGCGCACGAACGGCACCATCAGCTCGACATTGGTCAGCCCCATCACGTCGCGAACCTTACGCATGGCACGGCATTCGAGTTCGAAGCAGTCGCGGAAGGATTCGCTGATGTAGCGCGATGCACCGCGGAAGCCGAGCATCGGGTTCTCTTCTTCCGGCTCGTAAAGCTTGCCTCCGATCAGGTTGGCGTATTCGTTGGACTTGAAGTCAGACAGCCGCACGATGACCTTTTTCGGCCAGAATGCCGCAGCCAGCGTGCTGACACCTTCTACCAATTTCTCGACGTAGAAGTCGACCGGGTCGCCGTAGCCGGCAATGCGCTTTTCGACACTGCTCTTCACGTCGGCCGGCAGGCCATCGAAATTGAGCAGCGCCTTGGGGTGAACACCGATCATCCGGTTGATGATGAATTCGAGACGCGCCAGACCGACGCCTTCGTTGGGTAGCTGGGCAAAATCGAATGCGCGATCCGGGTTACCGACGTTCATCATGATCTTGAACGGCAGTTCTGGCATCGCATCGATAGAGTTCTGGCGGATATCGAAGCCCAGCTCGCCTTCGAAGATCAGACCGGTATCGCCCTCGGCACAGGTGACCGTGACGCGCTGGCCATCCTGCAGCAACTCGGTGGCGTTACCGCAACCGACGACGGCGGGAATACCCAGCTCGCGTGCAATGATGGCTGCGTGGCAGGTACGACCACCACGGTTAGTGACGATGGCGCTGGCGCGCTTCATCACAGGCTCCCAATCTGGGTCGGTCATGTCGGAAACCAGTACGTCGCCCGGCTGAACCTTGTCCATCTCGGAGACGTCGTGAATGATCTTGACCGGACCGGCGCCGATGCGCTGACCAATAGCACGGCCTTCGACCAGTACTTTTCCTTTCTCCTTCAGCAGGTAACGCTCCATGACGTTCCCGCTGCTACGGCTCTTAACTGTTTCCGGGCGAGCCTGGACGATGTAAAGCTGGTTATCATCGCCATCTTTGGCCCACTCAATGTCCATCGGACGGCCATAGTGCTTCTCGATGGTCATCGCCTGATGGGCGAGATTGGTCACTTCCTCATCAGTCAGGCAGAAGCGCATACGCTCAGCCTGATCAACCTCGACGGTTTTGACCGACTTGCCGGCGCTGGCCTCCTCGCCATACACCATCTTGATTGCCTTGCTGCCGAGATTACGACGCAAAATGGCAGGGCGGCCGGCTTCAAGGGTGTGCTTGTGTACGTAGAACTCGTCTGGGTTGACAGCACCCTGGACGACAGTTTCACCGAGGCCATAGGCACCCGTGATAAACACGACGTCACGAAAGCCTGATTCGGTATCTAGGGTAAACATCACGCCAGCCGTGCCGGTCTCGGACCGCACCATGCGCTGAACACCTGCGGACAGCGCAACCAGCTTGTGATCGAAGCCCTGGTGGACGCGGTAGGCAATCGCACGGTCGTTGAAGAGGGAGGCGAAGACTTCCTTGGCGGCACGAATCACGTTATCCACGCCGCGTATATTCAGGAAGGTTTCCTGCTGGCCCGCGAATGAGGCGTCCGGCAGGTCTTCAGCCGTGGCCGAAGAACGAACCGCGACCGCCATGTGGTCGTTTCCACCGGCCATCTCAGCGAATGCGGCACGAATGTCGGCATCGAGCTTAGGAGGGAATTCGGCTTCCATGACCCAGCCGCGAATTTGTGCGCCGGCTTTGGCAAGGGCATTGACGTCGTCCACGTCCAGCGCATCGAGAAGCGCGTGGATTTGCTCGTTGAGACCGCTGAGCTCCATGAAATCACGGTAGGCCTGGGCGGTAGTGGCGAAACCACCAGGTACCGAAACTCCCGCACCTGCAAGGTTGCTGATCATCTCGCCGAGGGAGGCGTTCTTGCCCCCTACACGCTCAACATCATGATTGCCGAGCTTATCGAGGGAAACTACGTACTCTACCAAGGTGATCTCTCCACGTTGTGTTGGAAACTCGGTTCGTGCCCATCCGCGGCACGGTGGCCTGGCCCTGCAAAATAAGTAACAATGCCAGCCAATCGAGGCTCGGCGAAGGGGCCTACTATAGCTGAGAACCGTTCTTGACTTAAGGTCCCATGCGCAATGAAACGAACTGCATTTTTCATATCCGACGGTACCGGGATTACAGCCGAAACGCTCGGCCAAAGCCTGTTGGCACAGTTCGAAACCATCACGTTTACCAAGCTCACCCGGCCATATATCGATACGGCTGAAAAAGCGCGTGCAATGGTACAGCAAATCAATAAAGCGGCGGAAAGCGACGGCGCGCGGCCGATCATATTCGATACGCTGGTAAACCAGGAAATTCGCGACATCCTGGCTGAGTCCAATGGCTTCATGATCGACATCTTTTCTTCCTTCCTTGCCCCGCTGGAACATGAACTGATGTCACGCTCTTCCTATTCTGTCGGCAAATCCCATTCGATCAGCCATAACGCCAACTACATGGAGCGAATCGACGCCGTCAACTTCGCTCTGGACAACGATGACGGTGCCCGCACGCACTACTACGACAAGGCGGATCTGATTTTGGTCGGCGTCTCAAGGTGCGGCAAAACGCCCACCTGCTTGTACATGGCGATGCAGTATGGCATCCGGGCCGCCAACTACCCGCTGACCGAAGACGACATGGAGCGACTGCAACTTCCGAGCGCGCTCAAAACCCACCGCGACAAACTGTTCGGCCTGACCATCGACCCGGACCGCTTGACCGCCATTCGCAACGAGCGCAAACCCAACAGCCGATATGCCAGCTACGCCCAATGCGAGTTTGAAGTTCGCGAGGTAGAGAACCTCTTCCGCCGCGAAAACATCAACTACATCAACTCCACGCATTTTTCCGTAGAAGAGATATCCGCCAAGATCCTCGTGGAAAAGGGCGTAGAGCGTCGACTCAAATAGGCGCCGTTCTGCTAGACAACAAAAAGGCCGCTTAGTGCGGACTTTTTGTTTTTCGCGCTCGACAAATTTGAACTTTGCCAACGCCGAGTCGCATGATTGTGTCGGCAATCGCTTAGAACGAGTCACTAGGAACGCGCACCCAGCCCTCCATGAGAACCCTGGCGCTCCGACTCATGATCGCCTTGGTTACCGACCATTTTCCGTCAGCCTGCTCCGCCTCGGCGCCGACGCGAAGCGTGCCGGAAGGATGCCCAAAGCGCACTGCCGTCAGTTCGCCGCCACCGGCAGCCAGGTTAACGAGAGTACCAGGCACTGCCGCAGCCGCACCGATAGCAACCGCACAGGTCCCCATCATGGCGTGATGCAACTTGCCCATGGACAATGCCCGCACCAGCAGATCAACCTCGCTTGCTTCGATGGTCTTGCCGGATGACGCTCGATAGGCTTTCGGCCCCGAGACAAACGCAACCTTAGGCGTGTGCTGGCGGGTCAACGCCTCTTCCGCTGTCCTGATCAGCCCCATACGCAACGCACCGGCAACTCGAATCGCCTCCAGCCGCGCCAACGCCTCGGGATTGCCGTTGATATCCTCACGCAGTTCGGTGCCCTGGTAACCGATGTCCTCGGCATTGACGAAAACCGTTGGGATGCCCGCACTGATCATGGTCGCCTTGAGCGTACCGATGCCCGGGACCTCCAGCTCATCGATCAGGTTGCCGGTGGGGAACATCGATCCTCCCTCCTCGCCGTCGTCGGACGGATCGAGGAATTCCAGCACGATCTCGGCAGCCGGAAAGGTCACGCCGTCCAGTTCGAAATCGCCGGTTTCCTGAACTCGACCTTCGGTGACCGGTACGTGGGCGATGATGGTCTTGCCGATGTTTGCCTGCCAGATACGCACCACACAGGTACCGTTCTGAGGAATGCGCTCGGAATCCACCAGTCCGGCATGCAGGGCGAACGCACCTGCGCCGGTTGAGAGATTGCCGCAGTTGCCGCTCCAGTCGACGAAGGGCTTGTCGATCGACACCTGACCATAGAGATACTCGACGTCATGATCAGGTCGAGCGCTCTTAGAGAGGATCACGCATTTGCTGGTGCTGGACGTGGCGCCACCCATGCCATCGATGTGTGCCGAATATGGGTCGGGGCTGCCAATCACGCGCATGAACAGCTTGTCACGCTCGGAACCTGGTACCTGGCAGCTTTCCGGCAGGTCCTGCAACCGGAAGAACACACCCTTGCTGGTGCCGCCGCGCATGTAAGTCGCGGGAATCTTAATCTGAGATTGATGAGCCATGAGTGACTCCTGGCTGAAAAATGAATGGACCGTAGGGTGGATCGTGCTTCACCGATCCGCCGCGAGGGTTGATGCGGCGGATGGAAAAAGCGCCATCCACCCTACGAGCTCGGACGGTCACACCTGCCCGAGAAAGTCCTTGGCGAAGCGCTGCAGCACGCCGCCGGCCTGGTAGACGCCCACCTCGGCCGCGGTGTCGAGACGGCAGATGACCGGCACACGGGTTTCTTCACCGTTCTTGTGGTGAATGACCAGAGTCAGGTCGCAGCGCGGCGACAGTTCGCCTTCAATGTCATATGTTTCGGTGCCATTGAGACCAAGGGTCAAGCGGGTAGTACCCGGCTTGAACTCGACCGGCAATACGCCCATGCCGACCAGGTTGGTGCGATGAATACGCTCGAAGCCTTCGGCCACGATCACCTCGACACCGGCTAGCCGCACGCCCTTGGCTGCCCAGTCACGCGAACTACCCTGACCGTAGTCGGCACCAGCAACGATGATCAGGTTTTGCTTGCGGTTCATGTAGGTTTCGATGGCTTCCCACATGCGCATCACCTTACCTTCCGGCTCGACCCTGGCGAGCGAGCCCTTCTGCACCTTACCGTCGACCACAGCCATCTCGTTTACCAGCTGCGGGTTGGCGAACGTCGCCCGCTGTGCAGTCAGGTGGTCGCCGCGATGGGTGGCGTAGGAGTTGAAGTCCTCCTCCGGCAGGCCCATCTTCGCCAGATACTCACCGGCTGCTGAGTCCAGCAGGATGGCGTTGGATGGTGACAGGTGATCGGTAGTGATGTTATCCGGCAGAATCGCCAGCGGACGCATGCTTTTCAGCGTGCGTTCACCAGCCAGCGCACCTTCCCAATACGGGGGACGACGGATGTAAGTGGACGTCGGCCGCCAGTCGTAGAGCGGGCTTTCAGCTTCCTCGATGGTGCCGAGGTCGAACATCGGGATGTAGATCTGACGGAACTGCTCGGGCTTCACCGACGCCGCAACAATGGCGTCGATTTCCTCGTCAGATGGCCAGAGGTCCTTGAGCGTGACCGGATTGCCATGCTGATCGGTGCCAAGCACGTCCTGTTCGATGTCGAAGCGCACAGTGCCCGCGATGGCATAGGCGACTACCAAGGGTGGCGACGCCAGGAACGCCTGCTTGGCATACGGGTGGATGCGGCCATCGAAGTTACGGTTGCCTGAAAGTACGGCCGTGGCGTACAGATCACGGTCGATGATTTCCTTCTGGATCTTTGGATCCAGCGCCCCGGACATGCCATTACAGGTCGTACAGGCGTAGGCGACGATGCCGAAACCGAGCTTTTCCAGTTCGGTCAGAAGGCCGGCGTCTTCCAGGTACAGCTTGGCGACCTTGGAACCTGGAGCGAATGAAGTCTTGACCCAGGATTTGCGCACCATACCCAACTCGTTGGCCTTCTTCGCCAGCAGGCCGGCCGCAACCACGTTGCGCGGGTTGGAGGTGTTGGTGCAGCTGGTGATGGCCGCGATGATCACTGCCCCGTCCGGCAGCAAACCTTCAGCCTCTTCGGCCCGCGCCGCAGCCAGCATATCTTCGTCAGCAATGCCGCGCTCGTGCAGCGCCGAGGTCGGCAGACGCTTGTGCGGGTTGGACGGGCCGGCCATGTTGCGCACCACACTGGACAGGTCAAACTCCAATACGCGCTCGTACTCGGCCCCTTCCAGCGCCGTTGCCCACAAGCCGGTTTCCTTGGCGTACTGCTCGACTAGCGCGACCTGCTCCGGCTCGCGGCCAGTCAGTTTGAGGTAGTCGATAGTCTGTTGGTCGATGTAGAACATCGAAGCCGTTGCGCCATATTCCGGGCACATATTGGAGATCGTCGCGCGATCGCCGATCGTCAGACTGTCAGCGCCTTCACCGAAGAACTCTACCCAGGCCCCGACTACTCGCTCCTTACGCAGGAACTCGGTCAAGGCTAAGACGATGTCGGTAGCGGTGATACCCGGCTGCCGCTTGCCAGTCAGGCGCACGCCGACGATGTCAGGCAGGCGCATCATCGACGGCAGGCCGAGCATCACGGTTTCGGCTTCAAGACCGCCGACGCCGATGGCGATCACACCCAGCGCATCGACGTGCGGCGTATGCGAGTCAGTGCCGACGCAGGTATCCGGGAAGGCCACGCCACCGCGCGCTTGAATCACCGGCGACATCTTCTCCAGGTTAATCTGGTGCATGATGCCGTTGCCGGCCGGAATTACGTCGACGTTCTTGAACGCTGTCTTGGTCCACTCGATGAAGTGGAAGCGGTCCTCGTTGCGACGCTCCTCAACGGCGCGGTTCTTCTCGAACGCATCCGGATCGAAGCCTGCAAATTCGACCGCCAGGGAGTGGTCGACGATCAACTGAGTCGGAACAACCGGGTTGACCTTCGCCGGGTCGCCACCCTGCTCCGCGATCGCATCGCGCAGACCGGCGAGGTCGACGAGCGCGGTCTGGCCAAGGATGTCATGGCAGACGACGCGTGCCGGATACCAGGGAAAGTCGAGGTCGCGCTTGCGCTCGATGATCTGCTTCAGCGAATCGGTCAGCGCTTCGGGCTCACAGCGACGCACCAGCTGTTCGGCCAGGACGCGGGACGTATAGGGCAGCTTTTCATAGGAACCCGGTTGAATAGCTTCGATCGCCTCACGGGTGTCGAAGTAGTCAAGCCCAGTACCTGGCAAAGGTTTGCGGTGTTCTGTATTCATGCCGGAAGAACTCAATTCAGTAATGTTCTGTGGGGCAAGGTGCGGGGAGCCCGACGACGAGCTCCCTCGCTCCGATCAACGCTGGGCGATCGGGACAACCTTGCGCTGCTCCGGACCGATGTACTCGGCGCTCGGCCGAATGATCCGGTTGTTGCTGCGTTGTTCGAACACATGGGACGCCCAGCCGGTGACGCGCGAGCAGACGAAGATCGGCGTGAATAGCTTGGTCGGGATGCCCATGAAGTGATAGGCGGACGCATGGTAGAAATCGGCGTTCGGGAAGAGCTTCTTCTGCTCCCACATGGTTTCGTCAACGGCGACCGAGACCGGATAAAGCACGGTGTCGCCCACTTCATCCGCGAGCTTTTCGGCCCAGACCTTGATCACCTCGTTGCGCGGGTCGGAAACGCTGTAGATCGCGTGGCCGAAGCCCATGATCTTGTCCTTGCGCTCGAGCATGCCGAGGATGGCTTCACGTGCTTCTTCCGGGCTCTTCCACTGCTCGATCATGTCCATGGCCGCTTCGTTGGCGCCGCCATGCAGCGGGCCACGCAGCGAACCGATAGCGCCGGTCACGCAGGAATAGAGATCGGACAGCGTTGAGGCGCAGACGCGGGCGGTAAAGGTCGAGGCGTTGAACTCGTGCTCGGCGTAAAGGATCAGCGAGACGTTCATCACCTTGACGTGCAAGTCGCTAGGCTTCTTATCATGCAGCAACGCGAGGAAATGGCCGCCCAGGGTCTCTTCGTCGCTGGAGCAATTGATGCGCACGCCATCATGGGTGAAGCGGTACCAGTAGCACATGATCGCCGGGAAAGCGGCCATCAGGCGCTCGGCCACGTCGCGCTGCTGGTCGAAGCTGAGCTCCGGCTCGAGCGTGCCGAGCACCGACGAACCGGTACGCATGACGTCCATCGGATGCGCACTGGCAGGGATGCGCTCGAGCACTTCCTTTAGCGCCTGCGGCAGGTCCCGCATGGTCTTCAGGCGACTCTTGTAATCAGCCAGCTGCTGTGTGTTTGGCAACTCGCCGTAGAACAGCAAGTAGGCCACCTCTTCGAAATCGCACTCGGCCGCCAGCTCACGTACGTCGTACCCGCGGTAGGTCAACCCGGCACCGGTCTTGCCCACGGTACACAGGGCGGTCTGGCCGGCGATCTGGCCACGCAGGCCTGCGCCACTCAAAACTTTTGCTTCAGCCATTGCTATCTCCTTCTTGGATTTGTTCTGGATACTGCAAATCACGTTGAAAAATGGATCGCATAGGCCCCGTTGGCAAACCCAATGGGGCCTTCTCGTCAGCTCTTCTTCTGAGCGAACAGCGCGTCGAGGTGCTGCTCGAATGCGTGGTAGTTGATGCGATCGTAGAGCTCCATGCGCGTCTGCATGGTGTCGATCACATTCTTCTGAGTGCCGTCACGGCGCAGCGCGGTGTAGACATTCTCGGCCGCCTTGTTCATGGCGCGGAATGCCGACAATGGGTAGAGCACCAAGGACACATCGACGCTGGCCAGCTCTTCGGTGGTGTAAAGCGGCGTGGCACCGAACTCGGTGATGTTGGCCAGAATTGGCGCCTGCACGCGGTCGGCGAAGGTCTTGTACATCGCCAGCTCGGTGATGGCTTCGGGGAAGATCATGTCGGCACCCGCTTCGATGCAGGCGGCGGCGCGGTCCAGTGCGGCATTCAACCCTTCCACCGCCAGCGCATCGGTACGCGCCATGATCACGAAGCTGTCGTCGGTGCGCGCGTCCACAGCCGCCTTGATGCGGTCGACCATCTCCTGCTGGGTGACGATTTCCTTGTTCGGGCGATGGCCGCAGCGCTTGGCCCCAACCTGATCCTCGATATGGATCGCCGCCGCGCCGAACTTAATCATCGACTTGACGGTACGCGCCACATTGAACGCCGAGGAGCCGAAACCGGTGTCTACATCTACCAGCAGCGGCAGGTCGCAGACATCGGTGATGCGACGCACATCGGTCAGCACATCGTCGAGACCAGTGATACCGAGGTCCGGCAGCCCCAGCGAGCCCGCGGCAACGCCGCCGCCGGACAAGTAGATGGCCTTGAAGCCGGCGCGCTTGGCCAGCAAGGCGTGGTTGGCGTTGATGGCGCCAACGACCTGCAGCGGATGCTCGCTGGCCACCGCGTCACG
>NZ_JBNNHS010000018.1:0-23065 GCF_050269105.1 Pseudomonas sp. NPDC077408
CACCCCAGTTCGCAGCCCGCAAAGCAACGGCATGGCTGAGAGCTTCGTGAAGACGATCAAGCGTGACTACGTGGCGCACATGCCCAAACCGGATCGAGAAACGGCGCTGCGCAACCTGGCAATTGCCTTCGAGCATTACAACGAGCAGCATCCGCACAGCGCTTTGAAATACCGCTCGCCGAGGGAGTTCAGGCGCTTGGCAGCAGCATCAATTTAACGGGGAGTTGGTGTCCGGTTTTGTAGGGGCAAGTCCAGGCATAGCCGGTAGCGTTGTTCATATGGGGTTCCTATTAGTTGGACGTTTCGGATGAAGTCGTTGACGGCTGGGTGATGGTCTTGCGAGACGATCTCAATAGGAGGCATTTCAAGGCGCTCACTGAATCGCTCATGGGCGCTACTCTTGAATCCAGCATTGGCTACCTACCGCATGAGCCGGTAGCCAGATACCGTCAGAAGCCCTCCAGAACGATCTTGCCCTTTGCCTTGCCGCTCTCCAGCAAGGCATGGGCGCGACGTAGGTTTTCGGCGCTGATACGCCCGTAGTTTTCGCCAACGGTGGTGCGCAACACACCCGCATCGATCTGGCGGGCCACTTCATTGAGGATGTTGTGCTGCTCCTGCATGTCCTCGGTCTCGTACAGCGAGCGCGTGTACATCAGCTCCCAGTGCAGCGACAGGCTCTTGCGTTTGAGCGGTACGACGTCCAGCGTGGCCGGGTCATCGATCAGGCCCAACCTGCCCTGTGGCTTCAGTGACTCGATGATCTGCTCGTAATGCCGATCGGTCTGCGTCAGGCTTGCGACGTAGCTGACCTGCGGAAGGCCGATGCGCTTGAGCTCTTCGCTCAGTGGTTTGGTGTGATCGATCACGTAATGGGCGCCGAGTTCGGTGACCCAGGCCTGGGTTTCAGGGCGCGAAGCCGTACCAATGACGGTCAGGCCGGTCAACTGACGCGCCAGCTGAGTCATGATTGAACCCACCCCGCCTGCAGCGCCAATGATCAGCAGCGTTTCGCCACGGTCGGTGGTGTCGCGCGCTACGCCGAGGCGATCAAATAGCAATTCCCAAGCGGTCAGAGACGTCAGGGGAAGCGCCGCGGCCTGGGCGAACTCCAGCGACTGTGGCATCGATCCGACAATGCGCTCGTCTACCAGCTGCAACTCACTGTTGCTGCCCGGGCGGATCAGCGACCCGGCGTACCACACCTTGTCACCGGGCTTGAACAGCGTTACGTCGGAACCGACCGACTTGACCACGCCGGCAGCGTCCCAACCGAGGATGCGCGGCTGTGTTTCGTCTGTATGCGGCACGTAGCCCTGGCGGACTTTGGTATCGACCGGGTTGACCGATACGGCCTTGACTTCTACCAGCAGGTCGCGCGGCCCCGGCACTGGCTCGGGTAGATCGATCTCCACGAGGGCGTCAGGGTTCTCAACAGGCAGGCATTTGAAGTGTGCAATCGCTTTCATTCGGAGCTCCTCAGGAGACGCGGTACATTTTCATGACGGAGAATTTTTCGGCGGCGCGCTCGATAACCGGCAGCGCTGCCTGGAAATGCGGGGTGGCCTCGTGCGCAGTCAGCGCCGCTTCGTCTCGCCACTGCTCAACCATATGGAAGGTGCGAGGCTGTTCTGCATCTTTATGAAAGTCGTATTGGATGCAGTCCGCTTCGGCGCGACTTGGGCCTTGCAGATCCTGCAGCGTCTGCTGGAGCTCATCTTCGGAGCCGGCCTTGGCGACCAATGTGGCAACCAGTGTGAGTGGGGTGGTCATCGAACCTCCTGTCTGTGCATGTGTGAAAGACGCATCGAACTGGCATGGGCTTACCGAAGGTGACCCTACCGGCCATGCCGCGAAGACCTGAACGTGGTTTACAGCGTTACAACAATCTTGCCCACCTGGGCATTCGATTCCATGTACCGGTGAGCCTCGGCCATCTCGTCGAAGCTGAATGTACGGTCGATCACCGGACGCAGCTGTCCAGAGGCGAGCCCTTCATTGATGAAGTGCTTGGCCCGTTCGAGTTTTTCTCGATTCTGGGTGATCTCGAACAGCTGATAACCGCGCAGCGTCAGATGCTTGCCGAGCAGGTCCATGACCGACACAGGGATATCCCGAGTGTCCAAAGCGCCGTACTGGAAGAAGATGCCGTGGTTCGCTAGCGCCTTGAGCACCAAGGCCACTTCGGGTCCGCCAACGGGATCGAAGGCCATGCGAGCGCCTTTGCCATGAGTCACCGTCATGACCTCAGCCACCATGTCCTGCTCCTGGGTCGCGATGACTGCCGCCGCCCCCGCTTGAAGCAAGGCTTCGCGCTTGTCGCTGGTGCGGGTCAGCGCCACAGGAACGGCGCCCACCATGTTCGCAATCTGGATAGCGGCAAGCCCCACGCTGCTGGACGCCGCACGGATTAGCACCGTCTCGCCGGCCTGCAGCCCACCAAGCTCGATCAATGCGCCATAGGCGGTGACAAACTTCATCCAGGTCGCTGCTGCCTCCGTGAAAGAGAGCACTTCCGGGTGTTTGACCACCGCGTGAGCCGGCGCGTTGACCAATTCACCGTACAAGCCGTATTCGTCAAAGGAGAACGCGGGCACTACGCTGACCGCATCGCCAACAGCGAAGCCGACCACACCGGGACCCACTGCAGATACGGTCCCAGCCGCTTCATAGCCCAGCATGGCGGGAAACGTCGGTTCGATGACGTACTGGCCTGTGCGGTACATCACTTCAGCCCGGTTGATGCCGAGCGCCCTGACGTTGATTTGAACCTCGTTCGCGCCGGGAGCCGGCACGTCGATCTCGTCGATCTGGAGAACCTCCGGTCCACCGGTGCGATG
Organism: Pseudomonas sp. NPDC077408; assembly: GCF_050269105.1. NCBI lineage: Bacteria > Pseudomonadati > Pseudomonadota > Gammaproteobacteria > Pseudomonadales > Pseudomonadaceae > Pseudomonas > Pseudomonas sp. NPDC077408. Next base: position 2,841 of record NZ_JBNNHS010000018.1, read on the forward strand.
AAAGCGTATGACGCGAGACATAGCGTAATCCTCAGCTATCTATCGGAAGGGCCGAGCCATGAGCGGCCCAGCCAGGTAGCCACCAGCGCACATCGGCGCTGAGGCAGCGGGCGATTAGGCCATGACGGCCGTCTTCGCCCCGACGGATCACTTGTAGCGTTCAAGCCAGTGGGCATAGGGAGCCGGCAAGGTCCAGGACGCACGCTCTACGCCCAGCTCTTGGGCGGCAAGATAGGACCAATTTGGATTGGCCAGATGTGCTCGCCCAATCATCGCCAAGTCCAGGTGACCGCTCTTGACCGCTTCTTCGGCAACGCTTGGCGTGCCGAAGCCCCATGCCGAAGCCACTGGTATCCCCGCCTCACGCTTCACGCGCTGGGCAACTTCGCCCATGAAGCCAGGCGCCCAGGGAATGTTGGTTTCAGCGATGGTGAAACCAATGCTGACGCTCAGCAGATCCAGGCCACCATCTTTGAAGCGACGTGTCAGTTCGATAGCCTCGGTCAGCGTCTGTTCGTCCCGGCCGTCGTATTCGATAACCCCTAGACGAGCGGTTAGCGGCAGGTGCTCCGGCCAAACCTCACGAACAGCCGCCAGCGTTTCAAGCAGGAAGCGGCTACGGTTGTCGAAACTGCCGCCGTAGGCGTCATCGCGATGGTTGGAGTGTTCGGAAAGGAACGACTGGGCCAGATAACCATGGGCGAAATGCAGCTCCAGCCACTCGAAGCCAGCGTCACGCGCACGGCGAGCGGCTGCGACGAAATCCTCACGCACACGGGCAATGTCTTCCAGCGTCATGGCTTGCGGCTGCTTGGCCAGGTGACCGCCAAAAGCTATGGCCGATGGAGCGATGGTCTGCCAGCCACGGGCGTCATCTTCAGCGATGTGGTCATCGCCTTCCCATGGACGGTTTGCGCTTGCCTTGCGACCGGCGTGGGCGATCTGCAGGCCGGGGACCGAGCCGGCTGCCTTGATCGACTGCACCACCGGTACGAAGGCCTGGGCCAGCTCATCGTTCCAAATACCCGCACAGCCAGGAGTGATCCGCCCTTCTGGCGCTACAGCGGTTGCTTCGACAATCACCAACCCCGCCCCGCCACGCGCAAGGGAGGCGTAGTGAACACTGTGCCACTCGTTGATCAGGCCATCGTTTGACGAGTACATGCACATAGGGGGAATCGCAATACGGTTGCGAAGCGTGACGTCTTTAAGCGTGAAGGGTTGGAACAGCGCAGACATTGGTTTCTCCGAGGGTTGTCTATTACGTTAATTCGATAGTATTCGAACTATGGAGATAGAGCAAACCCGTGTATGCTTCGTTCATGCGCCCCTACAAACACCCTCCCGTCACTGAAATCGTCCTCGAGCGTCTGCTATACGCCTTGAGCGATCCTGTGCGCCTGGAGATCGTCCGACGCCTTGCCGAACTGGGCGAAGCCAGCTGTGGCGAATTGGACGGTGGCCGACCAAAGTCCACCATGTCCCATCACTTCAGGGTGCTGCGAGATGCCGGGTTGGTCCAAACCCAAACCATCGGCACGACCCATATGAACTCGTTGCGCAGGGATGATTTGAACAATCGATTTCCTGGTTTGCTCGAGACGATCTTATCTCAGCGCGGCTAAGGCTGGCTTGAGAGTCAATTCATCGAGGAAGACGCTGAAGACGGCCTGCTTCGAAACCCTGGGCTCCAGTGAGCTCAGGGACTACCTCGCCGCTGACTGCGGAAGCATGACTAGTCCCGACGTAAACGCCTTCACCGACGACCTGTTCGCCTCCAGTCAGCCAGCTAATTCGGAGAAGGTGATGGCCGTGCTTGATTCGATCAACGCCAAATGGGGACGGGGAACGTTGCGACCTGGTGTGGTACCAGCAGCCCCCGCCTGGAGCATGCGTCGCGAGCTGATGAGCCAGAGTTTCACGACGCGAGTAGATCAATTGTGGCGGGTATCCGCGCGGTAGCCGGCATCGCGCGCCTGCTGTGCTGCTTCTCCTGGAAGGGAAAGGGCCTGGCTGCGGTAATGGATTGCTGATCCGGGCCGTGCTTGTGCCCCTCTACGCACCCGAGCTTGCAATAGATGATCCGTCTCCAAGGCGGTATGCGATCTTACCCATGCCTTGGGTTATTTGGGGTTCAGGAGATGCTGAAACCAACTAAACCGAGGAGCTAGCCATGAACCTGTTTACGCACATTGCCAATCTCATCACCTCTGTCGTCCGGCCAGAAAAAGCGGCATTCACCACGGTCATCTATCCCAGCCAGGGAAAAGCGGTCGTGGTGCATGACGGCCTTGGTATTCGCCAGGAACGTTGGTGGTATCAGGTCGATTCGCTGGAAGATGGGGACACGAGTACGTCGTTCGACAGCATCCTGCAGGATCACACTAACTGGGCTGATTCATTTGACCCGGTAGGCCAGACCCAAGCCGAGGATACTTTCTCAGCTTTCTCATCGACCCACTTCGAACCCATGGAAACCTTCTGGCTCAATCCCGCCAACGGAATGCCCATGCTCGACAGCTGTTTCGATGTCATGGGTAACGCATTCGGCACGGACACGATGACTGACAGCCTGTCGTTTGATCACGGCATAAGCAGCTTCGGAGACAGTTTTTCGTCCTTCGGTTTCGACTAACGGGCAGTCGCCACAGCACTCAGAGGAGTTTGATCATGTCGCCACTTGCACTGGTTGTTAGCTTCATCCTCACATTCGCCATCGGAATTTCCTGGCTGGCCCTGACCCTCGACGCACGCATTGGGCGCAGCAGGCTCGTCCGGCAGATTCCATTGCCACTGGACGTCCCAGCTTCTGGCTATCGTCACAATCCACAATCCCGACTCCGACCAGTATTGGCGGTAACAGGCTGCATGCTGCTACTTCTTTCCGGAATGAGTGCCGCCATCCTCGGCAGACTGGCCACCATGCAACCGGCAGAAGCGGCAGCGGTGTTCTTCGCTTATCCGCTGCTGAAAAGCCTCTGGGGGCAAATCGTGGGCGTGGGGCCAATCGTCTGCGTCGTCATGGCCGTACCCGGAACCTACTGCATCTGTTTCGGGCTCAGGAGCGACAAATGGTGAAGCTACCGTTGCCGTTTGACCTCCACTGCGGCAACAGGCTCATGCTCGAGATGGCGTTAACTTCCAAAATCACCGTCGCGTTGCCAACGGACCTCCGCTACGGCAACGACTCCGGCCCATCGCAGACCAAAAAGTAATCAATCTACGCTAGCGTTTTTAGAGGTATGCCTCAACTGATACGGAAAAGGCGCGGCAGATTCGTCCTTGCCGCTCTATAACTAACACCCAAACTGTAACGATGTTTCTGCAACGCCCAAATTGAAACAGCACGCATAGGGATCAAGAAATGTTTGTCCGTGCCTACCTTCGGGCCTCTACTGCCGAACAAGACGCTGCCCGAGCCCGTTCCGTCCTGGAGGAGTTTGCTGCCGATCATGGCAAGGCCATTGCCGCGCAATACATTGAGAACGCATCTGGTACTCGTGCTGATCGCCCCGAGTTGGTGCGCCTGCTGGCCGATTCCCACCCGGGGGATGTACTGCTGGTGGAATCTATCGACCGACTGTCCCGCCTGCCGGCTGAAGACTGGTCGAAGCTCAAGGCCGCCATCGACGGAAAAGGGCTGCGAATCGTGGCTCTAGATCTCCCAACCAGCCACCAAAGCATGGGAATGTCAGGCCGCTCAACAGTGGCGTTTTTGTACGCATGAGAACCTGGCTGCTTACTGATCAAACCCTGCTCCTTCATCAGGCCCCTGACCTTGAAGCGACCTACTTTGACGCCCTCATCCTTGAGCATGGCAACGATACTGCGGCTGCCAGCTGAACTACGGCTTTGACTGAAAAGTTCGCTAATACGGCTGCGTAAACCCACCCGCCGAACATCAATGCGACGGCGCCGAGCCATATGGGCGTAGTAACAGGAACGAGGCAGTTCAAACACTGAACACAGCAGTTGAACTGGGTAGCGTGCTGCTAACTGCCGAATCGACTTCAACGTCTGCGCCCGTGCTCCTCGGCCATCAAGAGCGCAGTGGCCTCCTTTAAGATTTTCTTCTCAAGCTCCAGCCGGTTGATGCGGGCTTGAAGCTCCTGAATAGTCTGCTGCTCAGGCGTAAGCGCTTTGGCTGTGGGGGTGATGCCACCGCGCTCCAACTGCAACTGGTTGACCCAGCGCCGCAGTGCGGTCTCACCTACATCAAGGGATTTGGCTGCCTCAGGACAGCTGTAACCCTGGTCGAGCACTAGACTGGCTGCTTCGCGCTTAAACTCGGGGGTGAAAGTACGTCGTTGTCTGCTCATCGAACACCTCTGAATGGCGAGCATTCTCGCCCTAAAAGGGTGTCCAGGATTAGTAGACCACTACACGTAGCCATATTCCTTCTATGGCGTTCAACTGTCTAAGTTCGTCACGAGCTGCAAATTCAAGGACCGCCACGCGCGGGCGACGGCATCACCACTCGTCTGGTCATAGCTCGATTTGTGGAACATACGTTCGTAGATCTAAACAGATATCTCGTAAGCAGACGAAACCACCTCATCGTCGCTTGAACGGGAGAGTCTAATGAAAGCCATCGTTTACAACGGGCCACGCGACGTCAGCGTGCAAAATGTCCCAGACGCCAAGATCGAAAAACCTACCGACGCCGTAGTGCGCATCACCACTACCAATATCTGCGGCTCTGACCTGCACATGTACGAGGGCCGCACCTCGATGGAGACGGGACGTGTTTTCGGTCACGAGAACCTCGGGGAAGTCATCGAAGTCGGCGCCGGCGTAGATCGCATCAAGGTAGGTGATCGCGTCTGTTTGCCATTTAATATCGGCTGCGGTTTCTGCGAAAACTGTGAAAAAGGTTTGACCGGTTTCTGCCTCACGGCCAACCCCGGCAGTGCTGGTGCTGCTTACGGGTTTGCCGATATGGGCTCATACCAGGGTGGTCAAGCAGAACTGCTGCGTGTGCCATATGCGGACTTCAATTGCCTGGTGCTGCCAGAGGATGCGCAAGAGAAAGAAAACGACTACGTCATGCTGTCAGACATATTCCCCACCGGATGGCATGCCACTGAACTGGCTGGCCTGATGCCGGGTGAAAGCATCGCCATTTACGGTGCAGGGCCAGTGGGCCTGATGGCAGCTCATGCCGCGATGATCAAAGGCGCCTCGCAAGTGTTCGTGGTCGACAACCATCCGGATCGATTGAAATTGGCCGCGCAGATGGGGGCCACGCCAATCAACTCCCTGGAGAAAGAGGCGGTTGATCAGATCCTCAACCTGACTCACGGCAAAGGCACTGATCGAGGTTGTGAGTGTGTGGGGTACCAGTGCTGTGACAATCACGGCCATGAGGCCAATCACCTGACGATGAACAACCTGGTAGCTTCCACCAAGGCCACGGGTGGCATCGGCGTCGTCGGGGTGTTTGTTCCTCAGGATCCGGGCGCGAAAAATGAACTGGCGAAGGAAGGCAAAATGGCCTTCGATTTCGGCGCGTTCTGGTTCAAGGGCCAGCAGATACGCACCGGGCAAGCCAACGTCAAAGCCTATAACCGCAGGCTTGCGGAGCTGATCCATCACGACCGCGCCAAGCCTTCGCAGATCATCTCTCACAGCCTGAAATTGGCGGAAGGGCCCGATGCGTACAAGCATTTCGATGCGCGAGATGAGGGTTGGACAAAGGTCATTCTGAAGCCGGCAGCCTGATCGAACGGCTGTATGGATCTGACGCCCTGACGATATCGCCGGGCGTCAGCCCAAAGACCCGCCTACTCGCGCTTACAGTATGGCCGCTATGTATTTACCGACCACATACCACCTGTCGTCCGCTCGAAATGCGAGCGCGGTTGTTGCGCAAGATGATCAAGGGAAAAATGGTAAGCGTACTGACTTCGATGGTCGACCCGCTGCGCTTTCCGGGTGGGGAGATCGTCGACCTTTACAGTCAACGCTGGGAAATCGAGCTGGGCTATCGGGCGATCAAGCAGAGACTGCTGGGCGGCGAATATACCCTGAGAAGCAAGACGCCAGAGATGATCGCTCAAGAGCTATGGGGTGTGCTGCTGGGCTACAACCTTTTGCGCTACCAGATGGTACTGATGTCCAGGCAGTGTCCCGGTGTGTACCCCTGCGAAATGAGTTTCACTGCCTGCAGTTGGGCCATCTTGGGGTTGCTGCATGGCACGTCACTGAACCATCCCGGCAACTTGCCAGGATTTCTGAGAGATTTGCAGGCATCAGCCGCTCGATATGTTTTACCCCATCGGCGACCTGATCGATGGTTCCCACGCGCAGTCGTTGGACACGCTGTCAAATCGACACATAGACGGCACCTCGTGCGAATTGAGACTCGCACGGGTCCCCATGTTCATTGGGGAATCTGCCAGTGATTTACGTTAAATCAATAACCAGGGGTTCACTCGTAGATGAAAGCCCCTCCAGAATGAATGGAGGGGTGGCCTGATCGGAGATAACCGCTTCGAGCAGCTTTCAAACAAGTGTTTCAGTGACGAAGGGCTTGAGCTGGCCAATGAACGTTTTACCATGTTCGAACCAGGCTTTGCGCACTGCCGACTCGATATATCGTTGGTAGTCCTCCGGGCTTTGGAACCAGCATTCGCCAATCGCGTGAACCGGCCCTACATCCAGGTATGGCACATGGGTATCGGCAGGGTTTTCAGCCACCAACCTAACCTCATATTTAAACAGGCCAGGGATACCCTCACTCATCTGATAGTGACGCAAACATTCCTGGCGGAACATAGGCTTTACCAACAAGTAGACAATTCGGATCATCGCGAACATTCCTTATACATGCGTCTGAGGAGAAGAAGGTTGAAGTGCGGGCGTAGCGTCAACTTCGCTGTCATCCAGATCGTCAAGGTGAATACCTTTGTTGTCGGGCAATAGCATCAACGCAATCACGGCAATGGCATACCTGATGCAGCCAGCCTCCATGATGAAAAGCTCAAGGGAGCTGACTGCATAGGCAACCCTAGCGCGAAGCACGGCGCGCTCCCAGCTGATCCAGAAGTGAGCTGCAAGGGCGTGGAACCATGCGTACGTGCCGGAAGCGATATTAATATATTGACATATATGAATATCGAGAATAGCCTACCCATAACCGCGCTAGAAACCTCAGGAGGTACTCCCATGAAAGATTCCAGCGATACCCGTCCGAATCACCTTCCCGACAGCAGCTACGGCCTGTTTATTGACAACCAATGAGTTTCGGACGAATACGGTGAAGCCCTCGACATTATCAACCCCGCCAACGGAAAAATTCTCACCAACATCCCAACGCCACAGCTGCCGACGTCGCCCGCGCGGTGCAGGGCGCACAGCGCGCCTTCGTGACCTGCACCGCTCGGACTCTTCAGACCTCGTTGATCCATGTTTTTTCGACCTACGACATCGAATATTTCAGATATGCAGGTAAGCAAAATGACACAATCAGAACTTTTCAAAACGACTCAGCTGGGCCCATACACCCTCAAGAACCGTATCGTTCTGCCGCCACTGACGCGTTCGCGCAGCTCCCAACCCGGCAATATTGCGAACGACCTAATGGCCACATATTACCGTCAGCGCAGCGGTGCTGGCTTCATGGTGACCGAGGGCACACAGATCGAACCCCGAGGACAGGGTTATGCCTGGACACCTGGCATTCATAGCCCGGAACAGATACAAGGCTGGCGTAAGGTCACCGACGCTGTTCACGCCGAAGGGGGGGTGATCTTTGCTCAACTTTGGCATGTGGGCCGCGTGTCGCACACATCGCTGCAACCCGGTGGTGAAGCGCCCGTCGCGCCATCAGCCATCCGCGCGGACAACGTCAAGGTGTTCATCGAAACTGGCCCCGGCACGGGTACACTGGCCGACCCTTCGACCCCACGAGCCCTGTCCACCAAGGAGGTAAAGGAACTGGTTGAGCTCTACGCCCAAGCAGCCCGAAATGCTTTGGACGCAGGTTTTGACGGGGTGGAGCTTCACTGCGCGAACGGGTACCTGGTAAACCAGTTCATTTCGGCCCATACCAACCAGCGTGATGATGAATATGGCGGTTCGCTGCAGAACCGTCTTCGCTTCCTGCGCGAAATCACCCTCGCTGTTGCTGGTGTGGTCGGCAAGGAGCGCGTTGGCGTTCGCTTCGCCCCGCTGTTCGCGACCACAGACGAAGACCGCGTCTACCTTGGTCTGGTCGAAGAAGATCCTCATCAAACCTACATCGAGGCAGTGAAGATCCTCGAGGAAGTGGGCATTGCCTACCTGTCGCTCGCCGAAGCCGATTGGGAAAACGCACCCGAGCTGCCTGAGACGTTCCGGGAAGCTGTTCGTAAGACATTCAGCGGCAAGATTATCTATGCCGGCAAGTACACCGCTGAACGAGGAAATCGCGTGATAAAAGCTGGCTGGGGCGATCTGATCGCTTTTGGCCGCCCCTTCATTGCGAACCCCGACCTGCCCGCTCGTATCGCCAACAACTGGCCGCTTAACCCAGTTGATCCAAGCACCATGTACGGCGGTACCGATAAGGGCTACACCGACTACCCGACTTACAAATCCTAAACGCTCAATGCCACGCCCCATAACTCAGGGGCGTGGCTCAGCGATTGTTGACCGAGGAAGTTAAGCATGTACCAACCGAGCACGATCCCCTACCAAGAGCATAGGGGATTCAAACGAACCTTCAGGCAGGGTCATCTAAGCCTTGGGCTGTTCTTTCCCCTGGAGGCTTTCGAAGGTGATACACCGAGCATGCTAGATCAGGTCGCGCTGGCCAAACGTGCAGAGGCACTTGGTTTTTCGGCGCTCTGGTTTCGCGACGTCCCACTCAGGGACCCAAGCTTCGGCGATGTCGGCCAGGTTTTCGACCCTTGGGTGTATCTGGGCTACATGGCAGCCCATACAACAAAAATCGCACTAGGCACCGCCTCCATCGCCCTTACTCTGCGTAATCCCTTGCACACGGCAAAGGCCGCAGCGAGCATTGATCAGTTGAGCGGAGGTCGCTTGCTCCTGGGAGTAGCCTCTGGCGATCGTCCCGTGGAGTTTCCCGCATTCAGCATTGATCCAGAACAGCGTGGCGAGACCTTTCAAGAAAACCTCAATGTGATACGCCAAGCCCATCGAACACACTTCGAGCCCATTCGCTGGAGTCACGGCGAGTTACTGGGGGCCGATCTCGTTCCCAAACCTACGACTCGGGAAATACCGCTATTCGTAACCGGACACAGCCGCCAGCCGCTCGATTGGATCGCGCGTGAAAGCCATGGATGGATCAACTATCCACGTCCGCCAAAAATGCAGCGACTCATCGTGGAAGATTGGCGACAGGAAACGGCTAAACAATGTGGCACTATCTACAAGCCGTTCTTGCAATCGCTGTATATCGACCTGGACGAACACCCATCCACGCCACCCTCGCCTATCCATCTAGGATTCCGACTGGGACGTAACCACCTGCGGGCCTTGCTGGATACACTTCAGGAAATCGGTGTAGATCACGTCATCCTGAACCTCAAGTATGGTAAACGCCCCGCAGCAGAGGTTATCGAGGAACTTGGCAAACATATCGTCCCGCAATTCGGCGCACAGGTGCCCGATAGTCCTACCTGACAGGGCAATAGGATTCCAGTCCAAACCAGCCCGTCATTGCGACGGGCAGGCGCGCAGAGATCATGGCGAAGCCTTCCAATTTGATGCGCGAATCAGGAAGATATCTAGATATCGAAAAAAACAGGTCTCAAAAAATTCATGACTATTGACGTCAACGAAGCCCTGAAAGCATTGGCGAACCCGACGCGCCTTGCCATCCTCAATTGGCTCAAGGATCCCAGGACAGTCTTTCCCGAGCAGGAAGTCGACCCAGAAACGGTAGGCGTGTGCGTCAGTATCATCCAAGAGCGCACGGGCCTCTCGCAGTCAACGACATCGCTTTATCTCGCAGCTCTACAGCGCGCGCAATTGGTGACATCGCAGCGGATCGGCCCCTGGACCTACTACAAACGCCACGATGAGAATATCGATGCCTTCTTCAAGGCGCTGCAAGAAAGAATCTAGGGCTGCACACCCTTGTATTTCTGACTGATTTCAGTCTTTGCCGATGTCAAAAACAGCAATCTGACCAAATAACGATCAGATCATCCGAAGCTTCGAGTGATCGAATAGCATTACCAGTGATGCGGTGCGCGGAAAAAACGCTCCTATAGCAAAACTGCCACTTGACAACGCTGAAACCAGGGCTGTACACGCAAAAGACAGCACACTCCAGAGAGGGACGCGAAGCCCTTCAAGTGCTCTTCTACGGCCAACCTTCTTTAGGGGGCAGCCGCCACGGCGTCGACATCCCACGCCAGCCCCTGGCGCGTTGGGTGATCCAAAGTGGCGAGCAACTGCAACCGTTGCTCAACCTGATGCGCGACAAGCTGCTGGACTACCCCGTGTTGCACTGCGACGAAACGCGCTTGCAGGTGCTGCATGAACCGGGACGCGACCCCTCGGCACAATCCTGGATGTGGGTGCAAAGCGGTGGGCCGCCGGACAAGCCGGTGATCCTTTTCGACTACACAGCCAGCCGCGCGCAGGAGGTGCCGCTACGCCTGCTCGATGGCTACCGCGGCTACCTGATGACCGACGACTACGCCGGTTACAACGCCGTGGCTGCACGACATCGGCAAGGTGGCCGTCGATCTGCTGGTCGAGCTGGCAGACGGCTCGCTGTGGCATCCCTGGCACGGCCCGCTGCACCAGTCGTACCGCTTCCGCTACCGCGAAGACCGCGAGTACCGGTTGCACAGCGCCGCAACAGGGCTGCTCTACCGCCAATTGCTCGATGGTCCGCTCCTAGACTGGCTCAGCGGCTATCCGTCTCTGTGGGCACCATTGCTCTACGTCTTGGCCGGGCAGTACGAGCACGCCGGCGTGCTGGGTGAACTGGTCGTGCAGGCTGATCGCGCTTCTGTGGCACAGGAACTGGGCGGCGATCCCGCGCGCGCCATGGCCGCGCCCAGGCACGCGCTGCAACGCAAGCTGCTGGACGGGCTGCGCTTCCTGCTCAAGGAACAGTTGAAGCTGAATCAGCCGGAAGCCTCCGATGGCTGGCTCACTGAGGATGGGCTGTGGCTGGTGAGCAAGACTGTCTCGGACAAGCTGCGCGCGCACCTGCTGTCTCAGGGGATCGACGGCATTCCTGCGAACAACACCGCCGTCTTCAACGTGCTGCAGGACCACGGCATGCTCCAGCCTACCTCAGACGGCAAGGCGGTCTGGCGCGCGACCGTGACCAGTGCGACCGGCTGGTCCTACTCGTTCACCCTGTTGCGCCTCGCGCCCGCGCTGATCTGGGAATCCGGCGAGCGGCCAGCGCTTTTCGCAGGCACGGTGGCGATCGACACGACGCCAGCGGAAATCAACGGCAGTGCACCAGGCACACCGCCCGCGGTCGTGGGGCAGCCAGCACCCGAAGGTCAGGAGACTCCCCCTTGGGAATGCCCTCGCAGCGATACCGCCTTGCCGACTGCGGCCCCGCCCGTGCCCGACGTCATGGAGGACATGCTGCCGATGGTTGGATTGGATGGCACGGCCGACATGGGGAAGAGTGAAGAGCCAGTGGAGAAAGTCCCTGCCCAGCCTGACGTTCCTGCCCCAACCACAGCCGCAGCGTCTCCCTTGCCACTTACCCCTGCGCCTGGACCTGCATCAACTCCAATAGTCGCGATACCATCCGGGGAGCATTTCATGACGTGGCTGCAACAGGGAGTCGCCGCGCGGCGACTCATCATCAACGACGCCAAGGCGCTCGTGCATACGGTGAGCGACACCGCCTACCTGGTCAGTCCCGGCGTGTTCCATCGCTATGCGCAGGAACATCCCCAGGTGGATGCGCTAGCCAGGCAGGACAAGCAACAGGATTGGCAGTGGGTGCAAAAGCGCTTTGAGAAACTGCAGCTACACCGCAAGCACTCAAATGGCCTGAACATTTGGACCTGTGAAGTCACGGGCCCGAGGAAGTCCCGCCGACTGCATGGCTACCTCCTCGAAAATGGGTCCTTGGTATTCGCCGAAATACCGCCCAACAATCCCTATCTTGCTTTGACTCAGGAAGGATGACGCGACTCGGGCAGCGACCGTCACCACCGTGTGGCGACGATCAATGCCCCGCGAAGCTGGCAACATTTGGCGAACTAAGCTACTCGACCCGCGCCAACTCCCGTGCAAGGAACGGAGCGGTTCGGCTGCCAGACTTTCGGGCCACCTGCTGAGGGGAACCCGCCACCACGATGCTGCCGCCGGCAGCGCCCGCGCCTGGCCCTACGTCGATCACCCAGTCGGCTTGGGCCACCGCACGCATGTCGTGCTCGATCATCACTACGGTATTGCTGGCATCGACCAGGCGCTGCAACTGCACCAGCAGCCGGTCGGCATCCGACGCGTGCAGCCCGGTGGTCGGCTCGTCGAGCACGTACAGGCTTCGGCCGCGCTGGCTGCGCTGAAGCTCGGTCGCCAGCTTGATGCGCTGCGCCTCGCCACCGGAAAGCTCAGTGGCCGGTTGCCCCAGGCGCAGATAGCCCAGTCCGATGTCGCGCAGCAGTTGCAGGGGCCTTGCCACCGCGTCTTCACCCGCGAAGAATTCGCTGGCATCGTCCACGGTCATCTGCAGCACCTCGGCGATGTTGCGCCCGTTCCACTGCACCTTCAGCGTGGCCTCGTTGTAGCGCGCGCCATGGCAGGTCGGGCACGGCGCGTACACGCTGGGCATGAACAGCAGTTCCACGCTAACGAAACCCTCGCCCTCGCAAGTCTCGCAGCGCCCCTTGGCGACGTTGAACGAGAACCGTCCGGCATCATAGCGGCGGCGTCGAGCATCGGGCGTGGCGGCGAACAGCTTGCGCACATGGTCGAACAGACCCGTGTAGGTAGCCAGGTTCGAGCGCGGCGTGCGCCCGATCGGCTTCTGGTCCACCTGCACCAGGCGCTGTATGGCGTCCACATCGCCCGCCAGATGACCGCCAGTCGCTTCGATCACCGCCGGCCCTTCGCTGGTGGCGCTTTCGGCCGCATCGTCTTCCGGCTCGTGGCCCAGGTGCAGCAGCACCAACTCCGGCAGGGCCTGCGCGACGAGGCTGGACTTGCCGGAGCCGGAGATACCGGTGACGGCCGTCAGCACGCCCAGCGGAATGCGTGCATCCACGCCATGCAGGTTGTGGCGGTGGATGCCCTGCAGTTCCAGCCAGCCGGTCGCTTCGCGTGCCCGGCTTCCCGGCGCGGGGATCTCCTCGAACAGATAGCGGGCGGTGCGCGATTCGGCAATCTTGCGCAGGCCATCCGGCTCGCCGCTGTAGAGCACGCGGCCGCCACGCTCCCCAGCATCCGGCCCGACATCCACGAGCCATTGCGCGCGGCGCATCAGGTCCAAGTCGTGCTCCACCACGAACACCGAGTTGCCGGCGTCGCGCAGCCGGTCGAGTGCGTCGTACAGGGCCTGGCTATCGGAGGGGTGCAGGCCCGCGGAGGGCTCGTCGAGCACGTACACGACACCGAACAGCAGGGAACTCAATTGCGTGGCCAGCCGCAGGCGCTGCAACTCGCCGGCCGAAAGCGTCGGCGTGGCCCGGTCCAGCGTCAGGTAGCCCAGGCCTAGCTCGCGCAGTTGGCGCAGGCGCGCCATCACGCCTCCAGCCAGGCGCTGCGCGGCGAGGCGCTTTTCTTCCGATAGCGCCGAGGTGCGGCGCACGTCGGGCGATACCGCATGGACGGCGCGACCGGAGGCCGCGCGTTCGGCACGGTCGCGTCGGGTCGCTTCCTTGTCCGTAGCCGCCCCCGCTGCATGGGCGCGGAAATCGCCCTGGGCGATGGGTTCGAGCAAGGCCGCCAACTGGTCCAGCGGCATCTGCATGAACGCGCCGATGTCCACGCCGGCGAAGGTGACCGACAGCGCCTCGGGCTTGAGCCGCTTGCCGTGGCAGGTGGGGCACGGTTTGCCCTCCATGAACCGGGACACGCGCTTTCTCATCAGCGCGCTCTGGGTGTTGGCAAAGGTGTGCATCACATACCGCCGGGCGCCGGTGAAGGTGCCCATGTAGCTCGGCTCCATCTTGCGCTTGAGCGCGGCGCGGGTTTCGGCGGGCGTGAAGCCGGCGTACACCGGCACCGTCGGTGTTTCCTCGGTGAACAGAATCCAGTCGCGATCCTTCTTTGGCAGGTCCTTCCACGGTCGGTCAACGTCGTAGCCCATGCTGACCAGGATGTCGCGCAGGTTCTGGCCTTGCCAGGCGGGGGGCCAGGAGGCGATCGCCCGCTCGCGGATGCTCAGGGAGGGATCGGGCACCATGATGGCCTCAGTCACCTCGTACACATGGCCCAGGCCGTGGCAGGTCGGGCACGCTCCCTGCGGCGTGTTGGGCGAAAAATCCTCGGCGTACAGCATGGGCTGGTTGGCTGGGTAGGCGCCGGCGCGCGAATACATCATCCGCACCAGGCTGGACAAGGTGGTCACACTGCCCACAGAGGAACGCGCGTTGCTGGAGCCCCGCTGCTGTTGCAGCGCCACCGCCGGCGGCAGGCCGTCGATCGCATCGACGTCCGGCACGCCCGCCTGGTCGATCAGTCGCCGCGCATAGGGGGCCACCGACTCGAAGTAGCGCCGCTGGGCCTCGGCATAGATGGTGCCAAAGGCCAGCGAGGACTTACCGGAGCCGGAGACACCCGAGAACACCACCAGCGCGTTACGCGGGATGGAGACGTCCACCTCCTTGAGGTTGTTCTCGCGCGCGCCACGCACCTGCACGAGGCCGCTGGCCGCAGCGGTACAAGAGGATTCACCGAAAGAATTGTTTGGCATGTTCTTATCCTGTAGTTCGTCCCGCTCAGGACGGGACTTCCTGAGTCCGGGGGCCGCGGCGACTGGCTTCGAGCGCTGCGGTGACAGTGCGGGCGTCGTAGCTACCGCGCAGGCGGCGACCCTCGACGAAGAACGTCGGCGTGACATGCGCACCGCTGGCGACCGCACTGGCGAGGTCGCGCTCGACACGCTCGATCACCGCAGAGCTGTCGAGATCCGCGATGAACCGATCGACGTCGAGCCCAAGCTCTACGGCGTAGCCGATCAGATCCTCGCGCTCCAGCGCGTGCTGACGGGTAAACACGAAGTCCAGCCACGGCCAGAACATCCCCTGATTCGATGCCGCCTCGGACGCACGCGCGGCGATCGGCCCATGCGGGTGGTGCGGCAAATGGCGCACCACATACCGCAGGTCGTCCCCGAAGTGGGCGCGCAGATCCTCCCAAGAACCGGTAGCGTGCGCACAGTACGCGCACTCGAAGTCCACGTACTCCACCAGCGTGAGCTGCGCGTCCTCTGGCCCGCGGATGTGATCGACCTCGGGATCGACCGGCGGCTCAAGCACCATCGGCAGATCGGCGGTCTCCTCACCCCACCTGCGTGCGGCAACCTTGAAGATGAGCCACCCGAGCAACGTGGCGAGCATCATCGACACGAGCACGCCGACCGTCGCCTGGCGGCCCAGGTCGGAGGTCGTGCCGAACGCGAGTCCGATGATGAGCAGCGACACGGTGAACCCGATCCCGGACAGTGCCGCACCACCGAACACGCTCCCCATTCCGACACCCGCCGGCAGGCGCCCCAAGCCGAGGCGGACCGCGGCGAGAGTGATGAGCCCGATGCCCAGGAGCTTGCCGAGCACGAGCCCCGCGATGACGCCCCAGGTCACGGGCGAGCCGAAGGCCTCCGCGAGCAGCCCACCACGCAGGTCCACCCCGGCGTTCGCCAAGGCGAACACCGGCACGATCAGCAGCGCTGTCGGCAGCCGCAGGAACTCGTGCAGCCGCTCATTCACCGAGATACCCTGGGACAGCCCGCAGTCCACTGCGCGAGCCGATGCGGCACTCGGAGACTGCCAGAAGTCACGGAACAACTGTCTTGCCGCGACGACCTTGTGACGTTGCGTTGCGTAGGCGGGGATCAGGAGCCCCGCGGCCATCCCGGCGAGGGAGGCATGAATGCCGGAGTACACGGTCGCGAGCCACAGCACGATCACGATCAGCACATACGGCGTTGCCCGCCACTGGCGGGTGCGCCCCAGCAACCACAACCCGACGAGACTGGCGAGGGCGATCAGCAACGGGACGACGCGGATCTCCTCGCTATAGACGATGCCGATGATGGACACGGCGAGGAAGTCATCGACCACGGTCAGGGTGAGCAAGAACACGCGCAACTGACCGGATAGCCGCGGGCCGACGATCGCCAGGGTGCCCAGCATGAACGCCGTATCGGTACCGACCACCGCCCCCCACCCGCGCAGGCCCTCACTTCCTGCCAGCCCCACGATCAGGACATACAGCAGCGCGGGCAGCACGACACCCGCGACCCCCGCGATCAGAGCGAGACGGGCACGGCTGCGGTCCCTGAGCGACCCGTGGGCGAATTCCTGACGCACCTCCAGGCCGATCAGGAAGAAGAAGACGACCATCAGGCCGTCGTTGACCCAGTGATGCAGATCCATGTGCAGGCCCAATGGCCCAAAGTTGAACCCGACGTCCAGGTGCCACAACTCGAAATAGGCATCGGATAGCGGCGAGTTCGCCCACGCCAGCGCCACAACCGTGACGATCACCAGCAGCACCGCAGCCCCAGACTCAGTGCGTAGATAGCGGGCAACGCGTCTCCGTCTGATATGCGCCGAGGACTCACCGAAAGAAGAGGCTGGCATGTGCTTATCCTGTAGTTTGTGAGATCACGATGGGCAGGTTTCGGATGGACCGATCAGGCGTCCGCCTCTGGCGGCGTCTCATCATCGAGCGAGCGCAGCCAAGCGAGTCTTTCTCCCAGCCTGCGCTCAACACCTCTGTCCGTTGGCTGATACCAACCCGGCCGCGCCACGCCCTCGGGAAAATAGGTTTGCCCAGCGGCATAAAAGGCTAGAAATGGTGTCCACTTAAATCAGGTGGACACCATCGCCTTTGGCGTCGGGGCCAAGAAGGTGTGTTGGCCGGACGGATACACAGAATCGGCCAAAAGCGGTCATCAGGGCTGGCTTGAATCGGGGCCGAAGGATTACGCTCTCAGCCCCATAATTGCTGGTCAGACAGTTACCACGATCTTGCCGATCTGCTGATTGGCTTCAAGGAAACGATGGGCATCCTGGATGTCGCTAAGTGTGAATGTCTTTGCGATGATCGGGCGCAACGCACCGGACTCCAACCCTTGCAGAATAAAAGCCTTTGCTCTCTCTAGGGCTTCAGGGTCGGCCACAATCTCTGCGTAGAGATAGCCCTTCAAAGTCAGGCTTTTGCCCAGCACGGTAAACAGTGGGAATGGTGTCGGTTCAGAGCTAAGTGCGCCGTACTCCAGCAAAATTCCGCCCCGCGCCATGCTCTGCGTGAGAGGTTCCAAGGACGGCCCGCCTACAGGATCGAATACAACGCGAGCGCCTTGACCGGCAGTTATCGTCATAACACGCTCGACGATATCCTCTTCATCGCTGACGATGACATGCGCAGCGCCTGCATCAAGTAGGGCTTGCTTCTTCGCGTGAGTTCGAGTGATCGCAATCGATGTGGCGCCGACCATACGAGCCATTTGGAAGGCGGCCAAGCCAACACTGCTTGACGCGGCGGTAACGATGACAAAATCGCCCTGACGTAGCTTCGCCTGTTCAATCAATCCCCCCCAGGCGGTGACGTACTGCATCCAAGACGCCGCAGCCTCTTCAAAGGACAAGTTCTCAGGGCTCTTTACCACCAGGTGGGCCGGTACATTGGCCAACTCGCCGTAGGTGCCCCAGCGAGCAATATCCAGAGGTGGGATCAGAGCGACCGAGTCACCAATCGTGATCTCGGTTACGTCGCTCCCAACTGCCGTTACGATGCCTGCGGCCTCGTAGCCTAAGCGGCTGGGGAACTCCGCTTCTTGTAGGTATGCGTGATTGCGGAACATCACTTCGGCTCGGTTCAAGCCAAAAGCTTTAACACTAATTTGCACCTCGTTTGCTGCTGGTGCCGATACTTCCAGATCTTCCAGCTTCAGAACGCTGGCGTCACCGTATTCATGAATTCTGACAATGCGTGCCATCATAAATACCTCGTTTATCAATGGGCCTCGACGTACATCCGGAAGGTATCCGGGCACTCGAAAGGTGACAAAAATTTAGTCATTGGTTGGCGCTAGATAAATGCCTACGATGGCGTATTACTAGAAACAGAGTGTTTATAATGGATCGCCTGACCCAGATGGCCACGTTCGTCAAAACAGTTGAGCTGGGTTCATTCAGCGCCGCTGCGGACGACCTGAATCTGTCCCCTCAATTGGTAGGGAAACAGGTGAAAATGCTCGAACAACATCTGGGTGTTTCCCTGCTGCACCGGACTACGCGCAGGCAAAGCCTCACCGACTTCGGCAGGGCGTTCTACCCGCGAGCAAAACTGATCCTTGCAGACATGCAGTCTGCCGAGAGCCTGGCTGCCCTCACTCGGGGCACACCAAGCGGCCGCCTTCGCATCAACGCGCCGGTCACGTTCGGAATCCGCACGCTTTCGCCACGCCTGCTGGAATACATGGTTCGGTATCCTCAGGTGTCTGTTGACCTAACGTTATCGAACGAACTGGTCGATATCGTTGATGATGGTTACGACGTGGTATTTCGCATCGGCGAGCTGGCGAGCAGTGGGTTGAAGGCATTGCCACTGGAGCCCTATCAGATGGTTTTATGCGCTGCGCCGTCCTATCTTGCACGTCGCCCTCCCATCATCAATCCGTGGGATCTACAGCAGCAGGAATGTCTGGGGTTTACCTATTCTGATGGCCGCTCACACTGGAGCTTCGACAGCCCGGAGGGGCGTATAGATGTTCCTATTACAAGCAAATTAACGATCAATCAAGGTGATCCACTGCTGGCAGCGGCTGTAGCTGGTCTAGGCGTGGTTCTACAGCCGATAGAGTTGGTTAGCGATGCACTGCGCGATGGGACACTGGTGCGTCTGTTGCCGCAGTACCCGGTGCCGAATACCGCAATGCACATCCTCTATGCCCCTGACCGAAGAATGACTCCAAAGCTGCGCAGCTTCTTGGAGTTTGCGCGTGAGGCTTTTGGGCAGCGAGGCCCTCTCTAACGCACGAAAATCAATGTCTGCGCTATCCGGTATTCGTAAAGGACGACGATTACCGTGGCTCACCGGATATGACCAAGCACCCCTTGCTGAGGAAGTACCTGCTGTAGCACTTCGCGGCGGAAGTCGAAGAACTGAAAGATGCCATGTTCGTTGGCTTGGGGCCGTAGGTCCAGAGCGTGCTGGACCGCCTGATCCAGGAGCGGGTTCTGAATCCCGACCGGGTGATTGCCGGCATGCTGCACCCCTCCGGAAACTGCACCTACCGGATCAACTACCTCATCGGCGACAGAAGCGCGCTGGTCCCGCACGCCACCAGCCCTGTGCCTTACGACCAGGTCCGGCGAGCATTTCGGGAGCGGTTCGTCACCGCCTGATCGAACGTCGGATGAGTGGATGCTGACGCGGGTTCAATTCCCAAACGGGAATAGAACTGGCGCCCTGTCTGATGCGCTCGGTTGGTGACCCGACCAGGGCAGAACTGGTAGGATTGCGGGCATCAAGGCCCGGATTCCGCACCTTTCCGCAGGAGTTTGCAGCGGTCGCAAGGCGCTGAGTTACATAGGTTTGGCGCAGGGTTCCACCCCACCGAGCCCCTGCAGGAGTTCGAATCGTTACGCCCCCCCAGAAACCCTCACTAGCCCGAACGGCCCGGTGCTAGGTCGTTGATTTTCAACAAATCGCTCGATCGATCCGCGCTTGCGGACTGCGGACTTCCAATGGGCCGGAAATCTGGCTCGCCCAGACGGCTCTCGGTACCGACACGTTGCAAACAGTCGGTACTTCTCGATAACTACCCGACGAATCGGAACATCACAGCCAGCCCTGATGTTGCCCCTGCTTGCTGACGCAGCTTGGAAGTTCTGGCTGCAATATTGCCCCCCGTCGCTGTGGAAGGTAGCTCCCTGGGCAAGTGCAATCGAGGGGGGGATCGCTGCGTAGAGCTTGTGCCCCCCATCCTGCAGCGTGACCTGATTGGGTCAAGGCCGGGTTGTCATGCAGGCAGTTTGGCTGCAAGCAGTTCGACCTTCTCGATATTGGGCGGAGAACTGAGCAAGGTCGCGGCGTTGGCCATCAAGGCC
>NZ_JBNNHS010000019.1:0-15595 GCF_050269105.1 Pseudomonas sp. NPDC077408
CAGAGCTGCGGTGAGCGTGGTCTTGCCATGGTCGACGTGACCAATGGTACCGACGTTCAGGTGCGGTTTGTTACGTTCGAATTTTTCTTTAGCCACGACAGTAAACCTCTTACTTAAAGGGCTGAATCAACCTTGTTTTTTAACGATAGCTTCGACGATGTTCGACGGAGCCTCGGAGTATTTTGAGAATTCCATGGAGTAGCTGGCGCGACCCTGAGACATGGAGCGGACGTCGGTTGCATAACCGAACATCTCACCCAACGGAACCTCGGCACGAATAACCTTACCGGAGACCGTATCTTCCATACCCTGGATCAGACCGCGACGACGATTCAGGTCGCCCATCACGTCACCCATGTAGTCCTCAGGCGTTACAACCTCGACTTTCATGATCGGCTCAAGCACTACAGCGCCACCCTTCTGGGACAGCTGCTTGGTCGCCATGGAAGCCGCAACCTTGAACGCCATCTCGTTGGAGTCGACGTCATGGTAGGAACCATCGAACACTGTCGCCTTCAGGCCGATCAGCGGATAGCCGGCGACTACGCCGTTCTTCATCTGCTCTTCGATGCCTTTCTGAATGGCGGGGATGTATTCCTTCGGAATCACGCCACCAACCACCTCGTTAACGAACTGCAGACCTTCTTGCCCCTCATCTGCAGGCGCAAAACGAACCCAGCAATGACCGAACTGACCGCGACCGCCGGACTGGCGAACGAACTTGCCCTCGATCTCACAGGACTTCGTGATTTTCTCACGATAAGACACCTGAGGCTTACCGATGTTGGCTTCGACATTGAACTCGCGACGCATACGGTCGACGAGAATATCGAGGTGCAACTCACCCATACCCGAGATAATGGTCTGGCCAGTCTCTTCATCGGTCTTGACGCGGAATGAAGGGTCTTCCTGAGCAAGCTTGCCCAGGGCGATACCCATCTTTTCCTGGTCATCCTTGGTCTTAGGCTCAACCGCAACCGAAATCACCGGCTCCGGGAAATCCATACGGACCAGAATGATCGGCTTGTCCAGAGCGCAAAGCGTGTCACCAGTCGTGACGTCCTTCATACCGATCAGTGCAGCGATGTCGCCTGCACGAACCTCCTTGATTTCTTCACGGCTGTTTGCATGCATCTGCACCATACGACCGACACGCTCTTTCTTGCCCTTTACCGAGTTCAGAACGCCGTCACCGGAATTCAGGACACCGGAATAGACACGAGCAAAGGTCAGCGTACCGACAAAGGGGTCCGTCGCAATCTTGAACGCAAGCGCAGAAAACGGCTCGCTATCATCTGCGTGGCGCTCCATCTCGATGGTTTCATCGTCGATATCGGTGCCCTTGATCGCCGGAATATCGGCTGGCGCTGGCAGATAATCGATAACAGCATCGAGAACCAGAGGCACGCCCTTGTTCTTGAAGGAAGAACCACAAACAGCCAACACGATCTCACCAGCGATAGTGCGCTGACGCAGAGCCGCCTTGATCTCCTCAGTAGTGAGCTCTTCGCCTTCGAGGTACTTGTTCATCAGCTCTTCGGTTGCCTCGGCTGCCGCCTCGACCATGTTGCTGCGCCACTCTTCAGCCAGATCCTGAAGCTCGGCAGGGATCTCTTCCTCGCGGAAGGTCATGCCCTTGTCGTCATCGTTCCAGTAGATGGCTTTCATCTTGACCAGATCAATCTGGCCCTGGAAGTTATCTTCAGCACCAATAGCAAGCTGGATAGGCACAGGCGTGTGCCCCAGACGCTGCTTGATCTGCGCAACCACACGCAGGAAGTTAGCACCAGCGCGGTCCATCTTGTTGACATAGACCAGACGTGGGACACCGTATTTGTTGGCCTGACGCCATACGGTTTCCGATTGCGGCTCAACACCCGAAGTACCGCAGAACACTACGACCGCACCATCGAGTACGCGCAGCGAGCGCTCCACTTCAATGGTGAAGTCAACGTGACCGGGGGTATCGATGATATTGAAACGATGCCTATCGAACTGCTTCTCGGAACCAGCCCAGAAAGCGGTGGTGGCAGCGGAGGTAATGGTAATACCACGCTCCTGCTCCTGCACCATCCAATCCATGGTCGCGGCGCCGTCGTGCACCTCGCCCATTTTATGGTTTACGCCGGTGTAAAAGAGGACGCGCTCGGTGGTAGTGGTTTTACCAGCATCCACGTGAGCAACGATACCAATGTTACGGTAGCGGTTAATCGGGGTAGTACGAGCCATAAAGCCCTCGCAAGTTGATGACGCTGAAAATTAGAAGCGGTAGTGCGAGAAGGCCTTGTTGGCTTCAGCCATACGGTGCACGTCTTCACGCTTCTTCACAGCAGCGCCTTTACCTTCAAATGCATCCGACAGCTCACCGGCCAAGCGCAGAGCCATGGATTTCTCACCACGCTTACGCGCAGCATCTACCAACCAACGCATGGCCAGCGCGTTACGACGGGACGGACGAACTTCGACCGGAACCTGGTAAGTCGCACCACCTACGCGGCGGGACTTCACTTCGACCAGCGGAGCGATGGCGTCGAGTGCTTTTTCGAAGATTTCCAGGGGATCGCTGTTCTTGCGTTCCTTGACCTTTTCCAAGGCCCCATAAACGATACGTTCGGCGACGGCTTTCTTGCCGCTCTCCATCACGTGGTTCATGAACTTGGCGAGGATCAGACTTCCGTATTTCGGATCGTCAAGGATCTCGCGCTTGGCTGCTACACGACGTCTTGGCATTGATAAGCCCTCAAACGGTCTTCAGGTTAGCCCGGGACTATAACGATGAGGTTACGCCCGACCTTACTCTTATCGACTCAGATAAATATAAATACGATTACTTCGGACGCTTGGCGCCGTACTTCGAACGACCCTGCTTACGATCCTTGACACCCGAGGTATCCAGCGAACCGCGCACGGTGTGATAACGCACGCCCGGAAGGTCTTTTACACGACCACCACGGATCAGCACGACACTGTGCTCTTGCAGGTTGTGGCCTTCACCGCCGATATAGGAGGCGACTTCAAAACCATTGGTCAGGCGAACACGGCATACCTTACGCAGTGCAGAGTTCGGTTTCTTTGGCGTGGTGGTGTACACACGAGTGCACACGCCACGGCGTTGCGGGCAGTTCTGCAGCGCAGGGACGTCGCTTTTCTCGACGACGCGCTTGCGCGGCTGGCGTACCAGCTGGTTGATCGTTGCCATCTACTAGCTCCACTGTTGTCTTTCGACACAAACGAAAAATGGCAGGGCGCAAAGCCCCGCCAAATTAGGGGTACAAGAGTCTAAAGAGCTTCCTGCCCACCGTCAAGGCGCGCCCCGACTTACGCCGGGGCAGACACCAATCAGTTACCGCTCGAATTGAGCGCCTCGGTCAGCGCCGCTTCGACTTCATCGGCGCTCACACGAACCGGTTTTTCAGCTTCACGCTTGCGCTTGCGCTCACTGTGATACTGAAGCCCGGTACCGGCCGGGATCAGTCGACCCACGACCACGTTTTCTTTCAGGCCGCGCAGATAATCGCGCTTGCCCGTCACTGCGGCCTCGGTGAGGACGCGAGTGGTCTCTTGGAAGGACGCCGCCGAAATGAACGACTCAGTAGACAGCGAGGCCTTGGTGATACCCAGCAGCACGCGGATGTACTTTGACCCGAACTTGTCGTCCGCAGAGAGACGCTCGTTCTCCTCAAGAACCTGAGTGAGCTCCATCTGGTCGCCCTTGATGAAGCTCGAATCGCCGGATTCCGCCACTTCAACCTTGCGCAGCATCTGGCGCAGAATCGTCTCGATGTGCTTGTCGTTGATCTTCACGCCCTGCAGACGATAAACGTCCTGAATCTCGTTGACGATGTACTTGGCCAGCGCACTCACGCCCAGCAGACGCAGGATGTCGTGCGGGTTGCTCGGACCGTCCGAGATAACCTCACCCTTGTTCACCTGCTCGCCCTCGAACACGTTGAGGTGACGCCACTTCGGAATCAGCTCCTCATACGGATCGGTACCATCGGTCGGCGTGATCACCAAGCGACGCTTGCCCTTGGTTTCCTTGCCGAAGGAAATCGTGCCGCTGATTTCAGCCAGGATCGAAGGCTCTTTCGGACGACGCGCCTCGAAGAGGTCGGCGACGCGTGGCAGACCACCGGTAATGTCACGGGTTTTCGAGGTTTCCTGCGGGATACGTGCGATAACGTCACCCACATTGATCTCGGCACCGTCAGCCACACCCACCAGGGCGTTAGCTGGCAGGAAATACTGTGCCGGTACGTCGGTACCCGGCAGCAGCAACTCCTTGCCATTCGAGTCGACCATCTTGATCGCCGGACGAATATCCTTGCCCGATGCCGGACGGTCCTTCGGATCCATCACCTCGATGTTGGTCAGACCGGTGAGTTCATCGGTCTGGCGCTTGATGGTGATGTTCTCTTCCATACCGACGAAGGTCACGACACCCTTCATCTCGGTGACGATCGGGTGGGTGTGCGGATCCCACTTGGCAACCACAGCGCCGGCGTCGACTTTGTCGCCTTCCTTGATCGAGATAACTGCACCGTAAGGCAGCTTGTAACGCTCGCGCTCACGACCGAAGTCGTCGGCAACCGCCAGCTCACCGGAACGGGACACCGCAACCAGCGCGCCGTCAGCACGCTCTACATGCTTGAGGTTATGCAGGCGGATGGTGCCGCCATTCTTGACCATGACGTTGTCGACCGCAGAAGTCCGGCTAGCCGCACCACCGATGTGGAACGTACGCATCGTCAGCTGAGTACCGGGCTCACCAATCGATTGCGCAGCAATGACGCCCACTGCCTCACCGATGTTGACCTGGTGCCCGCGAGCAAGATCGCGACCGTAGCACTTCGCACAAATGCCATAGCGCGTTTCACAGCTGATCGGCGAGCGAACCACGACTTCGTCAATGCTGTTGAGCTCGATGAAGTCGACCCACTGCTCGTCAACCAATGTCCCGGCCGGAACCAATATCTCTTCGCTGCCCGGCTTGAGTACATCACGCGCAATGACACGGCCCAGCACGCGCTCGCCTAGCGGCTCGACCACGTCGCCGCCCTCGATGTGCGGAGTCATGAACAGACCCTGCTCAGTACCGCAGTCGACCTCGGTAACCACCAGATCCTGTGCCACGTCAACCAGACGACGGGTCAGGTAACCGGAGTTCGCGGTTTTCAGAGCGGTATCCGCCAGACCCTTACGAGCACCGTGGGTAGAGATGAAGTACTGCAGTACGTTCAAACCTTCACGGAAGTTCGCGGTGATCGGCGTCTCGATGATCGAGCCGTCCGGCTTGGCCATCAGGCCACGCATACCTGCGAGCTGGCGAATCTGGGCGGCAGAACCACGCGCACCGGAGTCGGCCATCATGTACATCGAGTTGAACGAATCCTGCTCGGCCTCGTTGCCGTCGCGGTCGATGACCTTCTCTTTCGAGAGGTTGGCCATCATCGCCTTGGAGACTTCGTCGTTGGCCTTGGACCAGAGGTCGATCACCTTGTTGTACTTCTCGCCCTGAGTTACCAGGCCAGAGGCGTACTGCGACTCGATTTCCTTCACTTCCTCGGTCGCGGCGTCGATGATGCGCGCCTTCTCATCCGGGATGACGAAATCGTTCACACCGATCGACACGCCCGAAATGGTCGAGTATGCGAAACCGGTGTACATCAGCTGGTCGGCAAAGATGACGGTGTCTTTCAAGCCGACCGTGCGGTAGCACAGGTTGATCAGTTTGGAGATCGCCTTCTTCTTCATCGGCTGATTGACCACATCGAACGGCAGGCCGGCCGGAACCACCTGGAACAGCAGCGCGCGGCCGACAGTGGTGTCGACGATACGAGTGTTCTTGGTGATGCTACCGTCGCGATCCTTGATGGTCTCGTTGATACGCACCTTGACGCGGGCGTGCAGTGACGCTTCGCCGCCGCGGAATACGCGGTCGACTTCCTGCAGGTCAGCGAATACGCGACCTTCGCCCTTGGCATTGATGGCTTCGCGGGTCATGTAGTACAGACCCAGGACCACGTCCTGCGATGGCACGATGATCGGCTCGCCGTTGGCGGGCGAGAGAATGTTGTTGGTCGACATCATCAGCGCGCGCGCTTCGAGCTGCGCTTCCAGCGTCAGCGGCACGTGCACGGCCATTTGGTCGCCGTCGAAGTCAGCGTTGTACGCGGCACAGACCAGCGGGTGCAGCTGGATCGCCTTGCCTTCAATCAGGACCGGCTCGAACGCCTGGATGCCCAGACGGTGCAACGTCGGTGCACGGTTGAGCAACACGGGATGTTCGCGGATGACTTCAGCCAGCACGTCCCAGACTTCAGGCAGTTCGCGCTCGACCATTTTCTTGGCGGCCTTGATGGTGGTCGCCATGCCACGCATTTCCAGCTTGCCGAAAATGAACGGTTTGAACAGCTCGAGGGCCATCTTCTTCGGCAGACCGCACTGGTGCAGTCGCAGGGTCGGGCCGACGGTGATAACCGAACGACCGGAATAGTCCACACGCTTTCCGAGCAGGTTCTGACGGAAACGCCCCTGCTTACCCTTGATCATGTCAGCCAGGGACTTCAGCGGACGCTTGTTCGAGCCAGTGATGGCGCGACCGCGGCGACCGTTGTCGAGGAGTGCGTCGACGGCTTCCTGCAGCATGCGCTTTTCGTTGCGCACGATGATATCCGGCGCCGACAGGTCGAGTAGGCGCTTCAGACGGTTGTTGCGGTTGATCACGCGACGATAGAGATCGTTGAGATCCGAAGTCGCGAAACGGCCACCGTCCAGCGGGACCAGCGGACGCAGGTCGGGCGGCAGAACAGGCAGAACGGTCAGGACCATCCACTCCGGCAGGTTACCCGAACCGAAGAAGGCTTCCATCAGCTTCAGACGCTTGGACAGCTTCTTGATCTTGGTCTCGGAGTTGGTTTGCGGAATCTCTTCGCGCAGGCGGCCAATCTCGTGCTCCAGGTCGATTTCGTGCAGCAGCTCGCGCACGGCCTCGGCACCCATGCGGGCGTCGAAGTCGTCACCAAACTCTTCCAGTGCCTCGAAGTACTGCTCGTCATTGAGCAGCTGCCCCTTCTCGAGCGTGGTCATGCCCGGATCGATCACGACATAGCTCTCGAAATAGAGCACGCGCTCGATGTCACGCAGGGTCATGTCCAGCAGCAAGCCGATACGGCTCGGCAGCGACTTCAGGAACCAGATATGGGCGACCGGCGAGGCCAGCTCGATGTGCGCCATGCGCTCACGACGTACTTTGGCCAGCGCAACTTCAACGCCGCACTTCTCACAGATCACGCCACGGTGTTTGAGGCGCTTGTACTTACCACACAGGCATTCATAGTCTTTGACCGGGCCAAAGATCTTGGCGCAGAACAGGCCGTCGCGCTCGGGCTTGAACGTCCGGTAGTTGATGGTCTCTGGCTTCTTGACTTCACCAAAGGACCAGGAACGGATCATCTCGGGCGAAGCCAATGCAATCTTGATGGCATCGAACTCTTCGATTTGACCCTGGTTTTTCAACAGATTCAGCAAGTCTTTCAAGGCCTTTCCTCCTCACGGACCTGCGACGACCGGCTGATGCCGGACGTCGCATAGGCGGTGCGTGGTTATTCGGTTTCCAGATCGATGTCGATACCGAGCGAGCGGATCTCTTTGATCAACACGTTGAAGGATTCCGGCATGCCGGGCTCCATACGGTGATCGCCGTCCACGATGTTCTTGTACATCTTGGTCCGCCCGTTCACGTCGTCCGACTTGACCGTGAGCATTTCCTGCAGGGTGTAGGCGGCACCATAGGCTTCCAGTGCCCAGACCTCCATCTCCCCGAAACGCTGGCCACCGAACTGTGCCTTACCACCCAGCGGCTGCTGGGTAACCAGGCTGTAGGAACCGGTGGAACGCGCGTGCATCTTGTCGTCGACCAGGTGGTTCAGCTTGAGCATGTACATGTAGCCAACCGTGGTGGTGCGCTCGAACTTGTTACCGGTACGACCATCGAACAGCTGCATTTGCCCGCTCTCTGGCAGATCCGCCAGCTTCAGCATGGCCTTGATCTCGCGCTCTTTGGCACCGTCGAAGACCGGCGTCGCCATTGGCACGCCACCGCGCAGGTTCTTCGCCAGATCGAGGATTTCTTGGTCGCTGAAGCTTTCCAGGTTTTCCTGACGGCCACCGATCTCGTTATAGATTTCGGTGAGGAACTTACGTAGCTCAGCGACCTTACGCTGCTCTTCCAGCATGCGGTTGATTTTCTCCCCCAGCCCCTTGGCTGCTAGGCCCAGGTGGGTTTCGAGAATCTGACCGACGTTCATACGAGATGGTACGCCCAGCGGGTTCAATACAATGTCGACCGGCGTGCCATGCACGTCGTGCGGCATGTCTTCGACCGGCATGATGACCGAGACGACACCCTTGTTACCGTGACGACCTGCCATCTTGTCGCCAGGCTGGATACGACGCTTGATTGCCAGGTAGACCTTAACGATCTTCAGAACGCCAGGCGCCAAGTCATCGCCCTGCTGCAGCTTGCGCTTCTTGTCTTCGAACTTGTCGTCGAGCAGCTGACGGCGGTCGGAAATGTAGGCCTGGGCCTTTTCCAGCTGCTCGTTCAGTGCATCTTCGGCCATGCGCAACTTGAACCACTGTCCGTGCTCGAGACCATCGAGCATCTCGTCAGTGATGACGGCGCCTTTCTTCAGCCCGGCCCCACCCTCGACAGTCGCGCCAACAAGAGCGGAGCGCAGACGTTTAAAAGTTGCACCCTCGACGATACGGAACTCTTCGTTCAGATCCTTACGAATCTCGTCCAGCTGCATCTTCTCGATGGCCAGCGCACGGGAGTCACGCTCGACCCCATCACGGATAAACACCTGAACGTCGATGACGGTACCCTTGGTGCCGGTCGGGACACGTAGGGAGGTGTCCTTCACGTCGGACGCCTTCTCACCGAAGATCGCACGCAGCAGCTTCTCTTCCGGCGTCAGCTGGGTTTCACCTTTAGGCGTGACCTTGCCGACCAGGATGTCACCTGCACCCACCTCGGCACCCACGTAAACGATGCCCGCCTCGTCCAGCTTGTTCAGCGCC
Organism: Pseudomonas sp. NPDC077408; assembly: GCF_050269105.1. NCBI lineage: Bacteria > Pseudomonadati > Pseudomonadota > Gammaproteobacteria > Pseudomonadales > Pseudomonadaceae > Pseudomonas > Pseudomonas sp. NPDC077408. The sequence continues at coordinate 9,085 of NZ_JBNNHS010000019.1, forward strand.
GCTTCACCCACGTTCGGGATGTCAGCGGTGATTTCCTCTGGGCCAAGCTTGGTATCGCGGGATACGCAGGTCAGTTCCTGGATATGGATGGTGGTGAAACGGTCTTCTTGGACCACACGCTCCGACAGGAGGATGGAGTCTTCGAAGTTGTAGCCGTTCCACGGCATGAACGCGACGCGCATGTTCTGCCCGAGCGCCAGTTCACCCATGTCGGTGGACGGGCCGTCGGCCATGATGTCGCCACGCTCGACCACATCACCCTTGCTCACCAGCGGACGCTGGTTGATACAGGTGTTCTGGTTGGAACGGGTGTACTTGGTCAGGTTGTAGATGTCGACGCCCGCTTCACCGGTTTCGACTTCTGCGTCATGCACACGCACGACCACACGACTGGCGTCGACTGAGTCGATCACGCCGCCACGACGGGCAACCACGCAAACACCGGAGTCGCGCGCTACGTTGCGCTCCATCCCGGTGCCAACCAGAGGCTTGTCCGAACGCAGCGTCGGTACGGCCTGACGCTGCATGTTCGAACCCATCAATGCACGGTTGGCGTCGTCGTGCTCAAGGAACGGGATCAGCGAGGCAGCAACGGAGACAACCTGCTTCGGCGAAACGTCCATCAGGGTTACGTCTTCCGGCGCCTTGACCGTGAACTCGTTCTGATGACGAACAGCAACCAGCTCGTCGACCAGCTTGCGCCCTTCCAGCTTGGCGCTGGCCTGTGCAATGACGTGATCAGCTTCTTCGATCGCCGAGAGGAATACGATCTCGTCGGTGACTTCGCCTTCCTTGACCACACGGTACGGACTTTCCAGGAAACCGTACTGATTGGTACGTGCATAAGCAGCCAGCGAGTTGATCAGACCGATGTTCGGACCTTCTGGCGTTTCAATCGGACAGACACGACCATAATGGGTCGGGTGTACGTCACGCACTTCGAAGCCTGCACGCTCACGCGTCAGACCGCCCGGGCCGAGCGCCGAAACACGACGCTTGTGGGTGATCTCCGACAGCGGGTTGTTCTGGTCCATGAACTGCGACAGCTGGCTGGAACCGAAGAACTCCTTGACCGCCGCGGCAACCGGCTTGGCGTTGATCAGGTCCTGCGGCATCAGCCCTTCGCTTTCTGCCATCGACAAACGTTCTTTGACAGCACGCTCAACGCGCACCAGACCTACACGGAACTGGTTCTCCGCCATTTCACCCACGCAGCGTACGCGACGGTTGCCCAGGTGGTCGATATCGTCGACGACGCCTTTGCCGTTACGGATGTCGACCAGGGTCTTCAGCACCGCAACGATGTCCTCGCGGCTCAGCACCCCGGAACCCTCGATCTCGGTCCGACCGATACGGCGGTTGAACTTCATCCGACCTACGGCCGACAGGTCGTAGCGCTCCGACGCGAAAAACAGATTGTTGAACAGCGTCTCGGCAGCGTCCTTGGTTGGCGGCTCGCCAGGTCGCATCATGCGGTAGATCTCAACCAGCGCTTCGAGCTGATTGGTAGTCGAGTCGATCTTCAGCGTGTCGGAAATGAACGGGCCGCAATCGATGTCGTTGGTGTACAACGTCTCGAAGCGAACCACCTGCGCCTTGACCAACTTAGCCAATACTTCGACGGTCAGCTCGGTGTTGCACTCGGCAATGATCTCCCCAGTCGCCGGGTGCACAATGGCCTTTGCCGTGGTGCGGCCCAGGACGTAGTCCATCGGCATATCGAGCGCTTTGATGCCGGACTTGTCGAGCTGATTGATATGGCGCGCGGTAATCCGGCGACCCTGCTCGACGATGACCTTGCCATTCTCGTCGGTGATATCGAACGAGGCGATCTCGCCGCGCAGACGCTGCGGAACCAGCTCCAGACTCAGCGCTTCGCCCTTAACGTGGAACACGTTGGTGTCGTAGAACGCATCAAGGATTTCTTCGGTGCCGTAATTCAGCGCGCGCAGAAGCACCGACGCCGGCAGCTTGCGGCGACGGTCGATACGCACGAAGACGGCATCTTTCGGATCGAACTCGAAGTCCAGCCAAGAGCCACGGTACGGAATGATACGAGCGGAATACAGCAGCTTGCCCGAGCTGTGGGTCTTGCCCCGATCGTGATCGAAGAAAACGCCAGGCGAGCGGTGCAGCTGAGACACGATGACGCGCTCAGTACCGTTGATGATGAAGGTACCGTTCTCGGTCATCAGGGGGATTTCCCCCATGTAGACTTCCTGCTCCTTGATGTCCTTGATCGCCTTGCTCGACGATTCTTTATCAAAAATGATCAGGCGGACTTTTACCCGCAGCGGCACGGCGAAGGTCACGCCGCGCAACACGCATTCCTTAACGTCGAAAGCCGGGTCGCCCAGGCGATAGCCGACATACTCCAGCGCCGCATTGCCGGAATAGCTGATTATCGGAAAAACGGATTTGAAGGCTGCATGCAAGCCAATATCGCGGAATTGATCCTTGGTCGCTCCCGCCTGCAGGAATTCGCGGTACGAATCCAGCTGGATGGCCAAAAGATACGGCACGTCCATCACGTGCGGTAACTTGCTAAAGTCCTTGCGGATTCGTTTTTTCTCAGTGTATGAGTAAGCCATCAGCGTTCCCCAGCTTGGTCACCTGCTTGTTTGGCTTCTCCCGACGGGAGCAGCCAGAAAATCTTGCGAATCCTGTGATTCGCACCGCCCACCGGAGCGGTTGTTTCCATTCGAACTGCCAGATGATCAACAGGCAGCTACAACGGAAAAAGGCCGGTGGCAAAAGCCACCAGCCACCAGCCTTGCGCGAGTCGCTTCGGCTGTAGACGCAAGGTCGCGCTTACTTGAGCTCGACTTTGGCGCCTGCTTCTTCCAGGGCTTTCTTGGCAGCTTCGGCTTCGTCCTTGGACACGCCTTCCTTGACCACGCCAGGAGCGCCATCGACGACTGCCTTGGCTTCTTTCAGACCCAGACCGGTCAGTTCACGAACTGCCTTGATCACGTTCACCTTCTTCTCGCCAGCTTCCAACAGCATGACGTTGAATTCGGTCTGCTCTTCAACCACAGCAGCAGCGGCGGCCGGGCCGGCAGCAGAAGCAGCAGCGGCAGTAACGCCAAACTTCTCTTCCATTGCCTTGATCAGTTCAACAACCTGCATCACGGACATTTCGGAAACGGCGTTGATGATGTCTTCGTTGCTCAGAGCCATGACTCTAAATTCCTGTATAGATGACGGCCTGCGGCCATCTGATTCAAAAAGAAAATCGAAAGATGCTTCGTGCGTGCCGTTAGGCCGCTGCAGCTTCTTTCTGGTCGCGAACGGCCGCCAGAGTACGAGCCAGCTTGCTGGTAGCGCCTTGAATCACGCTCATCAGCTGCGAAATTGCCTCGTCATAGGTCGGCAGGGTTGCCAAAGCGTCGATCTGGTTGGCTGCAATGAACTGACCCTCAAATGCAGCAGCCTTGATCTCGAACTTGTCCTGACCCTTGGCGAATTCCTTGAAGATACGAGCAGCAGCGCCCGGGTGTTCGTTGGAAAAAGCGATAAGGGTCGGGCCTTTGAACACGTCGTTGAGCACATCATACTGAGTGCCTTCAACAGCGCGGCGCAGCAGGGTATTACGTACTACACGCACGTATACGCCAGCTTCGCGGGCCTCTCTCCGAAGTCCGGTCATGGCTCCCACAGTCACGCCACGGGCATCAGCCACGACAGCGGACAGGGCAGCTTTGGCAGCCTCGTTGACTTCAGCGACGATGGCCTTCTTGTCTTCGAGTTTGATTGCCACGGGTTTTTACTCCTGCTTGTTACCGGTTCGTCCAGTCGAAACCGGACGGGTTTTGGTGTCTGATTCGGTACGAATCGGGAGCACCTCTGCGTAGGCCTGTAAAAGCTAACCTTTTACGGTTTAAGACTCATGTCGCCTACGGTCTTGGATAGCCCCCGCCAGGCAGGGACCCCAATGTGTCGCACCCTGCCAAGCAGGGCGCTGAATGTTTACGCCTCGAGCGACGCCTGATCGATGACCAAGCCAGGACCCATGGTGGTGCTCAGGGTTACGCGCTTGACATAGATGCCTTTGGAAGTGGACGGCTTCAAACGCTTGAGGTCCGACAGCAGCGCTTCGACGTTCTGCTTCAGCTGACCAGCCTCGAAACCAACCTTACCGACTGAAGTATGAATGATACCGTTCTTGTCGGTACGGAAGCGCACCTGACCTGCCTTGGCGTTTTTGACGGCAGTCGCAACGTCCGGCGTCACAGTACCGACCTTCGGGTTAGGCATCAGACCGCGCGGACCAAGAATCTGGCCCAGCTGACCAACAACACGCATTGCATCCGGAGAAGCAATAACGACGTCGTAGCTCAGATCCCCACCCTTCATTTCAGCAGCTAAATCGTCCATACCGACGCGATCCGCACCCGCAGCAAGCGCCGCTTCGGCCGCCGGGCCCTGAGTGAACACAGCCACCCGAACGCTTTTACCGGTACCATTGGGCAGAACAGTAGCGCCACGCACAACTTGATCGGATTTACGCGGATCAACGCCAAGGTTAATGGCGATATCGAAGGACTCAGTGAACTTCACTGCCGACAGCTGAGCCAACAGCGTCGCGGCATCTTCGAACGAATACTGCTTGCCAGTTTCGATTTTTTCAGCGAAAGCCTTCTGGCGCTTGGTCAACTTAGCCATTACACACCCTCCACGTTCAGGCCCATGCTACGAGCGGAGCCGGCGATAGTACGCACGGCCGCATCGAGATCAGCGGCGGTAAGATCAGCATTCTTCGTCTTGGCGATCTCTTCCAGCTGCGCACGGGTAACAGTGCCGACCTTCTGGGTGTTAGGACGAGCAGAACCACTAGTAATGCCAGCGGCTTTCTTCAACAGAACGGCAGCAGGCGTACTTTTGGTCTCGAAAGTGAAACTGCGGTCGCTATAGACGGTGATGATTACCGGCGTTGGGAGACCTGGCTCCTGACCTTGCGTACGAGCGTTGAACGCCTTGCAGAACTCCATGATGTTCACACCATGCTGCCCTAGCGCCGGGCCGACTGGCGGCGACGGGTTGGCCTGACCGGCCTTTACCTGAAGCTTGATATAAGCTTGAATCTTCTTAGCCATAAGTACTCCATTCCGGGTATTAGCGCCTTGCGGCTCCCCTGTTCACTTGAATATCCCAGTGACGACAAAACCCCGCAGCCATCAGCTGCGGGGTGTGGGATGCTTTTTCAGCTAGACCTTTTCGACCTGACTGAACTCCAACTCTACCGGCGTTGATCGACCAAAAATCAATACCGCGACCTGGATGCGACTCTTTTCGTAATTAACTTCTTCAACCACGCCATTGAAATCAGCAAACGGGCCGTCAGCCACACGCACGACTTCACCCGGCTCGAACAATGTTTTGGGCTTAGGCTTATCACTACCGTCAGCAACGCGACGCAGAATGGCTTCAGCCTCTTTATCCGTGATCGGCGCAGGCTTATCAGCGGTTCCACCAATGAAACCCATCACGCGAGGCGTATCCTTAACCAGGTGCCAAGCGCCTTCGGCCATATCCATCTGAACAAGAACGTAACCCGGGAAAAATTTGCGCTCACTTTTGCGCTTTTGCCCGTTACGCATTTCAACCACTTCTTCAGTGGGAACTAGAATCTCGCCGAAATGATCTTCCATGCCGGCAAGCTTGATGCGCTCAATCAATGAACGCATGACATGCTTCTCGTAACCCGAGTAAGCATGAACGACATACCAACGCTTAGCCACGGGACACCCTTAACCTACAATCATGGAAACCAGCCAACCGAGCAGAGAATCAAGACCCCACAACAGCAGAGCCATAACCAGCACGACCGCGACGACAATAAGCGTGGTCTGAGTGGTCTCTTGACGGGTCGGCCAAACGACTTTACGAATCTCGACGCGCGCCTCTTTCAGAAGAACGAAAAAGGAACGACCTTTAGACGTCTGTAGCGCAACAAACGCTGCAACCACAGCAAATACGAGCAGCGCAAGAACCCTGTACAGAATAGGCTCGGCAGCGTAATACTGATTACCCACCACAGCCACAACAACCAAAGCAGCCACAACAAGCCACTTCACCAGATCGAAGCGCGAGTCTTTGGCTTCTGCTTTGACATTCATCTGCTAGAACCCTGTAAATACTGCCAAATTCGATATTGAATTTGGCAGGCCAGGAGGGAATCGAACCCCCAACCTGCGGTTTTGGAGACCGCCGCTCTGCCAATTGAGCTACTGGCCTAACAAGAGTCAGGCCGACTATTATGCCGGCCCGAATGAATCAGATCAATCGATTATTCGATGATCTTGGCAACCACGCCGGCACCAACGGTACGGCCACCTTCGCGAATCGCGAAACGCAGACCGTCTTCCATGGCGATCGGAGCGATCAAGGTAACAACCATCTTGATGTTGTCGCCCGGCATCACCATCTCAACGCCTTCGGGCAGCTCGCAGTTACCGGTCACGTCAGTCGTACGGAAGTAGAACTGCGGACGGTAGCCTTTGAAGAACGG
>NZ_JBNNHS010000020.1:0-13001 GCF_050269105.1 Pseudomonas sp. NPDC077408
ACCAGCAATGGGCGCAGTTTAGTGCTTATGCCAACGAGTCTCATGAGGTAGACATCTTGGAATTCGTCAATAAAAAATTGGTGAGGGAGGAAAAATATTCTGGGGTTCGGTTTCGGTCGCTTTCAGCGCCTGAAATTGACGAGCGCATCCGTCCAATAAACGGTCGTTTATGGCACACCTATTCCAGATGATCTTTTGGGCTTGGGATTTACCGCTTTCCTGTCACTTTTCCCGTACCGAAATCAGTGTGAGAAAAACGTATGGGAAAGCGGATTGGGTACGCCCGAGTGTCGACTGATGATCAGAATCTCGACCTGCAGCGTGATGCACTTGCCCTGACTGGATGCAACGCAGTTTACGAGGAGACCATGAGTGGTAAGTCAGCAGATAGGCCGGAGTTGGGGCACTGTCTCAAGGCTCTGCGCAGTGGCGACACTCTGGTCGTATGGCGACTGGATCGCCTTGGCCGCTCCTTGCCTGACTTGGTTGGGATCGTCAGTCGGCTGGAGCAGGAAGGGGTGGGGTTCGAGTCGATCAACGAGCGAATCGAAACCACCAGCGCCGCCGGCAAGCTGATCTTTCATGTGTTCGCAGCCCTGGCCGAGTTCGAGCGCAACCTGATTCGAGAGCGTACCCGCGCAGGGCTGGCGGCGGCTCGCGCTCGAGGACGTAAAGGTGGTCGTAAACCTGCGCTGGAAGAGGCTCAAGTCCGCGAAATAAAGGCTTTGCTCAAAGATCCACAGATTCAGGTTGGCACCGTAGCCAAGCGATACGGGGTATCGAGAACAACGCTGTATCGATACGTCGGTAAGACCGGGCCGAGATAACTTGCACCTGGCAGCACACGAAACTGCGACCAGGGGATTATGAGCGTCCTAGAAGCGCTGTAAGCCAGTGAGCAGATACAGTGAGCTAAACGTAGCGTCGTATATGGCTTTTGGGGTGGTTGAGCAAAAACTGTACAACCTGAGCACTCTACCGTCAGTGTCCCGTGTTGTTGCCGGGAAACGGTCTTAGGTAGCTTCGGGTTTAAAAGCTTCGCCAGGCAGCTATTGAGCATCAGGGGCACGAAGGTTGACAGATACCATAATTTGCACAAAAATGCCGGTTGACAGTATCTATGTTTTGCACGCTTTTATGGAGAGGCCCATGCCCCCGATCCAACACCCGAGTGAGCTGGAACCGAAGCTGAAGCCGGAACACGTCGAGCTGATCTGCAATAACGCTCTGGATGCGGCTTACCGTGCGTTGGAAGTCACCTCTACTGATGACGATACCAACTGGACTATGGGAACACTTCCGTATGGCCGCGTCCACGGCCGGTTCAAACGCCTGCACGGCGATCCGGCCCTTCCGTGGCTGCTGCTCACTAACCGCACCATGGACTTCACTCTGAGTGTGAATGGCGTGCTGATGCAGGTGGTAATGGACGATCCCGAGGTCAGAAAGAAAGGGTATCGACTGCAATCCAACCGAGTTGAGCTTTACCAGGCTAGCCTGCTGGGGCCTGCGATCGACAAGAACATTACCTGGCGTTTGTATGTCGATACTGACGGCAACTTTGACGGGCCGACGCTGACTGCTTCGATTCTGGGCTTCGATACCAACCGGAACCTCGTATGTAAGTGGGTGCATGACTACGTGCCTCTGTTTGCTCCTCGTACCACCGAGCTTCCACAAGAGGTGGCAATCGATGATCCATTAGTCGCTCGTCGGGACAAAGATGCAGACCAGAACGCAACACGAGATGCTGATCCAGTAAATGAATGACAGAACAGGCTTTCTGCCTCTTGGCGACGAGTTTTCGCCCGACAAGCTCCGTCTCGCTAGATGCGCGGCGGGGCGTTCGCTCGCCGATATCGGAGAGCTCTTGGGCGTTACCCGGCAATACGCGCACAAGCTGGAAGTCAATGCGATTCCTTCGGGCACCCAACTCGCCCAGCTATCTGAAGCCTTGGGCGTGCGCGAGAGTTTTTTCTTCACGCCACGACGCGGTTCGGTGGAGTTGGAGCAATGCCATTTTCGAAGCGTCCGATCCTCCTCGCAGACTCTCAAAAAGACCATTGCGGCTCAGGTCGAGATGTTTGAGCTGCTGATTGACGAGTTGGATAAGGAAGTTGCCTTTCCTGCAGTGAGTTTCAGCATGCTTGAGGAGCCGGTATCCGGTATCAACAAGATCGAGCAAGTTGCTGAAAAATTTCGCCGTGAGCAAGGCCTGGGGATTGGCCCCCTGTCTAGTGTGACCAAGCTGGCCGAAAAAGTTGGTGTGCTGGTGGTGAATCTGGCCGAAGCCGATGACAAGGTCGATGCGTTCTCGCTGTCCAACAAACGACCGTTGATCGTGAGGAACACCGCAAAGGTGAATCCATGCCGGCAACGTTTCGACCTTGCTCATGAAATGGGCCATTTGGTGATGCACCAAGGCATTGAGACCGGTTGCCGCCTTACTGAGGATCAGGCTAACCAGTTTGCCAGCGCTTTGTTGATGCCCCGGGCAAGTTTCGCATCAGAGTTTCCCCCTATGCGAGGCAAGTACCTGAACTGGCCGGCACTCAAGGAAATGAAGCTTCGTTGGAAGGTAAGCTTCAAGGCGCTCATTTTCAGGGCTCACACCCTTGATCTGCTTACTGCCGAGCAAGCTAAATCGGGCTTCACGTACCTCAATCGAAAGGGTTTCACGAAGCACGAGGAGTTTGACGAGTTGATCCCTATGGAGTCGCCTATGCTGGTACAGAGGGCGATCAATCTCCTGGATTACAGTACCTGGAAGCGGGTGTTGACAGCTGCCGGGCTTACGGCAGAGATGGTGACCAGGCAGTACATGCTGGATGTACCGTCATCTCCTTTGCGACTGGTCGAGGCTAACGTAGGTTAAGTCGCGCTGAAGCTGTCCACTGCAACCCGCATGCCGGCACTCACATGGATGCCGCGTATGCCAGTCGCGGGGAAGACCTTATGGGGGAGGCGCATATGGCACTGTGGGTGCGTGGGCATTCACATACAGCCGTCGACTAAGAAGTGGCGGGCACGCGTATGGTCTGCAACCCTCGGGGATATCCGGGCGAAGAGACTGGCTTCCGCCCGGATTTGATCATCACTATTTAGCCGTTGCGCATACCCAGCGCCTCAGCTGACCAGGCGAGCCGTTTGTGGGTCATACGCTACACCGGTAATAGACCCATCCCGAATGCGCTCAACCGCTTCATCAATCACATGCAGCGGCACTAGGAACCATTCCCTTGGCTTAACCGGATTGCCGAAGCGGTCTTCGATGGTTAAGTCCAGCTGCGCTGCGCCAAACAGGCGGTGGAAGATGTTTTCCAGCCGGGTACGGTTCAGGTTGTGAAGCTTGTAAGTCGCGACCACTTCCACATCGGCCAGCAGGTAGGTGGCATCCTTCGCGGCCGCCGCGATACGGGTTTCCACTCGGCCGCCGGTTACGCCGATCTTGTGGATCAGCTCGCGGTGCTCGGCTACGAATGGGTGGCTGGACTGGCTGCGCAGCACATAGATAGTGCCAGTCTCGATGTCGTCCGGCTCGGTTATGTCGCTGAATAGCGGGCCGGAATCTACCTTGATGAGCCGAGACCCGGCACGGCCGTCACTGTCTTTGTAGAGCGCCCGCTGCAAGGACCGTAATAGCAGATCGCTTTCCGTCTCATTGGAGTAGATGACGCGCAAGCGCCCATTTGTCTCCGCATTCGGCGTCCTGTAGGTGTCGCCCACTTCGGCAACATAGGCGATCAGTCCGCTCAAAATGAAGAAGTCCCCTGCTTCGATGCTGGCGTTCTTGCCAAAGGGCTTGGTTACCCACGATTTTTGTTTGAGGCCCGCTTCCACCTCATCAAACAGTGGCTTAAACCTCTCGAAGTCTTTACACGGGTTCCGGGCGGCAATTTCTTCTGCCGCCTTTATTGCCGCACTGGATCGCACATGCCGCAGCACGGTGATGTCGTCCTGATCGACGGACTCACTGCCGATGCCGAGCTCAGCGAGTAATGCGTCCTCATCCAGGTCGTCCACATTTACTGCGGCGGCCGCAGTACCTGACAGTAGGCCGTGACTATCAAAGCCTGCCAGTAGGGTTTGTGCCTCCGGCAGCTTGCGCAGCTGATCCAGGCGCACGGCATACAAACGCTCGAAGATGTCGCAATCCTCGCCATGCAGTGGGGCGCGGCCGTGGGTTTGATAGAAACGCTGAATGTCCTCGAAGCCAGCGATGATGCGTTCTTCGCGAGGGGTTCGGGTTGTTATCTTGAGTGAAGGGACTTCTATCCCCAGCGCATTCAGCAGCTCGTCATCGTTCATTTCAGCCATTGGCAGAGCCCTCCTGTGCCTTCGCTTGGGCACGATAGCGTGCGAAAGCTACCATGCCCTCGGCGATAGTCTTTTCCCAGGCGTCGGCGGAGTTGATGTCAGGCAGGCGGCCACGCTCGTTCTTGAACTGCAGGGCACGTTTTGCCAGGTCTCGTGCTTCGTCTTCGGGAATGCTCACCTTTTTGGCCGCAATGCTGGCCTGAACCTGACGCAGGGACTTTTCGTCCATCGCCTTCGCCAGTACCGCATAGGCGGCGTCGAAGGGGTTGATGCGGTCGATTAGATCAATGTCCAGCTCGCGTACGTTAATGAACTTGCGCACGCCATCCAGCAGAGCAGTGCTGCCTTGTAAGGTGTCACTCCCGTTGGCGTCGGCCTGAGCCAACATCAACTTGGCCTGCTGGGTAATGTTCATTGCGGCGATAGCGTGTTGGCGGATGGCTTCCTGGTCGACGTCGCTCAAATCGGGGTAACGCTCGCGCACGATTTTCCCCATGCGCAGTTGGGTCAGCTCTTCCGGCAAGGTATTTTCCTTGTCGAATAGGCCGCGTTCCAGCACGGTTTTGTCCTGCAGGAAGCTAGTCACTACTTCGTTCAAATCTTCTTTGCAGATGCGCGTGGCTTCAGTGCTTTGCGGCGTGGTCAGGCCATTGATCTCAACATGGAACTGGCCTGTGGTTTCATTCACGCCCAGGTTGGTGCCGCCCGGTTGATAGCCTTCACCATCGTTGTAAACAAAGCCCTCTTTCTCCCCGTGGTTCCTCGGGGTGAATTCATAGCGCGGAGCAAGCACCTGTTCCATCAGCAGGCTGGCGGAAATGGCTTTGAGCATATCGTTCACCGCCTCGGCAACGGCAGCTTGATCGGCCATAGGCTCGGCGATCAGGTTGGTGAAACGCGAGCGCTCCTTACCCTCGGCATCCCGCGTGGCACGGCCAATGATTTGTACGATTTCGGTCAGGCTCGAACGGTAGCCGATGGTCAGCGCATGCTCGCACCAGATCCAGTCAAAGCCTTCCTTCGCCATGCCCAGCGCGATGATTACATCCACGTTGTCGCGGTTGTTCTTCTGTGCCGGATCTTTCAGTGCGCCGAGCACTTTGGAGCGTCTGGCCGCGTCGCTGTCATCTACCAGGTCGGCCACTTTCAGCGTGCGGCCGTCCTTGGCTTTGATCAGGTGGAAGCCGGTCGCCGGGTCGACACCCTGCCAATCGCCCAGCGAACTCATGATCTCGTTGACCTCGCGTTCCTTGTCTTTGAGGCTCTCGCGGGCATTTACGTTTGGAATGTGGACGATGGTTTTCAGCGCCGGGTCCAGCACCTTGGCGACCGCATCCACGTACCTCCCAGTGTAGAAGAAGTAGCCAATATCCAGCGACTTGAGCCAGCGATAGCCGTTTAGCTGCTCGTAGTAGGTGTACGTCACCGTCTCAAACTTGTTCTCTTCCGACGGGGCCAGCACGGCCGCGCTGTCGCCACGGAAGTAGGAGCCGGTCATGGCAACGAGGTGTACCTTGTCGCGGTTGATGAACGCGCTCAGTTGGCTGCCCAGTTTGTTGTCTGGGTTGGCAGAAACGTGGTGGAACTCATCGATGGCAATTAGGCGGTTGTCGAACGCGTCGATGCCCAACTCTTCCACGGCAAAGCGGAAGGTGGCGTGGGTGCAGACCAGCACCTTGTCGCTGCTGTCTAGGAAGGCGCGCACGGCGTCCACCTTGGACTTGGCCACACGCGGCTCATCGATGCCTGGGGCATTGCACAGGTTCCACTGCGGAGCCACCACCCAGTCCCAGTAGAAACCATGCTGGCTCAGCGGCTCATCGGCAAAGCTGCCGCCAATGGAGCGCTCGGGCACTATGACGATGGCCTGTTGCAGGTTCTGGTTATGCAGCTTATCCAAGGCGATAAACATCAGTGCGCGAGACTTGCCCGATGCGGGGGGCGATTTGATCAGCAGGTACTGTTCGCCGCGCTTGGTATAGGCGCGCTCTTGCATGGTGCGCATGCCCAGCTCATTTGCCTTGCTGGATGCCCCAGTGTGCGCTGTAGCAATGGATACCGACGGCACCGTGTAGCTGTTGGTCGGGTTGGTGGTGTTCGTCACTGTGATTCGTCCTCCATGAGGGTGCCGTCGCCCGCCAGTTCACGTTCGATCTGTTCAATGCTGGGCAAGCTGGTTTGCAATTCTGCAGGCAGAGATTCGAGCAATTTGTACTCGGCAATGCCCATGGGCTGGGTCTTATCGCCCAGCGCATATTCCGCCACGATCTTGTTTTTGCTCTTGCAGAGCAAAAGGCCGATGGTGGGGTTGTCGTGTTCATCTTTGACCTGGCGATCCACCGCAGTCATATAAAATCCAAGCTGGCCCAGGTGCTCGGGCTTGAACTTGCCGGCTTTGAGCTCGATCACCACATAGCAGCGCAGCTTGAGGTGGTAGAACAGCAAGTCAATGAAGAATTCGTCGCCGCCTACATCCAGCACTACCTGCCGCCCGACAAACGCAAAGCCTGCGCCCAGCTCCAACAGAAACTCGGTGACGTGTTTGACCAGGGCGTGTTCGATTTCGCGTTCCTGCGCCTCATCGCGCAGGCCGAGGAAGTCAAACCGATACGGATCTTTCAACGACTCGCGGGCCAGGTCCGACTGCACCTTGGGCAAGCTGACGTCGAAGTTAGTGACCGCCGTGCCACTGCGCTCCAACAGGCGGGTTTCGATATGGATGTTCAGCACATTGCGTGACCAACCGTGCGCAATCGCGCTCTGGGCATAGGCCAGGCGCTGCTGTGAGTCTTTTAGCCGGGTCAGCAGTACCAGGTTGTGCCCCCAGGGCAATTGTCCAACAGCCTGTTGGACAATTGCGGCATCCGGCCAGGCCTCGGCAAAGGCGCGCATATACATCAGGTTGGCGCGGGAAAATCCCTTCATCTCAGGAAAGGCGGTGCGCAGGTCATGGGCCAGCCGCTCGATCACCTTGGCCCCCCAGCCCTGCTGTGCCTGCCGGGTCAAAATATCGTTGCCGATCTGCCAGTAGAGCAGCACCAGTTCGCGGTTTACCGCCAGCGTGGCGCGCTGCTGGGCGCTATGGATGCGGCCTTTGAGGTCTGCTAACCACTCGCCGTAGCCCTCGGGTGGTGTGGTCAGGCTAGCAGGGGTGTCGTTCATGCCATTTTCCCTCGTAGCTTCTTCGGCGTGGCCTTTGCTGTGTCTGCTGTCATCTTGGTGTAGAGATCAAACAGCTTCTCCAGTCGTTCGGTGTCGTTCTTGAAGCGACGACCGATATAGATACGCTCCAGCACTTCATCGTTGTGCTCGTGGGCACGGCGAAGGTTCTCAGGCATGGTGTCTGGGTCATACAGGTCGGCGATGGTGGCGGGGAAGTGTGCTTCGCGGGCCAGCAGAATATCTTCAGCGCAGCGGGTCAGGTCGACCTTGTTTTGCTCTGTGAGCCTCGGCACTGGGAAGGTGTTCCAGCCAAGTGTGTTGGAGTAGCGGAAGTCCGTTTTCATTTTTCCGCAGACGGTGCCAATCCAAACGAGGTGCAGGCGGGAGGCGATGAGGGCCATGTTCCAAAGTGGGGCGTCGTAGAGGGCAAGTGCAAGATTTGAGACGCGCACGTCACTCGTCAGCAAACCGCAAGGGAGATAAGCGCGGCGCTCCGACGAGACGCTTGGAATGATGATGGTGTGGTCGTTTCCGATGATAGTCCGTTCAAACTTGTAGGGTGTGTCGAGGCCGGCACGGCCACGTTCACTGCCATGCAGACGATATTCTCGTATGCGGTCAAGCCTCGCCTTGATGGGCGGAATTGAAAAGGCGATCTGCGCTTGTTCGTCAGTTATCCAGAGACAGTACCGTTCTAGGCCATTGATGAACTCTTTGGAGCCAAGGATCGGCTTTATTAGAGGCGCTGCCTCAGGATAAGAGTCCAGCAAATCCCTTGCCTCATCGGGCGTGAGCAACAGATTTCCCTGATCTCTCGGGATGTTCCCGCCAAACATGGTCGATACACCAGAGATGGGATCATTCGCCCGCTCGACGATGATATTTTTGCCGGGCGCGAGATATAAGTTGATGCTTTCAACTTCTTTTCGCTCTTCACCGTCGAAGATGTATTTCTGTTTGACGCCTAAATTGGCCACGCCAACAATTATGCAGGTGACTTGCGCGTTCCTAGCAGCGTTGTTACCCCAGAGAAAAGCTTTGTGGCCAAAGAAAATCTCTTGCCCCGCCATGACTATTCTCGGCCACACCAGCGGAACCTGAACACCTTGGCAGATAGAGTTCGTAGAAACGAAGGCGAATCGGCCTCCGCTGCGAATGTAGTCTGATGCTTTCCAAAGCCACCCAGTGATGTAATCGACAGCGCGCACGTCTTTTTTGGTAAGGCTTTTTATGTCGCTCTTCTGCTCTTTCGATTGATATTTGTCGCCAATATACGGCGGGTTACCGCAGATGTACGTCTCGCCTCCTTCGTTTTCGAAGGCGATTTCAGATTGGTCCAATGGCACGTCGAACAAATCGTTCGCTGCCAGCTTCACGCTAGTCCCCGTCGGCGGGCACACCGCCAACCAATCCAGCCGCAGCGCATTGCCGCAGACAATCCAATTCTGTGAGTCTAACGGTAGAAATTCAGCTAAAGCATCCTGCTGCCCGCGATACAACACATCGCACTGAAACTCAGCAATGATAAGGGCCAGTCGGGCAATTTCTGCCGGAAAGTCGCGTAGCTCGATGCCGCGGAAATTGGTCAGCGGTATTTCGGACTTATTGTGAGCTTCGCCCCGGCGACGATTGATCTCCGCCTCGATATCGCGCATCTGCTTGTAGGCAATGACCAGGAAATTGCCGGAACCGCATGCTGGGTCAAATACGCGGATGCGCGCCATACGCTTGCGCAGGTTAAGCAGCTTGGCCTTGTTGTCGCCCGCTGCCTCCAGCTGAGCACACAGATCATCCAGAAATAGTGGGTTTAATACTTTCAGGATGTTGGGCACGCTGGTGTAGTGCATGCCCAGTGCGCCGCGCTCTTCATCATCGGCCACGGCCTGAATCATGCTGCCGAAAATGTCTGGGTTGATTTTTTGCCAGTTCAGGTTGCCGGCGTGCAGCAGGTAAGTACGCGCCATGCGCGTAAAGCGCGGTACTTCAGTGCTTCCAGAGAACAAGCCGCCATTCACATACGGGAATTTGTTGGCCCAGCCAGGCAAGCGCGGTTCTGCACCGGCACGCTCGGCCAACTTGAGGTTCATAGCGCGGAAGATTTCCGACAGCACCTGGGCGGTGTTGGAGCCGTCGCGCTCGCTGTAGTGCTCAACCGTCGTGGTAAACAGTCCGTCGCCAGTGAAGATATCTGTGTCTTCAGCAAAAAAGCAGAACACTAACCGAGACATAAAATGGTTCATGTCATGGCGGCGTTCGGTCTTGGCCCAGTCCGGGTTCTCGTTCAGCAGTTCGACGTACAGCTTGTTCAGGCGGCTGGTGGCACGCACGTCGATGGGGTTGTCTTTGATCTCCTTGATGGTGGAGATGCCGGCCAGCGGCAGCAGGAAGCCGAAGTGGTTGGGAAAGTCAGGGTAGTCGCAGGTGATGGTTTCACCCGTGATCAGTTCTTCGGCCTCCAGCGTTTGCCCGTCGGTGGAGAGGATGAACTTGGCTTTAGCTTTTATGGTGGCCGGGCTGGCGCGCAAGGCCTTGAGCGTTTCGCCCACGGTGCCAGGCTCGCATGCGGCGATATGAATGTTGCTGCGCAGTAGTACGCCGCCAGGTACATCCGAGGCGTTGTTGTTGCCAGCGCGCAGGCGCTTGAGCGCGGTTTCCTTGTTGCCGAATGCGGCCAGGAAGGTGAACGGGAACTCCGCCGCGTCAAAGGGCTCTAGGGCCAGGTCCGAAATGGCGGACTCAATTTCTACTGCATTCATGGTTTACCACTGTCCAGATCGCTGATGCGCGAAGGCGGCGATTTTAGCCGCTAAAATTTTTGGGCGAGGGTCACATCCCGGCCGGCACATGCCGCTCTGTCGGCCTGGCGTCAGCATCGCAACTCAGCTCTGCTCAGTCGCCTCGGTTTATGCTGGATGCCACTGGATTCGACAGCCGAGCGCCCTGAGCCAGTGAATGGGGAATCAATCATTACACGATGCCGGGGATGATAAAGGAAGGCGCTTCTGCAATGCGAAAAAGCGGCAAATGGGCTGGTGGGTTTCGTCGAATCGAGCTTACGGTAGCTGCCCGTAACCCAAAATGGCTTCGGGGCTTTCACTCAGGAGGTTGCGTCGCCCCCAGAACTACTCTTTTTTATTTTATCTTTCTTTTTAGCGGCTCAGCCTGAGCTGTATTCCAACGCGACGGAGCTCTAGGTGAGCTCCATCCAGATGGTACACAGCTCAGGTTGATACGTGTCACTCTGAGCTGTGTATAAGATCACCACGGCGATTGAGGTTTCTACGCAGCGTTTCTCGAATGCCGGCTGGCAGTCGATCTAGGTCGGTGTGCAATGAGCCTAAATCGATCTGGGAATTACCACCTGCCAGATTGATTTGTATATTCAGACGCTCGATATTCAGTGTTCGCGTACTTGCGAGATCGCCAGCGATCATGGCTTTTTTAAGCTCAGTAACGGTCTGCTGGGCGCGGTCCGGCACGTAATCCCAGGTTACTACGGTATGTGGTAAGCCGGCCTCAGTGACCTGGACCTTTTCGCGTAGCATGTAGTGATTGGATCGGCCGAACTTTTTCTTTGCAATGAAACCTGCTTTTTCGAGAACCCCTAATGCCCGTTTGACCTGTGCCTGACTGACTCCAGACTGTTCGGAAATCCGTTGGATGCCCGGTTTCGATAATCCATGGTCGAAATTGGCGTGTGCCTTGATGACGGCATAAACCGTAAATGCATGGGGCCCGATTCGGGCGACATCACCCTGATCGATCATGGCCCTAAAGACATGAAACCACTGAGTCTGTGCGCGCAGTGGGGCGGAGGTGTTAGTCATTGTTATGCCTCCCACGTAACTGTACGCGCGGCCGGCTCAGGATCCAGGCAGATATCTCCGTGCTGAGCCAGCCAACCGATCTGCTGCTGCCTAGATCATATGGAGCAGGGAATTTTCCCGCTGCTATGTCGCGATAGATCGTGGATCTCTTTTTCCCGACAGCGAGTTCAACCTCGGGCAGGCGAAGGAAGCGCGGTTCCTCTGGGCTGGGTGCAATAGTTTGTGCTGACATTTAACTGGTGCTCAGGCGGTGGCGTTGCAGCGGTCCTCAAGTACTGCAATACGCATATGTGTTGGGAGTGGCGCTCGGATTTTCCTACTGCAAAGCAGGGATGTTTGTCGGGCCTCGTGTTACGGGCCTCCGAGGTTTATTGCCGGCTTCAGCTGTGCGCATGACAGCTGAAGCTGTGTCTTTGGCGTGGGGGAGAGGAAAGACCCTGCTGGTACGGAATAGGAGTCCATACGTTTCTTTAGCAGCCTTGTTGCAGGCGAGCAGGCGCAAAAGGCCTGCGAGATGCTGGCGATACCCCGATGAGGTACCCAGAAAGTCCATTTGCTAACAGCAGATGGACTTCGGATTCTTAACGCCGTAACTGGGGCAGCGTGACGATCCCATGGAGTCCTATGAACGTCCGAGGGATGCCTGATTTTTACCAAGCGGGAATCGGTATTGCAAGCCCAGGCAGTGAGCTCAGGCCTTGATCGCATCTAGGTAATCTGACCAGCGCTGCATCATGTCGCGTCGTTCTGGCAGAAATGACGTTCGGTCGTACGCCCGTCCCAACGGATTTTTTACCGTGTGAGCAAGCTGATGCTCCAGGAGATCGGGGCGAAATCCCAGCACCTCAGCACCTATGGTTCTCGCTGTTGCACGAAAGCCGTGCCCAGTCATTTCGTCGCCGCTGATGTCCATGCGGCGTAACGCGCTGAGAACGGCATTGTTGGACATCGGTCGGTCGCCTCCTCGGGCCGAGGGGAAGGTATACCGATGCCTGCCGGTGAGCGGTTTCAGTTCGCGTAGAACAGCGACTGCTTGTTGGCTGAGGGGAACCAGGTGATCTGGGCGATCCTGTTTGGTAGCAGTTAGCCCTTTCATCTTGTGACCAGGAATCAACCACTCGCCAGCATCCAGATTGACCTCCGACCATTCCATATGTCGAAGGTCTCCGGGCCGGCAGAACAGCAACGGGGCCAGTTTTAAGGCACAACAGACAGGCATTGTTCCGCTGTAGCTATCTAGTGCTTTAAGCAGTGCGCCGAGTTTTTCAGGATCGGTCACGGCAGCAAAATGTTTCACCCGCTTGGCTGGGAGCGTACGTGAGAGATTGCCAATCTGGTTGGGTGGGGTGATACCGGCAGCTTCGGCGAACTCGAAAATCTGTTTGTAGATTTGGGCTACACGACGTGCCGTCTCGCGAGCACCGCGCTTGATGATGCGCTGGAGGTTTTCGACCAGCATGGGCGTGCTGATGCTGCTGATCGGAAGTTTTCCCAACCAGGGGTAGGCATTGAGCTCAAGGCGCTGCCTTACTGTGCGGGTGTACTCCGGATCCCAGGAGGATTCGCGAACAGTGAGCCATTGCTTGGCGACCGATTCAAAGGTGTGCTGGTGATCGAGCTGGCTGACCACTTTGGCCATGCGCCGATGCTCGCCACGCCGCGTGCGGGGCTGTACCAGAGGTCCCCGAGCGCCAG
>NZ_JBNNHS010000021.1:0-10637 GCF_050269105.1 Pseudomonas sp. NPDC077408
CCACCTGCATTGGTCAGCTCAGCCACCAATGCGTCGAGTTTATCTTTGCGACGTGCAGCCAGCACTACGCGAGCGCCAAGCGCAGCAAGGTGGCGCGCAGTAACCTCACCCAGGCCGCTACTGGCACCGGTGATAACGACAACTTTTCCAGAAATGTTATTGCTCATGCTGAGAACCTCATCGGCGGGTTTGTACTTCGCCATGGCTGGTTAACCTGGCAGTGCGCAAACTTTAGACCCATGATTGATCTCAATAAATGGAAATGATTAGATTATGCTATTCCTGAAAATGGAATAAATGAGAGGGGCAACATGCTTAACCGCATGGAGATGGTTAGGATTTTTTGCACAGCAGCAGAGGCAGGTAGCTTCCGCCAAGCGGCAACTCGATTAGGCATCTCCCCACAAGGGGTGACTCGAGCCATTCAAGCCCTGGAAACTGAGCTTGGCGAATCACTGTTCCACCGCAATACCCGCCAGGTGAGCATCACTGCTTTCGGTCAGGATTACGCCAAAGATGCCAGGTCAGCTCTGGATCATTTCGATACGCTATTCCGGTCGCACAGGACGGAGCCTGAGCTGTCAGGTAGGGTGGGGATTACGGCTCCACATGCTATTGGCAGGCGCTTCCTGATACCGTTTCTTCAGCCCCTGGCCGCTGCACATCCTGACCTGCAATTCGATCTCCGCTTGGAAGATCAGATGACTGATGCTGTTGAGGCGCATATCGATATTGGTATCAGGGTGGGGGTTATTCGCGACCGGCGCTACGTTGCACGTGCCTTAGCTCCCGTGCCGTTTTACGTTGTCGCGTGCCCGTCTCTCATAGGCCAAAAGACACCACCTGAATCTTTGGATGCCTTAGCTAAGCTGCCACTTTCAGTCCTGATCGACCGGAAAAATGGCCGCCCTTGGCCTTGGCTATTTGCCGACGGGCAAACGTTCACGCCCAGGCAGCCAGCGCTTATCTGTGATGATCCAGATACGGAATTGGAAGCCACCCTGGCAGGCATGTGTTTTGGCCAAATTCCTGCCTATCTGGCTGAGCCTCATCTGCGGTCAGGAAAGCTGGTTGCTGTTTTGGCTGATCTCGCTCCAGCGCCATGGGATCTGTTCATATACCGCCCGCAGCAGGGTCCTGTATCGAAGCGGGTGCGATTGGTGTACGACCACCTTAAGCAGGCTTTCTCAAACCCCAAGCTATTTCCCCAAGGCCTGGGGACATAGCGATGCATACCTGCCAGCCAATCGTCCGCTATTGGCCGGTTAGCGACCATTTTTCTGGCTAGCCATGCTTGGCCTCCCACATGTGGAGGACTTGCCATGAACATCACTGCTACCTGCACCCGCCGGCCCTGGAACAAAGGAAAGTTGGTCGGACAGAAAACCCCGCTCCGGCTGAGAGATATCTGGGCCATCCGAGTAAGGCTTCAGCTTGCAGAACGAACCCGGGATCTGGCTCTGTTCGATCTGGCCATCGACAGCAAGCTTCGAGCCTGCGACTTAACTAAGCTCCGTGTATGCGACGTTGCTCATGGCGAGCATGTGTCATCACGAGCAATGGTTATGCAGCAGAAAACGAAGCGACCAGTGCAGTTCGAAATTACTGAGCAAACACGGTCTGCTCTCGCGGCCTGGATACACCAAGCCCAGCTCCGTAGCCAGGACTGCCTTTTCCCGAGCAGGCTGCACACCTCAGACCATCTATCCACTCGTCAATACGCTCGTATCGTCAAAGGCTGGGTGCAAGCCATTGGCCTTGATCCGGCCATGTATGGCACTCACACAATGAGACGTACAAAGGCATCACTGATCTATCGCAGGACAAAGAACTTGCGGGCCGTTCAACTTCTGCTTGGCCATACGAAGCTGGAGAGCACCGTTCGATATCTTGGGATTGAGGTCGACGACGCCTTGGAAATGGCAGAGCAGACCGAGGTTTGACCATGTATAGCGACGGTCGAAGTCAGGCCGTCGCTAACCGGCCAAAAGCGACCAGTCGTAACGGGCAATCATCGGCCAACTATTTAGTGCTTCACAATCACCCAGAGCAAGAATAGAGTAAAGATTACTACCTAATAGGTATTCTACTCTACATGAATAGTTGGCTATCTCTGATCATCGCCTTGCCGACCGCTAACGCCACAGAGCGGATGCGTGCCTGGCGTGCCCTCAAGAGCAGTGGCGCAGCGGTACTGCGCGATGGTGTCTATTTGCTGCCTGATACTCCCGCCTGCCGGGAAGCGTTGGAAGCTGTTGAGCGCGACGTGCTGGGTAGCAATGGCACGGCCTTTCTGTTGCCCATCAATGATCCGCAAGGCGAGCGCTTTATCGAGTTGTTCGACCGTAGCGAGGACTACGCCAAGCTGCGCGTCGAGATCGAGGCGTGCCAGGCTCAACTGACTTCGGATAACGCCCTCACTAGCACCAAGCAGGTACGCAAGCTGCGCAAGGCATTTGCGCAGCTTGCGGCCATCGACTTCTTCCCTGCGGCAGCGCGGAAACAGACCGACACGGCCCTCAAAACACTTGAAACGGCCATCAGTCGGGCACTTTCGCGGGATGAGCCGAGCAGTCAGGATCAGCCTATCGAACAGCTGGATCGCCGCGACTACCAGGGCCGCCTCTGGGCTACGCGCAAGCGGCCCTGGGTCGACCGCCTGGCCAGTGCCTGGCTGATTCGGCGCTGCATCGATCCGAGAGCCCGCATTCTCTGGTTGGACACACCGAATGATTGCCCTGCTGACGCGCTGGGCTTCGATTTCGACGGTGCGACCTTTAGCCATGTCGGCAGTCGCGTCACCTTCGAAACCCTGCAAGCCAGCTTTGCACTGGTCGAGCCAGGCCTAAGCCGCATCGCGGCTCTGGTGCATTACCTGGATGTCGGTGGCGTTCAACCCGCTGAGGCTGTTGGCATCGAGCGTGTATTGGCCGGGCTGCGCGAAACCATCCTCAATGACGACCAGTTGCTAACGGCTGCTTGCGCCATCTTCGATGGGTTGCTGGCGGCATTTGTGAAAGAAGAGACCCCTGATGAATGAAACCACACTGCCGCCTGTAGAGCAGGATCTGCCACGTGCCGAGCCTGTCAGTTTGTTCCAGGCTTTTCTGTTCTGGCTCAAGCTCGGTTTCATCAGTTTCGGCGGCCCAGCCGGACAGATCTCGATCATGCACCAGGAGCTGGTGGAGCGTCGGCGCTGGATCTCTGAGCGGCGTTTTCTGCATGCGCTGAACTACTGCATGCTGCTGCCCGGCCCGGAGGCCCAGCAACTGGCCACCTATATCGGCTGGCTGATGCACCGCACCTGGGGTGGTGTGATTGCCGGGGTGCTGTTTGTGCTGCCCTCGCTGTTTATCCTGATCGCGCTGTCGTGGGTCTATATCGCTTTCGGTGATGTGCCGGTGGTGGCCGGACTGTTCTATGGGATCAAGCCCGCCGTGACCGCCATCGTGGTGCAGGCCGCTCATCGCATCGGCTCCCGTGCCCTGAAGAACAACTGGCTGTGGGCGATAGCTGCCGCCTCGTTTGTGGCGATATTCGCCCTCAACCTGCCGTTCCCGCTGATCGTGCTGGTGGCCGCAGTGATCGGTTATTTCGGTGGGCGTTTCGTCCCAGAGAAGTTCAGCATCGGCGGTGGTCATGGCGCGGCCAAGCAGTCTTACGGCCCAGCGCTGATTGATGATGAAACCCCGACACCGGAACATGCGCGCTTCCGCTGGCCACGACTGCTCTTGCTGGCAGCGATAGGTGCAACGCTGTGGGCGTTGCCCATGGGGCTGTTGACCGCTCTATTCGGCTGGGAAGGCACGCTGACGCAGATGGGCTGGTTCTTCACCAAGGCCGCACTGCTGACCTTCGGCGGTGCCTATGCGGTACTACCCTATGTCTACCAGGGTGCAGTCGGCCACTACGGCTGGCTGACCCCGACACAGATGATCGACGGTCTGGCTCTGGGTGAAACTACGCCAGGGCCACTGATCATGGTGGTGGCCTTCGTCGGTTTTGTCGGTGGCTACGTGCAGCAGGTATTCGGTGTCGATCAGGCCTTCTTGGCCGGTGTCGTGGCCGCCAGCCTGGTCACCTGGTTCACCTTCCTGCCGTCCTTCCTGTTCATTCTTGCGGGCGGCCCGCTGGTGGAATCGACCCACAACGAACTGAAGTTCACCGCGCCGCTGACGGCCATCACCGCCGCCGTGGTCGGGGTAATCCTCAATCTGGCGCTGTTCTTTGGTTATCACGTGCTCTGGCCGCAAGGCTTCGAGGGGGCTTTCGACTGGCCTTCGGCGCTAATTGCCCTGGCGGCAGCGGTAGCCTTGTTTCACTTTAAACGCGGTGTCATCCAAGTGCTGATGGCCTGTGCTTTGGCCGGACTGGTGGTACACCTGCTGCAAAACTGAGAGGTAGAAGATGAGCAGAATCTCGATATGCGAACTGGCGGAATGGCAGGCAGCAGATCGGGCGTTCACTTTGCTGGATGTGCGCCGTACGAGCGTGCGGCTTGCCGATGCCGAAGAAATTCCCGACGCACACTGGCGTGATCCCGAGGCTGTCTTCACCTGGAAAGATCAGGTTTCACGGGACAGGCCAGTGATTGTCTATTGCGCCAAGGGGCGTGAAATCAGCCAGGGCATCGCCGCCACATTGGAGGCCATGGGCCTGGATGCTCGCTTCTTGATCGATGGCTTTGCTGGCTGGTACGGCGCTGGCCGGCCCACCCGTAGCATATCGAGGTAGTGGATCTCCGCCGATATGACGCGATAGTCGCTGGCACTAGCCGAGCGAGCGGATCATGTGTAGTACGGCCAGATGCCCGGGGTAGAACCAATAACCCCAGCGCTTGACCGGCCAGACCCTGAACTGGCGCAGTCGGCGCAGCAGCCACAACCCAAGCAAGGGTGCGACAAACGCAGTGATCACGATCAGCAAGGTATAGGGCTGCAATTCCCACTCGGCGAGCCAGCGGTTGCGACTATTGGCCAGTACGCACAGTGCGGCAGGCAATAGCCACACAAGCCCTGGGCGCTGAATGGCCAGCAGCAACGCTGCCGGCAGCAGTGCGCCGAAAACGCCGTACATCAGGCGCTCTTGCATCAGCACCGCGACAGTCACGCCGGCCAGAGCCAGGATCAAACCGTCGCGACCACGGTGATGTGCTCCCCAGGTGATAAGCAGGCCCAACAGCAGCGAAGGCATAACGTTGAGCGTGCTGCTGTCGTTAGAAAGCAGGCGATAGGGCAACTCCGAGATCACTGCAAACGCAGTCATCCAGCACATGTAGCGAACGTTGTTATCGGAATACAGCTCACCTGTTTGCGAGCGCGCGACATTGGCGGCGATCCCCAGGCAGAACATTGGAAAGGCTAAGCGCCCAACGATGAACAACCATCCGTTGTCAGGCCAGATGTAGCGCAGGTGATCCAGCAGCATGGTCAGCATCGCCAGCCACTTGATCAGATCCAGGTTGGTGTCGCGCTTCTGCAGGCTCACCCAAACCACCCAAGCGTCATGGCAGCTAGTGCCAGATAGCGAGTGGTCTTAGCCAGCATCACGATCAACAGAAAGCTCCAGAAGGGTTCTCGCATGACACCCGCGACGACTGTGAGTGGATCACCAATGATCGGCACCCAACTGAGCAGCAGTGACCAGCGACCGAAGCGGTGATAAGCCTGCTGAGCCTTTTCCAGTTTGCCCTCGCTGACGGGAAACCAGCGCTTGTGTCTGTAGCGCTCGATAGAGCGACCCAGCAGCCAGTTCAGTACCGAGCCCAGTACATTACCCGTGGTGGCGACCGCCAGCAGCGCCCAGACCGCATAGCGGTCAGTCAGCAGCAACCCGACCAGCACCGCCTCCGACTGCATGGGTAGCAACGTGGCAGCACCGAAGGCAGCGAGGAACAGGCCGAAATAACCGGATAACTCCCACATCGGCTAGGCGTTCAGGCCGATCCAGCCGTGGAAGCCGACGTAAACCCCCACACCAATGATCAGTAGGCTGGACAGGTAAGGAGCGCGACGGGCCACAGCACCCAGCCAGGGCCAACGATTGGATGCCTGGCGTGCGCCGATAGCAGCGGCTGCACCAACGGTAACCAGAGTTATAGCCAGACCGATGCTGAAACACAGCACCAGGACGGCACCCAGGGTGACTTCTTTCACTTGCAGGCAGAGCAGCAGCACGGTGATCGCTGCCGGGCAGGGAATCAGTCCGCCAGTCAGACCGAACAGGATGATCTGGCCGGTGGTGACATTGCGATTGCTGAAGCGTTTACGGATGTCGTTGGCATGCGCTCGCTCATGGGCATCCTGGTAGCCCTCCAGCGACAGCTCTAGCCCCTCCAGCTCGGAATGATCATGCTCATGACGGTGGCTTTGCTCGCGGAACTCCAGGTCATAGTCGTGGGAGTGATCAGCATGGCCGAGGCTCAGGCGCGCAGTGAACTCATGGGGCTCGGGAATATCGTCCAGTGACTCTAGGTAGTCACACCGGTCGACGAAGCGAAACTGCTGGGCCAGGCCATCGGGGCGAGTCGTCAGCAAGCTTACTTCAGCAGCCGGCCAGGCATGACCACTCAAGGTCTTCAGCCGCCAGCGCGGAGGGGCGCCTTCTTCGAAGATCGACAGCTCGATACGCCCGTGCCCTGTGTCGATACGCTGCGTTTCATCGTGGTGGTGATGGTCGTGTTGATGCTCATCACCTTCCTCGAAGCGCCACATCTGCTCGCCACGCCAGGTGCGCCAGAGCATCCACAGGGCGATGGTGATAATGATTACGGCGGACGCTAGCTGGAAATAAGGCTCGGTAGTTTCGGCATCCAAATTCTGCCCCAGGTACATGCCGCCCATGGCCACCAGCCAGACTACGGCGGTGTGCGAAAGCGTTGCGGCAAGGCCTAGCAGAATGGCCTGCTTCACCGTGCCACGAATGGCCACGATAAACGCCGCCATCATGGTCTTCGAGTGCCCAGGCTCCAAGCCGTGCAAAGCACCCAGCAGAATGGCGCTGGGGAAGTACAGCCAGGCCTGCGAGCCCCCCTGTTGCAGCAATTCGGCGAAACTCGACATGGGAGGGGCCTAGAGGTACTTGGTGATTTGCTTGAAGTCTTCGAGTGAAGCGCGCTCGCCTACCGCAAGTGCTTCGACTGTATGTTCCAGACAGTGGTCGATATGGTCTTGGATAAGCACACGCTTGGCCTGGCAGACGGCTTTTTCCACGGCATGTAGCTGCTGAGCAATGTCGACGCAGGCCCGGCTGTCTTCAATCATGGTGACGATGCTGCGCAGGTGGCCCTCCGCACGCTTCAACCTTTTGATGATGTCGCCATGACTTTGGTGCTGGTGGCCGTGTTCGTGATCGCTCATGCCTTGAGTCTCGTGCGTCGATGAATTACGCTCCCATGCTATCCCCCTGGGGGGGATATGGTCAAACCGGCTACCTCTCCATAAAAGCCACTCGCTTAGGCATCGAAAGAACCACAACATGCTCAGCAATCCCATTAGCACCAAGGTGATTTTTGCCCTTGCTCTCGCCATATTGCTGGCTTGGGCCGGGCATACCTCTGCGCTGTTTATGGGATCGAGCCAGCCTTCCTTGAGTGGAAATGACAGTGCTCATTCGCATGCGCATGGTGATGAGACGCAGGCCTGTGCTGCGTACGGGGATCACTGCCACTCGCCGCTGACAGCCGACCACTTGCATGAAACACCGCATCTGACCGCGCTGCTGAGAATAAGCACGCTGCCAGAACGTGCGCAGCCGATACTCGCCCCTCGCTACTCCATTCCTCCAAGCCCGATCTTCCTGATCGAGCGGCCACCGCGCGCCACATTCGTGCTCTGACACAGGCCGCTGTGCGGCCCAAGCCCCCTTTAATTTAGGACTCAACCATGCATTCGCTATCTATGGGCGCAATGGACTCATCTGTCGTGCGTCCGAATCGCTCGTTACTACTGTTGCTGCTTTTCACGGCATTGCTGT
Organism: Pseudomonas sp. NPDC077408; assembly: GCF_050269105.1. NCBI lineage: Bacteria > Pseudomonadati > Pseudomonadota > Gammaproteobacteria > Pseudomonadales > Pseudomonadaceae > Pseudomonas > Pseudomonas sp. NPDC077408. The sequence continues at coordinate 7,975 of NZ_JBNNHS010000021.1, forward strand.
TTCTAGGCATGCCTGAGGCGCTGGCCCACGCCGTTGCCGAGGGCGACAAGGGCTTTATTCAGGAAAGCTCCGGGGTGATGGTGCTGCCGTTTATCTACATGGGCGCTAAGCACATGATCACCGGCTACGACCACCTGCTGTTCCTCTTCGGAGTGATCTTCTTCCTCTACCGCCTGAAGGATGTTGGGCTCTACGTCACCCTGTTCGCCGTGGGCCACACAGTTACGCTGTTGTTCGGTGTGCTGGCAGAAATCAGCATCAGCTCCTATGTGATCGACGCCATCATCGGTTTCTCGGTGGTGTACAAGGCGCTGGATAACCTGGGCGCATTCCAGCGCTGGTTCGGCCATCAGCCGAACACCAAAGCGGCCACGCTGATTTTCGGCCTGCTGCATGGCTTTGGTCTGGCGACCAAGATTCAGGAATACGAGATCTCGGCAGATGGCCTGATCACCAACCTGATCGCCTTCAACGTCGGCGTCGAAATCGGCCAGCTCCTGGCCCTGAGCGCCATCCTGATTGTCATGGGCTACTGGCGACGCACCGCCAGCTTCTGGCGCCATGCATATACCGCAAACGTCGCCATGATGAGCGCCGGTTTCCTCTTGATGGGTTACCAGCTCACCGGCCTGATCGTCTCTCAGTAAGGAATTCTCAGCATGTTCAATACCAAGCTTCCGACCCAAAGCGAATTGCCTACCAGCCGCCAACTGTTGCGCTCCACTGTGATCGCCGTGGGCGTTGCCGCAGCCTTACTGGTCACTGTAGTGATGCCTTCGGAGTACGCCATCGACCCAACGGGCGTTGGCCGCTTACTCGGCCTGACCCAGATGGGCGAAATGAAGAAAACCCTGGCCGAAGAAGCGGCTGCGGATGCAGCGGTTCAACCCGCTGCGGCCCCCGTTGTGCAAGCCCCCGTGCCTGTTCGGCCGGTAGTTCAAGAGCAAGTCGCGGCAGTGCCTGTGGCTGAACCAGCCGCAGAGCCACAGCCAGCCCTGAAGTCTGACGAGATAACCGTCACCCTGAAGCCAGGTGAGGCCAGTGAAATCAAGCTGGAGATGCTGAACAAGGCCACGGTCAGCTACGAGTGGGCAACCAATGGCGTACCGGTCAACCACGACACTCATGGCGAGCCTTACAACGGCCCCAAGGGCTACTACCACAGCTACAGCAAAGCCAAGCAGATCAAGGGTGACAAAGGCGAGTTCACCGCCATTTTCGACGGCACACACGGTTGGTTCTGGCGCAACCGCAGCAACCAGGACGTGACCATCACGCTGAAGACCAAGGGCGAGTACCTGAGCGTCAAACGCGTTATCTGAGGCACATAGCCCCTGCGTCAGCCGGCACAGGGGCTTCTACTTTCATGATCGAAACAGAAAGGATTACATGATGAAAAGCACAACTACCCTGAGTCGCTCCCTGCTGTTGGTTTGTCTGCTTGGTCTGCTGTCGGCCTGTGGCGGCGGCGAGCCGGAAACCCAGTCCGAAGTCGAAAGCCACGGTCACGCTCACGACTAAGATCTGAAACGCTGTGTTGTCACGAGCGAGGAGCCTACTTGTTCGTGACAATCAGCAAATGCCTCTTCTTCTCGGCTACCGCTACATCATGCACTTTAGGTGTGACTGCTTTTGGCCGATTCTGTTGAAAAAGTAGGTTTAGCGGCAGCAAGGCGGTCGGATGTACCTGCTGTCGAAGTGGCTGCAAGCCACTTCAAGTTACCTTTCGGCGTTTCACTGAGCGTCCTTGCTCAGGTTTGAGGGTTAATTCGAGGGTTTCTGCTCGCCACAGGCGTACCTATCCCGTGAGCGGTGGCCCTTGAGGCAAAAGCTTGGCCATGCGGCGCAGGTTCTGCACCATCGCAGCCATGGTGAATTCGTCAGTGGCGCCTGTCAGGCCACGCAGTCGTAAACGGTCGAGTTTCATGATCCGTTTAAGATGGGCGAAAAGCATCTCCACCTTCTTCCGTTCGCAACGTGAGACGAGGTATTCCGGTGTCTTGGCGATGCGTCGAGCCACATCGCGGGCAGCCTCATGGATGCTGCGAACGATCTTCCGATTCGGTGTGTTGGGGCAGCATTTCGCTTTCAACGGACAGGTGACGCAGTCGGTTTGGCTGGAGCGGTAGATGATGGTGTTGGCCTTGGTTACCCGCGATCTTTTCTGAGTGAAGGCACGCCATTCACTGCGTAGCGGTTTGCCGGTTGGGCAGCGATATTCATTGGCTTCCTGATTCCAGTGGAAGTCGTTACTGGAGAGACTGTCGTCCTTGCGCTCAGTCTTGTCCCACACCGGCACATGCGGCTCGATGTCCTTCTCTTCGACCATCCAGGCCAGCATCGGGGCAGTGCCATAGGCGGTGTCGCCGATGAGGCGTTCCGGTGTGAGGTCGAACTGCGCTTCGACACGCTCGACCATCGTCCTGGTCGAGTCGACTTCGGTGGTACGGTGCGCCGGGGTCGCTTCCACATCCATGATCACACCGTGCTCAGTGTCGATCAGGTAATTTGTGGAGTAGGCAAAGAAGGCCGGGCCGCCTGGTGCTGCTGTCCAACGGGACTGAGGATCGGTGAGCGAAATCTTCTTGGGAAGAGCCTCAGCCAACGCATCTTCATCAAGTGCTTCGAGGTACTCGCGCACGGCGCGGCTGCTGAGCTTTGGA
>NZ_JBNNHS010000022.1:0-5058 GCF_050269105.1 Pseudomonas sp. NPDC077408
TTGTCGACTTCAACCGTCTGACACACAAACAACAAATTGTTTGGGTGTTATATGGTCAAGCCTCACGGGCAATTAGTATTGGTTAGCTCAACGCCTCACAGCGCTTACACACCCAACCTATCAACGTCGTAGTCTTCGACGGCCCTTCAGGGAGCTCAAGGCTCCAGTGAGATCTCATCTTGAGGCAAGTTTCCCGCTTAGATGCTTTCAGCGGTTATCTCTTCCGAACATAGCTACCCGGCAATGCCACTGGCGTGACAACCGGAACACCAGAGGTTCGTCCACTCCGGTCCTCTCGTACTAGGAGCAGCCCCTCTCAAATCTCAAACGTCCACGGCAGATAGGGACCGAACTGTCTCACGACGTTCTAAACCCAGCTCGCGTACCACTTTAAATGGCGAACAGCCATACCCTTGGGACCGGCTTCAGCCCCAGGATGTGATGAGCCGACATCGAGGTGCCAAACACCGCCGTCGATATGAACTCTTGGGCGGTATCAGCCTGTTATCCCCGGAGTACCTTTTATCCGTTGAGCGATGGCCCTTCCATACAGAACCACCGGATCACTAAGACCTACTTTCGTACCTGCTCGACGTGTCTGTCTCGCAGTCAAGCGCGCTTTTGCCTTTATACTCTACGACCGATTTCCGACCGGTCTGAGCGCACCTTCGTACTCCTCCGTTACTCTTTAGGAGGAGACCGCCCCAGTCAAACTACCCACCATACACTGTCCTCGATCCGGATAACGGACCAGAGTTAGAACCTCAAAGTTGCCAGGGTGGTATTTCAAGGTTGGCTCCACGCGAACTGGCGTCCACGCTTCAAAGCCTCCCACCTATCCTACACAAGCAAATTCAAAGTCCAGTGCAAAGCTATAGTAAAGGTTCACGGGGTCTTTCCGTCTAGCCGCGGATACACTGCATCTTCACAGCGATTTCAATTTCACTGAGTCTCGGGTGGAGACAGCGCCGCCATCGTTACGCCATTCGTGCAGGTCGGAACTTACCCGACAAGGAATTTCGCTACCTTAGGACCGTTATAGTTACGGCCGCCGTTTACCGGGGCTTCGATCAAGAGCTTCGCTTGCGCTAACCCCATCAATTAACCTTCCGGCACCGGGCAGGCGTCACACCCTATACGTCCACTTTCGTGTTTGCAGAGTGCTGTGTTTTTAATAAACAGTCGCAGCGGCCTGGTATCTTCGACCGGCATGAGCTTACGGGGTAAACCCTTCACCCTCACCGGCGCACCTTCTCCCGAAGTTACGGTGCCATTTTGCCTAGTTCCTTCACCCGAGTTCTCTCAAGCGCCTTGGTATTCTCTACCCAACCACCTGTGTCGGTTTGGGGTACGGTTCCTAGTTACCTGAAGCTTAGAGGCTTTTCCTGGAAGCATGGCATCAACCACTTCTCCTTCTAAAAGAAGGATCGTCATCAGTTCTCGGCATTAAGATCCCGGATTTACCTAAGACCTCTGCCTACCACCTTAAACTTGGACAACCAACGCCAAGCTGGCCTAGCCTTCTCCGTCCCCCCATCGCAGTAACTAGAAGTACGGGAATATTAACCCGTTTCCCATCGACTACGCTCTTCAGCCTCGCCTTAGGGACCGACTCACCCTGCGTCGATTAACGTTGCGCAGGAACCCTTGGTCTTTCGGCGTGGGAGTTTTTCACTCCCATTGTCGTTACTCATGTCAGCATTCGCACTTCTGATACCTCCAGCAAGCTTCTCAACTCACCTTCACAGGCTTACAGAACGCTCCTCTACCGCTCAACTTGCGTTGAACCCGTAGCTTCGGTACCTGGTTTGAGCCCCGTTACATCTTCCGCGCAGGCCGACTCGACTAGTGAGCTATTACGCTTTCTTTAAAGGGTGGCTGCTTCTAAGCCAACCTCCTAGCTGTCTGAGCCTTCCCACATCGTTTCCCACTTAACCAGGATTTTGGGACCTTAGCTGACGGTCTGGGTTGTTTCCCTTTTCACGACGGACGTTAGCACCCGCCGTGTGTCTCCCGTGCTGACACTTGCTGGTATTCGGAGTTTGCATCGGTTTGGTAAGTCGGGATGACCCCCTAGCCGAAACAGTGCTCTACCCCCAGCAGTGATACACGAGGCGCTACCTAAATAGCTTTCGAGGAGAACCAGCTATCTCCGAGCTTGATTAGCCTTTCACTCCGATCCACAGGTCATCCGCTAACTTTTCAACGGTAGTCGGTTCGGTCCTCCAGTTAGTGTTACCCAACCTTCAACCTGCCCATGGATAGATCGCCCGGTTTCGGGTCTATTCCCAGCGACTAGACGCCCTATTAAGACTCGCTTTCGCTACGCCTCCCCTATTCGGTTAAGCTCGCCACTGAAAATAAGTCGCTGACCCATTATACAAAAGGTACGCAGTCACCTAACAAAGTAGGCTCCCACTGCTTGTACGCATACGGTTTCAGGATCTATTTCACTCCCCTCTCCGGGGTTCTTTTCGCCTTTCCCTCACGGTACTAGTTCACTATCGGTCAGTCAGTAGTATTTAGCCTTGGAGGATGGTCCCCCCATATTCAGACAAAGTTTCTCGTGCTCCGTCCTACTCGATTTCACTTCTAAGACCTTTTCGCGTACAGGGCTATCACCCACTATGGCCGCACTTTCCAGAGCGTTCCGCTAAAATCAAAGAAGCTTAAGGGCTAGTCCCCGTTCGCTCGCCACTACTAAGGGAATCTCGGTTGATTTCTTTTCCTCAGGGTACTTAGATGTTTCAGTTCCCCTGGTTCGCCTCACACACCTATGTATTCAGTGTGTGATAACCATCTTATGATGGCTGGGTTCCCCCATTCAGACATCTCCGGATCAAAGTCTGTTTGCCGACTCCCCGAAGCTTTTCGCAGGCTACCACGTCTTTCATCGCCTCTGACTGCCAAGGCATCCACCGTATGCGCTTCTTCACTTGACCATATAACCCCAAGCAATCTGGTTATTGTCTAATAACGTGAAGACGACATTCGCCGAAAATCCGCATTCTTGCTCTCTCGAGCAACTCGCAAATTTTACCTTGACTTGAATAATCACCAGTGAAAGTGACCACTCAAATCTACTTCTATCACATACCCAAATTTTTAAAGAACAGTTACTGGCGCAAAGACCAGAAATCAATACACTCCCTAAGGAATCTATTCATTTCTGTGCTTTCAAGCGATGGCGAGAATAATGGTGGAGCCAAGCGGGATCGAACCGCTGACCTCCTGCGTGCAAAGCAGGCGCTCTCCCAGCTGAGCTATGGCCCCATCTACAGATCGGCCACATCCCATGACAATTGGTGGGTCTGGGCAGATTCGAACTGCCGACCTCACCCTTATCAGGGGTGCGCTCTAACCAACTGAGCTACAGACCCAATCGTCTCTCTCGGGTCGAAACCCAATCGCTTTTCGCTAGTGAATCAAGCAATTCGTGTGGGAACTTATGAAGAAGCTGAAGTCTTCGATTAAGGAGGTGATCCAGCCGCAGGTTCCCCTACGGCTACCTTGTTACGACTTCACCCCAGTCATGAATCACTCCGTGGTAACCGTCCTCCCGAAGGTTAGACTAGCTACTTCTGGAGCAACCCACTCCCATGGTGTGACGGGCGGTGTGTACAAGGCCCGGGAACGTATTCACCGTGACATTCTGATTCACGATTACTAGCGATTCCGACTTCACGCAGTCGAGTTGCAGACTGCGATCCGGACTACGATCGGTTTTATGGGATTAGCTCCACCTCGCGGCTTGGCAACCCTTTGTACCGACCATTGTAGCACGTGTGTAGCCCAGGCCGTAAGGGCCATGATGACTTGACGTCATCCCCACCTTCCTCCGGTTTGTCACCGGCAGTCTCCTTAGAGTGCCCACCATGACGTGCTGGTAACTAAGGACAAGGGTTGCGCTCGTTACGGGACTTAACCCAACATCTCACGACACGAGCTGACGACAGCCATGCAGCACCTGTGTCAGAGTTCCCGAAGGCACCAATCCATCTCTGGAAAGTTCTCTGCATGTCAAGGCCTGGTAAGGTTCTTCGCGTTGCTTCGAATTAAACCACATGCTCCACCGCTTGTGCGGGCCCCCGTCAATTCATTTGAGTTTTAACCTTGCGGCCGTACTCCCCAGGCGGTCGACTTAATGCGTTAGCTGCGCCACTAAGATCTCAAGGATCCCAACGGCTAGTCGACATCGTTTACGGCGTGGACTACCAGGGTATCTAATCCTGTTTGCTCCCCACGCTTTCGCACCTCAGTGTCAGTATTAGCCCAGGTGGTCGCCTTCGCCACTGGTGTTCCTTCCTATATCTACGCATTTCACCGCTACACAGGAAATTCCACCACCCTCTGCCATACTCTAGCTTGCCAGTTTTGGATGCAGTTCCCAGGTTGAGCCCGGGGCTTTCACATCCAACTTAACAAACCACCTACGCGCGCTTTACGCCCAGTAATTCCGATTAACGCTTGCACCCTTCGTATTACCGCGGCTGCTGGCACGAAGTTAGCCGGTGCTTATTCTGTCGGTAACGTCAAAACACTAACGTATTAGGTTAATGCCCTTCCTCCCAACTTAAAGTGCTTTACAATCCGAAGACCTTCTTCACACACGCGGCATGGCTGGATCAGGCTTTCGCCCATTGTCCAATATTCCCCACTGCTGCCTCCCGTAGGAGTCTGGACCGTGTCTCAGTTCCAGTGTGACTGATCATCCTCTCAGACCAGTTACGGATCGTCGCCTTGGTGAGCCATTACCTCACCAACTAGCTAATCCGACCTAGGCTCATCTATTAGCGCAAGGCCCGAAGGTCCCCTGCTTTCTCCCGTAGGACGTATGCGGTATTAGCGTTCCTTTCGAAACGTTGTCCCCCACTAATAGGCAGATTCCTAGGCATTACTCACCCGTCCGCCGCTGAATCATGGAGCAAGCTCCACTCATCCGCTCGACTTGCATGTGTTAGGCCTGCCGCCAGCGTTCAATCTGAGCCATGATCAAACTCTTCAGTTCAATACTGCATGGGTTTTGAGAAAACCCTAAACTTGGCTCAGCAATCGCAA
>NZ_JBNNHS010000023.1:0-4206 GCF_050269105.1 Pseudomonas sp. NPDC077408
GCTAAGCGTTTTGGGCAAGACGCCGCTGTCGTATTTCCAGGACCTGCGCGTGGAGCATGCCGTCCATCTCTTGCGCACCGGAAACGCGAGCGTCGACCAGGTCGCCGCACAGGTCGGGTACTCGGATGGGGTGACCCTGCGGGCCCTGTTGCGCCGCAAGCTGGGCCGGGGTGTCAGGGAGTTGCGACGCGGTGGATGACCAGAGGCGTTTGGTGTATGTACGGCTGGAGACCACCGGGAAACTGACGCAGGCCAAACGGCGCATTTGGACCTGATAAAACTACTGCGCCACGTTATTTGAACTGGTTTGCTAGGGTCTGTTGCCATTTCGCGCTAACCCATTGATCTATAAGAGCAAGCCCGTATCGTTGAAGCTCTGACCCAACATCGATACGAGCTTGCAATGCCCCGATTACTGCTCAGCGATGAGCATTGGTCGAAGCTGCGGGAAATTCTGCTGCACAAGGCCATCTACAACAAGCGTGATCTACGAATGACCGTGGAGGGCATGCTGTACCGCATGCGCACGGGATGTCCCTGGAGAGACCTGCCCAAGGCGTTTGGCTACTGGAATAAGGTCTACAAACGCTTCAATGCAGGCCGCAGCGGTACAAGAGGATTCACCGAAAGAATTGCTTGGCATGTTGTTCTCCTCTGTTCAAACGGACGGCGCAGCTATCGCGCGCCAGGACGGCAGCTCGTCAGGAAGATTTCTCTTCCGCCGCCGTGTCGCTGTGGGCGTGTCTTATCCTGCGGACGATCCACCAGATCGTCAGCATCACCGCAGGTACCAGAACCGCCATCACCGGCGCCACGCTGTCGTGAACGATCGGAATGCCCTTGAGCAGGTAGCCGAGAAGACTCACGACGTAATAAGAAATTGCCGCGACCGACAGGCCTTCGACGGTTTGCTGAAGGCGCAATTGCAACTTGGCCCGGTTGTTCATCGAAGCCAGCAGATCGCGGTTCTGGCGTTCAAGTTCGACGTCGATCCACGAACGCAGCAACGCGATGGCTCGGGTCAGTTTGTCGGAGAGCTTGGCCTGGCGCTCCTTTACGGATTGGCACTCCCGCATGGCTGGAGCGATGCGACGCTGCAGGAAATCCGCCCAGGTGCTGTATCCGGATACGGCCACTTCTGAAAGCGCAGCCAGCCTTTCCTCGACGATCTCGTAGTAGGCACGGCTGGCGCCGAAGCGATAGAGATTTGCCGCGACGCCAGCTTCCAGTTCGGCGGCCAGACCTGTCAATTCGGAAAGCAGCACGTCGCTATCGCGGCGTTCTACCAAATTCGTACACATCTCGTCAGTGATCGCAGCAAGGCGCGACTCCATGTGTCGCAGCTCCGACGTCATCGATCGCGTCAACGGCAGAGACAGCAACGCCAAGGTACGGTACGTCTCGATCTCCAATAGAAGTTGAGCCAGCGCACCTGCCCGCGCCGGGGTCAAATCACGAGCAAGGATGAGGATCTGCGTCAGGCCATCCTCATCCTGTCGGAAGTCGGTCAAGATGGCGGCAGAGCCGTTCTCTACCAACGAGTAGCACAGGCTGGCAGGATCGAAGCGATCAGCCTCCTTCTCCGTTTCTGGTATCCACGGAAGAAGTCTCAAGCGGATGCCGGATATGACCGGGCCCGGAGGAACAAATCCATGTTTGAAGGGATTTTCTCCGCAAGGCTCTCCCGTCTTGGAATCCAGCGAAGCGCACCAGAGATACGTAGAGAACTCGGTGTGCTTTTCACAGTGAAGGTCTCCCTCATCCCATGTCATGCCGTGTAGCGGCGTAGCGTGGTCGGGCTCGGCAACGCCGAAGCGATGAGACAACTCGCTCATCGCCATCTGATCCCTGGTCTGGTCACCTTCGGTCATGAAAGCGAGCTGCAATATACCGCGGGGGGCCTCAAGCAACAGATGCGGGCGCGCATGCACTTCACCCACGGCTGCAGCACGATCGGCATAAGCCGGCATGCCGTACACGGTGGCGGTTGGGGTGGGTTGTACGGTCGTCGTATTGATATTGGCCGGCTCTTTCATAACGACCTCATTTCTCATTGGTTGAAAAGCACGCTTCAAAACAAATGCCCGCAGCCATGCGTTTCACACATGGCTGCGGGCCGATCTTCATGAGCATGCACCGCGTTACGCAGTCCGTCTAACAGGCTCGCCGTATAATAGAGGCTTGTGCTGACCCTGTCAGAACGCTCTCAGCTTCCTTGCTTTCAGACGAAGGTGTACGAGCAGACCTTGTTGCCCGCCGGATCACGCAGGTAGGCAGCATAGGCACCCGGCAGGTGACCACGTGCGCCAGGTTGGCCCTCGTCAGTGCCGCCTGCGGCAAGGCCGGCGGCGTGGAAGGCATCCACTTCAGCGGGAGTGGCGGCCGCAAAGCCGATCGTCACGCCGTTGCTGGAAGGCGCTTCACCATTGCCCGGGCGGGCGATGATGAAAGCCGGCTTTTCGCGACCGAAAAGTACCCATCCGTTGTTGAAAGGACCGAGGTTCTTGATGCCAAGAGCACCCAGAGCGGCGGCGTAGAACGCGACCGACTTCTGAAGGTCGGCAGCGCCGATAAAGATGTGCGAAAAGATGCCATCGCCAGAAATGACAGGAGTGGACATGATTAATTTCCTTGGTGGTTGGCGTTGAATGGGTAGTGGGCGATCAGTAGTGGATCACCGTGCGAATCGACTTGCCTTCATGCATCAGGTCGAAGGCCTTGTTGATGTCGTCGAGGCCCATGGTGTGGGTGACGAACGGGGCGAGATCGATCTCGCCTTTCATTGCGTCCTCCACCATGCCGGGAAGTTGAGTGCGGCCCTTGACCCCGCCGAAAGCCGAGCCCTTCCAGGTGCGACCGGTGATCAACTGGAACGGGCGCGTCGAAATTTCCTTGCCTGCACCAGCCACGCCGATGACGATCGACTGGCCCCAGCCACGATGTGCTGCTTCCAGTGCCGAGCGCATCACGTTGACGTTGCCGATGCACTCGAAGGTGTGATCGACACCCCAACCGGTCATCTCGATGAGAACCTCGTGAATCGGCTTGTCGAAGTCCTTCGGGTTGAGGCATTCGGTCGCGCCGAAGGTACGAGCCAGCTCGAACTTCGCTGGATTGGTGTCGATGGCGATGATGCGACCCGCCTTGGCCTGGCGTGCCCCCTGAATCGCAGCGAGCCCGATGCCGCCGAGGCCGAAGATGGCCACAGAGTCACCCGGCTGAACCTTGGCCGTGTTGTGAACAGCGCCGATGCCGGTGGTCACACCGCAACCCAGCAGGCAGACATGCTCGGGATTGGCGTCCGGGTTGATCTTGGCCAGCGAGACTTCGGCCACCACCGTGTATTCGCTGAAGGTCGAGCAGCCCATGTAGTGGTAGATCGGCTGGCCGTTGTAGCTGAAGCGGGTGGTGCCATCGGGCATCACGCCCTTGCCCTGGGTGGCGCGCACCGCCACGCACAGGTTGGTCTTGCCGCTCTTGCAGAACAGGCACTCACCGCACTCGGCGGTGTACAGCGGGATCACGTGGTCACCCGGCTTGACCGAGGTCACGCCCTCGCCGACCTCGACCACGATGCCGGCGCCCTCATGGCCCAGCACCGCCGGGAACACGCCTTCCGGGTCCTCGCCCGACAGGGTGAAGGCGTCGGTATGGCAAACGCCGGTATTCGTGATCCTGACAAGCACCTCGCCCTTGCGCGGCGGCTCGACGTCGATCTCGACGATTTCCAGTGGCTTTCCAGGCCCGAAGGCAACTGCTGCACGTGATTTCATGATGGCGCTTCCTTTACTAGCTAACTAAATTTTCCCTCACCGAGGGCACCCTGGTGCCTCTACCGCAGGTAGGAGCGGACGATGGAGATGGTCTCGTCAATGGACTTGTTCTGCGAATCGCTCCTGATTTCGCTACTGGGAAACTCTTCCCGTAGATAGCTCTCCATAACCGTTGCCATCAATCCGTTGTCAGCCCCACGAACAGCTGCAAGCTGCTGAAGAATTGCAGGGCATTCAGCACCTGCATCGAGCGCTTGCTTCTTTTCTTCCGGGCCATGTGGCACTCACCGCTTTTCACTCCAGATAAGCGGGGCCTGACGCCGAAGAGACAGGCCCTCAACTCATTAGAATTCCTGCACGGTTGGGCGCAGAACGATCTCGTTAATATCCACGTCAGCAGGCTGCTCAATTGCGAAGGCGATAGCTCGAGCGA
>NZ_JBNNHS010000024.1:0-3512 GCF_050269105.1 Pseudomonas sp. NPDC077408
CTCCGATCGCCATGGAAGACGGTCTGCGTTTCGCGATTCGCGAAGGTGGCCGTACCGTTGGTGCCGGCGTGGTTGCCAAGATCATCGAATAATCGTTCGGTGTCGAAAAGGGCCCTTCGGGGCCCTTTTTCTATTGCTGATCATTTATTGACACCCTCTGGACGCATCCGTACAATTGCGCCTCCTTTTACCGGGCGTATTGCGTTTGGTAGGGATGGCTAATTGGAGTCTGAGGTCAAAATGCAAAACCAACAAATCCGTATTCGGTTGAAGGCTTTTGACCATCGCCTGATCGATCAATCAACCCAGGAAATCGTGGAAACCGCGAAACGTACTGGTGCTCAGGTGCGTGGTCCGATTCCACTGCCGACCCGCAAAGAGCGGTTCACTATTCTGGTTTCTCCGCACGTCAACAAAGATGCGCGCGACCAGTATGAGATCCGTACTCATAAGCGTGTGCTGGATATCGTCCAGCCGACCGACAAGACTGTCGACGCGCTGATGAAGCTTGATCTTGCGGCTGGCGTGGAAGTGCAGATCAGCCTCGGCTAAAACCTGGAGTTTTAGTCGTGTAACGCTCTGAAATGGGCGGCCATAGCGGGTGAAAGCCCCGTACACTCAAGAGGTTACAACATGACTATTGGTGTAGTCGGTCGTAAATGCGGAATGACCCGCGTTTTCACCGAAGATGGTGTCTCTATTCCGGTTACGGTCATTGAGATCGAGCCGAATCGTGTCACTCAGTTCAAGAATGAAGAAAGCGATGGCTATCGCGCTGTGCAGGTCACTGTCGGTGAGCGTCGCGCGTCCCGTGTCACCAAGGCTCAGGCTGGTCATTTCGCTAAGGCGAATGTAGCTGCCGGTCGTGGTGTCTGGGAGTTCCGTCTCGATGGCGAGGAATTCCAGGTTGGTGACCAGATCAAGGCTGAGATTTTTCAGGCTGGGCAGATGGTGGATGTCACCGGTCAGTCCAAGGGTAAAGGCTTTGCCGGTACCATTAAGCGCTGGAATTTCCGTGGTCAGGACAATACTCACGGTAACTCCGTATCCCACCGCGTCCCGGGTTCGATTGGCCAATGCCAGACACCAGGCCGTGTTTTCAAGGGCAAGAAGATGTCCGGGCACATGGGCGCCGAGCGCGTAACCGTGCAGTCCCTGGAAATCGTGCGTGTCGATGCCGAGCGTAATCTCCTGTTGGTCAAGGGTGCAGTGCCCGGCGCCACTGGTGGTGACGTTGTCGTGCGTCCGGCTGCCAAGGCTCGCGGGTAAGGGGGAGTTCACATGCAATTGAATGTTAATGGCGCACAAGCCATCGAAGTCTCCGAGCAAACCTTTGGTGGTGAGTTCAACGAGACGCTGGTGCACCAGGCAGTCGTCGCCTACATGGCTGGCGGTCGTCAGGGTAGCAAGCAGCAGAAGACTCGCTCCGACGTCTCCGGTGGCGGTAAGCGCCCCTGGCGCCAGAAGGGCACTGGCCGCGCGCGTGCTGGTACCTCGCGTGGTCCGATCTGGCGTGGCGGTGGCGTAACTTTCGCTGCTCGTCCGCAGAACCATGAGCAGAAGCTCAACAAGAAGATGTACCGCGCAGCGTTGCGTTCCATTCTTTCCGAATTGGTTCGTTCCGAGCGTTTGGTTGTTGTTGAAGATTTCGCCGTCGACAGTCCCAAGACCAAGCTGCTTGCTAACAAGCTGACTGGCATGGGTCTGAGCGACGTACTGATCGTTTCCGATGCTGTCGATCAGAACCTGTATCTGGCGGCCCGCAACCTGCCGCACGTCGATGTTCGTGACGTTCAGGGTTCCGATCCCGTCAGCCTGATCGCCTATGACAAGGTGTTGATCACCGTGTCGGCTGTGAAGAAATTCGAGGAGCTGCTGGGATGAACCAGGAACGCGTATTCAAAGTCCTGCTTGGTCCGCACGTCTCCGAGAAGGCAACCATGCTGGCTGACAGCAAAAGCCAGTTCGTTTTCAAGGTTGCTACTGATGCAACCAAGCTGGAAATCAAGAAGGCCGTCGAAAGCCTGTTCAACGTGAAGGTCGCCAAGGTCAGCACCCTGAATGTTCAGGGTAAGACCAAGCGCACCGCTCGCGGCCTGGGCAAGCGTAACGACTGGAAGAAGGCGTATATCGCCCTTCAGCCAGGCCAGGATCTCGATTTCTCCGGCAACGCTGAGTAAGGAAGGGGTGCATCATGGCAATCGTTAAATGCAAACCGACTTCCGCGGGCCGCCGTTTCGTGGTCAAGGTGGTCAATCAGGAGCTGCACAAAGGCGCTCCTTATGCTCCGCTGCTCGAGAAGAAGTCGAAGACTGGTGGCCGTAACAACAACGGCCGTATCACCACTCGTCACATCGGTGGTGGTCATAAGCAGCATTATCGTCTGGTCGATTTTCGTCGCAACAAGGATGGCATCCCAGCCGTCGTTGAGCGCGTTGAATACGACCCGAACCGTACTGCACACATCGCGCTGCTGAAGTACGCGGACGGCGAGCGTCGCTACATCATTGCACCCAAGGGTGTAACTGCTGGCGATCAGCTGCTCTCTGGCGTCAATGCGCCAATCAAGGCTGGTAACAGCCTGCCGCTGCGTAACATTCCGCTGGGTTCGACCGTTCACGGTGTTGAGCTCAAGCCTGGCAAAGGTGCCCAGATCGCGCGTTCGGCTGGTGCTTCGGCTCAGCTGGTTGCTCGTGAAGGTGCCTACGTGACTCTGCGTCTTCGCTCTGGCGAGATGCGCAAGGTACTGGCTGAATGCCGTGCGACCCTGGGTGAAGTCTCGAACTCCGAGCACAGCCTGCGTTCGCTGGGTAAGGCGGGTGCTAAGCGCTGGCGCGGTGTCCGTCCGACCGTTCGCGGTGTGGCAATGAACCCGGTCGATCACCCCCACGGTGGTGGTGAGGGTCGTACCTCCGGTGGTCGTCATCCGGTGTCGCCATGGGGCTTCCCGACCAAGGGCGCGAAGACTCGCTCTAACAAGCGCACCGATAACATGATCGTCCGTCGTCGCAAGTAACTAGAGGGATACGACAGTGCCGCGTTCTCTGAAAAAAGGTCCTTTTATCGATCTTCACCTATTGAAGAAGGTCGAAGTGGCGATGGAAAAGAATGATCGCAAGCCGGTTAAAACCTGGTCGCGTCGTTCGATGATCCTGCCACAAATGGTCGGTCTGACCATCGCTGTGCATAACGGCCGTCAACATGTCCCCGTTCTCGTGAGCGAAGATATGGTCGGTCACAAACTCGGCGAGTTCGCTGGTACCCGCACTTATCGCGGGCACGTAGCGGACAAGAAAGGCAAGCGCTAAGGGGTAAGGAAAGATGGAAGTAGCCGCTAAGTTGTCGGGCGCTCGCATCTCCGCCCAGAAAGCCCGCCTGGTCGCCGACCAGATCCGCGGGAAGAAGGTGGGCGAAGCGCTCATTGCTGGCCGCTACGAAGGCATCGATGAGCGTTTCATCGAAACGCATGTGGATGAAGAATGGTCGATTGGCGATTACGTGCTGTCCGGTGG
>NZ_JBNNHS010000025.1:0-3161 GCF_050269105.1 Pseudomonas sp. NPDC077408
CAGAGCTGCGGTGAGCGTGGTCTTGCCATGGTCGACGTGACCAATGGTACCGACGTTCAGGTGCGGTTTGTTACGTTCGAATTTTTCTTTAGCCATCGAGACCGTCTCCCATCGTTGAATTGAGCTAGTCACGCCACCATTAAAACAAAGGCAGATATTTACATATCTGCCTTTGAGATTGGAGCTCATGAGCGGATTTGAACCGCTGACCTCACCCTTACCAAGGGTGTGCTCTACCAGCTGAGCTACATGAGCGTATCGTATTTGCGTGAGCAAAAACCTGGAGCGGGTAGCGGGAATCGAACCCGCATCATCAGCTTGGAAGGCTGAGGTTCTACCACTAAACTATACCCGCGGTAGCCTAGGCCGACGCTATAAACTGGTGGAGGGGGAAGGATTCGAACCTTCGAAGTCGATGACGTCAGATTTACAGTCTGATCCCTTTGGCCGCTCGGGAACCCCTCCAAAACGAGGCGGCATTTTCAATGCCATCCTCCTAGCTGTCAAGCAATTTCTCATTAAAATCCTGAGGTTAGCTTTCGTGACAGCTCTCCTCAAACAACCCAAAGGGCTGCGCGACGGAGCGGGCGCCATTCTATGAAAACTATTCTACGTTTGCAATGCTTGAACACGGCATTTGTTGATGCCCCAGCTTGGGGAAATCTCTTATGAGTTCGCCAAGCAATGAGTCGGTCAGGAGGCGCTGCTGAATACCCCTCACCTGAATCCAGTAGCTACGGTGTGTTCTCGGCAACTCGCGTATGTACGCCATATAATTAATAGCTTGTAATCGACTTACAACGCTTTCAGCGGAGTCCTTACGAGAGAATATCCCTAGTGATATTCCATTAGACAGATCGCCGACGGTAATTATGTAACTGTCAATATTGCGAGATTGGAGCTCTTTCAGCTGCCGTAGCGATGCTTGCCGCGAAACCAGCGGTGGCAGATATACCCAATAGTCAGTGCCAGCAGCCTCATCGATAGGCTTGACGCTGGCATCAATATCAAGACTTAGCAAACGCTGCTCAACGTCTAGCGCAACCGATTCTTGGTCGAAACCACCCAAATATACGCAAACACTCCCCTCGTGGCCTGAAGGACCACGAGGCTCCAATGGCTTGGTTTCGCTAAGCAACTGGATATCGGCCTCCTCGGAAGCGGAAGGCGTCACGAGCTCACCCGCCACCTTAGGAGGCTGCTTGTTGATGTGATGGAGGTAAAATAAAAGATTTAGCACTACCAGCAGCATTAAAAGCCAGCGCATGGATACCTCGTTAGGGGCAGGCTATCGCCAGCCCCCTGAAAACCAAATCAGGCACGCATCTAACCCTAGGGATATCTGCAACCAGTGCTGCATCTCCACCGGTAACATAGATGGTGAAGTTTTTACCCAGATGATCTTCAGCGATGCCAATCTGGCTTGTAACGTAGCTTCGCAGCATGATTAAACAACCTCGCTCGACACCCTCGGCGGTGTCTCTGCCAGGTGTGATATCACTCAACGCAACGGAGGATAGCGCAGGGTCGTATTGGATGCGCCGAGTGTGAGCAAGCAGCTGCCCACGCAGAAGCGCTAAACCTGGCGCTATATAACCACCCAAGTGCGCGCCGTTACAATCGACTAAATCTATAGTGACCGCAGTGCCGAGGTCGATAATCAAACACGGTCCTTTGCACATTTCATAAGCGGCGATGATAGCTAACCACCGATCCAAACCTAGTCGGTCCTGTTCCTTATAGCCATTGACAACGCCGGCGAGGCGCTTGGCTGGACTCACCTTAAGCACTTCCACCCCTAGCTCACCAGACAGCACGTCTGTTAATGCGCTGGTTTCCGCATCGTCTCTGACGCTCACCATGCGGCAACGGGTAATTGTGCTGATATCTGCATTGTGCAAGTCTTGAAGCAGGTCCACCGCCAGCGCTGCGATACCCCCCACTACCAACGCGCCATCAGCATCCGAAACAACCCGCCACTTGATGAAACTATTACCGCAATCGAGCTCAAGAATCATCGTCTAGCCTCAAGCTTAATTCTCCACCACTGAAACACCGCTCACCCTGCCCTTCGATCCAAAGGCGTAGCGCACCCTGCTCGTCTAGCCCTTTCATCAATCCTTTAACCTGTTGGGTGCCGGTGCTTAACGTACAGCGTCGCCCGCGCCAGATATTGTGTGCCTCCCACTCGTCTCGTAATGAGGAAAATCCCTCACGGGCATGCCTTTCCAAATAGTGAGATAAGGCCTCACTGACAAAGCGCACTAGATCATCCCGGCTCGCCAGCATTCCGGTCTGCTCACGCACCGACGTCCAGGCCTGACCGATGCCCTGGATGCTCGGCGCCATATTCACGTTGACTCCAATCCCGATAATCACATGACATACGTCCGCCGGATCGCCATTCAGCTCTAATAGAATGCCCGCTATTTTTCTGCCGCCTGCATATACATCGTTGGGCCACTTCAGCCCCGCACTTTCGATACCGGCCCGATGAAGCGCACGGAGAACAGCCAGCCCAACGACTAAACTCAACCCAGAAAGTCCCTGGAGGCCATTCGAAACCTTCAGTACCAAGGTGTAATATATATTTTGTGCTGGCGGGCTCGTCCACACACGCCCTCTACGGCCCCGCCCATGAGTTTGACCCTCAGCCAATACCACGAATGGCGCAGCTACGCCCGACTGTAGCAACCTCAACGCCTCTGCATTAGTGGAGTCGGTTGACTCTCGAAGATAGAGCTGCCAGCCGAGCGGAGCCAACACAGCGGCGTTGTCCTCATAACTCAGTAGCGAAAGTGGCTCTGCCAAGCGATACCCTTTCCCTGGCACTTTGAATAGTTCGACACCGCATTCATGCTCAAGTCCCTGTAGGTATTTCCACACAGCACTCCGACTTACACCGAGAGCCCTTCCTAACTCTTCGCCAGAATGAAAACGACCGTCACCGAGCAACCGTAGCAAGCTATTCATAACCCCTCCAGGCTTCGGCCAGACATAATCGATGCTGTTGAACACATTCGAGTTTTCCATCCCCCAAAGACAAACCCCCGATCCTCTTACGAGGATCGGGGGTTTGGTGTAGAAGCTTGACGATGACCTACTCTCACATGGGGAAACCCCACACTACCATCGGCGATGCGTCGTTTCACTACTGAGTT
>NZ_JBNNHS010000026.1:0-1485 GCF_050269105.1 Pseudomonas sp. NPDC077408
CCGTTGCCGGTTGGGAGTCGGATGACGTGTTCTGTGCTGGCTGGGTCGCTGATGCTCTAGCCGTCCTTGGCTGGGACGACCTCAAGAAACGTGCTGTAGGCACCGTATGGCGGCGCTCTGACGCTGAACGCTCACGTATAGCCCTTTGCAAGCAATACGGAGGGATCATCGCTGAATGGGCGGCAGAACTGGGTGGCTGGGATGCGCTCCCGCAAGCCATGCGGGCACTTATTGACGACAAACCATCGCAACCCATTGCTGCCGGGTCTGGGCGGCTGGTTGATGTCTAGCGCGCAGCGCAGAAGCAGCCAGGCGACCGGGCGCGGCCACCAAGCGTAGCGCGGTAGAACGCACAAAAGGTGTCCACCTGATTGACAGGTACACACCCAGCCACCACACTCCGGCGATAAGTGTCCACCGGAGAAGATTCATGCCCACGCTCAAACCGCGCGTTCAAGTCACGCTTGAACCGCAGACGCACGACGTCATTGCACGTCTCGCCAGCCTCCAGAACCGCACTCGTGGTTCAGTCATCGCTGAGTTGCTCGATTCGGTAGCTCCAGCGCTCATACGCACCGTTGCGTTGCTCGAAGCAGCCTTCGAAGCACCCGATCAAGTCAAGCAGGGACTACGCGCCGTTGTGGAAGGTGTCCACGACGAACTTGTGGCCGTTTCGGGCGATTCGATCAAGCAATTGGACATGCTCATGCAGCGTCTCGATGAAGGCTCAGAAGAGGGGTCAACCCCCGTCCCTGTAACACGGGGGTCAGGTACTGACTCAACCCCCCCTCCGAAACCGGTCAAAACGCGCCGGAAGCCTAGTGCCAAGCGGGGTCCAGCCAAATGACACGGTTCGATTGGTATCAAGCGACGGTTTACGTCCAAGACCCAAGCCAAAAGGGCCTCCTCTCGGCCTTGCTTAAGGCGTGGGATTTGTCCGATTTCGCCCCCGACAGGGGTATGCATGGATACACACACGGTGGACGAATCAGCAGGGGCTCAACGAAGCTCTGTACGCTCTGGTGGGGTGGTAACCCTGGGGTGAACATCACTGCAAGCTCTACCGAAGCTCCAGTGCTCGCACAGGCGCTCAGAGGGCTAAATATCACCTACGGTGTCACTCGGGTTGACTCGTGTGCTGATTGGATCGAGGAAGGCGCGTTCGACTCGCTGTCGGGGCATCTGATTGCATTCGCCCAGGCCAACGGGATAAGCATCGAGCAGCGCGGGGATTGGATCAGGGGGCAGGCTCGCACGCTCTATCTCGGCTCGCCGCAGTCGCCTGTGCGGATCTGCCTGTACGAAAAAGGGTATGAGCAGGGTGGTGACGCTCCGAGGGATTGGACTCGCCTCGAAGTTCGGGTGCGCCCTAAAGGTGAACATCGCATGGCCGTTGCCGGTTGGGAGTCGGATGACGTGTTCTGTGCTGGCTGGGTCGCTGATGCTCTAGCCGTCCTTGGCTGGGACGACCTCAAGAAACGTGCT
>NZ_JBNNHS010000027.1:0-1119 GCF_050269105.1 Pseudomonas sp. NPDC077408
GCGGAAGCGCATCCCTCGTCCCGAGTAGTTGCGCGGGATGATCTCCCATGATTCGTCGTCGTAGTAACAACCAACGATTTCTGACCAGCGTAATTGGATGCCCGCGCCCATGATGCCTACTGGGGCCAGGCAGAAAATTTCTACCTGGGTTTCCTGCCCAAGAGGTACAGCGTAAATCCGACCGTTTGGTGCAATAGGTGGGAAGTACTGCCCGTTACCAAGGTGACGAAATTCCATGATGCTGCTCCGGTTAGATGAGGTCGCTAAACACTCTCCGGTAGCTTTCGGAAAACCCAAGATGAGATGCTGCCCATGAGTCCGCGCACGGGTTTTAGCGTACTCGGCAAGCTAGCTCGCCACACGGAGGGCGTGCATGTTGCAGATCTAAACGCTTCGGCGCTCCGGTCACTTTCGCTAGGGTGCGGAAATTGACAGCCCTTCCGAAGTCATCCCATGACCTCATAGGCTTGGGAAAATACTGCGTATCGCAGCGGTAGTGTGCCTTGCCGATGGATTTGGGTAAGCGCCCGCTGCCAAGGGGCAGCGGACAGTTTGTTGCAGGTATCTGGCCGTTCCGCTGAGGGCTCAATCGTCGCCGTGCTTCTTGTCCAGGTACGCTGCGACCATATAGCCAATTACACCTGCGATAGTCAGCGCACTGATGACGGCAAGCACGGCATATACAAGCAATTCAAAACGATCCATACCCTGACTCCTTTAATTCGAGCTCTGCCAAGGTTAAGGGCGTCTGATCTAATCCCAAATCTGCTGTGTGATGGCTTAGCGATTGGTACCGGCGGCTTCCTTCCTCAGGTTGGCTCGGGCACCAACGTACGCATCAGTTTCCCAGATACGCATATTCCCGAGCTCGTAGGCGACGTGATTCCGGGCCTCCAGATCCTCATCTTGGGGAGCTTTGCCCCCAAGAATCGGGGCGTGGTGACCAGACAATCGCCAGTAGAGCTCGCAGGCATATGCCGCGCGACAATCATCAATGTTTAGTCCGTGAGAAAGTAAAAGCTCTTGAGCTGCAGGTAGGTTCTTTAATTTCCATGTACACCAAGCTGCAGCCACACGGCGTCAGTTCTTGGAGCAAGTTCATTCAGCTGGCGAGCCTGG
>NZ_JBNNHS010000028.1:0-1094 GCF_050269105.1 Pseudomonas sp. NPDC077408
AGCCCTGGAAACTGAGCTTGGCGAATCACTGTTCCACCGCAATACCCGCCAGGTGAGCATCACTGCTTTCGGTCAGGATTACGCCAAAGATGCCATGTCAGCTCTGGATCATTTCGATACGCTATTCCGGTCGCACAGGACGGAGCCTGAGCTGTCAGGTAAGGTGGGGATTACGGCTCCACATGCTATTGGCAGGCGCTTCCTAATACCGTTTCTTCAGCCCCTGGCCGCTGCACATCCTGACCTGCAATTCGATCTCCGCTTGGAAGATCAGATGACTGATGCCGTTGAAGCGCATATCGATATTGGTATCCGGGTGGGGGTTATTCGCGACCGGCGCTACGTTGCACGTGCCTTAGCTCCCGTGCCGTTTTACGTTGTCGCGTGCCCGTCTCTCATAGGCCAAAAGACACCACCTAAATCTTTGGATGCCTTAGCTAAGCTGCCACTTTCAGTCCTGATCGACCGGAAAAATGGCCGCCCTTGGCCTTGGCTATTTGCCGACGGGCAAACGTTCGCGCCCAGGCAGCCAGCGCTTATCTGTGATGATCCAGATACGGAATTGGAAGCCACCCTGGCAGGCATGTGTTTTGGCCAAATTCCTGCCTATCTGGCTGAGCCTCATCTGCGGTCAGGAAAGCTGGTTGCCGTTTTGGCTGATCACGCTCCAGCACCATGGGATCTGTTCATATACCGCCCGCAGCAGGGTCCTGTATCGAAGCGGGTGCGATTGGTGTACGACCACCTTAAGCAGGCTTTCTCAAACCCCAAGCTATTTCCCCAGGGCCTGGGGACATAGCTTGAATACCTGCCAGCAATCGTCCGCTTTTGGCCGATTCTGTTGAAAAAGTAGCGACCTCCCCATGCCGTTGGCAAAATTGCTTTGTCAGCGGGCGTGGAGGCGAACAGCATGATGGGACAGTTACCGGGAGGACAGCAGCGCCTGTTCTACTCGTTCAATCTCGAAGATCACGTCCCGGCCCAACATCTCCTGCGCAGCATCGACCAGTGCCTGGATCTCAGTGATCTGCGCGCCTGCCGCCGACATCCGTGCCCAGGCCTACCCGTACGCCGTAGCCTTCCAGCTTCGCCAG
>NZ_JBNNHS010000029.1:0-1066 GCF_050269105.1 Pseudomonas sp. NPDC077408
GGCATCACCATCTCAACGCCTTCGGGCAGCTCGCAGTTACCGGTCACGTCAGTCGTACGGAAGTAGAACTGCGGACGGTAGCCTTTGAAGAACGGAGTGTGACGACCGCCTTCTTCTTTGCTCAGTACGTAGACTTCGCCTTCGAACTTGGTGTGCGGCTTGATGGTGCCCGGCTTAGCCAGAACCTGACCACGCTCAACGTCATCACGCTTGGTGCCGCGCAGCAGGACGCCGACGTTCTCACCCGCACGACCTTCGTCGAGCAGCTTACGGAACATTTCGACGCCGGTGCAGGTAGTCTTGGTCGTGGCACGAATACCAACGATCTCGATCTCTTCCTGAACCTTAACGATGCCGCGCTCAACACGACCAGTCACAACAGTACCGCGACCAGAGATCGAGAACACGTCCTCGATCGGCATCAGGAACGGCTTGTCGATTGCACGTTCAGGCTCTGGGATGTAGCTGTCCAGAGTCTCGACCAGCTTACGCACGGCCGATACGCCCATCTCGTTGTCGTCCTGGCCGTTCAAGGCCATCAATGCAGAGCCGATAATGATCGGAGTGTCGTCGCCCGGGAAGTCGTAAGTCGACAGCAGGTCACGCACTTCCATCTCAACCAGCTCAAGCAGCTCAGCGTCGTCAACCATGTCAGCCTTGTTCAGGAAGACAACGATATAAGGAACGCCAACCTGACGGGACAGCAGGATGTGCTCACGAGTCTGCGGCATCGGGCCGTCAGCAGCGGAGCAAACCAGGATCGCGCCGTCCATCTGCGCAGCACCGGTGATCATGTTCTTCACATAGTCAGCGTGACCAGGGCAGTCAACGTGAGCGTAGTGACGGATCGAGGAATCATATTCAACGTGGGAGGTGTTGATGGTGATACCACGAGCCTTCTCTTCCGGCGCGTTGTCGATCTGCGAGAAGTCACGCGCAGAGCCGCCCCAAGTCTCAGCACAGACCTTAGTCAGAGCTGCGGTGAGCGTGGTCTTGCCATGGTCGACGTGACCAATGGTACCGACGTTCAGGTGCGGTTTGTTACGTTCGAATTTTTCTTTAGCCA